>NZ_BBPP01000049.1:18257-59510 GCF_000787835.1 Streptacidiphilus melanogenes
CCGCCGCGCCCGCGGCGGAGGCGGCGCTGCCGGTACTGCCGCGGCTGGCGGGCGAGCGGCTCACGGCGCGGGACGTCACCCGGCGCTTCGCGGGCGTGACGGCCGTGGACGGAGTGACCCTGGCCGTGCCGCCGGGCCGGATCACGGCGCTGACCGGCCCGAACGGGGCCGGGAAGTCCACGCTGTTCGACTGCCTGAGCGGCGCGGGTCGCCCGGACGGGGGCCAGGTGCTGCTCGGCGGCCGGGACATCACCCGCCTGCCCGAGCACGCCCGTGCCCGGCTGGGCCTGGCCCGCACCTTCCAGCAGCTCGCCGTCTTCCCCGGGCTGACCGTGGCGGACAACATCCGCGTCGGCGCGGAGCAGGCCGCTTCCGGGCGGCTGACCTCCTCCGCCGTCGAGGAGACCGATGCGGTGCTGCGGCTGCTGGGCCTCGCCGCCCTGCGCGACCACGCGGCCGCGGACCTGCCGACGGGCACGCTGCGGCTGGTCGAGCTCGGCCGGGCGCTGGCCATGGCTCCGACGGCGCTGCTGCTGGACGAGCCGGCGGCCGGTCTGGATCAGCGCGAGACGGCGCTGCTGGTGGAGCTGCTGCATCGGCTGGCCGACGGCGGCCTCGCGCTGCTGCTCGTCGAGCACGATCGGGAGCTGGTGGACGAACTGGCCAACGGCGTGCACGTGATGCGGGCCGGGCGGGCACAGTTCCAGGGCGGCCGGGTGCCGGGCGGGGTCAGTGGTTCGGGCGGGGTCAGTGGTTCGGGCGGGGTGCCGCATGGCGCTTGAGATCGAGCTGCGCGGGGCGCGGGTGCGGTACGGGCCGTTGGAGGCACTGCACGGCGTGGACCTGGCGGTCCCGGCGGGAGCGATGACGGTGCTCGTCGGGCGGAACGGGAGCGGGCGCAGCACCGCGCTGCACGCGCTGGCGGGTGTGGTGCCGCTGGCGGCGGGGCGGGTGCTCTGGCACGGCCGGGGCGGAGCAGTGGCCGCGCGCGAGATCACCGCTCTCGACACGTACCGGCGCTCGCGTCTCGGAATCGCACTTCTGTCGGCCGAGCAGGCCGTCTTCCCCTCGCTCACCGTCGCCGAGAACCTCGTCGTCCCCGGGCCGCTCGGCGGCGGCGTCGAGGCCGGCGTCGAGCTCTTCCCCGAGCTGTCCCGGCTGCTGCCGCGCACGGCCGGCACCCTCTCCGGCGGCGAGCAGCGCATGGTCGCCCTCTGCCGGGTGCTCACCTCGCCCGCCCGGCTGCTGCTCCTGGACGAGTTCGGCCTGGGCCTGGCCGAGGAGGTGGTGGCCCGCGTGCACGCCTCGCTCGCGTCGCTCGTCGCCTCCGGCCGCACGGTGCTGCTGGCCGAGCAGGCCCTGCCGGACGAGGCCGCCTGGGACTACGTCTACGAGCTGCGCCGCGGCGATGTCGTCGCCGCCCGCGAGCGGCAGGCGCCACCGCCGCTCAGCGGAGCCTGAGCACCGTCCCGGCGACGAGGTCGTCGGGGTGCGGCCCGATCAGCGCGCGGTTGCGCGCGTACAGCGCGGGCCAGCCGCCGGGCAGGCGGAACCGGTGCGCGATCGCCACGAGCTGGTCGCCGGGTCGCACCACGTAGCTGGCCGGGACCGTGACGGGCGGCGTGGGTGTGACGGGCGGCGTGGGTGTCGGGGTCGGCGCGAATGTCGGCGTCGGCGTCGGCGTCGGCGTCGAGGTGGAGGTCGGCGTCGGCCTGGAGGTGGGGGTGGGGCTCTTGGACGGTTTCGGGGTCGGGCTGTGGGTCGCGCCCACCGGGGGACGGCCCGTCAGGCCGCGGGAGCAGTTGGGCCAGGCGGACCAGCCCTGCCAGGCGAGGATGGCCTCGGCGACGGCGATCTGCTCGGCCCTGGTGGCGCGGTCGGGGCGTGACGCGTAGCGGCTGCCGCCGGCCTCGCGCCAGGTCTCCAGGGAGATCTGCAGGCCGCCGTAGTAGCCGTTGCCGGTGGCGATGTGCCAGTGGCCGCTGCTCTCGCACATGGCGAGCCGGTCCCAGACGCGGCCCGGAACCTGAGCGGACGCGACGTCGGAGACCACCGGCAGCACACAGACCAGCGAGGCCGCACCGATGGCGCCGCCGGTCAGAAGACGTCGTCGAGCTACGCCCATGGAAGCTGACGGTATGTCGGCTCCCTTCAGGTCCGATTGTCATATCAATCGCCACGCCGAGACCTCACTCCCTCGGCGCAGCCCACATCGGGGACAGCACACCGGGAACAGCACGACGGCGCGGCCCACCGCCGAAGCGGTGGACCGCGCTGCTGTCGCTGCTGTCGTCACACGACCGAAGACGGAGCCTCAGCCGAGGTTCAGCACCTGGCCCGGGAAGATCAGGTTCGGGTTGCCACCGATGACGCTCTTGTTGGCGGCGTACAGGGAGTGCCAGTTGGTGCCGTGGGCGGCGGCGATCTTGCTCAGCGTGTCGCCGGACTTGACGGTGTAGTTGCCCTTGGCGCCGGCGGTGTGGTGCACCGGGGCCGGAGCGGACTTGGCCGGGGCCGGAGCCGGGGCGCTCTTGACCGGGGCCGGGGCACTCTGCTGCACGGAGGCGGCGGAGTTGGTCGAGGAGCCGGTGTTCGAGGAGGTGTCGACGGACGCCGGGGCGCCACCGGCGGTCAGGCCGGCCTTCGGGCCGCAGACGGGCCAGGCGCCGGGGCCCTGGGAGGCCAGAACCTTCTCGGCGACGGCGATCTGCTGGCCCTGGGTGGCCTGGTTGGCCTCCGCGGCGTACTGGGTGCCGCCGTAGGCGGCCCAGGTGCTGGAGGTGAACTGCAGGCCACCGTAGAAGCCGTTGCCGGTGTTGATCGACCAGTCGCCGCCCGACTCGCACTGCGCGACCGCGTCCCAGGTGGAGACCGAGGCGGCGGAGGCGCTGGTCGCGCAGAGCAGACCGGCGACCGGGGCCGCGACGAGGGTGGCGGCGACGGCAGCGGTACGAACGCGGAACTTCATGAAAAGCCTTTCGACACTCCCGGGCGGGCTGTTGCGCGCTCTGCGCGTCCGTGCCCTCGCTTCCGTCACTCGCCGCCGACCTGTCCTGTGCGGCGGCGGGCACTGCCGCATCGCCACGCGACGGTGCGCGGCAAGGGCTGTGCTGAGACGGGCGAACCCGGGCGGTGCTCGTTGCACCGACGCCAACGACCGTAGGAAAGGTCCGGGGTGCGACTCAAACCTCCGAGCGAAGTCCCAGCTCACGCGCTGGTTACCGGAAGTAAAAATCTTGAAGTCCTGTACTGAATGTCCAAATTGGGAATTTTGTCGAAGCGTCAAATCCGTTCATTCGTGACCTGGCTCACAGAAAAGGCCCTCTGAGCCCGCGTGAGGTGCCCCACACGGTAGACAGAGGGTCACCGCGAGACGCTCCCGGGTGACCGAATCGCACCTCTTTCCCGTGCTCGGAGCACCGGAACCGTGACCCCGACCACATCCGTGCGTTTGTCATCACGGCCGGGCAGTCGCGCTCCGGCCCCCGCGATTCGAGGAGTCATTCGTGCAGCGCATGATCGACGTCAGCGACGAGGTCCGTGCCGAGATCGGTGACGACGAGGCCGACCGCCTGCTGGGCGGTGGCACCGCCCCAGACCGCTACGACTGCACCTCCTGCCGTGCGCCAGGCGACGTGACGCAGGAGCCGACGGCGACGGTGCTGTTCGTGGGCGAGGAGACGGCGGTGCTGGCCTTCGCCCACGCCCGGTGCATCCCCTCCCAGGTGGTCGAGGTCTCCGAGGAGCAGTTGCAGGGCGCCGTCCGCAACATCGGCGCGTCGATGGCGCCCGGCGTGGAGCAGCCGGTGGCGCCCGCGCCCGAGCTGCACGTGCCGGAGTCGGTGCCGAGCCCCGCGGGCGGCCAGGTCGCCCCCGCGGTGCTGGGCGTCACCTGCGGCCTGGTCCTGTGTCAGGGCACGCCGCGCGCCGCGCTGGTCGTCGAGCCGACGGGGCCGGTGGGCCGCCCCGGGATGAGCATCGGCGAGGACGCGTTCGTGGAGCTGCTCCAGGAGCACGGCTTCCAGCTGATCCCCGAGGTCGAGCACGCCCCCGCGCAGCTGCGGGGCTGGTCCGTCCTGATGGCGATGGGTCAGCTGCACGCCGTCCTCCAGCCCGCGCCCGGCGGCGGCACGAACGCCTGGTGGCAAGCGCACGCCCCGCTCCAGGTCACGGAGGCCTGGCGCAGCGCGGCCTCGCAGCAGGCGGAGGTCATCATGTACGCCGCACCGCACGGCACGATCGGCCGTCAGCCCCGGGAGGACCTGCTCCGGCACGCCCTCGACAACGGCGCCCGCAAGGGCCTTCTCCTGGGCGCGACGCTGCCCCTGGCAGGCACCTGAACCGAACAACCACTGGCCTGCGGATGGTCCTCGACCCACGGGTCATCCGCACTCCGGTGGCTGCCCGCGCCCATGCGACGGGGCCGCGAATCGGCAGAGCCCCGCGCCCCTAAAGGTTGCAGCGAACCCGCATCTTGGAGGCTGATGTCTCGTTGGCCATGGCGTGCAAGCCTTCGAGACCTACCCCACCACTCCCCGCCTCGCCTGGCCCGCCACGACCGCGATTCCGGCCATGCGGCCGGCGTTCGAGCGCGGCGCCGAGCGGGACACGCCCATCTACGACGCGCTCTACGCCGAGTTCCGGCGGCTCTTCCGGTCCTTGCCCGGGGACCGCACCGGTGAGGAGAACTTCAAGCTCCCCTACTTCGCCGACTTCGGCTCCCCCCACACCCCGCAGGCGCCCGGGCGGCACCGCAGCCGGCTCTCGCTGCCGCCCGGGTCGGTGTGAGGGCTACTTCTTCTTGGCGTTGCGCTTCTCGCGCACCCGGACCGAGATCGAGATCGGGGTGCCGACGAAGCCGAACTCCTCGCGCAGGCGGCGCTCGATGAACCGTCGGTAGCCCGCCTCGATGAAGCCGGAGGCGAACAGCACGAAGCGCGGGGGCTTCGTGCCGGCCTGGGTGCCGAAGAGGATGCGAGGCTGCTTGCCACCGCGCACGGGGTGCGGGTGGGCGGCCACCAGCTCGCCGAGGAACGCGTTGAGGCGACCCGTCGGGACACGGGTCTCCCAGCCCTCCAGCGCGGCCTCGATCGCCGGGACGAGCTTCTCCATGTGCCGGCCGGTGCGGGCGGAGACGTTGACCCGGGGCGCCCACTGGACCTGGACCAGGTCCTGCTCGATCTCGCGCTCGAGGTAGTAGCGGCGCTCCTCGTCGAGGCGGTCCCACTTGTTGTAGGCGATGACGACCGCGCGACCGGCCTCGACGGCCATGGAGATGATGCGGGTGTCCTGCTCGGCGAGGGACTCGCTGGCGTCGACGAGGACGACGGCGACCTCCGCCTTCTCCAGCGCCGCCGCGGTGCGCAGCGAGGCGTAGAAGTCCGCGCCCGCGGTCTGGTGGACGCGGCGGCGGATGCCGGCGGTGTCGATGAACTTCCAGGTCTTGCCGCCGAGGGTGATCATCTCGTCGACCGGGTCGCGGGTGGTGCCCGCGAGCTCGTTGACGACCACGCGGTCCTCGCCGGCGACCTTGTTGAGCAGGCTGGACTTGCCGACGTTCGGGCGGCCGATCAGGGCGACGCGGCGCGGACCGCCGAGGACCTGGACGCCGAACTGCTGCTGCGGCGCCTCGGGCAGTGCCTCCAGGACGGCGTCGAGCATGTCGCCGGAGCCACGGCCGTGCAGGGCGGAGACGGGGTAGGGCTCGCCGAGGCCGAGGTTCCACAGCGCGGCGGCGTCGGCCTCGGCGGAGGGGCCGTCGACCTTGTTGGCGCAGAGCACCACGGGTTTGCCGGAGCGGCGGATCAGCTTGACCAGGGCGTCGTCGGTGTCGGTCGCGCCGACGACGGCGTCGACGACGAACAGGACGGCGTCGGCGGCCTCGATGCCCTGCTCGGCCTGCTGGGCGACCAGGCCCTCCAGGCCCAGCGCGTCGATCTCCCAGCCGCCCGTGTCGACGACCTTGAACCTGCGGCCGTTCCAGTTGGCGTCGTAGCTGACCCGGTCGCGGGTCACGCCGGGACGGTCCTCGACGACCGCCTCGCGGCGGCCGATGATGCGGTTGACCAGGGTGGACTTGCCGACGTTCGGGCGGCCGACGACGGCGAGCACGGGCATCGGCGTGTGGTCCTCGTCGAGGTTGCCGATCTCGTCGAGACCGAAGCCCTCCTCCTCGGCGAGCTGCATGAACTCTGCGTACTCGACGTCGCCCAGCTCGCCGTGCCCGGCCACGTGCCCGACGTTCTCGTTACTCATGTGCGCGGTGCCAACTCTCGTGTTCGGCTGTCTGGTGGCGTGTGGGGGCTGCGTGACCTCGGAGAGGCTCAGCCCAGCCGGGCGGCGGCGCGCTCGCGCACCAGCCCGATGATGTGCGTGATGACCTGCTCGGGGCTCATCTCGCTGGTGTCGACCTCGACGGCGTCGTCGGCCTTGCGCAGCGGCGCGGTGGCGCGGCCGGAGTCCGCGGCGTCGCGGCGGTTGATGTCGGCCAGGATGGCGGCTATCTCGTGCGGGTCGCTGACCCCGAGCTGCGCGGCCCGACGGGACGCGCGGGTCTCGGCGGACGCGGTGAGGAAGACCTTGAGGTCGGCCCCGGGGAAGACGACGGTGCCCATGTCGCGCCCCTCGGCGACGATGCCGCGCCCCGCGGCGAGCGCGGAGGCGCGCTGCAGCTCGACCATCCTGGTCCGCACCTCGGGCACGGCGCTGACCGCGCTGACGGCCGCGGTGACGGCCTGCTCGCGGATCGGGCCGGAGACGTCGACGCCGTCGACCGTGATGGTGGGGCCGTCGGCGTCGGTGCCGGAGACGACGTGGGGCTTGTCGGCGGCGACCGCCACCGCGCCCGCGTCGTCGACGTCGACCTCGTTGGCCAGCATCCAGAACGTGACGGCCCGGTACATCGCGCCGGTGTCCAGGAAGCTCAGGCCCAGGCGCGCGGCGATCTCCCGCGAGACGGTCGACTTTCCGGTGCCGGCGGGGCCGTCGAGCACGACGACGACCGGGGCAGAGGAGTTGTCCACGGGGCGGCTTCCTTAACGACGTGGGGGCGTGGGTCCACGTCAAGGTTACCGTCCGCGACCACCCGTCCGGCCGCTTCCGGCTCACGGCCGCCAGAAGCCGGTCAGCGCAGGTGCCAGCCGTGCTCGCGCAGGGCCGCGGAGAGGCCCGGTACCGCGACCGGGGCGATGCTGAGCTTGACCAGACCGGCCTGCTGGCCGGTGGAGTGCTCGATGGCGACGTCCTCGATGTTGACCCCGGCGCGGCCGGCGTCGGCGAAGAGACGCGCGAGCTCGCCCGGCTGGTCGCCGATGAGGACGGTGACCTCCTCGTACCGGGTGGGCGGCGCCCCGTGCTTGCCGGGGATCCTGGCCCGCCCCGCGTTGCCGCGGCGCAGCACGTCCTCGACGGCGACGGCGCCCTCGCCGCGCTTGTCCTCGTCGGCGGCCTGCAGGGCGCGCAGCCCCGCGACGGCGCCGGTGAGGTCGGTGGCGAGGTCCTCCAGGGTGTCGGCGACGGCACCCGCGTTGGCGCTGAGGATCTCCACCCACATCGCCGGGTTCGACCCGGCGATCCGGGTGGTGTCCCGGATGCCGGGCCCGGCCAGGCGCACCGCGTTCTCGGCGGCGTGCTCCAGCCGCGCCGCGACCAGGGAGGCGACGACCTGCGGAGTGTGCGAGACGAGCGCGACGGCGCGGTCGTGGGCGGCGGCGTCCATCAGGACGGGGACGGCCCCGCACAGGGCGACGAGCTCGAGCACGGCGTTGAGGGTGTCGGTGGAGGTGTCCGGCAGGGGCGTGAGCACCCAGGTGCGGCCGTCGAAGAGGTCGGGGCGGGCGGCGAGGGGCCCGCTGCGCTCGGCGCCGGCCATCGGGTGGCTGCCGACGTAACTGGTGGTGTCGCACCCCAGCGCGACGACGTCCTGCCGGGGACCGTCCTTGACGCTGGCCACGTCGGTGTAGGCGCGGGCGAGGCCCTCACGTTGCGCGTCGGCGAGGACGCGTCCGACGAGCGCGGGCGGGACGGCGATGATCGCCAGGTCGACGGGCCCGGTGGGCGGCTCGGTGGTGCCGGCTCCCAGCGACGCCGCCGTGCGGGCCGCGTCGGGGTCCGCGTCGCGCAGGTGGACCGTCATCCCGCGCTCGCTGAGCGCGAGGGCTGCGGAGGTGCCGATCAGTCCGGTGCCGATCACGACGGCGGTGCGCATGCGGGGTACGTCCTGTCGGTCTCTGTGGTCCCTACGTGGACATCATCGCCGATCTTGGCCGACGGCGTCGCGGCGGCCGATCGGATCGTGGCGCAGTCCGATCCGATCGGCGAAGCCGCAGACCGCCACCGTAACGGGGCGGATACCGTGCGGAAACTTCTGTCCGCTGGGCAAGACGGGACGGCCTCGGGGGTCAGGTGGCGTCACCCGGCGAGGATCCGGAGCTCCCGGCTCGTCAGGTTGAGGCGTTCGCCGCCCTCCTCGGTGCAGACGGCGATGTCCTCGATGCGGGCGCCGTACTCGCCGGGCAGGTAGATGCCGGGCTCGATGGAGAAGGCCATGCCGGCCTCCAGCGGCAGCGGGGAGCCGGCGACGATGTAGGGCTCCTCGTGGGTCTCCAGGCCGATTCCGTGGCCGGTGCGGTGGATGAAGTAGTCGCCGTAGCCCGCCTTGGCGATCAGATCGCGGCCCACCGCGTCCAGTTGCTCGGCGGTGATACCGGGCGCGACCGCGTCGCACTGCTCCTTCTGCGCGTGCAGGAGCACCTCGTAGAGGGTCTCGTAGCGCTCGGGCGGGCGGCCGACGCAGTAGTTGCGGGTGGAGTCGGAGCAGTAGCCGGAGGGCATCGTGCCGCCGATGTCGACGACGACCGGTTCGCCGGGCTGGATGACGCGGTCGGAGACCTCCGCGTGCGGGGACGCGCCGTTCGGGCCGGAGGCGACGATGACGAAGTCGACCCGGGTGTGGCCGGAGGCGATGATCGCGTCGGCGATGTCGCGGCCGACCTCGCGCTCGGTGCGGCCGGGGCGCAGCCACTCCTCCATCGCGGAGTGGACCTTGTCGATGGCCTGGGCGGCCTCCAGCAACGCGGCGACCTCCGCCGCTCCCTTGCGCATCCGCAGCTCGCCGAGGACGCCGCCGGCGAGGGCCTGCTCGACGCCGGGCAGGGCGCTGCGGAAGCCGAGGACCTTCTCGGCGAACATGTGGTTGTCCAGGCCGATGCGCTTGGTGCCGGAGGGGAGGCGGGAGGCGAGGAGGGCGTAGGGGTCCTCGGTCTCGCGCCAGGCGACGATCTCGAGGTCCAGCGCGCCGACGGGCGAGGCCTCGGCGGCGGGCTGCTCCAGCAGCGGGACGACGAGGAACGGCTCGCCCTCGACGGGGACCGCGAGGCAGGTGAGCCGTTCCAGCGGGAGGGCCTCGTAGCCGGTGAGGTAGCGCAGGTCGGCTCCGGGGGTGATGAGCAGCGCGTCGAGCCCGGCGACGCGCGCGGCGATCCGTGCGCGGGCGATCCGGTCGGCGGGTGAGCTGTGACTCGCATCGTGTGCCATGGCATCAGTCCATCACGTCGCAACCGCCGACGCAGTCGGTCCACGCGGTCGGTGGGCACGGGGTCGTCGACGTCGCGTCGGTGGTCACGTCGACCCACTACTCGACGGGCTCCGACTGGGGTACAAACAGGACATGCTCTTCCACCTGACGCCGCTGGACGCATGGCTGGAACATCCGGACCGCCCGTACACCACACCCTCGCTGGCGCTGGAGGGCTTCATCCACTGCTCCGCCGACGAGGACCAGGCACTGGAGGTGGCCAACGCCCGCTTCCGGGCCGCGCGCGGGCCGCTGATGGTGCTGCTGGTCGACGAGGGCGTGCTGGACCCGCCGGTGCGGTGGGAGGAGGCCAAGGACGGCGGCACGTATCCGCACGTCTACGGGCCGGTCAACCGGGCCGCGGTGGTCGGGATGCTGGAGGTGCGGCGGGACGCGGAGGGGCGCTGGGCCTCGCTGGCCGTCTGGAGCTGAGCCCGGCCCCGCAGCCCGCGCCATGCGGTGATTGTCCGTCAATTCATGTGCAGGACATATGGCGTGCCTGTGCGCCCTCTTTCGCGTTCGCGACTCGCGTGTCACTGTGTTCCGTCACGTTCTACGCGCGTCATGGACACACGACCACGACGAAGGAGCAGGATGCGCAGGAGCAAGGTTGTGGCCCTGGCGGTTGCCGCCGGGCTGGCCACCGGGCTGGGCATCGGGGGCGCCGCGGCGATCCCGGCCGCCGCGGCCCCGCAGCCGTCACCACAGCACCACGCCGGGAGCTGCACGCTCGACACGGCGAACCCCGGCCTCAAGCACGTGATCTACCTGCAGTTCGACAACGTGCACTTCACCCGGGACAACCCGAACGTGCCGTCGGACCTGGAGCAGATGCCGCATCTGCTGAACTTCCTGACGTCCAACGGCCTGGTGGACACCAACCACCACACCCCGCTGATCGCGCACACCGGCAACGACATCCTGACGTCGCTGACCGGTCTGTACGGGGACCGGCACGGCCAGGCGGTGTCCAACTCGTACCGGTACTTCAACCCCGACGGCACCAGCAACAGCGCGGCGAGCTTCGCCTACTGGACCGACGGCGTGGCCGACACCTCGGTGCCCACCCCGAGCGACCCCAGCTACACGATGGTGACGCCGCAGGGCAAGAACACCCCGGCGCCCTGGGTCTCCTACACCCGGGCCGGCTGCGACTACGGCGCGGTCTCCGTGGCCAACACGGTCCTGGAGAACACCACCGTCGACATCAACAAGGTGTTCGGGCCGAACTCGGCCGAGGCGGCCGAGGCCAAGGCCGACCCGGGCAAGGCGCAGACGGACTACGTGGGCATCGGCATCCACTGCGCCAAGGGCTCGAAGCTGTGCCGGTCCGCGGGCACGGGCGCGTCCCCGGACCTGCTGCCGGACGAGCCGGACGGCTACCAGGGCTACCAGGCGCTGTTCGGCGCCAAGTCGGTGGATCCGGCGATCTCCGCCACCGGCGTGGTGAAGGCGACCGACGGCACGCCGATCACCGACGCCAAGGGCAACCCGGGCTTCCCCGGTTTCGACTCGATGAGCGCGGCCAACTCGCTGGGTTACGTGGCGCAGATGCAGGAGTCCGGCGTGCCGGTCACCTTCGCCTACATCTCCGACGCCCACGACCGGCACGTCGCCCCGTACGGCGCGTTCGGGCCGGGCGAGGCCGGTTACGTGGCGCAGCTGAAGACGTACGACAACGCCTTCGCGGCCTTCTTCTCGCGGCTGGCCAAGGACGGCATCACCACCAGGAACACCGAGTTCGTGGTGACCGCGGACGAGAACGACCACTTCGTGGGCGGCACGCCGAGCCCGGCGAACTGCGACGGCGTCACGGTCCCGTGCACCTACCAGCAGATCGGCGAGATCAACGCGAACGCGAACGGTCTGCTCGCCACCGAGCAGGGCGCGACCACGCCGTTCGCGCTGCACGCGGACTCCGCGCCGAACTTCTACGTCACCGGCGACCCGGCCCAGGGCGACCCGAAGACCCGGACGCTGGAGCAGGCCTGGTCCAAGGTCACGGCGGTCAACCCGATCACCGGGCAGACCGACACCGTCAACCGGTACCTGGCCGACCGGACGGAGATGAAGCTGCTCCACATGGTCACCGGCGACGCGGCCCGCACGCCGACGTTCACCTCGTTCGCGAACCCGGACTACTACGTCTACGGCGCCGCGGCGAACTGCAACTCGACGTGCGTGGCCCTGGGTCCGTCCTACGCGTGGAACCACGGGGACTTCGCCAACGACATCGACACCACCTGGCTGGGCCTGGCCGGTCCGGGCGTGCGGCACCTGGGCGTGACGGACAGGGTCTGGTCCGACCACACCGACATCCGGCCGACGCTGCTGGCGCTGACCGGGCTGCGCAGCGACTACCGTGGCGACGGCGTGGTGCTGACCCCGTTCCTGGACACGAAGGCCCTGCACGGCGCGCTGCGGGCGAGCGCGGGGCAGTACGCACAGCTGGCCGCCGCGTACAAGCAGATCGACGCGGGTGTCGGCGCGTTCGCCGCGGCGACGCTGGAGCTGTCGAACAAGGGGGTCTCGTCCGCCTCCGCCGGTGACGCCACCTACCGCGCCGACGAGGCGACGCTCACCACGCTCGGCAACGAGCGCGACGCGCTGGCCGCGCAGATCGCGACGGTCCTGGACGGTGCGGCCACCGGCCGCCACCGGATCTCGGACGCCGCGGCGGACCGCCTGGTCAGGGCGGCCCACCTCTTGATCGAGCAGGCGCAGGCCGCCGCCGCGTAGTCCGCGACGGCGACTCCACCGGGATCCGCGCCCGTCGTCCGTTCACATGAAGCACCGTCACATGTGGACGGCGACGGGCGCGTTCGCGTCCTGTTGCACCTTTCCGCGACGGTAGAGGACCGCGGACAGGACCAGTCCGGCGGCGAAGAAGCCGGCCGACCACCAGTAGGCGGTGGCATAGCTGTGCAGCTGCGCGTCGGCCAGGTTCACCGGCGAGGGCAGGCGGCCCGTCATGTAGTGGGTGCCCGCGCTGGTGGCGAGGGTGTTGAGCAGGGCGGTGCCGATGGAACCGCCGATCTGCTGGGTGGTGTTGACGGCGGCCGAGGCGACGCCCGCGTCCTGCTCGCCGATCCGGTCGGTGGCGAGGCTCATGGCGACCGGCATGATCAGGCCCAGGCCGAAGCCCATGACCAGCAGCGGCGGCAGCACGGCCGAGGTGTAGGAGCTGTGCAGGCCGAGGCCGGTGAACCAGACCATGGCGATCGCGGCCAGCGCCATCCCGAACGGGACCAGCGGCTTGGGGCCGATGCGCGGCAGCAGCACGAGCGTGGCCAGCTGCGCGGAGACCATCAAGGCGCCGATCATCGGCAGGAAGCCGAGGCCGGTCTGCACCGGGCTGTAGTGCAGCGTCTCCTGGAGGTAGTAGGTCAGGAAGAGGAAGACGCCGAACATGCCCGCGCTGGTGATGCCCGAGGCGAGGAACGACGCGCCGCGGTTGCGGTCCAGCAGGACCCGCAGCGGCAGCAGCGGGTGCTGGGCTCGGGTCTGCCACCAGGCGAAGACGGCGAGCAGTACGCCGCCGAGGGTGAGGAAGCCCCAGGTCTGCGGTGAGCTCCAGCTGTGCGAGTCGGCGTTGGAGAAGCCGTAGACCAGGCCGAAGAGGCCGCCGGAGACCAGCAGGGTGCCGGGGAGGTCCAGCTTGGGCCGGTCGGCGGGCCGTCCGTTGCGCAGGAAGGCGAAGCCTCCGGCCAGCGCGAGGGCGGCGAAGAAGAGGTTGACGAAGAGGGTCCAGCGCCAGTTCAGGTGCTCCGTCAGCAGGCCGCCGAGCAGCAGGCCGATGCCGCCGCCCGCGCCCGCGATGGCGCCGTAGATGCCGAACGCCTTGGCGCGCTCGCGCGCCTCGGTGAAGGTGATGTTGAGGATCGACAGCGCGGCGGGCGCGAGGAGCGCGCCGAACAGGCCCTGGAGCGCGCGGCCGGTGACGAGGACGGAGAAGTCCCCGGCTGCCCCGGCGAGCGCGGAGGCGGCCGCGAAGCCGCCGACGCCGACCAGGAAGACGATCTTGCGGCCGAACAGGTCGGCGAGGCGTCCGCCGAGCAGCAGCAGTGAGCCGAAGGCCAGCGCGTAGGCGGTGACCACCCACTGCCGGTCCGCGTTGGAGAAGCCCAGGGCCTGCTGCGCCGAGGGCAGGGCGATGTTCACGATGGTGCCGTCGAGCACCACCATCAGCTGCGCGAGGCCGATGACCGCCAACGCCCACCAGCGGCGCCCGCCGGGCGCCTGCTGGGCACGGTCCGCGGCAGCGCTCGCGCGGGTCAGCGCTGTCTGCGACATGGATCCTCCAACCGAATGAACGAAACGGTTTCGTACTCGTCTCCGGCAAAAGCATACGCCCATCGAAACGGTTTCGTTTCGATGGGCGTATGTGAGCGCGGTCTCAGCTGTTCGGAAGGCTCAGCTGTTGAGGAGCGCCGGGAGGACGACGGCGTCGACGTAGGCCTTCATGTACTCCGGGTCGGCGAAGGTGTCGTCCAGGATCTTGCGGGCCGGAAGGGCGCCGACGAGCGCGTGGGCGAGGAACCTCCCCGCGGCCGCGCCGGCCCGCACCTCGCCGCGCTCCACGGCCCGGTCGATCACCTGCTCCAGCACCCGGCGCATCGGCTCGACCAGCATCGCCCGCAGGGCGGCGCCCAGGTCCTCGTTGGTCTGCACCGCGTGCATGACCGCGCTCATGAAGACGGTGTCGTCCTCGAGGTCCGTCCCGGCGTCGGCCAGCGCGAACAGGTCGCCGCGCAGGCTGCCGGTGTCGATGCCCTCGTACGGCAGCGGCTTGGTGTGCCGCATCGCCGAGGCGACCAGCTCCGGCTTGCCCTCCCGCCACTGCCGGTACAGCGTCGCCTTGCTGACGTGGGCTCGGGCGGCGACCGCGTCCATCGTCAGCGAGTCGTAGCCGTGCTCCCGCACCAGCGCGATGACGTGCTCGTAGAGCTCCGCCTCCCGCTCGGGCGTGAGCCGGCCGCGTCCGGCCGTCGCCTGCCGCGCCGTCGCCTGCGTCATCTGCTCACAGCCCCACGGACTTCATCAGCTGCCCGACCTCCGGGTTGGTCAGGCGGCGCAGCCAGCCGGACTTCTGGTCGCCGAGCGCGATCGGGCCGAACTGGGTGCGCACCAGCTTCTCCACCGGGAAGCCGGCCTCGGCCAGTATGCGGCGCACGATGTGCTTGCGACCCTCGTGCAGGGTCACCTCGACCAGGTAGTTCTTGCCGACGTTCTGGATGACCTTGAAGTCGTCCGCGCGGGCCCAGCCGTCCTCCAGCTCAATGCCGTTCTTCAGCTGCTTGCCCAGGTCACGCGGGATCGGGCCCTGGATGGCCGCGAGGTAGGTCTTCTGCACGCCGTACTTGGGGTGGGTCAGCCGGTGCGCCAGCTCGCCGTGGTTGGTGAGCAGGATGATGCCCTCGGTCTCGGTGTCCAGGCGGCCGACGTGGAACAGCCGCGTCTCGCGGTTGTTCACGTAGTCGCCCAGGCACTGGCGGCCGTCCGGGTCCTCCATCGTCGCGACGACGCCGGCCGGCTTGTTCAGCGCGAAGAAGAGGAACGACTGGGTGGCCACGGTCAGGCCGTCGACCTCGATCTTGTCCGAGTTCGCGTTCACGCGCTTGCCCTGCTCGCGCACGACCTCGCCGTTGACCATGACGCGGCCCTGCTCGATCAGCTCCTCGCAGGCGCGGCGGCTGCCCATGCCCGCACGGGCCAGCACCTTCTGCAGGCGCTCGCCCTCGAGCTCGCTCTTCGCCGTCGGCTTGGACGGCCGGTCGTGGCGGGCACGGACGGCGTCCTCGACGCGCGCCTGCAGCTCGCGCGGACGCGAGGGCGCGGCCTTGCGCGGGCCGGTGCCGTACCGCGGCTTCGCGTCCGGGCCGCCGCCGAACTCCGGACGGTCGTAACGACGCTCCTCCGGACGCGGCGTGCCCTTCCCGCTGCCGCGGCCACCGCTCTGGGCTCGGCGCGCGCCGCCACCCTGCTGGCCCTGACCGCCCTTGCGGGCGCCGCCGCCGCTGCTGTTCCTGCTGTTACCGCTACGCATCAAAAACCCGCTGCCCGGTCTGTTCGTCGTCCGTCGTCTGTCAAGCTGCTGCCTGTCGGGCTGCTGCCTGTCACTCTGCCGCCGCGACCGCCTCGGCGATCGCGGACCCCTCCTGCGAGTCCGCCTCCACGTCGTCGGCCTCGGGGAGGAACGGGGCCAGCTCCGGCAGCTCGTCCAAGCCGCGCAGCCCCATCCGTTCCAGGAAGTACTGAGTGGTCCGGTACAGGTAAGCCCCCGTCTCCGGTTCCGTGCCGGACTCCTCGACCAGACCTCTCTGTACCAGGGTACGCATCACGCCGTCACAGTTCACACCACGCACGGCGGAGACCCGGGAACGGGAGACCGGCTGCCGGTACGCGATGACCGCCAGCGTCTCCAGCGCGGCCTGCGTCAACCGGGCCTGCTGACCGTCCAGCACGAACCGGTCGACGACGGGCGCGCAGAGCGCGCGCGTGTAGAACCGCCACCCTCCGGCGACGAACCGGAGCTCGAACCCGCGCTGCTGCGCGTCGTACTCCTCCGCGAGCTCGGTGAGCGCGGCGGCGACGAGCTTCTTCGGCCGGTCCAGCACCTCCGCGAGCCGCGCGGCGGTGGTGGGCTCGTCCACCACCATCAGCACGGCCTCGAGCGCGGCCTTCAGCGGCACCTCGGCGAGCGGGTCGGGAACCTCCGCCTCCCCCGTCGCCTCCCCCTCGACGGCGGCCCGCCGCCCACTCCGCCGCGCCGCAGGCACGGACGGCGCAGACCCAGGCGCGAACGGCGCCGCAGGCGCCTCCCCGGCCACCGGCCCCGCCGAGGGCTGCGGGTCCTGCCCGGGGGCAGCAATCCGGACGTCCGACGCCCCAGCCGGCTCAGCCGTCGCGTCCACGGCGAAGCGACGCACCGGCGCCGGAGGCGCCTCCTCCTCGCCCGCCCGCTGCGCCGTGGCCGTCAGGGGCTCGGCGGCGGCCACGGCCGTGCGCGCGAGTGGCTCGATCCAGACGTCCGGCTCGGCGGCCGACTCCGCTGCGGCGCGAGGTTCAACCGCAGGCGCCTCCCCGGCCACCGGCCCCGCCGGGGGCGCCGAGGGCTGCGGGTCCTGCCCGGGGGCAGCAATCCGGATGTCCGACGCCCCAGCCGGCTCAGCCGTCGCGTCCAGGGCGAAGCGACGCACCGGCGCCGGAGGCGCCTCCTCCTCGCCCGCCCGCTGCGCCGTGGCCGTCAGGGGCTCGGCGGTCAGGGGCTGGGGGGCGGCCAGGGCCGTGCGCGCGAGTGGCTCGACCCGCGCATCCGTGGGCTCCGCGGGCTCCGGCTGGGCGGCCGTGACCGCCGAGGCGCTCCGGGTCTCAGGCTCGGGCGCCCCGGCCCCCTGGCCCAGGGCTGCCGCCGCCTCCCCGCCCGACTCCGGCGGAGCCTCAGGGGCGGCTGCGGGGAGCCACTCGGCGGTGGCGGCAGCCTGGTCGCGGGTGAGCGGGTAGCCCGGGAGGGGGGCGGAGTCGTCGGTCGGCGGGAGCTCGTCGCGGAAGACGGTCTCCAGCTGCTCGCCGGGGCGGGGCCGGCCGGGAAGGCCCAGGCGGCGGCGCGGGGACGGGGCGGTGGGGAACTCCGTCGAGTCGTCCGTCACGGGTGCCGCTCCTTGCCCTTGTCGCTCGTGTCGCTCTTGCCGGTCCGGTTGCTCTTGTCGTCCTCGTCGTCCGGCGGCGCCGGAGGCGCGTCGAACTCGTCGCCGAGGTCCGCGGCGACCTCGACCTCGCCGGCGGCGACCCAGCGGACCAGGAGGTCCCCCAGGGCCTCCGGCTGGTCGAAGGCGAGGAGCTTCTCACGGTAGAGCTCGAGCAGTGCGAGAAAGCGCGCCACGACCGTCAGCACGTCGGGTGCGTCCGCCGCCAGCTCGGCGAAGTGCGCCTCGCCGCGCTCCCGCAGCAGCGCGACGACCAGTTCCGCCTGCTCGCGGACGGAGACCCTGGGGGTGTGGATGTGGTCCACGTAGACGACCGGCTTGGGCTTCGGCTCCATCGCCTTGGCGGCGAGCTTCGCGAAGGCCTCCGGGCCGATCGAGATGACGACCTCCGGCAGCAGCTCCGCGTGCTGCGGTTCGAGGCCGACCGTGCGCGGGCGGCGCAGCTGCTCCGCCTCCCAGCGCGCGGCGAAGATCTCCGCGACGCGCTTGTACGCGCGGTACTGCAGGAGGCGGGCGAAGAGCAGGTCGCGGGCCTCGAGCAGGGCCAGGTCCTCCTCGTCCTCGATCTCGGCGGCGGGGAGCAGCCGGGCCGCCTTGAGGTCGAGGAGGGTCGCCGCGACGACGAGGAACTCGCTGGCCTGGTCGAGGTCCCAGTCCGGGCCCATGGCCCGGATGTGGGCGATGAACTCGTCCGTCACCTTCGACAGGGAGACCTCGGTGACGTCCAGCTTGTGCTTGGCGATGAGGCTCAACAGCAGGTCGAAGGGGCCCTCGAAGTTGTCCAGGCGCACCAGGAAGCCACCGGAGGGCTCCTCCTCGGCGGGAGGCTCGGCTACGGGCGGCTCGGGCGGCAGCGCGGGCGAGGGGTCGGGCAGGGTGGTCATCGGGCCCTATCGTGCCCTGTCCCCCACCCGACGGGCGAGCGCCGCGCCTCGGCGCGCCTCGGCGCGCGTCAGCGGCCGCGCAGCCGCCGCACCAGGATGCTCGCCTCGCCGCGCTGCTCCAGGTCCGCCAGGACCACGGCCACCGCCTCACGCACGATCCGGCCGCGGTCGACCGCGAGGCCGTACTCGCCGCGCAGCACGAGGCGGGCGTGCTCGAGGTCGAACAGCTCCTCGGCGGAGACGTAGACGGTGATCTTCTCCTCGTGCCGCTCACGGCCGGTGGGGCGGGAGCGGGGCGCGCGCGGCTTGCGTCGGGCCGCTGTCGGCTGGGAGACCGCGTCGGAGGCCGCCTGGGCCGCCCTGGTGGCGGCGGAGACGGGGCGGGCGCTCTCGGCGGCCGCGCCGCGGGAGGCCTCGCTGCGGGACGTATCACCTCGGGACGTCTCGCCGCGCTGCGCGTCGGTGCGGGACACCTCAGCGCGGGCGATCCCGCCCAGCTGCGCCGCGCCACGGGCCGGCGGGACCTGCGGGGCGCCGCCGGGCGCGGCGACCGCGCCGTGCTCCCCGGCCGGATCGGCCGGGCGGCCCTGCTGGGACGCGGCGGGGCCCGCGGGGGTCGCCTGAGCCGTCGTGGCGGACGGCGCGGACTCGTCCGGGGCCGAGGCCGGCGAGGGCGCCTGGGACCCGGCGGAGTCCGGTGCGCGCGGCACGGGCGTGAGTGTGGTCCCCCCGGTGGTCCGGAACAGTTCGTCCGCCCCCGGGAGACTCACTCGACGTGGCACCGGGCGAGCACCTCCCTGGCGAGCTGGCGGTAGGCGGCGGCGCCGACCGAGTTCGACGCGTAGGTGGTGATCGGCTCGCCGGCGACCGTGGTCTCCGGGAACCGCACCGTACGGCCGATGACGGTGTGGAAGACGTGCTCGCCGAACGCCTCGACGACGCGGGCGAGCACCTCGCGGCTGTGCACCGTGCGCGAGTCGTACATGGTGGCGAGGATGCCGTCCAGGCGCAGCTCGGGGTTGAGCCGCTCGCAGACCTTCTCGATGGTCTCGGTCAGCAGCGCGACGCCGCGCAGCGCGAAGAACTCGCATTCCAGCGGCACGATGACGCTGTGAGCGGCCGTCAGCGCGTTGACGGTGAGCAGGCCGAGGGACGGCTGGCAGTCGATGATGACGTAGTCGTAGTCGTTCATCAGCGGCTTGAGCGCGCGCGCCAGCGCGGACTCCCGGGCCACCTCGCTGACCAGCTGCACCTCGGCGGCGGACAGGTCGATGTTGCTGGGGAGCAGGTCCATGCCGGGCACGGCCGTCTTCAGCAGCACCTCATCGGCCGTCAGGCCCCGCTCCATGAGCAGGTTGTAGACGGTGAGGTCCAGCTCCATCGGGTTGACGCCGAGGCCGACCGAGAGGGCCCCCTGCGGGTCGAAGTCGACCAGGAGGACGCGCCGACCGTATTCCGCGAGCGCCGCGCCCAGGTTGATGGTCGAGGTGGTCTTGCCGACCCCGCCCTTCTGGTTGCACATCGCGATGATGCGCGCCGGCCCGTGCTCGCTCGGGGGCGAGGGAATCGGGAAGTACGGCAGCGGCCGGCCCGTGGGACCGACCCGCTCGCGGCGCTGACGGGCCGCGTCCGGAGCAAGCGTGGCGGCGTACTCCGGGTCCGGCTCGTATTCGGCATCTGGGTCGTAGAACTGACCGTCCGCCATCTCTGACTGGACCAGGCCAGGCTCGACGGGGGCGTCCAGCGCGCTCGCGTAGCGCAGCGCCTCGTGATCGGAAATCGGGTACTCCAGGCTCGGGTAGCCGGGCTGCTGCTGACGTGCGTCAAAAGTGCGCGGGCCGCCACTCCCGGGAGCAATTGTCGACTCATTCACAAGTCGTCTAACCTCCTTGGCGACCGCCGTAGTGACCGGGCTTCGGGGCTCTGCCCCCTCCACTGGGCGGCATTCACCGCACCGCAGCCTAGCAACGACACAGTAGCGTCAACCAGCACACCGGTGATGCACTAACCAACATGTCGATATGACAATTGCCGACCGCGGCCCGTGGGCACTGTACGAAACCGCCGTTCGGCCTGCGGGGACACCCTTCGCCACCCCCGTTCACTCCTCTGCCGAGGGTGAGATCCCAGGGCCCCAGGTTGACGAACGCACGCACGATGTGCTGCCCGGGAGCTGACGACACGCCAGGAGGGCGCCGCACGGAACGTGCGGCGCCCTCCTGGGCCCTGCTGAGGGGCTGGTGCTGCGGCGTGCCTCAGGCGAGGACGTCGGCCAGCTCGACGTGCGGCAGGCCGAAGGCGTCGGCGACCGCGGCGTAGGTGATCTGGCCCTCGTGCGTGTTCAGGCCCTTGGCCAGCGCGGCGTCGCGGCGGCAGGCCTCCTGCCAGCCGCGGTTGGCCAGCTCGAGGATGTACGGCAGGGTGGCGTTGGTCAGCGCGTAGGTGGAGGTGTTGGGCACCGCACCCGGCATGTTGGCCACGCAGTAGAAGACCGAGTTGTGGACCTGGAAGGTCGGCTCGGCGTGGGTGGTCGGGTGCGAGTCCTCGAAGCAGCCGCCCTGGTCGATGGCGATGTCGACGAGCACGGAGCCCGGCTTCATGCGGGAGACCAGCTCGTTGGTGACCAGCTTCGGGGCCTTGGCGCCCGGGATCAGGACGGCGCCGATGACCAGGTCGGCCTCGAGGACGGCCTTCTCCAGCTCGAAGGAGTTGGAGGCGATCGCCTTGATCTTGTTGCCGAAGATGCGGTCGGCCTCGCGCAGCTTGTTGATGTCGCGGTCGAGCAGGGTGACGTCGTAGCCCATGCCGATGGCGATGGTGGCGGCGTGCCAGCCGGAGACGCCACCGCCGATGACGACGGCCTTGGCCGGGTGGGTGCCGGGCACGCCACCGGGCAGGACGCCGCGGCCGCCGACCGGACGCATCAGGTGGTAGGAGCCGACCTGCGGGGCCAGGCGACCGGCCACCTCGGACATCGGGGCGAGCAGCGGCAGCGCGTTGTTGGCGAGCTGGACCGTCTCGTAGGCGATGGCGGTGGTGCCGGAGGCGAGCAGCGCGTCGGTGCACTCGCGCGAGGCGGCGAGGTGGAGATAGGTGAAGAGCAGCTGGCCCTTGCGGAGGCGGTGGTACTCCTCGGCGATGGGCTCCTTGACCTTCAGCAGGAGGTCGGCCGTGGCCCAGACCTCGTCAGCGGTCTCGAGGATCGTCGCGCCCGCGGCGACGTACTCCTCGTTCGGGATCGAGGAGCCGACACCGGCGTTGTTCTCGATGAACACCTCGTGCCCGTTACGGACCAGCTCATGCACGCCGGCGGGCGTGATGGCCACGCGGTACTCGTGGTTCTTGACCTCGCGGGGGATGCCGACCTTCACGACGAACACGTCCCTTGCACATGGGGTTTCCTCCCGACCCTGCGGGAACGCAGGCGGGAGCCACGCGCAGCGGCACTGCTATGCGCGGCAACTTCGAGTGTAATGAAGCCCAGAGGATCCGGAAGCCTTCCAAAGTGTTCAAAACTTCTTGAT
The DNA here is from genome assembly GCF_000787835.1 of Streptacidiphilus melanogenes. Lineage (GTDB taxonomy): Bacteria > Actinomycetota > Actinomycetes > Streptomycetales > Streptomycetaceae > Streptacidiphilus > Streptacidiphilus melanogenes. The sequence continues at coordinate 39,946 of NZ_BBPP01000049.1, forward strand.
CTGTTGGCTGATTCGTAGGCTTGCGCGCACTACAAGCCGTCAGAACCCTAGAAAACCGGCATCTGGGGCATTCAATCGAAACCAGGATGTTATTCTCCGGCAAGCTCCGCGGCCTGCTCGCGCTGGACGCGCGCCCCGGCCTGGTCACCGGCCCTCTCCAGGGTGTCCGCCAGCCTCAGCAGCACCAGCCGTTCCAGCCGCGGACCGAGCTTGCGGGCGGACTCCAGCGCCTCGCGCTGGGTCCGCAGCGCCGCCTCGACGCCGCCCGAGAACTCCTGCACCCTCGCCGCGCCGAGGATCGCGCCCACCGCCCCCGCCTCGTCCCCGAGCTTGCGGTGCAGCGCGACCGCCGCCCGGTACTCGCGCAGCGCGTCGGCGTGTCGCCCCTGGGCGCTGTGCACCGCGGCGAGCCGGGCCAGCAGGCGCGCCTCGTCGGCCCGCTCCCGGCGGTTGCGGCGCAGCGTGAGCGCACGGCCGTAGAAGTCCACGGCCCGGACCAGGTCCCCCGAGGCCCGGTAGGCCCCGGCCGTGGCCTCCAGGATCCGCCCGACCGCCACATGGTCCTCGGCGGCCCGGGCGGGGGCCAGCGCTCCCCGGTAGCGTTCCAGCGCACGCGCGTGTTCCCCCGCCCCGGCGTGCAGGTCGCCCAGGTTGACCAGCGCGGCCGCCTCCCGGCGCGGCTGGCCGGAGCGGTGGGCGACCCGCTGCACGGCGCCGTGCAGTGCGTACAGCTCCGCCTGCACCGGACGGCCCGTCGCCTCGCCCCACACCGGCAGCACGCGCACAAGCGCCGTCGCGAGCCGGGCGACGAGCCCGTCGAGGCCCCCGAGTTCCTCCGCGTCGGCGACGGCGGACAGCAGCTCGGGCAGGACGGTGTCCAGCCAGGCGAAGGCCTCCGCCCGGGTGCCGAAGCGCAACGCCGCGGGCGGCACCTCCGGATCCGGCGGCGCCTGCTCCGGCGCCAGCCGGACCAGGCAGGACGTGAGCAGCCGCACCTGCCGCTCCAGCCAGCGGGCGCGGGCCAGCTCCACCGCGGCGGGCTTGTCGGTCGCCTCCCGCAGCGCGGTCAGCACCGGCGCGAGGCTGCGCGGCACCCGGTAGCGGCCGCCTCCCTCCTCACGCAGCAGCTGCTGCGCGGCGAGGGCGGAGAGCAGCGTCCCCGCCGCGGCGGTCGGGCAGCCGACGAGCGCCGCGGCGCCGCGCTCGTCCAGCACACCACCCGGCACCAGCGTCGCGAGCCGCAGCAGTTCGCGCGGTCCGGCGCCGAGGTCCTGGTGCACGAGGTCGAACGCCCGCCGCAGCGGGTCGTCGGTGCGCTGCGCGCCGCGCGGCGGCAACGGCGGAGCCGGCGGCGCGCCGGGCGGCGGGTAGGAGGGCATCGGCGGCACCGGCTGGCCGTCGATCGTCAGCCCCACCAGGTTCTGCGCGGCCTCCGGCACCGGCGGCGCGGCCGGATGCGGCACCGCGGGAACCGCGCGCAGCGCCCGAAGCGCGTCGCTGACGGACGCCCGCGGCCGCGCCGCGAGCCACCCGCCGACCAGCCGCAGCGCGCCCACATGGCAGGCCACCGCCTCGGCCAGCCCCTGCGCGGCGACCGGGTCGACCACGACCCGGGTGTCCCCCGCGAGCCCCGCGAGCAGCTCCCGGGCGGCGGTGTAGTCGAGCCCGCCCAGCACGCACGGCCGCACGTCCGCGACCCCGGTCAGCGGTCCGTGGGTGACGGCGACGGTCAGCGCGTCGGGGTGGGTCGGCAGCAGCGCCTGCACCGCGGCGGCGGCGTTCTCGGCCGGAACGTCGTCGAGGACCAGCACGACGGGCCGCGCGGCGAGATGCGCCCTCAGCACCTCGCGAGCGGCCTGCTCGGCGCCGTCGGCGCCGAGGACGCCGCCAGGACGCGGCAGGCCGAGCAGGTCCAGCAGCCGCCGCGCGGGGCCGGGCGCGGCGAGGGAGAGGTAGTGGACCGGCCGCTCCGCGGTGACGTCGGGCTCCTGCGCCAACCGCAGCGCCAGCTCGGTCCGCCCGGAGCCGGGCCGTCCGGCGACGGCCAGGACGCGGGCCCGCCCGGCCTCCTCGCGCAACTGCGCGAGTTCACTCCGCCGCCCCACGAACGCCACGGCGGACGCCGCAGCAGACTCCGTCTGTGCCGATGCCACGAGCGCCGCTCCCGTCGTCAGGACCGATCTTCTGACGCAGCGTAATTCAATCAGTACACGCTCAGGGGCAGCGACCCGTCAGGGGCGCGAGGAACTGCGAGACAAGCCACCGACGGCGGTCAGATCCCGATCGAACAGGACCATCCGCGCGTCAGTGGTTGCTCGCGCAGTTCCTCGCGCCCCTGGATTCAGAACGGCCGTGCCGGCCAGGGCGCGTCCGCCGGGCGGAGGCTGTCGAGCGACCCGCTCGCCAGCGCGGCGTGGAGCGCGAGCGCCCCGGCGACCAGCGCGCCGTTGTGGAGCTCTCCGGCCAGCGCCCCGCGGACGACCTCGTCCAGCGGGAACCTGCGCACCTGCAGGTCCAGCTCCTCGCCCTCCGCGGCGAACCTCTCGGCGTCGGACTCGGCCAGGTCGCGCGCGAGGTAGACGCGGATGGCCTCGTCGGAGCCGCCCGAGGTGGGGTAGACGTCGACCAGCACCCGCCAGTCGCCCGCCTTGTGGTGGGCCTCCTCGTACAGCTCGCGCTGGGCCGCGTGCAGCGGGTTCTCGCCCGGGATGTCGAGCAGGCCGGCCGGCATCTCCCACAGACGGTGCCGGACGGGGTGCCGGTACTGACGGACGAGCAGGACCCGGCCCTGCTCGTCCAGGGCCAGCACCCCGACCGCGCCGGGGTGCTTCACGTAGTCGCGCGTGGCCGTGCGACCGTCCGGCATGACGACGTCGTCGGAGACGACGTTCCAGATCCGCCCCTCGAAGGAGGTGCGCTCGGCGCGCACCTCCCACGTGTCGGCCGTGTCCCTGAGCTCGCGGCTCGAAGCGGGCTCGGTCACGCGCCCGCGCCGTCCTGGACCTTGATCGCGGCCGCGACCAGGCCCGCGAAGAGCGGGTGCGGGCGGGTCGGACGGGACTTCAGCTCCGGGTGGGCCTGGGTGGCCACCAGGTAGGGGTGGGTGTCGCGCGGGTACTCGACGTACTCGACCAGGTCGCCCTTCGGGGACAGGCCCGAGAACTGGATACCGGTCTTCTCGAGCTCGGCGCGGTACGAGTTGTTGACCTCGTAGCGGTGGCGGTGGCGCTCCTCGACGTACTGCTCGCCGCCGTAGACCTCGCGGACGATGGAGCCCTCGGCGAGCTTGGCCGGGTAGAGGCCCAGGCGCATGGTGCCGCCCAGGTCGCCCTTGCCGTCGACGATCTCCAGCTGCTCGGCCATGGTCGAGATGACCGGGTGCTTGGCGGCCGGGTCGAACTCGGTGGAGTTGGCCTCCGCCAGACCGGCCAGGTTGCGGGCGGCCTCGATGACCACGCACTGCAGGCCCAGGCACAGGCCCAGCAGCGGCACGCCGTTCTCGCGGGCGAAGGTGATCGCGCCGACCTTGCCGTCCACGCCGCGCTCGCCGAAGCCGCCGGGGATGCAGATCGCGTCGACGTCGCCGAGCTGCGCGGCCGCGCCCTCGGGCGTCTCGCAGTCGACCGAGGTGACCCACTTGATCTCGACCTTGGCGTTGTTGGCGAAACCGCCGTGGCGCAGCGCCTCGGTGACGGACAGGTAGGCGTCCGGCAGGTCGATGTACTTGCCGACCAGCGCGATCTTCACGTGGCGGCTGGGCTCGTGGACGCGGCGCAGCAGGTCGTCCCACTGGGTCCAGTCCACGTCGCGGAAGGGCAGGTCGAGGCGGCGCACCACGTAGGCGTCGAGGCCCTCGCTGTGCAGCACCTTCGGGATGTCGTAGATGGAGGGGGCGTCGATGGCGGCGACCACGGCCTCCTCGTCGACGTCGCACATCAGCGAGATCTTGCGCTTGATCGCGGCCGGGACCTCGCGGTCGGCGCGCAGCACGATCGCGTCGGGCTGGATGCCGATGTTGCGCAGCGCGGCGACCGAGTGCTGGGTCGGCTTGGTCTTCAGCTCGCCGGAGGGGCCGATGTAGGGCAGCAGCGAGACGTGGACGAAGAAGACGTTGCTGCGGCCGACCTCGTGGCGGACCTGGCGGACGGCCTCGAGGAACGGCAGCGACTCGATGTCGCCGACGGTGCCGCCGACCTCGGTGATGACGACGTCCACGTCCTCGGTCGCCATGCGGCGGATCCGGGACTTGATCTCGTTGGTGATGTGCGGGATGACCTGGACGGTGTCGCCGAGGTACTCGCCGCGTCGCTCCTTGGCGATGACGGTCGAGTAGATCTGACCGGTGGTGACGTTGGCGCTGCCGTGCAGGTTGGTGTCGAGGAAGCGCTCGTAGTGGCCGATGTCGAGGTCCGTCTCGGCGCCGTCGTCGGTGACGAAGACCTCGCCGTGCTGGAACGGGTTCATCGTGCCCGGGTCGACGTTCAGGTACGGGTCGAGCTTCTGCATGGTGACCCGCAGACCCCTGGCCTTGAGCAGGGCCCCGAGGCTGGAGGCGGTCAGCCCCTTGCCCAGCGAGGAGGCGACGCCCCCGGTGACGAAGAGGTGCTTGGTCGTCGTGCCGGCCTTACCGGAATGGGGCTGTGCCAAGAGGGGGCTCCCGTGGGTCGCGTCAACATCACCCGCACCGGCCGCCGAGGGGGTGCCGGGTGGTGGATCGAAGGGTCCCTGAGCCGAGCCCTCGCGGGCGGACTCAGTACCAATCCACGGAGTACCAGGGTATCAGTGCGTTCGCCGACCCGCGCTCGGCGGACCCTCGAGGCGCGCCGCACAAGCTGTCGCGGCAGGAACGAATCGGCACGCCGCATTCCGGGACTGTTCCCGGGCAACGGATGATCCGAAGTATTCTGCACGGACACCGTCTGCTCGGGAGCCCCGGCGGTCCCAGGGGCACGTCCCTCCCCCGACCGCCACCGCAGTCCTTCACCGCGAACTGGAGAACCACGTGGCCGCCCGCATCGAGGACTACGCGCTCGTCGGCGACATGCAGACCGCCGCCCTGGTCAGCAGGGACGGCGCCGTCGACTGGCTGTGCCTGCCCCGCTTCGACTCCCCCGCCGTCTTCGCCGGCCTGCTCGGCACGGACGAGCACGGCTTCTGGCGGATCGGCCCGGCCGAGCCGATGCCGTCCCCGGAGGGGGACGCCGCCGCGCCGCAGGAGTCCGACCCGTTCGACACCGGATCGCTGGACGGCGGGTCGTTCGACGCCTCGACCTTCCAGGCGGTGTCCTTCGACGACACGGGCTCCTTCAAGGTCCTTCCGCCGACCGCCGCCGCGCCCGCGCCGCCGTCGGCGCGGCGCCGCTACCGTGGCGACTCGCTGATCCTCGAGCAGGAGTGGGACGCCCCCGGCGGCACCGTCCGCGTCATCGACTTCATGCCGCCGCGTGGCCTGCCCGAGCGTGGCGCGGTCCCGCAGATGGTCCGCATCGTGGAGGGCCTGAGCGGCTCCGTGCGGATGCGTTCGGCGGTGCGCATGCGCTTCTCCTACGGGCGGGTGGTGCCGTGGGTGCACCGGGTCGAGGACGGCGGGCAGAACCGCACGGTGGCCGTGGCGGGCCCCGACTCGGTGTGGCTGGACGGCGAGGCCGAGACCTACGGCCGCAACCTGACCACGTACGCGGACTTCACGGTCGCCGCCGGGGAGCGCATCGCCTTCGCGCTGACCTGGCAGCCCTCCCACCTCGGCGCGCCCGACCAGCCGGACCCGGAGGAGGCCCTGGCGTTCACCGAGGAGTTCTGGCGCGACTGGGTGGCCCAGTGCACCTACCACGGCCCCTACCGCGAGGCCGTGGTCCGCTCGCTGATCACGCTGAAGGCGCTGACCTACGCGCCGACCGGCGGCATCGTGGCCGCGCCGACGACCTCGCTGCCCGAGGACATCGGCGGGGTGCGCAACTGGGACTACCGCTACACCTGGCTGCGTGACGCGACCATCACCCTCTCCTCGCTGCTGCGCACCGGCTATCGGGACGAGGCGCGGGCCTGGCGCGAGTGGCTGCTGCGCGCGGTGGCCGGCGACCCGGAGAACCTGCAGATCATGTACGGGATCGCGGGCGAGCGGGAGCTGACCGAGACCACGCTCGACTGGCTGCCGGGCTACGAGGGCTCCGCGCCGGTCCGCATCGGCAACGGCGCCGCCGACCAGCTCCAGCTCGACGTCTACGGCGAGGTCGTCGAGGCGCTGCACCTGGCCCACATGACGGGCCTGGCCCGCAACGACCACGCCCACATGCTGCAGCTGCGCCTGATCTCCTGGCTGGAGCAGCACTGGAACAAGCCGGACGAGGGCATCTGGGAGGTGCGCGGTCCGCGCCGCCACTTCGTGCACTCCAAGGTGATGGCGTGGGTCGCGGTGGATCGCACCATCCGGATGATCGAGCAGACCCCGCACGAGGGCCCGCTGGAGCGCTGGCGCGAGCTGCGCGACACCATCCACGCGGACGTCTGCGAGTACGGCTACGACGCGGAGCGGAACACCTTCACGCAGTCCTACGGCTCGCGGGAGCTGGACGCCTCGCTGCTGCTGATCCCGCAGGTGGGCTTCCTGCCGCCGGACGACAAGCGGGTCATCGGCACGATCGAGGCGGTCCAGCGCGAGCTGCTCACCCCCGACGGCTTCGTGCTGCGCTACGCGACCAACGGCGACCAGGAGGGCGGCGACGGCCTTCCCGGGGACGAGGGCGCGTTCCTGGCCTGCTCGTTCTGGCTGGCGGACGACCTGGCGATGATCGGCCGGGTGGGCGAGGCCCGTGAGCTGTTCGACCGGCTGCTGGCGATCCGCAACGACGTCGGGCTGCTCGCGGAGGAGTGGGACCCGCGGCTGCAGCGCCAGGTGGGCAACTTCCCGCAGGCGTTCAGCCACGTCCCGCTGATCGACACCGCGCTGCGACTGACCGCGGTGGGCGGGCTGCCGGGCATGTAGCGCCCTTTTGTAGACTGGCGGCACAAAATACTGTCGCCACCCCTTGGAGAGACCGCCATGTCTCAGCCGCCCATATCCCTCCACGCCCGCGCACTGCTGCTGGACATGGACGGCACGCTGGTCGACTCCGGCGCCGTCGTGCTGCGCGTCTGGGGCCGGTGGGCCGCCGAGCACGGTCTGGACATGGAGCGCGTCGAGGAGGTCGTGCACGGCCGCCAGGGCCAGGAGAGCATGGCGATCCTGCTGCCCGACCGCCCCGTCGCGGAGAACCTCGCCGACAACGAGCGCATGCTGGCCGCCGAGACCGCCGACCTCGACGGCGTCGTCCCGATCCCCGGTGCGCCGGTCTTCCTGACCGCGATCGCCGCCGCCCCGCACGCGCTGGTCACCTCTGCGGACGTGGCCCTGGCCACCGCCCGCATGGGTGCGGCGGGCCTGCGTATGCCGGACGTGCGGGTGACCGCGGAGGACGTCAGCGCGAGCAAGCCGGACCCGGAGGGCTTCCTCAAGGGCGCGGCCGAGCTGGGCTTCGAGCCGGGCGACTGCGTCGTCTTCGAGGACTCCGAGGCCGGCGTCGCGGCGGGCCTGGCCGCGGGCATGCGCGTCGTCGGCGTCGGCGCGGCCACGGCCGGCTACGGCGCGACGGTGACCGTGGACGACCTGACGCAGGTCGCCGTCGAGCCGGGCCCCGACGGCGGCATCGTGCTGCGGATCTCCCGGCGGTAGCCCACCCGGCGAAAAGGACCGCTCAGCGCTGCGAGCGGTCCCTCGGCGCCTCCTGGACCACCCAGCCGTTCCCGTCCGGGTCACTGAACGCCAGGAAGCTGTTCCACGGCCCTCCGCGCCCCTCCTCGCGGCCGTTCGGCCCGAAGTGGAACACTCCGTCCACCTCGACGCCGCGTTCGACCAGCTGGGCGCGGGCGGCCTCGATGTCGCTGACGCAGAGCTGGAGACCCTGGTAGGTGCCGGGGGCGACCTGCGTCAGCCCCTCGCCGACGGTGACGGAGCAGCCGGAGCCGGGAGGCGTGAGCTGGACGACGCGCATGTGCTCGCTCAGCCGCCGGTCCACGTCGAGGTGGAAGCCGAGCTGCTCGCGGTAGAAGGCCTTGGCCCGGTCCACGTCGGAGACGGGCAGGATGACGACCTCGAGAGTCCAGTCCATGCCGTCCACGGTAGGCCCGGCCGGGCCCGAAGGGCGGTCAGCGCTCCGAGATCAGCTCGTCGTAGACGCTGAGGACCTGCGCCACCGTGTCCGCCTCGGTCGGCCAGGTCTCCGCCTGCAGCGGGCCGGCGGCCGCCAGCTCCGCGCGACGGGCCGGGTCGGCGAGCAGCGAGGAGACGGCCGCCGCCAGCGCCGTGGCGTCCCCTGGAGGGACCAGCACGGCCGCGTCGCCGACGAGCTCCGGCAGGCCGCCGACGGCGGTCGCGACGACCGGGACGCCGGCCCGCAGCGCCTCCTGGGCGACCAGCGGACGCGCCTCCCAGCGGGAGGAGATCACCACCACGTCGGCGGCGGCGAGCAGCTCCGCGACGTCCTCGCGGTAGCCGAGCAGCTTCGCGGGCAGGCGCTCCGCCTTGATCCGGGCCCTGAGCGCCGCCTCCTCCGCGCCCACGCCCGCGATGACGAGCAGCGGATGGTCCTCACCGGCGCGCCAGCCGGAGGCGGCGTCGAGGAGCAGCTGAAAGTTCTTCTGCGGTGTCAGCCGCCCGATCGCCAGCACGATCGGGCGGTCGCCCGCCTCCTTGCCCGCAGCCTCCCTCGCCGCAGCCTCCCTGGCCGCGCCGCGGCGGCCCTTCTCCGAGAGCAGCTGACGCCGCGTCTGCTCCCGGTCGGCGACGGCCGGCGGCAGCGGCGGGGCGACGACCGGGCCGAGTCGCGCGTCGGTCGCGCCCAGGTCCCTGGCGCGGGCGACCAGGTCGGAGGAGGCCCCGAGGACGAGGTCCGCGCCGCGGGCGACCCGACGCTCCATCATCCGCAGCAGCCGCCGCTCCATGCCGGTGGCCAGATTGGCCGCGTGGGACGTCACCACCAGCGGGATCTCCTGCGTGCGGGCGGTGCGCAGCGCCAGGTCGGACAGGAGCGCCGCCCGCAGGCCGTGGGCGTGGACGAGCGAGGCACGGGCGAAGGCCCGGCGCAGCTCGCCGACGGCCGCGGCGTCGGTGCGCGGACCCGGCGTCGAGGTGATCTCCACGGCGTGGAAACGCGCCCCGGCGCCGGAGAAGCCGAACAGCTTGTCGGTCTCGGCCGGCCCGCACACGGTGACGTCGACCCCGTGCGCGCTCAGTCCCGCCGCGAGCGAGCGCACGTGCGCGCCGATGCCGCCGGTCGTGCCGGCCAGCACGAGCACGGCGCGGAGCTCGTCGGTCGACCCGGCGGTGGTCTGCGCTGCGTTGGCGGTCACGGTCGGCGTCGCCTGCTTTCGGTCGTCACGGCCTTCGTTCCTCGGGAGGCGGGCGGTCGGGCGGTCCTGCGGTCGGGCGGTGGGCGGTCGGTCAGGGTCGGCTCGCGCCCTGGCGGGCGGCGGCGAGCAGCTCCTCGGCGTGGGCGCGGCCCAGCTCGGAGTCCTCGAGCCCGGCCAGCATCCGGGACAGCTCGCGCACCCGCTCCTCGTCCGTCAGCGTCTTGACGCCCGACCGGGTGACGGTGCCGTCGACGGTCTTCTCGACCACCAGGTGCCGGTCCGCGAACGCGGCCACCTGCGGAAGGTGGGTGACGACGACGACCTGCGCGGTGCGGGCCAGACGGGCCAGACGGCGGCCGATCTCGACGGCGGCCTTGCCGCCGACGCCGGCGTCGACCTCGTCGAAGAGGTACGTCGGCACCGGGTCGGCGCCGGCGAAGACCACCTCGACGGCCAGCATCACCCGGGAGAGCTCACCGCCGGAGGCGCCCTTGGCGATCGGGCGCGGCGCGGCGCCCGGGTGCGGGGCGAGCAGGACCTCGACGTCGTCGAAGCCGTACGGGCCGAAATCCGCCGATCGGGTGATCCCGAAGCTCACCCGTGCGTGGGGCATGGCCAGTTCGCTGAGCTCGCGGGTGACGGCCTCGGCGAAGGTCTCCGCGGCCGTGTGGCGGGCGGCGCTCAGCTGCTCGGCGAGCGCGGACACCGTGTCCGTCAGCGACCGCTGCTCCTCTTCGAGAGCACCGATCCGCTCGTCGTCGCCGTCGAGTTCAGCCAGCCGTTGCCCCGCCTCCTCGTTCCAGGCCAGGACGGCCGCGAGGCCCTCCACCCCCTCGGTGGCGACGCCGTACTTGCGGACCAGGTGCGCCAGCACCGCGCGGCGCTCCTCCACGGCCGCCAGCCGCACCGGGTCCGCGTCCAGGTCCTCGGCGTAGCCGGCCAGCTCCTGGGCGATGTCGGCGAGCAGGTAGGAGACCTCGCCCACCCGGTCCGCCAGCGCCCCGAGGCGCTCGTCGTGCGAGCGCACCGCGTCCAGCGCCCGCTTGGCCTGCGCGACCAGCATCCCCGCGTCGACCACGTCCGGATCGGCCGGGTCGCCCGCGAGCGCGCCGTGGGCCAGGACCGCGGCGGAGGACAGCGCGTCGGCGTGGCCGAGCCGCTCCGACTCGCCCGCCAGCTCCTCGTCCTCGCCCGCCAGCGGTTCCGCGGCGGCGACCTCGTCCAGACCGAAGCGAAGCAGGTCCGCCTCCTGGGCGCGCTCGCGCGCCCGGGTGGTCAGCTCCTCCAGCGTCGCGGAGACCTCACGCAGCCGCCGGTAGGCGGTCTGGTAGGCCGTCAGCGGCTCCGAGACGGTGTCACCCGCGTAACGGTCCAGCGCGCCGCGCTGCCGGGCGGGCTGCAGCAGCCGCTGCTGGTCGCTCTGCCCGTGCACGGCGATCAGGTCCTCGCCGAGGGTCTGCAGCAGGCTGACCGGCACCGAGCGCCCGCCCACATGCGCCCGCGAGCGCCCCTCGGCCGAGACCGTCCGGCTCAGCAGCAGGGCGCCCTCGTCGAGCTCGGCTCCCGCCTCCAGCGCCCGCTCCGCGGCCGGCGATCCGCCGGGCAGCTCGACCCGCCCCTCGACGACGGCCCGCTCGGCGCCGTTGCGCACCAGCCCCGCGTCCGCCCGCCCGCCGAGCAGCAGGCCGAGACTGGTCACCACCATGGTCTTGCCCGCCCCGGTCTCACCGGTGACGACGTTGAACCCCGGCGCGAGTTCGACGACGGCGTCGTCGATCACGCCCAGGGCTCGTATCCGCATCTCCTCCAGCACGCACCTGACGATACGAGGTCCGGGGCCCTTCTCGCGACGAGCCACCCGTACGCGCGTGGTTCGAGCGTCAGTACGAACACGGAGGAAACAGCAGCTGTTCACCCCGCATCGCCGTCGACTCCACGCCGGCGTTATTCGGCGTTGCCGCGCCAGCCGGTCACCGGCAACTGGAACTTGGTCACCAGCCGCTTGGAGAACGGCGCCCGGTGCAGCCGGGCCAGCAGCACCGGGTTGTGCCCGCGGCGCACCTCGATCCGCGCGCCGGCCGGAAGTTCGTAGGTGCGGCGGCCGTCGCACCACAGCACCCCGTGCGAGGTGCCCGGCTGCACCTGCACCTCCAGCACCGAGTGCGGGGAGGTCACCATCGGACGGGCGAAGAGCGCGTGCGCGGAGATCGGCACCAGCAGCAGCGCCTCCACCTCCGGCCAGACCACCGGCCCGCCCGCCGAGAACGCGTACGCGGTCGACCCCGTGGGCGTGGCGCACACCACGCCGTCGCAGCCGAAGGAGGAGACCGGGCGGCCGTCCACGCCCATGATCAGTTCGAGCATCCGCTCGCGGGCCGCCTTCTCCACGCTGGCCTCGTTGAGCGCCCAGTCGGTGTGGACGACGCGGCCGTCCTCGCGGACCACGACGTCGATCGTCATCCGCTCCTCGACCTCGTAGTCCCGGGCCACCACGCGCTCGACGACCTTGTGCAGGTCGTCCCGCTCGGCCTCGGCCAGGAAGCCCACCCGGCCCAGGTTCACCCCGAGCATCGGCACCCCGAACTCGCGCGCCAGCTCCGCGCCCCGCAGCAGCGTGCCGTCCCCGCCCAGCACCAGGATCAGCTCGCAGCCCTCGCCTGCGGCGGGCCCCGGCTGCACCACCTCCACGCCCTCGGGGAACCCCATGTCGGGTGCCTCGGTGGCGAGCACACGGATCTTGATCGAGGCCTTGGCCAGGCCCTCGACGAGGCACTCGACGCTCTTCAGCGCGGCCTCGCGCCCGGTGTGCGCGATGAGGAAGACCGTGCGGTCGAACTGGTCGACCGGCTGGTCGACGGGCTGGTCGGGCATGGGCCTCCTTCGGCGCCCGCCCGGACGACCTCGGCCGGGCCGTGCGCCTCCCCCTCGTGGACTTCTTCGACGACTGGCAGGTGTTGGTGCTTTTTCTTCGACCCTACCCGCTGCGGTCGGCGCTGCCCCGGTCTTGTTCCGGCCCGGTTCCGTTCTTCTCCGGACACGCTGGACACCCTCGCAAGGACGCCTTGACCGGGCCTCGACCCACGCCAATCCCCTGCGGCTACTTCGGCCCCTCGGCGACGGCACGCGCCGCGTCGGCCGGATCCAGCGGGGGTGCGTCACGACGGAACCAGAGGAAGTACTCCACGTTCCCCGACGGCCCCGGCAGCGGACTCGCGGTCACCGCCCGCACCCCGAGCCCCTGCTCCGCGCCCTGCCCCGCGACCTTCTCGATCATCTCCTGCCGCAGCTGCGCGCTGCGCACCACACCACCGCTGCCGAGGCGCTCCTTGCCCACCTCGAACTGCGGCTTCACCATCAGCACGAGATCGCCCTCGGGCGCCGTCACGGCGGCGAGCGCCGGCAGCACCAGCCCCAGCGGGATGAACGACAGGTCGGACACCACGAGATCGACGGGCTCCCCGCCGACCTGTGCCAGCGTCAGCTCGCGCACGTTGGTGCGGTCCATCACCACGACCCGGTCGTCGCTCTGCAGCGACCACGCGAGCTGGCCGTAGCCGACGTCGACGGCGAGGACCCGGTCCACCCCCGCGCGCAGCAGCACGTCCGTGAACCCGCCGGTCGACGCCCCCGCGTCGAGGCAGCGCCGCCCCTCGACCGCGAGCCCCAACGGCACGAACGCCGCCAGCGCGCCGGCGAGCTTGTGCCCGCCCCGGGACACGTAGTCCGGGTCGTTCTCGTCCTTGGCCACGACGACCGCCGCGGAGGTCTCCACCTGCGTGGCGGACTTGGTCGCCACCGTCCCCCCGACCGTCACCCGTCCGGCGGCGATCAGCTCACTCGCGTGCTCACGCGACCGCGCGAGGTTCCGGCGGACCAGTTCGGCGTCCAGACGGCGTCGTGCGACTGCCACGTACGGTTCAGCTCCTGCTGCTCGGTGCTCGGTGCTCGTGCTCAACGAACCACATTCAACGGTGTGGGCGCCCCGCCCGTCCGCTCGTCCAACCCCGCGAGCGTATCCCGGAGCAGGTCGTGCACCTCCCCGTACACCCCGGCCCGCGCCTCGGCCGGCACCTCCCCGACGTCCTCCAGCCGCGCCAACGCGGCATCGACGCCGGCGTTCCCGGTCTCGACGACGACCGGGAACGGCGCGGCGGGAGCCGCGGGCGGGCCGGGCGGCGAAGCCGCGGGCAGACCGGAGGGCGGCGGCGCAGGCGCGGAGGCCACGTCGGCGGGCAGCCCGGCCGAGCGCGGCGGAGCCGGGGCGGCCTGCGTCGCGGCGGGCACGCCCGCAGTGACCGCTCGACCTGCGCCGGGCATCCCCCCGGGCCCCGGCCGCGGCGGAGCCGCCAGGCCGGGCAGCGGGGCCGAAGGCTTGGGTGCGGGCTCCGCGCCGTCCGGCGCCGGGTGCGCCGCAGGCGGGGTGTCCTGCCCGGCACCCGGGGCGGTGAGGGGACGGCGGTGCGGGGGCCAGGCGGCGTCACTCACCGGTGGTGCCCGACTCGGTCGCGGCCTTCTTGGCGGCCGGGGCCTTCTTCGTCACGGTCTTCTTCACCGCAGCCGTCTTCTTCGTGACGGCGGTCTTCTTCGCCGCGGCCTTCTTGGCAGTGGCCTTCTTCGCCGTGGCCTTCTTGGCCGTGGCCTTCTTCGCCGTGGTCTTCTGGGCAGTCGCCTGCTTCGTCGCGGCCTGCTTCTCGGCCGGAGCCGACTGGGGCAGCTTCGCCGACGGGGTCGGCGGCATCATCGGCGCGGTCCCCTCGGTCGCCGCCGACGCGGACACCGGCTTGCGCGGCGTCGTCTGCTTCGCGGGCGCGGTTTTCTTCGCCGCAGCGGTCTTCTTCGCGGGCGCCTTGTGCGCCGGGGCCGCCGCAGGGGGCTTCGGCCCGTTCCCGCGGTCGCGCATCGCGGGGACCGCCGCCGCACGACGGGCCGCGGCAGCCGCCGCCGCGTCGGCGTCCTCCGCGTCGACGGGGACGCGGACCGGACGCGGGCGGGACTCCGTGCGGGGGAACGCCTGCTCCGCGCGGGACGGGCCGGCAGCAGGCTCCTCATCCGCCGGACGGCCGGACGGCGGCGCGGACGCAGGAGCGGCCGACGGAGCCGACGGGACCGTGCCCTGGACCTGGCGCAGTTGGCGCTCCAGGTACTCCAGGACGACGCCCGCCTGGACGACCCCGTCACCGAGCCGGTGCCACGCCTTCTCGCCCTCCGCGCGGGCCCGTTCCACCACGCCGTCGGCGAGCTCGCGGACCGGCGTCGGCAGCAGCTTGTGCACCTCCTCCGCCACGCCCGTCGCGATCCCAGTGGCGATCTTCACGTAGTCACGGACCATTTCGCGCATCCCGCCCTCGTCCACACGTCCCTCCACAGCTCGCCGTACACCCGACGCTACCGTCTCCGCCGCCGTCGTGAGGCCCCGGCGCTGCGGTACCGTCGGTCGAAGTCCCGATCCCGGCAGAGGAGTCCGCCCCCGCGATGGCCACCCCGCTCGAATGCCGTGAGGCACTGACCACCTTCAGCGAGAACCTCGGCAAGGCCACAGGGAACGCCAAAGCCGCGGCACAGCTCGACCGCTCGCTGAGCTGCTGGATCAGCGACCTGGACCTGACCTTCACCGGGCAGCTGCGCGGCGGGCACATCGAGGGCCTGGACGAGGCCCCGGGCAGGCCCTCGACCAAGGCACAGATCCGGCTCGCCCTCAGCGGCGACGACCTCGTCGCGCTCGTCGGCGGTCGGCTGAACTTCGCGAAGGCGTGGGGCTCCGGTCGGGTGAAGCTGGAGGCGAGCATCCTCGACCTGCTGAAGCTGCGAAGCCTCCTCTAGCCCGCCCTGGCCCCCGCCGCCCGCCCGACCCGAACCCGTCCCGGCCCTGTCTCGGCCAGCCCGTCTCGGCGGGTCAGAGCCCCAGCTCGGCCAGCGCCTTGTGCCACTCCGGCACAGGCCTGCCGGCGTCCGCCGCAGTCCAGGTGGCCGCGCACAGGGCGCGCAGGCCCGCGTAGGGGTCGGCGCCACGGCCCCCGGCGAAGCCGAGGCGGCCGTCCTCGCGGGGGGCCACCGTCCAGCCGCCGCACCGGAAGGCGCCCGCGCCCAGCTCCTCGACGGTCGGCGGGACAGCCAGCAGGCCGCGCAGATCGGCGGCGAGGTAGGTGGGGCGGTACTTCGGCTCGGCCTCGGGCAGCTGCTCGGGACGGGTCACGCCGGTGAAGACCAGCAGGCTGTCCACGCCCCCGTTGGACGCCCCCTCGATGTCCGTGTCGAGCCGGTCACCGACGACGAGCGGGCGCTTCGCGCCGGTGCGGATCACGGTCTCGCGGTGCATCGGCGGCAGCGGCTTGCCCGCCACCTCCGGCTCGACGCCCGTCGCCGTGCGGACGGCCGCGACCAGGGTCCCGTTGCCGGGGGCGGTGCCACGCGCGGTCGGGATGGTCAGGTCGGTGTTGGACGCGATCCACGGCAGGCCGCGCTGGACGGCGTAGGAGGCCTCGGCCAGCTGCGGCCAGCCGATGGCGGGGTCGTAGCCCTGGACCACCGCCGCCGGGTCCTCGTCCAGCGACGTCACCGGTACCAGCCCGTGCTCGCGGACCGCCTCGCGCAGCCCCTCCCCGCCGATCACCAGCACAGCCGAACCGGCCGGCACCTTCTCGGCGACGATCCGCGCCGCCGCCTGCGCGGAGGTGATCACGTCGCCGGGCGCGGCCGGGACGCCCAGCTCGGTCAGGTGAGCCGCGACCGCCTGCGGGGTGCGGGAGGCGTTGTTGGTCACGTAGGCCAGGTGCATGCCGGCCGCGCGGGCGGTGTCGAGCGCCTCGACCGCGTGCGGGATCGCGGCCGGCCCCGCGTACACGACGCCGTCCAGGTCCAGCAGCGCGGTGTCGTAGGCGAGGTGGAGCGGCTGCGACTGGTCGGACGGCTCGGACTGCTGCGACTGGTCGGACTGCTCAGCGGCCATCGGACGGATCTCCTTGCGGGTCGGCGCGCGGGTCGGCGCGCAGCGACTCGGCCGAGGGTGAGTCGGCCGTCTGCGAATCGGCGGGCACGTCGTCGTGGCGGCGCCGGTCACCCCCGACCGTACCGAAACCCCCGGCACGCGCCTTCAGGGTGGCCCGTGTCTGGCGCAGCGCCGCCCGGTACGGCTCCGACGACGGGCGCATCGCCACCGCCAGGGCCAGATGCTCGGCGGACGCCTCGAAGTCGCCCAGACGCGCCGCCGCCAGGCCCCAGCCGAACTGCGCGTAGTCGTCCGAGGGATCCGCCAGCGCGACAGCACGGAAGTTCTCCAGCGCCGCCGCGTAGGCGCGCGTCTCGAACTGCGCCCGCGCCAGCGCCTCGCGGATGGCCCGCGAGTGCGGCTCCTCCTCGACGGCATGGCTCAGCAGCTGCACCGCCGCGCCGGCATTGCCCTGCGCCAGCATCGCGATCCCGCGCCGGAACCAGTCGTACACCCCGCCGCCCGGTCTCCCCTGCTCACTCATCCGGCCCTGCTCACTCATCCGGCCAAGACCTCCCGTGCCGTGGACCTCTGTCGCCTTTGTCATGTTCGTGGTGCGAACTTTCGACGATCGGCTACTGCATCCGTCGATTGACGATCAACAACGACATCCGTCGGATTAACATGCCCAGAATGAGACGAGTCAGTGCTGACGACGCCAGTGAGACGCGCTACGGCGACGCCGGGAAGGTGGCCGCCTGCGGCCTCTCCCTGTCGCCCTTCCGCGGGCTGCGCTACGACCCCGACCGGGTCAGCTCTCTCGGCGCCGTCACGTCGCCCCCGTACGACGTCGTCGACCCCGACGGCCGTACCAGGCTGGAGGACAGCGACCCGCACAACGTCGTCCGTCTGATCCTCCCCCGCCCCGAACCCACCGCGGAGGACGGCTACCGCCACGCCGCGGCCCTGCTGGAGACCTGGCAGCGCCAGGGCGTGCTGCGGCCCGATCCCGAGCCCGCCCTCTACGTCTACGAGCAGCGCACCTCCGAGGCCGACGGCGGCCTGCTCCAGCGCGGCCTGATCGGCGCCCTGGCTGTCAGCGACGCCAGGGCCGGCATGGTGCTGCCCCACGAGGACGTGATGCCGCGCCCCGTCGCCGACCGCGTGGGCCTGATGCGCACCACCAAGGCCAACCTGGAACCGCTGCTGCTCACCTACCGGGGCGACGGCCGCGCCGCCGCGGTCGTCGAGCGGGCCGCTCGGCGCGACCCGCTGCTGGAGACCACCACCACCGACGGCACCCGGCACCGCCTCTGGGCGGTCTCCGACCGGCGGGACCTCGCGGACGTCTCCGCCGACCTCGCCACCTGCCGCGCGCTGATCGCCGACGGGCACCACCGCTGGGCGATGTACCTGCGCCTCCAGAGCGAGCACCGCCACCTGGCCCAGAGCCCCTGGGACCGGGGCATGGTGCTGCTGGTCGACACCGCCGCGTACCCCCTGCGGGTCCGCGCCATCCACCGTGTCCTGCAGCGGCTGCCCCTGCGCGACGCCCTCGCCCGTCTGCGCGCGGTCGGCGGCGACTGGCACGTGACGGACCTCGGCGAGGAGGCCGAGCCTGCCCTCAAGACACTGGCCGCCGCGAAGGCCGACGGCGACCCTGCCGGTCCCGACAACGCGTTCCTGCTCGCCGGGGAGGGCGGCTTCC
The DNA here is from genome assembly GCF_000787835.1 of Streptacidiphilus melanogenes. Classification (GTDB taxonomy): domain Bacteria; phylum Actinomycetota; class Actinomycetes; order Streptomycetales; family Streptomycetaceae; genus Streptacidiphilus; species Streptacidiphilus melanogenes. The sequence goes on from NZ_BBPP01000049.1 coordinate 57,963, forward strand.
ACCTGCTGACCGGCCCCGACGAAGCCGCCCTGGCCGCCGCCGTCCCCGCCGACCTGCCCGAGGAGTACCGGCGCCTCGACGCCACCGTGCTGCACTCGCTGTTGCTGGAGCGCGTCTGGCAGGTCCCGGACGACCCCGAGCACATCGGCTACCTGCACGACACCGGCGCCGCCATCCGCGAGGCCATCCGCTCCGGCGGCACCGCGGTCCTGCTCAACCCTGTCGAGGAGGGCGTCGTCCGGCGCCTCGCCGAGCAGGGCGTCACCATGCCGCGCAAGTCCACGTCGTTCGGACCGAAGCCGGCCACCGGCCTGGTCCTGCGCAACCTGCGCCTGGGCTGAGACGGCACGGGCTGACGGAACGACAGAGGGCCCGTCCCGACGCGGAATACGCGTCGGGACGGGCCCTCTCGTGTGCTGCGCCGTGCTGCGTGCGCTGCGCTGTGCGTGCTGCGCTCAGCGAAGGGCGACGGGCTTACCGACGGTCGTCGGAGCGGCTGTAGCCCTCCTCCTCGTCCTCTTCCTCGTCGTCCTCGTAGTAGTCCTCGCCGTCGCCGCCGTCGAAGAGGCTGCCGCCCTCGGCGTTGGCCTCGTCGATGTCGAGGGCGTTGCCGATCTCGGCCTCGTCCTCGTCGGCGTCTTCGTCGTCGTCCGCGTCGTCCGCCGCAGCCTCGGCTTCGTCCTCCGCCACCTCGGCCTCGGCGGCGTCGGCGGGAAGGTCACCGGAGATGTCGGCCGCGTCGTCCGCGTCCTCGTCGTCCTCGTCGAGCGCGTCGACGAACTCGATGCCGTCCAGCTTCGCCAGACGCTCGGCGGCGTCGGTGGTGCCGTTCTGGTCCACCTCGACGGCCTTGGCGAACCACTCACGCGCGTCCGTCTCGCGGCCGACAGCCAGCAGGGCGTCCGCGTAGGCGTAGCGCAGGCGCGCCGTCCACGGCTGCACGGAGTGCGACGCCAGCTCCGGCGACTCCAGGGTCACCACGGCGGCCTCGAGCTGCCCCATGTCCTTGCGGGCCCCGGCGGCGACGAGACGCATCTCAACCTGGCCGGCCTTGTCCAGCTGCTTGACCTCCGGCGCCCCGGCCATCTCCAGCGCCCGCTCCGGACGGCCCAGGCCTCGCTCGCAGTCGGCCATGACCGGCCACAGGTCCGCGGATCCGGTCATCCGACGCGCGGCGCGGAACTCGGTCAGCGCCTCCGAGTAGCGCTCGGTCGCGTAGGAGGCGAAGCCGGCCGCCTCGCGGACGGCGGCGACGCGGGACGCGAGCCGCAGCGCGACGCGGGAGTAGGCGTACGCCTGCTCCGGGTCCGAGTCGATCAGGCGCGCGACCATGACGAGGTGCTTGGCGACGTCCTCGGCGAGCGTCTTCGGGAGCGTCATCAGCTCCTGGCGCACGTCGGCGTCGATCTCCTGCCCCGTGACGTCCTCGTCGATCGGCATCCGCCGCGTCGGCGCACTGCGCTCGCCCCGGTCACGGTCGCCGTACCCACCACGCTGCTCGAACCGCCCACCACGGTCGTCGCGGCGCGGGCCACGGTCACCGTACGA
>NZ_BBPP01000048.1:0-21680 GCF_000787835.1 Streptacidiphilus melanogenes
CCTGCTGTTCCGCTTCATGCGCCCGCTGATCGAGGGCGGCCACGTCTTCCTGGCCCGCCCGCCGCTGTACAAGATCAAGTGGGGCCGGGACGACATCGAGTACGTCTACTCCGACCGCGAGCGCGACGCCGCCCTCGAGGCCGGCCGCCAGGCCGGCCGCAAGCTCCCCAAGGACGACGCGATCCAGCGCTTCAAGGGTCTGGGCGAGATGAACGCCGAGGAACTGCGGGTCACCACCATGGACCTCGACCTGCGGCTGCTCTCCCAGGTCACCCTGCAGGACGCCGCCCGCGCCGACGACCTCTTCTCGATCCTCATGGGCGAGGACGTCGAGGCCCGCCGCTCCTTCATCCAGCGCAATGCCAAGGACGTCCGCTTCCTCGACGTGTAGCTGCACCCGAGGAATGGTTGACGGCGCATGAGGTGAAATGCAGGATCTCGGGGAGAATCTCAGCCGCAAAGGGGGACACGTGTTCAATGCGATTGGCTATGAACTCGGGAAGCGTGATCTCGCCCGGTTTCGGAATCTCCCACCGCAGGATAGATTCACCGCATTCGACCGTGAGTGGAGCCTCCTTCCTGACGTCTGGCCAGGGAACGCGGTCGCCACGAGGCTGTTCACGTCCTGGCTGCCGTACCAAGAAGCCGACAACCTCGCGGTGGTCGGCTGTGGGGCAGGGGTGACGGCGGTCATGGCGGCACTGCATGGCTGTTCGCGGGTGTTTGCCTTGGACGTCAATCCCGCGGCAGTCGAGACCACCCGGCTGAACGCCATCCGTCATGGTGTGGACGGGAAGGTCATCGCACTGACTAGCAATCTCTTCTCCGCCCTCGACGCTATCGACGTTTTCGACATGATCTACTGGAATTCGCCGTTCGTCGAGGCACCAGCAGACCATTACTACGTGAGCGGCATCGATTACGCCGCCTTCGACTCGTGCTACGCGGCGCATCACGGTTTCTTTGCCAACGCTGGCCGACACCTGTCCGGAGGTGGCCGAATATTCCATGGCTTCAGCGAAACCCTCGGAAATCCGGCGCTCCTGAGAGAACTTGCCGCGGAGACCGGATTCCGGGGATCGGCGTACCGGAGGGAGGAATTCGCGGTGCCGACTGGCCCCAGGGACGAGCCAATATCGGTTGACTACGTACTATACGAATTCCACCAAGCTGAGCTGGGCCCTGGTTGCCACCGAACCCTCATCCGATAGATCGATGGCAACCAGGGGCTGCACCATTACCCCTTATGGCAGCGCTTCAGAGACTCAGGGGCCCTCTGGGACCAGAGCCAAGGCCGCACCACATTCAGGCAGGGTAAGCCGTGAACCACGTATGGTCGGCAGTGAGCCAGTCACCAAACCGCAGGCCCCCTGCAGCGAGAACGTCGACCATCGCTTCGTCGGTGATCTGGTAGCTGGTCCAGGCATGAGTCCAGGTCTTCTCGCCAACCTGGTATTCGATCTCGGCACGCATCCGTGGCGGCTCCCAGCGGGCCAGGCGTATGACGCGTCGGATGCCTGCCGTTTCCCTGACCGGCTCCGCATGCTCAAGTTTCTCGAACCAACTCGGTGGGCTCTGCTGGAACACGGCAATTCCGTCGTCCCTCAGATGGCGCCGAACGGTGGCAAGGAAATCTTGGCGCGTGGCAGGGTCAGAATTGATCATCTGACTGGCCAGAAGAACAACGTCGAATGCCCGGTCCAACTCCAGCGACTGGATCGGTGAGCATACCGTCTGCAGACCTGGACTGTGAGCGAGCATATCCTGAGAGTGGTCGATTCCAATCACCTCGTGCCCCAATGCCGCCAGTGGGCGCAGAATGCGCCCCGTGCCGCAGCCGAGTTCGAGAATCGACGCGCCCGGCGGCACAGCGGCATGCACGATCTCCGGTTCGCCGACTGTCGGCAGCAACGCATAGAACTCGACCGCGCATCCATCATTTGTTATGGCACCAGGTCCAGTGCCCACAGGGTTATCATCCACGAGGACTGATTGTGCGGCAGGATGTATGCATCATCAAGACACCACAGCGAACATCGCAATGGCCTGCTAGTTCGTCTTGATGTACGGTACCAAGGCAAGCCATTCGTGCTCGGTCAGCTACTTTAATTCATTCGCTCGCACGGCCAACGCAATGGGGTCGGCCGCCGGGACCAGAGACTCGGTTTCTCTGGTTCCGACTCGCCAACGACGCACTGGCCTCACATCAGTCGAATCGCCCGCGGGATTTCACTCGGCCAGTTCGGAAAGCCAGGTCTGGACCTCAGCGGAGGAACGCGGGAGGGCCGCCGAGAGGTTGCGGTTGCCGTCGGCGGTGACCAGGATGTCGTCCTCGATCCGGACGCCGATACCGCGGTACTCCTCTGGCACGGTCAGGTCGTCGGCCTGGAAGTACAGGCCCGGCTCGACTGTGAGGACCATGCCGGCCTCCAGCACGCCGTCGACGTAGGACTCGGCCCGCGCCTGAATGCAGTCGTGGACGTCCAGGCCGAGCATGTGGCCAGTGGGATGCAGGGTCCAGCGGCGCTGCAGCCCGAGCTCCAGCACCCGCTCCACCGACCCCTCGAGCAGGCCCCACTCGACCAGCCGCTCCGCCAGCACCGCTTGTGCGGCCTCGTGGAAGTCCCGGAAGCGCGCGCCCGGCTTCACGGCCGCGATGCCCGCCTCCTGAGCGTCGTACACCGCGTCGTATATCTTCCGCTGGAGATCGTTGAAGGTGCCGTTGATCGGCAGGGTGCGGGTGACGTCGGCGGTGTAGAGCGTCGTCGTCTCCACGCCGGCGTCCAGCAGCAGCAGCTCGCCGGGGCGGACCTGGCCGTCGTTGCGGACCCAGTGCAGCGTGGTGGCGTGCGGACCGGCGGCGCAGATGGAGCCGTAGCCCACGTCGTTGCCCTCGACCCGGGCGCGCCGGAAGAAGGTGCCCTCGATCCACCGCTCCGAGGTGGCGACGGCCTGCGCCAGCTCGCGCACCACATCGGTAAAGCCGCGCACAGTGGAGTCCACCGCACTCTGCAGCTGACCGATCTCCCACTCATCCTTGACCAGACGCAGCTCGCTGAGGAAGGCGGTAAGCTCCCGGTCCCCGTGCAAGGTGGTGTGCCCGGCAAGGGCCGCCTCGAGTGCCGTGTCGTGCCCCCGCAGTGTCCGCGTGGTCATCGGGCGCTCCTGACAGCCTTCGGCCAGGTCGTCGACGACCGCTCGGACATCCCGGCAGGTCACGCCGAGCAGCTGCCCGTACTCAGTGAGGCTGTGGCGTCGGCCGACCCAGAGCTCGCCCTGTCCGTCACGCCAGAACTCGTCGCTCTCTCGGCCCGACCGAGGCCGCACGTAAACCGCCGCCTCGTGTCCTCCACTGGCGGCGGGCTCGAGAACCAACACTGCGCCAGGAGTCTGATCACCGGTCAGGTACACGTACTCGCTCGACGGCCGGAACGGGTAGTCGGTGTCGTTGGCCCGAGTCTTGAAAAGCCCGGCCGGAATCACCAGCCGTTCCCCGGGGAATCGGGCTGACAGCGCCGCCCGACGCTTCGCAGCGTAAGGCGCCTGCTCGACGGGCAGCACGTCGTGAGGTTCCACGTCGGCCCAGCCGGACCGCATCAACTCGACGAGCTCGGCGGAGGGCTGCTTCCGGGCGGGCCGCTCCGGAGACTCGGCTGCCGGCGCAGGTACCTCGGTCATCTGTGCTCCCCTCATGTCCGAACGGCCTTGCCTTGGTACGGGAAGTACGCCTCCGGGCTGCGTCACCGGGCTTCCCGCCACGCGACGTCGCCTCGATCCATGTGCTGCAGCTCTTCAGCCAGCCGGTCCCACGTCCTGGCGTAGTGGGTCGCCACCTCGGCGAGCGCCTGGGCGCAGTGCGGCGGGACGCCCGCGAGCAACTGCTCCGCGGCCACCAAGCCCCGGGCCTGTCCGTTGAGCCAGCGCAGCAGCGTACGGCCGCTGTCGGTAAACCGGATCGATGGGTCGTTGGACAGGGCTTCCAGGGCTCGAATCCGGAGGTTCACACCCTTTGCGGGCGAGGGGTCACTATCGTCCGGTACTGAGGCCAGGGTGCGCCCCCGCTGAGTGGGGACCATGACGTCGACCGCCCGTGAGGGCTCCTCTCGATCGAAGGCTGTCATCGGGCCCGCCGACTGCGCCGTGGCCTCGCCGTCGCTGAGACCGGCACGCACCTCCTGGCGCAGCCGGTGCGCGGTACTGATAGAGATCCCAGCCTCCCGGGCAACCTCACGCAGGGTCGCACCGGGCTGCTCCGCCAGCAGGCCGAGAGCCTTCTCACGGCGTTCGCTGATATCGACCGGACGCACCCGGCCGTCCCTCCCCACCCGTGCGATCGGCGGATTCGAGTGAGGAGATTCCTCACTCGAAAGACTCGTTCGAGCAGCCCCCACGGTCTTCGGCGAGACCCCTGCGACCTTGGCTATAGCCCGGTCCGACCAGTGGGAATGCGTGCCTAGGATGCGCATGACCGCGGCTTTGCGGTCCCGGAGGGTCAGCGGGAGTCCATGGCGGATGTTGGCCTGGACTGACCGGATGAACACATCCGCCGCCGGCACATCGATGTACCGGACCGCGATGTCGCGCTCGCCGCGCAGGACGGCGGCCTTGAGACGGTGCATGCCGTCGATCACCCGGCCGTCGGCCCTGTGCACGAGAATCGGTTCGAACTCGGCACCGCTTTCAGCGAGGACCTGCACGTGGTCCTCACTCAAGCCCGCCAGTCGAGGTGAGTCGGCCGGAAGCAAGGAGCCGATCGGAACCGTCTGAACCGACTCCTGAGCTTCTTCGGACAACTGCCCCGTTCCCTTCGCTTGTGCGCTCTGTACGCTTTCGTCAATCACCATGGCTTGCACGGGCGTTGGCGGCGTATAACAGCCGCTTCGGCAACCTTGGTCGATGCGACCGCTGGACCTTCGCGATGTCGCCCCCGCAGGCTCGCGCCATGCCTCCACAGCTCCCCCTAGCCGTTGTGGATCTCCTGACACGGAACGTCACAGGTTGACCTGAGACTGTCAAGTGCTTTCGCGCGAAAGCCTTCGCATTCCTCGGCCACCTGACCCGGAGGACTGCCAAACCGGAGCTCTGCACACCATCAAGCCCGGACAAACTGCTGGAAACGGACACTTTTGGCCAGGCCGAACGAATCGCCGGTCTTCTTTCGCGACACGGCCCCTGCAACCGGACTGAGCAGCTTCCATTTCCGGGCGAACGCCGTTGACACCCACCGAGAATCGACCTAGTTTCCAACACGAATTACCCATCCAAAAAGGAGGTGTTCAAGATGGCCGAAACTCTCAAGGCCACGCGGACCCAGGTTGAGGCCGCGAACAAGGCGGCCATGACCATCGACGCGATCGTCGGTCGTCTCACCTACGACGAGGAGTTCGCCAAGAACCTCTCGGTCGACCCGCGCGGCACCATGGAGGCGGCTGGTCTGGCCTTCGACAAGGAGAGCATGGACAGCCTCATGCTCGCCGACCCGAAGCGGTTCGACGGTGCGGCCGAGGCCCTGTTCAACCTCGTCGACGCCGAGTTCCTGCACAAGGTCGCCGCTCCGTCCTGCGACCCGCTCTAAAGAGATCGAGCTGCGGGCTTTGACGCTCGACAGCAACTCTTCGGCGGCAGCCGAATATCCGTGTGATCTCTTGGGTACGTGAAAAGAAATCACGGAGAAAGTGGCCTGGGGCCTGACTCCGAGTCAACCACGATAATGTCGGGGGCGGCTCGGAGCGCCCCAGGCCCCACCATGCATAAAAGCCCATACCTCGGCCGCGGGGAATGCAATGACCGCCGTTCTTCTCGTCAATCTCGCCAGTCTCCCGATGCCTGGGAACGACCCCATCTTCCCCATCGGGCTCCGGTGCATTCAGGATGCCCTCGACCGGAAGCAGCACCGCACCCGGTTGATCGACTTCGTCGAGGACCCGTCAGCGCTCACGGACCTGTCGTGGGCCACCGAGTCATGGGACGTCATCGGTTTCACCATCAGGAACATCGATCCCGTCGACCTCTCCTGCGACGGCCACGTGCCGCACTACGAGGCGTTCCTGGCCCGACTGCGTGAGACCCTGGGAAGCCGGCGACCGCTGCTGGTGGGCGGAGGGCCCGGTTACAGCCTCTTCGGGGAGGAACTGCTCGGTCGGCTCGGGTTCGACGTCGGCGTGGTGGGACCCGGCGAGCAGAGCATGCTCCAGATCGTGGCCAGCCCCCAGAAATACATGGGGCTAGGGCGGAACCTCCCCGGTGCCCGCTACCAGGGGTTCCTCACCGACACCCTGGACCACCCCCAGTCGCTCCTGACGGCCTATGCCTCACGTGGCGGGGCGATCGGGGTGGAGACCAAGCGCAAGACCTGTTACCAGGGGTGCGTCTACTGCCCCTACGCCTACATCAGCGGTGACAACGGCGGCGATCTCAAGCCCACGGAGGCGATCGCAGAAGAACTGCGGACCGCCTACGCGAGCGGCATCCGCGAGGTCTTCTTCACGGACGGCATCTTCAACAGCGAACTCAGGTTCGCCAAGGACGTGGTCCGCACCATCATCGCCGCCGACCTGCCGGACCTCACATGGTCCGCCTACTTCACGCCCAAGCCATTCGACGACGAATTCGCCGACCTGCTCTCTGTCAGCAACGTTGGTCCCGTGATCGTGTCGCCGGACAGCCTGGACGACCGGGTGATGCGCCTCCTCGGCAAGAGCTTCGACAGTCGGCATGTAACCAGGTTCATCGACAGATGCCGGCAGCGCGGCGTGAAGTTCAAGGTCAGCGTCGTGCTCGGCGGGCCGGGCGAGACGCGCGAGAGCGTGCGAGCCACCGCTCGGTACATCAACGAGCACCTCGAGTCCGAGGAGCTGACCCTGAACGTCGGCTACCGGGTTCTCCCCGAAACCGACATGGCTCGTCAGCTCGGGCTCGAGAACGCGGAGATACTCGACCCGACGTTCCATCCTCTGGACCCGGATCTGTTCTCGTGGATCATCCATGACCTCGATAGCCGCTTCCTGGTCACCCGCCGGATGCTGAATCTCATGGCAGGCCGCACGTCCAGCCGGAAGATGCAGAAGATCCCGCTTGGGGCAGGAGGCCCGGCCATGGGCGACGAGGGCCCGGAGTACGTCGCACTCACTCGTCGCATGCTGCCCATCGCCGAGGTCCGAAGTGCCGGGACGGAGAACCATGTCCGGCGTTGACAGGGCGGTACGTCGGCTGGGGCCCGCGAGCGCTCAGGAGATTCTCGAGGTGTCCGGCGGCTTCCGCCTGACACTCACCCGCCTGGAACAGGAGCTGGCCTCCCCCGAGGACTTCCACTGGGTCGGTCTGACCGACCCCTCCGGGCGGCTCTGCGCCGTCCACCGGAGCATGCGTTGGGGGCCTTTCCTCTTCTTCAAGGGCGTCTTCGTCCGTGAGGACATGCGCGGTTCCGGCGCCGCGATGCAGCTGGCGTTCGGGCTGCGCAACGCTGCCCGTGCGGAGAGCCTCACCGGGATCGCCGCCTGGTACGAGCCGGGCATGGCGGAGTCGGGCATCGCCGATCTGCTGGGCATGCAGCCGCAGGGCCCGTTGATCCACAGGGTCGCTCTCCCCTTGGCCACCCCGGACCGTTCGGGGCGGCACGCCCCGTCCTTCACCCCCGCCCGCTGCCCGCGCTTCCGGGGAGAATTGAGGGTGCCCCGTGCAACAGCCTCGGGACACCAGCTGGTGCCTGTCGTGGATCTGTTCGACGGTATGGACCCGGCCCGGATCGATTCGCTTCCCGGCAATTCGGAGTTCACCAGGGTGCACTGGGTGCTCGACGGCAACCGGATGGTGCTGAGCGCCGGCTTCAGCGCGGACCCTGGCGCGCTCGATGCATTGATCACGACGTTCCGGCCCCTTGCCCAGGAGAACGGCGCCGATTCACTCGAGGTACCCTTCCCGGCCTCCGACATCATCGGCGCCCTCCAACTGGCGGCGGCAAAGGCCCGCCGACAGAATCGCGTGCCGATCTGCCTCGGGTCCATGAGCTTCGCCCAGCCATCCGCCGTGGCTGCCCCCTACCTCGTTTCGCCAGGACCGCGCCGTGCTGACTGATGTGAGCCCGCACGAGGCGCGCGCGCTGTGTGCCGAGGGCGACCCGGCCGAGCTGCTCAACCGTCTGGACCGCAGCGGAACGGATGTGGCTGTCGTGCGGCGCCTGCTGGGCAGCCGGGAGCAGTCGCCGTCCCCCGCCGCCGGCACCCGCAAGGTGCCACTGACCGACGCCAGCGGCAGGACGACGGAGATGGCCGTGTATACCCCGAGTGGCACGGACAGTCGCCAGATGGGCGCCCTGATACTGCTGCACGGTGTGGGCGGCAACGGCCCCAATCTGCTGCCACGGTTCAAGGACTTCGCACGGCTGCTGAACGTGTCGATCCTCTGCCCGACAGCGCAACCCGTGCTGAGCCGGTCCAACCGGCTCGACCTGGCGGGGCTGTTCGGCAACCGGTTCGACTCGCCGAGCTGGGACCTGAGTGGCCCGGACTTCTCGACCGCCGCCTTGTACTGGGCTCGCACGATGCTCAATGCCCACCCTGACCGGTGCATGATCGCAGGCACGTCGATGGGCGCTATGGCCACCTGGAACCTCGCCATGAGGTCCTGGGGAAGCTTCTGTGCCGCTGTACCGATCAACGGAGCACTGTCGATGTGGGAGGCGTTCGGAACGGATCGCAGAAAGCGCGCCTTGTTGGTCAACCTGCTCCCGCTTCCGCTCTTCGTCGTGCACGGGGCCGAGGACAGTCAGATCCTCCCCCGGTTCGACCGGGAGTCCGTCGCACAGCTGCGGGCCGCCGGGCACGAGGACGTGCACTATGCGGAAGTACCCGGCGGGCAGCACGCATTGCAGTCGCTCAATCTGCTGGAGGGGGACTCCCCGCTCTTTCGCGAAGTCGTGGGCTGGATGGCCGGCCAGCGCAGAATCGGCGGGGCCGTAACGGTCAATCACCGTACGCTCGACGACCGACACGGGCGCGCCCTCTGGGTGGGTGTCAGGGGGACCAAGTCGGAGGCCGTCGCGGAGGTCCGGGCCGAGCGGCTGTCGAAGGACGCGATCAGCGTCCGGGTGACCGGCGCGCGCGAGGTGCGTCTCCACTTGCGCAGTGACCTGTTTGCACCCGGGCGTGTCGACGTGAACGTCAACGGCGTCCAGCACGCCGTCGAGTTCCGCCCGGAATTGAGCAGGCTGCTGGAGTCCTACCGAGAGACCGGCGACCCGGAGCTGCTCGATGAACACGTGGTCGTCCTACCCGTACCGAAGCAGAACGAAGAGCCGGAGGGGACACGATGAGCGACGACCGTCCTGCCCTGGCGTCAACCGTCATCGCAGGCCGAAGCAGGATCGACGGCCGTTCGGTCGGCGGCGATGACCGTAGGGGTCTCGTCCACGACGGCCTCGCGAAGGCCGGAGTCCGGTCCGGCGACGTCGTGTTGCTGACCGATCCGAACCCGGCCGACCTTGTCACCGCCATGCTGGCGACCTGGCTGGTCGATGCCGTCCCCTTGGTCGCTCCGCACGACCGGAATCTCCCGGACCAGCTCCAGGGGGTGTGTCGGGTGGAGTGCGACCTTCACGTCACCCCGGCCACCCAGCGCGTCACCGTGCCCGGGCTGGACCGGACGGCCGTCCTCATGCCGACGTCGGGCAGCACGGGCACGCCGAAACTGGCCCGCCGAGGGGTCGCCGGGGTACGAGTCGAGTCCGCCGGTTACCGGGACTATCTGGCACTTACCCCCGCAGACCGGGTGGCTGTGCCCGTGCCGGTCACCCACTCCTACGGTTGGGGTGTGGTGATGAGCGCCCTCCTGGCCGACTGCGACATTGACACTACTCCCGCCACCGCGGTGCGGAAACTGGCCTCACTCCTGGACTCGGGGGACGTTTCCGTGGTGGCCCTGACCGCAGGGCTCGCCCGGCTGCTGGTCGAAGTGAAGCGCGCCGGCAACCAGCGCGTCCGCGCGGCGCTGGTCGGTGCCGGCGGCGTGCCCGACGAGCTTGATGCGACCTTCGTGACACGTTTCGGGCGACCGCTGCACCGCGGTTTCGGCTCCACCGAAACAGGCGGAACGTTCCTGGGGACTCGCGGCATCGGCCGCCCGATCGCCGGGATCACGGTTCGGCAGCCGACCGAGTCGGGCCGGGCCGAACTCGTCCTGGAGATGTCGGCACCGGTCGAAGGGCTTCTGGGCGACGAGCCGCGCCGTGTCTGGCATACCGGTGACATCGTCGAACGTGACAGCAACGGCGTCTACCACCATGTCGCTCGGGCCACGACGAGCCTTCGCCTCAACAACCGATACGTGGATCCGGAGGCGATCAGCCACGCGTTGCGTGCGACGCCCGGCGTCACCGACGTCCAGCTCCTGGTTCTCGGCCGCGAGAAGACTCCCGAGATCGAGGATCTCTATGCCGTCGTCGAGGCTCGCCCGGGCATCGGTGCGGACGAACTGGAGCGGCCTCTGGCCGAACTGCCGGCGGGTGTGCCGCGCCCACGCGTTGTGTGCTGCGTCCAGCTCCCCAGAAACGTCCTGGGGAAACTCGACCGGGACGGTCTGATCACACTCGTACGCAAGGAGATCTCAGGTGGAGCCTGAAACCACCGCTGCCCAGCTGGAACTGACCACGCGATATGACGCGGTGGTTGCTGAACAGCTGGTGAAGATGCTGGCGGAACTCGGTGTGGCGGCCGGATCCGCCGAAGAGATCAACGCTGACCAGGTCCTCAGGAACAAGGATCTGGTGGAGCTCGGGCTGGGGTCACTGGACTGGATCAGGCTGGCCGTGTGGGTCGGCAATGAAACCGGCCTGGACTTGCCCCAGTGGGCCCTCGTCGATGCCAGTCACCGGACGGTAGCCGGTTGGGCCGAAGCCCTGGAGCTCGCCGCGCGACCGGGACTCGCTCCCGGCTCCTCGGGCCGGCCCTGACGCGCGTGAAGCTGGCTACGGCCGCAGCGCGCTCGACACGCTTCCACACAGCTGTCTCACGACTTCGCTCAACCACCACGGAGGGGAGACCGACACCATGCAAATCACTCAACGGGGTTCACGGTTCGTCATCATCGACGACTTTCTCGATGAAGCGCCGCTGGCCGAAATCCGCAAGCTGATGGAACGCTCCGCCTTCAACGAGGTGGACAGCGTCATCTACCCCGAGACGGACGGCCAGGCGTACAGGTCCCGGGGCTCCTACCTCAAGGGAGACGGCCTCGACGGCGAGGGTGAGACGGGGCGGCCGAAGGCGTACGAGAAGATCCTCAAGATGGTGGCCACAGAGACCGAGATCTTCGGCCGCATCGGGGATGACTGGGACCGTGCGGGCTTCACGTTCTGGCGGTACCCCGCAGGCAGCCGGTTGAGCTGGCACAACGACGTCGGCGGCGGTCGTGTGGGCGAATTCATCGTCTTCCTCCATGACACCTGGAGGGCCTCGTGGGGTGGCGAGTTGATGATTCTGGACGAGAACCCGCCGCCCTCCGGCGACAAGACGGACAACTTCATCGCCCAGATGGAGAGCCAGGTTCGGCACTCGAACACCAGCCCTGTCGCCATCATGCCCAGGCCCAACCGTCTGGTGCTCGTGAAGGCCGGCACCGCCCATCAGATCAACAGGGTGGATCCTACGGCCGGCGTCACGCGCTGCACCCTCACCGGCTTCATCTCGAAGCAGCAGGGCGCGACCGAGACCGAAGCCCGGAACGCACTCCTGCGGCTGATGAGCGGGCCGGCCGACGCCGCGTAGCCACTTCTCCACCTCACCTGACAGCTTCCGATGAGCGGTAGGGAACAAACATGCAGCTCACCCAGCGCGGAGGAAACTTCGCCGTCTTCGACGACTTCCTCGACGACACAGCTCTCGCGGAACTGCGCACGGTCATGGCCCACTCCAAGTTCTCGACCGCCGAGAGTTCGCTGCTGACGGCCGATGACGGTGCTGCGCTCAGGTCGCGCAGCACCGTCATCCGGAGCGGATCGGATCGGTCCATCGCAGGGGATCCGAAGGCGTACGGGGTCGTCCTCGGGAGGATCGGGACCGAGTCGGCTTTGTTCGGTCAGATGGACGACGATTGGAACAAAGTGGGCTTCACCTTCTGGAACTATCCCGCGGGTTCCCGTCTGGGCTGGCACAGCGACTCAGGTGGCGGCCGGCGAGGCTCCTACATTCTCTTCCTACATGAGGAATGGCGCGCGTCCTGGGGGGGCGAGCTGCTCATCCTCGACGAGGAATTCACAGAACCGCACGAACCCGGCGAAACCGCATCCGTAGAGGCGTGGGTCGGACAGTCCACGCTCAGCCCTCTCGCCGTCCTTCCCCGGCCCAACCGGCTCGTGTTCCTCAAGGCCGGTACGCCACACCAGGTCAACCGGGTCGACCCCACCGCTGCCCTGGTGCGCTGCAGCCTGACCGGCCATGTGACCAAGAAGTCGGAAAACGCCGGAGCCGAAGCCCGTGACAGCCTCCGCCTCTTCGTCAGCTCCCTGACGGAGGTCTCCTGACGGCTTAGCGCTGCCGCACGACGAGCCGGGCGGTCCGCCCCGGTACGGTCGGCAACGTCCGTGCGGCTCATGAATCTTGAAATGGATGGTCATGTCAGTCAACGCCGAGCAACGTCCACGCCTCGTCACACAGCTCTTCTGGGTGACGTCTTGGCGCACGGAAGTGCAGGGGCCCGTCGAACGGCGGCTTGCGGCAGCTCTGACGTGCCTCTACATGGCAACCGGCCTCTCGTTCTCGGCTCTCGCGGTGTTCATGCTTCGCCAGGAGCACCTGAGCCCCACCGAGTACGGCATGGGAGCGAGCGTGGCGGCGGTTCTGGGACTGTTCGCGGGCCCGGCGGTCGGCGCGCTGGCAGACCGCGTCAGCGGATTTCTCCTCTATGCCTGTCTCATGTGGGTCATGGCCGGTGTGACGCTTTGCCTCACCGTGTCACCCCCCGTGGTCGCCCTCGGGCTGCTCAGCGTCCTGGTGGTGTGTGCGCGCGGCAGTGCCGCCGTGCTGGGAGCGCTGGTCGGCAGGGCGGTTAGCCAGGACCGCCGGGTACGTTTCCGCGCCGTCGTCCGGGCCATGAGCAACACCGCCATGATCGTCGGCCTCGGTCTGGGCGCACTCGTCCTGGCCTTCGGGACACGCGCCGCGTTCGATGCTTCCTTCGCAGTCGAGGCTTCGGCACTTCTTGCCACGGGCTACTGGGTGTGGCGGGCACGGCGGCACGGCGGCGCGGACGGCAGCGGACCGGCTAGTGCGCAGGACGCCGAGGAGCGTTCCTCGAGCATCCTGCGGGATCGGCGCGTCGTCACACTGATGGTGCTGAACTGGCTGTTCTGTCTCGCCGAGCCGATGCTGACGATTGGTCTGCCACTCTGGGCCGGGGCACGCATGCGCGTGCCGATGTGGATCGTCTCGGTCGTGCTCGTCGTGAACACGATCGGCGTAGTGCTGGTGCAGGTGCCGGTGGCGCGCCGAGTCACCACCAGTCTTCAGGCCGCCCGCTCCGCCCGGACCGGGGCACTCCTCTTCGCGATCGCAGCATTCCTGTTCCCCGTCGCCGCGTACCTGTCGTTCCATGAGGGCTCCGCTCCGGCTATGGCTGCGCTGGTCCTACTCGCGACAGCGCTCGTCTGCGGCGACATCCTTTACTCGGTCGGCTCGACGACGTTGATGTACGAGCTCGTACCGCAACGCTCGTACGGACGGTCGCAAGGGATCTTCGGTATGGGATTCGACGTCGCGAGCCTGTCGGCGCCGGCGCTCTTCGGGTGGTTCGCCGGCAGTGGGGGCGCACCGGGCTGGTACGCACTCGGAGTCCTCTTCGCCTTGGGCGCGATACCTGTCCAGTGGATACACCAGCAGATCGGCGCGAAGAGCCTCGCGGCCAGCTGAGACAGCCGGGAAATCAAGAGATGAACGAAAGGTCGTACACAAGTGCTTAACGTTCAGGATGCCGTGGAGCTTCTCCTGCTTCGCGGCAAGGATCAGGAGGAGCTCTTCGCACAGGCGCGCGCGAAGCGTTCAGAGCACTTCGGCGACGAGGTGGTGGTCCGCGGTGTCAACGAGATCACCAACCAGTGCCGGGTCAACTGTGTCTTCTGCCCGATGCGCAGGGAGAACACCCGGGCGAACACGGATTTCCGGATGGATTCCGAGAGGCTCGTCGACGTCGCCGCCTCCGTCAAAGCGAGCGGTATCGACGTGGTCTTCTTCCAGGGCGGCGAGATCCCGCAGACCACACGGGTCGTGGGCGAGGCGATCCCGGGCATCCGAGAGCTCTACGACGGCAACGTCGAGATCCTCCTGAACCTGGGCAACAAGCGTCGGAGTGAGTACGAGTACCTTCGCGAACAGGGAGCGACGAGCTACATCCTCAAGTTCGAGACCAGCGATCCCGAGCTGAACAAACAGGCTCGTCAGGAGACGCTGGACTCGCGAATGAAGTGCCTCCAGGACTTGCTTGACCTGGGGTATCGCGTCGGGACGGGTTCGATCATCGGGCTTCCCGGCCAGGATGTTGTCAGCGTCGCCAGGGACCTCATCTTCGCGCGTGACCTCGGTGTCCACATGTGCAGCGTGGCTCCGTTCATCCCGGCTCCGAACACCCCTCTGGCGAACCACCCAGCCGGCGACGTGGAGCTGTCGCTGAACGCCATCGCCGTGTCAAGGCTGCTCGAACCGAACTGGCTCATACCGGCGGTGAGCGCGCTGTCGAAGCGTGCCGGTGAGGGCCAATACCGCGGGCTCATGGCGGGCGCGAATGTCATCACGGTCAACTTCACCCCGAACGAGGAACGCGACCATTACCTCATCTACGGTCGCGACCGCTTCGTTGTAAAGCGCGACTATGCGTCCGAGCTCATCGCCCGCACAGGGCTCAGGACGCGCGGATCGGTCTTCCTCGAGCCGATGACCGGGGGAATCAGCCCGCTCCTGCAGCCCTCGCCAGCCGGCGCTTAGACCGTGGGCACCGCCCACACCGGACCACTCAGCACAATGTATGCCGTCTGCGACATCTGAGATGTCATCCGTGATTGGTTTTATATGCGTCCCGTATCTCGGTACATCCGCACAGTAGATGACGTCCTGGACCTCATGGACCGGCTGTTTCCCGTCACGGCCGATCGCTGGACCCCGGCCGGTGGAGCCGATTTCTGGGACGGGTACTACGCCGACCGAGACCGGCCGATCCCGTTCTTCGTCAACAAGCCGGACGAGCATCTGGCGGAGTACTTGGACTCGGGGCGGATCGCCCCTGGCCGCGTCCTGGACCTAGGCTGCGGCCCCGGCCGTAACGCAGTTTTCCTGGCGTCTCGCGGCTTCCAGGTCGATGCCGTCGACCTGTCCCCCGATGCGATCGCATGGACGGGTGACCGAGCCCGCGATGCGGGTGTGGAGGTGAACCTGTACTGCGGTGATGCGTTCGGGCCGGTGCAGACCGAACTCACAGGCCCCTACGACCTGATCGTCGACTCCGGTTTCTTCCACCACCTACCGCCGCATCGCCGGATCAGCTACTTGCAGCTTCTCGAGCGACTCATGGGGGACGGAGGCCACTTGGTGCTGGCCGCCTTCGCGGCATGGGCACCGGGCTCTGGCTCACCCGTGCCTGACGCCAACCTCTATCGGGATGGGAAGCTGTATGGCGGGCTTGCCTACACCCCTCAGGAACTCCGGTGGATCTTCTCCGGGCTGACCGAAGTGGACATCCGGCCTTTGCGCGAGCAGCCTTCGACCTCGCCGTACTACGGTCCTCCCTTCCTGGTGGGCGCCCTGTTCCGGCGGGATGCTGACGCGTTCTCCGTGGGTGACGAGCCCACCCCCAAGTGAGATCGCAGGCCTGCGACTGGTGTCTGGCCTCCATTCGTTCAACGGCCCGTCGGATCGTCCATCCGGCGGGCCATCTGTCTACGGATAGGCGACATAAGTGACGGCGGGCGCATCAACCTCGGCGTGGCCACCTCCACACGGTGCGGACTGATCGTGCCCAACGTCGAGGACGCGGGCTCCCTGTCCCAGACGGACCGGGGTCTTCGATCTTGAGCGGTGCGCTTCGTCGGGCGGCTGACGTGCTGTCACGATCGGTGACGGGCTTGCTGGCCCGGCTGTGAGGTGCCCGTGGTCCTGAGTGATCATTTCTGTTCTCTACGCAGAACGATCAAGCAGGAGCCACGGGCTTGCCCAACGATACGACGTTGCTGCTCGGCCTCGACGGAGTGTCCGTCGTCCGGGTCGAGCGGCTGGAGGACGGCACCCGGCGGGTGCACCTAGCCACGGCTGACGAGGGAGCGCGGGCCTGCCCGACCTGCGAGGTGATCTCGCTGAAGCCGAAGGGCACGGCCGTCACCAGGCCCCGCGACCTGCCGTACAGCGAACACAGGCTGGAGTTCCGCTGGCACAAGCGCCGCTGGTACTGCCGCGAACCCGCTTGCCCGCGCCGGTCGTTCACCGAGCAGATCCGCCAGATACCGGCACGCGCCCGCCTGACAGCCCGGCTACGGGACGCCGCCGGACGGAGGGTGCGTGACACCGGGTCCACAGTGATCCAGACGGCTCGTGACCTGCGCCTTTCATGGCCGACGGTGATGGACGCCTGCCGGACCGCCGCCACCGAGGTGACCACGGCTCCCCTGCCCGTGGTGCAGGTGCTGGGAATCGACGAGACCCGGCGCGGGCGCACCCAGTGGCGCCAGAGGGCAGGTGGGAGCCGACAGCGGACCAGTGGCACACCGGCTTCGTGGACGCCGCCGGCAGCGGCGGGCTGCTCGGGCAGGTCGAGGGCCGTGCCCCCTCCGACGTGCTCGCCTGGCTCTCCACCACCCCGATCGAGTGGCGCCGCGCCATACGCTACGCGGCCATCGACATGTCCACCGGCTACCGGGCCGCCGTGCGCACCGGCCTGCCCCCCGCCACGATCGTCGTCGACCACTTCCACGTAGTCCAACTCGCGAACAAGATGCTCAGCACCGTCCGCCGCCGCACGACCGCCACCCTGCGCGGCCGGCGCGGACGGGCCACCGACCCCGAGTGGAGGGCCAGGCGCCGACTGCTCCGCAACCGCGAGGACCTGACCGAGGCGCAGTTCACGAAGATGTGGAACGCGCTGATGGACGCCGGGCAGATCGGCATGACCCTGCTCACGGCCTGGATCGCGAAGGAACAGCTGCGCGACGTGCTCGCCCTGGCCCGCACTGGGGCAGACCGCGACCGCGTCGGCCACCTGCGGTGAAGCTCTGCGCGCGCAACGCGCACGGCTTCCGGAACCCGGCCAACCAGCGCCTACGGACACGCTGCGTCGCTACCCGCCGAGCCCGCGGACACCTCCACACCGCTCAACTTCGTTGACCCACGAACCACGCCCGCCGACCTGCGGGGTGGCACCATCACACTCACCAACATCGGGACCTTCTGGATCGACACCGGCACGCCCAACCTGAACCCGGGCGAGGCGGCCATCCTCGCCCTCGGCACCGTGCGCACCCTCCCTGGGTGCACAAGGGTAGGGTGGTCCCCCGTCAGGTCACCACCCTCGCCTGGTCCTTCGACCACCGCCTCGTCTACGACGACCTCGGTTCGCGTGTGCTCAGCGACACCGCAACCATCCTGGAGCAGCCCGAGCGCCTGATCGCCTGGGCCTGAGCGGCCGGTGGACTCCACAGCTTCACGACCCGCAGGTCAGCCGCCTGCGGGTGAGCGACCGCCGAATCCCATACACCGTGGAGGACGGCCAGCTGATCGTCTGGGGACTGAGACTCGGCCGGCGCGACGCCATCTACGGCCGGAGACTGCCAGAGACGGCCATCCTGGTCCCCTCAAGTGAGGACTTCGACCTGCGCTGG
Organism: Streptacidiphilus melanogenes; assembly: GCF_000787835.1. Lineage (GTDB taxonomy): Bacteria > Actinomycetota > Actinomycetes > Streptomycetales > Streptomycetaceae > Streptacidiphilus > Streptacidiphilus melanogenes. Next base: position 17,846 of record NZ_BBPP01000048.1, read on the forward strand.
TTCACCCTCGGCCAGGTGTCGTGTCCTGACTGCGGCGGCGTGCTGACCCGGTAGGGCTGGGGCCGGTCGAGAAGCCTCCGGGACCGGACGGGACCATCGCGATCCGCCCGCGGCGGGCGAGGTGTCGGTCCGGCGAGGCGACGCACATCCGCGCGCGCCGGAGATGGCGGGCGCGCCGGTCGGGGGGAGCGCGGTGTACAAGGAAGTGCCGGAGATCGCTGAGGCCAGCGGCCACGGACGCCGCCTGGGTCGAGACCTGGCGTGTCTTCACCCGCGAGGACGGCAGCTGGCTGCACCCAACCAGCGTCTCCGACCGCTGCTTCCAGGAGCTCTGCTCAAGAATCGGGCTGCCTCCGGTCCGCCTGCACGACCTCCGGCACGGCGCGGCCGCGCTCGCCCACGCCGCGAGCGCGGCCCCGCACCCGATCAAGGAGATGCTCGGCCACTCGTCGATCGCGATCACCTCGGACACGTACACCTCGCTGCTCCCCCAGGTGGACCAGGCCATCGCCGAGGCCACTTCGCGCCTCGCCTCGCGGGCTGGGAGCCCGTCGTCGTGCTGATTGGGGATGGCGTGTCCGACACCGAACCGGCTGCTGCCAGACCATCCGCTCACGCATCGCTCACGCAGACGGCCCCGGACAAGGTGTCCGAGGCCGAAGAAACCACCAGAATGGCCGAAACTGCAGCTCATCCGGGGTGGAGCCGCGAGCCCCCTGTCGGACTCGGACCGACAACCCCCGCTTTCAAGGGCCCGGCACAAGTGTACCGGCCACAGAGAACCAAAAAGGCCGCTGACCTGCGCATTCACGCCGGTCAGCAGCCTTCGACGGACGCGACCCCCGCTCTTCGTGGAGGCACGCCCCAGGTCACACCCGAATTAGTTGTCCGATATGCCCCGAAATTATGTCCGCTTTGAGCCCCCTGTCGGGTTCGAACCGACGACCCCCGCTTTACAAGAGCGGTGCTCTGGCCAGCTGAGCTAAGGAGGCGCGGTTGGCAGTGTACCGGGCGGGCGGAGTGGGTCGCTGCTGGTTTGTGTGGGCGGGAGGGCTGACAAGCGCACCATCGGACAGGTAACGTCACCCGGAGTTCACTTCGCTAGTGGACTAGACCTCATCCCTTTACAACGGATCGTCCGGCACGTTCCTGCCGGTGAAGGAGAGCAGAAGCACCATGCCTACGGTGACTTTCGACAAGGCCACCCGTCTGTACCCCGGCGGCGAGAAGCCCGCGGTCGACGCGCTGGACCTGGAGATCGCGGACGGGGAGTTCCTCGTCCTGGTCGGCCCCTCCGGTTGTGGCAAGTCCACCAGCCTGCGGATGCTGGCCGGCCTGGAGGACGTGAACGGCGGCGCCATCCGTATCGGTGACCGTGACGTCACGCACCTGCCGCCCAAGGATCGGAACATCGCCATGGTGTTCCAGAACTACGCGCTCTACCCCCATATGACCGTGGCCGAGAACATGGGCTTCGCCCTGAAGATCGCCGGGGTCAACAAGGCCGAGATCCGCACCAAGGTGGAGGAGGCCGCGAAGATCCTCGACCTGACGCAGTACCTGGACCGGAAGCCGAAGGCGCTCTCCGGTGGTCAGCGTCAGCGTGTCGCGATGGGTCGCGCGATCGTGCGTGAGCCGCAGGTCTTCCTCATGGACGAGCCGCTGTCCAACCTGGACGCCAAGCTCCGCGTGCAGACCCGTACCCAGATCGCCTCGCTGCAGCGCCGCCTGGGCATCACCACCGTCTACGTCACCCACGACCAGGTCGAGGCCATGACGATGGGCGACCGCGTGGCGGTGCTGAAGGACGGGCTGCTGCAGCAGGTCGACAGCCCGCGCAACATGTACGACAAGCCCGCCAACCTCTTCGTGGCCGGCTTCATCGGCTCCCCCGCGATGAACCTGGTCGAGGTGCCGCTGGTCGACGGCGGTGTGCAGTTCGGCGGCACCGTGGTGCCGATCTCCCGTGACGCCGTCGCCGAGGCCTCCGCCAACGGCGACACCACGGTGACCGTGGGCGTGCGCCCCGAGCACCTGGACGTGGTGTCCGAGGGCGACGGCGACGCCGGTCTGGCCGTGACCGTGAACGTCGTCGAGGAGCTCGGCGCCGACGGTTACGTCTACGGCACCGCGCACGTCGGCGGCGACGACAAGGACCTGGTGGTCCGCGTCGGCGGCCGCTCCGTGCCGGCGCGCGGCGAGGTGCTGCACGTCGTCCCGCGCGCGGGCGAGCTGCACCTGTTCTCGACCAAGACCGGCGCCCGCCTGACCGACTGACGCCCGACTGGCGTCCGGCCCGCAGACTGCTGCAGGCCGAGCACTCGCAAGAGGTAAGGAAGCCGTCCGGTTCGCCCGGGCGGCTTCCGGCTTTTCGGGAGAATTCCGACACCAAGCTCACTCATTGGAGTGACGCAATGTCGCCAAATCATCACGCCTCGCTAGCATCGCCGCTGTGAAGCAGCTAGTTCGCCGCATCGGCCGATCTCTCGCCTTCGTGCTGCCGCTCGTCCTCGTGACGACCGGCACCCTCGCCGTCGCCAAGGTCTCCTGGGCGCCCCCGGCGACCGCCGACGTCCAGTCGCTGACGGCCGCCTCCGACGCGCAGGCGCCGGCGCAGCACGCCGCCGCCACCCCTCAGGACGTCCTCCGGACGCGCCTGCTGCGGGAGTTGGGGGACAAGAGCCCCGTCGTCGCGCTGGGCGACCTGGAACGGACGATGGACCGCCAGCCGTCGCTGCGGCAGTACTGCTCCTCGCTGGCCCGCGAGCTCGGTCAGGCGGCCGTCCGCAAGTACCACGGCGACGTGCACAAGGCCCTGTCCTACGCGCGTCCGGTCTGCGACGCCTCGTTCGCCGCAGGTACCCTCAGCTCGGCGAATTGATGCACTGATTCAGGTGAGCATCAGGTGACAGGTGGCCTCACCCTCACTTTTGCCTACTAGGGTGAGGCCATGACCGCTGAGCACCTCATCCCCTCCGCCGGGGGGTCGCCGCTGGCCAAGCCGACGGTGACGCAGGCCGTGATCCTGGCCGGCGGCCAGGGATCCCGTCTCCGCCCGTACACCGACGACCGCCCCAAGCCGATGATCGAGATTCCCGGCACGGGTACCCCGATCATCGGCCACCAGCTGCAGTGGCTGGCCGAGGAGGGCGTCACCGACGTCGTCATTTCCTGCGGTTACCTCGCGGACGTCCTGCAGGACTGGCTGAAGACCGCCGACCTGCCGCTGAACGTCACCACGGTCGTCGAGACCGAGCCGCTGGGCCGCGGCGGCGGCCTGAAGTTCGCGGCGGCCTCGCTGCCCCGCCACGACGAGCCCTGGTACGCCACCAACGGCGACATCTGGACCCGTTTCGCCCTGCGCGACATGGCCGGCTTCCACGCCGCCCGCGACGCCCACGCGACGCTGGCCCTGGCCCGTCCCCGCCTCCCCTGGGGCACGGTGGACGTCGACCAGTTCGGCAACATCCTCGACTTCATCGAGTCGCCGCCGTCGCCGTACCTCATCAACGCCGGCGTGTACGTCTTCTCCGCCGAGTTCTCCTCCATGCTGCCGGACCTGGGCGACCACGAGCGCTCCACGTTCCCGCGCCTGGCCCGCGAGCGCCGCCTCTCCGGCTACGAGCTGCCCCAGGGCGTCTACTGGCGCGCGATCGACACCGCGAAGGACCTCAGCGAGGCCGCCAAGGAGCTCGCCTCCGTCCGGGCGGCCGCCGAGGCCGACTCCGCCGACGCGTGACCTTCAATGCCGTGACGTTCGACGCTGTGGCGTTCGACGCCGTCGCGTTCAATGCCCTGACGTTCAGCGCGTAGCGGCGGGACTCAACCCCCGTGG
>NZ_BBPP01000048.1:21894-29426 GCF_000787835.1 Streptacidiphilus melanogenes
GGCGGGACTCAACCCGCCGTGGCGACCCGCAGCAGCGCGTGACAGCGCCCGCCGCAGGCGAAGCAAGGCAAGAGAGCAAGGCAAGAGCAAGGCAAGTATCAGGCAAAAGGTGACCCCCGGCCGTTCCGGCCGGGGGTCACCTTTTTCCAACCTTGTCAGCCGCCCAGCAGGCCGCCGATCACGCCGTTGCCGCCCGTCGAGGTGGGCTTGGGCGCCGGGTTGTGGGAGTGCGTCGGCGTGGTGCCGCCGCCCGCGCCGCCCCCGGCACCGCCCGCCGTGGCGCCGGTACCGGGGCCGGACGTCCCGGTGTGGCCGGTGCCGGGTGTGGAGCCCTTGTGGTGCTTCGACGCGGACGGGGAGGGGGACGACGGCTTCGCCGCCGTGCCCGGGGCGGACGCGCCCGCCTTCGGAGCCGTCGCCACCGGGACCGGGACCGCGCCGCTCGGCCACGCGCCCATCGGCAGAACCTCACTGGGCGACGCCGACGGTGCGACGCTCGGCGCCTCCGTCGTCGTGGTGGTGGTCTGCGTCATGTGCGACGCGCGCACCGCGGCGCCCAGCGCCGAGCCCAGCAGCAGCGTCGCGCCGACCACGACCGTGGTCAGCACCACGCCGCGGCGCATCACCCGACGCCGCAGCTGCGCGACGCGCGCCTGCTCGCCGAGCCTGCGCCAGGCCTCCAGGTGCAGCCAGCCGTCCAGCGAGAACATCGGCGCGCCGGCCAGCAGCAGCGGGCTCCATGCGGCCAGGTAGATGATCTCCGGCGTGTCGTAGACCGGGACCGTCCGCCAACTCACCGTCACCAGCAGGGCGAAGGACAACGTCATCGCCACGCCCGCGGTGAACCTCTGCCACAGCCCGAGCACCGCCAGCACACCGACGTTGATCTGGACGAACGCCACGGCCAGCCCCGCGCCCACCGGGTGGGCCAGCGCCAGCGCCATCAGCGGCTGCGCGACGCTCCACGGGTGCAGCGCCTCCATCCAGTGGACCATCGAGCCGCGCGCGCCGCCGTTGAAGTAGACCGGGTCGCACAGCTTGCTGAAGCCCGCGTAGATGGAGAACAGCCCGAGGAAGACACGCAGCGGCAGCAGGACCAGGCCCAGGTCGACGCGCCTGGTCGACTGCCAGGTCTGGTGCTGGGACGCACCACCACGGTCGGCCGCCTCCGGCAGCGGAGGCCGCCGCGCGGCCGGCTCGAAGATCCGGACGTCGTCCAACTCGGCGTCGTAGGCGTCGAGTTCCGCGAGGCTGAGCGGCTGCGTCGCCTCCAGCTCCTCGGCCCGCCTGGCCGTGCTCTGGGCCGGGACGCCGGCCAGGGCGGACTGGACGAGCACGCCGGGCTGCACGCCCGGGGTGACCCCGGGTACGACGAGATCCAGCTGCCCGGTCCAGGTGATCGGCGTGACCCGCGCACGTCGGCGCGGCGAGGCCGCTGCGACGCCGACGGCTCCGGCGCCCACCAGCATGGACTCCCGTCTGCCCAGGTCGACTCCGAGCAGGTGCACGTCGATCAACGGCGCCGCGGGCGGGGTGAAGCGGACCCGGAAGCTCGCGGTGGTGGTGTTCAACCGCGAGGGGTCCGACGGCACCTTGACCATGTTGAGCGTCGGCTCGCCGCCGTCTATCCCACCGGCGTTCGCCGCCGTGGGACGAGGACGGGTACGTGTTCTGGTGTCCACATCCCACTAACCGTCCAAAGGGCCGGAAAGACACTCCCGGTTGACAGCCGACCGGCTGACCCGTATGACGAACCGTCCGGTTGCACGATCGGCAGTGCGAGTCAGGGCCCGAGCCATGGTCGCGGACGCGGACCCGCGCACGGACGCGAACCGGGGCGCGGGAGGCGCGCGACGAGCCACCGGCTCGCGCGCGGTTCCCCGCGCCCCTGAACTGAACTGTCGCGACGTCACAGATACGACGTCACAGGCACGACGTGGCAGACATGACCTGACAGACGCGACGTGACAGACGTGACGTCACAGATTTGACGTCGCACTCGCGACGTCGCGACTACTTCTGCTTCGGCCGCCGCAGCCGGGCCGCCTCGTAGAGGACGATGCCCGCCGCCACACCGGCGTTGAGCGACTCCGCCTGACCCGGCATCGGGATACGGACCGTCAGGTCGCAGGTCTCCGAGACGAGTCGGGACAGGCCCTTGCCCTCCGAGCCCATCACCACGACGACCGGACCGGTCAGCGCGTCCAGGCCGACGATGTCGTGCTCGCCGTCCGCCGCCAGACCGACGACGAAGAGGCCGGCCTTCTTGTACGCCTCCAGCGCGCGCGTCAGATTGCTGGCGCGGGCGACCGGGACGCGCGCCGCCGCGCCCGAGGACGTCTTCCACGCGCCGGCGGTCATGCCCGCCGAGCGGCGCTCGGGGACGACGACACCGTGGCCGTCGAACGCCGCCACGGACCGGACCACGGCGCCCAGGTTGCGCGAGTCGGTGATCCCGTCCAGCGCGACGATCAGCGGCGCGTCCTTGTTGACGTCGGCCGACGCCAGCAGGTCGTCCGGGTGGGCGTACTCGTACGGCGGGACCTGGAGGATCAGGCCCTGGTGGTTGTGGCCCTCGGCGAGGTTGTCCAGCTGCTGGCGCGGGGCCTCCATCAGCGGGACGCCGCGCTCGGTGGCCAGCGACAGCGCGTCGCGGACGCGGTCGTCGTTGTCGATGAACTGCTGCACGTAGAGCGCGGACGCGGGGACGTCGCCCTGCAGCGCCTCCAGCACGGAGTTGCGGCCGTAGACCAGCTCCGCGCCGGACTTGCCGGTGCGGCCCTGGACGCCGCCACGGCGCGTAGCGCTGCGCGAGCGCGCGTCGGCGGCGCGCTTGGCCGCGGCGTTCGCGGCGCGCTGCTTCGGGTGGCCCTTGCGCGCCTCGGCGGGCGGCGTCGGGCCCTTGCCTTCGAGCGCCCGACGGCTGTGGCCGCCCGTGCCGACCGACGCGCCCTTCTTCGATCCCGGGTTGCGGCGGTTCCTGCGCTGGCTGTTGCCGGCCATGGGTGCTGTCCTGCTTCCTGTTCCTACTGGTCGTCCTGCGACGTGATCACCGAGAGGTGGTCACGTGGACGTGGTCACTTGTTGAGGGTCCAGCGCGAGCCGTCCGCGCGGTCCTCGATGTTGAGCCCGGCCTGCACGAGACGGTCCCGGATCGCGTCGGACGTCGCCCAGTCCTTGCGCTCGCGGGCGGCCTGGCGCTGCTCCAGGACGATCCGGACCAGCGAGTCGACCACACCGTGGAGGTCCTCGCCGGAGCCCGGGCCGGCCCAGAACGGGTCGAGCGGGTCCATGCCCAGCACACCGAGCATCGCACGGACCTCGGACATGCGCGCGACCGCGCTCTCCTTGTCGTCCGCGGCGAGCGCCGCGTTGCCCTGCCGGACGGCGGTGTGCACGATCGCCATCGCGCCGGGCACGCCGAAGTCCTCGTCCATCGCCTCGGCGAAGGCCGGCGGCACGTCGTCGGCGGGCTCGACCGCGCCGTGCAGTTCCACGACGCGCTGCAGGAAGGACTCGATCCGGTTGAACCCGGTCTCCGCCTCGCGCAGCGCGTCCTCGCTGTACTCGATCGTGGAGCGGTAGTGCGGTGTGCCGAGGTAGTAGCGCAGCACGATCGGGCGCCACTTGGCCGTCATCTCCGAGACCAGCACCGAGTTGCCGAGCGACTTGCTCATCTTCTCGCCGCTGAGCGTCACCCAGGCGTTGTGCAGCCAGTAGGTGGCGAAGTCGTCCCCGTAGGCCTTGGACTGCGCGATCTCGTTCTCGTGGTGCGGGAAGATCAGATCCCGCCCGCCGCCGTGGATGTCGAAGGCGCGGCCGAGGTACTTGTGCGCCATGGCGGAGCACTCAAGGTGCCAGCCGGGACGGCCGTCGCCCCACGGGGTGGGCCAGCTGGGCTCGCCGGGCTTGGCGGCCTTCCACATGGCGAAGTCGCGCGGGTCGCGTTTGCCGGTCTCGCCCTCCCCCTCGGGCTGGCGCAGGTTGTCCAACTCCTGGTGGGAGAGCGCCAGGTACTCGGGGAAGGAGGTGACGGAGAAGTAGACGTTCCCCTCGGGCGTGGCGTAGGCGTGCCCGCGCTCGATGAGCGCCTGCATCATCTCGACCATCTCGGTGACGTGCCCGGTCGCGCGCGGCTCGGCGGTCGGCGGGAGGCAGCCGAGCGCGTGGTAGCCGTCGTTGAAGGCGCGCTCGTTGGCGTAGCCGATCTGCCACCAGGGCAGGCCGAACTCACGCGACTTGGCGATGATCTTGTCATCGATGTCGGTGACGTTCCGGACGAACGTGACGTCGTAGCCGCGGTGGGCGAACCACCGGCGCATGATGTCGAAGTTCAGGCCGGAGCGGATGTGGCCGATGTGCGGAGCGGCCTGGACGGTCGCTCCGCACAGGTAGATCGACACGCAGCCCGGCGTGTTCGGGACGAAGTCGAGAACCTGGCCGGAGGCGGTGTCGTGCAGGCGAATGCTCACCCCACCAGGGTAGTGGGCGGCAGGCACTGCCCTACGCCCTTCGGGGGAAGGGCACACGGCCTTGACGAACTTGTCGCAGAACCACGTGTCGCAGAACCGCGACCCGCGCAGTTCGGCCGGGCTCGGCCGGCCTCGGTCGGGCCCGGCCCGGCTCGGCCCGGCCGGGCTCGGGCTCAGTAGACGAGCGCGGTCGCGATGGCGGTCAGGCCCTCCTCGCGGCCCGGGAAGCCGAGGCCGTCCGTGGTCGCGCCGGAGACGGAGACAGGCGCGCCGACCGTGGCCGAGAGCAGGTCCTGTGCCTCCGCCCGCCGCTTGCCGATCTTCGGGTACGGCCCGACGACCTGCACCGCGACGTTGCCGATCTCGAATCCGGCCGCCCGCACGATCCGGGCCGCCTCGGCGAGCAGCTTCACTCCGGCCGCGCCGGCCCACTCGGGGCGGTCGGTGCCGAAGTGCGCGCCGAGGTCGCCGAGCCCGGCTGCGGAGAAGAGCGCGTTGCACGCCGCGTGGGCGACGACGTCGGCGTCCGAGTGGCCCTCGAGGCCGACCTCGTAGCCCTCCCAGCGCAGGCCGGCGACCCAGAGCTCGCGACCGGGAGCGAAGGCGTGGGTGTCCACGCCGATGCCGGTGCGCGGCAGCCGGAAGGCCGCCGGTGTGGCGGAGGTCTCAGCAGGAGTCTCAGAACTCATCGCGGGACCTCCGGCGGGCCAGGACGGCCTCGGCGAGGACGAGGTCCAGCGGTCGGGTGACCTTGAACGCCTCCTCGTGACCGGGCACGACCACGACCCGGCCGCCGAAGCGCTCGACGAGCCCGGCGTCGTCAGTCGCGTCGACCCCTTCTTCCAGCGCCTTGGCGTGGACGCGGTCGAGCACGTCGCGACGGAAGCCCTGCGGCGTCTGCACAGCGCGCAGCGTGGCGCGGTCCGGGGTGGCGACGACCGGCTCGGGCAGGCCCGCGGCCGCGGCCGGGGTTACCTGCTTGACGGTGTCGGCGAGCGGGACGGCCGGCACGACGGCCTCGGCGCCGTCGGCGACGGCGCGGGCGACGGAGTCGACCACGTCGACGGGGACGAGGGGACGGGCGGCGTCGTGGACGAGCACGACGTCGACGTCGGCCGGGAGCACGGCCAGGCCGGCCCGGACGGACTCCTGGCGGGTGTCCCCGCCGGGCACGACGACGAGAGCGGCGCTCTCGCGTTCACCGATCGCGTCGGCGAGCAGTGCTCGCACCTCCGCGACGCCGTCCTTCGGCGCGACCACGACGACGGTCTCGACGGCGCGCGAACGCGCCAGCACCCGGACCGCGTGGACGAGTATGGGCACCCCGCCGAGTTCGCGTAGCGCCTTCGGGGCGCCCGGCCCCAGTCGCTCGCCCCGGCCCGCTGCGGGCACCACTGCTGCGGCGTTCAGGTTTGGTCCCTTCGGGGATATGGGTACGGTCAAGGCGTGCCGGGCTCAGCGCCCTTCCGTGAAGCGCACCTTGACGCTCGCGTCCGGCACCGCACGGCACCGTCGGCACTACCTCTACGGACCGAAGTCCGTCGCTCCATGGTTCCATGCAGGACTTCCGTGCACGCCTCAGCGCCCGGCGATGCGACCGCCAGGCGCTGGGACGAACGACAGAACGAACGTGAACCGCACGGAGACACACTCACGTTTGTGCGCAGGCAGGGCGCACAACCGCACGCGTGTCCGTTACGAGGCGAGCACCTCGTCGAGCAGCGTTTCCGCCTTGTCCTCGTTGGTGTTCTCCGCGAGCGCGAGCTCGCTCACCAGGATCTGGCGCGCCTTGGCGAGCATGCGCTTCTCGCCTGCGGACAGCCCGCGTTCGCGCTCGCGACGCCAAAGGTCGCGCACAACCTCGGCGACCTTGATAACGTCACCCGAGGCGAGCTTCTCCAGGTTCGCCTTGTAGCGGCGGGACCAGTTGGTGGGCTCTTCGGTGTACGGTGCTCGCAGCACCTCGAAGACCCGGTCCAGACCGTCCTGGCCGACCACGTCGCGCACGCCTACGAACTCTGCGTTCTCTGCGGGCACGCGCAGCGTCAGGTCGCCCTGCTGCACCTTGAGCACCAGATAGGTCTTGTCCACACCCTTGATCTGGCGAATTTCGATGGCCTCGATCAGCGCGGCCCCGTGATGGGGGTAGACCACGGTGTCGCCAACCTTGAACGTCATGTGACAGGTACCCCTTCCGTGGCTTTCCAGAGTAACACGGTTCAGGCCGTATCAGAAGGGCGTTTCCGCAGGTCAGAGCTGGTTCGCAGGCTTGACAACGGGCCCGGTTCCATGCTGCGACCCCTGTTCGAGGAGCCCTTCTCGCAGGTCGGAGCGGTTGTCCACGAACCTGCGTGCACACCGTCATCACGCAATGATCTTGCGTTCCGGGCGTTATCCAACCGTGATCTGATCTTCGTCCGGGTGGGTCCACCGAGGTGTGATGGTGCGACACGGGCGACCCCGTGTGGAGCGGATAAAGGCCCTCGGTAATCTGAACGCGGACCAGAACCCTCAAAACGTTCAAGGAGAACTCTCCGCCGTGAGCCGCAGTCTTCGTCGCGGCGCGGTCGCCGCCGTCATCGCCGTCGCGATCGCCCCCGTCCTCGCCGCCTGCTCTGCGGGGTCCAGCGCGGCGACCCTCCAGGTCAAGCCGAACTCCGCCGCGACCACGCTCAGCAACGGCCAGCTCAAGCTGAACGGTGTCGCCGTGGTCGCCGACCGCAACGGCAACGCCCCCGCCAGCGTCATCGCGAGCATCGCCAACAACGAGCAGCAGGCCGAGAACCTCGTCTCGGTCACCGTCGGCACCACCGCCGCGACGCTGTCCGGCACGACGGCCATCCCCATGGGCGACGCGCTGAACCTCGGCAACCCCGGCCCCAAGGCGACCACCGCGATCGTCCCCACGCTGGACCAGCCGGCCGGCGCCGTGGTTCCGATCACCTTCGTCTTCGCCAACGCCGGCTCGGTCACGCTGGACGCGCAGGTCCAGACCGGCACCGGCTACTACGCGCTGTACGCCCCGGTCCCGCCGGCGGCCCCGTCCCCGACGGTGACCCC
>NZ_BBPP01000048.1:29679-45995 GCF_000787835.1 Streptacidiphilus melanogenes
CTGTACGCCCCGGTCCCGCCGGCGGCCCCGTCCCCGACGGTGACCCCGGGTGGTCTGCCGAGCGGCCTGCCGACCGGCGGCGCCTCGCCGACCGGCGGCGCCTCGCCGACGATCTCCGCCTCGGCCGCCGCGCACACCACCAAGAAGCCGGGCGAGCCCAAGACCTCGCCGTCGGCGAGCGCCACGCGCTGACCCCGGCGGTCCGGCGCTGAAGAACGTCAAAGCCGTCGACGCGCCGGACCCGCCGAACATGCGAAGAGGCCGGGGCGGCACCGCACGAGCGGTGCCGCCCCGGCCTCTTTCGAGTGAACCCTCTGCTCGGGTGAACTTCGGCGGGGAGTGGGCCGATCAGGGCTCGAACTTGTAGCCCAGACCGCGCACGGTCACCAGGTAGCGCGGCGCGCCCGGGTCCGGCTCGATCTTCGCGCGCAGGCGCTTGACGTGGACGTCGAGGGTCTTGGTGTCGCCGACGTAGTCCGCGCCCCAGACCCGGTCGATCAGCTGCATGCGGGTGAGCACCCGGCCCGCGTTGCGCAGCAGCATCTCCAGCAGGTCGAACTCCTTCAGCGGCAGGTCGACCTTGGCGCCGTCGACGGTGACCACGTGGCGGTCGACGTCCATGCGGACCGGTCCGGCCTCCAGCGCGCCGGGGCCGCCGCTGGCCTCCTCGGTCTCGCCGCGGCGGCGCAGCACCGCGCGGATGCGGGCGACCAGCTCGCGGGTGGAGTAGGGCTTGGTGACGTAGTCGTCAGCCCCTATCTCCAGGCCGACGACCTTGTCGATCTCGCTGTCCTTGGCCGTGACCATGATCACCGGCACGGAGGACTTGGCCCGCAGCTGGCGGCAGACCTCGGTGCCGGGGAGGCCGGGCAGCATCAGGTCGAGCAGCACCAGGTCGGCGCCGTTGCGCTCGAATTGATCCAGGGCGTCGGGGCCGGTGGCGGCGATGGCCACCTCGAAGCCCTCCTTACGCAGCATGTAGGAGAGGGCGTCGCTGAACGACTCCTCGTCCTCGACGACAAGCACACGGGTCACGGCATGGCCTCCGGGGCGGCAGGGGTGGTGGTGGGAGCTGTGGGGTGAGTGGGATCGGCGGTCAGGTCGTCGGGGAGCACGACGGTCTCTTCGGCGGCGTCACCCCCGGCGTCGACGTCACCGTCGATGTCACAGTCGGTGTCATCGCCGGCGAAGTGAGCAGCGCGTGCGGCGGCCTCGTCGTTCCTACCCGCGGGAAGGCGCAGGGTGAACGTCGAGCCCTGGCCTTCGACGCTCCACACCGCCACGCTGCCGCCGTGGGAGGCGGCGACGTGCTTGACGATGGAGAGGCCGAGGCCGGTGCCGCCGGTCGCGCGGGACCGGGCCGGATCGACCCGGTAGAAGCGCTCGAAGATCCGGTCGCGGTCCTTCTCGGAGATGCCTACGCCCTGGTCGGTGACGGATATCTCGACCAGGCTCTGCTTGCCGCCGGGCACCTTGCGGGCGGCGATGGCCACCCGGGTCCGGGCGGGGCTGTAGTTCACGGCGTTCTCGACCAGGTTGCCGAGGGCCGCGGCGAGCTGCCCGCGGTTGCCGTAGAGCTGGAGTCCGGCGATGCCGCCGGCGGCCATGGTGATCTGCTTCGCGGCGGCCTGGTGGCGGCAGCGGTCCATCGCCTCGGCGACCAGCTCGTCGATCGGCACCATCTCGGCGTCGACCAGGCGCACGTCGTCCTGGACCCGGGAGAGCTCGATGATCTCCTGGACCAGGTTGGTCAGGCGCGCGGACTCGATCAGCATCCGGCCCGCGAAGCGGCGCACCGCCTCCGGGTCGTCGCTGGCGTCCTGGACGGCCTCGGAGAGCAGCGAGAGCGCGCCGACCGGGGTCTTCAGCTCGTGCGAGACGTTGGCGACGAAGTCGCGGCGCACCGCCTCGATCCGTCTGGCCTCGGTCAGGTCCTCGACCAGGACCAGGACCAGCCGGGAGCCCAGTGGAGCCACCCGGACCGAGACCGCGAGCACCTCGCCGCCGCCGCTCGCGCGTCTGGGAATGTCGAGATCCGCCTGGCGTATCTCCCCGTCGCGGCGGGTGAGCCGGGCCATGGCGAGGATCGCGTCGACGGCGATCGCCCCACCGCGCACCAGTCCGAGGGCGTAGGCGGCGGAGCTCGCCTTGATCACCTGATCGCTCTCGTCCAGCACGACGGCGCAGGAGCGCAGCACCGACAGCACGGTGTCCACGCCGGGCGGCAGGGCCGGTTCCTCCTGCTGGTCGCTGCGCTTGGCGGGCCGGTGTTCCTTCTCGCTCCAGCGGAAGGCGAGCGCGGCGGTGAGGCCGACTCCGAGCCCGACGAGCGCGCTCACGGAGGCGGCGGCCACGTTCACATCCATGCCAATCAGCGTAAGCGCACGTCGGTGACCAGCCGTAACCCCAGGACAATGCGCTCAGCCGGAGGTCGCCGAGAATTCACCTTCACGTCTCCGCTGATTCACTCCGGTTGCGGGCCCGGGTCGTCCGGGCAGCCCAGAATGGTAGGCGAACACCCGTCCAGGAGGGATGACTGCAGCATGCGCGACTCGTACCACGAGGAACTCGACTCGATCAGCGACGGCCTGGTGGAGCTGGCCCGCCTGGCCGGCTCCGCGATGGGCCGGGCCACCACGGCGCTGCTCGACGCCGACCTGGAGCTGGCGGAGAGCGTGATCGCCGCCGACGAGAAGCTGGACCAGCTCCACCACGACCTGGAGAACCGCTCCATCGCCCTGCTGGCCCGCCAGCAGCCGGTCGCCACCGACCTGCGCATCGTGGTCACCTCGCTCCGGATGAGCGCGGACCTGGAGCGCAGCGGCGACCTGGCCCGCCACGTGGCCAAGCTGGCCCGCCTGCGCTACCCGGACTCGGCGGTCCCGTCCGACCTGCACCCGATCATTCTGGAGATGGGCCAGCTGGCCCAGCGCCTGATCGCCAAGGCCGGCCAGGTCATCGCCACCAAGGACGTCGAGGCGGCGCTCGAGCTGGAGCGCGACGACGACCGCATGGACGAGCTGCACCGCGAGCTCTTCGCCCACCTGCTGGACGACCGCTGGCACCACGGTGTCGAGACCGCCGTCGACGTCACCCTGTGCGGCCGCTACTACGAGCGCTTCGCCGACCACGCGGTCTCGGTGGCCAAGCGCGTCGTCTTCCTGGTCACCGGCGAGCACGCGGACGACTTCGTCCCGGAGCCCGGCGACGAGTCCTGACCGTCAAGCCCCCTGCAGTGGGGGCGCGCGAACGGGCGTACGGGTGTTCCCGTACGCCCGTTGACGCTCCGTACACGGGACTCTTCACTGGGAGACAGACAGGCCCGCCGACCAGGCGGGCCTGGACAGGCACGAGGAGGACCAGTCTCGATGACCCAGACTCTCTCGAAGGCCCAGACTGCCCCGGAGGCGGGAACGACCGCGTCACCGTCGGCCGAGGTCACCAGGCTGCCGCTGCTCGCCGCCTGCGGCTGCGGCTCGGGCTGCGGCTGCGGCTGCCAGTCCGGCGGCACCTGCCAGTGCGGCGGAGGCTGCTGCTCACACTGACGGGCCGCTCCCCCACCCACACCTCGGAGCGTCATCCCGTCCCTGACGCTCCTTCACGACGCCGTGCGGCCCCGTCGCCCACGGCGTCGTGCGTTGTCCACCCGCCTCCCACCCCACGGCGCCGACCGGCCCCCTCAGATAGGAACGCGCCGCCAGTCGCTGTCCGCCCCGCCGTTCCCCGGGGCCACGGTACCGAGATCGATGGGCTTCTTGGTGGTGCGATACTCCCATTGGTTGTTTTGCCACTTGACGGTGTGCCTGATTTCGAAGGCGGAATTTCCGATACGCTGGGCTCGCGCGTCGTCCTCGCCGGTGCGCTTCCTTTTGAAAACCTGCGTGAAAACGCAGTGGTATTCGTCCCCGTTCCTTGTCATTAGGTTGGACTTGATCGCACTGGTCGACAGCAGATGCATGTCAATCCGCTGCTCATCCGCCGCAAGCCAGTCAGAAGTGTACGAATTATGCACATTGAAGACCGCGGAGCTTTCGTCCTCCACGAAGACTATGATTTCCTTCGCCTGCCAGCCGGCGACGTTTCCCGTGCTCCCCTGCAGGGTGTTCACCACGATGACGCCGATGGTCATAGGAAGAGCCTGCTCATGGAAAGCGGTGGTGACCGAATCCGGCTGGGACGAAGTGCCGACCGCGGATTGACTGCTGCCGGACGCGATGGAACTCGAACTCGTGGCTATCTGCGTGTACGCCGCGGTGAGGCCCGACTGGCCGAGCGCGTTCTGCTGATGACCGGTCAGGCCACCGGACAGCGCATCGGCTCGCGGCATGACGTACTCCAGGACCTGCCGGACCAGGTGGTCCGGCAGGAGCTGCGGCAGTGTTCGCCCGGCTTCCTCCGCCCGCTGCGGGTCGTTCCGCTGGTCCGTCCCGCCGCCGTCCCCCGGGTCCGTCGCGTCGTCGCCGGAACCCGGGTCGTGTGCCCTGCTGCCGAACATCACCCCTCCTCAATCCGCCGCGTGACCGGCATCCCGCGCGTCACCGCGCCTCACCGCTCAGGGCGGCGAGCACCCGCTGGTCGAACAGAGCTTCGATCTCGGCGTCCGTGACGGCCTCCGGCCCCAGGCCCGCGGCCCGCACGTCCGCGATGGCGGCCCGCAACGCCGTGTCCCGTTCCCGGGTCAGTCGCGTCGTCTCCTCCTCGGGCAGGGAAGGCGCGGAACCGACGAGGTCGCCGGCCAGCCATTGATCGCCGTACAACCAGGTCTGTGATGGCGCGTCGTACGGCAGCCACTGGCCGGTCCCGTCGTGGAGGCGGAGCCACAGACCGTGCTCACCCGGGCGCTCCCAGACCTGGTCCGCCTCGTGGTGGTACTCGTACTCCCCTGAATCCGTGGCACGGCGCCACCGGCCGGACTCGCGGTCGAAGAGCATCGTCGCCGGATCGGCGGGCTCGCCGCGGTGGTACAGGTTGCCGTCCCGGTCACGCGCATAGCCGGGGTTGTCCAGGACCGGCTCCACGACGGTGACGCCGTCCTCCAGGTACCAGCGCTCGGCGTCGTAGAGCAGCCCGGAAGCCTCGTCCCGGGAGAGCCGGGACTCCTCGTCCACAGCGTCCTCCGCAACCGCCGAATCGACCGGCCGCCAGGCGTCCGGCCCGGCGAAGCGCTGATCGGAGTAGACCAGATGGCCTTCCGCCGTCTCACTCACGAAGTGGCCCGACCATTCGGCCGACAGACCATGGTCCACGGCCGGCCGGGACAGCGCGGCGAACTTGATCCGGGCTGCCACACGGTCCTGGTCCGGATCGTCCTCGGCAAGCGCGTCCGCCAGGGCGGCGAAGCCGTACTCCCCGACACTGCTCGCCGAGTCGCCGCCGACCAGCTCCGGGCAGGCCCACCGGATCTGCTCCTCCAACTGCGCGAACGTGGCCGCGGACCGCCACCCGTCGGCCGCGTCCCACATCCGTTCGAGCAGCTCAACGTACGGATCCCAGTCGGAAAACGCCACACTCGTCTCCTGAAACTCCGGCGGCAGCCGTGGAAGCGGGAACCCCGAGCGGGTGCCGGCAGCGAACCGCCGGTGGACAGGTCGCAAAGACCCCCGGTCCGCGGCCCACGACCGTCGGCGGCTTGTCCTGGCCAAGCCTGGCACCGTGCCGCGGCGGCGGTCCTGCCTCATCAGGCGAGCTTTCACGCAGGCCTGACGGCCCACGGACGGCCCCGAGCACGAAAAAGCCCCCCGTCCGCGCTGTTCGCGCAGGCGGGGGGCATGATCACGCAGGTGTTACTTCTTGCCCTGGTTCTTGACGGCCTCGATGGCCGCGGCCGCGGCGGCAGGGTCGAGGTAGCGGCCGCCCTTGGTGAGGGGCTTGAAGTCGGCGTCGAGCTCGTAGAGGAGCGGGATGCCGGTGGGGATGTTGAGGCCGGCGATGGCCTCGTCGGAGATGTCGTCGAGGTGCTTGACCAGCGCGCGCAGCGAGTTGCCGTGGGCGGTGACCAGAACCGTGCGGCCCGCGGCCAGATCCGGGACGATCGCGTCGTACCAGTACGGCAGCATGCGGTGGACGACGTCCTTGAGGCACTCGGTGCGCGGGCGGATGTCCGCCGGCAGCTCCGCGTAGCGGACGTCGTGGGCCTGGGAGTACTCGGCGTCGTCGGCGAGCGGGGGCGGCGGGGTGTCGTACGAGCGGCGCCACAGCATGAACTGCTCCTCGCCGAACTCCGCGAGGGTCTGCGCCTTGTCCTTGCCCTGGAGCGCGCCGTAGTGGCGCTCGTTCAGGCGCCAGCTGCGGTGGACCGGGACCCAGTGGCGGTCCGCGCGGTCCAGCGCGATCTGCGCGGTGCGGATCGCGCGGCGCAGCAGGGAGGTGTGCAGCACATCGGGCAGCAGGCCCTCGGCGGCGAGCAGTTCGCCGCCGCGTACGGCCTCCTTCTCGCCCTTCTCGTTCAGGTCGACGTCGACCCAGCCGGTGAAGAGGTTCTTCTCGTTCCACTGGCTCTCGCCGTGACGGAGCAGCACAAGACGGTAGGGAGCATCAGCCATGGCCACGAGCCTAGTCCAGGTCGTAATCCGGTGGCGCCGCCGTCTCATCGCCGAGTAATGTCCCACCTGCTGATCTGACACTTACCTGCCGAGGTCGGAGCGCATATGACCACCGCCGTCCCCACCCGCCTCCCCCGACTTGGCGCTGCCCTTCGGGAGTCCGTCGGCGGCCTGCCCCGCACCTTCTGGTGGCTGTGGACCAGCACGCTGGTCAACCGCCTGGGCAGCTTCGTCGTCACCTTTCTCACCCTCTACCTGACCACCGACCGCGGCTACTCGCCCGCAGTGGCCGGCCTGGTCGTGTCCGCGTTCGGGCTCGGCGGCGTCTTCGGGGCGATCGGGGGCGGCGTCCTCGCGGACCGGCTCGGGCGCCGTCCGACGCTGCTCGCGGCACAGTCGCTCGCCGCGCTCACCACCGTGCTGCTCGGCTACACCACCGCGCCGGCGCTGATCGCGCTGGTGGCCGGGCTGCTCGGGCTGACCAGCAACGCGGCCCGACCCGCCATCTCCGCGATCATGGCCGACCTGGTGCCCGGCCCCGACCGGGTCCGGGCCTTCTCGCTCAACTACTGGGCCATCAACATCGGCTTCGCCGTCTCGGCCTCCGTGGCGGGCGTGCTCTCCTCGCACGGCTACCTGCTCCTCTTCTACGGCGACGCGATCACCACGCTGCTCTGCGCGCTCGTCGTCTTCCTCCGGATCCCGGAGACGCGCCCCGAGCGTCCGGCCGACGCCACTCAGGACTCCTCGACGCCGGAGGAGCAGGTCGGCCTCGGTACCGTCTTCCGGGACGGTCCCTTCGTCTCGCTGGTCGGCCTCACCTTCCTGATCGCGATGACGATCGGCCTGGGCCAGGTCGCGGTGCCCGTGGTGATGGGCCGCCAGGGATTCTCCGCGACCGACTACGGCCTGGTCGTCGCGATCAACGGCGTGCTGATCGTGCTCGCCCAGATCCCCGCCACCCGGATGATCCGAGGTCGCGGCCGCACCGGCATCCAGGTGGCCGCCTCGCTGCTGTTCGGCTTCGGCATGGCGCTCTGCGCCTTCGCCCCCGGCGCGAGCTCGGGCGGCATGGCCGTCTACGCGCTCAGCGTCGCGGTCTGGACCGTCGGCGAGATCATCTGGACGCCCGTCAACCAGGCGCTGGTCGCGGAGCTGTCGCCGGTCCACGGGCGCGGCCGCTACCAGGGCGCGTACTCGCTGGCCTGGCAGGCGTCGTCGTTCCTGGCCCCGCTGGCCGCCGGCGGCATGCTGACCCTGTGGGGCGCGGGATCGGTCTGGCTCACCTGCGCGATCGTCGGCGTGGTCGCCGCGGGGGGTTACGTCCGGCTGATGCGCGGACGGTCCGGCCGCCGCCTCGAGGCCGCCCGCCTCGCCGCCGCGGCGGAGTCCCACCAGGCCGAGGTCGGGGGCGAGCAGGGTGGGGCCGACGCCGCAGGCGGGAAATCGGATGCTGTCGTCGGCGCGGCCTCCTAGAGTGCGCAACATGGGACAGAGCACCAGTGCGGGCGGGGCGGCGAGAAAGCCGGACGAGATCGAGATCCGTGTCGTCGGCGACGGCGACCTCTCCGCCTGGGGGCAGGCGCTCAACGCCGGTTTCATGCGCGCCATGGGCGACGGCTGGGCCGACTACCACCGGGAGCGCTTCGAGCTCGGCCGCGCCCTCGGCGCCTTCGACGGCGAGCGGTGCGTCGGCACCTTCCGCAGCTTCGCCATGGAGCTGACCCTCCCCGGCGGGTCGACCGTGGTCGCCGACGCGGTCACCAACGTGACCGTCTCCGCCACGCACCGGCGCCGCGGCCTGCTCACCCGGATGATGCGTCAGGACCTCGACGCCGCCGTCGCCCGCGGCGAGGCCTTCGCCATCCTGATCGCCGCCGAGTTCGGCATCTACGGCCGCTACGGCTTCGGCCCGGCCAGCGCCCAACAGGGCAGGCTGATCGACAAGCGGACGGCCGGCGGCATCCGCGTCCCCGCCGCCTCCGACGAGGGCACGATCGAGCTGATCAGTATGGCCGAGTACCGCGAGATCGGCCCCGAGCTGCACGAACGCTTCCGCCGCACCCGCCCCGGCGCCGTCTCCCGCGACGCGTTCAAGTGGCGGCTCGACACCGGCGACATCACCCAGCCCGGCGGCAGCTTCACGGAGCCGCTGGTCGCCCTCTACCGCGACGCGGCCGGCCTCCCGGCGGGCGTGCTCGCCTACGACGTCAACGACGAGTGGCGCAACTGGCTGCCGCAGGACGTCACCCTCACGGTGCGGGACTACTTCGCCGTCGACTGGGCGGCGGAGGCCGCGCTGTGGCGCTACGCGCTCCAGGTCGACTGGGTCCAGCGCGTCGCGGTCCGGGACCTCGCCCCGGATTCCCCGCTGCCGCTCGCCCTGCACGACCAGCGTGCCTGCGTCGACAACAACAACAGCGCCGGGGACTTCCTCTGGGTGCGCATCCTCGACGTCCCCCAGGCCTTCTCCGCCCGCACGTACGACGCGCCCGGCCGCGTCGTCTTCGAGGTCGCGGACGGCATGGGCTACACCCCGGGCCGCTTCGTCCTGGAGGCCGCCGAGGACGGCGCCGGCCGCTGTGTCCCGGCCGCAGCGGACGACACCGACGTCGACTTCGCCCTGGACGTCAGCCAGTTGGCGGCGGTCCACTTCGGCCACAAGCCGTTGGGCCAGCTGGAGCAGGCGGGGCTCCTGGAGGAGCGACGGGAAAGCGGCCTGCGCAACGCCCAGCGCGTGCTGCGCACCGACCGGGCGCCGTGGTGCCCGGACGTCTTCTGACGGCTTCGAACGTCTGACCGGAAGGGGCCCGGCGCTCCGCGCCTACGCGTCCCCGCGCAGCCGTCTCAGCGTCAGCACGTCCTCGGCGTGACCGAAGCCCGGGGCCGCGCTGCGGTCCGGGGTCTCCAGGATGAGCGGCACGCCCGCCGTGGCCGGATGGCGGAAGAGGTCGGCGAAGGGCCCCGCGCCGATCCGACCGTCACCGATGTTCGCGTGGCGGTCCTTGCGCGCCCCGACGACGTCCTTGCTGTCGTTGGCGTGGATCAGCTTCAACCGGTCCGGCCCGAAGGTCTTCTCCAGCAGGTCCAGCGCCGCGAGGACGCCGCCCGGCGCGGCGAGGTCGTGCCCGGCGGCGAAGACGTGGCAGGTGTCGAGGCAGACGCCGAGCCTCGGGTGGAAGTCCAACGCGGCCGCGTACTCGGCGAGATCCTCGATCCGCGAGCAGAGCGACTCGCCCTGACCGGCCGTGGGTTCCAGCAGCAGGGGCGGCAGGTCGGCCGCCTCCGCCTGGTCCAGCAGCGGCAGCACGTCCGCCCGCACCTGCGCCATCGCCTCCGCCCTCCGTCCCGAACCGACGGCCGAGCCGGTGTGGACGACGACGCCCCGCGCCCCGATCGCCCGCCCGCGCACCAGGGAGTGCCGCAGCGACTCCGCGGAGCGCTCGCGGGTCGCCGCGGTGTTCGAGCCGAAGTTGATCAGATAGGGCGCGTGCACGTAGACGGGGAGGTCCCGCTGCTCGCACTGCTCGCGGAAGGCACGGTCCTGCGCCGGGTCCCCGGCGGGCGTGGCCCAGCCGCGCGGGTTGGCGACGAAGACCTGGACCGCCTCCGCCCCTATCCTCTCGGCGTAGGCGAGGCCGGTGCCCACGAGCCCGCGCGCGGCGACGGGCACATGGGCGCCGATCGGGTTCCGGCTGCGGCGCGGGTCAGGCTGGTCGTTCACCCGTGCAGCATGCCACGGCGCGGCCGAGGCCCCGCGCCCGGTCCGCCGCGCCCGGTCCTCGGTACTAGGCCCTCGGCACTCGGCCCTCGGTGCTCGGTCCTCGGCGCTCGGCCCTGCGCGCTCAGTCCTCCGGCTCGACGGCGACCCAGAGCTCCGCGAGCGCACCGCCGCCGTCAGGGTCGGCGCCGACCTTCAGCAGCGTCGGCCCCGGCCGGTGCCGGTAGGGGTTGGACGGGAACCACTCGCTGTAGACGTCGCCCCACATCCGCTGCAGCGCCCCGGGGAACTCGCCGATCGCGGTGAACACCGCCCACAGGCCCGCCTCCTGCATCAGCACGTCCAGCCCGGCTGCGGCCTCGCCCCGCGCGCTCTCCGGGCCGGCGACGACCGCGTGGTAGTAGTCGAGCGGGCTGCCCTCCTCGTGGTTCTCCTCGTCGTGCGGCAGCGTGACCGAGACGACCCCGCTCGGCTCCTGGTCCGACAGCGCGGCGATCCTGGCCATGGTGTCCGGCTCGATCGCCTTGATCATCTCCATGATGTGCGGGTTCACGCCCTGGTGGATCTGCGGAACGGTGGCCATCCGCCCCACCACCGCGAACTGCTCCTTCGTCACGATCCGGTACTGCATGAGACTCCTTCCCTCGACGACGAGCCGGAAGGACATCCGCGGCTGCGACTGCAATGCGAGGCCGCCTCTGCGCGCCTCGCCGGGCCCCACCCCGTGCATCGCACGGAACGCCCGCGCGAACGCCTCCCCCGAGCCGTAGCCGTAGCGCACCGCGATGTCGAGCAACGTCCGCTCCCCGGCCACGACCTCGGCCCCGGCCATCGTCAGCCGCCGGCGCCGGACGTACTCCGACAGCGGCATCCCGGCCAGCGCGGAGAACATCCGCCGCAGGTGGTACTCCGAGGTCAGCGCGATCCGCGCCAACTCGCCGACGTCGATCGGCTCCCGAAGGTGCTCCTCGACGTACTCCAGGGCGCCGTTCAACGACTCGAGCACCGACGTCCTTCCGTCGCTCTTTCCTTGTCGTCATCGACCCTAGGAATCCTCGCCCACCCGGCACCCGACTTCCTGTGCCCGCTGCGGTCGGGTGCGCAGGCGGTGACGTCGGGTCAGGCTTTGGCGCGCCGTCCGCGCTTGGTCTTGGCCTCGGGGGCGGCGGGCTGGGCCGCGCGGGAGGCGGTGGTCTTGCCGATGGTCGGCAGAACGAACTCCTTGACCATGTCCACCGCGTCGCGGACCAGCGGGCGGAAGACCCGGTAGCGCGACAGGGTGACGAGCTTGGCGACGAACGGCGAGCAGCGCTGCACGAAGGCGCGGGTCCGCTCGGTGTCGTCGGTGCGGTCGAAGACCCAGTACAGGACGACGACCATGAGGTGCAGCCAGAGCAGGTCGGGCAGCAGTTCGTCCAGCTCGGGGTCGATCTTCGGGGCGAGGTCCGAGCCGTCGAGCACCTCGCGGAAGAGCTGAACGGCCGTGGCGCGGGCCGGGTGGGACTCGTTGGAGAAGGGGCTCAGCGCGCTGTTCGGGTCGGCCGCCGTCCGGAAGAACTGCGCCGCGAACTCGTGGTACGGCGCCGCGCAGTCGATCCAGGACTCCAGAGCGATGGCCAAGCGCTCCGCGAAGTCGGTCCTGCCTTCCATCCGGGCGCGGGCGTCGACCAGGTGCTCGTGCGTCATCCGGTCGTAGAACCCCTGGATCAGGAATTCCTTAGATACCCACCCGATGTCTAGTAATGTCGCCGACATGGAGACCACGCCCGAACTGCACTGCCCCGACGAGTGGGTGCCCATCATCGAGGCTGCCATGGCGAGTGCGCTGCCGCACCCACGGACAGCAGGTCCCGACAGCGTCCGTGTCGGCGTCCTGATCCGGCAGAGCCGGGCACGCGAGGACGACTCGCAGGGCTCTCCCCGCGCCCAGTTGGACACCGCCTTGCACCAGGTGCAGTCGCCGGCGCACGGCTCATGGCACGTCAGTTCGGAGCACGTCTTCGCGGACATCGGTGTCTCTGGCTGGTCCAACACCGTCAAACGCCCCGGCTACGACGCCATGATGCGCGAAGTCCGAGCGGGGAAGCTGGACGTGGTCATCGTCTTCGCCCTGTCGCGCTTGTCGCGCAAGGGCGCCCTCGACGTGCTAAGCATCATCGACGAGTTCCGGAAGCACGGCACACGGCTCGTGTCCGCGACCGAGCCGTGGCTCGACACCGACCCGAGCAACCCCGTCGGGCAGGCGATCCTCGGGCTGACCGCCGCCCTCGCGCAGCAGGAGTCCAACCAGAAGTCGGAGTTCATCACTGGCACCCACGCCCAGGCACGCAAGCGCGGCGGGCACGTCACCGGGCGCGCGCCGTACGGCATGCGCATCACGCCCGTGCTGGTCGACGGAGTCAAGGTGCGGAAGCTGGAGCCCGATCCGGACACCGCTCCGATCGTCCGGAAGATGGTGAAGTGGACGGTCAAGGACCGCCTCGATCGGCGCGAGATCGCAGCGCGGCTCACGAAGGCCAAGATTCCGACGCCGACCGGCAAGAGCGCGTGGCTCGTCGCGACGGTCCGCGGAATTCTCCGGGATCCGCAGATCGCCGGGTACTCGGTGGAGCCCTTCACTCGGCTTGAGAAGGACACCGACGGCAAGACCCGTCGGCGGGCCGTCACAGCCACGCACGGCATCCTCTATGGCGAGGACGGAAGCCCCGTCTCGCTCCACGAGGGGATCATCTCCCGTGAGGAGTGGTGGGAACTCCAGATGATCCAGGGTCATGACGCCAAGGCCCCGAGGGTGCGCAACCCTCGACCCGAAGGTGCGCCCACCGGCCTCTTCACTCGTCTCGGCATCCTGCGTTGCGCCGTGTGCGGGCGACCGCTGCAGTCCAATCCGGGCAAGGGGTCGCGCTACGCCTTCTACACCTGCAACACCGGCCCCGGCGGGCCCCTCAACGCGGCCCGGCACAGCCAGGGCGTGACGATGGCCCAGGTCGACGACGTGGTTCCCCGGATGGCCTTCCGACGCCTGGCTGCTCTCGACCCGCAGGATCAGGCCGACCGGGCCGTCCTCCAGGCGGTGGCCAAGCGCTTCGCCAATCAGCACCGCTCGGAGGAGACGCGGGAGCAGAAGGCTGCAGCCGAGAAGGAACTGGAGCACGTGCAGGCGGCTCTCCGCACGCTGGCCGCCGACCGCGAGGCGGGCGACTTCGACGGCCCCACGATGACCGCGGTCTACCGGGACAGCAACCGCCGTCTCCAGGCGACAGAGCAGCAGCTCTTGGCCACTATCGCGGAGCTCAACACTCGTGACTCCGACGAGGTTGCCCTGCCCTCGGAGTGGTTCCTGCCCACCGACGACCCGATCGCTGACGGGAGTCCTTGGTCGACATGGGACATCAATCGGAAGCGTGAGTTCCTCGTGACCGTACTGGAGGAGGTGAAAGTCTCGCCGGTAGGCCGCAAGGGCAACCATGTGGATGTCGCCGAGCGACTCGATCCTCAGTGGGCGGGAAGCACGAGGGCACATCTCGGCGAGTCGCAAGGTTGACCTGGAGCCTGACCGGCTTGTCACCTTTCGCGGCAATCTCGATAACGATTGCATAACATCAATTACAGGTGGCATGCGCTCTCTTGACACATCCGCGCCTTCAGTCGAAGGTAGTTAGTCCATCTCTTCACCCCCAGATGCACCACCAGTCCCGCCTGCCCCTGGAGTCACGGATGCTCGACCGCCCAACTGCGGTCCTCCAGCGCGCCGCGCAAGCCGCCGCCGCGTCGCCCCTGACGCATGGCCTGGGCAGCTCCGCCGGCCTGGCTGCCGCCCGCGTCTTCAGCAGAGCATGACGCTCAGCTCTTTCCGGGCCTGACCTGGGATTTCCCCGCCAGTCGGAGTGCCCCACGGCACCATCGCCGCATTGGCGGAGCACACGGCGCAGCGCGTGCCTCCAGGCGCCAAGCCACTCAGCATGCCCACCCGAGCCGCAGTCGCCGAGTCGCCGGCGACCTGAGCTAAGCCCCGAAGCACCACGTGTGGCCCGGCCGTCCCGCGGCTCCCTTTTAGGTTTCCGGCTGCAATCCGCCTACGGTCTGGGCCCGACGGCGAAGCAACCGCCCCGCAATCTCCACGATCGCCAATTAGGTCGCGAGCCGCGTCGCCACTACGTTAGCCCTCCGCTTTACGTCACCTGCCCCCAGCGAAAGGCCCTCAGTTTGACGCTGCTTCGCCCTCTCCACCCCAACAATTCCGCCGCCCGTTCCGCAGCCCTGTCCGGACCGACAAACCCGTCTGCCGACGGCGTGCCGGTAGGGACATTCCGCTCCGTCCGGATCACCGGGTCGCTCCCCGACCCGCTTTCCACCTGGTGTGTCACCACGAACCTGCAGCCCGTGGCCGACGCAACGGCGGAACTGCTCGGGGGAAGCGTCCAGACGTGCCCGTCGGCGGGCAACAGCTTCGAGGTTCTCACCGATGCCGCTGAGGTCGACGTCGTCGTCGACTCCCCGTCCCACATCCGTAGTGAGATGCGGCTCTGGGACCGGACCGGACTCGCCCACCACTGCGACGGTCAGGTGTTCCTCGCCAACGACCACCGACGCGGCACCCCCTGCGGCTGCCCGACATCCATCGCGGCCCGTCGGGCGCGCGCCCGCAATGGCCGTGGACCGCAGGCGCACACGCTGACGCGATTCCGGTTGGTCGGCGCACCGATGCTGGGCGTCTTCCTCCACGAGTCCCTGTCATGGGAGCTGGCTGCGGAGGCGGACGGCCTGCGTGCGTCCGTTGCTATGGCGCATGGACCGTCCCGCTTCAAGCTGCGACTGGCAGAGACGGCATTCGCCGTCCCGGGTCTGCGAGCTCTGTCAGTCCGCCGGCCAGTCCTGGATTTCGTCGCGCCCATGACGTCTGCGCTGGCGAACGGTCATGCGGCCTGCGTCCGGTCCGCGGCCGAGGCCGCGAGATCCGCCAGGGCCGTAGTACGAGCCGTCCTCGCCCGTGTGCCGCGCTCCTGCCTCGCCCCGGCTTGAGCCGCAGTACCGCGTAGGCCCCGGGGACCACGAGGGTGTCTTCGACGATTCAGACGATCACCGTCAGCGCGCACGATAGCGCCGTCTGACGTGTGATCACAGTCTCTGCGGAAGGAGGTGATTGGGCATGGTGTATGTAGTAGCGTCGCTGGTCCACCAACCGAATAAGGCGACCCCGGCAGCGCGCCAACGCTCCGGGGTCCGGCACCAGGAGATGAAGCTCCGGATGCACGTTCATCGTAGCCGCCATGTGCGCGGCTTCACCGCCCTGCCCAATTACCTCCTGCAGGACCGCCGCCTGTCCTACACAGCCCGCGGTCTGCTGGCGGACCTGCTCTCCCGCCCGGACGGCTGGCGGGAGGACGGCCGACAGATGGCCGACTCCAGCCCGCAGGGCCGCACCGCGGTCGGCAAGGCGCTGCGCGAGCTCACGCACGCCGGGTACTACCGAGTGGAGAAGGTCCGACAGGCCGACGGCACGGTGGTCAGCGAGTCCCACGTCTACGACACCCCGCAGCCGCTGCCCGCTCCGGCTGCCAAGGTCGCGGGCTCCGGTCGCTGGACGGCCAGTCGTCCTGGCGGCCTTCCAAAGGACCTGGTCAAAGAACCCTCCCACCCCCGCCCCATCGTCCCCACCGACGGGGCGGTGCGGTCCGGCCTGCCCGGAAACGGGGAGGGCGGGCGGGACACCACACCCGACACCACCACTGCTCCGGCCGACGAGTCGACGGCGGGCGGCGGGGCGCCCGCGCACACCGGGCCGGTCGCGCCTGCTCTGGAAGCGGACGCGCCGGAGGTCCGCGAGGCGGCGGCGACGCTGTTCCGGGTCCTGCGTCCGGAGCCGCGCCTGCGCCTCGGCGCGGTCGAGGCCCTGAACCTCGCGCCGCTGGTCGCGCCGTGGCTGGAGGGCGGCTGCACCGAGGCCGACCTCGCTCGTGCCCTGCTGTCGGGCCTGCCCACGCAGGTCCACGCGCCGGTGGCACTGCTTCGTGACCGTCTCACGCGCAAGCTCCCAAGCCCGCCCGCCCCGC
>NZ_BBPP01000048.1:46278-53578 GCF_000787835.1 Streptacidiphilus melanogenes
GCGGTGGCACGAGTGCGGCGGCTGCGCCGCGCCGATCCCCCAGGCCGGGATCTGCCGCACATGCGCAGGGCTGGGTCAGCACGTCGTCGCCGTGGGCAGCGGCCACGCGGCGACCGCGTCCGGCATCGCGAAGGTCCGCGCGGCCCTCGGGCGCACGACGGCGTCCCTGCAGCCCTGCAGAGCCTGACCCGCCCCTCACCCTTCACCTTCACCTCACCGCGCCCGGCGCCCTCGCCGCCGCCGCGCGATGCGCCGGCCTGCCGCGACACCCGGACGGCGGCGCGCCCCTCGACCTTGACCATCCCCTGGAGTTGCCCATGCCTGCCATCAGCCCACCCGCCGCCGACCACACCGCCACCACCGCGCCCGCTGGGAGGCGGCCGGGGCACAGGCCCCTGCGGTTCGACCGGGCGGTGATCGTGGCGCTCGGCGCGTGCGGCTCGGTGCTGTCGTTCAACGCGCTGCGGCAGGTCGGCGTCGCGATCCACAGCGGCACACAGCTGAGCTACCTGTTCCCGCTCGTGATCGACGGGTTCATCGCGTACGGGGTCCGCGCGATCCTGCTGCTGCGCGACGCCCCGCTGCGGGCGCGCCTGTACGCGTGGTTCTTGTTCGCGCTGGCCACCGCCGCGAGCCTGTGGGCCAACGCCCTGCACGCCGTCCGGCTGAACCAGCCCGGCGTCCATGTCCTGATCCTGGGTGACCAGGCCGTCGGCGTCCTGTCCATGGTCGCGCCGCTGGCGCTGGCGGGGGCGACGCACCTGCACATTCTGGTCACCCGTCAAGCCGCCCAGCCCGGCATTCCGGACACCGACCAGCCCGTGACCACAACCCAGGGCGACCTGCCCCGAACCGACTTCGCCAGGCCCGACTTCGGCACCGCCGACGGCAACGTGCCCATCCTCGGCACGGGCCAGGACGTGCCGCACGCAACCGCCCCGACGGCCTTGACCAGCGTGCCCGAAATTCCGGCTCTGGAGCCCGTCGCCGCCGAGCCGCCCTCCGCGCCCGTGGCGGAGAACGACGAAGACCCTGGTGCGGAGCCCGTCCCGGAGGCGCTGCCGGGGCAGGCGGGCGGCGGGCGCCCTCGGATGGCGACGCCAGAGCAGCTGTCCAAGGCGATCCTGGCCGCCCACCCTGACCCCGGCACCATCACGCGGACGAGCGCCCGCAAGGCCATCGCGGACGCGGGCCTCGGCGTGGGCACCCAGCGCCTGCAGGAACTGGTCACCGAGCTCCGCCGACAGCCGACCGCCCGCCCCCACCCCGAGCAGGACTGATCCTTCGGTCGCACGATTCGCCGGGCGGACCGGAACCCCTTCCGGTCCGCCCACAACCCCGCCCGACACGACCCTCCCGGAGTCCAAGGTGACCACAACCTCCGTGCCTGCCAGCAGCAGCGTGACCAGACCCCCGAGCCTGACCCGCGCCGTTCCTCCCCCATGCCCGTCCACTGTCTTCGGAGCCGCTCTTGAAGGACCGCCAGAACCCCACCTCTCCCCGCTCGAACCCGGCCCCTGACGCCGAGCCCGACAGCTCTGCCACGCTGAAGGCGGGAGCCGACGGCCTCGCCGGGCCGGGCTCCCTTCCCGCAGTCGCTGCAACTACATTGCCAGCAACCGTGGTTGATGAGGCTCGCCATGTGCGGGGAGCCAGCAATAGCGTGCGACCGACTTACGTCGGTCCGCACGCGCTGGTCCCCGCCGAGGGCGGCGGGAGTGACCCGGCGAGGGCGCCGGGTCTCGGGGTAGTCGCGGCCGAGGGCAGCCGCGACCAGGATGGCGCCACCGTCGACGCGCGCGCCGACAGCTCGCTGCCCGTCCACGCGACCGCTGCTGTCAGCGCCGACGCCGCTGACGCTGACGTCACCGCCCCGGCGGAGCCGGCGGCGGGTCGTCCGGTGCGCGCTGCCCGGGCCGCGCAGCGCCGGCGGGGCCCGAAGCGCCGTACGAAGAACTTCGATAATCCGCTCGGCGAGCGGGTGACGTTCCGGGTGGCTCCGGAGGTGAAGGCGCGGTGGCAGGCCCAGGCCGACGAGCTTGACGAGTCGTTGGCGTTGATGCTGGAACGGTGGCTGCTCGCCGCGGAGGCGGGCGTCGCACCGAGCAGCTCGGTGCCGGACGTGTTGGACGCGCTGGTGGACGAGCTCGCCGCTGTCCGGCCGGAGCTGGGGGCGTGGGGCAACAACCTCAACCAGATCGCCCGGCAGCTGAACATGGGCGGCACACTGCCCGCCGACCCCGCCGCTATCCGGTTCCTCGACCGTGGCCAGGAGTTGCTGGAGCAGGTCCGCTCGACCTTGCGCACCGTGGACGCTGCGGTCACCGGGGCGGCGAAGGCGCGGAGGCGTCCGTGATCGCGTCCATCACCCGGGGTGACCGCACCCGCGGCGTGCTGGCCTACGTCTACGGTCCCGGTGACGAGGACGAGCACACCAACCAGCACACCGTCGCCTCGTTCGAGCCGTTCCTGCCCGACCCGGGCCGTGACCCGGACTTCGACGCCGCCCTCGCGCAGCTCACGGACATCCTGGACCTGCGAGTCGTGCAGGCCGGGAAGCGGGCTCCGAAGGACCACGTGTGGCACTGCTCCCTGCGCGCCGCCCCGGAGGACCGGCACCTGTCCGACGCGGAGTGGGAGCAGATCGCCCGCCGCGTCATGCACGCGGCCGGCATCGCCAAGGAGGGTGATCCGGACGCGTGCCGCTGGGTCGTGGTCCGCCACGCCGAGGACCACGTCCACATCGTCGCCACCGCCGTGCGCGCGAACCTCACCCACGCCCGCCTGCACAACGACTACGGGCGCGTCATGAAGGAACTCGCCCGCATCGAAACCGACTACGGGCTGCGCGAGGTAGACCACACCTTCGGCCGGGGCACGATGGCCAAGGCCCCGACCCGCGCCGAGGTCCACAAGGCCAAGCGCCAGGGCCGCGAGCAGACCGTCCGCGAATCGCTGCGCACCGCGCTGCGGCAGGCGCTCGCCGGGGCGGCCAATGAGGACGAGTTCCTCGCCCACGTCGCGGCCCAGGGTGTGCGGGTGAAGGTCCGCCGTCTGCCGTCGGGTGACGCGCAGGGCTTCTCGTTCCACCTGCCCGGCGACCGCAACGGCAAGGGCGAGCCGGTCTGGTTCCCGGGCAGCGAACTCGGGCCGGACCTGACTCTGCCCAAGATCCGCGCCCGCCTCGCCGCGGGAGCTGACGAACCCGCGCCAGGCACGAGTGTCCCGGACAGCGCCGCGCCCGCTCTGGCCACCGCCACCGGCACGGTCCGTCATGTCCTGCACGCCGTCAGGACGACGACCAGCAGCGACAGCGACGACGCCGGAGGGGAATCGGGCCGCGACGAGCTTCCGATGAACGTGGTGGTGGCGTGGTCGGCGGGCTTCGGGGAGGTCCTCGACGCCGTCGCCCAGACCCATCACGGGCCCGGCAAGGCCGAGCTGCGCGCGGCGGCGAAGGCGTGGGGCCGTGCCGCGTACGCGCACGACCGCGCCGCCGACCGCGAACTGCGGGCGCTCCGGAGCGCGGCCCGGCAGATCCTTGCCGGCGGTCCCAGCTTCGGGCGCGGGAAGGACGCGGACGCGGTGATGATCCTCTTGGACGCGCTGCTTCTGCTCGGCATCGCCCTGTACCGGTCGCACCAGGCCGACGGCCACCGCCAGCACGCCCGCACCGCACAGGCGGCGGCTGATCAGCTCGAAGCAGCCGCCCGCCAAGCCGCCGCAGCGCCGACTGCCGTCCTCCAGGCGCAGGCAAGGGGCGTGCCCGGGCCGGTGCGCCAGGAGCTTGCCGAGGCGGTCCGGCAGGCCCTGCCCGCCCACCTCGCCGAGCAGGTGGTGGCCGGTCCCGGCTGGGCCGGGCTTGCCGGGGTGCTGGAGCAGGCGCGCCGCGCCGGCAAGGACCCGGCCGGTCTGCTCGCCGGGTCGGCGGGTGAGCGGGAGCTGGACAGCGCGAAGGACCCCGCCGCGGTCCTGACCTGGCGTGTTCGGCACCTCGCCGACCTCCCACCCCTCCCCGTTGGAGCGCACAGGGCCGCAGCGGCGAAGGGCCGCAAGCAGCCGAAGGCGGCGGACCAGGCCCAGGCTCCGCACTGGCAGCCCGGCCAGCCGACACGCGGCCGAGGCCGCTGACCCGCCGCGCGCCCTCGCTCGGTGGCGGTCCGTTCCGGGGGCCTTCCCACGGCGCGGACCGCCACCCGGCCGCCCCGGCCGTCCGGAGCGGGCGCGGACCCTACCACACGAGCTAAGAACGGCCATTCGCAGTCGCCCATGAAGGGTGGAACTGCCCTGGTCAAAGCGGTCACGCCCTGCCCAGCGGCCATGCCGCCCTGCCTGCCGTCGAGCAGGCGGCGGCCTGTTGATCTGTCCCCTGTATGTGAGGAGCAAGCCCATCACCACCACCGCGAACACCCCGAAAACCGTGAAGTCCTCCCACACCAATGGGCCGGCGCTGAAGCGGAGGGTCTTCTCGACGCCCCGGAACACCGAGTTCTTGACCGTCAGGGGTCTGGAGGCGCAGACCGGGCAGCCGGAGCACCACTTCGACCGGGTCGTGATCAAGGAGTTGCTCGACAACGCCCTGGACGCCGCCGAGACCGCCGAGACCGCCGGGGGCCGTCCGGAGGTCGGTCTGGCGGTGGCCCGGACGGACGGGGTGGCGCGGGTGACGGTGACGGACAACGGCGCGGGTATTCCGGCCGGGGTGGTGGAGCGGCTGCTGGACTTCAACGTCAACGTCTCCGACAAGGAGGCCGTGCGGTCCCCGACCCGCGGGCTGCAGGGCAACGCGATGAAGACGCTGCTGGGCATGCCCTACGCCCTCAAGGTCCACGCGCCCGTCGTGATCGAGGCCCAGGGGGTGCGCCACGAGATCAGCGTGTCGCTGGATCCGGGCCGCAACGTCGTCACCCGCCATGCCACCGCCGCGAGCGATCGCACGGTGGGGACCTCGGTCACCGTGCCGCTGCCGGCCGACCTGCTCGGTCTGGACGAGCCCGCGCAGTGGATGCGTAATTTCGCCCTGGCCAACCCGCACGCACGTCTTCGCTTTGAGCACGGTCAGGCGGCGCTGCGGGAGGGGGTCGTGATTTACGAGCCGACCGCTCCCGCGAAGTGGCGCAAGCCGATGCCGGGCGATGCGACCTCGGCCCACCACTACACCGAGGACGCGATGAAGGCGCTGGTCTTCGGCCACATCCGCGAGTACCGCCACGGCGGCCGGGACGTGCCGCTGCGGGAGTTCGTGGGCGGCTTCACCGGCCTGTCCGGCACGGTCAAGGCCAAGCTGGTCGCCGCCCGCCTGCCGGGCATCTCCCACCTATCCGGCTTCGAGGACCAGCCGGAGCAGGTCGCCGTGCTGCTCGCGGCCATGCGCGAGCACAGCACGCCGCCCGGCCCCGCCTACCTCGGCAAGATCAGCCGCGACCACTACACCCAGGCCCTGGATCGCGCCTTCGGCGTGGAGGAATCCTGGTTCGCCCGCAAGACCCTCACCGACAAGGCCGGGATCCCGTGGGTCATCGAGGTGACCATCGCACGCACCGAGCGTCCCGGCGCGGTGTGCTTCGCGGTCAACTACTCACCGAGCTTCGGCGACCCCCTCGCCCGCACCTACCTGGCCGGCGACACCGTCCGCACGCAAGGAACCACTTCCTTCCTCACCTCCTGCGACGCGGCGCCCGAGCACGGGAACCAGGACCTGCGGGCGGCGGTGGTCCACCTGATCTGCCCCGTCCCGCGCTTCATGGACAAGGGCAAGGTCGCCCTCGACGTGCCGCCGGAGGTCGCCGACGCCTGCGCGCAGGCGCTGACCACGGCCACCACGACGCTGCACAAGGCCAAGCTGGCCGCCCAGCGCGCCCGCGATGCCGTCCTCGAAGCCGAGAAGAAGGCCGAGGCCACGGAGCGCAAGGCCCGGCAGCGTGACGCCGAGGACGCCGCCAGGGCCCGGCGGGCGGGCGAGATGACGAAGAAGGACGCCGTGTTCGCGGTCCTGCCCACCGCCATCGCCCAGGTCAGCGGCGAGGACGGGCTGTCGTTCTCCTCCCACACGCTGTTCTACAAGATCCGCCCCCTCGCGCTGAAGCACCTCCCGCAGGGCACCCGGCTGGACGCCTCCTACGTCGAGCAGCGGCTGATCCCCGACTGGGAACGCGAGATGGGCCCGATCCCGGGCCTGTACCGCGAACCGCGCGGCACCCTGCACCATCCCCACGACAAGGACGGCAGCCAGGACGTGCGCCTGGGCACCCTCGCGGTCGCCCGGTACGTGCCCGAGAACTGGAACTACAACAAAATCCTCATCATCGAGAAGGCCGGACTGTGGCCGCCGGTCCACGAGTCGGGGATCGCCGAGCGATACGACATGGCCGTCATCATCACCGAGGGCTACAGCACCGAAGCCTGCCGCGACCTCCTCGCGAAACTCACGGCCGGCGACGTGCAGATCTTCGTCCTCCACGACGCCGACATCGACGGCTACAACATCGCCCGCACCCTGGGCGAGGAGACCGACCGGATGCCCGACCACCGCGTCGAGGTCATCAGCCTCGGCCTCCACGTCGAGGACGCCGAAGCCCGCGGCCTGGAAACCGAGCCCTTCGTCCGCGACAAGGCCCTCCCCACCCAGCTCGCGCAGCAGCTCAGCCCCACCGCGCTCGCC
This sequence comes from Streptacidiphilus melanogenes, assembly GCF_000787835.1. GTDB lineage: Bacteria > Actinomycetota > Actinomycetes > Streptomycetales > Streptomycetaceae > Streptacidiphilus > Streptacidiphilus melanogenes. Next base: position 52,940 of record NZ_BBPP01000048.1, read on the forward strand.
TGGTTCACCGGCAAGCCCACCGAGTGGGACCGCCACGGAAAGGCGAAGAAGTGGCTGGGCAAGCGGGTCGAGCTCAACGCCTTCACCTCCCCCGAACTGATCGCCTACATCGAGGAGCAACTCACCCGCCACGGCGCCACCGGCAAGGTCATCCCCACCGACGACGTCCTCCGCTTCCGCTCCCACCTGAACCTCGGGGCCGACGTCGACGGAATCGTGGACCGCGTGATCGCCGAGCTGATCGACCGCCAGGAGATCAGCGCCCAGATCCTGGCCACGCTCGACCTCGACGCGCTCTCCGCCGACACCCGGACCGACATCGCCCGCTACCTCGCCAAGTGGCCGAACACCTCCTGGGACACCGCCCTGTCCAACATCCTCTCCAACCGGCTCCGCCCCCACCGACCCGAACTCGAAGCCCTCACCCGCCAACTCCTCACCGAACAAGGCAACACCGAGAACCGGTAGAGGCCGCCGCCGGCGGGACGCCGATGTCGATTCGATGTCGCTCCCGCCGACGGGGAACTCCGCGGAACCAGTGGTGCTTGTGTCCGATGCCCACACCCCAGACAGGAAGGCAACGGACATGAACCACCCCCACCCCGAACCCGCCCAGCAGCCGCACCACTACCGCTACCC
>NZ_BBPP01000048.1:53614-60348 GCF_000787835.1 Streptacidiphilus melanogenes
CTACCGCTACCCCGAGCTGCCACCCGCCCCCGACAGCCCGCCCGCCAAGCCGCCCGTCCGCGTCGTCTACCACCCCGGCCCGATCGCACCCCGCGGCATCGCCCTCACCTGCCCCGCGTGCGCGGCCAACCGCAACTGGCTCATGATCCACTACCCGACCGCCACCCGCGTAGCGATCCGGTGCCGCTGCACCCACCAGTGGATCGACCCCGACCTCACCCTCGACGACTTCGAGCAATACGCCGACTACCCCGCCCAGGACTTCGACACCGTCGAAGAGATCATCACCGCGACAGGCTTCGACTCCACCTTCGCCGGAACATACCTGGACTAACCGTCGAAGCGTTACGAAGTCCGATCAGGTCGGCCACCCGCTATGCGGTTGGCAGCTCCTCGGCCCGAGCAGCACGGTCGCGATGATGAGGCGATTGGCGCCCTGCACCGCGCCGAACAGACCGACGGTCTTCAGTTTCGGGAGGCCGGTCCCGCGCCGGGACATGCTTGCCTCGGACGAGGGCCGACTGGCGGAGTCTCCTGGTCTATGGCGCTCTCAGGGTGACGGTTCGCCACCTGCGGTCCGGGGCCGCGAGGGCCATCCCCGATCCGCGCGGCCCTGCGCGGCCCCCAGGGCCCGGTGCGATGGCGCGATCGCGGGACCCGACGCCGGGCGGTTGAGGCCGCCTGCGGTGGGAGTGGACTGCGGGGCTGCGACACGCCGCCCGCTCGGCGGCCTGCCAGTGTGCGGCGCTGGGACCTGGGGTGATACCCAGTCGGCCGAATTCACCCTGCCAGATTCCTTGCACCATGCAAACCTTGCATGAGGATGGCATTGCGCGACGTCGCAGGCGGACGACGGTGTGTCATGCCCGCGCGCCGGTAACGAAGCAAGGAGCATCATGGCCCATTTCTCCCGCCGAGGAGTGGTGGCCGCCGCGGCTGCCGCCGCCTCGGCCCTGGTCTCCGGGTGCGGCGGGGTGACCGCGAGTCCCCGTCCGGCGCGGCACGGCACCCCGGGCGACGCCCGGGGCAGGATGCCCGCCCGACCGCTGGCGCTGATCGGCGACGGGTCGATGGCGGACACCGGTCCGCAGCCCTTCCAGCCGGTGCCCGAGAGGCTGCAGCCGGGGCAGCGCCCGCCTCAGTTCGTCGTCTTCTCCTGGGACGGCGCGGGTGAGGACAGCAAGAAGCTGTTCTCGCACTTCCGCGCCGTCGCGCGGGAGACGAAAGCGACGATGTCGTTCTTCCTGTCCGGCATCTACGTGCTGCCCGAGGGCAAGAAGGACCTCTACCTGCCGCCCGGCCACAAGCCCGGCGCCTCGGACATCGGCTACCTGGCCGACGACCACGTCCGGATGACGCTTGAGCAGGTCCGCGGGGCGTGGCTGGAGGGCCACGAGATCGGCACTCACTTCAACGGCCACTTCTGCAGCCCCACCAGCGGAGTGGGCACCTGGACCCCGGCGCAGTGGCGCAGCGAACTGGAGCAGGCGATCGGCTTCGTGGAGCAGTGGAAGACCAACACCGGCTACCACGACATGGACCCGCTGCCGTTCGACTACCGCAAGGAGCTGATCGGCGGCCGCACCCCGTGCCTGCTCGGGCAGAACCAGCTGCTGCCGACCGCGGCGGCGATGGGCTGGAAGTACGACGCCAGCTCCCCGGGCGGCCTGCAGATGTGGCCGGGCAAGAAGGTGGGCCTGTGGGACTTCCCGCTGCAGTCGATCCCCTTCCCGGGGCACAGCTTCCAGGTGCTGTCGATGGACTACAACATGCTGGCCAACCAGACCGGTGGCACTCCGCACGGCGACCCGGCCAGGCGCCCGTACTGGCAGCAGCAGTCCTACGCCTCGTACATGGCCGGCTTCAATCGCGCCTACACCACCAACCGGGCCCCGTTCTTCGTCGGCAACCACTTCGAGTCCTGGAACGGCGGCATCTACATGAAGGCCGTCGAACAGGCGCTGCGCGACATCGCCGCCAAGCCCGACGTGCGCCTGGTCTCCTTCCGCCAGCTCATCACATGGCTGGAGGCCCAGGATCCCGCGGTCCTCGCCCGGCTGCGCACACTGGCCCCGGGCCAGGCGCCGGGGGACTGGCGCGACTACACCGGCGGCACGCCGACCACTCCCACCTCCGGGCGGACGCTCGCGCGGACGTGAACCCGGCGCCGGGCGTCGCCGGGTCTACCAGCCCAGCAGGTCGAGCTGGCGCTGGACCGCGTCCGGCTCCTGGCTGGCCTCGGTGAAGGCGCGCAGGGCGTAGACCAGGCCGGTGCGCTGCTCGGCCGGCATGTGGCTCACGATCGCGGCGATGTCGGCGCGGCGGCGCTCGGTGGCCTCGACGACGGTGTCGGCGCCCTTGCCGGTGAGCTCGATGGCGACCTCGCGCCGGTCGGCCGCGTTCGTCTCGCGGACGATCATGCCGGCGGCGATGAGGCGGTCGATCATCCGCATGGCCGTGGACGGGTTGACCGCGAGCTGCTCGGCGAGGCGGGACAGGTTCATCGCGCCGCGGGAGTGCAGCAGGACGAGCATGCGGAACTGAGGCAGGGTCAGCTGCTCGGCGACGGTGCCCAGGGAGCGTGCGGAGAGGGATACCAGGACCCTGGAGGCGGTCAGGACGGCGGTCACCAGGTCCTCCTCCTCGACGGCGGGAGCGGGGACCTTGGCGCGCGGGGAGCGGCGATCGTCGGGCATACGTCCTTTCTACCTTCTCCAGGCGCGTTCGTGGGCTCCTCAGGGGGCGGGGACGACGGCGACCGGGCAGCGGGCGCTCAGAATGGCGCCCTGGCTGACCGAGCCCAGCCGGCCCAGCGGACCGGTCGGCTGACCGTGCCGTCCGACCACCACCAGGCGGGCCTGCCGTGACAGGCGCACCAGGGCGCGGACCGCGCCTGAGTGGACGGTGTCGGCGTGCAGGTCCACCTCCGGGTAGCGGGCCCGCCAGGGGGCGAGGGTCTCGTGCAGGCGCATGTCCTGCTCGGCCGTGGTCCGGCCTTCGTCCGCGAGTGCGAAGACGCCGTCCGGGCCGCCGGTGGGTGACTGGTGCCAGGCGTGCACGACCCGCAGGGGCGCGTCCTCGCGCACCGCCGTCTCGAACGCGAAGGCCACCAGGTCGCGGCCCGGATCCCGGCCGTCCACGCCGAGCACCACCGGCCCGTCCCCGCGCACCGACAGGCCCGCGTACGGGTCCTCGGGAACCACCACGACGGGACCGCCCGCCGTCGCGGCCAGGTGCAGGCTGGTCGAACCGAGCAGGCGATCGGGGAAGCGGTGCGCGCGTCTGGCGCCGACGACGAGCAGCTGTACGCCGTCCCGGTGCCGCTCCAGCGCATACCGCGCGTCGGCGTCCACCACCTCGCAGATGACCGCCAGGCCGGGGTGCGACAGCTCGGTGAGCCGGGCGGTCTCCTCCAGCAGCTTGCGAGCGCTCGCCTTCAAGAAGCCCTCCCGCAGAAGGTCGGGATCGTCGTGGGCGGCTCCCGTCCAGCCGGTGACCAGCCGCAGGGGCGCGCTGCGCGCCAGCGCCTCCTGCGCGGCCCAGTCCAGGGCGCGGCTCGGGCCGGCCGGATAGTCGACGCCGACCGCCACGGCGGGAACGGCACTGGTCATGGCGAGGTCCTTTCGGACTGTCCAAGGCCCGCATGCGGGCCGTCCCAGGCCCGCGTGTGCAGGCTCGCAGCCGGGCCCGGCGGACGGCGACGGCGTCTCGCTGGGCGAACCCCCTCTTTTTAGTATGGTGCAAACATTGCATAATGCAAAGCATGAAGCCGCAGCTCACCGCAGCCCCGCCGTCCTCCGTGATCGACCGGGCGACGACGTTCCTCCGCTCGTCCAAGGGCGGACTGGCCGTCCTCGCGCTCGTCATCGGAGCCGGGGCGGGACTGGGCGCGGTCGTGTTCCGCTGGCTCATCAAGACCTTCACGGGGCTGCTGTCCGGACACGCGGACTACTCCGCCGCAGGGCACGCCGCCAACCCGCACGTGCCCATCCTCGGCCCCTACTTCGTGATCCTCGCCCCCGTCGTCGCGGGCCTGCTGTACGGGCCGCTGGTGCAGCGCTTCGCCCGAGAAGCCCGCGGCCACGGCGTCCCGGAGGTCATGTACGCCGTCGCCCGCCGCGGCGGGAAGATCGCCCCCCAGGTCGCCGGCGTCAAAGCCCTCGCGTCCGCCCTGTGCATCGGCGGCGGCGGATCCGTGGGCCGCGAGGGCCCGATCGTGCAGATCGGCTCCGCCCTCGGCTCCACCCTCGGCCAGATAGCCAGGCTGTCCGAGTCACGGATCAAGATGCTCGTCGCCTGCGGCGCGGCCGGAGGCATCGCTGCGACCTTCAACGCCCCGCTGGCCGGGGTGTTCTTCGCGATGGAGCTGATCCTGCGCGACTTCGCCGCCGAATCGTTCGGCATGGTCGTCCTCTCCTCCTTCACCGCCTCCGTCATCGGCCGCTCGATCCTGGGCAACACCGCCTTCATCACCCTCCCGGCCTTCCAGGTCCAGCACCTGGCCCAGTACGCCCTGTTCGCGCTCCTCGGGCTGATCGCCGGAGTGGTCGGCGTCGGCTTCAACAAGATCCTCTACAGGATCGAGGACGCCTGCGACGCCGTATGGCGCGGCCCCGAATGGGCCCGACCCGCCGTCGGCGGCCTGCTCCTCGGACTGCTCCTCCTCGCCCTGCCGCAGATGTACGGCGTCGGCTACCCGGTCCTGGAGCACGCCCTCGCCGGCGGCTACGCGCTGCTGTTCCTCCTCGCCCTGCTCGCGGGCAAGATGATCGCCACCTCCCTGACCATCGGGATCGGCGGCTCCGGCGGCGTGTTCGCCCCCAGCCTGTTCATCGGCGCCATGCTCGGCTCCGCCTTCGGCCAGGGCGCCCACCAGCTCATGCCGTCCATCGCCGGATCGGCCGCCGCGTACGGGATCGTCGGCATGGGCGCCGTCTTCGCCGGCGCCGCCCGCGCCCCCATCACCGCCGTCGTCATCCTCTTCGAGCTCACCGGCGAGTACAGCATCATCCTGCCGCTCATGGCCGCGATCGTGATCGCCACCATGGTCAGCCGCAAGCTCAGCTACGAGAACATCTACACCGCCAAGCTGATGCGCCGCGGCATCGACCTCGACGCCACCGTCGACCCCGCCGACACCCTCACCGTCGCCCAGGCCATGACGACCGCACCCCACGCGCTCGTCGACACCACCCCCTTGGCCCAGGCACCACGGGCCCTCGCACACCAGCACCACGGCGTCGTCCCGCTCACCGGCACCGACGGCACCTACCGCGGCACCGTCCACGCCCACGACCTCATCCACGCCCTCGCCGACGACACCGACCTGCAAACACCCGTCGGCAAACTCGCCGACGACACCCACCCCACCACCACGCCCGGCACCACCCTCGCCGCCGCACGTGACCAGCTCAACGCCACCAACGCCGAAGGCCTCCCCGTCCTCAGCCATGCCCACGACGGCCGGCTCGTCGGCTGGATCGACCACCGCGCCATCCTCCACGCGCTCCACCACGCCCCGCACCCCGCACGCACCGCCCACGAGGACGATGACCCCCGCTCGCGAGTGGGCGACCACTGAGCCCGCTCGAACACCACCCGGTGCGCGCCGCGGACGGATCCTGGGGCGGCCACCGGCCAACCCGCGAGCCGGTCGCCGTGCAAGCGGGGCACGGCGTTCTGGCCAAGCATCCTGCCCGGACGCCGCATCCACGACAGGAGTACGGCATGACCCACGCACTGACACCGGCTCAGACCGCCGCAGCCCTGCGCTCAGCCCTGGAAGGCGACGACCTTCACGCCCTGCTGGACCTCCTCGCCGCACACACACGGTGGGCCCCACGCCCGGCATCGAAGCCGAGATCGCCCCGCGCGCCGCCATCCTCGACTGGTACGCACAACTGCATGCCAGCGGCACGCGGGCCCAGATCGAGGAGAGCTTCACCTACCCCGACGCCGTCGTCCTCGGACTGGCCCAGGCCCGCCCCGGCAGCCCGGTGCTCTACCAGGTCTTCCAACTCCGCGACGGAAGGATCACCAGCGTGCGGGGCCACACCGACCGCTACGAAGCCCTCGACGACGCCTACCTCACCCCCTGAGCGCGACGGGAGCCGATCCGCACCCCGGTCGTGGTCCCTGAGGCGTCGGGCTGGTCTAGGTCTAGGCGGGACGGGGTGCTCAGTGATCGACTTTCCGCGTGGATTGCACCATGCAAAGATTGCATAGTGGCTTGCGTCAATCTAGGCGGCAGAGACGCGTGCCGCGTAGTTCGCGCATGCCAACGGGACGATCTGGGAATCGGCACTGGCGGCCCGCAATCCTGGCCGCCGAGCACTTTGATTCGGATCGGTTGCGCCGCCATGGTGAGTGCGGCCAATCCGAAAGCAGACCGGCAGAGAACAAGGAGCCCGACCGATGACCGGGTTCAAGCAGACCCTCGTGTACCAGTCGACGTTCTACGCCAACGGGCGGCGGCTGCTCAGACTGAGCGGCCCGAGGATCGACGCCATGATCCACGCCGGGGCGACCGCTCGCCTGGAGGGATCGGACGTCACGATCACCGCGCCGGGGATGGACGACTACTGCGCAGTCGACGTCACCACCAGGCGCACGGCTGCCGCGTGGGTGAAGAAATTCAACGACCGAGCCCGGCAGCGCCAAAGCGGCAACGACGGCTCACTGTGAGACCGTCCTGAGGCGGAGCCGAACCGCACGCCTCGGCGGCGTGCGCGATC
>NZ_BBPP01000047.1 GCF_000787835.1 Streptacidiphilus melanogenes
CCGCGCTGGGGCGCCCCACCGACCAGCGCTGCTGACCCGTCCGGAACCGGGCGGCCGATTGGCCGCCTTGGCCGCCGTCGCGGGCCGGAAGATCACAGAACGTACTCCTCCATCAGCTGGGCCAGGTGCATGGTGGCGGGCCAGAGGGTGGCGATCTCCGTGTGCGCGTGGAATCGCCTGCGCGTGGACGTACATGGCCCAGTCGGCGGGGTTTGCGTTGGTTGAGGTGGCCGACCCACGGGGCGAGCGCGCGCCTGGTCTGCAGCGGTGGGATCAGCAACTGCTCGACCGTGGGTGCGTGGGCGTACTTGCGTACCGTCTTGCGGTCCAGGCCCAGGAGTTCGCCGATACGGCCGATGGCCACCCCCTTGGTGTGCAGGCTCTGGACTGCCGCGTAGCGTTCGCGGATCACGGTCGCCCGCTTGCCTTCCGGCAGCACCGTGTCGGGCCCGCCCTCCGACCGTTCATCCTCGGTTGGTTCGGGTTCGGCGAGGCAGGAGCGGTGGGCGACCACGCACTTCTCGACGGCCTCAGCCAGGTTCCTCCAAAGGTGGAACCTGTCCGCGACCTGCACCGCGTCGGGCGCGGCGGCGCGGACGGCCTCGGCGTACGCGCTGGCCCGGTCCCGGCACACGATGTCCGCGCCGGGGTGGGCTCGGAGCCAGGCGGCGAGCGTGGCGGCGGTCCGGTCGGGCAGGACGTCCACGGGGCGCCCGGCCTCGATGTCGATCAGGATGGTTCCGTAGTCGTGGCCGCGGCGGAACGCGAAGTCGTCGACGCCGAGGACGCGCGGTGCGCGCATCAGCGGTGGATCGGGGCCCTCTCGGATGAGCTTGAGCAGGGTGTTCGTGCTCGCGTGGCAGCTCAGATGCTCGGCCAGGCGGCTGCCCGCGCGGCCGGCCAGGGCGAGGGCGACCCGCTCCAACAGCCTGCGCTGGAGCACGGTCCGACGACCGTAGCGGAACGTGAGGCCCTCGACCTGCTCGGCGAAGGTCCGGCGCGGGCATCCGCCCGTGTCGCAGCGGAACCGACGGACTACCAACATGATCACCAGTGCCCGTCCGCCGGCCGCCAGGTCGGCCATCCTGCGCTGGTACCGGTCGTGGACACGTCGCGAGGTAGCGCCGCAGGATGGGCAAGCGGCCCGGTCGGAGCCGGTCCGCGCGGCGATCAGCAGTCCCGCGCCAGCCTCCCGGATCTCTTCCACCACCACGCCGGACAGATGCGGGAGCAGCGTCGTCAAGATCTCATCGGATAACACGCCTGTTCAAAGACCAAGCTGACGTCCGGTCACGCTGGGCGATCCCGAAATGTTGATCAGAGCCGTCTTCCGTGTCCTCTGGCACCCGGGCCACATGCCAGCACAGTGTGCGTGGCGCCCACGGGTCCACGCGCACGTCTTCCGCGCGCAGCTGGTAGTGGGCCATGGCGCTCTCCGCTTTGGGCGGCGCCCCGGTACGGGGGGTGTCCGGGGCGCCTGACCGCCGCGGCGCGACCCACGCGGATCACGGCGGCATCCGGCGTATCACCGCTTCCCGTGGCACCAAACCGGGCGGAGGTGAACTGCCTGCTACCCAGGCGTGTAAGCCTTGACCGGAGGCCGCTGCCTCGGCACGATCAGATTCAGATGGCCCTGCTGGTCCCCCGTCTCGCAGGGCCATCACTGCGTCCGAACGGCTCACTCCCACACGTCGGAGCCGCCGCCGATCCACTCGACCATCCGCTCAGCGTCGAGGTCGAGCTCGTCCAGGCCGGCGCGGCGGCAGAACCCGGACACGTCCCCGATGCCGTAGGCCTTCCCGACGTACTCGCCGAGGATGTCCACCCGCCGGTACGGGGGCGTCGCATCGGATTGGACGGGGTGAACGACGACGTGGGCGTGACGGTGCTCAGCGTGGGACGGCTCGGTCATGCCGCCCAGCCTCCGACGCCGACGCGGTGATCGCGTCCGCGCGATCTGGCGAAACTTCCAGAAGCGCGGCTGACACCGGCTTTGGTCCATCATCATGAACTGGTGGACGTACCTGGCGTTGATCAAGCGAGGAGCCCCCGTGCACCGGACTCGTGCACGGGGGCTTTGCTGCGATACCGAGCTTGAGGCCCGATCGGCGCGCAGCCGGTGGAGCCTTTGGATCAGTGGTGGACGCGCATCGCGCGGTCCGGTCCGGCCAGCCACTCGAGGTGGGGAGCCGTGCCCTGCGTCACGATGCCATCCGTGGCCTCGTTCAGGTGCCAGGTGCCGACCGGGACGTTCTTGCCCACGGTGATCTTGAACTGGATCTTGTACCACTTGTGCGGCACCATCGCAACGCCGTTGGCCGGCGTCGGGACGAACTGAAGCTCCGCGCCCTGCGACCACGTCCCCGTGGACGCCTGCCAGCGGTGCGTCACCGGGTTGAGCCAGCTGACCGTGAAGCCGCGGTCGGTACGCGCGGCCAAGCTCCAGACGCTCAGCCCGTAGCTCACGGCGCTGACGCGGACCGGGCTGTTCTGCATGTACCAGGCATCCGCGTAGAACGTCGTGCCGGCCTTCACCGACGCCGGGATGCCGTACGTGTTGTTGTACATGTGGTATGTGCGGCTCCCGGCCGCCGACTGTGCCGTCGCGGCACCGGCGCCCAGCCCGACGAACATTCCCGCCGCCGCGAGCGCGGTGAGCGCGCGCTTCCAGCGCATTCTTTCCTCCCCCTCAATTTGATGTTGGGGGCGCAGCTTAGCCGTTGATCAAGTGGCCCCGACAATGGGTTCACCAGTGAGTCCGGACCCATACGGGGCCTCTCGGGAGGTACCTGGGCGACCGAGGCCCCCGACGCTTGAGTCCGAAGCGTCCGGGCCGCCGCATACCCACGCACATGCACATGAGTAGGTCGATCGGCCGAGCGACACCAGCCCCCAGGGCGACAATACGAAGGGACAGCCGTGATCCGCGCCCTCAGAATCACCGCAGCGATCCTCGCCGCCACAGCCCTCGTCAGCCTCCCCACAACCGCCACCGCGATCGGGCGAACACGCGCCGTCGAGACCATCAATCTGCACATCATCTTCGTCCCTTCCGCCGGGCAGTTGAACCTGGACTACAGCGAAGGCGGCGACTTCCCGAAGGCTCTCGACGGACGCCCCCCTGAGCATCAGGTTCTGGTCCAGGGCATCGCCGTCGCGGTTTACAAGGACCGCTACGGCGGAATCGTCACGATTGCGGAAGACGCGGCTAGGCCTGGTCAGGCCCCGATCTGTGTCGCCGAAAGCTTGATGTTCCACTGCCAGGGAACTCTGGACGCGCCGGGGCTTCCGGGTCGGCCCACCGTCATCATTTACTAGGCCGTGTCCGGTGAATCGTCAGTCGTGGAGCCAGGGGTGGGACCGGAAGGTTGCGTAAGGTCAAGGTGGAAGGTGCTGGCTGATGTCTCCGGTTGCCAGCCCCGGTCCCGGGCTTCGCGGATGGCGAGGGCCACGTTTGCGGGAGTGACACCCGCCGAAGGCAAGCCGAGCCAGTTACCCGGATGCGCCTGGGGAAACCGGATGACGAGCACGGACCCTGACTGCTCGGCGTGCTCGACGGCGACCGTCAGTGGAGACTGCCCGATCCCCTGGCTGTAGGTCGGCTTGCGCCTGACAGCCCACCTGTAGGGCACTTCGGCGACCGTAATGCGCCGGGTCCCCTTGCTTGGCAGCGTCACCGATCCTCCCACCGTGCTGGCCAGTCACCCCTGAGCAGACTATTGCAGGTCACCTGGCGGCTCACGATGCCCCCGGAACCAACCGGGATTCCTTGATCGTCCGCGGGGGTGTGGGACGTGGTGATCTTACGAACGAGGAGTGGGTGCGGCTGGAGCCGCACCTGCCGGTGAACGGTGGCCGGGGAGCGCAGTGGAGCGACCACCGCCGAGTGCTCAATGGCATCTACTTCCGCGAGCGCACGGGCGTCCCCTGGCGGGATCTGCCCGTGCGTTACGGGAACTGGAAGACCGTCTATGAACGCCATCGGCGCTGGTCCGCCGACGGGACCTGGGACCGGATCCTGAAAGCCGTCCAGGCCCAGGCCGACGCGGAGGGCCGTCTGGACTGGAGCCAGGTCAGCGTCGACTCCACCACCTGCCGGGCCCACCAGCACGCCGCAGGCGCACGGAAGGCCGCCCCGACCAACGGCTCAAAAAGGGGGCAGTCCCGGCCCGCCACCGCGCCGACGAGGGACTCGGACGATCCCGCGGCGGCCTCACCAGCAAGATTCACCTGGCCGGCGAAGGCGGTCGCCGGCCACTCGGTCTCGTCGTAACCCCCGGCCAGGCCCACGACGGGAGCATGTTCGAGCAGGTCATGGCCGAGGTCCGAGTTCCCCGCCAGGGCGGCGGCCACCCACGCACACGCCCCGACGCACTGAGCGCCGATAAGGCCTACAGCTGCCGCCGGATACGGATCTACCTGCGCAGACGCCAAATCCCGCACAGCATCCCGGAGAAGAAGGACCAGGTGGGCCACCGGCTGGCCCGGGGCCAGGCGGGTGGCCGCCCACCCGCCTTCGATCGCGCCGCCTACAAGCGCCGCAACGAGGTGGAGCGCCTGATCAACAGGCTGAAGGGCTTCCGCGCCGTGGCGACGCGCTACGACAAACGCGCCTACGTCTTCCACGGCACCGTGACCGTTGCCGCGATCCGCCTCTGGCTCCACGACTGACGATTCACCGGACACGACCTAGGCCCAGTCCAGTTGCCTGAGCCGTCGGGGCCCCCGTGCACGAGTCCGGTGCACGGGGGCTTTGTGCTGTCCGCATGCTCCTCCTCGATGAATGCGGACAGGCCCACCCTGGGCGCGCAGCAGCGCGACGGGATCCCCGGGCAGGCAGCTCATCTCAACGGCCACGCGTCGGCGCGCAGAGCCCGCGCCGTCTTCGGCCCTTTCCAGTTGCCATGCATCCACCGGCCAGATTGCACGATGACGCCGCGGCCGATCTCGCCCAGCAGCTTCTGCATCGTCGGCATATTCAGCACCTCCACACCCTCCACGTGGCAGCGGCACGAACAGCGGCGCCGCTCCGAAGAGGCCGTCGGGGTTGCTCGGTGCTCGTAGCTGCCGGGGCACAGCCGGTGCAGGCGAGGAAGCGTCTCCTCGTAGCAGCAGCCGGAGCGGCCGTTCGGGCTGTCCGTCGGCCCGTCGTCGGCCCCTCGCGGTTCGATCCGGCTCACTTCTGCCACTCCTCACGCCACGCCGGGTACAGGTCGTGCAGCTGGTCGACGAGCGCAAAGCCCTCGGGCAGGAGGTGACCGCGGTAGGCCGAGCGGCGCAGGCGTTCCCAGACGGCGCGGTCGACGACCGGGTCCGGGCCGGCGGCTGGTGTCGGCTCCTCCGCGGGCGACCTCACGACGCCCGCTCCTCGGCTGCGCGCTGTTCGTGGCAGGAACAGACGCACGGCACCGTCACCCAGCCCAGCACGCGGCCCTGATAGCCGGGCGCGCTGCACATCTGGTGCAGGTCCGGCCAGCGCTCCGCGCCGGTACGGCACTCCGGCGTCGAGTAGCCGCGCAGCAGGGGGCCACCCGTCGACAACCTGCTCCCGCTCACCTGCTGCTCCCACCGTGCGATCCGTCCACTCACTGCACGATCAGCTTCCCAAGCAGCCACAACCACCCGAGAGGGCCACGGAAGGTGGCCAATCGGTGACGGGGGGCCAACAGGGGGCCAATATGGGAGCCATGACGGAGGCGTTCGGGGACCTGTTACGTCGGCTGCGCGAACGCGCCGGCCGCTCCCAGACCGAGCAGGCCGAGGAACTGTGCCGCCTGATGGGCGATCCGCTCAACAGCGTCACCAGGTCCGAGGTCTCCCGTTACGAACGCGGCGGACGCGTCCCCCGGCCCCGTATGGTCCGCCTTTACGCCCAGTCGTTCGGTGTACCCGAGGGTGAACTGCTGCGCGCCGCGGCCGTTGCACGAACCGCCCGCTCCGCTTCTACAGTCAGGGCAGGCGCCCCGAACGTGGACGCCGATCCGGAGGATCCGTTGAGACGCCGCGAGTTCATGGGCGCTGCAGCCCTCGGTGTCGGGCTTGCGGCCGAGCCTTGGAGCCGCCTCGCCTATGCCCTTGAGCGCCGCGGCCCTGCCGACGCCCAAGTGTCGGCGGCCATGACCGAGCGCACCACAGCGCTGTTTGCGGCCGAGGAGCGCATGCCCGCCCGCGAGCTGTACCGGGGCCTGGCCGAGCACCTCGACGAGCTGACCGTGCTCCTCGGCGCCGGCGGATGTCACCGCCGCGACCTCCTTGTCACCGCAGGGGAAACCGCCGCGCTCGCAGGGTGGCTGGCCTTCGACATGGGCGACATGACGACCGCCCAGCACTACTACGCTGCCGCGGCGCACGCTGGCCGCGAAGCCGACCATGAGCCGCTTCTCGCCCTGGTCCTCGCCTACGGCTCATACGCCGTCGACGAGCCCACCGGGGCCCGCAGCATGCTCCGCGCCGCACAGCAGCACGTCCGGCAGCCCGGCTGCGCCACCGCGCGCGCCTGGGTGTCCGCGCGCGAGGCGGAGGAGTCCGCGGCGATAGGAGACCGTGAGGGTGCTCTACGGGCGCTGGAGCGGGCACAGGCCGTCTTCGACTACGCCGACCCGGACAGCGAGCAGCCGTGGGTTCGGTTCTTCTCCCGGGCACGCCTGGACTCCATGACCGTCGCCACGTACGCGCGCCTGGACCACCCGGACATTGCGGAGGTGTCCGAGGCCGCGCTGCAGGCGCTGCGCCCGGAGGACGCGAAGGTGCGCGCGGTCATCCTCGGCGACGTAGCGCTCTCGTACGTTCAGCGAGGGGAGGTCGACCGGGGCAGCGAGATCGCCCGCCAGGCACTCGACGTGACGATGCGTTCGGAGGCAACGCTCGGCCGGCACCGGCTGGCTGCGGTGGCGCAGCAGCTGCCCGCCCAAGGTGAGGGCGGACAGCTGCGGGACGAGCTTCGGGCGCTACTGGGTTAGCGCGTGGTGGTCTCGGCGTCGACCCAGGCGAGGTACTCGGCACTGCCGCGCTCGATCGTCGCGGAGATGATCTCCGGCGTGTCGTAGGTGTGCAGCTGCTTGATGAGCGCCTCGAGCTCGTCGTACTTCGCTGCGGGGAGCTTGAACAGCACGCGCCATTCCAGTTCTTCCTGCAGGGCGCCATCCCACCAGTAGACGGAGCGGACCGGGCCCTCGATCTGCGCGCAGGCGGCGCCGCGGGCTTCGACGACGGCGCGCGCGAGCCCGGAGGCACGGTCGGCGCTGTCGGTGGTGGTCAGCACGGTGATGTGCTCGGCCATGGTTCCTCCCGAAGTCGGTGACGACTCGAGGCTACCTGTGGCGCTGACTACGCCGGATCTGCTCCTGGCCCCGGGACGAGGTCGGCGGGCCCCCAACCGGGGCAGCGGAGGTCGTGTGGGGTTTGTCCGCCGCGGCCGTGGCGGGCGCCGTCGTGCAGCCGGGCTGCTGGTACGCCGGAAGTACTACGGCGGGGCGCAGAGTCAGCGGATCAGCATCTACTGAGAACCGTCTGACGGCGGGCCTTGAGCAGCCCCGGTGCCCCCAGTGCTAGGCCGGGGCCTGTGCCCCGGGGGCCTAGGGAGGTTCGGAACGGGGCCCGGGAACCACACGAAGGGTGCCTGGCTGGGGAGGTGGAGGCGCCAACAAGGGCGACGCCAGCGCGGGCACCACCGAGGCCGAAGAGACGACCACGGCCACCGAGGAGTTGGCGAGCGCTGACACGGTGATCGAGACCGGCGAAGGCGCGACGCCGAGGGAGTCGACTGCAGCTTCGACAGCGCTGACACCTGGACCAACAACCCGGTCGACAACAGCACCGAAGCCAACCCCTACGCCTACGCCGACGACAACCCCCTCACCGACACCGACCCCAACGGCCACCGCCCCCTCGGCCCCACCGACGGAGGCACCAGCGCCGACAACATCTGGGCCGCCCAGCGCGGCATGACGGCCGGCTACACCGTCAGCAACGGTCACTACACCTGGCACCAGACTCCCAAGCCCGATCGGGCTGACCAGATCCGGTACCACCGCTACATCGCCAACCCCCCTACATGATCGACGATCAGTACGTGCGGGAGTATGCCGCCCACGAGCGCCAGGTCTACCTCGATCGACTGGCCTACGATCGGGCACAGGCACGACTGGCGGCTCAGCGGGCGCAAGCAAGACTGGCGTACGAGCGGGCCCAGACACAGCTGCACCAAGCCTCGGTACACTTCAACAACTACGCCTGCGGGCGTCTCGGCCGATGTGTCGGGCAACCGCAGCAGCTCCAAGGCAGCCTCCCCAAGCCGATCAAGGTTGCCGGACTGAGCTTGGGCGATGCATTCCTCACCGGGGTCGACCTCGCCCAAGGCGGCGTGGATCCAGCCACTGACGCCGCTGACGCCGTCGACATCGAAGCCCTCGACGCCGCACTCGGCGACGGCGCCGGCGCCTCCGACGCCGCCACGACCGCAGCAAAAGACAACAGCGCCGACGTCGACTGGCGCACTGAGTTCGAGAACCTGACCAAGGGGCGGCAGCCTCACGTCAGGGAGTCGCCCACGACGGAGGACATGCGCGGCCTCTTCGACCGCTGGACCACCGGAGCGGACCGGATGCCCGCGCGTGGCGCGAAGGTCCCGGACGTGTTCAAGCTGTCAGATGGAACAGTCATGCAGTGGCGACTGACCTCCGGATCCGGCGGCGAAACCATCGACATCTTCCCCGAACTCGGAAAGGCACTGAAGGTTCATCTGCCATGAGCCAGGAACAGATCATCGAAGAGATCCTCTACGAAGGCCTGGAGGACTGGGTGCCGATCGACACCGTGATCGGCTGGGCCCGAGAGACAGCCCCCGACGAATTCAAGAGCCTCACGACCTCCGTCTTGGAGGAACTGCTCGGCAACGGATGGATGCTGGCCGGGGACATCGGCGACCAGGGCTTCGAGCCGCGCCAGGGAGAGTGGCAAGCCACCCTGCAGACACTCCTGCAGGAGCTCGAGGAGATGCAGTGGGCCCCGTTCGGCGGTGGTTGCTGGTTGGCCAACACCGAGGCCGGCAGTGAATGGGTGCGACGCCGTCGTCCCTGAGGAGCTGAACTCCAACCCCTGCCAGACCGAAATCGCTGGAGCCCAAGACCGCAGTCACCCTCAGCAGGTCTTGGTATCCGCTCGACCGCGTGAGCCGTCGCCTGAGCAAGCGGCGGTCGCCGGCCTTCCATCCCGCGGAACTCGAGGCGGGTGCTCTCCGCGCCGGTTCTGCATCGACCCTGGTCCTCCATTCGGCTGCGTCGCAGCCGGACTTTGCGGGTGTGTTCAAGCCGGCAGGGTCATCAACGCCTTCCCCTTCGATGCCGGAGGATGATGAGATGGAATTCAGGTACAGCAACCTGACAATCCAAGACCTGCGGCACCGCACCCTTGCCGACCTAGTCGTAAACATCGAGGCTGATTTCCAGATCATCGAATCGGACAAGGTTCTCTACACAGAGCAATCCTTTCCGGTCTACGAACTCGCACGGCAATTGACACTGTGGGGACGCGCAGAGGAGGACGCGCTTGACGATTTCACGTTCGATTCGATGTCCTTCGAAGACCCCGGTGCCGTCCAAGTGGCCAGGAGTGGCGACGCTTGGGTCGTGTTCTCGGGATTCACGCCCGGGGTGACCAGCTCTAGTTTGAGCTTGGACAGGATTCGAGGCGCAGTCCAGAGATTTTCGGCACAACTGCGGGCGGAGCTCGACTCCCTGGGGGTTTTCGCCCCAGATATCTGAATCGACGGACAGGGCTTGGCGACATCTCGTTGCCGGGCCCTTTTCGTTGTTGTGCTGCAGCGCAATGAAACAGCTCACAGGCAGGAGACCCCGCTGATGGCGGGCGAGCCCGGGCTGTTGGAAGAACGCTCCTTGGCGCCGTTGGGGGAGCTGGACGATGCTGCGGCAGATGTCGTCAAGTCCCGTGGGGGCGACCCCTAGTGCGTGATCAGATTGGGAGGAAGTCGCAATGAGCGGCCAGAAATTGCCAACGGACGAAGCGGAGCTCTACCGGGCGTTCCTGCGAGGAGCGGTACCGTTTCGCCCCTACTCGGCAGCAGTTGACTTGGTATTCAGAGTTCCTGAACTGCGCCAATGGATGATCGACGGCGGATTCGCATACCTGCGCGAAGACAAAGAGCGGCCAACTGCCGAGATCGACTTCAAGGCCGCCACGGACCGCGTCCGTGAAGCGGTGGCCAGCGGGTCGTTCGAGTCGGAGTTCCCTCCGGGCGACTCGTGCCGCGCGGCGCTCTGGCTGGCCGCCAGCCTCGCAGGCGTCCCGCACTTGGACCCGCTGAGATTCTTCGTGGAAGCCCTGAGCGCCGACCACGCAAAGCTCTGCGCCGAGGCAGTCATGTATGCGGCGGATTTCATGGACGGCACTGCTGATCCGAGCGGCGGACTTGACGATGAGTCGATGGGGCCGCGTGAAGAACTGTTTGACAAAATCTGCTGGGAGTAGAGTTCGATCTGGCCAAGACATTATGAGTATTGGCCTCGGAGGCCCCAGGCCCAACGGAAGCGGTCCGACTTGGAAGCACGTCCGGCTTGAGGTCGGGCCTGGCAGCGATGACCGCCCCGGCGATCGCCGCCAGCACCCAATGGCAGCTTTCCTATGAGGGATCATGGGAAAGCTGCGCTTCGCTCCAAAACGGTTGGACGTCGGCTGCTTCTGCCGGTCAGCTCCTGGGCTTCAAATCGCTGTGTCCGGTCAGACCCGCCAGCCGCGGATCAGGTCGGCGCACGTGTACACGTCGGCACTGCCCGCGCGAACCGCGTGCGCCAGCTCGCTCAGCGCCCCGTAGGGGGCGTCGACGGCCTGCCCGGACGCCGCCATGTAGGCCACCGCGATCAGCGCCCCGTACAAGGCATTGCGAGCCGGCAGGGGGCGGACCGAGACAATCTCGTGGAACAGCGCCGCCGCGCGCCAGGCCGCGTCTGCGGTGTAGTCCAGTCGTGGCGTGTTGACCCGGTGCCGGGCGACCGCGGCAACCAGGCCGGAGAAGTCGTGGACGTCCGGGTATTTCGGCAGCACCTCTGCCTGGCGTTCCAGGAGCCAGCGGATGTCGACGTGGAGCTCCATCTCAGGCGGCCTGCCCGGTGGCGCTGTCCGGTTCCTCCTCCGGGAAAGCCTCGGCGAACTCGCAGGCGTGCTTCGCCAGGAAAGCGGCCGCAGTCGCGGCGCCGCCGTCCAGGCGCGGATCGCGTTCGGCCGCCTGCGTGATCAAAGCGGTCACCGTGGTGCCCTCGGCCTCGGCCCGTGCGACGAGCCGGGCATGCACATCGTCATCGAGCCGGATGTTGATCTGCTTCGTCATACCCCCAGCGTATAGCAAGCCGCTATACACCGGGGAGGTCCTGCTCGGTTTCAGTGGCCCCGGCCGGCCCCGACTGCGGCACCTGGTTGAGCTGGCCGAACGGCACGTGCACGCTGGGTGCGGCCAGCGAGGTACTGGCGAGGTGGCCCTTCTGGTCATCAAAAAAGATGTGCGGCTTCAGCACCTTCATGATCGCCCCCTTGTCGATGCCGCCAAGGAAGAAGGCGTCGTTGACCCGCAGCCCCCACCGCTTCAGGCTCATCACTGCCCGCTCGTGAGCGGGGGCGTTGCGCGCGGTGACGAGCGAGACGTGGACGCGGATCCGGTAGGTGTCATCGCTCCTGCGCCTTTCCTCCTCGCTCTGCTGGATGCGGTTCACGGCGGCTAGGAAGTCTCTCAGCGGGCCTGGGTCGAGAGGTTCATCGGCGTGAGCTGCCTCGTGCGCCCGGTATCCCTCGATCCCTTCCGTCTGGAAAACCTGCTCGGAAGCATCGCCAGCCAGCACACCGTCGAAGTCGAAGGCGATCCGCAGGTCCCCGTCATCGGAATCGTCTTGCAAGACAGGGCCGATGACCTGGCCCGCGGGCAGGCCCATGGCGACGGCCTCGCGCACGTCGCCCTCGTTGGCCGACAGGAACAAGGACATGTGCAGAGCCCGCATGAACCGGTACGGCGAGCGTCCCTGCATGAAGATCGCCCGGGTGATCGACAGCCCCCGGGCCCGGACGGATCGCATGACCCGCAGACCGGTGTCCGGATCGTTGCGGGACAAGACGATGACCTCGACCAGCGGATCGCCTTCGTCGGCGAGATCGTTCAGCGAGAGCACGCGGCGGATAAAGGAGAACGCGACGCCAGGCTGGAGTGTGTCGTCCAGGTGCTCCTGCTGGTAAGCCCGATAGCTCTCCTCGCCGTGCTCACGAAAGACCCTGTCCGAGTCAGACAGGTCGAACAAGGCGCTGGACGCGACACCGACGACCAGACGTTCAGCGAGCTCGTAAGGCGGCATATCAAACCCTCACGGACGACAGCATCCCAAGCACCGCCATCGTCGCACTGGTGTCCCTGCCCCACTGCCTGAGCACATCGGTCCGCCGGCTCCGCCATGTCGTACAACGCACGCGCATCCACCCTTCGGCCCCGTCCAGGTCTCCCCGCCCGTCGACGCCGACAAAGACCACGTCGTCGCACAGTTGGTCTTCGCGTTGGACCTGTCCGGGATTCCCACCGCCGTTCGGCTCGACCGCATCCGCGAGCGCTTCGCCCCGGACGAGGTCGAGCTGACCCTCGCCCTGGCCCACGCCACGGTGCTGCCGGTGCCTCGCGCCCGGACACTCGCCCACGCCTTCCAGTACTTCTGGCTGGGGAAGCTCGACGCGGCGGCGTGCATCGCCCTGCCGCATATCGAGCAGATCCTCCGCCAGCTCCTACGCCCCCAAGTCCCCATCGTGTCCGTGGCCAAGGGTCAGACACCCGGCACCATTGACCAACTGGGCAGGCCCATCCGCAACATGCCGGCCGCCGGGTATCCCGCAGATTGGAGCCGCGCCCTGGAGCTTCTCCTCACCCACCCCGGCCGCGGCGTGAACCTGCGCAACGACGTCTGCCACGGCTTGATCGGCACACCACCAAAGAACCGCGTCGCGCTCATCCGCCAGGCAGCTCTGTACCTGCTCAGCCACACGGGCACCGAAGCCTCACGCTTCCGGCCCAGCCCGTCCTTTGACTGGACCTGGGGAAGTGGCGCTCACTCGGGGCTCCACCGGTCAGGCACCCTCGACCAGCCCTACCGCGTGGTTTCCTCCCGGGGAGCCCGGACAAACCTTGAACGGCAACTACGACGGACGATATATCTAATCCCATGAGCGATCGAGCCATGCAGGAGCCGACGCTGCTCCTGCTCGCAGCACTGGCTGGCGAGCCGAGACACGGCTACGCCCTGATCCGCGAGGTCCATGCAATCTCCGCCGGCCGTGTCAGGCTCCGGGTCGGCACCCTCTACAGCGCCCTGGACCGCCTCCTGCGCGAGGGCCTGATCCGCGTCGAACGCGAAGAGGTCATCGACGGCCGCGCCCGCAAGATCTACGCCCTGGCCGACCCGGGACACGACGTACTGACAGCCGAAGCCGAGCGGCTCCGCGCCCTCCTGGCCGCCGTCGAGCAGAGCATCCAGCCGCGCAAGCGCCCCACCCGTGCCGCCATCAGCCCCAGCCCTAAGGGAGCCCTGGCATGACCCACCAACCGAGCCCCCTGGCCCTGCGACTGGCTCTGCGCCTGTATCCAGTCGCCTACCGCGCCGAACACGCGGCCGAGCTCACCACCACCTTCCACGACGTCACCACCGGTGCACCGCGGGCCGAGCGGCTACGCGAGTACGCGAGCCTGACCGGCACAGCCATTCGCCTGCGCGTGGGGCTGGGCCGCACCGGCCTGCCGGGACGCGTCCTGGCTCAGGCCGCCCCGTTGGCGATCGCGGTCGCGGCAGGCAGCCAACTGCCTTACCTGCTGCGCGCACACCTTCTGCTCGAATCATGGGGTTCGCCCTTGGGACCGCCGCTCGCGGACCAGGCCTGGGCTGTCGACCAGGGCCTGCTTGTGCCGCTGCTGTGGATCGCGGCCCTGGCCGTCGCGATCGCCAAGCGCTGGGGAGCCCTCCGGGTCCTGGCCCTGTTCGCCGGCCTGGACCAGGCCGTGCTGGGGATCATCCACCCCAACGCAATGCCGGTTCCCTTCGGCATGGTGATGGACGCCGACGCGTTCACCGCGCTGTCCGGACTTCTAGGCGCCGCGCTCGTTCTGGCCCCACCGCGCGAGCAACTCGCAACCGCACCCTGGCGGGGGCTGCTGCCGGCCGCGCTGACACTCGGGGTGGCCATCACCTTGGTCTTCCCCGGCTTCTACCTCCGTATCCTGCTGGGCGTCCTTTACGGCTTCTTCGGCGAAGAAGCCTCCGGGCCGATGATCGGGCCCTCCGCCGCCGTCCTCGGCTGCGTACTCGCCGCGCTGATCAGCGTCTGGGCGCTCCGGCGCCCGGAGCGCGTCGCGGGCATCGCCCTGGCCGCCCTGCCCTGCTCCCTGGCGGGATACCTGCCCACCGTCTCCGGCTACGGCGCCGCCATCAGTGCCGCCGCGGTGCTGCTCACCGGAGCGGCCGTGGCCACACTCCGCCGACGCGGCGCGCCAACCGAGCGCGCCTGAAACGCGCGGGACCGTCGCACTCTGGGGTCGTCAAGCGATAGCAGCAGGTCATCGTGCATCTGATGCCTAGCAGGTTGCGGGGGGCCTCCGGCTCCTCGAACGCCCTCTCAGCGGTGTCACATCCCGTAGCGGCTCCACAGGTAGGCGGCGCAGGGCCCCACGCCGGGAGGGCCCGGAGGTGTTGACCGAGTGGGCGGTGGTCACCGCCTGAGCAGTCTTGCGCGGTGTGCCCGCCTTGCCCGGCCGCGCGATATGGGCCCGGGCAGGGCGGGACAGGTCAGCGGGTGACGTGGATGGTGTCGGTGTTGGAGTAGTCGAGCGGGACCAGCCTGTGGTTGCGGACGGTCTCGAGGACTGCGCGCAACTGGTAGGCGCCGGGTTTGTCGAATTCGACGGACGTGACCATCACGCCGAATCCGTCGGGGTCGAACGAGATGGGCTGCGCCGGGCAGTACGCGTGCCAGCTGCCGTGCGTTCCGCTGCGCCACTGGAGGCAGAACCAGGGGTGACGGGTGCGCGAGTCTATCCCCTCCGGCTGGACGTCGAACCGGTGGTGAGCACGGACCGCGCCCGGGGCCTTGAGGACGAAGAACCTCTGCCCGGACCGGTCGGTCGCACCTGCGGTCACCGGCACGGCCGCGGCAAGTCCCACGGTGGCGGCGATCACGCCGAGGCGCAGGATACCTTTCAACACTGCTGCGATTCCCCCTCTTTCATGACACTTGAGGAAAACACGTGCCAGGTGGCAGGTGTTCGCACGCGATCGTATCCGCCTGCGGAATCGACCACGCCCCGATCCGGCGAGATACCCGCCCGCTCGCGCCGGGGCCGCACAGCGCCCGCACTCCCTCAGGTGCTGCCCCCCCGTTCAACCAGCAGGTACCGCGACCGGCCCGCCCGGTAGAGCAGGGCGTCCCAGCCAGCTCGCCTGAGGGTTGCGTCCTGGGAAGTGGTGTACGGGTTTCCACCTGATCCGGGGGGGTTGATCCTGAATCGGTTGGGCACCCGCATAGTTGAACGACCATCGGCTGATCTTCGAGGTGTCTAATACTCCAACGGTGGATCGTGTCTTGAGCTGCTGACTCTCGTTGTGCTGGGTGTGGTGGTGATAGCTGAGGCCCGTGAGTGGGCATCCGAGTTGGAGTCGTTGTTCGCGCGGACCGCCGGTCGTTTCGGGCGGGCTGACCTGCGGTGGCGGATGCGGGACTACGTCCGTGGCCTGCTGGCACCGGTGGACCGGAAGAACGGCTGGCAGTTGGCTGAGCGGGTCGGTCACAAGACACCGGACGGGTTCCAGCGACTGCTGAACAGCAGTCGCTGGGACGCGGACGCGCTACGCGACGACGTCCGTACCTACGTGGCTCAGCAACTGGGCCCGGGTGGAGTGTTGATCCTGGACGACACCGGCTTCATCAAGAAGGGCACCACCTCGGCCGGGGTGGGACGGCAGTACACCGGCACCTCCGGAAAGATCGACAACTGCCAGATCGGGGTGTTCGCCGCCTACGCCACACCGCTGGGCCGGGCCCTGGTGGACCGCGAGCTCTACCTCCCCAAGGCTTGGACGAAGGACCGGGACCGCTGCCGGGCCGCGAAGATCCCCGACGACCGCGAGTTCGCCACCAAGGGCGAGCTCGCGCGCGCAATCGTGCTCAGATGCCTGGCCGCAGGCCTGCCGGCCGACTGGGTCACCGCCGACGAGGCCTACGGGCAGGACTGGTCCTTCCGCCGGATGCTCGAGGAGTCCGGCGTCGGCTACGTGGTCGCCGTGCCCAAGTCCCAGCAGATCAAGTCCTTGGCCGGGATGTGGCGCATCGACGAACTCATCCACGATGCACCCGAAGAAGCCTGGCAGCGGCTCTCCTGCGGTGACGGCGCCAAGGGTCCTCGCGTCTACGACTGGGCCGCGGCCAAGCTTCCGCGCAACCTCGTCTTCGACCCGGATCCGCCGACCCACCACCGCTGGGTCCTGGCCCGCCGCAGCCTGTCCGAACCCGGCGAACTGGCCTATTACCTCGCCTACGCGCCGGTCGAGGCGGGGGTCGCGGACCTGGCTCGCGTGGCCGGCTCCCGCTGGGCGATCGAGGAATGCTTCCAAGCCGCCAAGAACGAGTGTGGCCTGGACGAGTACGAGGTCCGCCGCTACCCGGGCTGGTACCGGCACATCACCTTGGCCATGCTCGCCCACGCATTCCTCGCGGCCCTGGCGGCCCAAGCCCTCGCCCGGGAAACCGCAGAAACGACCCCACCAGCCCAATCCCACTCAGCGTGGCAGAGATCCGGCGCCTCCTGGACACTCTCCTGCCTCCACCTCGCCCCATCCCCGATCCCATCCGACACGCACTGAACTGGTCCCACTGGAGACGCCTACGCCAGGCAGCCGCCCGCCACAGCCACTACCAGAACCGCAGCTCAAGACACGATCCACCGTTGGAGTACTAAGAACTCCTAACAGAATGGCCAAGTCGGGACAAAGTTTGGTCCGCCCGCGCTGACCTCTGCCTCAGTCCGCGTGCTGACCGGGTTTCCTCGGCCCGGCGTAGGAGCGGGCCGAGGCGGGCGCCGTACTGTCCCTGACGGGCGCCTGCTCGATGAGATCCGCCTCGGTACGGGCTGGCATTGCACTGCCGCGTTCTTCCGACTGCGCCGAGGAGTAGCGACCGGTCAACGCGGGCGAGATCAACCGCTGATCCGCGCACTGCTTCGGTCATCTTCTAGGGTCGTCCGTATGATGATCGACACTGGGGTCGCCGACTCGCTCTTCGAATCCCTCCAGGCGGACGCCCTCACCAGCCCAGACCAGCTGCGCGAGCTCTACCCGCAGCCGAACCCGAACTCGCTCCGTAAGGAGATCGACCGCCTGACCGAGGAGTCCCGGGCTCTGATCGGCTGTTCCTCGCTGGTGTTCATCGGCAGTGCGGACGTCGAGGGCCGGTCAGACGTGACGCCGCGTGGCGGCCCGGCCGGGTTCGTCTCGGTACTCGACGAGCGGACCTTGGTCATCCCCGATGCGACCGGCAACAAGCGACTCGACACCATGCACAACCTGCTGCAGACCGAACGCGTCGGACTGCTCTTCCTCATTCCCGGCCGCCCGAGCACGCTGCGCGTCAATGGCCGAGCCTGCGTCTCGGCGCGCCCGGAGCTGCTCGCCCAACTCACGCCGGTCGTGTCCCTTGATGTGGTGTAGCCGATCAACCAGCGGTCGTGTTGGTGGTGTTGGGTAGCGCGGGGGCGCTATCGGGGAGCTCGGGGTAGAGCTGCTCCATGCTGCCCTCGGGCAGGTAGCGGCGGGGGAAGGCGATCCACTCGTCGTGCAGCTCGAACAGCACGGCGGTGACCAGCCGCAGCAGCGCGTCGTCGTTGGGGAAGACCTGGACGACGTCGGTGCGGCGTTTGACCTCGCGGTTGATCCGCTCGAGCGGGTTGGTCGACTGGATCTTCTTCCAATGTCGCTCCGGGAAGGCAGCGAACGCGGTCAGGTCGTCCTTCGCGTCCAGCAGCATCTCCTTGACCTTCGGGAACTGCTTGCCGAGCATGTCGGCGACCGTGTCGAGCTGGGTGCGAACCGCGTCCGCGGTGGACTGGGCGAAGATCGTGCGGATCGTCGCGGCGACCATCTCGCCGGCTTCCTTGCTGATCACGGCGAAGGTGTTGCGCAGGAAATGGACCCGGCAGCGCTGGTAGGCGGCGCCGAGCATGATCTTGCGGATGGCCTTGACCAGCCCGAGGTGGTGGTCGCCGATGACGAGCCGGACGCCGGTCAGGCCGCGTTCGCGCAGGTGACGGAGGAACTCGGTCCAGAACAGTTCGGTCTCGCTGTCGCCGACCATCACGCCGAGGACTTCGCGGCCGCCGTCCTCGGCGATGCCCGTGGCGATGACCACGGCCCGGGACACGATCTGGTGATCGACTCTGGCCTTGCAGTAGGTCGCGTCCAGGTAGACGTAGGGGAAGCGGACGTGGTCCAGGGCCCGGGTGCGGAACGCGGTCAGCTGGCCGTCCAGGTCCTGGCAGATGCGGGAGACCTCGCTCTTGGAGATCCCGGTGTCGGCTCCGAGGGCCTTGACCAGGTCGTCGACCGAGCGGGTGGAGACGCCGTGGACGTAGGCCTCCATGATCACGGCGTAGAGGGCCTGGTCGATGCGGCGTCGCCGTTCCAGCAGGACGGGGAAGAAGCTCCCCGAGCGAAGCTTGGGGATCCCCAGCTCCAGGTCGCCGGCCTGGGTGCTGAGGGTCTTGTCGCGGTGGCCGTTGCGGAACGTGGTCCGGGCGTCGGTGTGCTCGTTCCACTCGGCACCGATCCTCGCGGTGGCCTCGGCCTCGATCAGTTCCTGGAGCATCCGCTCGGCCACACCGCGGACGAGTTCGAGACCGTCCGCCGAACGTAGACACCTCACGGGGATAGCGCGTCAAGCTGCCGCGAAAAGTGGTGTGGGGAAGGCGATGTCTTCGTCGAACGGTTCGTGCTTCTGGAGGCAGTGGTAGAGCTGCCCGAGCAGGCGATTGAAGAGGTTCCTCTGGGCGGCCGCGTGCCAGTCCCCGGCTTCCCGCCGGCGACGGTAGTGCCCGTTGGCACCTGGTGATGCGCTGATCGCGGAGAAGGCCCAGAGGTAGCCGGCGTGGTTGAGCCGGTCGTTCTTCACCCAGCGTCTGGTGATGCTCGACTTCTTCCCCGACGCCCGGGTGACCGGGGACGCGCCAGCGTAGGCCTTGAGGCCGCGGGCGTCGGCAAATCGGGTGTGGTCGTCTCCGATCTCAGCGAGGATCCGGGCGCCGAGCTGGGTGCCGAGCCCGGGGAAGCTCAGGATCACTTCGGCGTCCGGATGCTGTGGGAAAGCCTCGTTCACCGCCTCCGCCAGTTGGTCGGCGGCAGTGCAGGTGGCGTCCAACTGCCGCAGTAGGGCGAGCATCTGCTTGCCCAACGCGTCCTCGACCAGAGCGGGCTGGTGGGCGTACCCACCGTGGAAGACAGCGCGGATCCGGTCGGCTTCGGCGTCGATGCCACGCTGCCGCCCTGCCCTCTTGAGCGCGGATCGGATCTGGTTGAGGGAGAGCCGGGCGGCCTTCGTCGGTGTCGGGGCAAGCGCGAGCAACTGCCGGGCTTCAGGCCGGCAGAGGCCGTTCTGCCAGGTGGCGAAGGCGTCCAGGGCAGCGGGGTAGTACTCGCGCAGCAGCGAGCGGAGCTGGTTGGACAGCTGCTGGCGGTTCCAGGTGGCGTCCTGTTGGGCACGGGCCAGGACTGCGATCGCGCGGCCCAGGTCGCTGTCGTTCGGGAGCGGCCGATGGGCGTGCATGTCCGTGCGGAGGATGTTCGCGAGGACCAGGGCGTCACCCGGGTCGGACTTCTTGCGGGAGACGGCGTGGCGGTCGCGGTAGCGGGCGGCGGCCATCGGGTTGATGGCGTAGACCTGCCGCGTGCCGGTCCGCAGCACGGCGACGAGCAGCCCGCGGGAGGTCTCGATGGCAATCGGGATCGGGTTCTCCTCGCTGTCGCCGTGGTCAGCCAGGAGGTCCAGTAGTAATCGGTAGCCAGCCGCGTCGTCGGTGATGTGGCGTTTGGCCAGCAGTTTGCCGGTGTTGTCGACGAGGGCAACGTCGTGCGTCTTCTCCGCCCAGTCGATGCCGCAGTAGATCAAGATGTTCTCCCGAGAGTGCAGATGTTCGCGCTGGTCACGAGCACTTGCGGGCCACGCGTCGCACTAATCCCAGGCCTCGACCATGCGGCGGTCGGGCCGACACCTCACGAGCCATTCGTGGCACCAGCGCACCGCGCGGGTCTCGGTCTGCGCGGGAGCTCGGAGGCTCTCGTGCGGCAAGGGATCACCGTGCAGTGGGCTCGTATCACAAACGTCAACGAGTGAGCCGGAAGAAGAGTTTGGTGTGAGGCGCCGGAGGTGCCGATCTACGTATGGGCCTGACTGGCCTGTGACTCCAAAGGCCTGCCTCCGACGCCTCTCGGGCGATCACCGCCCAAGCGGCTGCCGCAGCAACCGTTAGCACCGGATTAGTGACTCCAGCAGTCGCAGTAAGTCATGCTGGGACAGGGCCACCCTGCACCTCCTGAGTTGAACTGGCCGTTCACTTCGGAGAGTTGCATGGTGGCCCGCCCTGCGGGCAGGGAGCAGAGACCACGCAGGGTCACGCCCCCGGCGTACGCCTGAGCCGTGATCGGCTACACCACTTCAAGGGACGCGATCCCAAGCGCAGCAACTGACACCCCACCGCCCCGACATACGCCGTTACCCAGGAGGAGCATCGCCTGGTCCGGGACTCAGCACGCGCTGCGCTCCCCCGAGTACCGCGCCGACACCCGGGACGCCTTCGCGACTATCGCACGAAGGCCGCCGACTACTACGGGCCCCTCGGTCTCGCCAACCGGCTCGCTCCGTGATGTCCTACCCGATCCGTGCGGGCAAGCCGACAGGGCCATGCGAGCGCCTGGTACCCGGCCGCGGTTTGCTGCCCCCTGACTCTGGTTACGCGCTCACCATGGACACCACTGCCGCGACCAGCGCTGACGTCCCGCACGACCAGCCGGTGCGGCGGGCCCTCGACTCGCTGGACGGACTGACCCCGCTGGATCCGCTCGCTGCGCTCATGCGCCGCGCCATCACCAGCACAGCCCTGGCCCCTGTCCGAGACACGCTGCGCGGGGACTGGCTGGGACACCGACTGCATCCGGCGCTGGTCCAGCTCCCCATCGGCTGCTGGACCAGCGCGGCCGTGCTCGACCTCCTCCCCAGCGAGCGTCGGGCGGCGACCGGTCTGATCGCCCTCGGACTGTTGACCGTCCCACCCACCGCTCTCACCGGCTGGATCGACTGGGCCGATCTACCGCCCGAGCGCCAGCGCGCCGGACTGGTCCACGCCACCACCAACCTCACGGCCATCGCGCTCTACACCGCGTCGCTTTGCGCCCGGACCCGGGGCCGCTGGGCCCGCGGGCGCACGCTGGCCTGGACAGGCCTGGCCGTGGCCTCGGTCGGCGGAGCGATCGGAGGACACCTGGTCCATCGCGAGCCCAGTAACGCTGACGGGATGGACAGCCCGTCCGGCGCGACGGGCTGACAGCCGGGCTGACGGCCCGTCTGCGAACTCCGGAGTGGACGTTGCCACCGAACCTTCGTGGCGGGACCGACCGTGGAGACGGCCGTGCACAGCGCGGTCGCGGATCTCCTGATCGCGCTGCTGGCGATCAGCGCGGTGCGCGAACGGGCGGAAGCCAGACGCCGGGCGGCCTCTAGAGTCGCCAACGTCGCGGCCGGAACTGACGGCGCGGGGCAGCCAAGCCCGCATGGTGCCGCCCGTCGGCGCACATGCGGTCCACGCCCACGAATGGCGCAATACCGGGCGGACGGCTGAGCCCCTCCTAGGGTCGGCGGGGTGACCGTCCAGCGCCAGCTGGACGCGGCCACACGGATCCAGCATCACGACAAGACAGCGTGGCGTTGTCTTGAAGGATCAGCCGGTGGCCGTTCTCCTATCCCAGGACTCACTCCGACGCCGAAGCAAACCCCCGGATCCGGCAGAACCCGTACACCACCTCAAAGGACTCAACCCCCGGCGCACTTGGGCCGCCAGGTGCGTGCGTGGAGCCGCCGCATGAGATCGCGGTGCCACCGCAGCGCCGTGTCCGGGCGGACGAGCAGCCGCAGCCGGTGCAGGAACTCCCGCGGCAGCGGCACCAGCAGAGCCGCCAGGAACGCGCGATCCAACGGAGAGAACGTCACCTTGTACCCACCGAGCTGTCGTTCAAGGACCGCGATTTTGGTGGCGCAGAACGAGGATCTCCGCGTCCTTCTCGCGGTCGCTCATCGGCAGCAGTCGCAGGGCGGCGAAAGCGTGGGAGACGGCAAGGTAGAGTGATCATCTCGCCGTAACTCCAAGCAACCTCTGACCGGGCGGATGCAGGCGCACAGTTGGCGGCTGTCAACGCTTCGCGAAAAGTGACCCTCTGGCAGTCCTTGGATTCTAAAGCTTGTCGCAACATCCGTGATCATGATGGGTGTGTTGATGGGCATACAAGGGCGCAAGCGTCGGCTCGATCTGGAGGCGGAGTACTGGCGCCTGCTGCAGTCCGGGGTCGGCACGGTCGAGGCCTGCAAACTGGTCGGGATCGGGAGGAAGACCGGCTACCGGTGGCGGGCGGAGAACGGAGGCCTGCCGCCCGAGCGGGTGCCTGAGGCCGAGCACTCAGGCCGCTAACCTGTCGCTGCTGGAACGCAAGCGCATCGCGACGCTGCGGGAACGCGGCCTGACCATGACGGAGATCGCTTCCCGGATCGGCCGGTCGACCTCCACGGTCAGCCGTGAACTGCGCCGCAACATGCTCGAACACGACAAGGGTGTCTACGACGCCAACATGGCTCACCACCGCTCCCGCGAGCGGGCTACCCGTCCGCGCCGGCCGAAGCTGCAGACCGACGCCGAACTCCGCGCCGAGGTCCAGGCCAAGCTCGACCTGGAGTGGAGCCCGGAACAGATCGCCGCCCACCTGCGCATCCGGTGGCCGGACCAGCCGGACCGGCACCTGTGCCATGAGACCATCTACCGCGCGCTCTACCAGGGCGCCAAATACACCCTGAGCAGGACCTTGACGAAGAAGTTGCGGACCGGCCGGGCCCTGCGCAAACGCCGCCGCAGCGGCAGCGCGCGGGCTCCGCGGTTCCAGACGCCGGCCACCCCCATCCACGACCGCCCTGTCGTCGTCGAGCTGCGCGAGCGCGTGGGCGACTGGGAAGGCGACCTCGTCGTCGGCCGCGGCAACAAGTCCGCCGTCGCCACACTGGTCGACCGCTGCACCCGCCTGCTGCGGCTGGTCCCGCTGCCCGACGGACACGACTCCGCGAAGGTCTGCAACGCCATCACCGCCGCGATGGCAACTCTCCCCGGACAGGCACGGATGACGCTGACATGGGACCAGGGCACCGAGATGGCCCGCCACCACGAACTGGCACCCCTGTTCCAGGACGGAGTGTTCTTCGCCTATCCAGCCAGCCCCTGGCAGCGCGGCACCAAAGAGAACACGAACGGCCTGCTGCGGCAGTACCTGCCCAAGGGCACTGACCTCTCCGTCCACACCCACGAGGAGCTACGCGCGATCGAGGACCGTCTCAACAGCCGGCCCCGAAAGACGCTGGGATGGCGAACTCCAGCTCACGCGTTCGCCGCCGCTCTGACAGCATGAGACCAGCAACGTTGCGACGATCATGCGAATCCGCCTGATCTTGGCCGCTGACAACGGAACGCCGAAATGGCGATGACGGGGTGTTCTCGCTGTTCAGGGTGACATGCACCGGTTCCATGTCAGTCCATGTCACCCGGCCCTGTCAGTTCCATGTCGCGCACCATGTCGCCGCGTGGCAAGGGGCGCTACGCCGCCCGGGACCGTGACGGGCGTCCCGGCACTCCGTGGCTTCGGGTTTCAGCGCAGGACCTCGACCAGGAGCACCCAGGCGTTGACGGCGGCGATCGTGACGGCGAGGACGAATGCGGCGGGCAGCCAGTACAGGCCGCCGCCATGGCCGGCCGCGAGGGATACTCCGGCGGTCAGCAGGGTGAGGGTGACGGCGGCCGCGAGGAAGCGCCGCAGGATCACTTCGGTTGGGTTCGGGCTGCGGCCTCGGCCGGTGTAGGCGGCGCGGACGGGCGAGATCGCGCTCGCAGCGGCGTTGAGGAGGACGAAGGCGGCGAGCACGTCGGGGTTGATGGCCGGGGTCAGTGCGACGACGCTGATGAGCGAGACGATGAGCAGCGCGACGAGGGCTTCGAGGGCGCGGCCCGTCATGGAGCTCTGGCCTTCGCGTTTCTCCATGTCCAGGACGGTGCGGATGTTGACGCTGAGGCCGACGAAGATGAGGCCGCAGAGCGCTGCTGCCGCGCCGCCCGCGCACAGGAACATGTCGGTCCAGCCTCCGGTGGCGTAGCCGGTCATCTGCGGGGAGCCCCTTTCGTCGGTGTCGTTGCGGTGGCTTTGCGCCGGTGTGTGGTGGTCATCGGGTGTGCCGGGCACCGGAGTGCGCGCATCAGTGCGCCCACCCCGGGCGTCCGGGCGTTCGGCAGGCCTTAGGCACTCAGCTCCCGGGGTGGGCCTTTGCGGCGAGGGTGGTGTCGATCCAGTCGAAGGTGATCTGGTTGAAGCGGGACATGGCGCCCATGTGGCAGTGCTCGCCGGCGCCTTCGGCCTCGGGGAGGGTGATCAGGGTGTGGGGGCAGGTCAGGGCGGCCTGGACGCGGTGGGGCTGGCCGCGGAAGAACTGGTCGTTCTCGGCGTCCAGGATGAGGGTGGGGCAGGCGATGAGCTGGGCGACGCCCTCGAGGGTGTACTCGGCCGTTCGGCGGATGTAGTCCGCGGGCGAGGTGGCGCCGAATGTCCACACCCCGTTGCGCAGGGCCCACCGGAGTTGGGTGTTGCCCTTCATGAGCATGCTCGCGACGGGGTTGGCGAGGTCGTCGTGTCCGGTCTCGACCCACTCGGCAAGGAACGGCGGCATCATCCGGGTGTGCGCGTCGTGGTAGTCGTAGAGGCCGTCGTCCAGCACCAGTGCGGCGAGGCGGTGCTCGAACGCGGCGGCGCGGGCGGTGAGGTAGCCACCGAGGCTGTAGCCCATCAGGACGAGCCGGTCGGGGTCGATCTGGGGGCGCGTCAGCGCGTAGTCGACGACCGGGGTGACCACGGCCTCCCAGTCCGGACGGAAAACCAGGTGCTGTTCGCGCAGCGCTGCCCCCTGGCCGGGGCCGTCGTAGGCGAGCACGTTGTAGCCGCGGCGCAGCGCGGCCGCCCCGACGACGAAGTACGCCTCCTCCAGGGTGGAGTCGAAACCGCTGGTGAAGATGACGGTGGGGCGGGGGGTGTCCGAGTCGTCGACGAGGAAGAGGTAGCCGGGCAGGGTGCCGTCCTCGTACGGGATGCGGACGGCTTCGACCGGGGTGTCCATCAGGGACGCGGCGGTCGCGAACGTCTCGCGCGAGAGGGCGGACAGACGCTTGACCTCGGGGTCGCCTGCGGGGTCGTCGCGGCGGTAGAACTCGGCGGTGCGGTAGTAGCTCGAGGCGCGCAGCAGGGCCTCGCGAGCGCTCACCCGGTGTCCGCCTGCCAGGGCGCGGGAGCCGATCGCGTGGACGCGCTCGGCGGTGCTGCTCCACTCGCGCAGCCAGGCGTCCTCGTCCCCTTCGGCGATGTTGCGGGCGGTGGCCACGACCTCACCCAGGTCCGCGCCACCGTAGTTGGCGAACCCGGCCGCGCGCAGGGTCTCGAAGGAGAACGACTCGTCCTCGAACAGGAACCGCATGATGCACCCCAAACTCTGAAATCAACCTTTAGCGAGACGGAACGCACCCGTCTCGTCTACTGGAAGACGGTAGTCTTCATCTAGTCGAGACGCAACCGTTCCGTCTCGTGGTAGTTTTCCGGTATGCCCAGCTCACCCGCACAAGCCCGCGACCCCCAGCGCCGCCCCCTGGGGGGCCCCGTCCTGCAGGACTCCGTCACCGAGGCGATCGCAGCCGCCTTCTTCGAAGAACTGGCCGGGGCCGGCTACGCGCGGCTCTCCCTGGAAACGGTCGCCAAGCGGGCCGGCGCGGGCAAGGCCGCGATCTACCGCCGTTGGCCCTCCAAGCTCGACATGACCGTCGCCCTGGCCACCGCGGTCGCCGTGGACGCGCCCGTACCGCCCGACACGGGAACCCTGCGGGGCGACGTCCTCGCGTTCCTCACCGGCGTCGCGGACGCGCTGCGCAACCCGCTGGCCTCCAAGATCATCCCCGACCTGCTCGCCGAGAGCGCCCGCAACCCAGAACTGCAGCAGGCCCTGTTCACCGCCGTCCGCGACACCCGCCGCAGCAAAGCCACCCGCATGCTCGAACAGGCCGTCGAGCGCGGCGAACTGCCCGCCGACACCGACCTCGAGCTCGCCCTCGACCTCCTCGCGGGGCCCCTCTACTGGCGCCTCGCCGTCCTCCACGCGCCCACCGCCCCCGACTACCTCCACCGCCTCACCGACAAGCTCCTGGCCGCCATCGCCGCCTGATGCCGCCGGCCGGACCGCCCGGCGGCGCTGTCCTCGGGCTCGCTTCGGATGCCGGGGGGCAGCTGCGGCCCTCGGCCTGCCGGCGCTGCCGGGCGGATGGCGGGCGACCGTGGGGCCTGAGGGTGCGCCACATGCCCGAAGTCAGCCGGACAGGCTCTCGGCGGCGGTGGTTTCCGGGCCGTTCGCACTGCCGGCGAGCCACTGCTGCCAGGTCAGGTCGAACGAGGCGTATCCGTTGTCGGCCTGCGCCTTGCCGCGCGGTGAGCCGGTGATGGTGACCGGGTCCCCGACGTGGACGTAGTTGTAGAACCAGGTCGCGTCGGCAAGCGACAGATGGACGCAGCCGTGCGAGCCGACGCTGTGGCCCGGGTGCTTGTCGCCGTCGGAGTAGTGGACGTACGTGCCGGACCCGGTCAGGTGGACATCCCAGGGCAGGGTCGTGTCGTAGAAGTTGGGGTTGCCCGGGTCGCAGGTGATGTGGACGCTGCAGGAGGTCATGTGCACCTCGGGCTGCTTGTCCATCACGGCCATCGTGCCGTCCTAGGACGGGAACGAGGGGCTGCCCGCGTCGATGGGCATGGTCTTGACGACCGTGCCGTACCTGCTCCCACTCAAGATCATTTCGATTGGACAAGACACGTCTACTCAGCTCGCCGGGCGGACGCGCGCTGCGTTCGTGGCGGCGCGCGTCCGCGCGGGGCTGCTACCAGCGCAGCGCGAGGCGCGCGGTGGCCTGCCAGTAGGTGGTGCGGACGGACTCGTCCACCCGCACTCCTGCCCTGGGCAGGGCGACGGGCGCGGCCGGGCCGACCGAACCACGCTGGGCGGCACCGGGGAAGTACACCTCCAGGAAGTGCACGGTGTGGCTGTGCCGGGCTCCGCCGCTCGTGGTGTGGACCAGCGCGTAGGCGGACTGGCCGGGGGCGAGGGCGACCACGGCCT
The DNA here is from genome assembly GCF_000787835.1 of Streptacidiphilus melanogenes. Classification (GTDB taxonomy): domain Bacteria; phylum Actinomycetota; class Actinomycetes; order Streptomycetales; family Streptomycetaceae; genus Streptacidiphilus; species Streptacidiphilus melanogenes. The sequence goes on from NZ_BBPP01000047.1 coordinate 27,514, forward strand.
GCGGGACGCTGCCGGGGATGTCGGCCGGCCCGGCCTGGGCGTCACCGAAGCGCGGGTACGGGTAGCCGTAGGCATAAGCCTGCCGATGTTGGTGGCCGTCAGCAGCAGGCGCTGCCCCGGCTCGGTCTTGGCCGTGACCTTCGTGTTGCCACCGGTGCAGGTGACCGGCGTGGCGGCCAGCCTCGCTGCGTGCGAAGCGACAGTGGCGGCGTCGGACGGCGCGGCCAGGGCGATCGCGGCACCGAGGGCGTGAGGTCCGTTGCCCAGGTACCAGGTGGAGCCCTCGGTGCCGTGGCCGACCCGCAGGCGGCGCAGCCATCCGCCGGGCTTGAGAACCGTCTCGTAGGCGTTGTGCAGGGTCTGCCGGGATATTCCGGCCTCCTCGGCGGTCTGCCGCTCGCTGGCGGCGTGGAGGCGGCCGCCGGCGGTCTCGGCGAAGTTGAGGTGGGCCCGCAGCACGCGCAGTGCGGTGCGGCCGCGCTCGCCGCGCCACGGAGTGGTCTCGATCCGCTCCCGCAGAGCGGCAAGGTCCTCGTGCGCGCCGTGACGGGAGCCGACGCCCACGGTGGCGGCGACCTCCGCGCTGGCGCTGGCCCAGACCCGCTCGATGTAGGCGCGGGCGCGGGCCTGACCGGAGCGCAGCTCGATGATCTGGGCGTGCCTGCCGCCCTCGTGGTCCGGGTGCAGCAGCAGCCGGGTCAGCTGATCTGCATTGCCGCCGGCGCGGGCCACGTGGCAGGCGATGGCCGCGGTGATCCGGTGGCCGTGCTCCGCAACGCCCTGACGGTCCTCACGGCGGACCAGGGCGCCCCTGGAGTTCCGCCTCGTGTAGCTGCCGGTCGCGTAGCGGCCGGTGAGGTCCCCCAACAGGATCAGGTCGACCGCAGCGGCGGGGAGCCGGTCGAAGCCGAGCAGGGTGGGGTGACTGCCTCTGATTGCCTCTGACTGCCTCGAAGTTGGCAGAGCGGTCGTGGTCGAGGCGAGTGCTGGAGGGGCGCCGTGTGGCATTCTGGTGACGTCTCGCAAGGACGGGAACACCACCGCAGCCGGTCAAAGCACCGGTGGTGTTCGGGACCGACCTCCGATCGGTGCCAGCGAAGCCTCCAGGACGGTCATCCTGGGGGCTTTCGTATTGCCCTGGCACTGCTCGAAGGCAGACATCACTCTCGCGGCGGGGCAGGAAGCCGCCAGCGGCGAGCCAGAGTGACTGCCTCTGACCGCCTCCGGCTGCCTCCAAAACGACCGGGTCGAATCGGGGTCGAATCAGAGTGATTGGCTCTGACTGCCTCTGATTGCCTTCGACTGCCTCTGACTGCCTCCTACAGCAGGTCAGAGCGGGTTTGATCCACATCAGCCCAGGTCAGAGCGGTGGGGCAGAAAAACCCGGCGTACAGGCCGACTCGTCCGCCGCTCACGTTTATGCAGGTCAGCACCGATATCCCGGAAATCCCATAACTCTACGCTTAGGCCCCGTTACACGACCGCGCCCCGTTCGTCCGGGTCATCGCCCAGGCGCGCCAAGGCCCGCGCAGTCGGAGAACGCCCTGATCAGGAAGTCAAGGGATGGGGCCGAAGGCCAGACGGGGCTGGCGTTGAGCTTCTGCTTTACGGTCCTCACGAGTTCTGTCCACTTCGTCCGCTGCGGTCGGCGGGGGCCGGTGTGCGTAGGGCCTGTGTCACGGCCCAGACGACCGAGACGGCGGGGACGGCGAGGACCGCACCGATGATGCCGAGCGCGATCGCTCCGGCGATCACCGAGACCGCGACGACGACGGGATGCAACCGCACGGCCCAGCTCATGATCAGCGGCTGGAGCAGGTGCCCCTCGATCTCCCCGATCACCACGATCAGGCCCAGGACGATGACGGCGGTGATGGGGCCTCGGGTGGCCAGCGCCACCGCGCTCGCGACGGCGAGGGCGACGGGTGAGCCGATGAGCGGCACGAACGCGGCCACGAACTCCAGCATCGCCAAAGGGGCGGCCAGGGGAACCCGAAGCACGAACAGGGCGACGCCGACCAGGACGGCGTTGATGGCCGCGACCAGGATGATGCCGCGGATGTAGCCGGACAAGGTATGCCATGCGGCCAGTCCCCCGCGCTGCCAGCCGTCGCGCCGGCCGGGAGGGAGCTGTTCTCGGCAGAAGTCCCACATCCGCTCTCCGGAGTAGACGAAGAACACCGAGCAGAACAGACCGAGCGCGGCGACGGTGAGGATCTCCACGGCCTGAGTGGCGCCGCTGACAGCGCTCTGCAACAGGGTGGAGCGGTGAGCGGAGATGAAGGCGGTGACTTTCTGCTGCAGGCCGGTCAACGCACGAGGCCGCACATGGAACGGTGCGCCTTCAAGCCAGCGCTCGACGCGGCCGATGCCGGTGTCGAACTGCGCCGCCACCCTCGGGGCCTCGTGCGCGACCAGCAAACCGGTCGCCGAGAGCACAGCGGCGATGAACAGCACGGCGAGCACATAGGCGCACGCCACGGCCAGCGCGCGGGGCATCACCCGACTCATCCGGTCAGCCAGCGGCCTCAGCAGCGCGGCAACCACCAGGCCCAGGAAAACGGCGATCACGACCGGCTGGAACCTGGCCAGCAGCATGAACGCCACATAAACCACCACCCCCAGCACCAGCACTCGCCACGCCCACCCGGCGGCGGTCTGCAAGAACGCCGGCACCCCGGGGCTGGGACGCCGGGCGTGCGCTGCACCGTGGTCGGCGGCCGGTGACCGACCACCGGCCGCCGAGCCGGCTTGGGCCCGCCCGGCGTCCCGCGCCCAGCGCGGGACGCCGACGCACGACGGCTGGCCATCTCCGGCCTCCGCCCCGGCAACTGCAGCCACCGGCCCATCCGCCATCTCCCTCCTCCGCCCCGTAACGCCACTGCCCTCAATCGCCGCGCCGAGACCCCGGGGTTACGTGGCGATGACTCGGGCCGCCGGCACGGTGCACCGGTCACATAAGCGGGCAGGCCCAACGGCCACAGGACTGCCCGCGATTCGGGTCCCGGTCCCGCTTCGTCGGCGGCTGCGAGCGGTCAAGGCTCACAAGGGCCCGTGGTCCGGCTCCCCGAGCAGGTGTCGTTGGAGAGCGGACAGGGCGACGGCCGCCGGCCGCCGGGTCGCCGTTTGGGAGCGGAGGGCCGCTCGGGCGGCGTTCGCTCCGCAGGCCCCGTGCACTCCTCCCCCGGGGTGGGCAGACGAGGATGCCAGGTACAGGCCCCGGATCGGGGTTTCCGGTCGGCCGGTCGATGTGGTGGGGCGGAAGATCAACTGCTGGTGGAGGTTGGTGGTACCGCCGTTGATGGCGCCGCCGACCAGGTTGCAGTTGAGCCGTTCCAGGGTGTGCGGGGAGAGGACGCGACGGTGTTGGATGCGGGCCCGGAAGCCGGGGGCGAAGCGTTCGACCTGCTCCTCCATGCGGTCGGCCATCGCCTCTTCCTCTGCCCGGTCCCAGCGGCCGGTGAGCTGGTCGGGGCCGAGGTCTTCTGTCACCTGTTGCGGGACGTGGGTGTACATCCAGGCGGATTCGGTGCCCCGCGGGGAGCGGGTCGGGTCGGCGGTGGTCATCTGGCCGAGCAGGCCGAAGGGTCGCGCCGGGATGCGTCCGGTGGCGGTCTGCAGGGCGTAGTCGCTGAGCTCATTGAGGTCGGCTCCCACGTGCACGGTGCCGGCCGTTGCCGCCTCGGGTGCTTTCCAGGGGATGGGCCCGGACAGTGCCCAGTCGACCTTGATGGTGGACAGGTCCCAGTGGAAGCGGCGCATCGCGCGCCGCATGCCGTCGGGGAGGTACTGCCAGTCGATCAGGCCGCCGTACAGGGCGGTGGCCGGGATGGCCGCGAGGACGGCGTGCCGGACGGCCAGTTCTCCCTGGTCGGTGCGTACGGCGACGGCCCGGCCGCTGCGTACGACGATCTCGCGGGCCTGCGTGCGGCAGTGGATTGTGCCACCCCTGTCGTGCAGTCGTCGCACCAGGGCTGTGGTCAGGGAGCTTGAGCCGCCTTCGGGCACGGGCCAGCCGTGCTGCTGGCCGAGCATCGCCATCAGCCATCCGAAAGCGGCACTGCCGGGGGCGTCGGGCAGCAGGTCGGCGTGCAGGGCGCAGCCGGCCAGGAGCAAACCCGGCCCTGGTTCCTCGAAGTCCTGTTCTTGGATGAGTCGGCGGACGGGGAGGGTGGCGAAGCGTGCCATGCGCAGCCCATCCCTGGCCCCCAGGCGTGCTGCGAGGTGCGCGGCGGCGTGGACAGGGGGAAAGGGCGCGAACAGGGCGTTGACCAGCCACGGGTCCAGCCGCGTCCACAGGTCGGCCAGATCCTGCCACTTCTGCTGGTCAGCGGGGGTACACGCCCCGTCGATGCCCGTGGTGCCGTGCCCCGAGTCGCGGTGCAGGACGGCGCAGGAGCCGTCGAGCATCGGGTGGGCCAGTACCGCGGCAGCGTGGCTCCAGGAGAGTCCGTGCCGTTCCAGTCCGAGGGCTTGGATGACCGGCGAGGCCACGGCCAAGGGGTAGAACGAGCTGAAGAGGTCGTGGGTGTAGGCGGGGTCCAGGCCGTGGTCGCTGCGGACGGCGCCGCCCGGGTGTTCGGCTCTCTCGAGGACGTCGACGGTCCAGCCGGCGTCCGCGAGGAGGTTGGCGGCGACCAAGCCGTTGGGTCCGGCTCCGATGACGACGGCGTCGCTCATGGCTGTGCCTCTGTGCGTTCGTCGACGGTGGCGGCGAGGCGGGCGAGCATCTGCCGGTGCCGCAGGTGCAGGAGTGCGTCGGCGGGGGCCGTGTGCAGCTTGGCGCCGACGCCGCGCAGGGGGTGTTCGTCGACGACGACCACGCTGTGTTCCTCGCCCCATTCGATGATGCGGATCGCGATGCGGGCGCTGCCCAGGGGCCCGGCGAACGCTTCCAGTTCGAGCCGGCTGGGCGGCTCGCTGATGCGCACCACCGTGCGGCCGCGCAGATCCCAGGGACCGATGCGGACCAGGTAGCGCAGCGCAGCGCCCTGGTCGGGCCAGTCCCCTTGGGCGGCCTTCGTGTCGTGCGTGCCGGGCACCCAGCTCGCGTAGGCTTCGGGGTCGCTGAGGACGTCCCAGATCTGCTTCGGGGTTCCCGGGACGAGGACGTGTCGTACGGCCATGGGATGTCTCCCTGAGACGTGGGTTTCACGGGCGGAGGACGACCTTGGTCCAGCCGCGGTCACGGTCGTCGAAGTGGCGGTAGGCCTGCGGTGCTTCGTTCAGGGGCAGTTGGTGCGAGACCAGGAACGAAGGGCGGGCTCGGTCGGCCGCGATCAGGTCCCGCAGTTGCCGGTTGTAGCGCTTGACGTGGGCCTGCCCGCTGGCCATGTGCAGGCTCTTCTGGAAGAACGCACCCAGGTCGAAGGCGATCTGCCCCTCCCGGGCGAGTCGGTCCGGGGCTCCGGGGTCCTCGGGCACGAACACGCCGACGACGCCGATGCCGCCGGTCGCGCGGACACTTCCCACGAGCCGGTTCATGGTCTGGTTCGGATGCTCTGTGCCGTCGGGGTCGTGGGCCTGCCAGCCCACGCATTCACAGCCGCGGTCCGCGCCAGCACCTCGGGTCAGGTCCATGACCTGCTCGACGGGGTCGGCTGCGGAGTCGTCGACGGGGGTCGCGCCGATCTTCTCGACGAGGGCGAGGCGGTCGGGCAGCCGGTCCACGACCATGACGTTCGCCGCGCCGAGGAGGGTGGCCGAGTAGGCCGCCATCAATCCGACCGGGCCGGCGCCGTAGATCACGATGCTGTCGCCCGGTTCCAGGCCCGCGAGCTGGGTGGCGTGGTACCCGGTGGGCCAGATGTCCGCGAGCATCACGTAGTCCAGCTCGCGTTCGATCGAGTCTTCGGGGAGCTTGAGGCAGTTGACGTCGCCGAACGGGACGCGCAGCAGTTCGGCCTGGCCTCCGCGGTACGGTCCCATGCCGGTGTAGCCGTACGCTCCGCCATCCATTCCGGGGCTCACCGTCAGGCAGGAGCCCGTCAGGCCGCGGTCGCAGTTGCGGCAGAAGCCGCACGCGATGTTGAACGGGATACAAACGCGGTCACCGGCCCGGATCCGCACGACGGCGTCGCCGACCTCCACGACCTCGCCGAGGTTCTCGTGCCCGAACACCGTGCCGGGCTCGACATCGGTCCGTCCTTCGTACATGTGCAGGTCGGAACCGCAGATGCTCGTCGCCGTGACCTTGATCAGGACGTCGGTCGGCTCTTCGATCCGGGCGTCAGGGACCTCGCGCACCGCGACGTCCCGCTCCCCCTGGTACACCAGCGCCTTCATGGATTCTCCTGACACGGTCCGAAAGGGGTGGGTTGCACGCGCGCCTGCCCGCGATGCCCTCACCCACACCGCCCCGGCCTGCCTTCCAGAGCGTGATCACCTCGTGGCTCGGCGGCGGAGGCCGGTCCCGTACGGGGTCGGGCCGTGTCATGGGCTTGTTCTGGGTAGCCGCCGATTAGCGGCGGCGGGAACCTGCGGACGTGCAGGCGCGTCTGGGCGGAGCGTGCCCTCCCCGCGCTACCAGTGCCCGGGCCAGGTGAGCCGACTGCCTGACCTCGAAGCGGCCACGGCGAGAACCTGGGAGCAGCGGGCACGCAGGGCTCATCCTCCGCCTCAATACTCCCTTGCGTACCACGAGCATCGAACTCCCCTTTGTGGGCAGGCGCTGGCCATGCTGCTGATCAAGCCGCCGGGCGTCTACCGGGCCCAAGTCGACACCGAAATGCTGATCGGCGCCTTCCAGGACGAGTCACTCGTCCCGGGAGCCGCGGTCCTGGACGTCGGCACGGGCTCGGGTGCCGTCGCCGTGGCGGCAGCGTGCCGGGGGGCGCTCGTGACCGCCGTGGACGTGTCGTGGGCTGCCTTGACCGCCGCGCTGGTCAACGGGGCCCTGCACGGGCGGTGGATCCGGGCTCGGCACGGGGATCTGCTCCGGCCCGTTCGCGAGCAGCGCTTCGACATGGTCCTTACCAATCCGCCGTATGTGCCCTCGCCCTCGCCGGGACCGGCGCGCAGCGGGCTGGCGCGGGCGTGGGACGCCGGGCGGGACGGCCGCCTGCTGCTCGACCGGATCTGCGCGCAGGCCCCCGCACTGCTCAAGCCCAAGGGGGTGCTGCTGCTGGTGCAGTCCGATCTCAGTGGAGTCGACACCACCTGTGAGCTGCTGCGCGCCCGTGGACTTCGCACCGAGATCGTGGCCCGGGCCAGGCAGCCCTACGGTCCCGTCATGCGCTCGCGCGCCGAGTGGTTCGAGCGGGCGGGGCTGGCGCGCCCGGGCCAGCGTGAGGAGGAACTGGTGGTGATCCGCGGTGCCCGGCGGTGATCGAGTCGCCCGTGTGGTGATGCCGGATGGTGTGGGGCCGCTGCTGGTGGACGGCCCGATCGAGGTCGAGTTGGCGGACGGCTCGACGGTGCGCAGTGAGCGGCCGGTCGTGGCGTTGTGTGCGTGTCGGCGCAGTCGGTGCTATCCGTTCTGCGACACCAGTCACCGCCGTCGATCAGCTCCCGGCGGGCGCGTCGAGCAAGCCGAGGTGCAATGAACTTCGTCCTTTGGTCCAGTTGCTGACCATGCGTTGGGCGAGCCGGTCCTCCAGCAACGCCGAGGCGGCAAGTCCGAACGCGATGTCGTCCTCCAGCTGCGGTTCCTGACGCAGAAGTTCACCGATCACGCCGCGGCGGACCAGCTGCTCGTGGACCGCGTCAGCCTCCACGTGCTCGCGGTAGAAGCGCGTCCCCGCCTCGCCGGCGCCGAGCGCGGTCAGCGCCTCCACGAGCCGGGCGGAGCCGGGAGAGGACGCGATCTCCACGCCGGCGAACTGCCCGACCAGGGCGCCGCGAAGGCCCCGGTGGAGGCCGAAGAGGGACATCAGGTTGACCACGGCCAGCCCCTCGGCGGGGACACGGTCGAGATAGTGGTTGTAGGCGGGGTCGAGGCCGAAGTCACGCATCATGTCCGCGAACAGGCGCGAATGCACTCGCTCGCCGTGGCCGTCTCCGTACTCGTCGAACTCGATCGCGACGAACGCCGCCTGGGCGGCGCCGTGAAGCCTCGGGATCGCCCACGCCTGCGGATCTGCCTCCTTCAGGTGGTACAGCGAGCGCTGGACCAGGTACTCGCGGACCTGCCAGCGCTCGCCGTGCGCGCGCAGGAAGTGGGACGGGCCCGTGCCGTCCAGTGGCTCGGTGAGCAGCGCCGAGAGCTGCTCGGCCAAGGGCGCGCTGTCGGCTTCGGCACGCAGCGCGGACAAGAACGCGCGCTCCAGACGGCCTCGCCAGCCCAGCAGCTCCGGGTTCCACTCCCATTCGGGGTCGACCCCATCGAACCCGCGGTAGTGCAGCTCGTAACAGACGTAGAGGGCCAGTTGGAGGTCCTCCCCGAGGATCGGCCCGCGGGGCGGGGGCAGTCCCCGAACAATCGGCGTCGGCGGCCTTGCCAATTGTCGAAGCAGCGCGGCTGAGCACAGCCCGCGGCCATCGGGAAGTGGCGGACTGCTGCCGTCGACACCCATGCGTGTTCTCCTCCTCCCACTCTGTCTATGCGGCGGCCACTTCGGCCCCTGGTCCCGGGTGGGTCGCATCGTCTTGGTGAAGTTCCAGCACGCAGCACTTCGGGCCGCCGCCGGCCTTCATCAGCTCGCTGACCTCGACGAAATGCGGCTTGTAACCCCTCGCCCGCAGGGGCGCGTCGAGCCGCGCCGCACCGCTGGGCAGGACGACGTTCAAGCCGTCGCAGATCGCGTTGAGGGCGAACGCCGCTGCTTCGGTCTCACGTGCGTGGACGGCGTCAGGGAACAGCGCGGTGAGCCGGCTCGCGGCCGCGGACGAGAACGCCTGCGGGTAGTACATGACCTCCCCGTCCGCGAGTGCGGCCAGGGCTGTGTCCAGGTGGTAGAAGCGTGGATCGACCAGTGTCAGCGGGACCACGGGGCGCCGCAGGAAGGCCTCGGCCTCCACGTGGGCGGCCGGGTCCGTGCGGAATCCGTGTCCGGCCAGGAGCAGGCCACCGGTCAGCAGGTGGTCGCCCTGCCCTTCGTTGCAGCATCTGGCACGCTCCATCACCTCATATCCCTGCGCTCGGAACCAGGCCTCATACGCGACGGCTTCGGGGCCACGCTGGGGGTGGCGGAACTTGGCGACGAGCACCCGCCCGTCGATGACGGTGGCCGCATTGGCCGCGAAGACCATGTCCGGCAGTCCCGGGACCGGCTCGACCAGCTCGACCTGGTGCCCTAGGGAGACCAGAAGCTCGTAGAGCCGGGACCACTGGTCCTCGGCCGCCGCCGGGTCGGGCGGGTCGGCAGGGTCCATCCACGGATTGATCGCATACCGGACGTCGAAGAACGTCGGCGGGCACATTAGGAAGCGGCGGGCGCGCGCCACCCGGTCAGGCACAGGCCGGAGCATCACATCGAGCCCCTTCCATCCGATTGCCACGTTGCACCTGCGGCTACCCCGCAAACCCTCAGGCACACGTGCCCGCCGACCGGTTGACCCGAGGCGGCACCGGGCAGACGCGCCATGTCGAGAACGAGCGAGCTGGCCGGAGCGGTGGAGGTGGTGGCTGTGGAGCTGGCATGGGTGCTGGACTGCGCGGATCCGCCCACTCTCGCCAGCTTCTGGGCGGGCGCCCTCGGCTACACCGCCGGGCCTTACCGGCAGCCCTACCTGGAGCTCTCGGATCCTCGCGGCCACGGCCCGGAACTGCTGCTGCAGCGTGTTCCCGAGCCCAAGCGCGGCAAGAACCGGATGCACGTCGACCTGCGGGTGCAGGACCAGGACACGAAGGTCGAACGGCTGGTTGAGCTCGGCGGCCGGCTGCTGCGGCCGCCGTTCGACGACACGGGATGGTGGACAGCGCACGTAGCCGACCCGGAGGGCAACGAGTTGTGCGTCATCGTCCCGCCCAGACCGTAGCGAGTTCAGCAGTCCGCTGTGGCGGCCGCGAGCTCGGCCACGACGCTGCGCAGGTGACCGTGCCGCTCGTAGGCCGCGCGCTGGTGGTCCGCCCCGGTGCCCGTCCTCCGTACTCGGCCCAGCAGGTCGGCCGCCAACAGGTCGTCCCCGGCCGCGCGCAGCCCAGGCCTGGCACGTTCCACCAGGGCGGTCAGGCAGGCGCTCAGGGGACGACGGCCGCCCGTCGCCGGGTCGACGCCCTGCCCGCGCAAGCCGAGGCGGGCCGCTTGCCCGTGGGCGGCGAGCAACGCCACATCGTCCACGTGATCGCGCCACGGCGTACCTGCCCTGATCTCCGCCATGAGCACGGTTCCCAGCCCGCGCATGAGGACGGCCAGCAGCAGGTCAAGGTCAAGGTGAGCGTTGACGTCGCACAGCCGGATCTCCAGCGTGGGCCAGCGTTCGGAAGGGCGCGCGTACCAGTAGATCATCTGGCGGTCGCGGATCTCGCCCGTAGCCACCATCCGGGTCACGAGCGCCTCGTAGCCGCTCTCGTCCAGGACGGGAGCGGGCCCGACGGTGGGCCAGCGGACGTACTGCGCTGCCCGCCAACTCTCCCAGCCGCGGTCGTGCCCTGCGGCGAACGGAGAGTTGGCGCCCAGCGCTTGGAGCACCGGGAGCCAGGGCCGCAGCCGGGCGCTCAGGGCGAGGGCTTCACCCCGGCCGAGGGTGCCGAGATGGACGTGGCAGCCGGACAGTTCACTGTCCGTCGTGCGGACGAACGGGGCGAGCCGGTGCACGATGTCCCGGTAGCGATGAGCGTCCGTCACGACAGGTTGACTGGTCGTCAATACAGCGCAGCCGGCACCGACCAGGCCGCCGCCGATGCCCTCGGCCGCGACGCAACAAACCCGGCGCGCTTCGGCGAGATCCGCGCGCACCGCGCCCGCGGTGAATGCGGGCGCGGTGCGGATCTCCAACTGCGCGGCGTAGAACTCCTCACCGACGCGATCCCCCAGCCTCGTCGCGGACTTTGCGACGACCTCCTGCGCACGCGGCATCGAGACGCCCGTCTTCGGGTCCACGAGCAGGAGTTCCTCCTCCACACCCAGGGTGAGAACCTCCTCGATCACCACCGATACCAGCGGCTCCGCCCGCCTGCACCCGCACCCGAGCCGCGGGCGACGAATCCGAGCAACCAGAGCACGAGAACGGCCAGGGCGACCCACCACAGGATGTGGATGGCGAAGCCCGCGCCTCCCAGAATCACAGCAAGGAGCAGCACCAATATCAGAGCAAGCATGTGTCGTACCTCCTTGCACGCGTCTGCCCCGATTCGGCCCACGCACGCGTGCTCCAGTTCCAGTTGTCGCCTGGTCGTGCGGGGCCGGTGGCGCACCTTGGTCCTGCTGGCTGGCCGCGCCACCAGCCCATCTGACCAAGCCCGACAGTTGAATCGTGCTGGCGTCCCGCCCACGGGCGTCACCGTGCCGCCCCCAGACGCCCCGAACATCGCCCACGCCCGGCCCCAGTCGCGAGGGCAAGGCCTCCCAGCTGACGTCGGCACCGGCCCGAAACCCTTGGACGGCAACGGGACCGGCTTGCTGAAATAGGAGACGGCCGCTTTTGGAGTCGAAGGGATGCGGCGATGACAGAAATCAGGCTGCACCTGTCGGTCCGCGGCCTCACCGACGCGGACCTGCCGTCCTGCAGCTGGGCCGGCTCCCCCAAACACGTGCGCGAGCTCGTCCACCAGATCCGCCGCGCCGAGGCGGGCGAGATCGACTACCTGGCGGTGTGCACGCAGGTCGGGCTCCCCGTGGCGGTCGGCGGCATCGACTACACGGTCAACCCCGGCGCCGGCACGCTCTGGCAATTCGGCGTCCACCCGGCCCTGCAGTCCTGCGGTATCGGCACGCTGCTCATCCGCTCCGCCGAGCGACGGATCCACGCCCGGGGCCTGACCCGCGCCGAAGTCGGCGTCGCGGAGAGCAACCAGCGCGCCCGCGCCCTCTACGAACGCCTGGGCTACCAGGCCTTCGGCCGCGAGCTCGATTCCTGGGACGTGGAGGCAGAGGACGGCTCGCTCCAGCGGTACGAGACGATGTGCACGCTGATGGGCAAGGACCTGGCCTGACGCTGGATTTCGCGGCGTTCGTCTCCTGAGGCGAGGGGCCGGGCCGTCTGGACGGGCGGTGTCCTGGGCCGCGGGGAACGGCGATCAGGTGTGGATGTAGCTCTTGGCGCCGTCGTGGTGGTCGGCATCTTCCTCGTCGAACCACACGTCGCCCTCCGCGAGGTAGCGGAACGCACTGACCTTCCCCTTGGGCAGAACCCGACTGACCGCCCGGCTGCCGTCCTCACGCGCCTGAAACGGATGGGCACCGGGGGTCCAGTCGTTGAAGTCCCCCACGACGCTCACCGGCCGCTCGTCCGTTCCCGACAGGACGAATGTGACTTTCGTGCCCTGCTTGACGGCCGCGCGCTCCAGCATGACGCCTCCTCAGCTTCGTGTATCGGACCTCCCAGACTGGACTGCGCTTTCTGACCCGGTCCGGTGAAGCGGATACGGCACGCCTGCACATCACCCGTATAGCGGCGCGCCATGAAGCCGACCGGCCGCAGCCGGTTGGCTTTTCATGTCACCTGGATGGCCTACCTTCGCGGACCTCAGCTGGGGCGGTGCTGGGCGCGGAGGCACCGCGCGAGCTCCTCGCCGTAGAGGAGTCCCAGGGTGCCGGCTCCGGCGGCGGCTCCGGCGAGATAGCGGGCGGGGAACGGAGGGCGGCGCGCCGTGAGCCGCCATGCACTTCGGCCGGGTTTCCCAGCCGACCGCACAGTCGACGGACCTGGTCGGGGTGGAGGCAGGCGAGGGCGGCCAAGGCCATGTAGGGCAGGGATTCCAGAAAGCTGTGCATGTGCTGCTCAGTGACGGTGACCTCGCGGCCGGCGTCCTCCGCGGTGTGCACTACCCACAGGGCGGTGGCCTCGTGGGCGAGGACCCCCAGCACGAGCGCCGCGAGGAGCGCGGGTCGACTTCGCGCAGCAGCACCAGACCCGCCGGGACACCCACCTCGGCCATCATCAGCAGATGGATCAGCGACTCGCGGGTTCCGGCGTTGTCCTGAATACGCGTGCGGCGGTGCATGATCCAGTCGGCGGCGGCGGGGACGGTCCACGCGGGCAGCAGCCCGTGCATGAGAGACCGCAGGGTCGCGTCCTCCACCTGGGCGGGGGGCGCGGGTGGGGCCGCCGCCACGCGTGGCTAGAGGTCATGCGCTCATCGCGTCCGCGACGCGCTGGATCAGGCCGGGCCGGTGCGGGCTGGTCGGCGCGGTCTGCCGCAGCGCCAGCAGGTGCTCGCCGATCTGCTGCAGTTCTTTGCGTCCCATCGCGTCGCGCACCTTGGGGAACCAGTCCTGTTCCTCAGTGTGGATGTGCCGGGTGACGACGTCGGTCAGCACGGCCATCTTCGCCGGGAGTTCCGGGTCGTCGTCGCTCATGGCGTCGATCTCGGCGCAGAGGACTTCGGCGACGTGGTGCTCCTGGTGGGCAAGGTCCATTTCGAAAGCGAGGTCGGGCACGGCGGCGCGGATCTTCGGGTAGAGGACCTCGTCCTCCAGGTAGGAGTGGACGGTCAGGGCGCGGACGATCTCGTCGGCGAGCGCTGCGCGGGTGGCGGTGCCGGTTTCGGCGCGGTACTGCCGGAACAGGCGCTGGACTTCCTTGTGGTCCGCCTTGAGGAGGACCAGGGCGTCGGTGGACATCGGGTACCTCCGCTGCACGGTCGATGAAGGGCCGGTCGGCCCGGCCGGTGCTCGGCGGATGCCCCGTGCACGGCGGTTCACGCCCCACTGCCTGGGGACGGCTGTGTGCCGGGCACCGGCGCGACTGGTGCTATCCCAGGAGGTGCAGCACGGCTGCTTCGACGGCGCCGGGCGTGGCCGGAACGCCCGCCTGGTGGTGCTCTCTGAGGCGGGGAAGCGCCGCGGCGATGGATGTGCCTTGCTCGAATAGCTCGATGAGCCGGAGGTTGATGTAGACGGCACGGCAGACCGCCGGTGTTCCCCAGGCAATCGGCTACCTCGCGCACGGCTCGGGTGACGGCCAGGCGCTACGTCGTCTGCGAGCCGCTCCGGAACCGTGCGCTGTTCACAGGCCAGCTGCGCGCCGGGCGGCGCGGATGTCGGCCGGGGAGTTCTCACGTTGCCGGGTCCTGAGGATGCCGAAGGCGAAGGCCTCTTCGGGGCGGGTGCCTTCGGCGTGCCCCAGGGCAGTTAGGGCCTGCTCGGCGCTGCGGGCGTCTTGGTGCTGGCCGAGCCGCTTGTGGATCTTCTTGTGCCGTGCCTCCTGTTTCGTCGCCGTCGAACCGAGAGCGGGCCGGAGGGCTTCGGCCAGGTACCGGGTCCGTTTGGCGGCCTTGCGCGCGCGGTGCAGCGCGTCATCCTGGCGCTCGCCGTCGGTTAGCTTGATCGCTTTGCGCAGGCGCCGCCGGGTGCGGCGCACCTCTCGTCGCAGGATGCGCTTCGCGCGGCCGCCCCCTCGATGCGTGCCCCCGCGCAGCGGCGGATCGGCGACGAACGCCTCCAGCCGGTCCAGCAGGGTGAAGTAACGCGCTGATGAGAGAGCTGCCACGAGTTGGCGGTGCGCGTGACGGCAGCGCCGGTCCAGCACCTTGCGCAGCTTCCGCTGCGCCGCGTGCGGGCTGCAGTCGTCCGGAAGGGCGCGGGCCTGGGCGGTGAGGCGGTCGCGCAGTGCCTCCGGCTCGCGGTAGGCCCCGAGCTGGTGTCCGAGCCAGCGCAGGTCCGCGGCCAGGTCGTCCGCCCGGTCCTCATCGAACAGGCTGGTGCAGGCGCGCAGCAGACTGCGGAGCCTTCGTGCGGTGACGCGCATCTGGTGTACGGCGTCTTCCTCGTCGAGCCGGACGGCCGGGTCCAGCGCGGTGAGGCGGTCGGCGTGGCGGCGCAGGGCCGCGACGATGGCCTTTCCCGCTTTCCCGGCGTGGGCGAGGTCGGTGCGGGGCACCGGCTCGGTGTCCAGGCCTGCGGCTCGCAGGGCGCGGGCCAGCTTGATGCCGCGTCCGGCACGGTGGAGTCCCTGATGGGTCAGCTTCCGGGCGGCGTCGTCCAGGAGGCCCGCGTCGCCGCCGGTCAGTTCCACCTCGGTCTCGTCCCAGGTGGTCAGCTCGGGTTGCGGACCAGTGGTGTCAGCCGGTTCCGTGCCCGGGCCCAGGACGCGGGCCGCCACATGGTCCGCGGCCAGCTCGGCGAGCGACCGTTCCTCATCGTCCAGCCAGAGCACGCGTCGCCGGTGGGTCAGCAGATGCGCCACCGGTCGCAGGCGCTCTCCGCGCGCGTAGCCGCAGGCAAGCTGTCTCAACTCCTGTGGAATGTCCGCGTCCGACGCCTCACCGTCGAGCGGCCGGGTGATCTCGCGGCGGCCGCCCGTCTCGCCGGGGACCTTGAGGTGCCAGCCCGCGTCGTGGCCGCCGGCCCGGCGGCGGAGCGTGGCGCCGTGGCGGAGCAGGCTGTGGTCGGGGGTGTCGTAGTAGACCGCGTCCAGGACCTCGGTCTGGGCCGCTTCGGCGCGCGCCACTCCGGCGGGGCGGGTGGCTGCCGGATCCGAAGCCAGAGCTCCGTCGAAGGTGATCTCGTGTTCCGTGTGCGTAGTGCTGGGCATGCAGCGCGTCTGCCCCGCAGGTCGGACGCTACTCCGCGGGTTCACCGTCGGCGCGGTCGCCCCTCCACCTGGCCTGGCCGAACACTGGAAGCATGGATCCCGTCGAAGCACTGCGGCGGATCGCCTTCCTGCTGGAGTGGTGTGGCGCCTCTCCCTACCGGGTGCGGGCCTTCCACACGGCGGCCGAAGCCGCCCGCGACCTGCCGCCGGAGCCGGTCGACGCGAGCGAGATACGGCGGCTGGCCGGGGTGGGGCCCGTCACCGCGGAGGTGATCGCGCAGGCGTCAGCGGGCGGCACCCCGGCCTATCTGGCTCGGCTGGAGGCGGAAACGGGGCCGGCCGCCTTGTCAGGCTGGGACCTGGTCGTGGCCAGCCGCGGCGACTGCCATGTGCACTCCGACTGGTCCGACGGCGGCAGCCCCATCGAGGAGATGGCCCGGGCTGCACGCGCTCAGGGCCATCAGTGGACGGTGCTGACCGACCACTCCCCCCGGCTCACGATCGCGCACGGCCTCAGCCCCGACCGGCTGAGGCTCCAGCTGGACGCCGTCGCCGCCGTCAACGCCGGGCTGGCTCCGTTCCGCCTGCTCACCGGCATCGAGTGCGACATCCTCGAGGACGGCTCGCTCGACCAGGACGAGGAGCTGCTGGCCCGGCTCGACGTGGTGGTCGCGTCCGTGCACTCGAAGCTGAGGTCGGAGCCAGAGCCGATGACGGCGCGCATGCTCGCCGCCGTCCGCAGCCCGCACACGGACGTGCTGGGGCACTGCACCGGCCGGATCGTCACAGGCCGTGAGAGGCCGCAGTCCCGCTTCGACGCGCAGGCCGTTTTCGCGGCCTGCGCCAAGTCCGGCACCGCGGTGGAGATCAACTGCCGTCCCGAGCGCCGCGACCCGCCGGACGATCTGCTGCAGCTGGCATGCGAAGCTGGCTGCCTCTTCGCCGTGGACACCGACGCCCACGCGCCAGAACAGCTGCCGTGGCAGAGCTCCGGGTACGCCAGGGCGGCGCGGGCCGGTCTCGGCCCGGACCGCCTCATCACCAACTGGCCCGTCCAGGAGTTGCTGGACTGGGCGAACCGATCCTGCTGACCGTCCAGCCGGAGGAGACGCGGGTCGCCGAAACGCCCGAGCGCCGGCGAGTCGAAGGACGGACCACACCGCGCCGAGCGCCGCGGTCGCAGCCGGGGGTGTCGGCGATGGTGCAACCATGAGCCAGGCCGACATGCCTCCAGCACCGCCAGCACCGGTACACCCCGGCCCGCTCAGCACGCCTCGCGGTCCGTATTCGGCTCCGGGCGGACCGCAGGGGCTAAAGGATTCACTGGTTGAGAGCGGGCAGGACCCGAGTGCGGTAGGAACCGAAGAAGTCCTCCTGGTCCGGGCCGATCTGGCCGATGTAGACCTCGTCGAACCCGGCCCGAGCATAGGCGCGCACCGTCTCCACGTGTTCCTCGGCCTGGTCGCCGCAGGTGACGGCGTCGGCGACCATCTCGCGGGTCACCAGCTCGCTGGCCTGCTCGAAGTGGGCTGGGGTGGGCAGGATCTGGGCGAGTTCCCCGGGCAGCAGCTCGGTGGGCCACAGCCGGTGCACCAGGTCCACGGCCTTGTCGCGGTTGCTGCTCCAGCACACCTTCACCCCGCCGACCACCTTCTTGCCACCGCCCCCGCCGTCTCGGAAGGCCCCCACCAGGTCGGTGTCGGGAGTCATGGTGACGAAGCCGTCCCCGATCCGGCCTGCCAGTTCGGCGGCCTTCGGACCGAACCCCGACACCAGGACGGGCAGTGGGCGGGCGGGGGCTGTGTAGAGGCGAGCGTTGTCCACGGTGTAGTGAAGGCCGCGGTGACTGACTAGGTCCCCGGTGAAGAGCTTCCGCATCACCGCGACGGCCTCCTCCAGCATCTCGGCCCGGGTCTCGAACGACGGCCACGCATCGCCGTGGATGTGCTCGTTCAGCGCCTCCCCCGAGCCCACGCCGAGGGCGAACCGCCCGCCGAGCAGCACGCTGGAGGTTGCCGCGGCCTGGGCGGTCACCGCGGGGTGCAACCGCACCGTCGGGCAAGTCACCAAGGTGGTCACCGGCAGGTCCACGGCCTGCGACAACGCGCCGATCATCGACCAGACGAACGCACCGTTGCCCTGGGCGTCGTTCCACGGATGGAAGTGGTCGGAGATCGCCAGGCGCGTGAAGCCCGCCTGCCGAGCCCGTCGGGCCTGGTCGATCAACTCGGCCGGGGTGAACTCCTCGCATGACAGGAAGTAGCCGTACTCGGTCATCGCGATCCTGCTCCTCTCGCAGATCTCAGTCCCCTCCGCTCCACTCAAGTGCGGCTACCCCCACCGCGCCCGGCTACCGGCCGACGAGCCGCGTTCTTCCGCCGGCCCCGCGCCGGACAAAAAAGGAGAGGCAATCCCCGGCGTCGGCGCGGGCACCGCTCACGGGACGCAGGCGACTCCTTGCGACGAGCGAACGGCATCACCTGTCCTGGGTATGGTCGCCAAGCTGGGACAGGACGGCTGGCCATCCGTGTTCGTCGAGGGCCCGGCGCAACCGGACGGCTCCGTTTCCCTCTTTGAGCAGGCGTTCCATGACCCGGCGGACGGGCTGCTGATCGCCGGCCTGCTGCAGGGCGGGTTCCAGGTGGGTGAGGGCGTGGCGGACGACCGTCGCCGCGGGTCGGGGCTGCAGATCCCGCGGGTCGTGCAGGTGCCCGGTCAGGCCATTGCGGGCGGCGTGCCAGACCGCGGCTGCCAGTGCCTCCGGGGCCGGGTCGGGAGCGGGCAGGCCAGCCTCCGCCTCGGCCAGAACGGTCATGACCAGCGCGCGGACCAGGCCGGCCAACGCCACCGCGTCGTCGACCCTGATCTGCACGTCGAAGGCCCGGACCTCCAAGGTCGGGAAGCGGGCCGAAGCACGGGCCAGCCAGTACAGCTGTCCGGGGTCGACGACCATCTGGCGGTCCACCAGGTCGCGGCTGCGGCGGTGGTAGTCGCGGGCGTCGTGGAAGCGCGGTGGGATGCCGCTGACCGGCCAGCGGTCGTTGACCAGGTAGCGCCAGCTGGCGAAGCCGGTGTCGCGGCCGCGCCACAGCGGTGAGCTGGCTGACAGGGCCAGCAACAGCGGCACCCATGGGCGCACCCGGTTCAGCGCCTCGATGCGCGCCTGGTCGTCCTGGATCTCGACGTGGACGTGCTGGCCGTTGATGAGCTGCTCGTCCGTCAGCAGTGGCGCCTGTTCGTGCAGCTGCTGGTAGCGGGGTTTGTCGGTGACCGGTACCGGCCAAGCGCCGTCCGCGAACGGCGACGCCGCGCACGCGGCCAGGACGCAGCCCTCCAGGTTAGCCGCGTCGGCGAGGGTGCGGCGCATCCGCAGCAGGTGCGCCCTGACTTCGGGGAGCGTCCGGCACACGGGGGTGGCCGTCTCCTGCGAGCAACAGCTCGTGCTGCACCTCTTGCGGACCGAGGGTGGGGTACAGGCGCGAGCGGCGCCGGCCTGGGTGGCGTACGGAAGCGGCCGACCGGTCGCGGGGTCGAGCAAGAGGAACTCCTCCTCGACGCCCAAACGCGGCACGCGGCTGGTCCCGGACACCGCGGGGTCTTGGTCGTGAGTGTTCAACGCTGCTCCTCGTGGCCGGCTCTTCCCGTCCGGGCAGGGCGTGACCTGCGCCATTTCGTCCAGCGCGGCATACCGGTACCGTCCAGGTCAAAGCCGCCCACACCGAGGTGGCCGCCCCCGTGTGAGGACTCCTGCCGTGCCGCCCACCTCGACCGACACGCTCCAGAGCGTGATCGCGGCCGTCGCCGGGCGGCTGCTGCGCGACTTCCCGGCCCCGCCCGGGGCGCTCAACCAAGCCTTGGCCCAGTTGCAGGCCGAGCAGGCCGCCGCCGTGGCCGCCCGTCTGCGCCTGCCGACCGCGCTCGACCTGGCGCTGCTGGCTTTGACCGGCCCGCCCGGACCCGAGGACGAGCCCTGGCTGGACGACACTGTTCTGGGCTGGGCGGCCGCCCTGCTGGCCGACCCCGACCTGGCCCGCCGCGCCACCCTCGCGGCCGGACTGTCACCGGCCGCCTACCGGCGCCTGACCCAGCCCGGGCCGCACGAGCAGGCCGCCGCCGCACTGCTGCGCCACCCCGACCTGCTGGACACCACCGCGCTCGCGCACCGCGACGATCTCCTCGCCGCCGTCGAACGCGGCCTCCAGGACATCCCGGCCGCCTGACCGCGCTGATCAACGTCCCAGAGCGTGGGCCAGTTCGCGCTTGGTCATGCTGGAACGGCCGTGGATGTTCTTCCTCCTGGCCTCCTGGTAGAGCTGCTCCTTCGTGGGGCCCTGGGCGCCGGTGTGGGAGCGCTGGCCGCCGCGCCTGGACGAGGAGGTGTCCTTCGTCGAGGTCCGGCTCGCGGTCTTCGACTCACCCGCGCGTGCGCGTTCCTTGTTCACCG
The DNA here is from genome assembly GCF_000787835.1 of Streptacidiphilus melanogenes. Lineage (GTDB taxonomy): Bacteria > Actinomycetota > Actinomycetes > Streptomycetales > Streptomycetaceae > Streptacidiphilus > Streptacidiphilus melanogenes. Next base: position 47,534 of record NZ_BBPP01000047.1, read on the forward strand.
TCCGCCCCGCGATCTCCTCGGCGCGTTTAGTGCTCTCACCGCGGTCCTGCGCGCTCTTCTTGATGTGCTCGTACTGCCGCTCCCGCTTCGGGGACGATCCTGCCGGCATCAGCCTGCCCGCCTCTCCACTCCCGCCGGGCGGCCCGTCCGCCCGGGGTTGGCGGATACCCCGCCGGGGACCTCGGCACCGCCATCGGGGTCTGGATCGACCCGGCCGGACGCGCCGGGGCCGGTTCGACCGCTTGGACTGGGGGCGAACGGGGAACGGATGCCGCCCCGCCCCTGTCCGGGGGCCGACCGAAGGGACGCAATGACCATGGGTCACGGCGGCAACGTCATCGAGGAACTCAAGGCCGACCACCGCGAGGTGCAGGCCATGTTCGACAAGATCAACGGCATGCCCCCGGGCGACGCCCGCCGACGCGACATCGCGGACGAGTTCACCATCGAACTCGTCCGCCACTCGGTCGCCGAAGAGATGTACCTCTACCCGGCTGTCCGCGAGCACATCCTGGGCGGGGACGCGATGGCCGACAAAGAGATCGCCGACCACTCCAAGGTCGAGAAGATGCTCAAGCAGCTCGAAGGCATGGACGCCGGCCGCGCCGAGTTCGACACCCTGGTCGCCGGCGTCATCAGCGAGGTGGTCGCGCACGTCATGGACGAGGAGACCCGCCTCTTCCCTGCCCTGGCCGACGCGTGCACCTCCCAGCAGTTGGACGAGCTCGGCGACAAGATTCGCTCAGCGAAGGCGATCGCTCCCACCCGCCCGCACCCGGGCGCGCCCAGTACCCCGCCGATGAACAAGCTCCTGGCCCCCGGCGCCGGCCTGGTCGACCGCGCCCGCGACATGATCTCCGGCCGCGGCCGCTCCTGACCCCAGACGGCCCTGGGCGTGTCCGCCGCCCCGAGCACCGGCGGACACGCCCCGCCCCGGCACGGCGGCCAGACCAGTGCCGTAGTTCCCAGCGCCTGCCACGCCCGCCCGGGAGACGCGGACGTCCAGGTACGCGTCATTGTCAATCCGGTCCGCCACGCACACGATCGTCATCTCGGCGCGCGAGCCGAGGCCGCCGCACATGCGCACATGCAGCCCCCAACCGCCTGGGAACAGCCCACGCACCCCGCGCGGTTCGACTGCGCTGAGCCAGCCTCCAGAGCACAAGGTCCCGGACCGCAAAACTACTCGCCGCCGTCCGCTTCGGGCCGACAGGCATGTCGCCCCTGCCGATCTCCGCGTCGCCGTACGGCACCCTCGGGTGGCTTCTGATCGGTCGGTGCTGTGGTGCCCCCGGTGATCACGGGGTGGGTGCGGGACGCCTGAGCGTGATGACCAGGTCCTCCGTTCGGCCCAGCGGCCGCGGTTCGCGTGCGTGTCCACCGGATTCTCTCCTCCCAGGGGCCGACGGCGGCCTAGGGTCGGTGCCCATCGCGGGTTCGGACGGAGGGACAGCCGTGGTCTTCACGGTCAACAGGGACGCGTGGGGCGTTGTGATCGTCACCCTGCTGGCGCCGCTCACGCTCGATGACAGGCCGGTGCTGTGCCGGGCGGTGGAGGAGCAACTGCGCCGTCCTGTCTGTCACCTGGTCCTGAACCTGGGCAATGATCCGTTGGGGCCCGCGGCGGTCAGCGCTGTGCTGCGGATCGACGCCCTGTGCACCGCCCGCGGTGTAACCCGGGCCGTCGTCACGCGTGACCCGGACCGAGTCCGCCGCGCGATCACCGACAACGCTCCCTCGGGTTCGCGTCCGGAGATCACCGTCACCGCCGAACTGGCCACCGCGCTGTCCGCCCCTGAAAGCCTGCACACCCCGCCTCCGCGCCCGGCAGCAGTTGTGCGGGCCCGCTGAGGGGCGCATCCGAGGCCGGCACGGTCCCGGCGGAACATCAGCGAGCCGCCAACCCGGTTGACGCAGCGAGCAGTCCCCCGACGTCCGTGACGCGCCGGCCATCCGTGAAGGGCCGCCCGATCAAGAGTGTGGCCCAGCTCGATGCGAGCAAGCGCGCCCCGCAGACGCACGGATACCGACCGAACGAGGAAGTGAGCGGCATGGGGCATCACGAGAGCGAGGCCGGCTCGGTCACCGGCACGATGGACAAGGACTACAACCTGACCTGGTTCGTTCAGTCCTGCCTGGCCAACGCGCTGCGCCTGGAGACCTACATGAAGGACGCCGCCCGCGTGGGCGACGCGGAGCTGTCGGAGCTGTTCACCAAGGCTCAGGCGGACAGCCTCAAAGGCGCGGAAGCTCGGCAAGCGCCTGCTCGCAACCCGCCTCGGTGCCGCGCCGGTGACGCATCGTCTTGTCCAGCGTTCAACGTAGGGGGTGCCATTCAGCGAGGAGGATGGTGGCGTCGTCCCTCAGCCGCTGGTCCTGGTGCGAGAGGATCTGCTGGGTGAGGCGGCGTAGCGCTTCGGGTGCGGGCAGGCCGTCGGCCATGGTGCGGACGACGGTATCGGCCAGCCGGTCTTCGCCGAACAGTTCGCCGGTGGCCGAGCGGGCTTCGGTGACGCCGTCGGTGAACAGCAGCACGCGGTCGCCGGGCTGCAGATGGGCGGTGTGGACCCGTGGCGGTGCCGCTCCGTGTCCGGCCAGGCCCAGTGGCAGGTGCGGGGGACGTTCGAGGGCGCCGGTGACGATGTGGCGGTCGCGGATGAGAAGGGGGGTGGGGTGGCCGCAGTTGATCCAGTCCAGGCGGCCGGTGACGGTGTCGAGGTCCGCGATGACGCAGGTCAGCAGACGGTCAGGGATCCAGCGGGCCAAGGTGCCGTCGATCTGGTCAGCGATGTCGGGCAGGCCGCCGCCGGCCCGACGGGTGGAGCGGCAGGCGGCCAGGGCCACGGCGCTGCAGCCGCCTGAGGCGAGGTCATGGCCCATCGCATCCAGCAGTGTGAGGTGAAGGCGCCTGCTGGCCAGGCTGTGGTCGAAGGCGTCGCCGCCGACCTCGTAAGCTGGTTCCAGGACAGCCGTGGAGGTCACCGAGGCGGTTCCGATGGTCCGCGGCGCACGAACGCCCACAACAGCTCCGCCTGAAGCGTCATCGTCCGCCTGCGCACCGTCTGGGCGAGGACGTCGCTGTAGGCCCGCTTGGTAGCGAGGATCATCGCGGTCAGCGAGGCGAGCGCCTGGCACCGGTCCACCAGGGACTGTTCGAGGGCGGGCGCAGCCACGCGCAGCACCCCCAGGCGTCCGACGCCGTCCACGAGCGGAAGCCAACCCACCCGGTCGCCACGATCGCCGACCGCGGCGAGCTGCACCGTCTCGGTCCGGTAGGCCCGCCCGGCGAGTGAGGTGTCCACCGGCAGGGTCTCCAGCACGGGGGCGCAGCCGTCGGCGAGCTGTTGCGCCTGTTCGACGGTGGGCAGAGCGACCAGCTCACCCTGCTGCATGTCAGCGACATAGACCCATGCCCGCGACAGCCCCAGACGCCGGCCGGCCTCCTGCACAAGCGCGGGAATCTCGCGCGGGGCCAAGCGATGGGACGCGGCCAGCACGTCGGCGAGGACCTCCCCCAGACCATGGTCCAGCGTCGGCACACATCCGCCCTCCGCCGTCGTCGGCCGCGGTCGGTCGACCATCTCCTCATCATCACGCGGCAGGGCGGACCGCGTCACGACGGCGCGCTGCGTGACCAGGTTCCACGAGAAACTTGGCTCCGACGCGACGCGGTGCCCACCGCCGCCCGAATGCGACCTATGTCAGCTCGTCACCGCGCTGGCCCGAGCAGGCCGGCCACCGGGCCTGGACGGGGGTTCCCCTGGTCCGACGGAACCAACGGCGGCCGGTCCACCAAGCTCGCGGGAGGGCGCCTCCAGGTCAGCGGGGAAGGCGGGGGCGGGCAGTTATCCGAAGACGGCGTCTGCGGCCTTCTTGATCACGCCGGGCTGTTCGGGCCGGTGCGGGGCCCTGGCACGGGCCTCGAGCAGCTGAGCGCCGATGTCCTGCAGTTCCTTACGGCCCAGCGCGGCGCGGACCTTGGGGAACCAGTCGCCTTCCTCCTCCTCGATGTGGCGGGTGACGGCCTCGATGAGGACGAACGTCTTCGCGTCGTAGCGCTCGTTCTCCGGGCTCATCAGCGCCAGCTCCTGGCACAGGACGTCGGCCACATGGTGCTCCTCGAAAGACTCCAGGATCTCCGCTCGCAGGTCCGGTACGAGCTCGCTGACCCTCGGGTACATCACCTCGTTCTCGATGTAGGTGTGCACGGTCAGCGCTTCAAGGATCTTGTCGGTCAGGTTGGCCCGGGTCGCGTGCGCGTCCGGGCCCGTCGCCTTGAAGGCCCGGAACAGCTTCCGGATCTCCTTGTGGTCTTCCTTCAGCAACACGATCGCGTCGGTGGACACCTCAGTCCCTTTCCTTGAGAAAACTGCTGATGGATGGTCCGCTCAATCGCGCGAGACGGACCGGAGTCCTACTGTCATCGTCATGCCGCCGATCGTGAGCCGCGACCGCGCTGTCCATGCAAGGTGCAGCACCCTGTATCGGCGGAGGATTGCTTGACACCGGCAGGGGCGATTCAAGGACGCGTAATAGGCGGGAGCCTCGGACCGCAGGCCCCGGAGCAGGGACGGATTCACAGTGCGTGGCCGGGGTTCAGAGAGGCCGGGTCGGCGAGCAGGCTCGCGTCGAGGAAACCCGCCAACTCTCCGGCGTCGCGGTAGATCTGCGCCGCGCCTGCGTCTGCGAGCTCCGACCGGCTCCAGCCGCCACTCAGCACGCCGAGACACGGCACTCCTGCCCGGTGCGCGGCCTGAACGTCCCAGGCGGTGTCGCCGACGAACACCGCGCGCCCGGCGTCGACGCCCGCCTGCGCGAGTGCCTGCTCGACCAGGTCCGGGGCCGGCTTGGCCGCGTCCACCTGGTCGGCGTGGACCTGGTCGGCGATCGCGTCGTCCGCGTCCAGCACCTTGCGGAGCACCTCGACCTCGCGGGCACCGGCGGAGGTGGCGAGAACGACGGTCCAGCCGCGCTCCGCGCAGGCCCGCAGGACCTGGGCCGCGCCGGGAAGGGGCTCCAGAGAAGGCCAGTGCACGGCGTACAGGGCTTGGTGCGCGCTGTCCAGTTCGCCGTCGCCCGCCCGGTCTCGCCCGACGCCCAGGAGGTGGTCGAGGAGTTCGGCGGAGCCGAGCCCGATGGCCCGGTGGACCCGCGCCATGGGTACGAGATGTCCGGCCTGGCGCAGGGCCTGCCACCAGGTGACGGTGTGCAGGTAGGAGCTGTCGACGAGGGTTCCGTCGACGTCGAAGAGCGCTGCCGCCGTACTGGTCATCGCCGGCTCCTTTTCCGCTCGCACCGCTGGTGGAGTCTTGCGCGTGCCCGGTTTCGCCGCGTCCATTCCTGGCTGCCTGCCCCCTCGGCACCGGTGGGTGGCAGCCCCATGGCGGCCCGGTCGGTGGCTGGCCGCATGGACGTCGCAGGCAGGGGCATACGCGCCGCCGAGCAGGGTTGCGTGGCCGACTGGGCGTGCTGGGCGCCGCGGATGGCCGGAGCGACGGCGGCCTCTCACAGGGGGCCTGCAGTCCCAGTGCGAGACCACCCAGGTCCGCGAGTACGGCAGCGGCGCGGCCCTGTTCGGCTACACCAAGCTCTACGGCCAGGTCCCCGGCGGGCAGGCCGAGCTCTGCGCGTCCCGTTCGGAAACACCATGCCGATCAAGGTGCCCGACGGGCCGCCGGACGACCACGACTGCGGCGGCCACGAAAACGACGCGCACCCCGAAACCCGACGCGGATACCGCCAACTCGCACCGCACCCTCAAAAGGAGGGCAGCAGCGAAAACGCGGCCCGGCCCCACCGCGGTGGAAGACCTCGACAAGCTGACCAAGGCCGAACTGTACAAGCGCGCCACCGACCTGGGCATCACCCACCGCTCGCGCGCTCATGACCGCCCCTCCCGCGAAGAGCGATGACAGCTCGGTCAGCGTGGGTCCGACGTGGGCGGCGGGCCGGGTACCAGCTCGGTCAGGGCGGCGTGCAGGTCGGGGTGGATGTGGAACAGTCCGGTGGCGTCGGTGAGCTCCAGTACGCGGGCGGTCGCCGCAGGCACAGCGACCAGGTGGACGGGCATGCCGAGGGGTTCGGCGCGCAGGCGCAGGCCGAGCAGGGCGTTCAGGGCAGTGGAGCTGAAGAAAGTCACCTGGGACAGGTCAACGACGACGGCGTGGAAGTCGGCGAGGGGCTTGTCGAAGGCGAGGACGTCCTTGGTGTCGAAGTCGAGGTCGCCGGCCAGGCGGTAGAGCAGCACGCCGCCGGTGTCCTCTGCGGTGCAGCGGGGCTGGGACTCCGGCTTGCCGTCCATCACGCCGCCTGCGGGCTGATCGGGGCCGGCCGGAGCGCGAGCGCGGCGGCGGTGTCCTGCAGGGCGTGCCACAGGTCGAGGGCGTGGCCGTGCTCGTAGGTGAGCGCTGCCGCGTCCGGGTGGCTCTCGGCCAGCGTCAGGTAGGCGTCGATGGCCTCCAGGGCTTGGTCGACGGAGCGGGGCGCGTTCCCGTATCGGCGCAGTAGCGCGGTCAACGCGTTCAGTTCATCCCTGGTCACAGCGCCACCCCGCTTCGCGACATTCGACACCCGGCAGGCGCGGCCCATCCGGATTGTGCCTCTTAAGGATCGCCCCCGATTCAAGGGGTGTCAACCGTTGCATGAAACTGGTGTCGTGTTTGCTGTAGCACGTGTTCCGGAGGATCCTGGCAGTATGGAACCGGCTCCCGCCCCCAGAGCTGCGCAGTGGACGTTCCTGACCAACCATGCCCGGGTCCTGGTCCAGATCGCCCGCGACCCGGGTGTCCGGGTGCGTGACATCGCCTCGCGCTGCCTGCTGACAGAGCGGGCCGTGCTGCGCATCATCGCCGACCTGGAAGCGGCCGGCTATCTCTCCCACACCCGGGCGGGTCGCCACAACCGCTACCGACTCGTGCCCGAAACGAAGCTGCGCCACCCCACCGACGCCGGCCCCACCGTCGCCGAACTCCTCTCCACGCTCACCGCTCGCCCGGCCCCCTAACCCCTCGCCCCGTAGAGCACCATTCTCCCGTTGGATCCGGTCCTGGTTCCGGCGCGGGCCGTCGCACCGCACGGCATCAACAGCGGGCCTCGTGCCGAAGACACTGAGCGGGGACTACAGACGAGGACAGGTCCGGAGGAGTGGAATGAGTGCTTTCGAGCTGCGCGCCGAGCACCGGCCCGCCGAGATCGGACGGCAGGTGCGCTGCTGGCACATCGCCCAAGCCCGCCATCCGAGTGGCCTGGGCCGACGCCTGCTCACCCCCTGTGCGGACGCGCTGCCGATCACCGCGGCCGCGAGCATCACCCCGCAGCTGCGCTGCGGGGGCTGCTGGCGCTTGCACGGCCACGCGACCGCGCTCGCGCAGGGGCGAACCGGAGGCTGAAGGCCGCCGCCTCCTCGCCCCCCGGCACCGGCCCGGCCGACTGCGCCTGCGGCCTGCCCTGTGGCTGCGGCCGCTGGTGACTTTTGCGTTCCGCGCCGCCAGCCCGGTCCGGGGGCCCGTTGCGCCGTGGCACCTGCGGCGCGGGCCGGTCAACAGGTGACGAAATCGCGTTGGCCGGAGACGTCACCGGTCGATTCGGCCGTAGCGCGGGATGCGGACCGGGACCTCCGCCCAGACGGCCTTGCCGCCGTGGTGCTGGGTGCTGCCCCAGGTGGACAGCCGGGTCAGGATGTGCAGGCCGTGACCCCGCGGCTGCTCGGGCCGGTGGGGCAGGACAGGTTGGGGGAGGTGATGAGGAGCGGCGTCCGCCACGGTGATCCGCAGACGCCGGCCGACGGGATCGAGGTCCAGGCGCAGCTCACGCGCGCCACCGCCGTGCTGTTCTGCATTGTCCAGCAATTCGGTCGCCACCAGCATGGCGTCGTCGGCGCGTTCGTGGTCGCCGCCGATCTCGGCCAAGCCCAGGTGCCACTCGGCCAGCGCATGGCGGACGAACTCCATGCCTTCGGTCACGGCCAGCCGCCGGCGACCGGTCGCCGGGAAGAAGATCCGCCGGTGGAAGTACGACGACAGGTTGGGGGCCGGAGTGCTGCTCATGACCGGTTCCAGGATGATCGTGCCGATGGGACGCTGTGCGCCTGCCCGCCGGCCCGGTGTCCACACCTACAGGTGGCCGCCGGCCGGCGGCGGCCGTCGTCCACCGCGAGCTCGTGGCGCGGGTAGACGCGGAACAACTGGTCCGCGTCGGTGAGGTCCAGCAGCCGCTCCACCTGCCGGCTGGGCGCGACCACGGCCAGCGGCACCTCGTGCTCGGCCAGCGCCTGCACACCCAGCAGCAGGTTCAGCGCCGCCGAGCCGCAGAACGTCACCTCGCGCATGTCCACGCAGACCACGCGCGGCCGCGACTCCGCCGCCCGCCAGAACGCCACCTGGGCCTGCGGGCAGGTGTGCATGTCCAGGTCGCCGGCCAGTGAGCACACCACCGAAGCCCGACACCTGGCTGCATTCCACCTTCAACAAGGGCAGCAGCGGCCCCGCGCCCGACGGAGGATCGACAACGCTCATCGTTCTCCCCCTAAAGACTCAGCGCCTGACAAGACATGACGTCCAGTACCAGGCTGAGCCCGATGTCACCGGCCCACCCCCGAGGCAGGCTGCCCCAACCCCGGAAGCGTTGTCACGAGCCGGGGACGGCGCCGGTGTAGACGAGTTCGGCGGTCGCGTGCTGAGCGCGTCACAGGTGGGCGGCCACCTCCTCGATGCCGGCGATCGCCTCGCCGAGCTCCGCGGCGATGCGACCTTGGACCCGGCTGGGAGCCGGCGGACCGAAGGGACAGCAAGCTGGTCGCGGGGCATCGCGTTGATCGGCGCGGGTCACATCGGATGGGACAACCCGCCCGTGACGGGGGTGCACGGGCAGGCTGTCCAGGCCGCGGCTCTGCGGTCCTGCGGCCACTCCGGTCTGAGGTCCGGAGCAAATGCCATGGTAGGGCAGTCCGGGTCCAACGTATCTGGCTGAACCAGGAGTCCACTCGCTCGGTTGATGTCCCAGCGCGGGGCCGCAGAGCTATACAGCCCGCCCACGCCCTCTGATGCGTGGGCGGGCTGTGCCGGCCGTGGACGGTGCGCCATCATCGGGCCGTGGGCTCCGGGTTGAGGTCCGGAGTGCCATCCATCGTAGATGGGACTGATGGTGCTAAGCGCAGGCTCACTCCGACGCCGGTCGGATTCACACTACTGGCGGAGTGCGCCGGTCACGCCTCCCGCCGGGCTTCGTTTTCGCCACAGCCGGGCCTGTGCGCCAAGGCCGGCACGGCTGGCATGTCGGCCTTGGCCTGCCTGGGCGTCCTCCACTGAGCCGTCGACATCGTGCGCCGCGGTTCGAGGGTGGAGACTTGTGCCTGGGTGCGCTGTCGCGGATCGTGTCCGTCAGGTGCGTGCCTGCTCCGTGAAGGGGACCAGGTCGATGCCGATGGCCTGGCCGGCGCCGAGGTGCGCGGTCATTACGCGCCGCTGCGCCGAGGGGGCTGGCTGCCTTCCTGATCCTCGTCCCTGGCCTTCTCCCGTACGTCATGGGGGGTTGGGGCCACAATATCGCGCTGTTCGGCGGAGCGGTCGCGGGTTTCGTCGTCGGGGGCTTGGGGGTCGTGGTCCGGTGTGGTCATCGAAGGCTCCTCTCGCCTTGGATCGCGTTTGCCGTACGCCGCTTGCTGCGGCGTGGAGATCGCCGGTGGCTGGGCGGTCACGCCTTGTGCTGCATGGCTGTCCGGGCCGAATTGGCCTGCTGGTCGGCCTTGGGGTCCTTCTCCCCCGCCTTGGCCTGGACGCCTTCCCGGATGCGCCGGCCGACCTCGGGGTCGATGTTCGCCCAGTACGCGAAGGCGCGCTGCAGGACGGGCTCGCTGACGCCGTTCAGCAGGTGGCCCACGACGTTGTCCACCAGCCGCGTGCGGGCGTCGTCGTTCATGACCTCGCGGACCAGGGTGCCCGCCTGGCTCCAGTCGTCGTCCTCCGGGTGGTCCACGTAGGCGGCGCGGGTGATCTCCCCGCTGACCTCCCAGCTCGGCAGCGGGCCCGAGGCCGACGAGTCCGCCGCCGGACCATCCTTCGAGTTGGGCGCGTACACAGGATCAGCGACCTTGCGGTACGCCATCGCCCCGTCCTTGGAGTACGAGTGCACCGGTACCGCCGGCGCGTTGACCGGCAGTTGCTGGTAGTTGGCGCCGATGCGGTAGCGGTGCGCGTCCGCGTAGGCGAACAACCGCGCCAGCAGCATGCGGTCCGGGCTCGGCCCGATCCCGGGCACGAAGTTGTTGGGCTGGAACGCCGCCTGCTCGATCGCGGCGTGGTGGTCGGTAGGGTTGCGGTCCAGTGTGAGCCGCCCGACCTCGATCAGCGGATAGTCTCCATGCGGCCATATCTTGGTCAGGTCGAACGGGTTGAACCGATATGCCGCGGCGTCCTCGTAGGGCATGACCTGCACGAACATCGTCCAGGAAGGGTATTCGCCGTCGCGGATGTGCTCGAACAGGTCACGCGTGTGGTAGTCGGTGTCGACCGAAGCCATCTGGTCGGCCTCGTCCTGGGTGAAGCACTCGATGCCCTGGTCGGTCTTGAAGTGGTACTTCACCCACGACCGCTGTCCCTGATCGTTGATCCACATGTACGTGTGGGAGCTGTAGCCGTTCATGTGCCGCCAGGTCCGCGGAATCCCGCGGTCTCCCATCAGCCAGGTCACCTGGTGGGCAGTCTCGGGCGAGAGCGTCCAGAAGTCCCACTGCATGTCGTGGTCGCGCAGGTTGTTGTCGGCACGGCGCTTCTGGGAACGGATGAAGTGCTGGAACTTCATCGGGTCCTTCACGAAGAACACCGGGGTGTCGTTGCCGACCATGTCGTAGTTGCCCTGCGAGGTGTAGAACTTCAGCGCGAACCCGCGCGGGTCGCGCCAGGTGTCCGGGCTTCCGCGCTCCCCGGCCACGGTCGAGAACCGGGCCAGCACCTCCGTGCGCGTGCCCGGCTGGAAGAGGGCCGCCTTCGTGTACGCGGTCACATCACCGGTGACCTCGAAGTGCCCGAACGCGCCGCTGCCCTTGGCGTGAGGCTGACGTTCCGGGATCCGCTCCCGGTTGAACTGGGCCATCTGCTCGATCAGGTACGCGTCCTGCAACAGGACCGGTCCAGCGGGTCCCGCCGTCAGCGAGTGCTCATCACTCTCGACGGGCGCGCCCGAATCGGTGGTAGTGGCCGGAACTTCAGTCATGCGTCCTGCCTCCCGAGACTGCGAGGGACGGTGTTCGAACGTGGCGTTCGGACCTTACGGGTATCTCGCGCCTGCCCCGTCCGCCCCATCCAAACCGGACTCGGCGCAGACCGCAGCCTGGATTGACCGCGCCCGCTCTTTGGCGCTTCCTGGCACGCAATGCCTGCGACCCATACAGAGCCGTTCGCTGGTGTGGACGTTCACTTCAACCCGTCTAACGTTCGAGGTGCTGAACCGGGGCTGCGGAGCCCGTTGCGTTCGGTTCCGTAACGCCGTCGTTCACGCACCTGCCGCACGGCAATGGGAATTCGCTCACGGAACTGCCGTCATGCCCAATCAGCACGAGAACCGACACCGCGCCATCGTCAGCCCCGACCGCGCCGCCTCAAGGACTCTCGACACCCAGGCCTCACCCGGCGGCCAGCAGTACCGGACGCCACCGAGAGGTTGCCGGAAACGGAACTCGCCTGGCTCGCCTCGCTCGCCATGACCCGCGCCACCAGCTCGCAGGCCCTCGGTCTGCACGGGCCAACGCGGTGGTGTTCGCCCACCCGGTAGGTCCCGGGTCGGCCCCAGCCCTCCGCGACGGTGGTCCTCATATCCCGTAGCAGGCGCTGGCCGAGGGTTTGGCCGTTCATCAGTGCCTGACGGAAGGGGACAGGTCCCGGATGCTGGAGACGATGGGGCCGGGCGGCGTGACATGCTCGTTGCATGAGGGATGACCACGAGGATTCGCAAGCCCCGCCAACGCGAGATGTCTTTTCCTCGGAGCGGTACCTGGCGCGCCGGCGGTCAGCCGGACCAAGCGCCGCGGTCAACGCCGCGGTCCCGGTGA
>NZ_BBPP01000046.1:0-1125 GCF_000787835.1 Streptacidiphilus melanogenes
GAACCGCGCACACAGCAGAGCGGCGGGGTACGGCCCGAAGGACCGTACCGCCGCCGCTCTGTGTACTCAGGGTGCGCTCAGGCCGGCTGAGCCAGCCGGGACAGCTCCACGTCGATGGCCTCCGCCATCAACGTCCGCGCGTGCGCGAGCGGAAGGCTGCCGCTGAGCCAGCGGGTGCTGAGGCCCTCCAGCAGCGCCGTCAGCCGCTCGGCCGCCTGCGCGAGCGCTCCGGCCCCGGCCATCGGGTGGACCTTGCCCAGCAGTTCGGCGACCTCCTGGACCCAGACGAGCGTGGCGCGGGCCAGGTCCTCCCGCAGGTCGGGCTCGAAGACGGCGCTCGCGCGCAGCTCGCCCCACGCCGTGCTGTTCTCCCGCACCTGCGGGGTGTCCTGGAACTCCAGCAGCAGCGTCTGCTCCAGCTCACCGCGGGCGTCCAGCGGCGGGGCGTCGGGGTCGCGGCCGGTCGTGTAGTCCCCGGCGCGGTCGTTGATGAAGTCCAGCGTGGCCCGGAGGATGCCCTGGCGGTTCTTGAAGTGGTAGTAGATCAGCGCCGTGGAGACACCGGCCTCCGCGGCGAGCTCCTCCACCCTCAGTCCGCGCACACCCCGCCGGGCGATCACCCGCGCGGCCGCTTCCAGCATCGTCGTTCTACGGTCGGCCATAATCCGGCACCCTACATGCGTCATCGGTCGCCCACGGCAGGGCTGACTGAAAATGTAGTCCACGGCAGGGACACGGCGCATCGGCGCTCCCAAAGTATTGACCGAGCGCCCGGTTAGTAATAACTTCGCGGCCAACTCGCCCCGCGTCCCGTACATCCCCGCGCCCCGGGAGGACTCCCGTGTTCGACCTGAGCGTCGTCAAACTCGCGATGCTGGCCGTCCTCGCCGTGGTCGTCTTCGGCCCCGACCGGCTCCCCGGACTCATCGGTGAGGCGGTCCGATTCCTGCAGGCCGTCCGCTCCTTCGCCCGAGCCGGCACCGAGGAGCTCCGACGCGAGCTGCCGGAGGAGCTGCGCGACCTCACGGCCGCGGACCTCGACCCGCGGGCCCTGGTCAGCCGGCTCGCCGACGTCCCGATCCCCGACCCCGACCCCGGCCCCCGTCCCGATCAGCCGTCCGCCGC
>NZ_BBPP01000046.1:1616-32356 GCF_000787835.1 Streptacidiphilus melanogenes
CCCCGACCCCGACCCCGGCCCCCGTCCCGATCAGCCGTCCGCCGCACCGGACATCCGCTGACCCCGCCAACGCGCCCGAACGCCCCATCGAAGGGACTCACATGCTCGAGAACCGCGCTCTGGAGATCATCATCATCGCGCTGGTGCTGCTCGTCCTGTTCGGCGCCAAACGCCTGCCCGACTCCGCCCGCGCCCTGGGCAAGTCCCTGCGCATCCTCAAGTCCGAGACCCACGCCATGCGCAGCGACGCCGACGAGCACGAGGCGGCCACCCAGCCCGCCCGGCCGCCCGTGGTGCCGTCGCTCTCGACCGAACAGGCGGCGCAGAGCGAGCCGCACCCGCAGACCCACCTCAACAAGTAGCCGGGGAGCACCGGTTGTCGTCCTCCTCACCAGCCGGCGCGATGCCGCTGCGGGAACACCTCGCCGAGCTGCGCAGCCGCCTGATCAAGGCCGTCCTCGGCCTGCTCGTCGGCACCTGCGCGGGCTGGGTGCTGCGCGCGCCCATCCTGGCCGCGCTGACCCGCCCGGCCTGCTTCCTGCACCACGTGCACGGCGTGGCGGGCGCGACACCCACCTGCCCCAGCGGCGTACTGGTTCTCCAGGGCGTCCTGGCTCCCCTGGCCTTCACCTTCAAGGTCGCCCTCGCGGCCGGGGTCGACCTCTCCAGCCCGGTGTGGACGTACCAGCTGTGGGCCTTCGTCGCCCCCGGCCTCCACCGCCGGGAGAAGCGCTGGGGGCTGGCCTTCGTGGCGGCCGCGGTCCCCCTGTTCCTGGCCGGAGCCGCGCTGGCCTACGCGGTCTTCCCCAAGGGCCTGGACGTCCTCGCGTCGTTCAACCCGCAGTCCTTCGGGCTGATGATCGAGGGGGACCAGTTCCTCGACTTCTTCGTCCGCATGGTGCTCGTCTTCGGGCTCTCGTTCGAGCTGCCGGTCCTGATCGTCGCACTCAACGCCGCCGGCGCCCTCAGCGCCGCCCGGCTGCGCTCCTGGTGGCGGCCCGTCATCTTCTCCGTCTTCGTCTTCTCCGCGATCGCCGTCCCCACCGGCGATCCGCTCACGATGACCGTCCTGGCCGTCCCGCTCTGCCTGCTCTTCCTCCTCTCCCTCGGAGTCTGCACCCTCCACGACCGCCGCAAGGCCTCGCGGCCCGCCGGCGACGACGGCCTCTGACCCGATACGTGTGCGGGGCTCCCCGCGTTCAGCTGCGGCGACCGCGAGGGCCGAACCGGCGACCCGTCGGCAGCGGACCGGCCGCCCACCCCCGGCACACCTGACTCCTGCTCAGTGCGGCGCCGTGTTCAGGTAGGTGAGAACCGCGCGGACCCGGCGGTTGGTGTCCTCGTCGTCGGTGATGCCGAGCTTGCCGAACATCGAGGTCGTGTACTTGCCCACGGCGCTCTCGCTCAGGAACAGGCGCCGGCCGATCGCCTGGTTGGACAGGCCCTCGGCCATCAACTCCAGCACGGAGTACTCGCGTTCGGTGAGCCGGTCCAGCCCTCTGCTCGGCGAGCCGGTGGACAGCAGCTTCGCGATCACCGCCGGGTCCATGGCGGTCCCGCCCGCCGCGACGCGTTCGAGGGCGTCGACGAACTGGTCGGCGTCGAAGACGCTCTCCTTCAGCAGGTACCCGACGCCGCCTGAGCCGTCGGCCAGCAACTCCCGGGCGTAGAGCTGCTCCACGTGCTGGGAGAGGATCAGGATCGGCAGGCCCGGCATCTCGCGGCGGGCCTCGAGCGCCGCCCGCAGACCCTCGTCGGACTGGTTCGGCGGCATCCGGACGTCGATGACGGACACGTCGGGCCGCCAGGCACGCAGCGCGTCGAGGGTCTCGGGTCCGGTGCTCGCCGTGGCGACCACCTGGTGCCCGCAGGCCTCGATCAGACGGACCATCCCGTCACGCAGCAGGTAGAGGTCTTCGGCTACAAGGATTCGCATGGCACCATCATGATCGCTTCGGTGGGGCCGCCGGGCGGGCTGCTGACCTCCAACGTGCCGTCGAAGACGGCGAGTCGGCGGCGCAGGCCGTCGAGCCCACCCCCGGTGCGGACCTCCGCCCCGCCGCGGCCCTCATCCTCGACCGTGACGACCAGGGCGTTCCCGTCCGGGGCGAGGGTGACCCGGGCCTTGGTCGCCCCGGCGTACTTGGCCGCGTTGGCCAGCAGCTCGGCGACGCCGAAGTAGACGGCGGACTCGATCGGCGGGTCCAGGCGCAGCGCACCGGGGGCGCTGACGGCCACGTCGAGGGGCACGTCCAGGGCCAGCGCGCGGACGGCGTCGACCAGCCCGCGTTCGCTCAGCACCGGTGGCGCGATCCCCCGGACCAGCTCACGCAGTTCGGCGAGGGAGGCGGTGGCGCCGGCCTGGGCCTCGCGCATCAACGCCCTGGCCCGGTCCGGGTCGGTGTCCATCAGCTTCTGGGCGGTGGCCAGGGAGAGACCGAGCGCGACCAGGCGGGCCTGCGCCCCGTCGTGCAGGTCCCGCTCGATCCGACGGATCTCGGCTGCCTGAGTGACCGTCACATCCGCGCGCTGAGCAGCCAGTTCCTTTACCCGGTCCGCCAACTCCATCGCGGCGGAGGGGCGCAGGAAGCGCACGGCGACCGGGTCGAGGAGCCGCCAGGCGAAGGGCGCGGAGCCGATGGCCACGAGCAGGGCGAGCACCCCGCCGACACGGGCGGCGGCCTCCGGCCGTGCGAGCCCGAGCACGGCCGCGGCCAGCGCGGCGGGCGGGACGGCCGCGGGCAGGCCCGCGGTGAACGGCGCGATCGCGGTGAACCGCAGGTCGCGCCCGTTGGCCGGGTCCCGCCAGCGGACCCGCCACCGCTGGTCCATCAGGGCGTCCCGGCGGGTGCGCTCGTACGAGAAGCCGTTCCACCAGTAGCCGGTGGACATCCGGGTCACCGGCCCGGCCTGCCGGTATCCGGCGGTCACGACGGTCCCGGTCCACCGGGCGACCAGGGAGCGGACGGCCTGGCAGACCGGACGGGAGAGCGCGAGCGTGCCCACGACCGCGAGCAGCAGCGGCGCGAGCCACGACCACGGGTTCCCCGCGCCCGACCAGATCCCCAGCGCCACCGCGCCGGTCCACACCGCCGGGACCACCAGGCAGACGGCCGCGACCGCACACGCACGCCAGAACCCCACCCCCACGCGCGCCGCCCACGCACCCAGCCGTTTCATCTCTCCCCTTCCACGCCGGTCCGATGCTCCCACGGTGCACCGCCCCCGAGCACGAAACCGCACGTCCGGCGCCGGAGTGGGGCCGGCCCCACCCACCCGTGCGCCCAGGCCCATACCGGCGTGATCGGCCGCTCCGTAGCGTCGTCACCACACCGACGAACACCCGACCGGAAGACCGGAGAACACCATGGCGCTCACCTCCACGACCGAGGCCACGACCACGACCGCTCGGCTCGACCGCTCCCCCGAGCCCGCGGCGTTCGACACCGTGAAGAAGTGTGTCGCGCTCTTCGGCGCCGTCGGCGCCGTCGTGCTCGCAACGGTCGCCGTCATGGCGGCCACCGGTCACCCGGCGACCTCGTTCATGTGGATCCGCGCCGCCGTCCTGCTGGCGGCCTCCCCGCTCCTCCACCGGCTCGCCGACCGCGCCTCGCAGGGCTCGGCATCGGCCTTCGAGCGACTGCGCACCGTCGCCACCGTCCTGCCGGTCGCCGTCGTCGGCGTCGACCTGATCCCCGGCCTCTGCCCGGCCTGGTACACCGTCCTCCAGGGCCTCTCGGCCCTCGCCCTGGCCGCCGTCGCCGTCCTCACCCGCCGCCCCGCGCTGCGCACCGCGCTCCCCACCCGCTGACCCGACTCGGCCTCCGGCGGCGGCGCGTCGAGCTGGGCAGACCTGGCGGTCGCGGCATGTACATGCGCTGGTTGATCACCCAGTTCGCGGGTCCTGGGTTGGTAGGCGCACCCACTCGTTCCGGCCCGTTCACCGTTGCTTCAATCGCTTCGTCGATCTGTCGAGGACGGTGTGTGCACGTGGACCTGAACACGGTGGTGGAGCTGCGCGACGCGCGGCTCCGCGAGACATGGCGGCCGGGTGACGCCTGGCTGGGCGGGGGCACGTACCTGTTCTCCGAGCCGCAGCCGCACATCCGGCGGCTGGTCGATCTGAGCCGGATGGGCTGGGACCCGGTGCGGGTGACGCCGCAGGGCGACCTGGAGATCGCCGCGACGTGCACGATCGCCCAGCTGTCCCGCTTCGCCCGAGGTGCGCGGTGGTCCGCGGCGCCGCTGTTCGAGCAGTGCTGCCGGGCCTTCCTCGCCTCGTGGAAGATCTGGAACATGGCCACGGTCGGCGGGAACCTGTGCAACGGGCTCCCCGCCGGGCCGATGATCTCGCTCACCGCCGCCCTCGACGGCGTCTGCCGGCTGCAGGCGCAGGACGGCTCCCTGCGGGAGACGCCCGTCGCGGACTTCATCCTCGGCGCGGGGGTCAAGGACCTGCGGCCCGGTGACCTGCTGCGCTCGATCACCGTGCCCGCCCGGGCGCTCGCCGCGCGCACCGCGTTCCGGCAGGCGTCGCTCTACGGGCTCGGCCGCTCGGGCGCGCTGCTGGTCGGCACCCGCGACCAGGGCACCGGCGAGTTCGTGCTCACCGTCACGGCCTCCACCGTGCGCCCGTTCCGGTTCCGGTTCCCGCTGTCGCCGAACGCACAGGCGCTCGAGGAGGCGGTCGCGTACGGCATCCGGGCGAAGGAGTACTTCGACGACATCCACGGCCTGCCCGCGTGGCGGCGGCACATGACCTTCCGATTCGCCGAGGAGATCCGGCGCGAACTGTGCGAGGAGGACGGGAGATGAGCTTCTCCGTCAACGTCAACGGCGAGGGTTTCGACGCCGAGCCCAGGGCGGGCCAGTGCCTGCGCACCTATCTGCGCGAGCGCGGCTGGTTCGGGGTCAAGAAGGGCTGCGACGGCGGCGACTGCGGCGCCTGCACCGTGCAGGTCGACGGCGAACCGGTGCACAGCTGCCTCTACCCGGCGCTGCGCGCGCAGGGCCGGAGGGTGACCACGGTCGAGGGGCTCGCCAAGGACGGCGAGCTGCACCCGATGCAGCAGCGGTTCCTCGACGCCCAGGGCTTCCAGTGCGGGTTCTGCACCGCGGGGTTCCTGATGACGACCACCGCGGCCGGCTTCGACGAGGACAAGCGAGCCGACCTGCCGCGGGCGCTGAAGGGCAACCTGTGCCGCTGCACCGGGTACCGGGCGATCGAGGACGCGATCTGCGGCGTCAAGCACACCGAACGACCGGACGCGGGCCAGGCGGTGGGCCGCAGCCTGGGCGCGCCCGCCGGACCGCAGGTGGTGACCGGCACCGCCCGCTACACCTTCGACATGGAGGTCGAGGGGCTGCTGCACATGAAACTGCTGCGCTCCCCGCATCCGCACGCCCGGATCGTGTCCATCGACACCTCCGCCGCGCTGCGCGTCCCCGGCGTGCACGCCGTGCTGACCCACCACGACGCGCCCGACACGCTCTACTCCTCCGCCCGGCACGAGCATCCGACCGAGGACCCGGACGACACCCGCGTGCTCGACGACGTGATGCGCTTCGTCGGGCAGCGGGTCGCCGCCGTCGTCGCCGACAGCGAGGGCGCGGCCGAGGAGGGCTGCCGCACGGTCGTCGTCGAGTACGAGCAACTCCCGTACGTCATCGACCCCGAGGAGGCCATGGCGCCCGGTGCGCCGGTGATCCACCCCAAGGGCCCCGAGTCGCGCATCGCCCGCCCGGAGAACAACGTCTGCGGCGAGGTGCACGGCGAGATCGGCACCGTCGAGGAGGGATTCGCCGAGGCGGACCTGGTCTACGAGGAGACCTTCCGCACCCAGCGGGTCCAGCACGCCAGCCTGGAGACGCACGGCTGTCTCGTCTACTTCGAGGAGAACGAGGAGACCGGCGAGGAGCGGATCGTGGTGCGCTCCAGCACCCAGGTGCCGTTCCTGACCCGCCGCGCTCTGTGCGCGCTGTACGAACTGCCCGAGGAGAAGGTGCGGGTGGTCGCGGGCCGGGTCGGGGGTGGGTTCGGCGGCAAGCAGGAGATGCTCACCGAGGACATCGCCGTGCTCGCCGCGATGAAGCTGCACCGGCCGGTGAAACTGGAGTTCACCCGCCCCGAGCAGTTCTACGGTGCCACCACCCGGCACCCGTTCACCGTCACCGTCAAGGTCGGGGCCAAGCGGGACGGCACCCTGACGGCGCTTCAGTTCCGGGTCGTGGCCAACACCGGCGCCTACGGGAACCACGGGCCCGCGGTGATGTTCCACAGCGTCGGGGAGTCGATGGGCGTCTACCGGGTGCCGCACAAGAAGGTGGACGCCTACTCTGTGTACACCAACGCCGTTCCCGCCGGGGCCTTCCGCGGCTACGGGCTCGGTCAGGTGACGTTCGCCGTCGAGTCTGCGATGGACGAGCTCGCACGGCGCCTGGGCGTCGACCCGCTGGCGTTCCGCGAGAGGAACGTCATCGGCCCCGGCGAGCACATGATCAGCCCCGGCGGCGAGGAGGAGGACCTGCACATCGCCTCCTACGGCCTGGACCAGTGCCTCCAGGTGGTGCGCAACGCCCTGGCCGACGACCGGAGCGCGGAGCAGGCCCCGCCGGGGTGGCTGGTCGGGCAGGGGTTCGCGATGTCGATGATCGCCACCGGCCCGCCCGGCGGCCACTACGCCGACGCCACGGTGACCCTGCTCGACGATGGCAGCTACGACATCGCCGTGGGCACCGCCGAGTTCGGCAACGGCACCACGACCGTCCACAAGCAGATCACCGCCGGTGCGCTCGGTACCACCGTCGACCGGATCGCTGTCCGCCAGTCCGACACCGACGTCGTACGGCACGACACCGGCGCCTTCGGCTCGGCGGGCACGGTGGTGGCGGGCAAGGCCGTGATGAAGGCGGCCAACGCGCTCGCCGGACGGATCCTCTCCTTCGCCGCCGAGTACGCCCGCGTTCCACAGAGCCAACTGCGGCTGACGGCCGACGCGGTGGAGTGCGAGGGCCGGGTCGTGACGCTGAAGGAGCTGTTCGAGGCGGCTCGCGGGCAGCAGGTGGAGCTGGTCGGGGTCGGGCACTGGGGCGGCTCGCCGCGCTCGGTGGCGTTCAACTCGCAGTGGTTCCGGATCGCCGTCGACCCGGACACCGGGGAGATCCGGATCCTGCGCAGCGTCCACGGCGCCGACGCCGGCAAGGTGATGAACCCCCTCCAGTGCCGCGGCCAGGTCGAGGGCGGCGTGGCCCAGGCCCTCGGCGCAACGCTCTTCGAGCGGGTCCTGGTCGACGAGCGCGGCGAGGTCACCACCGCGGCCTTCCGCCGCTACCGGCTCCCCGCCTACGCCGATGTGCCGCGCACCGAGGTCCACTTCTCGGAGACCTCCGACGCCATCGGCCCGCTCGGCGCGAAGTCCATGAGCGAGAGCCCGTTCAACCCCGTCGCCCCCGCCTTCGCCAACGCCCTGCGCGACGCCACCGGCATCCGCTTCACCGAGGCGCCGTTCCTGCGCGACCACGTCTGGCAGGCCATCGACGCACACCGCCGCACCGGCCGGACCACCGGCTGACGACAGCGGTCCTCCCGTCCGGACCGACAACATTCCGGCCTCCGTGCCGCCCGCTCATCGGGTGAACCGACAAACCGCAGATGCAAGGATGAAAAGCCAATCGGCTTGCATTTACCATTCCAGATGATCCCTCTCCCTCGCAGGCACCGGCCGCCGACCCGCGCGGGAGACGCAAGGACGCAAGGGGCGCAAGGAGCACCACGTGATCGTCGGAGACCTGCTGGAGCTGGACGACCTGCACATCGAGGTCGCCTGGGCGAGCCCGCACGCGCTCGGACGCGAGGTCACCGGCGTGACCTCCACCGACCTGCAGGACCCGTCGCGCTACCTGCAGCGAGGCGAGCTGGTCCTCACCGGGCTGGTGTGGTGGCGGCCCGAGGACGGCCAGGCGGCCATGCGCTTCGCCAACTCCCTGCGGGCCGCGGAGGTCGCCGCGCTGCTCGCGGGCGAGGGCACCCACGGCGCGGTCCCGCCGCAGCTGGTCGAGGCCTGCCGCCGACACGGCATACCGCTGCTGTCGATACCCTCGGGGACCAGCTTCCGCGCCGTCACCGATCGGATCTACCTGCGCCTGTGGGGCGGTCTGCAGGCCCAGGCCGAGGGCAAGGCGGCACTCCCGGCGGCGGTCAGCCGCACGCTCACCCAGATGATCCGCGCGCAGGCACCGCTCGACGACGTGCTGGTCCGGGCGGTGGCGGATCTCGGGCTGCCCGCGTGCTCCCTGCTCACCGGCGCCGGACGGCTGCTGGCCGCCTCGGCCTCCGGGACCGGCGCCGCAAAGCCGGTGCCGGTCGGTCCGTCGGGCGACTCGCCGTTCGAGGGCTGGCTGCTGCAGCCCCACACGGAACCCGGTCCCACGGCCGGCACGCTGCTCCACGGTCTGGCCGAGCTCCTCGCGCCGCTCGCGACCCGGGCCCGTGCCACCGCGTCCGCGCAGCGCGAGACCGGCGCCCGGCTGGTCGAGCTGGTCGACTCCGGCGCCGACGCCGAGGCGGAGCGCGCACTGTCGCTGTCCGGCCTGCCCGGGCGCCGGCGACTCACCCCGGTCGCGGCCCGGATCGACGGCGTCTGCGAGCCGTGGGCGGCCGCGGCGCTGGCCGAGGCCCTCCACGAGTCGTCGGAGCCGTTCGTCGCGGCCCCGGACGGCCGCAGCGGGGCGGTCGCCCTGTCCGCGGCGGACGAGGAGACGCTCGCATCGACGCTCCAGGAGGCGCTCGGCCGCCTGGAGTCCCGGCTGCCCGACCGACGGCGCATCCACATCGGCCTCGGCCCCGCCGCCGAACCGCTGGCCAGGGACCTCAGATCGGCGCTCACCCAGGCCCGCTACGCGGCCAGCCTGCAGCCGCCGGGCTCCATCGGCCGCTGCTCGCAGATCAGTTCACTCGAAACCCTGCTACGCGGCGTTCCCGCCGAGGTGACCGCGGCGTTCCGCGAGCGGATCCTCGCGCCGCTGCTGGACCACGACCGCGTCAACGGCGTCTCCCTGGTGCACACCCTCGACACCTTCCTGCACCACAGCGCCTCCTGGTCCCGCACCGCCCAGGCGCTCCACGTGCACGTCAACACGGTGCACTACCGGATCAACCGGATCGAGGAGCTCACCGGCCGCAGCCTGCGCAACCTGACCGACCGCCTCGACCTCTGGGCCGCCCTGCGCTGCCCCCCGCCCGGCCCGTCCTCCGTCCACCGCCTCACGGGCCGACGCGGGTGAGGAGCGGCGGGCCGAGGAGAAGGGCCTGCGGGGCCGGCCTGGAGCGGCGGGGTTCAGTCGTCGCTCCACTCGGCTCTGCGGACCGTCTCGGCGAAGTGTTCGGCGGCGACGGGCGCGTCGCGGAGATCGTCGGGCCAGCGTTCGACCAATTCCGCCGCCCAGTCGGCCCATTCGGCGACGAGCCGGTAGTAGTCGGTGAGGAACCGGCCGACGAGGAGAAGCTGGGCGACGCGCTCGGGGAAGGGCCCTTCGCCCGCCTGGTAGTCACGGGCCGCTGCGAGGTTGCCGCGGTTGCGTTCGACGGCCCATGCGCGCGCCGCCCGCACGGTGGCCAGGGTGTCGGCCGGCGAGGCGGACTCGGCGAAGAACACCTGCAGCAGCTGTTCGCACTCCAGCACCGGACCGTCGCCCGGCTCGCGCAGCCAGGCCGCGAGGGTCTCCCGGCCCTCGGCGGTGATCGCGTAGACGGTCCGCGGCCGACGGCCCACCAACTGCCGCTCGGCGCGCGCCAGCCCGTGGCGGACGAGCTTCTTGGGTTCCTCGTAGATCTTGCTGCGCGCCCTGGGCCAGATCCGTCCCAGGCTGCGGTCCATCTGCTGCGCGAGTTCGTAGGTGCTCCACGGGCGCACCGACAGCAGGCCGAGGATCGCGTAGGACGTGGTGGTGAGTGCCGGGTCGCTTGACATCGCACCCTCCGAGGCGTAATCCGGACATATGGTCCCATAGGGAGTATAAGGCAGGTGGTCGAGATGACCAGGACCCTCCAGATCGACCCCTCCAACGCCGAACGGGCCCGCGCCTGGGACGGCGAGGAGGGAGAGTACTGGGCGCAGGAAGCCGACCAGTTCGACCGCGCCCTGCGCGCCTACCGGGCCCCGTTCTTCGACGCCGCCGCGATCGGGCCCACCGACCGGATCCTGGACATCGGCTGCGGGACCGGTGAGACCACCCGTGACGCGGCGCGGCGTGCCGACGCCGGGCGCGTCCTGGGCCTCGACCTGTCCGGCCCGATGCTCGACGTGGCGCGTCGGCGGGCAGCCGCCGAGCAGCTGCCGAACGCGGCGTTCGAGCAGGCCGACGTCCAGGTGTATCCGTTCCCCCAGGGCGAGTTCGACGTGGCGGTCAGCCGGACCGGCACCATGTTCTTCGGCGATGCCCCTGCGGCCTTCCGCAACATCGCCCGAGCCCTGCGACCCGGCGGCCGACTCGTCCAGCTGGTCTGGCAGCCCCCGCAGTACAACGAGTGGTTCACGGTCTTCACCACCGCCCTGGCCGCAGGCCGCAGCCTGCCGACGCCGCCGCCGGACGCGCCGGGTCCGTTCGCGCTGGCCGACCCCGAACGCGTCAGCGGCCTGCTCACCGAAGCGGGCTTCCACCCGCCGCACTTCACGGCGCTCACCGCGCCGATGCACTTCGGCGCGGACCCCGACACCGCGCAGCGGTTCGTCACGGGTCTGCTCGGCTGGCTGCTCGCCGGCCTCGACGACGCCGGGCGCACGCGTGCCCTGGCCGATCTGCGCGCGAGCCTCGCGACCCACGGCACGGCCGAGGGCGTGCTGTACCCGTCGGCCACCTGGCTGATCACCACAACCCGCGCCTGAGCGGACGAGGCCCCCGCGGAGCGCCGCGCACGGAGGCGGCCCGCCAGGGGCTCCGTCGACCGTGTCGCGTGGTAACGGGCCGACACCAGGCTGGAAGGGGAGCTGATGCGCGATGGACATCGACCGGCAGCTTCGCGCATCCGGCCCGGCCGACGCCGCCGAGGGCGCCGCCGAGGGCGCAGCCGAGGGTCAGTCGTTGTCGATCTTGTTGCCGTTGGGGGCGACGACGTACCAGCCCGCCCCGAAGGCCTTCGAGCCCTCCCCGTTCGTGTCGCCGGGCTTGTGGTCGGCTGCGTAGGTGTAGAGCGGGTGCCCGTTGTAGGTGACCACCATGGTGTGGTCCGCACGCATGGCGGTGCCCAGGAGGGCCGGATTGACACCGGCTCCCGCATGCGGGGTCCCGGTGGTGGTGTCGGGCGGCCACACGGAGGCGCACGCGCCGGTGCAGGCGGAGTTGGGGCCGGTGTCCTTCTCGAACAGGTAGAGCGTGCGCCCCTGCCCGTCGACGAGGAAGGTGCCCAGGGAGGTCTTCGCCACGGACACGGTGGCCCCGCTCGCACTGCCGGACGACTGGCCCGTGCCCGTGGCGGAACTGGCGGGCGGTGAGCCGGTGGCAGGTGATGCCGATCCGCTCGTGCTGGTGCTGCTGCAGGCGGCGGCGGCCAACCCGATGGCCGCCAGCGCGATCGCCCCTGTGGTCAGGTGTCTCACGGTGTTCGCCCCTCTCGATGAGTGGACGGGCGTTCCGGTGGGCCCGGAGCCCGTCAAGGGGTCTACGCCGCGCCGCACGCACGGGTTCAACCTGTTTCTGGTCTTTCGTCCTGACTTCGACAGATCACTTGTGTTACACACCTTTTGACCGATGACTCGGCCCGGTCGCGGTGGCTGAACCCTGAGACGGCATCAGGGGCCGACCCGCCCTACTGCGCGGCGGACCTGCGCGCCCAGGCGCGCCCGGTCCGGACCGTCACCACGGCGCCCCGATCCCGGGCCGCGTCGGTCCTAGACTTGAGTGGATTCGATGTTCGTCCACCTGGGAGGGCGGAATCGTGCGACAGACCCGGCTCGCCGACGAGTCCCCTGAGTACCTGGCCGCGCGCGAACAGCTTCGCCGAGCCGAGATCAACCTCATGCGGCACCGGGAGCAGGTCGCCGCGCAGCGGCGGGCGCTCCCTCCGGGGCCGCCGCTCGACGACTACACCTTCCTCGAAGGCCCGGGCGACCTGGACGACGGAGACGCCCCCGTCCGCGAGGTCCGGCTGAGCCGGTTGTTCACCTCCCCGGACCGGCCGCTCGTCGTCTACCACCTCATGTACGGCAAGAAGCAGACGGAGCCCTGTCCGATGTGCACGATGTGGCTCGACGGGTTCAACGGCGTGGCCCACCACATCGCCCGGAACGCCGACTTCGCCGTCGCGGCGGCAGCCGGCCCGCAGGCGCTGCGGCAGCACGCCCGCAACCGCGGCTGGAACCGGCTGCGCCTGCTCAGCTGCGGGGACAGCACCTTCAAGTACGACCTCGGCAGCGAGGACGAGGACGGCGTCCAGGACTCCACGGTGTCCGTCTTCACGCTGGATCCCGACGGGACCGTGCGGCACTCCTACTCCGCCCACCCGCGGATGGCCGAGGACATCGACCAGCGCGGCATCGACCTGCTCGCCCCCGTCTGGCACCTGCTGGACCTCACCCCGCAGGGCCGCGGGGACTGGTTCGCGGCCCTGGACTACTGAGGCGTCCTCTCCCACCGGCCGCCGATTCACAGGGCGACGTCGATGGCGATCTTCCCTCCGGGATGCCCCTCCCGAAGGTGGGTGAGGGCAGCCGACAGCTCGGCGAGCGGGTAGCGGCGGTCGACCACGGGGCGAACCGCGCCGCTGTCGACGAACCGGGCGAGTTGCCGCAGGTCGTCGTGGCGCTGGGTGCCGACGAGGGGGCGGAACCGCTGGGAGGTGACCAGGCCGAGCAGCAGTCCGCGCAGCTGACGGTCGAGACCGCCGAACCAGCGGCCGCCGGTCTCGCCGCCGACGAACACGACGGTGCCGCGCGGGTTCAGCAACCGCCGCAGCTCCGACAGCGGCCGACCTCCCGCGATGTCGAGCACCAGGTCGTAGCGGCGCCCGTGCAGTCGGGCGTCGGGCCGGGTGTAGTCGACGACCTCGTCGGCCCCGAGGGCGCCTACCAGCTCCAGGTGCCTGGAGCCGCAGACGCCGGTGACGTGACCCGCACCCAGCGCCTTGGCCAGTTGCACGGCGAAGGTGCCGACGCCGCCGCCGGCTCCGAGCACGAGCACGCTCTGTCCCGGCCGCAGCCGTCCGGCGTCCCGCAGCGCCTGGAGCGCGGTGCAGCCGGAGACGGGGACCACGGCCGCCTCACCGAACCCGACACCGGTCGGCTTCGGCGCGAGGCGCCGCGGCTCGGCGCAGGCGTACTCGGCGAAGGCTCCGTCGCAGGTGCCGTAGACCTCGTCGCCCGGCCGCAGGTCGGTGACGCCCTGCCCGACGGCCTGGACGACGCCCGCCACGTCCATCCCGCGGACCCTCGCGCGGCCGCGCCTCAGCCGGAACGGCGTCGCACGGATCAGGTAGGGCAGCCCGGCCGTCACATGCCACAGTCCCTGGTCGACGGCCGACGCGCGGACGGCGACCAGCACCTCCCCCGGCCCGGGGTCCGGGCGGTCGACCTGCGCCAGCCGCAGCACCTGCGGCGGTCCGTAAACGTCGTGCACCACGGCCCTCATCACAACGTCCCCTCGTCGTCGCGGTACTGGAAGACCTCGTCGAGCGGGACCGCGAAGACCCGGGCGATCTGGAACGCCAGCTCCAGGGTCGGCGAGTACCGGCCCTGTTCGATGGCGATGACGGTCTGTCGGGTCACTCCGATCCGGCGCGCGAGCTCGGCCTGCGTCATCTCCTCGGCGGCGAAGCGCAGTGCGCGGATCCGGTTGGTGACCCTGGTGGGCGGCCTCACCACGGTTGGAAGCCCCACCGGTAGGCGGCGATCCTGGCCGTCGAGCCGAGCACGGCGGACAGCACCAGCCCGAGATAGAGGGCGTTCGCGATCCAGAACTGGTCACAGCGGGCCAGCGCGAGCAGCAGCCCGCAGACGGAGCCCAGCACGACGGCGCCCTGGCCGACGTGCATGCCGAACCGGTGGATCTCCCGGTCCCGCTGGTCCTTCCCGCCGCCGCCCTCCCGGTCGGCGACCGCAACGAGGATGCTCAGCGCGACGGAGGCGAGGATCGACCCCGCCACCGTCCACAGCAACGCCGACACGTACGGCGTGTGCGCCAACTCCCCGCCCCCGGAACGCCCGAGGACGAGGAGCAGATAGACCGCGTAGGAGACCAGCGAGACCAGACCGAGGATCCAGGCGCGCTTCTCTTCGAAAGCCACAACCGCTCCCGATGTAAAG
The DNA here is from genome assembly GCF_000787835.1 of Streptacidiphilus melanogenes. Taxonomy (GTDB): domain Bacteria; phylum Actinomycetota; class Actinomycetes; order Streptomycetales; family Streptomycetaceae; genus Streptacidiphilus; species Streptacidiphilus melanogenes. The sequence continues at coordinate 15,911 of NZ_BBPP01000046.1, forward strand.
AAAACCGGACATCGGTAGTGTCGAACTTCCACGACACCATGTCAAGAATTCTGTACATCCAGGCCGCATCGTCGAAGCCGCGGACCGCGACACCGCGGCCGAGGCAGAACTCGGCGAAGGCGGAGCTCGCCTCCCGCAGGGGCAGCCAGAGGAAGTTGGTGTGGGAGGAGGGCACGACGTAGCCCAACTCGTGCAGGCCGGACATCACCCGCTCCCGCTCCAGCAGCGTGAGCCCGACGCGGCGCGCCGGCCTCCGCCCGCTCGCCGAGCGCTGCGACGGCGGCCGCCTGAGCCAGGGAACCGACGCTGAAGGGAAGTTGGGCCTTGCGGACCTCGGCGATCAGCGCCGCGGGACCGACGCAATAGCCGACGCGGAGGCCGGAGAGCGCGTCGCTTGCGAGTCCTTTTGCCGCAGCAATTCCGGTGCGCGCGCTCATATTCTCCTCAGGCGGCGACCGTCCCTGCCTCGGGGCAGCGCAAGCGACCTGTGGCCATCACTTTTCGGCAGCGGGCGCGGCCGACTGCCATACGCACTATGGACCCCTGAAGAAGAGTCCGGCATTCCTACGGCCCTGACTCCGGTGCGAACATCGCCGCGTGGCTACGCAAGAACTCTCGCTCTCCCAGACGTCCGCTCCCTACGCCGAGGCATTGGCCGCCCACGGACAGACGCCATGGCAGCGGCTGAACGTTCCCGGACACGGGGCGAGCCCCGAAGCCTTCGCCGGGCTGGCCGACCTCCTCGGCCCCGCGCCCATGCGCACGGACGTGCCCCCGCTGATCGACGGCATCGATCTGGGACCGGACAACCCCCGGGCCGGGGCCCTCCGTCTCGCCGCCGAAGCATGGGGGGCGCGCCGGACCTGGTTCCTGACCAACGGAGCCTCCCAGGGCAACCGCATCGCCACCCTGGCCCTCGGCCTGCTCGGGCCACGGGTGGTGGTCCAGCGCAGCGTGCACGCCAGCGTCATCGACGGCCTGATCCTCTCCGGCCTGAACGCGGTCTTCGTGCACCCCGGGGTCGACGGCGACCTGGGCATCGCCCACGGAGTCACCGCATGCGACGTCGACGCAGCCCTGCTGGCGCACCCCGACGCGGTGGCGGCGTACGTCGTGACCCCCAGTTACTTCGGTGCGGTGGCGGACGTCCGGGCGCTGGCCGACACCGCTCACGCGGCCGGCGTCCCACTCGTCGTGGACGAGGCCTGGGGCGCACATCTCGGCTTCCATCCGCGACTGCCGCAGAACGCCCTCCGACTCGGGGCGGATCTGGTCATCTCCAGTACCCACAAGCTCGGCGGCAGTCTCACCCAGTCCGCCATGCTCCATCTCGGCCACGGTCCCCACGCCGAGACCCTGGAGCCGGTGCTCGAGGAGGCGTTCCGACTCACCCAGTCCACCAGCGAGAGCTCCCTCCTGCTCGCCTCTCTCGACCTGGCCCGACGTCGGCTCGCCACCGGTTCGGAGGCGATCGGGCGTTCCGTTCGCGCGAGCGATCTGATGCGCGAACGCATCCGGGACCGTGGCCGCTTCGGCGTCGTCAGCGACGACTTCGGGGAGTTCCCCGACATCGTGGCGAGCGACCCGCTGCGGGTCGCCGTCGACACGCGCACCGGGGGCGTCCCTGGCCACGAGGCGCGGTGGCGGCTCCAGTACGAGCACAACGTCCTGGTAGAGATGGCCACGGACTCCGTCGTCGTCGCCGTGGTCGGGGCCGGCGCCGCGCCGGACGTCGACCGCTTCGTCGACGCGCTCCATGGTCTGCCCGTGGGAGACGTGTCAGCGGCTACGGGAGACCGGCGCCTCAAGCTGCCCGTTCCTGGCGAGGTCCGGATGACTCCGCGTCAGGCGTTCTTCGCGGGCAGCCGTAGCGTCCCCGCCGCCGAGGCGATCGGTCAGGTGTCGGCGAGCACCCTGGCCGCCTACCCGCCCGGAGTCCCCAACGTCCTGCCCGGCGAGGTGATCACAGCCGAACTCGTCGACTTCCTCCAGGGCACCGCCGCGGCCCCGGGCGGTCACGTGCGCGGAGCGGCGGACCACGACGTCCGGACCCTGCGCATCGTCACCCCGAGACGTGCGGGAGGTGGCGCATGACCGTCGAGCCCATGGTGCGGGCCGAGCAGGTGCGCAAGTCCTACGGCCGGGTCGAGGCCCTCCGGGGCGTCGACCTTGAGGTCATGCCCGGACAGGTGTGCTGCCTGGCCGGACCGTCCGGCTCGGGCAAGTCGTCATTCCTGCGCTGTCCGACGGCCTGCACGGAACTGCGGTCCTGTGCCGACTGCCGCGAACCCTTCGCGCACCTCAAGGAGGTCTGAGCAGCCTGTCACGCTGCCGACCGGGCGCGTTCGTCCCAGGCCGCGGTGATCCTGGACGCCTGCTCGGACAGGGCCTCGCGCAGGGCGTGCGCGGAGTCGGAGACGGTGGTGCGCAGCATGGCCACGCTGATCCGGCGAGCCAGCGGCGGGCCGTCGAGGGCGCGGATGACCAGGTCGAGTTCCGGCTCGTTGCCGGTGAGAGCGAGCCGGGGCACCAGGGCGATGGCGGTGCCCGCCGCCACGAATCCCTTGAGCATGCCGTAGTCGTCGGTCCGCATGACGCGGACCGGCTCGAAGCCCTCCTGGGCGCACGCCCAGCTGAGCACCCGGTCGCTCGGATCCCAGTCGCAGGCCCCCATGATCCATCCTTCGTCGCGCAGGCGCCCCAGCGGGACGCTGTCGAGATGCGCCAGCGGATGGTTGGCGGGCAACGCGAGTTGCAGCGGGTCGTCCAGCAGGGGGTGCAACACGAACTCCTCACCCAGATCCAGCGGCTCGCCCGGCTGGGAGTAGACCAGCGCGATCTGCAACCCGCCGGTCCTCAGTGCCTCGACCACGGTCGGCAGCTCCCCCTCCAGCAGGGAGACCTTGACACCCGCCTCAGCGAGCTGTCGGACCGCCGGCGGCAGCAGCAGCGCGCCGGCCGTGGGAAAGGTGCCCACCCGCAGGGTCCGCGTCCCGTGCTCGATCAGCGCGTGCACCTCCTGCTCCGCGAGCCCGACGCGGCGCAGCGCGGCCTCGGCGTGCGGCAGGACCAACTGTCCGGCCTCGGTGAGGTGGACTCCGCGTGGGCTTCGGTGCACCAGGGGCACGCCGAAGTGGGACTCCATGGCGGCGAGGTGGTGGGCGATGGTGGGCTGGCTGTAGTGCAGCGAGCGTGCCGCCCCCGCGAGCGAGCCTTCGCGCGCGATCGCCCGGAGCACCTGGAACTGTCGCAGTTCCAGCATCGTGATCACCTTACCCTCTATGGAGCCCAGCCAGAGGAATCAAGCATTCCTCTTAGCGGGCCGCCGTGTCATCATCGATCACATCTCCGGGAAATGCCACCCCCGCCCGGCGGCCCACGACGAGGCGCGAACCGCCCGCCGTCAGCGATTCCGGCCGAATGAGCACCCTCGGCGCGTACCTTTACCCGCCCGTCGCAGACGAGTGAACTCCGGAGATCCCTCATGGATACGCAGAGACGACAAACCCAGGGCGCTCGCCGGTCCGGGACGCGCGGAACGCGCTGTCCGAATTCTGCCATATACCTGCGCTGCTACCCCTTCGACGCCGGTTGCATGAGAAGCCACCAGGACACGCTGCTGAACCACGCCGAGCAGCTGGGCCTACCGATTCCCCTCCTGTTCCTGGACAACGGCATCCCTTCTTCCCGCCCCCGACCCGCACTCGGTCATCTCATGGCCCTGACGGACGAACGCCTCGTCACCGTGCTGCTCATACCGGGAACCTTCGTCTTCTCCCTCTACGACGCGGCCGCCCGCGCCATCGCCGCCCGTTTCGCCGGGGCAGGATGCCGCCTCGTCGATCTTCTCCACCCACGGAAGGCCGCGCTGATCCCGGCCGCCGGCCCCTCACACTAAGGGGGAATTCCGACCCGGAAATGGCTTCGGCTGGAAATTCCAGGAGCGATAGCTCAATTCTCCGCCAAATCGGCGACACCACGAAGTATCGTGCTTTCCACGCCGTTCGATTGTCCTGCGCAGGCGACGAGAATTTCTTCGCCTTTGCACCACCGTGCCGGACGGGGCGAGCCCGTCCGGCACGGTGGTGCAAAGGCCGCACTGATCAGTTGCTGTCCGGTGTCGGACGGCCGGTCAGGACTCCGTGGTGAACACGAGGACGGAGTTGCCGCCCACCGTCAGCGCGTGCCCGTTGGTGAAGCTCGCCGTCAGGGTTCCGACCTTGGTGGGGAAGCCGTTGGCGTCGGTGGTGGGGGTGGAGCCGTCCGCGTAGAGGTACTTGTTGAGCGTCAGGGATCCGGTGGGCTCCGTCAGCGTCACGGTCTGCGCCGAGGACGTGCGGTTGACCAGGGCGAACGTCCAACCACCATCGGGAAGTTGGGCGGCCAGCACCCGCGTGCCGGCCGGCTCGGCGGGGGCGTGGACGGTCGAGCCGGCGGGCAGATACCGGCTCAGCAGGCTCCAGGTGTAGAACCAGGGCCGCAGCGCGGTCGAGTGCGCCGAGACGGTGTTCGGGTCGTCGCTCCCCCTGCCCCACATCCCGCAGAAGTCCGTGGAGTCGTAGCCGTCGAGGCACCAGGCCGCCGCCCCGTCGATTCCGCTGCGGGCCTCCTGCACGGCCAGGTCCGCCATGCGCAGCGCCTGCGTGGTCTGCAGCGCGAAGCCGTAGTCCTTGCTGCCGTCCGGGAACTGGGCGGCCTTCATGCCCGTCTCCCCCAGGAACACGGGACTGCCCGGCGCTGCGGCCCGCACCTGGGACACCGCCTGGGTCAGCACGGGTTCGACGTACTCCGGAGCCGCGCCGTACAGCTCCTGGTCGTAGAAGTGCGCCTCGCTGGCGCCCAGCAGACCGCTCTGCGCGGAACGCAGCCACCAGGAGTCGTTTCCGTTCCAGGCGCCGGTGTCCATGGCGGTCTGCGTCTGCGTCAGGTCGCCCAGGGAGTCGTCGACGGAGGTGGTGGCGTTCGCCAGGTCGACCGACCCGACGGTGTGCTCGAGCGGCGAGGAGGCCACCGACAGGCGCAGGTACTTGGCGTTGCTGATGCCCGCGGCCGTGTACGTGTAGCGCCACATGCCGCCGCCGTTCTTGCCGGTCACCATCGGCACCGGTGTCGGCGCGGACACCGCGAGGTTCTTCCAGGTCGTGCCGTCCGGCGAGGTCTGGAAGGTGACGGAGGTGTCGGTGGCGCTCGCGGCGTAGACCTGCGCCGTGAAGGTGTTCAGCGCGGCGAGCTTCCAGACCAGGCTGGAGTTGCACCCGGAGGTGCAGCTGGGCGCGGTCTGGGAGCCGAGGTCGCCGCCGTAGGAGGAGATGCCCGCCTCGGCGGTGTCGGCGCCGGAGATCACCGTCCGCTTGGTGTCCACCCCGTAGGTGGCGAACGCGGACGCGAGGTTGCCGGTCGCGGTGGTCCAGTCCGCGTAGGAGTACCCCTTGGGGCCGGTGGCGACGTTGGGCTCGTTGACACCGACCCAGTACGTGGGGGCGGCGCCGTCGGCCTGCAGATGCTGGACCAGCTTCGCCTGCACGGTCGCGGTTTCGGCGTCGGTGTAGGCCAGGCTTCCGATGCCGAAGAGCCCGCTGACGACCGGCACGCCCTCGTCGGTGTAGTGCTTGATCACCTTCTCGGCGCTCTGGTAGGCGTCGGTGGTGAAGTCGTAGGTCCCGCCGTGGCCGTTGTCGGTCCAGTACCAGGGCAGGTTGAACATCACCCGCACCAGGCCGGGCTTGATGTAGTCGGTCCTGGACACCATCAGGTTCCAGTCCGCGGTGTTCCAGGTCGTGCCGTCCGGCGGCTGGGGGTTCTGGTTGTAGCCCAGGCCCATCCAGTGGCTGTCGACCACGTCGCCGGCCGAGGCCGCGACGGCCTTGGGGGCCGTGGCGGCGCCGCTGGGCGTGGCCACGGCCAACCCCGTGGCCAGCGATATCGCGGTGGCGAGCAGGGCCGCGGACGTCGCGCGGCCCGAGGCCGAAGCGGGAAGAAGGCGATGGACGAATCGGGAACGCACGGATCTCTCCAGTGTGTGTGCTGCGGAAAGGGCGCATGCCCGAACCGAGGACAGCGGATACCCCCGCCCCCGCCCAGGTCGCGCTGGCCCCACCCTGATCCCGACCGGTCGGCGTCGGCATCCGTGAAAACACGGATCCGCGCACAGTCGGCGCGCCGCCCGGAGTCCGGCGTCTTACGTCCGGGCCGGGCGAGGGTCACACTCGTAGCCATGTCCGACTCAAGTGCACGTCCCCACTCGAGATCCGGCTCATCTGTCACCGCGGCCGAGGCCGCGCCCCGGGAACCGCGCCTGCGCAGGAGCCTGAACGTCTGGCAGGCGGTGGGCCTGTCCATGGCGTTGATGGCGCCCAGCATGGCGGTCAACATCAACCCGCAGGCCGCCGCGCCGAGCGTGGGGCGCGCGGTGCCGCTCGCCTTCCTGATCGCGACCGTCGGCGTCCTGCTGGTGGCCTACGTCTTCGTCCGGCTGTGCCAGTACTTCCACCACTCCGGCTCCGTCTACGCCTTCGTCGGCGCCACGCTGGGCCCGCGCAGCGGGGTCGTGGCCGGCTGGGGGCTGATCGGCACCTACCTCTGCTACGGCGTCACCACCTCCTCGGTGGTGGGCATCTTCGGCACCTCCTTCCTCCAGCGGACCGGCGCGTGGGCGCATCCGCCCGTGGACGCCCCGTTCATCCTCACCGGCTGCGTCCTCGTCCTGTCCTGGTGGCTGACCGTCGCCTCGGTCCGCCGTGGGACCAACGTGCTGCTGACCGTCGAGGGTGTGACCGTGGCGCTGATCCTCGCCATCAGCGCCGTCGTGCTGGTTCGCCTGGTGGCCGGGAACGCGCCGGCCGGACATCGGTTCACCATGTCCGTCTTCACCGTGCCGCCGGGCACCGCGCCGTCCGCGCTCTTCCTCGGCGTCGTCTTCGGGTTCCTCTCCTTCGCCGGTTTCGAGGCCGCCGCCACCCTCGGCGAGGAGGCGAACGAGCCGCGCCGCGACATCCCCCGCGCCATCCTCGGCACCACGCTCTTCGGAGGCGTGTTCTTCGTCGTCGTGACCGGGATCGAGATGATGGGCTTCGGCGCGAACACGGCCGGGGTGAAGGCCTTCGGCGGTTCCGCGTCACTGATCGGCGACCTCGGCGGGGCCTATCTGAGCCCGTGGGTGGGCGACGCGGTCACCCTGGGCGCGACGGTCAGTGCCTTCGGCTGCTGCCTGGCCTGCACGGTCGGCGCGGCCCGGCTGCTCTTCGCGCTGGGGCGCGACAGCCTCGGCGACCGGGGCCCCGGCCGGGTCTCCCGCTCCGGCACACCGGCCTGGGCGGCGACGGCGGTCTCGCTGGCGATGGCCCTGGTCCTGGGGATCTGCGTGGTGGCGTTCTCCGCGGTGCCGGAGGACACCTTCGTCTGGGGCAGCACCGTCGGCACGCTGATCCTGCTGGTCGCCTACGTGCTGACCACACTGGGCGCGATCCGGCTGGTGTTCGTCCAACGCCGCATGCCCGTGCCCATGTGGCAGGTCGTCATCCCGGTCGGGGCGCTGGCGGTGCTCGGCTACACGGTCTACCGCAACGTCATCCCCTACCCGGCGTCGGGCCCTGGCCACTGGTTCCCGATCGTCGCCGGCGGCTGGCTGGCAGCCGCCACCCTCGCGGTCTGCGCAGCCCCAACCACCGCCCGCCGCCTGGGCCACCACCTGACCCACGCCGAAGGCCTACGCGGGCACGCCCCCGCGCCTCCCCCGGAACCCGGGGGATGAAGCCCGGTCGGTCCGTCCCACCGGGACGCGTTCGGCTCGCGGATTCACGTACCGGCAGCGCGCTCGGATTTGGGGTAGGGCTGCCACTGGCGCGTGTCGATGCTGACCGTTCCGGCCGGAAGATCCGCTGTGATTGTCTGTCCGAACACGCCGTCGCTCTTGTGGGCGTAGAGGCCCTCCACGAGGACGAACACCTGCCAGGTGGCGTCACGCGGGTCGATGACGACGTAGACCGGGATTCCATGTCGGGCGTAGAGGTCGCGCTTGGTGTGCCAGTCGTCCCTCGCGGACGACGGCGAGACCACCTCCGCCACGGCCTGGAGCAAAGGCGTGGGCCAGTCGCGGGCGGTCAGGTCGATGTCCTCCGGCGCGATGTACACCAGGTCCGGGCGAGGCTTGCCATCCGGGCCGAGGTCGATGCCGCGCTCCCCCCAGGCCTCGACCCCGGGGTAGTCCTGACGCGTCGCGTTGCGAATGATCATGTCGTGCAGTGCGGTGGGGTTCGCCTGCATGACGATCTGACCGCCGAAGTACTGGGCGACAAGCCCGGGGGGAGTCCGCAGTTCCTCCCACGCACGGTCCATGTCTGTCTGGTCGCTCACAATAGCCACCATAGTCGGGCGGGGCGGGGCGAGTGTCGCGTCCGCCCGACTGGCGACTCCGGAGTGCAGCGCCCAATGCCACATTCAGGCGGCCACCGAGAGGATGGCGCGGGAGGAGGGCCGGGTGTCCTCGGCCGGGCGGATCGGGTCCGGCGTGGCGGTCGGGGCCACGCCGAGGACGGCGCCTCGGGCGTGGGCCAGGCAGTAGCGGGCGACGGACCCGTGGAACAGGCGGGCCAGGCGGCCCTGCTTGCCGGTGCCGACCACCAGCAGGTCGCCGGGCTGATCGGCGACGTCCACCAGGGCCGGACCGGGCCGCTCGGCGCGGACGACGAGGGACTCGACCTTCAGGTCGGCCGGGCAGCCGCCGAAGGCCTGGTCGAAGGCGGCGTCGAGGCGGTCGCACGCGGCCTGCTGCCACCGCTCCAGCAGCGGCGGGCACGGGTGACTGCGGTAGGCCATCTCGCCGCCCACCGGGTGCCAGACCAGCACCGGCACGAGGACCGCACCGCGACGGCGGGCCTCGTCCGCAGCGCGGTGCAGCGCGGCCAGGCTGCTCTCGGATCCGTTGACACCCACGACGACGCGGTTCTGAGCCATGGTGCTTCGCTTCCTTCGATGACGCAGATTCGTTGACGAGATCCCGGAACAGCCATCGAATCTCTCGGCAGCTTGGGATATCTCTCTTTGATTCATTGGACACCATGCCCACTCGCCTGCGAAGGCTCTTGACGCTTCCCTGACGGCCGGGCGCCCGGCCTTGATGCCGCCTTGACCAGGTGAAACGCGCGGTCCGGCCGCAGGACGCGCGGGGGCGTCGTGCGGCCGGACCTGATCGGGGTTCAGCCGGGCTTCGTCAGCGCGATGTTGAGTTCCGGGACGTTCACCCGGGGCTCCACGAGGAAGCCGAGGTGGCGGCTCTGGGTGAACGGACGGCTCACACCTCGATCTGCGAGCCCATGATGACCGTGCTGTCGCGTGGCAGGCCGAAGTACTCCGCGGCGTCGGCCGTGATGTAGGAGGTGGCGATGAACAGCCGCTTGCGCCACGCGCTCATCGTCGGCGCCTTCCCGCGCCGCAGCTCGATCTTCGACAGGAAGTAGGAGACCTCCTCCAGCTGCACCCGGCCCTCCGTCTCGGCCTGGTCGAGCAACGCCAGCGCTCCGGGGACGTCCGGGGTCTCCATGTAGCCGAAACGGGCCGAGACGTGGACGATCCCGTCGTCGCCGTAGCCGAGGTGGTCGACCACGATCCGCCGGTCAGCCGGGACGCGCGGCACGGTCTCGGTCTCGATGGACAGGATCACGATCTGGTCGTGCCGGACGTGGTTGTGCTCCACGTTGGCCCGCAGCGCGAGCGGCGCGGTGTCCGCGCCCCGGTTGAGGAAGACGGCGGAACCGGGAACCCGGACCGTCGACTCCTCGCCGCTGCGCAGCTGGTCGACGAACTCGCGCAGCGGGCCCTCGCGCCGGGCCCGCTCCGCGCTGACGATCTGACGGCCGTGCTGCCAGGTCGTCATCACCGTGAACGCGCTGATGCCGATCAGCAGCGGCAGCCACGCGCCGTGGACGAACTTGGTCATGTTGGCCGCCACGAACAGCAGGTCCACCGTCATCAGCAGCGTCGCGCCGGTCACGACCAGCCACCGGGGCGTACCCCACTTCTCCCGGGCTACGTAGAAGTAGAGCAGCGTGGTGATGGTGATGGTCCCGGTGACGGCCATGCCGAAGGCGAAGGCCAGGGCCGTGGAGCTGCGGAAGGCGAAGACCAGGGTGAGCACCGAGACCATCAGCAGCCAGTTGATCCACGGGACGTAGATCTGGCCGATGGTGGACTCGGACGTGTGCGCGATGCGCAGGCGCGGCAGGTAGCCGAGCTGGGCAGCCTGGGAGGCCACCGAGTACGCGCCCGTGATCACCGCCTGGGAGGCGATCACCGTGGCCGCCGTGGCGAGGAAGATCATCGCCACCCGTCCCCAACCGGGCGTCAGGAGGAAGAAGGGGCTGCTGATCTTGCTCGGGTTGCCGAGAATCAGGGCGCCCTGGCCGAGGTAGCTCAGGATGCAGGCGGGGAAGACGAGGAACGTCCAGGCCCGGGTGATCGACCGGCGGCCGAAGTGGCCCATGTCGGCGTAGAGCGCCTCCGCGCCGGTGACCGCGAGCACGACCGCGGCCAGGGCGAAGAAGGCGGTGCCGAAGTGACCGACCAGGAAGCCCAGCGCGTAGGACGGTGACAGCGCCCGGAGGATCGCGGGGTGGTCGACGATGCCGGAGATCCCGCAGGCGCCGATCGCCGCGAACCAGGCGACCATGACCGGCCCGAAGGCCCGCCCCACGGCGGCGGTGCCCCGGCGCTGGACCAGGAACAGCACGACGATGATGGCCGCGGTGACCGGCACGACGGCGCTGCTCAGCGACGGCTGGACGACCTTCATCCCCTCCACCGCCGACAGCACCGAGATCGCCGGAGTGATCATGCTGTCGCCCAGGAACAGCGCCGCGCCGAAGATGCCGAGCCCCGTGAGCACGGCCACCGCCCGCCGGCTCCGCTGCGTGCTCGCGCGCCGCACCAGGGTGATCAGCGCCATGATGCCGCCCTCGCCGTCGTTGTCGGCGTGCATCGCCAGCAGCACGTAGGTGACCCACACGACGATCACCACCGACCAGAACACCAGCGAGACCACACCGTAGACGTTGTGCGTGGTCACCGGGACCGGGTGCGGATCCTTCGGGTCGAACACGGTCTGGAGGGTGTAGATCGGGCTGGTGCCCAGGTCCCCGAAGACCACGCCGAGGGCGCCGATCACCAGCCCGAGACGCACGACGTCGAGCCCGGCCGCATGACCTCCAGGGTCCGCCACCCCTCCGGCGGAACCCCTGCCCGACGTGGATCCCTGCGGACTACCGGCCATGGCGGCCTCCTCAGCGGGCCGCATCGCGGCTGGTCAGGTGCGCTCTACGGACGATACCCGCCCCGCGCCGCGATCGCCCGCAGGAGGAACCCCGGGTCCCGCTTCATGGCGGTGCCCGCCGCGGAGGCCTGACACGAACCCCGACAGCGCCGGTCGCCAACGCCCCGTCAGCCGCTCGGCCGTCCGGTGGGCCTGCTCCTCCAGGACCGTGAGGCGCTGGGCGAGTTGCTGCAGGACGCAGAGGCCCCTGGCCCGGTCGTCGAACCGCCCGTGCGTCCCGTGGTCCTGCCCGGCGTCGGCCGGCGAGAACAGGTTGTCCGACTCGCCGACGGGCCGCGGTTCGGCGGTCTGCTGCGAGGCGAGGCCGGTCCGGGCCAGGTAGCGGTCCAGCACGGCCGGGGCGATCGCGTTCGCAATCAGGGTGGCCACGGTGCTGCCGCCGACCCGGTACTCCCGGCGTCCTGGGTGGTCCGCCGCGAACACCACGGCGCGGGCCGCGACTTCGGGCTGGTGGATCGGCGGCACGGGCTGCGCCCGCTCGGGGAGCCGGGAGCGGACCCAGTCGAACCGGGGTGTGTTGACCGCCGGCATCTGCACCATCGAACCGGGGTGTGTTGACCGCCGGCATCTGCACCATCGAACCGGGGTGTGTTGACCGCCGGCATCTGCACCATCGTGGTGCGCACGCGCGTGCCCGTGGCCAGCAGCTCGCAGCGCAGAGCCTCGTGCCAGCCCTGGACGGCGTGCTTGGCGCCGCTGTTGGCGGTCTGCAGCGACCCGAACCGGGCCAAGGGACTCGACTCCACGCTGCACTCCTTCACCCGGACCCCGCTCGGCCCCACGGCGCTGGTCGTCGTGGCACTCGGCCTGATCGCCTTCGGCCTCTACTCCGTCGCCGAAGCCTGTTGGCGCCGCACGATGGGCGAGGCCCCCGCTGACCGCTGGGCCTCGGCTTCGGCTTCGGCTTCGGGCGTCACGCCTGTCGTCACACCGTGTGTCGCCAGCCCTTGGTCGGCGCCGTCCGGGAGAGCCACGCGCCGGCGGGGACGGACTGCCGCAACGCCCACTCGGCGTGCGCGAGTTCGTCACGTCGGCTCAGCCGGACCGGCGGTACGCGGTCGTGGCGATCTCGACGAAGGATCTGACCAACGGGTTGGCGTCGCCTTCGTTCCACACCACCACCACGCGGCTCGGCGGCATGTCGACCAGCCGCACCACGGCCAAGCCCGCGGGCAGGTCGTGTCCGAGCGGTGCCAGGCCGACCGTGCCGTTCCACAGCACGGCCTGCAGACACTCGTGGACGGCACGCACCACCGGGCCGGAGCGCGGCCTGCCGCCGTTCCAGAACGACTGCCAGACGGGGTCGGTGCCCGGTGGGAACTGGAACCAGCTGCGATCGTCCAGGTCGGCCGACCGCAGCCGGTCGCGGCGGGCCAGCGGATCGTCGGCGCGCAGGACCACGCCGACCGGATCGGTTCGCAGCGCACGCACCGTCAGGGCGGTCTCGTCGAACGGCGCCCGGGTGAGGGCGACGTCGACAAGACCGGCGCGCAGCCCGCACGTCGGGTCGGTCAGGTCGGTGTCCCGGATGCGGATGTCGACGTCGGGGTGGCGTCGACGGTAGGCGGCGGCCAGCCTGGTCGCCCCCGGGTCAGTGCCGTCACCCAGGATGCCGACGGTGATGGTCGCGCCGCGGGCCGCCGCGCTCACCCGTTCACGGACGCGGTCGGCGTGGTCGAGCAGGGCCCTCGCCTCGTCGAGCAGCACCGTGCCCACCGGGGTGAGCCCGACGCCGCCAGGCGACCGGGCGAACAGCTGCGCCCCGAGCTCGGCCTCCAACTGCCTGATCGCCCGGCTCAGCGGCGGCTGGCTCATGTGCAGTCGGGCAGCGGCCCGGCCGAAGTGCAGTTCCTCGGCGACCGCCACGAAGTAGCGCAAGGTGCGAAGCTCCACGCAGCGACGATACCCGCGAGGTATCGGGTGTGCGGCATCGGTCTTGGACAGCCGTGGGGCCTCGGCGGTGCACTCGTGAGCATGACCGAAGCAGCAGAGACCAACAGCCCGCACGCGTCGCACGCCGACGCCGCCGCGTCGGTGGTGGGTCCCGACGGCGGCGAGACGCTCGTCCTGGGCACCACGCGGATGCGCGTCCTGGAGGACGGGAGCCACACCGGGCACCGCCTCGCGATCGCCGAGTCCGTCCTCGCCCCGCACACCCAGGGACCGCCGCAGCACCGCCACGCCCGACACGACGAGGGCTTCTACATCCTCTCCGGCACCGTGCGGTTCACCGTCGGGGACGAGGACCACGACGCGACCGCAGGCACGCTGGTCATGGTTCCGCCCGGCACCCCGCACACCTTCGCCAACGTGACCGACCAACCTGCCGTCATGCTCAGCACCTTCACCCCCGACCTCTACGTGCAGTACTTCCGCGACCTTGAGGACGCGCTCACCGGCGGGCAGCCGTTGACGCCACAGGCGAACATCGACGCCATGAGCCGCTACGCGACCGAGCCCGCCGCCCAGCTCTCATGATCATCGCCTACTGGATCCTCGCGGTCCCGCTCGCCGGCTTCTACTGCTACGCCGGGGCACTGAAAGTGACTCGCAGTCGGGATCGGCTCCGACCCATGATGGCCTGGGTCGACCGCATGCCCATGGCCGCGGTCAGGGCCCTGGGGACGGTCGAAGTACTCGGCGCGACCGGCCTGATCCTGCCGCCGCTGACCGGCATCGCCCCCTGGCTGGCGTGGGCCGCGGCCCTGGGCTTCGTGCTCCTGCAGACCGGCGCGATCGCCGTCCACCTGACCGGCGAGGACCCAGGGATCACCCTCAACGTCGGGCTCACCGCCCTCGCCGCCGTGACCGCCTGGCTGGCCCTCGGCCTGTGATCGAGCGGACCCGGGGTCCGCGGGTGCCGAACATGGGCCGGCAGCGCTGCGGGCGGTTTGCGGCGAAGTCGAACCAGGCGCAGCGCATCGGCGGTGGGCGGTCCCCGCTCTGGCCGTGCACTCCGTCTGTCGGCTTGTCGGGGAAGGCCCGCTGCGTGCACCTGAACGGCTCGGCCGGTGGGCGCAGCGGGCCCTGTGGTTCGGTTGTTGCGTCCCCTGCTTCCTCAGGGGGCGGTGAGGGCGTTGAGGGTGTTGGTGGCGTCGTCGACGAAGTAGACCTTGTGGTGTTCGCGGTCGACGGCGAGGCCGAACAGGGCCCCGGCGCCGGCGGGGCTGCCGCTGCTGTCGAGCGTGCGGACGGCGAGCTGCCGACCGTTAGCGGCGGTGTCGACGAGGTTGCCGTCGCCGCTGTTGACGGTGAGGATCTCGTCGCCGGGTGCGATCGCGAGTCCGAGCGGGCCGTTCAGCGCCCCACCGGAGGTGACGACCCGTCCGGTGCCCGCACTGTCGTGGCGGGTGGAGGCGTCGCGGATGGCGGTGATGCGGTTGCCGAGGGTGTCGGCGACGTAGAGCGTGTCGTCGCGGCCGAGGCCGACACCGGTCGGTCCGATCACGAGGGCACTCGGGTCGGTGCGCTGGGCGAAGCCGGAGCCGATCCGTGTGGTGGACATCAGGGTCGGCAGCCGCTTCCCGTCCCCGGTGCAGAGCGTCACCCGCAGCACGGTGCCCCTGCGGACGATCTTCCCGTTGGCCCGGACGGTGCCGTTGAGGACGTTGGTGACGAACAGGTCGGTCGTGTCGCCGTGCGTGGCGGCCGTCATGTCCCAAGGGCCGTTGATGCCGTGACCGGCGAAGGTCTCCCGGACCTTGCCGTGGTTGTCGAGGACGAGCAGGCAGCCCGCCTGAGCGGTGGCGGCCGTCCCGTCGGTGGTGGGCAGGCTGCCGACGACGACCCAGCCGCCGGGCAGGACCGAGAGCGCCGTCGTCAGCCCGATGCCGCCGGGGCAGTAGCCCGGGACCTTGGCGGGGTCGATCTGGGCGAACTGGGTGACCTTGCCGCGCGGGCTCACCTCGACCAGCGTCGTTCCGGTGCCCTGCTGGTTGGCGCTGTTGTTGAAGTTGCTGACCAGGATGTTGCCGCGGCGCAGCTTCCCGTCGGTGTGCTGGATCAGGACGGTGCCGTAGGGGTTCACGTCGCCGTTGGCCGGAACGGTCGAGGCGATGGTGCGGACGGTGTTGAGCGGGCCGACGAACGGCCCGTGGGCCGTGGCTGGTGCGGCAAACGCGGCTGTGGCCGCCAGAGCGGTCGAAGCGGTCACACAAGCGCGCAGGCTGAGTTTCACGAGCTACCTCCGTGACGTCCTCCGGTCCCCCGCAGGTCGGGTGAACCGACGTCACGCTAAGCAACGGACCGCCGGACACCGCTCCGACGCGCTCCCGGGACAGGTGGAAACCAGCCGGATGGCAGCCGGAGCGTGCGCCGCTCCCTCATGAGCCCGGCATCGCGAGGAGCACCTGCCCCTGGGCGGTGACGACGTCGATACCGGTGATGTCGTAGAGCCCTGCCGAGGAGCTGCCCTGCACCGTGATCGCGGTGGCATAGGTGGAGGACCAGTCGGCGGCTGTCTGTGGCGGACCGTCGCGGTCGCCCACCACGAGTCGGCAGGTCACCCCCGCAGGCAGCCCGTGCACGTGCAGCTGCAGCAGGGTCCCCGTCGGCTCGGCCGTCAGCGTCACCGTCCCGCTGACGCCGGTGTCCGCGTCCGTGGCGCTCACGCTCCTCGACGACGGCACGGGCGACGGTGCCGACGACGGTGACAGGTGTCCGGCGAGCACGATCCCTGAGACGGCCAGCGCCGATGCTGCGGCCAGCACCGCGGCTGTCAGCCGGCCGCGGCGGCGGGCCGCCCGGCACCCGCCCGCGGTCGCGCCCCGGCGCGTCCGCTCATCGGGGCCGCCCTCGCCGGCCAGGACACGGTCCGCGGACGGGTCGGTAAACGGGTCGGCGGACGGGTCGGCGTCGCTGAAGCGCGTGTGGCGCAGCACCCCCGGCAGCGGCGCCACGGCGGACAGCTCCGCCCGGCACTCCGGGCAGTCGCCCAGGTGCGCCTCGAAGGCCGCGCACCCGACCGGGTCGAGCAACCCGAGCACATACCGCTCTACATCGGGGCGGAATCGGCACCTTGCCATCGTGTCACCTGCGATTACGTACGAACTTCACCGCGCGGCGCCCGTCGGCCCCCGGTCGCCGCCGGGGCGGGTGCGGAGGTCGCTCCGCACCCCGCCCCG
>NZ_BBPP01000046.1:32579-61416 GCF_000787835.1 Streptacidiphilus melanogenes
GGGGCGGTGCGGAGGTCCCCCCCACCCGCCCCGGCGGGTGCGGAGGTCGCTCCGCGTGAGCTCCGCACACTCTTCGGATACGCGGCGCAGGTCCGCGGGGTTCAAGACTCGACCCGGTGAACCGACTCCGCGTCCGATGCGTAACAGCCCGTAACAGCCGCAGAACAGCCCCACCGGCCCCGGCGCAGTCCGTACGGCGGCGGCACAGGATCCCGCCGCAGCTCCAGAAAGCGATCATGAAGTGTCGTCCACGGGTACCGACCTGGGCGCGGGACGCAGCCTCGCCCGCGCGGCGCTGGCGGTCGCCGGCCTCGTCCTGGTCGCGGGCGGGTGCGCGCCGGCACACCAGGGCACGACCACCGCGGCCGCCCGGCCCTCCCCGACCCACGCCTCTCCCGCGGCCGCCTACCTGGCGATCGCCACGACGGGGAACCGGCGTCTCGACGCGGACTTCGACCACCTCGAAGACCGCGACCACGCCAACCCGCCCACGGCCCGCGCCGACCTCCGGGACATCGCCGCCACGGAGCGCGCCTTCGACCAGCAGCTCGCCCGCCTCGCCCTGCCGTCCGCCGTCGAGGCGTCGGCCCGCACCCTGATCCGCGTGAACGAGACCCGCGCGGACCTCACCGCCCGCGCGGCCGCCAGCACCTCCCTCGGCCAACTCCACGCTGCGCAAGCCGCCTTGACGGCGGCAAACGCGCCGGTGGAACGCGCCGTCGCCGCCATCCGCGCCGAGCTCGGACTCCCGCCCCCGGACACCAGCTGATCCGTTCCGGCAGAGGAACCGCACTCGATCGGCCCGCAAGGGCTGCGGCAGCCGCAGGTCAGCCCCGCTGCGCAAGCGGGTCGGCCACGGCAAGGGCCGCTTCGCGCGAGGGGCAGCGCGGATGTCGGTGATCAGGCCGCCGCAAGGACCGCATGCACCAGCCCGCGACGTCCCCCCGCACCAGGCCGTCACCTCCCGGCCGGGCGCGCGCGGACGCGCGTACGAACGACCGCAAGGCCGGAGTGTGACCTGCGACGGGACCTCAGCCCCGCCGCCGGAACCAGCCGAGCGCGAGCAGCACCAACCCGGCCGCGACCGTCACCGCCCCCAGCACCGCGTAACCGGGATGCCCGCTCATCATCGAGCCGTGCAACGCCCCGGTCCCCTGCGCAATCCACACCCCGCCCAGCGCCACGAGAACGGCTCCGACAATCCGCGGGATCCACATGTCGCACCCTCCATCCTTCCGACGCCCGCCAGCGGGGCATGCCCCGTGGCTTCCTACGCGAAGGGGTGGCCGAAGGTTCACGAGACCCCGGGTGCGCTGGTGCGGGAGCGTGGCGAGGAACTCGGCTGGCCCCAGGTCTGCACCATGACGACGACCGCTCCTCACTCACGCAGCCGTGCCTTTCGGCCGACCGCCGTTCGTGTGCCGCACGTACGGAGGTCCGTCCTTGCGACGGGGCCCGAGGTGGGTCTCAGACCGAGCGCAGCGGCAGCTCGGGTACTGCCGGGAGAGCCCGGCCGCATGCGGGGCCGCGCCGGTTCGTACTGCTCCGCTCAGCAGCGCGAAACCCTCGCGGCCGGTGTCAGCCGCGACGGGGCGGAACTGCGCTCGTCGAGTCAGAGCTTGGTCATGGCGGTGAACGGCGTGTTGATGCGCCGGTGGGTCGTACCGAAGTCGACGATCACCGAGGTGTCGTCCTCCACCGCGACCACGCGGCCGAGACCGTGCCTGTCGTGAGTCACCCGGTCACCGACAGTGAACTGTTCGGGGGCTGGTGCGGCAGTGCGCGTGAACGGGCTGCCAGGCAAACGGCGTCGAGGTCCTTCAGATCTTGTCATTACCGCAAGTATGCGGCCACGGAGCCGATACGTCGCCCCTGCAGCGGATCCACTCCCGCGGGAACGTGAGGCCCTCACGGTCGCCTGAGGCGATACAGGACGGAGGGGACCGATTTCCGCAGCGTGGCCGTACGCTGGGCTTCCCCATGCACATCCGAGGCGTGGACATCATGGCCAGGGAGAGCATCGTGGCACAGGGACGTTCTGGCATCAGGGGCGCGCGGATCGGCTCCGGACCGATGGGCGAGCCGGAACGCGGCGACCTCGCCCCTCGCACGACGGCCTCGTTCTGGTGCGGCAACGGCCACCACACACAGCCCAGCTTCGCACTCGAGGCGGTGCCCCCGGAGACATGGGACTGCCCCAAGTGCGGCCTGCCCGCCGGCCCCGACCCCGACCAGGTGCCCGTCGCAGCAAGCAGCGCCCGCTATCTGTCGCACATGGCCTTCGTCCGGCAGCGCCGCAGCCAGGAGGACGGCGAGATCCTGCTCAACGAGGCGCTGGCCAAGCTGCGCGGGACCGGCTGACCGACAGGGCGTCCCGGAACTTCATCGGGTTTCCCGGGGTGACGCCCGCAGTAGCGGCGCCGTCACGCGTCTCACGCCTCACCAACGCGACCGTGCACTCCCGTCGCAGCCGCGCCACCGGAGCTCATCTCGCGCCGCAGTCCGGCGCACCCCAGAGGCGGCACTCCACAGCAACCGCCACGCCATCGGCCCCGGCAACGTCGCAGCCCACAGGCGGTGCAGTCCTGTGGCCACTGGCGCTGCCCGGTGAAAGCGGCGGACTCGATCACGCACAGCGCCAGGACCCCTTCGGCTTGCGAGTGCAGGAAGCCCGACCACGTGACGCTTGAGCGGTTCGGCGCGGGGTCGATGCCCTCTGCTTTGAGGAGCCCCGAGACGGCGGACGGTGCGACTCAGATGCTGGCTTCTTCATCGCCCTCAGCATGTCGGCGACACAGCATGGGCCGGAAGCCCCGAGAGCGGCCCCTCTGGGATGCTTGAAATTCGCAGCGTCCGAACATATGGGCATATGGCGCAATTCGGGCACGGCACGCGCTGCGCCCGGGCCGGGCGGGCGCCGACCGTTCCGGGCGGTGGCCTGCGACCGGCACCCTGTCGGCGCAGCCGCGCTCACGGGGACAGCGCGCCGCTTCGCCTCAACCCTCCCTGCCTCAAGGCGTTTTCATGCTTCGCCGAGCCGACCCGGTGACCGCTGGCGATCTTCGTGGAAAAGTGTCGGGTGGAATTTCCCGGCGGGACGGGCCGTAGCCTGTTATGCTGTCTGTAGTTGCAGTAGTGGTTCCCATGAACTTTGTGTGCGCCTGCTCTTGTATGCAGGCGCATTTTTGTTTCCCGGCTTGGCCGGGGCGGGTGCTCATCGCGGCGACTCGCGGCGTGCGGTGTGCATGCTGTGGAAAGCCCCCTGAAGGAGATTGTTTTTATGGCTAATGGCACCGTGAAGTGGTTCAACGCGGAAAAGGGCTTCGGTTTCATCGAGCAGGAGGGTGGCGGCCCGGACGTCTTCGCCCACTACTCGAACATCAACGCCCAGGGCTTCCGCGAGCTGCTCGAGGGCCAGAAGGTCGAGTTCGACGTCACGCAGGGCCAGAAGGGCCCGCAGGCCGAGAACATTCGTCCGCTGTAGTTCTTCTGCTGAGGCACCCGCCTGGCTGCGAGGGGCCCGCACCGAGTTTCGTGCCCGGTGCGGGCCCCTCGGCGTTGCGCCCCTTCACGCTGCACCTGTCACACCTTTGGCCCGTCCTCCTGTGACTCTCGCCGGCGTCCCCAGCCGCGGCGCCTTCCTCATGACGTGCCGCCCTTGAGGAAGGTCTCCATGACTCGTTCAGATCGCCCCGCCCAGCAACGTCCCAGCAGCAGTACCGGCTCCCGCGCTGACCGCACCGGCTCCGCCCCCATCCCTCCGGTCGACTCGTTCGACCAACTGGACATGCCGAACGCGCTGCTGTCGGTGCTGACCCGCAACGGCGTCATCTCCCCGTTCCCGATCCAGGCCGCGACGCTGCCCAACGCGCTGGCCGGCCGAGACGTGCTCGGCCGTGGCCGAACGGGTTCGGGCAAGACCCTCGCGTTCGGCCTCGCCGTGCTGGCCCGCACCACCGGGCGACGCGCCCGGCCACGCCGGCCCCTGGCCCTGGTGCTGGCGCCGACCCGGGAGCTGGCGCAGCAGGTCACCGGGGCCCTCACCCCGTACGCGGACGCGGTGCGGTTGCGGATGGCGACCGTGGTGGGCGGGATGTCGATCAACCGTCAGGCGCGGGAGCTGACCCGCGGGGTGGAGATCGTGGTGGCCACCCCGGGCCGCCTGAAGGATCTGATCCAGCGCGGCGACTGCCACCTGGGAGCGGTCTCGATCACCGTGCTGGACGAGGCCGACCAGATGGCCGACATGGGCTTCTTGCCACAGGTGACCGAACTGCTCGAGCAGGTCGCCGAAGACAGCCAGACGATGCTGTTCTCCGCCACGTTGGACCGCAACGTCGACCGCCTGGTCGAACGCTTCCTCACGGACCCGGTCACGCACTCCGTGGACCCCTCCACAGCGACGGTCAGCACGATGGAACACCACCTCCTGCACGTGGACCGCCGGGACAAGGAAGCCACGATCACCCGCATCGCCGCACGCGACGGCAAAGTAATCATGTTCATCGACACCAGGCAGGATGCGGACCGGCTGGTGGAGGAGCTCCTGGCGAAGGGGGTGAAGGCCGCGGCCCTGCACGCCGGCAAGTCCCAGCCCCAGCGCACCCGCACCCTGGAGCAGTTCCGCACAGGTCAGGTGACCGCGCTCGTCGCCACCAACGTCGCCGCCCGCGGCATCCACATCGACGGACTCGACCTGGTCGTCAACCTCGACCCGCCGAACGGTCACAAGGACTACCTGCACCGCGGCGGGCGCACCGCCCGGGCCGGGGAATCCGGCACCGTCGTCACCCTCGTCCTGGCCAATCAGCGCCGCGCCATGGAACGCATGATGGCCACCGCCGGCATCACCCCCGCCTCCGCCAAGGTCCGCTCCCACGACGAGGAACTGGCCCGCATCACCGGAGCCCGCCTCCCCAGCGGAATCCCTGTCATGATCCCTGAACCCGTCATCGAACGCCCCCGCCGCAACCCGTCCGCGAGCGGAAGCCGATGGAGCCGCCCCGCCCACCGTGGCAGCAACCGCCACCGGGCCGACGCCACGCGCGAGGTGGGACGGCCCCAGCGCACCACCCCCGCCCCCTAACGGCTCGCCGGCACGCGCCTCGGGCGGGACCCGTCAACAACCCCATGCCAGCGTCCCATTGACACCGGGTCCGTTCGCAGCAGCAGCAGTACGAAGGAGCCCGCCATTTCCATCATTCGCGAGCACATCCTCACCACCACGACGGTCGGCGACCTCATGACACGCCCGGACCTGCAGATCAGCGACGACGTCACCGTCGATGCCGCGATGGACATCCTGCACAGCTCGGGAGCGGACCACGTCCTGGTCCGAGACGACGAGGGCCGGTGCGCCGGGCTGCTGACCCGTCAGCACCTCGCGCCGTTCCAGTCCCGCTCCTGGTACACCGAACGCACCCCGGTCCGCAATGCCCCACTCGACCGCGCCCCGTTCGCCACCGCCGACATGCCCGCAGCCACGGCCGCAGCCGTGATGCGCGCCCGCGGCCTGGCAGCCTGGCCCGTGGTGGACCACGACGGCCACGCCATCGGCCTCCTCCGCCTCCAGAGCCGGCGATGACCCAGGTTGGCTGTTGGGGAGGCAGGGAGCGAAGCGGCCAAGACGACAGGAGCCCCGCTCCCCTGCCGCCCCGAAGCGGCTCCGACGAGGCGCACGCCAACCACGGCTCCCCGGCGACGGCAGCGAGGTGACTCCCGAAGACGATGCGCAGCGCGTGGCCGAGCATCTCATCGTGGCCGAGGCCGGCGATGTCGCCCGAGGGTGGCGCTTCCTCACCGTGGGCTACCTGGCCCCGCACGGCAAAGCGGACGCGCTGCTGTACGAGAGAGTGCTCGACACCTTCGACGAGGCTGCTGGTGATCGCGAATGCGGACACCGTGGACGCCGAAACGGCATTACGTTCGGCATCCGCGGCGAAGGCGCCGAACGACGCATCGCGTGGCTGCAGGCGCGCCTGGAAATGCTCAAGCCACCACGGCTGCCCGACTCCGGCAGCTGGGACATCCGCGACGGCGCCCGCTGAAGCAGCGTCGGACGAGCAACACTCCCCCGCTGCACGTGGATGCACTCCGCGTCCTCGACCCGGCCCGCCGCGCTTGCGGTCGGCACGATCGGGGTGACCTTCTCGATGACGGAGAGGACGTAGCCCGCGTCGGGTGCGGCGCCGACGACGACCGCACCGCAGACGCCGTAAGCGAGCACCACGACCAGAGGAGAACCACCATGGCCAGCGGCCCTGAGCACTACCTGTCAGCCGAGCGCCTGCTCGCAGGTCCGCAGAAATCCGCCGCGGACCGTGACCGCGGCTCCGGGGTGGAACGCCACTGGGCGCCCTCGCAGACGGACCTGTTGAAGGCTCAGGTACACGCCACGCTCGCGCTCGCCGCCGCCACCGCACTCGCGGCCGGCGCGGCCGAACACCTCGTGCAGGACTGGCTGCCCGTAGTCGGCGGGACCGGACCTTCGCGCTGAACCGGGACACCTCGCCGAGACGGCCGCCCTCTTCGTGGGCGTGACCGTCTGGGACTCTCCGCGTTGGCCGCAACGGCCCATGACGATTCCCGCGCCGGGGCAGATCCGAACCAGTCGAAGGGCGGCTGGATACGGCCTGGGGCATCTCTGACGCAACTCACGCGCAACAGCCGTCCTCACCGGCCCCTTGGTCCTCGCCGAGTCCACCGGCGGGTGAAGCAAGTGGTCGGCCGACGGCGCTTCCGCTGGTTCCCGAGGCCGCTCCTGATGCGCGTTGAACGTGGCCGTTCAGGGCCGACCGCTGTGGCCTTCGACGGCGTCGAGGAAGGCCTGGATCTGGTCGAGGGCGGTCTCGGCGTCGGAAGCCTCGGTGGGCGTGAGTCGGTATGCGTGGATCGTGCCCTCGGCGAGAGGGGACAGGGCGGTTGCGCACTCGGAGAGCATCCAGGCCAGCTCACCGCGGGTCGTCATGGACGCGCAGGCCAGATCGGCCGCCGCGTTTCGCAGCCGGATGGTGCGTTCGGTCAGGGAGCGGGCCGCGGGAGGCGCGGCGGAGCTGGGCCGTTCCAGTCTGCTGCGCAGGTCGCGCATGACCTCGTAGTCGTGGAGGGTCAGCCGCCAGCGGCCGGCCCGTCGTCCCTGCTCGACGGAGCGAATGACCAGCTCGATTCTTGTGGCGACCGCCATGAAGTGCGTCTCACCACTCCCAGGCCGTTCATCCCTGACGAGGGCGCGCAATCGTGGTGACGATTTCCCCCTGTTCGTTGCTGGCGAGCCGCCCCGGCAGCCGACCGGCCACGGACCCCAGTGGGTAGCCGCCGTGCCTCGATGGCGTCCTCGGTGGCTGAAGCTGGCGGCAAGACGAGACGGTCGCGAGGGTGCGCGGGTCTCGCTGCCGCCCAAGCTGCCGGAT
This sequence comes from Streptacidiphilus melanogenes, assembly GCF_000787835.1. Taxonomy (GTDB): domain Bacteria; phylum Actinomycetota; class Actinomycetes; order Streptomycetales; family Streptomycetaceae; genus Streptacidiphilus; species Streptacidiphilus melanogenes. Next base: position 39,989 of record NZ_BBPP01000046.1, read on the forward strand.
CGGTCATGCCGCGCTCAGGACGGTTGCAGGACAGGTGACATGGCGTTGACGCGGCGCGTGGTCAGCACACCCAGGAGAAGGCCGTCGTAGTCGACGACGGGCCATACCCGCAGGCGCTTGAGCCGCATGGCCTCTGCGGCGAACTCGAGTTTCATGGCCGGCCGGGCGAACGGGCCGCGCTGGTGGGTGACGTCGCGGATGAAGGTGTGCTGGGTGTACCACGAGCGGGCCAGGAAGACGAGCAGCGCTGACCTGGTGACCAGGCCCTCGCAGCGTCCGGCGGCGTCGCGTACGAGCAGGTAGGGAACGCCCGGGTGGTCGTCGAAGAGGTCGTTGACCTGGTCGATGGTGGTGTCGTCGGCGATCTGGTGCTCGTACGGCTCCATGGCGTCGGCCACGGTCAGGCGGGGGCCCGCGGGGGCGAGAGGTTGGCTGGCCACGGTGGCACCTGCGCCTGTCTCCGGGCGACCTTGGCCGGCCCGGCGGTGTTGTGAGCCCAGGACGATGCCGGAACGTGTACCGGATACGGGGTGCCCTGGACGCTTCAAGGCTACTCCGCCGGGGGAACAACCCCGGCGGCGAACCGCCGCCGGAGTACGGTGGAGGGAACCGAGGAAGCGCCTTCCCACCAACACCCGCGCTGGTGCCGCCCTGGGTCATGACAGGTCCGCTCGCGGACCGGACGGGCGACCTCACATGGCGCCGATGAACCTTTCCTCTTACCCCCCTCCCCTGCGCGTCGACGCCCTCGGCGCTCCGCTCCTGCCCCGGCTGCTGCTCGAAACGACGCTGTCGCGGACAGGCCTGTTCGACGGCGCCTGGTGGCCGCGCTCACGCCACCTCCAGGCCGAGCTGCCCGACCTGGTCACCGCGCTGACCGCCCACCTGGGCAGCGTACTGCGGGTCGGACTCGACAGCGTGGCCTGGGACGAGGTCCCCCGCGCGATCACCGTGAACGGCCACCCGATCCGGATCAGCTGGTTCCCCGGCTGCGACTGGACCATCAGCCTCACCCGCGGCTTCCAGGACCACTTCCTGCTCCTGGTCATCCCACCGGCCACGGACGCGGACACGGCGTCGGCCGCGATGGCCGGCGCTTCCAGGCGCGGCAATCACAGGACCTCCGCCCAACTGCTCGCTCCGACGTATGCGGCCGACGGTCATGTTTCCCTCCAGGATTGACAGACGATCAGGCCGTTGCCCGCCTGACTGTCACAGACGCAGAACGACCAGGGCGGTGTCGTCGGTGGCCCCCGGGGCGGGGAGGAGATCGAGAAGGAGTGCGTCGGCGATGTGCTCCGGTGGCAGGGTGCGGTGCGCAGCGAGGGAGCGGGCGAGGCGGTCGAGGCCGGTGCCGATGTCCTCGCCCCGGCGTTCGATCAGGCCATCGGTGTAGAGGACGAGCGTGTCCCCGCTGGTGAAGGCATGGCCGGCCTGGGGGCGGGGCACGTGCTCGGGACGGGCGCCGAGCGGCGGGTCGGTGGCCTGGTCGAGGAAGACCACGGTTCCGTCCGCGCGCGCCAGGGCGGGCGGGAGGTGTCCGGCGCTGCTGTAGGCCAGGGTGTGGCTGGTCCAGTCGATGTGGACGGACGCGGCGGTGGTGGACTCGGCGCCGTCGACCGCGCGAGCGTACAGACCGAGTACGTCCAGGGCCTGGGCCGGTCCGGCCGCCACGCGGGAGGCGGCGCTGAGCGCGCTGCGCAGCTGTCCCATGACACACGCGGCGGCCAGTCCGTGCCCGACCACGTCGCCGACCGCCACCGCCATGCGGTCACCCGGCAGCTCAACCAGGTCGTACCAGTCCCCGCACACGTTCAGCGCGCCGACGGCAGGCCGGTAGCGCACCGCGGCCTGGTGGTGGTCGGCCAGGCGCGGGACCGGCAGCATCGCCTCCTGCAGCGCGAGCGCGATCTCCCGCTCGCGGGCGTGGGCCAGCCGCAGCCGCTCGTTGACGTCCTGCAGTTCCCCGGAGCGGGTGTAGAGCTCCGCCTCCATCACCTGCGACCGGCCGCCGGCTGCCGCCCGGCCACGGGCGTGGATGAGCTCGGTGACGTCCTCCACCCGGTGCACGAGCAGGACGACGCGGCCCTCGGCGTCCAGAATCGGCGCGTTGATCGGGCTCCAGTAACGCTTCTCCCACTCACCGGGGCGCTGCGACGACTGCACGTCGTACCGCTGCAGGGCCATCGTGTCCCGCTCCCCGGTCGCCAGCACCCGGCGCAGCGACGCCTCCAGGTTCCGCACCCCGGTGGCCGTGCCGTCGTTCGGGTTGTCGGGGAACACATCGAACAGGTAGCGGCCGATCAGCTCCTCCCGGCTGCGGCCGGAGTTGCCCACGAAGTCCTCGTTCGCGTCCGCGTACACCAGATCCGGCGTCAGCAGCGCCACCATCCCCGGAAGCGCCTGAAACACCGCCTGGTAGTCGATGCCTCCTTGGCTCACCTCACGCCCCGTCTCCTCGCACGCCCCGTACTCACCATAGGAGGCTCCCCAGGCCGCGGCCGCGCCGCGTGATGCCGGGGCCACCACATGTCACCCGACCGGCCGCGCACACGTTCCGCGTCGAACGCCGACACGGGGCTGTTCGCTGTGCGGCCGGCGCCGGCGTGACCAACCGGAACCGACCGAGCCCGCCCTCTGCGCCGAGCGTCTCCACGCCGACCGGCGTCCCCCCGCGACCGCGGGGCGCAGATGGGATCGGCAGCCCAGCAGGGCCGATCAGCCCTCTCCGGTCCGAGCAGCACCCGGTTAGCATGAAACCGAGGGGCTTCGCATGCGACGGCAGACGCGGTGCGTTGCCCGCCTCGCCCGTCGGCACGTCAGGACGCGCCCCCGCCCACCCCTGCTTGATTCCTTCGCCCAGGCGTCGAAACGCCCGGACCTGACTCCGACCTGGGCCTCTTGCCAGGACACGCGTGAGTGTGTCGAAAGCGGGAGCGACCCCGAGCACCAAGGGAGACCCCGATGGCGTCCACCCTCGAAGCGTCCCCGGACCATCGCCGCGCAGCCGACGTGATGGTCCCAGCCGACCTGCAGGTCAGCGACCACACCGCCGTCGACAAGGCGCTGGACATCCTGCACAGCGCCCACGTGGAACACCTGCTCGTCCGGGACGACGACGGCCACTGCGTCGGCCTCGTCACCAAGGACGACCTCAGCGGCTACCTGTCCGAGCCCTGGTACAGCCAGCACGCCCGGCTGCGCGACCTCGCCCGCCCGCTCGAGCCCTTCGCGCACCCCGACACACCGATCGACGCCGTAGCCACGGCCATGCGACAACACGACGCACACGTCTGGCCGGTCGTCGACGCCGACGGATTCGCCCTCGGTGTCATCACCTCCGAACAACTGGGCGAGTGACCGCCCGGGTGACGCGACCCCGGGAGGGGGCGTCGTGGCCTGCGCGGACCGGTCGGACTCGGCCGCCGCCACGTCCCCGGCAGGCCCGCACGGTCGCTCCGCGGATCAACGACGGTCGGTCTCGCGCAGGACCACCAGGCGCACGGTGCCGTGGGCGGAGGCGCGTTCGCTGTCCGGCGACGTCTCGTACTCGGTGCCGACATGCCTGCGGATCACGTCGAGCAGCGCGAGGTCCTGGGAGACCAGTTCGATCCGGGCGACGCCGTCCGAGGACGGCAGCGGCCGGGTCTCCTCGCGTTCCTGGGCCACAGCGAGGTCCCCACCGAGCAGGCCCGGGGCGTAGGCCTCCCGGACCAGGTCAGCGATCCGTCCGGCAGTCCCGGCATCCGCGGTGATCCGGACGTCCAGGACCGTGCCGGCCACCGGACTGTTCTCCCGAACCGAGAGCCGTGTCTCCACCTGGTCGGCCTTCGTACCCATCCGGTCTCCTGTCGTGGCGTCCCCGGTCCAGGGTGCCGCCGGGCGCGGCCAGGCGCATCCGGGCCATGGGGCTGGGCCGGTCACCCTCGCCAGGGGTGAGCCACTTCCGCCCTGCACCCGAAGCAGCATCGAGGCGGTAGGGCGCGGGCACGTTCTTGTCGGGGCGGGATCGGCCACGCCTGCGGCGAGGCCGGATCCCGGCGTGGCCTGCCCGGCCCACGCGAAAATCCGCGACCTCTGGTCGATTCCTTGCTGCCGGGCGCGGAGTACGGTGAAGGCACCGAGGGTCTTCCGAACACCGGCCGCAGTGCCCCTGTGGTTCTCGGCGAACGCCGACACCGGGCCTGCGCGCGGGCCCGGAGACGGGACCCGCGCCATGTCCGTCAGACTCATTCGACCGGCTTCGGTCACCCTCCCCCTCCTCGCGACCCCGCGCCCTCCTCGCGTCCTCCCGCGAAATCTCACCCACGGCGCCTCGGCGCCCATCAGCCGGGTACGCGCGTTCCCGGGCGGGTGGGAGCGATGACAGCGCTCTTCACCGTCCTCGTACTCGTTGCCATGATTGGCGTCTGCGCGCTGGTGCTACAGCCGGCGAACGCCCGGCGGGCTGCGCGGCTCGCCACGGCCGGGCCCCACCACCGGATCCTCCAGCGGCGAGGCGGCACCGCCCGACGGACGGGGAATCGTGCCTGACGAACCGCCGACACACGGTCGGAGAAGCTCCCGCACTTCTGCGCACCGACAGCATCCGTACGTCCGCAGCGACCTGCGACCGAGAGGCCCTCACCCTCATGAGCACCCACACCGCCCCCGCGCCCACAACCGTTCCACAGGCTCGACCTCCACTGCGGCTGTCCTTGACCCCGGATGGCCCCCGGTCCCGACTCGACGGCGCCTGCTGGCCGTACTCACGCAACATCTTCGAGCAACTCCCCGGCTTGATCGCGGAGTTGGACGGGATCTGGGGTCGCATCACCCGGGCTGACGTCCACGACACGGCCTGGACCGAACTGCGCCACAGCCTTCCGGCCGGAACCCACAACGGTACGGGCGAACTGGTACGACCCCGGCCACGATCCTCCCGCGATCACCGTCTCCTCCTACCGCATCCACGAGTGGGAACTGCTCGTCGTGCCGCCGGAGAGCGCCCTTGGCGGGGGAAGCAGCTCATGGCCGCAGCGGCCCGTCCCGGAAGTTGTCATCACCACCAAGGCGAGCGACACGTACCATTCCCGCGAGGACTGCAAGATCTTCCTGGCAGCCCAGGACATCGCGTGCACGAACGACGGCCCTTCCGACGTCATCCTGGTCCCGCTCGGCGAGGCCCTGGCCCACCGCCACCCCTGCCCCGCGTGCCTGCGCTGAGTCCGGTGTGACGGCGTAACGAACCCCACAGCCTTCGAGCAGCGCGCTGCCGACGGTGTCAGAGTTTGGTCATCGAGGAGAAGGGCGAGGAGACGCGCCGGTTGGCCGCGCCGAAGTCGACGATCACCGAGACGTCGTCCTCCACCGCGACCACGCGCCCGAGGCCGTGCTTGTCGTGTGTCACCCGGTCGCCGACTGCGAACTGTTCGGGGGCTGGTGCAGTGGGGCGCGTAAACGGGCTGCCGGGCAGGGGGCGTCGAGGTCCATCAGATCTTGTCATCACCGCAAGTATGCGGCCCCGGACCCGTATCCTCCGACGCGGGCCTGGGTGGCGTGCGGGCTGATGCCGGCCCGTGCCATCAGTTGCGCGACGGCGCGACGCTGGTGGGGCAGGACCAGGGTGACGACCGTGCCCGATCCGCCGGCGCGCGCGGTGCGTCCTCCGCGGTGAAGGTAGTCCTTGTGGTTGCCGGGTGGGTCGACACAGACGACCAGGCCGAGGTTGTCGACATGGATGCCGCGCGCGGCGACGTTGGTGGCCACCAGCGCGGTGATCTGTCCCGCCTTGAAGAGTTCCAGCGTGCGCGAGCGCTGGGCCTGTGACTTGCCGCCGTGCAGGGCGGCGGCACGTATTCCGCCGCCCAGGAGCCGCTCGGTGAGCTGGTCGACCGCGTGACGGGTCTCCACGAACAGGAGCACCCTCTCCTCGCGGGCTGCGATCTCGGCGACGGCGTCCTGCTTGTCCGACATGGTGATCTCGAGGACGTGATGCTCCGTGGCGGCGAGCACGTCGGCCGACGGGTCCACCACATGCACGATCGGATCCGTGAGGTAGCGGTCCACCAACTGGTCGACGTCGCTGTCCAAGGTGGCGGAGAAAAGCAGGTGCTGGACCCCGGACGGAACCTGGTCGAGCAAGGCGGTGATCTGGGGCAGGAAGCCCAGGTTGGCCATCTGGTCCGCTTCGTCGAGCACCGTGACGGCGACCCGGTCCAGAACGCAGTCGCCGCGCTCGACGAGATCCGCCAGCCGGCCCGCGGTGGCGACCACGACCTCGGCGCCGCCGCGCAGGACGCGAGCCTGGCTGCCGATCGACCGGCCGCCCACCACGGTCGCCACCGTGAGCCGCAGCGACCGGGCATAGGGGGCGAGCGCCTCGGCCACCTGCTGGGCCAGCTCCCGGGTGGGTACGAGGATCAGGGCACGAGGCCGCCGGGGAACGCCGGGCTGCCCGGCGGTCCGGGCCAGCACGGCGAGCCCGAACGCGAGCGTCTTCCCGGACCCGGTGCGCCCACGCGCGAGAATGTCGCGCCCGGCGAGGCTGTCGGGGAGCGTGGCGGCCTGGATCACGAACGGCGCGGACATCCGCCGACGAGCCAGCTCCTTCACGAGGGCCGACGGCAAGCCCAGATCGGCGAAGGACGTGGCGGCCATCGCCGGCACGGCCGGGGCCGGACTCGCGAGATCGTCCGGCCCGGCGGGCGGCGTTCCGTGGTTCGGGATGTGTGTACGGTGCATGCTGATCCTTCCTCGGGCAGGCGCTTCGAGGAATTCACGGCCGCCGACTGCAGTGCGAAATTGCAGCAACGAACGGAACAACGGAAACGACGCCAAGAGCGACGGTTTCTCTTCACGTGAAGTGGCGCCTTGCGCGCAGGACGACGAAAACGTCTCCGGCGCTCGACGGCGGGGCCCGATGGGGGTCCGGAAAAGCGGAGCACAGGTTCGGGCGGGTCGCCCGGCGGCCGAATCCGGGCGTCTCGGGCGAGCGCATCGCCCACCGGGAGAAAGCCGACGCGGCCGGGGCCCGCACCCCAGTGGATACGGGCCCCGGCCGCGTCTTACGCGTCAGCGTCAGGCCGGGATGATGTTCTCCGCCTGCGGACCCTTCGGGCCCTGGGTGACGTCGAAGGTCACCTTCTGGCCCTCGAGGAGCTCACGGAAGCCCTGGGTGGCGATGTTCGAGTAGTGGGCGAAGACGTCGGGACCGCCGCCCTCCTGCTCGATGAAGCCGAAGCCCTTTTCCGCATTGAACCACTTGACCGTACCGGATGCCATCTTGAATCTCCTTCAGGGGCAATACCCGGGAACCGCACTGTGCGGACCCGCGGTCGCCGCGATGATTGCCCCGTCCGGATGCACCGGAAATACAGAAAGCGCGCCGCTCGGCCCTGAAGCGGACCGGGCGGGGGACTTGAAGTTTTGGGAACCACAACTGCAACTGATATCGACAGTAGCACGGAATAGCTTCCAACCGTCGATCATCCGAAGAGGACGTCAACGCCTGGACCGCAAGGGGCTTCGGCTACGTCGACCGGTGATCCGCTCGACGCAACGAGCCTGTCGCGCGAACAGGGCCACCACCGGACGGCCCTAGTCAGACAGCCCCTTCGTGCGCCAAGCTGCTTCCGAAGGCCCACGGCAAGCACGCGCCATGCAGCGCTCGCGTTCTCGTCAGGACGGCTCCCGCCGACGCTCGAACGAGAAGGTGCCCCATGTCCCACATTCCACGCGGTCCCGGCCGGGTACGCGCGCCTCGCACCACCCCGTCCCCGGCTGCGCTCCGGTGACCTCCGACGGCGAAGCGCAACTCCGGGCCGATCAGCTCCTGGTGGCGGAGGCTCACGACGTCGCCGAGGGCTGGCACTTCCTCACGGTGGACAATCTCGCTCCCAACGGCCGCGCCGACGCCGTGCTCTACGAAAAGGCTCTCGACGCCTTCGACCGCGCCGTCGGCACCCGCGAGTGCCGGCACCGCGGCCGCGTGCACGGCCTGACCTTCGGCATCCGGGGCGACAACGCCGAACAGCGCATCGCGTGGCTCCGCAGACGTCTGGAGGCTCTCAGGCCACCGGCCCTGCCGGGCTTCGGCACATGGGACATCCGCGACGGAGCGCGCTGACGGCAGACGGACGCGCCCCGTCCGACGCGCCGCACCGGAGCATGGCCGCGCCCATGCGAACGACAGACCCCACCCAGCCGGGCGGGAACCCGACATCGGTCACCGCCACAGCGGTCCGTGAGAGAAGGCCACGCATGCGGGACCCCTACGACTCAGGCGAGTTCGACATCTACACCCTCCAGGACCACCGCACCCGCCAGCAGGCCCGCCTACTGGTGGCCTCCCGAGCGCAGGACGCGAAGGACTGCCACGACCTCCTCCGCGCCCTGGACCTGATCGATCCCAACGCCCCAGGCATCATCCGCGAGTGCCCCCGCTGCGGTACCCCGCACCAACGCTGGGGCAACAGTGCCCGCAGCCGCTTCTGCTCCGCCGGCTGCGCCGACACGCCACCGGACGGCGCGTAGCACTACAATCCTGATCCCCTCACCCGGTCCTGCGCCGCAGCCGATCGGAGCAGCAGAAGTCCGATCCCGACCCGATTGTGCGCCGCGACGACATCCGCCCCAGCCCGACAGGCGGTGAGCGCCCCCTGAGGTTGGCCGGCGTTCGAGTCCACGGTGCAAAGCGGGCACGCCCTGTGCGCCGACCTCGGCGAGACTCCTCCGAGGGCTGCGCACCGGGACGGGCCGGGCTGGGGGTGAGGTCTCACCAGGGCAGCGTCCACTGCTGGTTGGGGCCGTTGTGGTCATCTCGCCGCGCCGTCTCCAAGCCCTCGAGCTGCGTGGACGACGGTCTCGGCAGGCGCGCTGTCCCACCCGGAGCCGTTGGCGGTGCGGGCCCGCGCTGCGGTGACCTCCAGCTCGGCCCTGGCCCGGCCGAGCCAGGACGAAGCGCCGTCGAACGACTTGCCCGGTTCGAGATCCTTGTAGATCTCGAAGAAGTGCTGGATCTCTCGAAGGTCGTAGTCGAGAACGTCATCGAGTTCCCGCAGGTGGCCCATGCGGGGGTCGGTTGCCGGGATGCACAGCACCTTGTCGTCCTCGCCCCGCTCGTCGTTCATGCGGAACATGCCGAGAGCGCGGCACCGGATCAGCACTCCTGGGAAGGTGGGATCGCCTCCGAGGACGAGTGCGTCCAGGGCTTCGCCGTCCAGTCCCAAAGTGCCTTCGATATAACCGTAGTCGGCCGGGTACCGGGTGGAGGTGAAGAGCATCCGGTCCAGCCGGATCCGTCCGAGACCGTGGTCCATCTTGTACTTGTTGCGGGACCCCTGGGGGATCTCGACGACGACAACCATGTCCATGTTCCGCTCCTGCCGAAGGGCATCAACGCATCTGCCCGTCCCTCTTCGCCGCACGTTGGGTCTGCGCGCTCGGATGCCTCCGGATTTGCTGGAGTGTCAGTCCACCGGCCCGAGGTGCCGTGCGCGCGCTGCTCCCTCGCCGTCCGGGAGGGAGCGGGAGGTACCGAGATGCTGCTGGACCGAGTCCAGGATCGTCAGACCCTGCCCGACCAGCCCCGCCGCAATCTCGCCGAGGCCGTCCGCACCGTTGAGCACGTTCACACTGGCACCGGCCAGGCCGCCCGCCGCCTCCTTGACGATCAGCGGCAGCTGGTCGATCAACATCCGGTCCAGGGCGACGCGGTCGTTGGACGCCGCCGCCTCCGCCTGGATCGTCATCCGCTCGGCCTCGGCCAACGCCAGCACGCGGATCCGCTCCGCCTCCGCCTCCGCAGGCCGCACGACCTCGGCGACCAGCTGCTGTTGCCGCAGCTCCGCGGCGCGCTGGGCCAGCTCGGTCTGCGCCGTCAGCACCTCCTGCTGCGCATGCGCCGCGGCCAGTGGACCGGCCTGCGCGGCCTGCGCCTGGGCCCGGTCGACCTGGGCGGTGTACTCGGCCTTCACCACCGCCGTCTGGCGGGCGTACTCGGCCTGGTTCCGGGCAGCCGCCTGCTCCGCCTCGGCCGAGGCCTGGGCGGCCTGGGCCTGGGCGATCTTCGCCTGCCGCTGGATCGCGGCCTGGTGCGGGGCCGCCATCGCCGCGATGTAACCGGTCTGCCCGTCGTCGATCGACTGGATCTGCAACGAGTCGACGATCAGACCGATCTTGGCCATCTCCGCCTTCGAGGTCTCCAGCACCTCCGTGGCCAGCTTCTGCCGCTCCGTCACAATCTCCTCGACCGTCATCGACCCGATGATCGCACGCAGGTGACCGGCGAAGATCCTCCCCGTCAGCACCGACATCTGATCCTGGTCGGACAGGAACCGCTGGCCCGCGTTGACGATGCTCTCCTTGTCGTTGCCCACCTTGAACGCGATCACGGCCCGCACCGTCAACGCGATGCCCTGGTGCGTGACGCAGTTCTCGTCGACCTCCGCCTCGCACATCGCCAGCGTCAGGAAACGCGTCTTGCGGAAGACCGGCGACACGAACGCGCCGTGACCGGTGACGACGCGGAACGGCGCCGTTCCCATCCCCCTCCGGCCCCCGGATATCAGCATCGCCTGGTCCGGAGCGGGAACTCGGTAACCGAACATGGTCATCTCCTCGGTCGACATCACCCCCGCAGGATCCGATCGGGCCACCAGGTGGCGATCCGCTCCTCCGGGCGACGCTCGCCTCGAGGTCCACGATCGAACCTCGGCGCCACGTCGCCCCGGGCCGAAGGGGAATCCACCCTGCGAGGGCATGCCGGTTCGGAGATCAGAGGTGTGTCCCTTCCATCCTGCACCCGAACGAGCACCAATACGGCAGGGCTGCGGCACAGACTTTGCCTGAACGACACATGCGGCCACGGACACCCGACGACCGCGTCGCCTGGGAGCCCTCAGGTCCGGCCGTACCGGGTCCTGTAGTCGGCGAACTCCCGGGTCGTCTCCTCGGTTGTGGGACGTGCCCGTTCGCCCGGTGTCGAGGGCTCGCTCGAAAACCGCGACGACGCTCGGATTCCGGGCCTGCAGTGCGGCCGCGACCTCAGAGAGACGGAAGACAGCGGGCCGGTCCATGCCGGCGTTCTCGCCGTCGAGCCGCACGACCGCCTCGAGATCGTCCGGAGTGAAGTCACGCACGTGCCAGACGGCGAGGGCCGACGCTCGGAGATCGTGGTCCCGGGGGCTTCCCCGTCATCCGGCGGTTCACAGGTCACGCCGCGGATGTGATGCCAGTCTTGACGAAGATCTGCCTGGCCGAGTCCGAGGCCCCCGCCAGAACCGCCGCAGCCATCGCGGCCTGGGCAGCCGCAGGGTCGGTGTCGGGAGGGACGACCAGGAGCAGGAAGTGGTCGTGGTCGCCTCGGGTGAGAATCACTGTGTCGTCGCCGACCGGGAACCAGTGGATGTGAACGACGCGGTCGTCCACGATCATCCGCCCCGGCACCTCGTCCCATGCGGCGGCGTCCAAGCCCACCCGCTGGATCGGCCCCACGGCCTCCGTCACCGCCGTGATCAGCGCCGGAAGCTCCGCGGCCAGGTCGCGCGAGCGCGGCCACCAGGCACCGTCGTGAGCCCCCAGCCGTGAGGCGGTCGTCTCCAGCCGCAACACCACCGCGCCAGGCGCGTGCGGCCAGTCGTTCGTGTCCGGCAGCAACCTTCCGGATGCCGGTGTCGAAGGATCGACATTCATGGAACACCGCCTGTCGCCGCGGACCACCGCGCCCGAAGGGCCGACGCCTGTCGGCCGACTGGGAGGCATGGAGGCCGGGAGGCCGACCCGCCGAGCCGCTGCGGGGCCCGCTTCCACGCTACTCCGCTGCGAGCGGAGCAGCGTGACACTGTCGGGCAGCGCCGGGCTCAGGCCAGGAAGCCGTCCTCCCCCGGTTCCCGAGTCCTGGTCGATCCTATCCGGCCCGGCGCGGAGTAGGCTGAAAGTACCGAGGGTCTTCCGAACACCGGCTGCAGTGCCCCTGTCGTTCTCGGCGAACGCCGACACCGGGCCTGCGCGCAGGCCCGGAGACAGGACACGCACCATGACCGTGTCGCTCCTTCGACCGCCCTCCTCCCTCGTCCCCCCACCCCGGAGGGAATCTCGCCCGCCGCGCCTCACCCTGCGGCACGCCGCACGCAGCGGACCCTCCGTGGGCGCCCTGATCGCCGCCGAGGCGAACCGCCTCGACACGGACCCCTCGTCCCGCGACGCCGGAGCGGAAGCCGCGTGGGAGTCCGAAGGCGGCGCACCCCTGCCGGTCCCACTGTTCGTGCCCAGCGGCCGGGTCCTTGTGTCCCGGGGGCGGTGAGAACGGTGGCAACGCTCTTCACCATCCTTGTACTCGTCGCCATGATCAGCACCTGTGTGCTGTTGATCCAGCTGGCCAACGCCAGGACGAAACACCGTCCCTGACGACCGGCCGCCGACGCTCCTCGGACAGGTTCGAGGTCGTGCGGCCACTACCGCCTCACGCCCGCCGCCCGGGAACGGACGCATCACCCGGCGAACGCACAGCCCGACGGGGGCGCAACAGCACCTGCACAGGAGGCGCCGCCGACCCACCGTCCCCGTCTCGATCCGGCCCCCACAGACCCCGGGGCCGAAACCAGGCTCCGAACCCGAAACCGAGAACCGACAAGGCGGTCAGCATCATGAGTACGTACACCCGCGCAGCACTCTCAGCCACGCCGCAGGCCCGGCCTTCGCTGCGGCTGGCCCTGACCCCCGACGGTCCGCGGTCCCGGCTCAGTGGCGCCTGGTGGCCGCACTCACGCAACCTCTGTGAGCAACTCCCCGAGCTGATCGCGGAGTTGGACGGCATCTGGGGCCGCATCACCCGAGCCGCCATCCAGGACACTGCCTGGACCCAGCTGAGCCACAGCGTCCCGGCCGGAACCCACGACGTACGAGTGAACTGGTACGACCACGCCCAGGATCCCAACACGATCACCCTCTTCTCCTACCGCATCGGGGAGTGGGAACTGCTCGTGGTGCCGCCGGAGAGCCCCCCTTGGCGAGCGAAGCAGCTCATGACGGCCGCAGCGCGCCCCAACAACCAGCGGACCGCCCGGGCGCTCCTCGCCGACGGCTCCACACCCCCCGCCGCCACCGTGCCGCACGATCACATGCACATCCGCACCCGCCGTGCCCGCAACGCGGAGCCCGCTGCTTCTGGCGGCTGAGTGCCCACCGCTCGCGCTCCGGCGCACCACGACTCTCTGATCTCAGACAACAACGACGAGGAGCACCCCACCATGCCAACCCCGGCAGTCGTCATCACCACCAGGACGAGCGACACCTACCACGCCGGTGAGGACTGCAAGATCTTCCTTGCGGACCGGGACATCGCACGCACCGACGAGGGCAGCGCCCCCGACGTCATCCTGGTTCCGCTGGGCGAAGCCCTGGCCCACCGCCATCCCTGCCTCGGATGCCTGCGCTGAGAGCGTGTCCCCATGAAACCGCAGGTTGACCCCTATCGGCCCGCCGTCGTGCGCTTCGCCGGCGATGTGGAGGTGGACGGGCGGAAGTTCAGCGACAACATGCGCCTTGCCGTCTGGATCCACGACGCGTGGATCCATGTCCGCGTCCCCGACTCGGAGGCCCCGCACTACTCCCTGCCTGTCCATGCGGTGGCAGGCATGCACTGGGAGGACTGACGCTCCGGCAGGTAACCGGTCAACGCCGCCCGATCAGGAACAAGGTGGCGTCGTCGCTTGTCCGGCCGCCCCGTCTCGACCGAACCCCACCGGCAGCGTGGTCGAACTCTCCAGCCGCTCGACGATGGCACGGTCCCGGGTCAGCAGCGGCGCGGGATGCCCTGCGTTGACCCACTCCAGCTGGCCTGCCCCCGTGTCCAGGCGCATCATCTGCGCGGTGACGAAATGGTCGGCCCGAACTGCTCGCCGATGGCATCCGGCCTCTTCCTGGCCATGCTCGGCAGCGGCCATGAAGGCGCCCGGGAAGTGACCGGCACCGCCCGCGAAGGGAGCGTGTCCCTCGCGGCGAAGCCGGCCGACACCAACGCCACCTCACCACTGCTGAACCTCGTGCGGTCCCTGCCGCGGCTCTGCCTCGGCGACGAGGAGAGCCACGTCGTCGTCCCCCTTCCTGCCGGGCAGGACGGCCAGGAGCTTGTCGCAGACCTCGTCGAGAGGCAGCCAGGGGCCGGTGAGCTGGTCGAGGAGCGCGTTCAAGCCCACGTCGATGGCCTGCGCGCGTTGCTCGACCAGACCGTCGGTGTAGAGGAACAGCCGGGCTCCGGCCGGCAGGTCGACCCCGGCGGTGGTCAGCGAGACGTGGGCGGCGGCGCCAAGGGGGGCGCCCGGGGGCAGGTCGAGCAGGATCGCCGGACCGTCCGGCCGGTGGAGGACCGGCGGCGGATGCCCGGCCAGGGCGATGCGACACCGCCCGCTGACGGGCTCGTGCAGTACGCACACGCAGGTGGCGATGGTCTCCTCCAACTCTTCGGTGAGTTGGTCGAGCTGACGCAGGATCTCGGCCGGCTCCAGGCCGAGACGGGCCATGGTGCGGCTGGCGGTGCGTAGTTGGCCCATGGTCGCGGCGGCGTTGATGTCGTGGCCCATGACGTCGCCGACGACCAGGGCGGTGGCGCCGGCTCCGAGCGGGATGACGTCGAACCAGTCGCCGCCGGCGTGGCCGGGAGCCCCCGCGGGCTGGTAGCGGGAGGCGAGGTTCAGGCCTGGCGCGTGCGGTGGGATCTGCGGGAGCAGGTGGCGTTGCAGGGCGGTGGCGGCATCGCGCTGGGTCTGGTACCAGCGGGCGTTGTCGATGCAGACGGCGGCGCGGGCGGCGAGTTCCTCGGCGAGGAGGACGTCGTCGGCGTCGAACGGCACCGGGTTGCGGGCCCGGACCATGTCGAGGACGCCCAGGACCTCGCCGCGGGCGGTGAGGGGCACGGCCAGGTAGGAGTGGGCGCCGGCGCGGGCGAGGGCGGCTGCGGCCTGTTCGTCGCGTGCGATGCGCGCCAGGTCGCCGGGGCGCACGTGCGGGATGTGCACGGGCCTGCCGGTGGTCGCGCTGCGGGTGACCAGCCGGTCGGCCGCGTAGCGGCTGATCTCACCCACCGGGTCGGCTGCGCCCGCCGCTTCGCTGGGGTAAGCGGCCTTGACGGCCAGCGCGCGGAAGTCCGCCGGGCCAGTCGGGGTCAGGTGGGCGCTACGCGCCTGCAGGACCGCGTCGAGGATGTCGATGGCGGTCATGTCCGCGAGGTCGGGCACGACGGTGTCGGCCAGCTCTCGGGCGGTCCGGCCCAGGTCGAGGGTGGTGCCGATGCGGGCGGACGCCCGGGCGATCAGCGCGAGTCGGCGGCGGGCCTGGGCGGCCCGCTGGTCGGCGCGGTGCTGCTCGGTGACGTCCACGATGGACAGGGCGACACCGATCACTCGGCCGCCGGCTACGTCGAGCCGGTAGTACGAGACCTGCCAGGCGTGCTCCGCGTCCGGGTCGGCCGGGGTCCTGCCGGTGGTGAACTGCTCCAGCAGCGGTTTTCCCGTGGACAGGACCTCGCGCATCGCGGCCTGGATCGCCTCGGCGTCCAGGAACGGCAGCACCTCGGCGACGGTACGACCGAGATGCAGGCGGGCGGGGATGCCGTTGATGTGCTCCAGCGCCGGGTTGACCAGTACGTACCGCAGGTCGGTGTCGAGCACGGCCAAGCCGATCGGCGACTGGGTGACGAGCCGGGCGGACAGGGCGAGGTCGCGTTCCACTCCGCGCACGACGGACTCGTCGGCGGCGATACCGAGCGCGTACCGGGCTCCGTCCTTGTCCCGCAACCGCATGTTGCGGAACTCCACCAGCCGTGTCGAGCCGTCCTTGTGCCGGACCGGAAAGACACCCGCCCAGCTCTCCCCGCTGGCCATGACCTTGGCGAACAGCTCCAGGATGAGCGGAACGTTCTCCTCGGCGACCAGCAGCTTCGCCGCGTACCTGCCCAGGGCCTCGTCGGCGCTCCAGCCGAACAGCTCACGGGCTTGCGGGCTCCACAGCACGATCCGGCCTTCGCCGTCGAGGAGCGCTGCTGCGACGCCCAGCAGGTCCAGCAGCCCGCCCGGCAGCGACGGGCCGATGGGCTCCGGGTCTCGTCCGGACAGGTCGGCGTCCGAGGCACTCATCCCTGCCCTCCCTCCACTTGAGCACGCTCGCGGAAGAGGCCGACGGATCCGTGCCCCGATCGGTTGGTCGAGGGCACCGACCAGATCCCCTCCATCGTCACCCGTCACCGCCCACCCGGCAGGTCGGACAGCGTCCGGCACGGTTGCGTGCGGCGTGCCGAAGGCGCGCATGCTGGTCGTCGTCTCGTGCGGAGACGGCGGCCATGGCGTCGGCGACCGACCAGTCGCTGTCCGCGGCGACGATCTTGGTGGCGCCGTAGCCGTGGGAGACCAGGGCGGCCTTGAGATGCTCGTACCAGGCCTTGTCGTAGCCGCGCTCGTTCCAGCCGCCGATGTAGTCGACGGTGAGTTGGTGCTTGGCGGCGCAGCCCAACCAGGACATCAGGTAGTCGATGGTGTCCTGGGTCCAGAAGTTGCCGGAGCCGTTGTCGATCCAGCCGGGCGCACCCCAGGCGAGGCCGTAGAATCCGATGTGCGGGTTGCGGGCCTTGGCCTGTTCCGCGAGCCACCATTCGTAGCCGTTGTCGCAGTCGACGACGCCCTTGGTGTGCTCGACGCTGGGCTCGGCGCCGTCGGTGGAGTATGTGTCGCCGCCGATCTCCAGCTTCAGCGTCTGCAACGAGGCGCCATAGCCGGGCTCGAACAGGTAGTCGAGCAGCTGGTTGCGCTGTCGCGGCGGATAGTCGGCCAGCCAGCAGGCGGGAGTTGCCGCCGCCACCGGAGATCGCGCCTACGCCGTCGAAGGTCAGCCCCGGCTTGCTGCCGTCGACGGTGATGGCGGTGGAGGTCGGGACTGCGGCTTGAACGCCGGGCGCGGCGCCCAGGGCACCGGCGACGGCGAGGGCCGCGCTGAGCGCGACGCGACAGAAGGAGGGCAGGCTTCGATGACCCATGGGTGGTCTCCCGGGTGAGGAGGACGACCGGGGGCGCGCGCACGGTCGCGGTCGTGCCTGGTGCACACGTCGTCTTACGGGTCGTGCTCGTGGAGCCGGCCGCGTGCTGGGCCGACCGGCTCCACGGTTCGTCGGCGGCGTCTCAGCCGAGCATCCACCGCTGCAACGGGCCACCGCTGTCGGCCTGCTGGGTGACCAGCGCACCGTCGGCCGCTTTGGCGGACGGCTCCGCGGCGACGGGGAGAGCGGGCAGGCCGGTGACCGTCAAGGCTGCCAGGGCAGCCAGGACCAGGAGGCGTGGACGGGGGATCTGTTCATCGGAGCCTTCCACTGAGGCGAGCGGGGTGTGCGCCGAGGATGGGATCCGCGTTCAGTTCTGCTGAACTTGGTTGGTTTCTGAGCATGTGTCAACACAGTCCATCAAATCTGCGCAGTGCCGGTGACCCTCCAGGTCACGCCTCGGCCCGCTCGTGGGCCTCGTAGGATCTCCTGATCATGGACGTGTCTACGGGGAAAGAGGCCCGCTGGCTCCAGCCGATCACGGTGGCGTCCGCCCGCGCTGTACACCCCTCGGAAGAACGTCTCCTCGCGGAGTCGCTACGGTTGAGCCGTGACCGCGAAGCCGGGCCCGCCGCCGGAGGAGCCGTCCGGCCACGTCCCCACCCGGGCCACGACCGATCCTGACCGCAGCCGAACCGAACAGAGGCCGGACGTGCACATCGAAGACGTCCTCGAATCCGCCGCCGCACTGCTGCCGAGCGGTCGAGCCGAAATCGCCCGTGCCCTCGTCGCCAAGGGCGACCACGCCGCCGCACTGAGTGCCCTCGCCCAGGCCGCGGACCAGCATCCCACCCCGCCGCGTTTCTGGGAGTTCCTCACCGACGCCGCCGAACAGCTCCCCGGCGAACCCGACGCCGAGTGGTACCGCTGGCGCACCACCGAGGCGCTTCGCGGGCAGCTGCGCATCGAGCTCACCCTCGCCACGGACGGCTTCATCGCGCCGATCCCGCCGGGACGGGGGCTGCACCCCCTGTGGGACCTGGGCGAGCAGGCCGTCAGCAGCTACCTCGCGGTGCGCGTGGCGGCGCTGTGGCTGGAGGGCGACGAGCCCCTTCACAGCGGTGGCCGAGCCTTCGGACGGCTGCTCCCCCTGGACGCAGCGCACTGGCACAATCTGATGCCGGGCGATGTGATCACCATGCGGGACGGGGAACGAGTCGTCGGCAGCGCCACCGTGCTCGATGTGACCTGGCCCGATCCCCCCGCCGAGCGGGCGCCCGCCCTGCTGCCGGCCGGATTCGGCGACCTGCCCCTCCCGCCGCCGACCCCTCGCGTACGCCCCAGGACCGACACCGAGCACACCACCTGGCCCAACCCCGACTGCCCCGTCCAGGTGTCCGCCCTGATCCCGAACCTGCGTCACCGCTACGTCCGTGTCATGCGCGCAAACGGTTCCGTCGGCCAGCCCTACCCCTGCGCCACCCACGCCGAGTTCGTCCGCCACGTAACCCACGAGCGCCCCGACGTCGATACCCAGGACCCGGCCGAGATCCATTGGAACGACCACCCCGGGATCTGGCCCGGCCAAGGTTCTCAGCCTGCGGAGACAGATCGCTGACCTGCAACGACGACCAGGGGCGCCACTGCCGTCGGCAGTCGCTCCGCCGTGCGCTCGTAGAGCTCAGACATCTACGCGGGAGGGCGCCGACCTTGGCCGCCGAGCGCCTGCGCGGTGCCCTATAGGCCCGTGCACGCGTGCCCGGGCAGGCGTTCCCTAGGGGACGGTGATGACGACCTTGCCCCGGATATGCTTCCCGGCGAAGTCGGCCACCGCCTGTGCGGCGTCGGCAAACGGGTAGGTGGCGCCCATCTCCACCCGCAGCCGCCCGTCGGCCGCGCGGGCGGCCAGATTCTCCAGGTCGCCGGGCTGGGCGGTGAAGCTGCCGATGTAGACGCCCGTGACGCCCCGGCCGAAGTCCTGCGGACCGAAGAGGGGGGAGACCAGCCGGCCGCCGTCGCGGAGCGCCCGGGCCGTGGTGGCGAGCGCGTCACCGCGATTGATCAGGTCGACCACCACATCCACCCCGTCCGGGACCTGGCGCAACGTCTGCTCCGCGACGTCGCCCGCCTTGTAGTCGACGGTGCCCTGCGCGCCGAGCCCGCGGACGTAGTCGGCGTCGTCGGGGGTCGCGGTCGCGATCACCCTGGCGCCGAGCGAGGCGGCTAGCTGGACGGCGTACAGGCCGATGCCTCCCGTTGCGCCGACCACCAGCACGCTCTCCCCCGCGCCGAGGCCGACCGCGCGGAGCAGGCACGTGGCTGTCATCCCGGACTCGGGGATGGCTGCGGCCCGAGGCGCGGCCAGGCCGGCCGGCCGCTTGGCGAGGTGCGGGCCCACGGCGACCACCGTGTACTCGGCGACGGCCCCGGCTTGACCGCTGAACGCGACCACCGGGTCGCCCGGCGCGTAGGCCGTCACCCCCGGACCGACCTCGGCGACGGTGCCCGCGGCATCCATCCCCACGACCAGAGGGTGCTCGACAGGGAAGGCGTCCTTCATCGCACCCGTGATCAGCGCGAGGTCCAACGGATTGAGGGCGGCGGCGTCGACCTTGACCAGCACCTCACCAGGGCCTGCCACGGGCCGCGGCACGTCGGTGAGCACGACCCCGTCGAGCGTCGTGTATTCGCGGGCTACGAGAGCTTTCATGCGGGAACTCCACTCGAGGCGTCGGAGCGTCAGCGCGGCACGGCCGCCTTCCACTTCTACACCCCGACGCCCCCGAACCCAGGTCACCGGCGTCGGCGGCGCGGCGACCACGTCCGTTCCGGCGCTTCGCACCGTCCCGAGCAGTGGAAGCGCCATGCCCTCGAAGATGTCCCACATCCACGCAAGCGGGCTACTGATCTGCGCGTTTACCTCTACGGCAGGTTGCGGGACATGACGATGCGCTGGACCTGGTTGGTGCCCTCGTAGATCTGGGTGATCTTGGAGGTACAGCGCGGCGACCTGCGTCTTTGCGTAGGTCGTCTGGCTGGCCAGCAGGTTTCCCCTTCGCCACTTCGCATGTGTTGCGACCGCCTTCAGCCCTCTCACGCAACACTGACGCAACATCAGGGCCCGACCCCGGCCTCAAGCCCCGCCCTGGGCAGCACGCAAAGGACGGTTCGTGCATCACGGAGAGTGATCCCTGCTGCCCGGCGGCTGGCGACAGGCCTCATCGGCAGTGATCCAGCAGTCGCACAGGGAGCGTCGGCGCTCGCTTGATCGTCTATACCTGATAAGATATCGACATGGAGACGGCGCAGACAATGATCTACCGGCACCTGCGCGAGCTGGCCGAGCACTTCGAGCCGCCCGCAGGCTTCTCCGGGCGCTTCGAGATCGCCGACGGCCAGGTCCTCATGATGATGAGCCCTGCCAAGCGCCACGACCTCGCCGCCTTCCGCATCGCCCGGCAACTGAACCGGCAGATCCCCGAGCCTCTCATCGCGTCCAACATCGGAGATGCCGAAAGCGAGAGTCTGGGATCACTGCGCCGCCCCGACGTCCTCGTGCTGCCCGAGTCTTCGTTCGAGTCCGAGGGCGATCGCGTCGACCCACGCGAGATCCTTCTGGCTGTCGAGGTCGTTTCCCGCTCCAATCCCGAGAACGACTACGAGGCCAAGACGCGCGACTATCCGGCCATGGGCATCGAGCACTACCTCATCGTCGACCCCCGCAACGGCACCTGCGTCCACCTGTGGGAACCCGCCGGGAAGGAGTACGCGAACCGCCTGCACTACAGGTTCGGCGACCGGATCCCCATCGGCGAGTGGACCATCGACACCTCCGAGCTGCCGCTGTACGGGCCGGAGGAGCAATGACCCCGGGTGCGCTCATCCGGGAGCGCCGCGAGGAACTGGGCTGGTCCCAAGCCCGGCTCGCTGCAGCCGCCGCAACCACACAAGCCGTCGTGTCCCGCATCGAACGAGGCGCCGCCAGTCCCACCGTGGACATGCTGCTGCGACTCGCACAGGCCATGGACTCCGAGCTCTCCCTGACGCTGATGCCTCACTGAGCTGACAGCGGAAATCGCTGCGCCGGGCCCGCCTCTCGCAGGCAGGCTTGTTGCAAACCGCCGCCCCAGGACATAACCCTCGGTCAGCACCGCACTACCAGGGCTGAGCTGCCCTTGGCTCATCGAGAGCGATCCCAGGACCGCACGGCGCAGTCCGCCTGCCGGGACGGAGGCTTGCCGCACGACAACGGATGTGACCGGCAGGGCATCCTAGCCGCCGTAAAGCGGCTGCTCGCCCGGCTGGTCGTGCGGTCCGGAAGGCAACTCCCGGCTCCGTGCGACCGACGCAGCGTTCAGTAGTGTTCGGTGTCGACGGACTCGGCGTCCGCGTCGCCGAAGGAGGCGGCGATCGGGTCGAATCC
>NZ_BBPP01000045.1 GCF_000787835.1 Streptacidiphilus melanogenes
AGAGGACGTTAAGTCCGTTTCTGATAGCGGCCGCGTCCGGGTTGTTCGAGGAGTCCCTGACGAACGAGTCGTCCCAGGCGGGAGCGGGTGACGTTGATCGAGGGCTCGTCGGTGGGCAGCTCGAGGAGTTCATGAAGGTCGAGAACCCGGAAGACCTGCCCGGGATGCTCGTTGAAGGCGGCCACGATGCGCTGGTAGATGCTGGCGGGCTCCGCAGGAGCTGGTTCCTGCTCGGGCGGGGTGAGGCTGTCGATGACCCTGCGGGTCGCGGCGAGCTCGGCCAGACGGTCCTCGGTTTCGACGAGCCCGGTGGTCAGCCGCTCGATCTGTTCGCGTAGGCCGTCGGCTCGGGCGGCGGTCTCGTCGTGTTCGGCCTGCAGCAGCCGCAGGAGTTCGGTGACGTTCACGCAGCCAACTCCACCCCGTCGCGCCAGGCAGGGCTGGGGGTGGTGAGGCGGCGGAGCATGCCCGCGGTGGAGGCCCAGTAGACGCGAGAGGCGGCATTGTCGGGCCGGTGGTCGTAGTCGCGGGCGAGGCGCCGGTGCAACATGAGGGTGCCGTTGACCTGCTCGACCACCCACCGCTTGGGTTGCGGAACGAAGCCCTTGTCGTCGGGGTTGCGGCGGACCACCTCGACGGTGATGTCGTTCACCGCCCCGTGGATGATCACGGCGTCCTTGAAGCCCTGGTCGACCAGGACCTTCTCCAGGCGCATCCCGCACCGCATCACCGCCTGGTCCAGCAGGGCGGTGCCGGCCTCGTTGTCGTGCGCGCTGGCGGCCAGGACCACCACGCCGATGACCGGCCCAGCACATCGACGGCCAGTCCGCGCTTCCT
The DNA here is from genome assembly GCF_000787835.1 of Streptacidiphilus melanogenes. Lineage (GTDB taxonomy): Bacteria > Actinomycetota > Actinomycetes > Streptomycetales > Streptomycetaceae > Streptacidiphilus > Streptacidiphilus melanogenes. The sequence goes on from NZ_BBPP01000045.1 coordinate 838, forward strand.
GCCGGGCATCTTCTTGTTCGCGTCCAGTCCCGTCGTCTCCTTCGGCACCCCCGCCGCCACGCGGACGGACTGGGTGTCGATGATCACCAGGGACGGGTCCTCTAATCGCCGGGCCCGCTCCCGCACCTGGCAGCGAAGGATCTCCTGGATCCGCTGGTCAAGGCCGTCCTGGCGCCACAGGGTGAAGTAGTAGAACACCGCCGACCAGGCCGGTAAGTCAATTGGCAGGAGCCGCCACTGACACCCCGTCCGGTTCTGGTAGAGCAGCGCGTTCACGACCTCCCGCAGATCGCAGGAGCCCGGGTCCCCGGTCGCTGAACGCGACACCCGCTCCTGCTTCCAGGCGGTGACCAGCGGCTCGATCAAGGCCCACTGCCCGTCGGACAAGTCCGTTGAGTACGGCATCCGTTCCATGCCGGCAAGGCCAACATGCACACGACACGCACGTCAGCTGGAACGGCCCCGTGTACACGAACGGGCGACACTAGAACATCCAGAAAGGGACTTAACGTCCTCTGAGGCCATGAACACACTCGAAGAGAACAAGAAGTCCGTGACCGCCGTCATCAACGCCCTGTACACCAAGGGTGACCTCGGCGCCGTCGACGCCTTCCTCGCCGAGGACTTCGTCGACCACGACCCTCCGTTCCTCGACGACACCACACGTGAGGGAATGCGCACCGCGAGCCGGATCGTGCGGGCGGCCTGCCCGGACTGGCACAGCGAGCCCGACCTGTTGATCGCCGAGGGCGACCTGGTCGTCGAGCACTTCACCGCCTGCGGTACCCAACGCGGCGAGCTCCTGGGCGGACCGGCGACCGACCGCGCGATCATCCTCAAAGGCATCAACATCTTCCGGGTCCGCGACGGCCGCATCGTCGAACGCTGGAGCCGACTCGACGAGCTCGGCCTACTGCGCCAGCTCGGCCAGGAGAGCCGGCCATGACCGGGCGGCCGGAGGTGTGGCGCGGCCGAGGCGAGGGGCGCAGGTTCACCGTGGGGCCCTCTAGCGTGTTGGTCAAAGTCTCCGCGGCCGAGACCGGGGGCCGTTTCGCACTGATCGAATGGACGATCCCGCCTGGCGCCCCGGCGCCCCCGCGCCACATCCACCGCAATGCGTCGGAGACGTTCTTCGTCCTCGACGGAAGCCTGTCCTTTCCCCTGGATGAGGGCACCGTGACCGCCTGCGCCGGCGACTGCCTGCACGTGCCCCCCGGCACTGCCCACACGCTGGCCAATGCGGGCGACCGCCCCGTCCGAGCGCTGGAGCTGTTCGCGCCGGGCGCGCTCATGGGACTGGTCGAAGAGGTGGGCCAGGTTTTCGCGGCCGGACCACGTCCGGACCGGGCAGCGCTGCTGGCCGCCTTCGCCCGGCACGACAGCGCCCTCGCACCGGACCCGACGCCTCACCCGCAGTAACGAGATGGCCGCCGCGGCCGGAAGGGGGCCGGCATCGCCGAACGGGTGGGCCGATCCGCCGGAGCGCAACCGCCGCTCACGCATCTCATTGGACCTGGGCCCGGCGAGGGCTGATCAATACCCCAGAGAGTTGGGATTCCGGGGCGACTTCGAAGATCGAGGATTTCGACATGGACACCATCGAGAAGAACAAGCAGACCGTGACCGCCTTCATCGACGCCCTGTTCACCCGGGGCGACCTCTCGGCCGTCGACACCTACCTCGCCGAGGACTTCGTCAACCACGACCCGCCGATGGGCGTCGGCACGGACCGGGAGGGCATGCGGGCCGCGGGCGCGCTGTTCCGGCAGGCCTTCCCCGACTGGCACTCCGACCGGGGGCTCCTGGTCGGCGAGGGTGAGCTGGTCGTCGAGCAGTTCACTGCCTCGGGCACCCAGCAGGGCGAGGTCATGGGTGTCGCCGGTGACGGCCGCACGGTGGTCTTGAAGGGGATCAACATCTTCCGGGTCCGGCAGGGCCGGATCGTCGAGCGCTGGGGCCGGCTGGACGATCTCGGCCTGCTGTCCCAGCTCGGCCTCGTGCCGGCACCGGCGTAGCGTCGACATCATGGCCACCGGTATCCGGGAACGACGGGTCGAACGGCTGATCGACAGCTGCCCGCCGGCTTGGCGCTTCCTGAGCTCACCACCGAGGTGCTGCGCCGACTGCCGGGCATCCTCCCCATGGGGGCGGTGTTCTTCGCCGCCGTCGACCCGGCCACTCTGCTGTTCACCGCCGCGGTCGCCCAGGAGCCACTGGCCGAAGCCAGCCCGCTGTTCCGGGACAACGAGTTCGGACGCGGGGACGTCAACAAGTTCGCCACGCTCGCGCGGCGGGGCGACCCGGTGACGTCGCTGGACCGGGCGATCTGCAGGCGGCGGGCCGACAGCGCCCGCTACCGGGAGATCATGGCAGGCCTGGGTCTCGTCGACGAGCTCCGGGCCGCCCTGATCACGGGACACGAATGCTGGGGCGTGCTGTGCCTGCACCGGACCGACGCCGAAGCCGGGTTCTCCGCCCAGGACCTCGCCGTCCTGCGCAAGATCGCCCCGCACCTTGCCGAGGGCCTGCGCCGCAGCGTCTTCCGGTAGCCGGCTTTCGAGCGTGCTGGTCGGAAGGGCTGATGTGCAGGCTATCCGGGGCGCTCAGGCTCGTTGACTGCGGGAATCTTGGGCTCTTGATCGTCCGTCAGCGTGCTGTCAGCGGGCGGCTTCGAGGTTGGTCAGGACGAGCAGTGCCCGCAGGAGGGCGGTGGCGCGGGCCGGGTCGGTGCGGAGCTTGGTCAGGATCCGCCAGGCCTTCAGATGGGCGAAGCCATGTTCGACGGGGGCGCGACCGGCGGCCAGGATCCGGTTGGCCTGCTTCTGGCCCGGGGTGAGCTTGCGGGCGCGGGTGGCCTTGTAGGCGGTGATGATGACCTGGTCATCGGGGTTCTTGGGTTTGTCGACGCCGAGGAAGCCGAGGTCGGCGAGCGCGCCGAGGCCGGCCGCCTTCAGATGCTCGACGATCTTGTCGCGGCGGGCGGCGGTGGCGTCATGGGTCCGTCCCGGACGGCCGGGCGGATTAGGGGCGAGCAGGCGTCCGGGGTGACGCGGTTCCTGGCCGTGCCGTACGCGGCTGCACCGCTGGGAGACCTGCGGTTCGCGGCCTCGATGCGGACGGGGGCCTGGGAAGGGGTGCGGGAGGCCACTCGGCCGGGCCCGACGGCGCCACAGACCCCTTATCAGCCGGTTCCCGGGCTGGACGTGATCCGGCTTGCCGGTGAGGGCTGGCGCCGGGGCGAGGAGTACCTGACCGCCAGCATCTGGTCGCCCGACACCGGGGCGGCCGGGCTGCCGGTGATGGTGTTCATCCACGGCGGCGGATACGCCACCGGCGCGAGCCTGGTACCGGTCTGCGACGGGGCGTCCTTCGTCCGCAACGGCATCGTCCTGGTGTCGATCGACTTCCGGACGGGCGCCGAGGGCTTCCTGCACCTGAAGGGCGGCGCGACGAACGTCGGGTTGCGCGATCAGATCGCCGCCTGGGAGTGGGTGCGTGAGAACGCCGCGGCATTCGGCGGCGACCCGGACAACATCACCCTGTTCGGCGAGTCGTCCGGAGCCGCGAGCATCAGCTGCCTGATGGCATCCCCACTGGCCGCAGGACTGTGCCAGCGCGCGATCCTCAGCAGCGGCCACCCCGAGATGGTCCGCCCGCCGGCCCAGGCACAGGCTCTGGCCGACGGAGTGGCCGCAGCGCTGGGCGTGCCCCGCGACCGCCGAAGCCTTCCGGGACAAGACCAGCGGGGAGCTGATCGCCGTTCAAGGCGCGGGCTACGAAGTCGATCTGCGGGACGAGCAGGGCGTCGAGCCGTTCGGCGGCATCCTGCCGTACACGCCGGTCACCGGCGACGACGTGCTGCCCGAACACCCCCTTGCCGCGATCAGGAAAGGTGCCGGATCCGGGATCGCCCTGATCGTGGGCACCAACCGGGACGAGTTCAACCTGACCACCGTCCCCAAGGGCGCCATCGACGCCCTCGACAACGACCAGGCCGTCGCGACCTTGTCGGCGATCCGCCCGAACGCAGCCGAGATCCTCGCACTCTACGGAGTGAACCTGCCCGGGACCACGGCCGGGCAAGCCTTGACCCAGGCCCAGACGGACCTGACGTTCCGCTTGCCCGCACGGCGCGTGGCCGCCGCCCACCAGGGCCGCACCCACTTCTACGAGTTCGGCTGACGATCTCCTGTCCTCGGCGGAAGGCTCGGCGCCTGCCACAGCCTCATCCTGCCGTCCATGTTCAACACCTTGTCCCTCGACACCGGCCCGGACCGCATGGCGGGCCCGAAACCGCCGCAAGAGCTTGCCGAGCGTGTTCACCGGGCCTGGATCGACTTCGCCACCACAGGGGACCCGGGCTGGCCCGAATACGGCCCCGACCGCCAGTTGATGTGGCTGGACACCCCCAGCACCACTCGCCCCGACGACGTGCCGTGGGCCAACGTCGAGCGCTTCGATCCCACCCGGGGATAGAGTCCCGGCTGGACGCCGGGCTCAACTACCGCTGCCCGTCCACGAATCTCCAACGGGCAAGTGTCGTCTCGAAGGGCTCCCAAAACCCGGAATACGGCGAGGATGCCCAGCCTGACCCGATGGTACGTGAGGCATCCGGGCAACCCGGTCGGTCAACGCCGTCATAGCCGACGGGCCGAACGCACCACACCGCAGAGATCAATCTCCCAGAAGGCCTCACTCGCGTGAACACGGTGGGTGGACGCCACGCACCGGCACCTTCGGGCAGTCCGCCCTGCCTCAGAACCCGGGCATCTGGAAGTCGTTGAAGAACCACAGCGCGCTCGTGTACCAGATGACGACGACCGCGACCACCAGGAGAAACCGCCGGCGAGCGGCAGAAGCCATCCGACCCGCAGCCGGGAGCGAACGAACACCACCTTGGCCGCGAACGCGCCGTAGAAGAAGCAGGCGGACAGTGAATGGACGGCCGCTCGCACAGGAGTGAGTTCGACACCACAGGTCTGAACGCAGTGGACGGTGATGGGGATCGTGCCGAGGAACACGAGGGCACCGACCACCCGGTGTGCGCGCGGAACGGCCTTCGGTACCGTCCTGACGCGCGGGAGCCGCCGGTACATCCACAGCGCCAGCAGGAGCTGGACCATCGCCAGCCCGAGGATGGCCGTGGCCAGTCTCGCCTTGAGCCGCACCGCGTCGGTCAGATGCTGCCCGAAGAGGCCGCTGGCGTAGTCGGGTGTGATGGTGCGGCCGACCAGGAAAAGCGCCAGCGCCACAGCAAGGGCCAGTGCCGAAGCCGAGCCCACCACGATGCCCGTCCTGCGTCGGTGCGCATCCTCGTCCACGGCCCATCCTCCGTCCAAAGAGCCGGTGCGAGGGGGCGAACCACTCGACCGACAGCCCCCTTACGGAGGTCTGCCCAGGTCAGCGGTCCGCACCGAGTGCCACGCGAGACGCGGCGTTAATGGCGGTCCGGTTAGTGGAGCTTGTCGAGCTGGTTGGTGGCGTCGTCCACGAAGTAGACGGCGTTCTGGTTCAGGCTCACGGCCAGGCCGAAGAGGGCGCCCGCGCCGGGCGGGGTGCCGCTGGAGTCCAGTTGGCGCCAGGCGATCTGGTCACCGTGAGGCGTGGTCTCGACGATGTTGCCATCGCCGGCGTTCACGGTGAGCACGTCCTCGCGGGGCGAGATGGCCAGTCCCAGGGGGCCGTTGAGGTGGCCGCCCTTGCTGATGACCCGTCCGATGCCGGCGCTTCGGTCACGGTGAAGGGCGTCGGGGATGACGGTGATCCGGTTGGCGGCGGTGTCCGCAACGTAGAGCGTGCCGTGTCGGCCCAGTCCGACGCCGGTGGGCCCCACGCCAAGCGCGGCGGGATCGGTCCGTTCCGGGAAGCCTGATCCGATGACGCGGTTGTCGACCCAGGTCGGCGGATCGTCGCCGCACCGGTTCAGGGTGATCCGCAGGACGGTGCCGCGGTGGACCGTCCTTCCGCCGGCGGCCACGGTGCCGTTCAGGACGTTGGTGACGAATAGGTCCGTGGTGTCCCCGAAGCTGGCCGCAGTCATGTCCCAGGGGCCGTTGATGCCGTGGCCGGCCAGCGTCTCACGGACGTGTCCGCGGCTGTCCAGGACCAGCAGGCATCCGGCCTTCGCCGTGGCGGCGGTGCCGTCGGTCGTGGGCAGGCTGCCCACGACGACCCAGCCGCCCGGCAGGACCGCCAGCGCGGTGGTGAGCCCGATTCCACCGGGACAGCTCCCAGGCAGATGGTTGGCGTCGATGCGGGCGAACTGTCGGACCCGGCCGCCGGGGGCGAGCTCGACGATCGTGGTACCGGTGCCCTGGAGGTTCTTGACGTTGTTGAAGTTGCTCACCAACACGTCGCCACGGTGCAGACGGCCCACAGACGATTCGACCACGGCGGTGCCGTACGGGTTCACGTCCCCGTTGCCCGGAACGGTGGACGCCACCGTGGAGATGCGGTGGAGCCCTCCCAGGAACGATCCCGCGGCTCCGGCCGGGGACGCTCCAGTCACCGTCAGAGCTCCCGCGGCCAGTCCGGCGGCCAGCATCGGCGCCACCAGCGACCTGCAGCGGATTCCGAGTCTCACGCCCGCCTCCAACAGGGGACGGCCACCCTCACCGTCTCGTCACACACGGTCGCGATCCGTCACAGCACGCGCATGGTCGGGCCGGCACACGACACGCTCACCGGTCCGGCCTCGGCCTCGCCCGCCCCCGACAAAGGACGTTCGCCGGCCGAGCAGCGGCACCCGACAGCAGTGGCTTCGCGGTCGCGAACGCGTGGCGCCACAAGCCGCTACAACACTCCCGGCTTCCTGCGGCCGGCTCCTGACACACCCCCAGCGAGAGAGCACACGCCAAGCGTCGTGGCCACCGCCGAGTGGCACCGCCGAGGCCGTCGAGAGGCGCCGCAAGGAGCTGCCCGCGCCACCGAGAGCCGGCACACGCCGAGGAGGTGCTCCGTTTGATCGGGTGCACAGCGTCGTCCTCCCCGGGGCACCGGTCGGCCGATACCCGACGGGTCCATCCCCGGTTACGGCAGTCGGACGCCACTGGGGACTCTTGGTCACCCGCACGCGTGAAGGTCGGGCGTGGGGCTGATCGCCCCGGGCAGCGGGGCGGCATTCGTGCGTAGCGTGGTTCCGCGACTCGCCGTCGGCGGGTCGGTGGCCGGCGCCACCGCTTCCCCAGGGCCAAGAGGTCTGTCATGAATCGTGCCATCACACTTGCGGTCGGGATGGCCGCCGTCGCGGCCTGTTCTTCCGGATGCAGCAGTTCCGGTACCACGGCTTCCTCGACCTCGCCCGCCGGCACCAGTGCCTCGACGACCACCGCCGGCTCGGCTATGCCCAGTAGCAGTGCCACCACCCCGACCGGCGGCGCCGCCACGGTGAAGACGGCGAGTTCGCCGCTCGGCCAGATCCTGGTCGACGGCTCGGGCAGGACGTTGTACCTGTTCAAGGCCGATACCGGGACGACCTCGACCTGCAACGGATCCTGTGCCCAGGCATGGCCGCCGCAGACCACGACGGGGAAGCCCAGCAGCAGCGGAGTGACCGCATCCCAGGTCGGAACGACCACCCGAACCGACCACTCCACCCAGGTGACCTACCACGGCCACCCGCTCTACTACTTCGCCGAGGACACCAAGCCCGGCCAAACCAACGGCCAGGGCGTCAACGCCTTCGGCGCCTCCTGGTACGTGGTCAGCCCCAGCGGCACCCCGGTCACCAGCGCCGCCTCGGCGTCTGCGTCGGCATCTGCCGGCTCCACGAGCGGCGGGGGCGGGTACTGAGACCCCTACCTCACTTCCGTCCCCTCGACGACGAGCAACGGCGGAGTGTCGCCCGGCGGGGTGCCACTCCGCCTCGGACGATCGTCAGATCCGACACTTCGGAGGAGAGTTGGCCAGGGCGACGGGCGCTGACTTCGTCCGGACCAGGCGGAGCCTGCACGGACTCGCCGAGTTGCTGATGGCTGGGCCCCAGTTCCGCCGCAGCGGGACGATCCGGCTTCGGGTGATCCCAGGCGGATTCGCCACCACCAAGGAACCGGACATCAGGGTGCAGGACCTGCGCCTGATCGCGGGCGGACACACACTCTCCCTGGCAGGCAGCTACGCGGACCTGGCCCGCACCGCCGGGATCACCCCCGGAGCCCCGGTGGACCTCTACCCCCAAGGAAGCGGCATCGCCACCGAGGACATCATCGAGGTCGATCCGCAGTCCGCTGGGCGGATCTCCGACGTCCTCGCACTCGGCCTTCAGGCGCTGGGCCACTTCGCCCCGCACGAGACCGCCGTGCTGTGGCCCGAACACTTCGACCTCAGCGTTACCTGGGACGAGGTCAACTTCGGCATCTCCCTCGGCGACGCATTCGCGGACGAGCCCTACGCGTACGTCGGGCCGTGGACCCCGCCGCAGTCGGACGCGTTCTGGAACGCGCCCTTCGGCGCCGCACGTCCCCTGAGCGGACTCTCCGACGCCCCCGCACTCGAAGCCTTCTACGCAGAAGGCCGTCGCCTGGCCCACCAGGCACGTTCGGCCTGACGACACTGCGCCTGCCGACAACCTCATCCGTGCCAGTTCCGTCGTCATGTTGGTACGCGTGGATGACGCCGACAAGCCGGTCCCTCCGGCGTATGTCGAGGTGGGCAAGCTGCCCGAGTTCGAGCGGTTCAGGCACCGGACGTTAGTGGCGCCGCCGGGTCCGCCCTCAACTACGTGGGATGATCCGGCACTTGTTCGAGCAATCCGGGCAGTATCAGGCCCGACCGAATCAGCCGTACAGTTTGTGGTGGAATACCTGCTCCTTGGTTGGTGTGAGCGTGCGAATCCGTGTGCGTGGGTGACTGCTCGGCCTGACCGATCGACAGGGTCCGCTTCGGCGGCGATTGTTCCAGCTGCCCCAGCCCCCGGCGGCGTCCCACAGGAGACGGCCGAGGAGACCTGGATGGGCGCGCGCGACATCAATGCCCGATCGACGGCAGACCGCCAACACATGCGCCGGTGCGGGATCGGGAGCACGGCCGCACTCGCGGTTGAGCGTCACGACGGGCAGGGCAGGACGACGATCAGGTTGACCGGCGAGCTGGCCCGGGACTCGGGCCGCTCCTGCGCCGGGAGTCGGCCGGTTGTCTGGCCGGTGGCGTGCACGCCATCCCGGCGGCTCGCCATGGTCGCCCTCGACGACTGCAGCGGCCTGATCGCACTCCTGCAGGCCCACCGGCGCGAGGCCGTGGTCGGGGCGGCGTTGCGACTGCACGGCCCCAGGCCCGTCGCGAGCATATGCAGATCGCGGCGCGAGGGGTTGCGGCTTCGAGAGGATCTGTCCTCGTGCGCTTCATCGACCGGCTCTCCTCGAGTAACCAGCGGAAACTCGGGCGGTCGGGCATCAGCAGCACCGTCCGTCACGGCGGTGGCGACCGGGACGAGCCGGGGCTGTCTCAGGTGAAGTCGGAGACGGACATGACAAGGCTGACTGTCTCCCAGGTGATCGCCTGCCTGGTGCGGGCCGTCCGGTGCGGCGACGCGCGGATGGCCCAGGAACTTCTGTCCCGGTTCAGCACGCTGGCCGAGTTGGAGGACCTGATGGAATTGCGGGCTGCACTGGAGGCGGACCTGCGCAGCGGACCGGACCGCCCCTCGTTCAGGCCGTGAGTAGTTTCGATGCAGGACACCCACTTTGGTCGGTCGGGATCTGCCCGTTTTGGCGTCGCCAGCGCTCGTGTTCAGTTGGCGGATTCGCATGATCGTCGCAACATTGCTGGTCTCATGCTGTCAGAGCGGCGGCGAAGGCGTGGGCAGGACTTCGCCATCCCAGGGTCTTCCAGGGCCGGTCGTTGAGCCGTTCCTCGCTTGCGCGTATTTCATCGGCGGTGCGGACGGACAGGGCGGTGCCCTTAGGGAGGCATTGCCGCAGCGGGCCGTTGATGTTCTCGTTCATGCCGCACTGCCAGGGGCTGGCTGGGCAGGCGAAGAAGACACCATCCTGGAAAAGCGGCGCCAGTTCGTCGCGGCGGGCCGTGTCGATGCCCTGGTCCTACATCAGCATCATCCTCGCGGTTTCGGGAGGGCCGCCGTCGCGGCCGTGACGGCGTCGCGAACGTTCGCGGAGTCGTGCCCGTCGGGCAGCGGGATGAGTCGCAGCGGAGCGTGTGCGGCGGTCGACGCGTGGCGGCCGATCCGACAGGTCGCCCTCTCCTGGTGCCGAGTACGGCGCTGGGCTCCGGCCCGAGCCAACGCACGGAGAGGCGGCCGGGACGACCCCGGCCTACGGTGGACGTGTGGACGGCGAGATCACTGCGCTGGACCTCAAGAACGTGCTGCGGGCGCTGGCCGAGCTGTTCGAGGAACTGCGGCGCTTCCCCACCGACCGGGACGTCGTGCAGCGCAGCGGCATGCCGGTGGACGACGTGGGGCGAACACTGAGGACCCTGGCCGAGAACGAGATGATCACCGAGCGGAGCGAGGGCGGCCACCGTGTGGTGACCCGGGTGACCCGGGTCGGCGTGGCGTTCGCGAGTGAGACCTGAACGGTATGCAGCCGGCCACCAGGGGCGGCGTGGCGGACGAGATCTTCGAGCCCATCCGGCCCAGGGCGCGGACTTCGACTCCCCGTGGACCTGGCTCGAGAGGAACACGGCCTCGGCGGAACTCAGGTGTCCATGCGGCCCAGTACCGGTCTGCTCCGGCAAGCCGTACAGTCCGTGGTGAACAGTGGATTATCTGTTCTTGGCTGGTGTGAGCATTCGAGCGTCCTGCGTCGAGGTGCCTCCGGCCGACCGACTGAGCTGACCGCTTCGGCGGTGATCGTTCCAGCTGCCCCAGACCCCGGCGGCGTCCCAGAGGAGACGGCCGAGGAGATCTGGATGCCCACGAACCACATCACCGGCCGATCGAAGGGGGCCCGCCGTCGCCCGCCACCCCGGTGCGGGGCCGCGATGCCGACGGAGACACTCACCGTCGAACGGCACGACCGGCACGGCAGGGCCGAGATCACACTGGCCGGCGAGATCGACATGGCCTCCGCGCCAATCGTGCGCCACGCGCTGTCGCGCTGCCTGGCCGACGGCGTGCACGCCATCGAGGTCGACCTCGCCCAGGTCGGCTTCTGCGACTGCAGCGGGCTGAGCGCGTTGCTGCAGGCCTACCAGCGAGCCACTGCGGCCGGAGTGTCCCTGCGGCTGCGCGACCCGAGACCTGTCGTGGCCCGGCTGACGGCGCTGGCCTGTACCGACACCCCCTTGCTGCACCTGGGAGGCGCAGGAGGGGACTGCTGACAGCACTCGTCCCGACGGATGCCGACGCTGCGTGCGGCAGGCCCCCTGCCCCGCCCCCGTCTCGTCGTGCGCGGCTCCGACGACGGCACGGTGGACCGAGTGGCGACCCCTCCGGCCTGGCAGACCGTTGCTTCGGCTGCTCCCCCGGCCGCTCTGTGCGGTACCAGGCTGTTGCAGCACAGCGTAGAGTCGATGGCGGAAGTGCGTTGTCGGCGGGTTCGGACGCCCGAAGCCCTGTTCTCCGGCGTCTCGGGCAGACCGACTGAGCCGGCCGCCTCAACGGCGAGCGCTCCAGCTGCCCAAGACCCCGGTGGTGTCCCAGACGAGACAGCCGAGGAGTCCGGGTGTCCGCGAACAGCATCACCCGCGCGATCAAGGACGAACGCGGACCGTTCACCCGCCGGATGGGCGTTGTCGGCGACGAGGGCGGATGTGGTCAGGTGGCGTCGAAACCCTCGGGGGCCTGCAGATCGTGCAGGCGACGACGCTGCCCGAACGCACCCGGTTGCGGCTGATCCCAGGAATCTCGGCCGGGCTGGTTCGATGCGCTGCCGACCTGTTGTCGGCGCGTGTTGTCGGCGCCTGGTGTCGAAGAATCGGAACGCGGGAGGCGCACATGATGCTTTCCCAGCACGAGCGACGCGCATTGTCCGACATCGAGGAACACCTGCGCGCGAGCGAACCCGAGCTGGTGCGCCTGCTGGAATGCTTCCATGCCTGGGCTCCGCCGCAACACCGCCGCCGCGGTGTCCGCCGCGTGGTCGGGCCGGCCGGGCTGGCGCTCGCCGCCGTCCTGCTCGCCGTGGCGTTCACCGTGCGCAGCGCGGACGTGCTGCTGCTGGCTGTCACGGTCCTGTTGGCGGACGCGGCCTGGTGGACCCTCCTCGCCGCGACGGCACTGGCCAGACAACGGATACTCAACAACCGCGAGTCTCATCGCCGGTGACTGCGGGCCAGGTGAAGTGAGGGCGGTGATCGACTGTGTGGGAGCGGCACATCGGGCGTGTCGTCGTCGGTGTGGACGACTCGCTCGCCGGGCTGCGGGCACTGCGCGAGGCGGTGGAGATGGCACGTCTCCGCGGCGTGGAGGTTCGAGCGGTCCGCACGTACCGTCCCCCACCTGAACCGGGAGGCGGAGGGTGGAACACCGGGATGGACCCTCAGTCCTTCGCGGCGGAGGATCCCCGGTCGGCGCTCAGGAGAAACGCACTTGTAGCTGCTCGGCATGCCTTCGAGCAGGCAATGGGCGGTGTGCCACGTGACGTGGTGGTGTCCATCGAGACCGAGAGCATTCCCCTCCACCAGGCGCTGGCGGCGGTCGCGTGCCGCGACCGGGACGTGCTCGTCGTCGCCGCATCGCGGCGACCTCACGCGTGGTGGCCGCGCAGACGGTCAGTCGCCCGGCGCTGTACCACCCGGGCAGTGTGTCCGGTCCTGATCGTCCCGGCACCACGGGGAGCATGCGAACTCGGCAGCCACTGGCACCGGTAGCAACGCCGGCGGGAGTTGGACGCCCTCCTCGACGAACTCACCGCGTAGGGCCCCTGGCCACGGGCATACCCACTGCCCCTGTTCGGTCGCTGTAGACCGTGAGGTCCGGAGGTCCGCACCGCTCGGTCTCAGGAAGAGCCGCGCCTCGACGAGGACGAGGCTGCTCCTCGGTGATCACACCGGGGGCGGAGCAGTCAGGTCCGCGTCGGCACCGCGCGGCTCGCACGTCACCAGTGCCTCGTCGACGGCCCCGCACAGGCGGGCCGCTTGCTCCTGCGGATCGGCAACGGAGAGGGCGACGCGGGCGAACTCGGCCGGCGGCCGCAGCTCGACCATCAGGACAGGACCACGCCATGGACGTACCGCGATCCAGTCACGCCCGGCCGGGTGCCGCCACACTCCCAGCCACGCCCTGTCGGGGATCGACAGACCGCTCTCTCTGCTGCCGCGCAGGCAACGCCATGGCTCGGCGAGCACCTCGACGCGCGCCACGGCGGCAAGCGGTGCCCGCACGAGCCCGTACCGCATCACCGCTCGTTCCCGCCAGGAGGGCCGGACCACCAGGTCACCGCCGTGAATCGTCACCCGCGCCATGGCCGCCTCCGGTCCGGTCCGGGCCCCGGTCCCGTCGCTCCTGTTCCCCGAAGCGCCGCCGCAGGACGTCCGGGTCCGTCGTCACGGCTACGCCCCGCGCCCCCGCTGGACCGTCTTCACCGCCGCCTGGTGCAGGCTCCGCGCGGTCTCCTCGTCGCCCGCCGGAAGCGGACTGCCCTGCAGCGTGTACCAGTCCTCGGCCCCCACGTACTGCACCGTGATGCTGGCCTGACCACCGCTCCAGGTGGTGTGCACGGTCAACTCGCCCTGGAGGACGTCCCCCTCCTGCGTCTGCACTCCACCGTGCCCGGAGAAGATGCCCTCGGTGGTCCAGGTCGCCCATGTGTTCGCGCGGGTATTCACCAGTGGGCTCCTTCGTCAGTGGGCTCCTTCGTCCTCGGCCCTCAGCGGGCCTGCGGCACGATACGTGGGGCGGTCTGATGAGACCCCTGCATACGGTCCCGGCCGCCCGGGGAAGCCTCGACTGCCCAGGAACATCTTCTGGCATCCGCGCCCGGCTGTCCTGGCGGACTGCGTGGACAGCCCAGCCGGCCGTCCCGGCGTGCCGCCCTGCATCCGGCTCAGGGCTGCGCTGCGCGCCGCGCCGCACCGGCCGATCCCGAGACAGGGCAGCGGCGAAGGCGACGAACAGGACGACCGTGACGGCCACCGGCGGCCCGACCTGGTGCGGCCTGGGTGGCCTGGGCCGGATCGGGCGCCTCGCATCGGTTCACATCGCTGCCGCGGGGTAGAACAAAGGTACCGAGGGTTTTCCGCACACCGGCTGCAGTGCCCCTGTCGTTCTCGGCGAACGCCGACGCCGGGCCTGCGCGCGGGTCCGGGGACAGGACGCGCATCATGTCCGTGTCACTCATGCGACCACCTTCGCTCGCCCTTCCCCCGCCCCGCACGGAATCCCCCGTGCTGCGCCTCGCCCTGCGGCCCGCCGCCGGAGGCGGCGGCCTCCCCGTCGGGGCCCTGGACGGCGCCTGGTGGCCGCACTCCGACGACCTCCTTCGCGAACTGCCCTCACTCATCCCCACGTTGGACCGGGTGTGGGGGCGGATCACCAGGGTCAACGTGAACCCTCGCCACTGGGAACCGCTGCCCCGCGAGGTTCCGGTTCAGGGACATGTGGTCAAGGTCGGCTGGTTCACCACCGAGCAGGACCCGCACAAGCTCCTGCTCCTGTCCTACCGCACGGGCCGTTGGGACCTGCTCGTCATCCCACCGCAAACCAGCCAGGCGGCCGCCGCCCGGCTGATGGCCGCCGCGGGCGACCCGGCCGGCTCGTCCGCCGCGAGCGCCCTGCTCGCCGCCGAACGCGACCGCAGCGTCAACGACGCGACAAACCCGGCCGACGCCCCGGCCCGTGACATCGGCGCGGAAGCCGCATGGGAATCCGAGGGCGGCGCGGCACGGTCCGTTCCGCTGATCATGCCCATCGGCCGCATCAGCGTGTCCTCAGGCAGGTGAGAACGGTGACGACGCTCCTCACCGTGCTCGCGATCGCCGCCGTGATCTACGCCTGCGTGCTGCTGATCCAACTGGCCAACGCCCGTCACACCGCCTTGGCGACGACAGTCCAGCCGCACCGTTGGGGCCTCCACCGACGTGACACTGCAGCCCGGCACGCGGTTCACCGTCCCTGACGGCGGCGCGCCGGGCCCTGTTCCTGAACCTGCCGCGCTGCGTGAACCGGCGATTCCTGCGCCGGAAACACCCGTCCGCAACTGCGGACGGGTGTCCGCGCAGCGGAGCGTGACGAACCATCGAAGGATGTGAACATCGTGATCATCCTGATCACTGTCGCGGTACTCCTCGCGATCGCCGCCCTCGTCCTGGTCTCGCTCAGCCTGCGCACCGTGCAGCAGTACGAGAAGGGGGTCGTCTTCCGCTTCGGCCGGCTTCTGCCGGGCATGCGCGATCCGGGCTTGCGGCTGATCCGCCCGATCGGGGACCGGATGCGGAAGGTCTCGGTCCAGACCGAGGTCCTCGGCGTCGCCACCCAGGGAGCCATCACCGCTGACAACGTCACGGTCACCGTCGACGCGGTCGTCTACTTCCGCGTCATCAACCCCGTCAAAGCCCTGGTCAACGTCAACAACTACCCCCACGCCGTCTCCCAGATCGCCCAGACCTCGCTCCGCTCCGTCATCGGCCGCGCCGACCTGGACACCCTGCTGTCCGACCGCGACCAGATCAACGCCGAACTCAAACAGGTCATGGACGCCCCGACCGAGGAACCCTGGGGACTGCGCATCGAACGCGTCGAGATCAAGGACATCGCCCTGCCCGACCAGATGATGCGCTCCATGTCCAAGCAGGCCGAGGCGGAACGTGAACGCCGCGCCCGGGTGATCGCCGCCGACGGCGAGTTCCAGGCCTCCCAGAAACTCTCCGAGGCGGCCGCCGTGATGGCCGACACCCCCGGCGCACTCCAACTCCGGCTACTGCAGACCGTCGTGGACGTCTCCGCGGAGAAGAACAGCACCCTGGTGATGCCCTTCCCCGTCGAGATGCTGCGCTTCTTCGACACCCAGTCGCGCCCGGTGCCCGCCCCGGCCGAGACCCGCCGCGGGCTCGCCCCCTCGGACGCCGAACTCCTGCAAGCCCTGCTCCACCCCGTCCCCGTCCAGCAGGGCTTCGACTCCGCGCCGGCGATGCTGCCCTCACAGGCCCCGCCGTTCGGCGAACTGGGCAAGGCCCGCCTGCGCGCCGACGTCGCCCGCACTCGCGCCGCTTCATGGCCCACTGCCTTCAGCCCCGACGAACCGCTCACCCGGATCTGACCCCTGACGGCCCGGGCCGACCGCGGGAGGAGTGGGACGCACTGCGACGAGGCTCCGGGGCCCGTGAGCGGGTTCCGTGACTGGTCCGCGTGACAGCAGACGGCCTCGGCACGTCGTAGAGTTCCCAGCAGAACACCTGTTTGCCTGGTCGGCGCGCACGGTCGAGGCCGGTACGACGCAGCTCCCCCGACGCCCGGCCTCAGGTCGCAACTGCGGCCTTGCTCCGGCTGCCCCAGCCCCCGGCGGTCTCACGGACGAGACAGCCGAGGAGATCTGGATGTCCGCGGAAAGCGTCGTCACTCAACGCCTGATGGTCAGCCACAGCCTTCCCCAGCCCCGAGCGGGGGCGGCGACGTTGGCAGTCGAGCGGCACGATCGCGCGAGCAGTGCAGAGATCACCCTGATCGGCGACATCGATCTGGATTCCGTCTCACTGGTCCGCCGAGCCCTGACGCGGTGCCTGCTCGATGGCGCGCGCACCATCGATGTCGAGCTCACCCACGTCGGCTTCTGCGACTGCAGCGGCCTGAGCGCGTTCCTGGACGCCTACCACCGCGCCGCGGCCATCGGAGCATCCGTGCGACTGCACCACCCGGCACCGCCGGTTGCGCGATTGCTCGCCCTGACCGACACCGAGAGCCTCCTGCTCGCGCCTCAGCCCGCGCGCCCGGCGTAGAGCCGCCCAGCCTCCGTCGCGGGCAGGGCCGGTACCGCAGATCCCCGACTACTCTGATGCCATAAGTTCTCTGTGTTGCACGGGGAGACCCGCTCGACGCAGCGAGGAGGTCGCGATGGGCCGCACCAGCGAGACCCGCACCCTGCTCCTCTCGGCGTCGTCGCCGTTGCGGAAGCTCCCCTCGTTGCCTGGGCACCGGTGCGACGGAGAGCGCGGTACGGTGGTCGCACTGGTCGGGAGTCGTAGGGATACGGGGGCACGCGCTATCGCCGTCAGCTCGGCAGCCCCTTCGTTGTCGGGTGGCGATCTGCGACGTCCCAGGTCCTTCCGGAACAGGACAACCGGTGATCAGTGACGGCATGGCCGAGGTTCTGCGGCTGCTTCAGCGCGACGAAGGGTTCGACGCCGCAGCGGACGTCGCCGTGCTGGCCGCGGTGACCCTGGGCGTGACCGGGCTGACGGTCTCCCTGGCGACCGGGGGTGACCGGGCGGAGCTGATGTGGTGCACCGACGAGGCCGCCGGCAGCTTCGAGGACCTGCAGTTCACTCTCGGCGAGGGCCCCGGCCCCGAAGCCGTGCGCGGCGACGCGATGGTGCTGGTGCCCGACCTCGCGCTGGTGCGGCCCGAACGCTGGCCGGCTCTGAGCGTGGAGGCAGCCGGCCTGGCGGCCCGCGCGGTGTTCTGCTTCCCGATGGGCATCGGGGCGATCCGCGTCGGTGTGCTGACCCTGGTACGCCGGACGGCCGGGCCGCTGACCGACGGGCAGGTCGGTGACGCGCAGGTCCTGGCGCATGCCCTGGCCGGGCGCGCACTCGGCAGCGTCGTGCCGGGCCCGAACGGGGCCGCTCCGGCCGATTCCGCCGACGCGCTGCTGCACGCCGTCGTGCACCAGGCCACCGGCATGGTCAGCGTCCAGCTCGACGTGTCCCTGCCCCAGGCGCTGCTGCGGCTGCGCGCGCACGCCTACAGCAGCGGCCGGCCACTCACCGACGTCTCCCGGGACGTGGTCGCGCGGCGGCTGCGCCTGGACCTCAACGGCAACGGCGACGGAAACCCGTTGCCCGTCTCAGACAAGGACTGATCGCCATGGCCCGCGAGCAGCAACTGACCAAGGTCTTCGTGGAGGTCGCCGACTCCCTGATCGATGACTTCGACCTGATCGACTTTCTCCAGCGGTTGTCCGAGCGCTGCGTGGAACTGCTGGACGTCGCGGCGTGCGGGGTGCTGCTGGCCGACGAGCACGACGTGCTGCAGGTGCTGGCCGCTTCGGACGAGGACACCCGGCTGCTGGAACTCTTCGCCCTGCAGTACGACCAGGGTCCCTGTGTGGAGTGCTACCGCAGCGGCCGGCCGCGCACCAACATCGACCTCGCGGACCCGAACGCCTCGCAGGCGTGGCCGCAGTTCACCCCGGCCGCGCTGCAGTCCGGCTTCCTGTCCACCAACGCGATCCCGATGCGGCTGCGCGGGCGCGTCATCGGCGCTCTCGGCCTGTTCCAGACCAGGGACAGTACCCTGAGCGACGCCGACACGGCACTGGCCCAGGCACTGGCGGACGTGGCGACGATCGCCATCCTGCAGCAGCGCACCCTGGCCCACAGCGAGACCGAGCGCGGACAGCTCCAGTACGCACTCACCAGCCGGATCGTCCTGGAACAGGTCAAGGGCATCCTGGCCGAGCGCTGGCAGGTCACCCCGGACGAGGCGTTCGCAGCGTTCCGCGCCTACGCCCGCTCCCACCACCACCAGCTCTCGCACCTGGCCCGGCTGATCGCCGACGGCGAGTTCGACACCGACCAGATCCCCCGATCACCCCGGCATCGCTGACCTCACCAACTCCGGGGCCCGGAGCGGCTTACCGCAACGGTTACCAGCGGTGCCAATGACTGCGGCTGCCCGCGGTGCTGCCCTGGCCTCGGAAGACGAAGCCGAGCAGCCACAGGGCGTGCAGGGCGAATCCGGCGCCCAGGACCAGTGGACGTAGGCGGCTTTGCCGATTCGGCTGCCGGGGGCGGTTGTGTGACACTCCAGGTCAGGGCCTGAGCGCGTCCTTGACCTTCGCGCCGGCCTGCCTGGTGTTGCCCTTGACCTGGTCGGTGCGGCCTTCGGCCTCCAAGGCGCGGTCACCGGTGGCGCGGCCTGCGGCCTTCTTCGCGCCGCCCCTGACCGCTTCGGCCTTGTGGGCGAGCTTCTTGGCGACACTGATGTCCGAGTTCCTTTCGCGAGGGATTCGCCGTTCGGCGGGGGCCTAGCGGCGAGTGACGTGGTACCCGAAGAGATGCAGACCGCGGGTGCCTCCGCCCGACGGCACGGGAGCGCCGTCCGATGCCGCGATCGCGCGCGTACCCGACGATCCGGAACGAACGCGTTCACGCTGGCCGAGTTCGCGCTGGTCGATCAGGTCGTCACGCTGTTCCGCGAGGTCTTCGCGTTCCTGCGCGACGGCTGCCGTCCTTGCGCGGGCGGTGTCACGCTGCCCGGCCAGAACCTCGCGGTCCTTGTCCGCGGCGACGGTCTCGCGGCGGGATTGCCGCAGGTCCCTGCGCGCGTTCAGGCCGATGAGCCTGTACCGCCATGCGGAGAACAAGGCCGCGTTGCTCGACGGCGTCGCCGAGACGGTCCTCGCCGAGCTCACGGTGGACCCCGCAGACCCCGACTGGACCGCCCAACTCCGCAGTGTGGCACACCAGTTCCGCCGAATCGCGCTGACCCACCCCCACGTGGTGCCCCTGCTGGCCACCCGCCCGCTGGCCACACCACTGGCCCTGCGCCCCCGCGGCACTCTTCGCCCGCTCGAGGACGTCCTCGACCTGCTGACCCGCGCCGGCTTCAGCGGAGCCGACGCCCTGCACATCTACCGCGCCTTCTTCGGCTTCCTGCACGGACACGTCCTCAACGAACTCCAGGAACTCGTCGAGAACCCCGACGAGACCGACGACCTGCTGCGCCTGGGCCTGCACCGCCTGCCGATCCACGAATTCCCCCTGCTCCGCAGCCTCGCCTCGGTCCTGGCCTCCTACGACGGCGCCGCGGAACTCGAACGCGGTCTCGACATCCTCGTCGGCGGGCTCAGGTCCTCCGTGGCTCCCGCGATGTGACGAAAGGTCATATCTCGGGAACCACGGGGTGACACGGCTGCAGACCGCCTGCGCCGGACCGGAGTTCGTGCGGGCGCCGGGTCAGCTGTGCGTCGGGGTCGCCCCGGCCTCGTGCTCCCGCGAGGGGCCGGTAGCCGGCCTGGCTCGTGCCGAGGTGATCTCCTGTTCGGCCGCCGACCGGCCGAGCCAGGAGGAGCCGTCGAAGGACTTGCCGGGTTCCAGGTCCTTGTAGACCTCGAAGTGGACACGCCCAAGGGGGAGCTGCGCGGACGCTGGGCAGCCCCGGTCATCGCTGGACGGGACTTTCACTGTTGGGGCGCCACTGTCACTGCTGGCCGCTCTCGGACGGCCCACAGACGGCCCGACCAGCCGGGTGCATGTGGGCCGCGTCCTTCTGCCTTGCTGTGTTTCTGTGCGCTGGCTGGTTGCGGGGTAGAGGCACGACCATGAAGCCTGGCAGGTCGGCAGCCCACCTGCCACATCGTCAACCCACCACAAGCCACGCGAGCTCTTGGATGCTTACAGCCCCTCAGTCAACCGGCACCGCTGAAGAATCGAGGTCAGCTCAGACTTCTGCCGCCGCCCGGTATCAGGCATCGTCCGCCTCTTCGTACTTTACGTACTTGCCCAATGGCTGATCACTCGTCGAGAACTTACCGATGAGGCCCCTAGCCCCTATGGGGTCCGTATCCAGCAGCTCGACTTGTTCCCACCAACCAAGACGCATAGCCTCGTCACTTTTTTGTGTCCCGATGAATACCGCCACGTACGGGTGACTCCAGCCCGTCTGAGACCTACCAGATCCCGCCGGTGAAGTATTAGTAATGCCCTTGGCTTGGATCACGCTTCCGCACGCTCCGCAGTTCTGTGCACCGCATTCGAGGTCTGTCACCCTCTCGCCCAGCCTTTCGGCGGCAGCAAGGATGCACATCTCACTGTGATTACTAGCTCCCTTAGTGAACTTATTGGCGATGTAAATGCCCCCTGTCAGCGTGCGCCCATGCATTTGCATAATCTCTCGGCCCGCTTTTCGCATTCCGGCCACGCCCCAGGTTACGCCGTTGGCCCTGCTGATTATCATCGAGGATGCGTCGGTGATGGCCACGGTCCAGTTCTCGCTCGCGTCTTCAACTGCAAGACATTTGAACGCATACTTAATCATCTGCGCAGGAGAGGATGTGGATGACGAAGACGATGATGTAGCCGCAGCCGACGAGGATGACGAAGACTGCTTCGCCGTGACTGGCCGACGGGAATGCGACGACGAGGACGAGGACGACGACGAGGACGAGGGCAAGTGCGAAACCCCGGTCTTGGACCGCGTTCGGGACGCCACGGTCAGTTTTGATTTCTCAAAGAGTTCCTTTTTCATCTTCTTCACGTTCACGCGAGAGGCGTCGTCGTCATCATTGAAGTCGGCCTGGTCGTCATCGTCATGCTGGCTGCGATTCCGGCGCTTCCGCGATTTGGCTGCGACTGGGGCTTCATTTTCGACTCCGGCATGAGTTGGGTCTGCAGCCGTGACGTCGCCCCAGTCGTCCTCGTTGGCTTCTTCCCATCCAGCCTCGCTCATGAACTCTTTCCTCCCCTATTCCTGGGTGTGAATTATGTCTCGCGCGAGGCTCGAAATAACTTCTTCAATATCTGCGGGGCTGAGTTCAGCCCAGCCATCCGGGTCTTCCGCCAGTGTGGTCTCAACGGCCACTCGCGCTTGCGCATGCGCCGATCTCAGCAATTCCTCGTGAGATTCTTCTGAATACTCTTCTTCGAGTTCTTCGTCGGGTGTGGCCTCCTGGTTTTCGGCGTAACGCGCGAGAACCTGTTCGTGGCTGAGCCATACGTCGCTGCAGCCGCTCGTCTGCTGGCCCGGGACCACGGCGTCAGCGAATTCGTACGCGCCGTCCGGGCCGGTGCGGAAGAACATGGCCCATGCCTCGTCCCACTCGTCCTCGGTGCGGTCGGCGGACGCCTGGAGGCCCTCCGTGCTCGCGGCGAACAGGTCGGCCCAGGCCTGGTCATTCCACGTCCCTGAGGACTCGTCGTACCATTCGTAGACCTCGCCTGTGCGGTCGTAACGGTAGTCGAGGCCGTAGTCGTCGCTCCTGGCCGGCTCGGTGTAGCGGCGCTCCTCGTAAGTCGCCCAGTCCACGCCGTCCGCGGTGGCCGAGTACAGGTACTTCTGGCTGGACTCGTCGACGCGGTAGAACTCGGTGCCAGGGGTTCCGTCGTGCTCCGGGTTGGGCCAGCCGGTACTGGGCGGGTCGTCCTCCGCGCCGTCGGGTTCGTTGTGCGCCGCTTGGTTCTCCCATTCGAGGACCAGGGGTAGGAACCAGTCCACGAAGGCGCCCGGGTCCGCGTGCGGGCCGGTCAGTTCGATGAAACGGGACCCTGCGGCGCTGTCGTGCGCGAACCACTCCTGCAGCTGGTCCCGGTATTCATCGATCCGGTCCGCATGGTTCGGCCACGCCCAAGCTCCCTGGAACACAAGGGTGGCGAGCTTCTCCACCAAGGCCTCTGCCCCCGAATGGGACCGTGCGGCACCGTCATCGGCAAGCCACTCAAGCAGCTGCCTGACATTCTCGCTCTCCACCCATGCCCCCGTCCCCGTCGGCCTTTCTGGCAGTTCGCAGTGCTCAGGCTAGAACGGCGGCACGCTGCTGTGTGGCGCGGACCAGCAGACGATCGAGCAGGCCCCGCTGCCACAAATGGCAGCCCAGAATGCGCCTGAACGATCGTGCCACGTGATGGCGTCGAGGACCCCGGGAATGCATACTGCGCCGGCGGGTCGTACCAGTCGGTTCGTGGATCGCGCACGCCCGAGCAACCGCACCCATGCCTGCCCCGCCCCACCAGCAGCAACCGCCACTCAAGCTTCCGCGAGACGACCCACCGGTTAGCAGGGTTGAGTGAGAACGCTCAAGCTTCAATGCGACGGGACACGTGGCTGCCCAACCCGACTGGTGGATGCAACCGGCGGACGCTGGTCCGCCGGGCTCAGGTGCGGCCGCCGTCCGGTGCGGAGGGACGGCGGCGTCGGTCGTGCCTTCTGCCGCTGGTCAGTGGCTCTTGCCGGACTCTGCGAGGCGCTTGATGGAGTTGGTGATCTCCTCCTCCGCCTCCTGGCGGCCGACCCAGTGGGCGCCCTCGACGGACTTGCCCGGCTCCAGGTCCTTGTAGACCTCGAAGAAGTGCTGGATCTCCCGGAGGTCGTGGGGGCGCACGGCAGCGGATCAGCACCCCCGGGAATGTGGGTTCACCGCCCAGGACGAGTGCGTCCAGCGGTTCACCGTCCAGTCCAAGAGTGCCGTCGACGTAGCCGTAGTCGGCCGGGTAGCGGGTGGAGGTGAAGAGCATCCGGTCCAACCGGATGCGCCCGAGAGCGTGGTCCATCTCGTACTTGTTGCGGCTCCCCTGGGGGATCTCGACGACGACAACGAAGTCCATGTCCCACTCCTGCCGACGGCACGGGATCAACGGGCGAGGCCGTGCCGCCCTCGACGCCTCACCGCGCAGCCGCAGAACACCGGCGCACCATGACGGCCGACTCCAGGCTACGGCCGGGGTTCCCCTGCCGACGGGGCGACACCGCGCGGAACGGAAAAGCCGGCCCGGTCGGCAGCCGGGTACCGCCGATCGGCCCCCCTCCGGCCAGGACAGCGCCCGGTTAGCATGGACTGAAGGGGATGACGCATGCGACGGCAGACGCGGTGCGTCGTCTGCCTCGCCCGTGGGCTCATCAGGACGCGCCACCGCCCACCCTGCCTGATCCCTCCGCCCAGGCGTCGAATCCGCCCCGGTCCCCGACCTCGAGTCCGGCCTCTGGCCAGGACACCCTGAGCGTCTCGAAGCCGGGAGCGACCCCGAGCACCAAGGGAGACCCCGATGGCGTCCACCCTCGACAAGTCCCCGGACCATCCCCACGCCGCCGACGTCATGGTCCCCGCTGACCTGCAGGTCAGCGACCACACCGTCGTCGACAAGGCGCTCGACATCCTGCACAGCGCCCACGTGGAACACCTGCTCGTCCGCGGCGACGACGGCCACTGTGTCGGCCTGGTCACCAGGGACGACCTGAGCGGCTACCTGTCCCAGCCCTGGTACAGCCAGCACACACGGCTGCGTGACCTCGTCCGCCCACTCGAGCCCTTCGCGCACCCCGACACCCCGATCGACGCCGTCGCCGAGGCCATGCGCGACCACGGCGCACACGTCTGGCCGGTCGTCGACGCCGACGGCTTCGCGCTGGGCGTCATCACCGCCGAGCAGCTCGGCAGCTGACCGACCGACCGTCCGGACGGCGGGTCGCGGAGAGGAGTCGTCGTGGCACACGGGGATCGGCGATGAGGCCTCGGATCGTCGCGGGGACAGGTCACCGGGCCCTGGCGGAGGCCGTCGCGGCGGCGCTCGGCACCGAACCGGTGGCCTGCGAGACCGAACGTTTCCCCGACGGCGAACTGCGGCCCGTGGTGGGCGACGTGCAGGGCGCGGACCTGTACCTGGTCCAGCCCACGGGGCCGCCGGTGAACGACAACCTGGTGGAGCTGCTGCTCCTGCTCGACGCGTGCCGCCGGGGAGGTGCGCGCAGACTCACCGCGCTCGTGCCGTACTTCGGCTACGCCCGGCAGGACCGGCGCACCGCCGCCGGGCAGCCGGTGGGCGCCCGAGTCGCCGCCGACCTGCTGGTGGCCACGGGCGCCGACCGGCTGGTCGTCATCAATCCGCACACCGCCGCGCTCGAGGCGATGTGCGGCGTCCCGGTCGAAGTGCTCACCGCCGTGCCGCTGCTCGCGGACGCCCTGGGCCAGGAGCTGTCCCGGGCCGCCGTGCTGGTCGCACCCGACCTCGGCGCGGTCAAGCTGGTCGAGCACTACGGCCGGCTGCTGCGCCTCCCTGTGGCCGTGGTCCGCAAGACACGCGTGTCCGGCACGCAGGTGCTGGCCGAGGAACTGGTCGGGGGTGTCGCGGAGCGACCTGCGGTGATCATCGACGACATGATCAGCACCGCGGGCACCGTCGAGACGGCCGTGAAGGTCCTGCTGGCCCACGGCGCCGTTGCCGACATCACTGTGGCCACGACCCATGCCCTGCTCGTCGGCGGTGCCTGGGACCGGCTCCGACGGCTTCCGATCCGCCGTCTGGTCGTCACAGACACCCTTCCCGTGGAGTCTGCCGGAGGGTTGCCGCTCCAGGTGTGCTCCGTGGCTCCGCTGCTCGCCGATGCCGTCGACCTGCTGCACGGCGACGAGCCCGCCGTGGCGTCCCCGGTCCAGGGTGGGGTGGGCGGCGTCCGGGTGTACCCGGGGTGACCTGGGGTGGGTCGTCTCGCGCATCCGCGGCGAGCCGCGCAGGCTGGGGTGCATGACGATGGATATCGACCTGGAGGCCCTGACCGACCGGATCATGGACGATGCTGGCAGGGGCGACCGGGCGGCCGTGGAGCAGGCCCTCGCCGCCTGGGGGATGAAGGGTATGGCGGCGGGATTCCTGGTCGCGCAGCAGCAGGACGTCCGGCTGCTCCTGGACGGCCAGGTCGAGCGGCTGCTCGACTATGCGAGGGCGAACGGGGCCACGCCGGAAGCGCTGAAGTGGCTCCAGGAACAACTGGACGGGGCACAGCACCCGCCCGGCTAGCACAGCCGCGGTGCCCGGATTTCCGCGCCCGGCGCGGGCGTCAGCGCTGGGCCTGGCGCCCCGATCGCCTCCAGCGCCAGCCCAGGTAGATCAGGTCGGCCACCAGGAGCACGGCTCCGATGACCAGGAGGTACAGCAGGCCCTTGGCGACGGCGCCGACGATCCCGAGCACGATCGCCACGATGATCACGAGCAGGAACAGAGCCATCACGCGCTCCCTTCCGTGCGGGGCATGTCGTTCATCGCCGGGCGAGTTGCCGCTCGCCCGCCGTTCCGGGCTGGTAGGTCAGGCCGTAGTGCCGGAAGATCGCTTCCTCCTCCGTCGCGGGGAGGACATCGTCCACACCGATCGCCGGGCAGCCCTTCACTTGCGACTTCGCGTAGTTGACCCGGACGTACCCGGGGCCGACGACCGCTCCGTCGAGGGGGACGAAGACCAGTCGGTGACGGGTGGGCAGGCCGACCTGCACCGTGGCCATGGCCGGCGCGTCGGTGGTGGTGTCCACGTAGACCGCCTCCATCACGCCGATCTTGTGGCCGCCCGGGTCCACGACGTGCTGGGTGCGCCATTCGCGGATGTCCGCAGCCTCGATCACCATGTGGCCCCCTTCCTCGGGATGTCCCCATTCAGCTTGCCCCCCGACTCCGGTCAGAGCCAGTCCTTGCGTTTGAAGGCGACGTACAGCAGCACCGAGAGGACGACGATGACGAGACTGGAGACGAGGAATCCCGACTCCTTCCCGAAGCCGGGGTAGGGCACGTTCTGCCCGTAGAAGCCGGTGATCGCGGTCGGGACGGCGATGATCGCCGCCCAGCTGGTCACCTTCTTCATGATCATGTTCATGCGGTTGGCCTGGACCGAGAGGTTGGTCTCCACCAGGGAGGTGAGCATGTCCCGCAGCGACTCGGTCCACTCGGTGACGCGCAGGACGTGGTCGTAGACGTCGCGGTAGTACGGCATGAGCGGCTCCGGCACCACCCCCAGGTCCGGACGCATCAGCGAGTTGACGACCTCCCGCATGGGGAGCACCACCCGGCGCAGACGTACCAGCGACTTGCGCAGCTCGTACGAGCGCCGCTGCACCTCCTGGATCTGCTTGCGTTCCTCCCCGAAGAGCAGTTCGTCGAGTTCCTCGATGCGGTCGTCGAAATGCTGCACGGCGGCGAAATGCCCGTCCACCAGGTAGTCCAGCAACCCGTACAGCAGCAGGCCCAAACCGGGCGCCGGGGAGGCGGCGGCAGGCGCCCGGTCCCAGCGCGCCACCACCTCGTCGAGCGGCAGACTGGCGTCCTTGCGGACTGTGATCAGCGCGTTCGCGGTGATCAGCACGGCGATCTCACTGGTCACCAGACTCACGCCGTCCGGGGCGACGGAAACCGCGTAGGCGCTGAGGAACTGGTGGGACCGGTAGCTGTCCAGTTTCGGGCGCTGTCCGGCGTGCACGGCGTCCTCGAGCGCGAGCTCGTGCAGCCCCAGCTCCTCGCCCACCGCCGCGAAGTCGGCCGGCTCCGGTCGGCACAGGTCCAGCCACACGACGGCGTCCGGCTCCGCCAGATACCGCGAGACGTCGCTGACCGGGAAGCCCTCCCGGGCGAGGACGCCGCTTCGGTAGAGCCGGGTACGGGCCATGCTCCGACCATAACCGCGACACTTCGGCAGGGCCGGACGCGGCCGACGCCTGCGGAGTGTCGCCCCCTGCG
Source organism: Streptacidiphilus melanogenes (assembly GCF_000787835.1). Classification (GTDB taxonomy): domain Bacteria; phylum Actinomycetota; class Actinomycetes; order Streptomycetales; family Streptomycetaceae; genus Streptacidiphilus; species Streptacidiphilus melanogenes. Next base: position 28,099 of record NZ_BBPP01000045.1, read on the forward strand.
CCGCGAGTCCTCAGGTCCGGCCGTACCGGGTCGCGTCGTCGGCGAACTCCCGGGCCATCTCCTCGGTCACCGTCGCCCGGGTGCTGCCGATGGCGTCCAGGTAGTCCGCAGTGGTGGGACGTGCCCGTTCGCCGGTGTCGAGAGTGCGCTCGAAGACCGTCTGGGCGACCCCCCGGGCGACCTGCTTGATGTCGGCGGGAGTGAATCCGTCGCTGGCGTCCGCCAGGGCTTCCGTGTCGGCGTCCGTGCCCGTCTTGGCGATGTACCCGGTCCACAACGCGATGCGGGCCTCCCGGTCCGGCGGCCCGACCGGCAGGACGTAGTCGAAGCGGCCATGCCGCAGGAAAGCCGGGTCCAAGGCGGAGACCGCGTTGGTGGCGCACACCAGCAGCCTGCCGTCACGCTCCCGGAAGCTCACGATCGACTTGAGGAGCTCGTTGACCACGCCGACCGACGCCGGGTCCGCGAGGTTGCGCGTACTGGCGACCTCTTCGACCTCGTCGATGAAGACCAGCACCCGGTCGAGCTCCGCGATCTGCCCGAAACGGTGACCGAGGCCCGTGGCGAGCCCACCCTCCAACGCCAGCCGTGAGGGAAAGAGCTCGACGAACGGCCACCCGAGCCGACCGGCCACCGCTCTGGCGAACGTGCTCTTCCCCGTTCCCGGCGGCCCGAACAGCACCACCGCGCGGGGAGGTTCCACGCCGTGCTCGTCCGCGACCCCGGGATTGGCCAGCGGGAGCACCAGGCGCCGTTCGATGAGCCGTTTCTCGTCGGTCATCCCTCTCAGCTGCCCCCAGAGACCGGCATCGGGCACCGATCCCCCCAGCGACGCCAGAACCGCCGAGCCCTGGGCACTCACCACGGCGACCTTCTCGAAGTACGTCAGACCCTGGTGATGGGAGAAGCCCGAGTTGCCCAACGCCGTGGCGCCGGTCGCCTCCGTCGAAAGAACGGCCGCGACGATCCTGGCTCCGGCCGCCTGGAGACGATGCTCCAGCGCCGAGACCAGCGCCGTGCCGAGACCCAGGTTGCGCCAGGCCGGATGCAGGGCGACGCGCAGCACCCAGGCCCGGTCCCCGTCCACCCGGCCCACCGCCGCACCCACGAGATGTCCCTCGGCCACCGCAACCACGCTCGGATTCCCGGCCTGCAGCGCGGCCACGACCTCCGAGAGACGGAAGACAGCGGGCGGGTCCGCGCCGGCGTTCTCACCGTCGAGCCGCACCACTGCCTCGAGATCGTCCGGTGTGGAGTCACGGACGTGCCACACGGCCACGGTCGGCCCTCGGGGGTCGTAGTCCTGGGGCTTCCCTGTCGTCCGGCGGTCCACGGGTCACGCCGCGGATGTGATGCCGGTCTTGACGAAGATCTGCCGGGCCGAATCCGAGGCGCCGGCCAGCACCGCCGCGGCCATGGCGGCCTGGGCGGCCGCAGGGTCCGCGTCGGGAGGAACGACCAGGAGCACGAAGTGGTCGTGGTAGCCGCGGGTGAGGATCACCGTGTCGTCGCCGACCGGGAACCAGTCGATATGGACGACCCGGTCGTCGACGGTCATCCGTCCTGGCACCTCGTCCCACGCGGCGGCGTCCAGGCCCACCCGTTCGATCGGTCCCACGGACTCCGTCACCGCCGTGATGAGTGCCGGAAGCTCCGCAACCACGTCGCGTGAGCGCGGCCACCAGGCCCCGTCGTGCGCCCCGAGCCGTGACGCGGTCGTCTCCAGCCGCAGGACCACCGCACCGGGCGCCCGCGGCCAGTCGTTCCCGTCCGGCAGCAGCCTTCCCGCTGACGGCGTGGTGGAAGGATCGACACTCATGGGACACCGCCTGTCCGCAACGGACCACCCCGCCCGACGGCCGACGTCGCTCCGCCAGGCAAAGGCCGACGCGCCGAGCCGCTTCCGGGGCCGATTCCACGCTACTCCGGTGGGGCCGGAGTAGCGTGAAGGCCGTCGGGCGCGCCAAGCCCTGCCACTGGCTGCCGTGGCTCCCGACGGTCGCAGGGTCGACGATCCACGGTGGGGGGGACCCCGGAAGCCCGGCCGGCGGTCGGCCACCGACCGGCCCACACCGTGTCACCTGTCTGTGGGGAGTGGAGGACCTGTGCAGGACGAGCCGTTGCCGCCGCTCGGGCACGCCGACGTCCGCGTCATCGCAGCCACGCCGGACGCCGCGTGCCAGGTCGCGCTTGTGCTGCGCAGCACGTTCGTGAGCACCGAACAGCGCAGCTATCCGGCGGGGCCGGACGGGACCGGTACGAGACTGCACCTCACAGTGGACACCACACGCGCCCCCGAAGCGCCCGGTCCGCTCCCCGACCGTTCGTCCGGCGGCGACCACCCACACCCCGGCGAGGTCTGATCCCGGCGCGAACTGTCCCCGTGCCATGCTGATGATCAGGGACCTGGGGCCGGTCCCATCCGGCCCGGCGCGGAGTGGGCTGAAAGCACCGAAGGTCTTCCGAACACCGGCTGCAGTGCCCCTGCCGTTCTCGGCGAACGCCGACACCGGGCCTGCCCGCAGGCCCGGAGACAGGACGCGCACCATGTCCGTGTCACTGCTTCGACGGCCCTCCGTCACCTTCCCCCGCCCCGGGCTTGGTCTCCCCCGCTGCGCCCCGCCCTACCGCCGGATGGCGCCGCGAACACGACACCAGGTCGACGCCCGCGCACGATGTCCGCAGACCAGCGGAACTCTGATGCCTCATCAGTCGAGCGCGCCGGCAACAGCTCCGCGGCTACGGACTGCTCCCCTTCTAGCACAGCAGCTGCCACAGGGTGCCCGCTCCGATCTGCTCGTACGTGAGCCCGGTCTCCTCGGCCAGCGCTTCGAGTCCAAGGCTCCCGCCACGGGCCTCCGCAGCCCTGGACAGCCGGGCCGCCCACAGCTCCGCTTCGCCGAACGTCCCCTGCTGCTCGAACCGGGCCTTGAGGTGCTCGACCGTGCCGTCGGCCGCCGAGTGCCGAGCGGGTAGAGCTTGCCCAGGCGTCAGGGAGGCGCCGGCGAGGACGCTCCCGTCGGACTCCCAGGCGTTGGTGGCCAGGACGACGGCAGCGGCGAGCAGGGCGCTTGCGGTCTGCCGAGTGGCCGGGTCGGTGGTCGCCGCCATCAGCCGGGCGGCGGTGGTCGGGTCCGTCTGCGGCGGGACGACCAGCAGGTCGCAGCGTCCGACGCCGAAGGAGAGGAGCAGGAGCTTGTGCGGATCCTGTTCGACGGCGCACCAGCCGATCCGGATGACACGGCCTGCAATCGGCAGACGGGCCGGCAGCGGCTGCCTCCAGTGGCAGGGTCGACAGTCACACGGGTGATGCGCCCCCAGCCATGGTCCAACTCGGCTATGAGCAGCGGAAGTTCGTGCGCAAGGTCATCGGAGTGAGGCCACCAGGCCCCGTCGAACAGACCGGATGGCGGGCCGGCGGGCTTGAGCGCGAAGCGCGGGCGGGGCATGGACGGCGGAGGGTCGGGCAGCGCGGGAGGCCGCCTGGGAAGCGGCAGTCGGGTCATGATGCGGGCCTGTCCCCGGGCCCGCCGCGGCAGGCCCGGTGTCGGCGTTCGCCGAGAACGACAGGGCATGGCCGCCAGTGTCCGAAGAACCCTCGGTACCTTCACCGTACTCCGCTCCTGACCGGTTGCGGCCGGATCCGCGGTGCGCATCCACGCCCGCGGGCAGGTCCGTCAACGGCCCGTTCCACGCCATTCGATCAGGAAGATCGTTGCGTCGTCGCTGGTGCGCCCGCCCCGTGCTGCGTTGAGGGCGTGGGAGAGGGCGCGTGTGGTGGCTGCCAGGCCGTTCCCGGCGCGCCCCACGCGTGCGGCGATGTCGATGAGCTGCGTGCGGCCGAACTGAATGCCGCCCGAGGTGTGCTCTTCGACCACGCCGTCGGTGAAGCAGACGATCCGGTCTCCTGGTTGCAGGTTCACCTCGCTGACCAGCGGCTTCTCGCCTCCGAAGCCGACAGGCAGCGTGGTCGGGCCGTCGAGAATCCGAACGACGTCGTGGTCGCGAACGAGCAGCGGCGCGGGGTGCCCGGCGTTGACCCACTGCAACCGTCCGGTCGAGACGTCCAGCCGCATCATCTGCGCCGTGGCGAAGTGCTCGGGGTCGAACTGGTCCGCGATCACCTCGTCCATGTAGGCGTAGATCTCAGCCAGGCCGACGCCCGCACGCCGCGCGTGGCGGTAGGCGCCGATCGCTGCGGTGGCCATCACTGCGGCCTTCAGGCCGTGCCCCATGGCGTCGATCACGGCGGCATGCAGCGTGTCGCCGTTCAGGGCGTAGTCAAAGCTGTCCCCAGCGACCTCGTAGGCCGGCTCCAGGAAACCCGCCACCTCCACCTCGGGGACCGACATCGTCAGCGGAGGCAGCAGGGACCACTGAATCTCGGCGGCGACACTCATCGGACGGCGCCGCCGTGCCCGGGTGAACAGGTCCGTGGACCGGTCCCGTGACGTCAGCAGGCTCGCCACCAGGGTGGCGAACTGGGTCAGTTCTGCTCCCTCCCGGTCGTCGAGGCGGTCCACGGTCAGTGCCAGCACGCCGAGGTTCTCGCCGCCGTCGGTCAGCGGGAGGTAGACCCGCAGCCCGTCTGCCTCGGGCAGCGCGACCAGGCGCTCCTCCACGAGGGCCCGCCCCGCCGGTGAACCGACGATCGGCTGTGAGCCCGTGCCGGCGCAGTCGTCGTATGACAGGGGGACGAGGAGCAGTTGCTCGTAGTCCTGGAGCAGCAGCACGGCGTCCCGCCCGCCGGCGGCGGCGAGCTCCTGCGCGACCGCCGAGGGGAAGAGCCGCGGCTGCACGGCGGCCGCACGATCCAGGAGACGACCCAGCAGGTGTCCGCCGAACTTCCCCGCGCCCCTGGCCTCGGGCGCGACCCGATCTCGCTCACGCTCCTCCATAAAGCCATCCGACCACGCATTCCCGGTGACCGCGCCTGCTACCAGGACACGTCACGCGCACGGGTCAGGCAGGAGTAGCGTGGACGGCCATGCGGACAGGGGAGTCCCTAGCCCAGGGTGGCCGAGGCGGCGGATCCGGCAGGACTCGGCGAGGCGCTGCGGCGCGGAAGACGCCGCGCTGGTGGACAACCTCGATCGGCCCCAGCAGTCTTCGCAACCGGTTTCGACGTGGAACACGGGTCGTTCCCGTCGGCCTGCACACCCCGGTGGATGCCGTAGCGGTCCTGGCTCAGGCAGGACAGCGGGCCCTACAGGCCGCGGACCTCGGGGAGGACCGCCGGCAGGCGGCCCCATGTTGGCCGGCACCAGCTCGGAGGTCACGGACGCTCGCAGCGAGCCCTTGTGCTTGATCTCCGGAACCGAGAACCCCGGCGCGTCCGTCGGCACGACGAACCCGGCGGATGCCCCTCGTCAGCCTGCCCCCACACGACAGCGACGCCGGGTCGGAGCCGTGGTCCGGCTCGGCCATGCCGAGCCGGACAGCACGAGCCGCGATCCGATCGCCGCCGCACCGCTCCAAGCCCAGGTACGAGGGCCGTCTCGACCGTTGGCCCTTCGGAAGGGGCCGTGATCGGCACCCGGCTCGACACCCGCGGGCTCACCGAGTTCAGCACCCTCAACGTCGGGGCCCAGCCGGATTCAGTGCCGGCCGTCTGCTGGCAAGGTCTCAGCTCTGGTCATCGGTCTCTCTGGGAGCCCGCTCCAGGGCGGTACGGCAGCGCGGACACAGCTGACTGACTTCGGCGTCTTCGCAGTCAGCATCGGTCATCGGGCGCACCTCTGCGATAGATGACAACAGTCTGTGGCAGAGGGCGGCGCCGTTGGCGTCTGGGACGATGTGCCACAGTACGGCGGTGGCGACTCCGTACTCGGCCCTCAGCGTGGTCATGGCCGGTGGCCGGCTTCCCCTCTTGCTTGGCGCACTCGGGCGTGGGCGGAGCGGATGAGTCGCTGCTGGGGTTCACTCAGTCCGCACAGGCCGGTCATGGTGTCACCGGGGATGTCATGGGTGCCGCAGATGGCCAGGGCGCCGTGGATCGGCGGTTCGGGGCTGCCGAAGGCAGCCATGAGCGCCTGGCCGACCGGGTTGGGTTGCCGGCCAGAGGCGAGGGAGCCGTCCTCTGTGTAGCCGCACAGTCCTTGGGCTCTGCCCCGGGCGCGCAGGATGGTGAAGGCGACGGTGCTGGCGTGCGCGGCGTTGGGGTCGTTGAGCATCGCGCGGGTGTCGCCGTCACGGAAGTGCAGCCGTCCGTCGGGATCGATGAGGGCATAGATGCCAGGCATGGCGAAGTGTCCTCCTGTTCCAGGAGGTGTGGGCGCCAGTTCCAGGCGCGTTGACGTGCCCTCCCGTGCGCTGACCTCGACGTCGGTGTCGTCGGCTTTGGTCCAGGGCAGCTCGGCCTCGACGAGGGAGGCGTATCCGGTCTCGTGCGTCTCGGTCGCGGTCGGCCAGACTCAGCGGAGATCTGGGTCCAGGATCCACTCGAAGAGGTCGTCGAACTCGGCAGCGATCGGCTGGCCTCAGCCTACCCCTCAAGTCCACGACAGCCACGCCGGACGCCAGGTGATCAACCTGGCGGCACGTGCACGGACAAGGCCACGTAACGGTGAGTAGCACTCGCCGCCTTCAACAGCACCGGCCAGGAGGCAGCCTCGTCTCAGCTTCCAAGACACCATCGTCGCGGACACGCCTCCCGACCCTGGGGGCCAATTGGGGACCACACACTCCGCACGCTGGACAATGAGGTGTTTTGTGAGGCTCTCGCTGGCCTGCGAAAACGCGGTCGGGACGACAGGATTTGAACCTGCGACCCCTTGACCGGGCCAAGGGGTCACACGTTCAAATCCTGTCACCCTCCCCACATGTGAAGAGGAAACTCGGTCAGATCTAGAAGCGAGGAGGCATCGACTCGATTCCTCCGGCAGGACGTGCTTCCTTCGCTGCGCGTGCGCACCCGGTGGGTGGTCTGGTCTGTAGTTGTGCTCTGTTGGTTCAAGTGGCTCGTAGGCTTGTTATGCAGGATCAGCGCCCGGGCCGGTCTTGGACTGTGCGTGCTGGAGTCGTCGCCTGTGTTCTCCCCAGGTCAGCCCCTGAGAGCAAGTGAGCCGCCCGACGACGGCCCATCATCGCAGGGGCGCCAACTACCCAGTTGGTCGAGAAGCGCCACTTGGGCCACGTCGAGCGTGCCAATTTGCTCAATCTGTTGGTGCTGCCACACCCCGGGGCGAAAGCCGACATCGTCGCCGAGGCCGGAGCGGTTGCGCGGACCGCTGAGCCTTCCGCCGGCCTTCATGTACGCGGCCATGCGGCGGTAGCCGCGCTGCCACTTCGGATCCCATCGCCATAGCGGGTCCACAGCGTCCAGCACATGCCGCTGCTCTGGGGTCACGTTCTCGTTCAGGCGCTGCGCGCGCATCCACCGGCCCACGGTGTAGCCGTCGATCTTGGCGCCTGCGGGGATGGCCAGGTCGCCGTGAACCGCGTGCCAGGCCTTGGCGTAGGCGTAGCCGCGTTCCCAGGCGTGGGCGTGCTTGTCCCAGATCATGCCGATCTGGTCGAGTTCGCTGATCCGGGCGGCGTCGAGGCGTCCGGCCGCGTGCTGCTCGCGCTGCCGGTTCAGCCAGTCGACGAGGTCGCTTTCGCGGACATCGAGGTGCCCGTGCTGCTGGGAGAACGCCTCTGCGCGCTCGAACCACTTCTCCCACTCGGCGGTGCGGGGGCTGAGCGCACGGAGCTTGAGGGCGCGCAGGATCTGGTTCTCGTAGGCGGTGGTCTCCACGCGCAGCCACTCGACGTCCTCGGTCGGGAGGTTGTCCTCCAGCCCTTCGGCGTCCTGGCCTTCTTCCAGGCCCGGTTCGGCGGTGTGCGGGCGCAGTCGCTCGGCGCCGTAGCGGTTGGTGCGCAGTTCGGTGATGCGGGCGGCGACGCGCTCGTCGTGGGCGGCGAGCGCGCGCAGGACCTGCCAGACGGCGGCGAAGGCGCTGCGGTTGAGCTCCGTCTCGGTCTCGGTGCCGTCCTGCTCCTGGTTCTCGCCAGCGCCGGCGGCGGGGAGATAGACGGGAATGATGATTCTGGCGACCTTGTCGGTGACGCCGAAGGGGACGCGGAAGGCGCGGCCCGCGCCTTGGACGATGTCGACGATCGAGTTCTTGGGGTCGGCAAAGATCACGGCGTCGACGGCCGGAAGGTCGATGCCTTCAGCCAGCAGGCGACTGTTGGCGATCAGGGCGCAGCGGTGGCCGCCGTCGGAGCTCCGGGTGGTGAACTCCTTGAAGGCGCGACGGCGGTCCTTGAGCCGGTCGCTGCCGGCGACGGCGACGCGGTAGAGGTGGGTGAGGCGGTCGCTGGGCGGGAGGAGCTGGGCGGCGTGGTGGAGGGTGCGGACGAAGTCACGGGCGCCGCGGATGCGGGAGTGATAGGTGATGACCCGCTCCAGCTGGTAGGTGTCGATCGTGCGGCAGGTCGCGATCTGCAGCGCCAGACGCTGGAGTTCCTCGTTGGTGCGGCGCGAGCGCAGGTCCAAGATGCCGGGCTCGTTGAGAAGCTCCCGGAGGTCCTGGTCGGTGATGACCGGGACGATGACCTCGTAGTCGGCGATGAGTCCGTCGGCGATGCCCTGCGCGACCGGGTAGCGGAAGACCGTCTCGCCGTACGCTTCGGGATCGTCCATGGAGCAGACGACGTTGTGGGCGTTGTCCTCCAGCCCTTCGGTGATGCCGCCGGCGATGCGCGGCGTGGCGGTGAAGTACAGGCGACGGCGTGAGGGAATCTTCGTGTCGTCGTGGACGGCGGCCCAGGGCTTCGCGGACGAGCCCGCGGTGCGGTGGGCCTCGTCGATGACCGCGAGGTCAAAGCCCGGCATCGCGTGCAGCGCGTGGGCCTCCACCACACGGTCGATGCTGGCGTAGGTGGCGAACACCGTGACCGGGCCGCCCGCAGCCGCGCGCACCACTTCGGCGATCCTTTGAGGCTTCGTGGTGATGACCGCGTCGACCCTCAACCCGGCTTCCTCGAGTTCGCGGTTCTCCGACGAGGAGCAGACAATAACGACCGGCCCGCGGCGGCCGCCGTGCCCCAGCCAGACGCCAGCGGTCTGCCAGACCAGTTCGATGGTGGGCATGGTGGCCAGCACCGTGCCGCGCGGTGCGATGCGGCGTGCGCAGGCCGCGGCGATGAGGGTCTTCCCGGAGCCGCAGCAGGACTCGACGATTGCGCGGCCGCCGTCCCGGATCGCGCGCCAGGCCGCGGTGACAGCCTGCTTTTGATGTTCACGCAGCGGCATCAGAAAGGGTCCGGCCGCCTCGGGGGCGCGCTGGTGCGGTGCCACCTGGTCCGCGGCGTCGTCGACGGGGCGGGGAGCGGCATCGGTGTCCACGAACTGGGTCTCCACTTCCCTGATTCCCTTCCGAGCGAGCGGTCCTGCATCGGGTACTGCGGGGTGACGGGTGGTCAGCGGCGGGGGACCCAGCCGCGGATCTCGATGTAGATGATCTCGGCGTCCTCGGTGGCGCGGCCGGTGTCGATCAGCCACTTAAGGACGGCGGCGGTGACGTCGCCGCCGACGGCTGCGACCATGGCGGACCACTCGCGGGCGTCGAAGCCACCGCTCACTTTCGAGCCGTAGGAGCGTTCCTCGGTGCCGTCGGCGCGCGGGACCACGCCGCGGCGAAGCCCCGGGGAGTCGTCCTTGGACCCGGAGGAGAGCGCGAAGTGGCGCTTGCGCATGCGTACCGTGATGGCGACCCGGCCGCGGCGCTCGGCGGTGTCGTGGATGACGCCGGCCAGGTGTCCGGCGCCCCGGGCGATGGCCTGCCGTCCGGCGCGGCCGGCCATCGATCCGCCCGGGGTCTCCAGGACGTCGCGGCCCCGGACCCGGGCCACCCGCCCATCCTTGGTGAGTCGCCTCGTCACGTTCTGCTGCGCGATGGCCTGCAGCGACTCCGGGTCGCGTTCGCCTGCTTCGACGGCGCGGACCAGCTGGCGTAGCGCGGGCACGAAGCTGGCGCCCTTGCCCTTGGTGAAGAACTGGGAGACCAGGGAGGCGTTGCGTTGCAGCATGTCGGCGATCTGGCGGCGGTTGAACCCGGCGTCGACCAGCTGCTGCGCGAGACGGGCGGCCTCCCCCGGCTGCCTCGGCGTCGTCATCGCACACCGGCCTCGGCGGCGGCGAGTGCGGCGCGGCCCTTGTCTCGGAGCGCCAGCAGCTCGTCCTCGCTGGCGGGCGCGGGGACGGGGCTGGCGAGGTGGCCCTTAAGGAGGTAGTCGCCCGGTTCGCCGTGGTAGGGCCAGTCGTGGCGTGCTGTCAGGTAGACAGCGTCGGTGCGAAACGCCACCACCTGCCCGGCCGGAACATGCAGGGCGCCGACCTGGACGTTCTCGGGGCGCATCCGCATGGACAGCAGCGCGGCACGGGCCCCGGACCACACGCTCGCCGACCACTCGGGGTGGGCCATCGGGTCGCGGGAGAAGCCGCTGACGCGCTGCCAGGTGACGTGCCGCTCGTCGTGGGTGAGGATCTCCGCGCCTTCGGGGACCAGGTGCAGCTCATCCATGGGGGTGGTGCCGGTGATCAGGCGCGGGCGCTGCGCGAACCCACCGATCCCGAACAACAAGATGGAACGCACCGCACGGGAGGCCAGGTGCAGGGCCTGGCGCTGCCGGGGGTCGGCGTGGATCTGCGCACCCGCCGACAGGGACGCCCAGGCTTCCTTGAGCCACTTGGACCACTTGTCGATCGGGTCGCCCTCGGCGAAGAGCAGCGCGTCCAGCACCTCGATCCGCCAGGGCGCGACCGGGTTGGAAAGCGCCGTGTAGATCTCCGCGCCGCCCGCCCAGGTGGTGAACGTAGCGCCTGGGGTGGACGGGTATTCCCAGTTCCTGTCGCCACTGATCGGCGCGGGCAACAAACCGACGTGCTCCCACCCGTCGGGCACCGTGACCCGGACCTGGAGGTGGGCCGGGGACATGAGCAGCTTCTTCTGCTCCGCCTCCGTCAGCTTTGCGAACGCGGCCCCGGTGACACGCCGAGGTGTGCCGACCGGGCTGCGCCAGGTGTGCCGGGCGTAAGCGAAGGTGCGATCGTACTCGACCAAGCCAGGCAACTCGGCCGGAACCTTCGGCGGCAGGATCAGCTCGGTGCGGCCCTGCCCTGCGGTCGCGTGGAACAGGGCGCGCAGCTCATGCGACAGCACCGGGTAGCCGCCCGCCCACTGACCCTTGATCGGGATGGTGCGCGCCCACAGGTCCTTGCCCGTCTGCGACGGCGAGCCCATCAGGACGACGTCCGGCCACTTGACCCTCAATGCCTTCCACAGGCACACGAACGCCTCGCGGACCAGCGTCGGATCGGCCCCGGCCGGGTCGAACCACTCGCCCACCGAGCGGATCTCCACATGCTCGGCGTTCCGCTCCGCACCGACCCGGGTATAGCGGCCCACGGGCTGGCGCGGGTGCACGAAGTGCCCGGCCATGCGGTCCCGGCCGCGGCCGGTGTCCACAGTCCAGCGCTGCGATTCGCTGCTGAGCCAGGCGCTGACAGCCTGCTTCAGCGTCGGGTAGCGCTCGGCGTCGGCGTGCCATGGCGCCCCGGCGGTGATGTAGACGCGTTCGGTGCCCGGCGCGGCCGCCAGGACAGCGTCCAGGATCTCCTCCGGGGTGCGCGCCCGGAGGTCCAGGCGAACCTCGCCGCCGCGACCGACCATCACTTGAGTGGTGGCGTCCAGAAACACCATCTCCCGGGAGGCCTGAGTAAAGTTGGGGCGCTGGGAGAACAGGTTCTCCGTCGCCGCCCTGTAGGCCTCGCCTGGCGTGCCATGCGGCATGGAGGGCAGTTCGATCCGCTCCCCGGGACGTCGTACCGCAGGTGGCGACGGCGCGTCGTCCACCTCAGCAGGGGCGAGCGGGGCGGCGTCCTCGGCCCGGCCTGCTTGCGGCGTGATGGCGGGAGCATCGGGCACCTGCCGGCGGGGAGCGGCCTCGGCCATCGGGAAGGTCGGCGCGACGGCAGCTTCCGGACCCGTCTGAGCTGCCGCTGCAGCGATGGGCTCGGAGGCTGGCGCGACCGCAGACTGCTGAGGCTTGATGCGGACATGGGCGGGCGTGGGGTCAAGGCGCGGCACGAGAGCCACGACGTCGCCGATGCTCACTCCGGCCGCCTTCGCGATGGCGGCGGCCTTCGCGTCGTCGAAGTCGCCGAGCTTGCGCACCCGGCTCTCGCGGTCGCGCTGCAGCTTCGCGAGCGACTTCTCCAGCTTGGCGATGTCCTCGCGCAGCTGGCGCAGCTCGGCGAGCCCGGCGTTGTAGGAGGCGCGGTCCATCAGTTCCCTCCCTGTCCGTCGCCAGCAGCAAGGCACCCGTCCCAGGCTCGGTCGAACCAGTCCAGGAATTCGAGGACGGAGCCAACGCGGGCCACTCGATCGTGGATTGCCCGCTGATCGTGGCCGGGCAGGAAGGCCGATTTCCCGGCGACCGGGCTGGCACAGCCGCAGCCGCAGGAGCGCTGGGGCTCTGTGAGCTGCACCAGCGCCGCGCCCGGCTCGAAGTAGGTGATCGGATTCTGCTGATTGCCGTTGGGGGCCGGACCACCGACGAGAGCGTCGTGCACCGGGTGCCCAGGCGTCAGGATCCTGCCCTCAAAGGCACGGCGGCCCCCTGCGACATCGACAATGCACTCGATCTCCACGGCCAGTCGCACCAATCCGGCCGCACTGACGACAAAAAAGCGTTCGGACTCCGATCGCTGGCCGGGCATCACCCATGAGCCGCGGGCGCGCTCGTAGATCTCCTGATCAGACAGTCCCTCGGCCCATCCGATCACGGCGCGCCCCAGGGGGTCCTTGCGCGGGTCTATCCGCTTCTCCCGACCGAGCGTGACCTGGATCATGACGGCTCCTCACCTCGTCAACCGCTGTGCCAAGCATAGACCACGCCAGGCAAGGACAGGTCGACCCTACCCAGAGAGTCCGCAACCCTATGCTTTGCATGCCATGGTGGCGCGCAGAAGCACAACTCGAAGCTTGTGGCGATGTCGACCCCTCGCCGTCTTGGCCAGCCGCCCCAACCACCGGCTCTCCCTGCCCAAGCGACGCTTCGAACAGCTGCTGCTCGACTCGCCCGCGCGGCGGCCTACCCCAAGCTGCCGACATCGGAGTCGGAGGAGCCGGACGTGCCTGCGGGCGCGGAACCCCTGCGGCTGCCCAGGCGCGAGCAGGTGCTGAGCGAGGCGATCCGCCTCTTCGACGAGCGGGGTTCCAGTCGGTGAGCATGGCGGACATCGGCGAGGCCGTGGGCATCGTGCCGTCCGGCGTCTACCGGCACTTCGAGAGCAAGACCGAGATCCTGGTGACCGCCGCGACCATGGTGGCGAGCGGATGCTGGCCGGCCTCAACTCGGCGGTCGCCCGGGCGGCGGACCCGACCGAGGCGCTGGAGCAGGTGCTCCGCTCACACAACGCCGCGAACGTCGAGTACCGGGACGTGACCGGCGTCCTGGCCACCGAGGGCGACCAGCTCCCCGAGCGGGAACGCGCGCTGCGGGAACGCTTCTTCACCGACCGTCACCGGCACCACCCTCACGGTCGACGGCGGCCTCACGATCAGCTGAGTGGAAGGTTCCGGGAGAATGGCAGGGTGACGACCAGCTCAGCACACGACGACCTGTGGGGCGACACGGCCCGGGACAGTGCCGCATCCTGGAGGCGTCCCTGGCGGCCTTCGCCGCCCGCGGCTACTACGGTGCCTCCACCCGCGACATCGCGGCGGCCGCCGGGGTGAGCCCGCGGCCGTCTACGCCCACCACCGCACCAAGGAGGCGTTCTCTACGCGACAGCTTGGCCGGTTGTCGCAGCGCCCTGGCCACGGTAGAGCGGGCGCGGCTAGCGGAGGAGTCCACCACGGTGACGCGGATGCGAGCCCTGGTCCACGACTACAGCGCCTGGCACGCCCGCCACCACCAGCTCGCTGGCGTCGTCCAGTACGAGCTCGGTGCCCTCTCCCCCGACCACCGCGACGAGATCGTCCGGCTGCGCCGCCGCACCGAGCAAGTGGTCCGCGACGAGGTCGCGGCAGGCGTCTCTTCCGGCGCGTTCCATCGGCGGCGCGGCGACCACGACCGTTCCGGCGCCTCGCACGCCGAGTGGCCGGACGCCCGCACGGGCTACGGGCCGGCCAGGCCGACGAACCGGACGCCGGGCCCGGTCACGTCCTGGTCCGGGCGCGGGTCGTGTATCGCAGACCGTGTCGGACCAGCGCCCGCGCGAGCGGATGCCTGGTACTCGCAGGCCGACGGCGAAACTGACGGCGCGGCTTCGGGCGAGGCCACGTCGGGCCCACATGCTCGGGCGCGGAAAGTCCTGTCACCCCACCTCGATGCGCAGGGTCGAATCGCATCCGCCGAGGCGCGCGTAACAGACTGCTGCGCTTCGGATCGGGCTTCCACGTTCACTTTCCGTGCATGCTGCTTCCCACACCTCGCCACCACCGAGGACGGCCTCAGCGGCAGCCGCCCGGCACTCGTTGGGCCCGGCGCTTCTCTGACGCAACATACGCACAACAGCGGCACTCGCAAGCCCCTCGGACCCCTACGACGAAACGGTACAGTCGGACCGCCGCAAGTCCCTGACCTGCAATGACGACGCGGATGGTGCCACCGCCTTCAGCCGCGGACCGACCGCGCCCTCGTAGATGTCCCCCAACTACGCGGGGCGGCCTTGGCCGGGCGGCATTCCACGACGGAAAGGACGTCCGACCAAGCCCGCGATCACAGCCATGACCTGCGCTTTTACCCTACGGCAGGTTGCGGGCCATGACGATCCGCTGCACCTGGTTCGTGCCCTCGTAGATCTGGGTGATCTTGGAGGTGCAGCCCGGCTACCCGGGGCTTTGCCTCGGGCAGTCCGTTGACCTGCCAGAAGTCGCACTATCGGTTCGCACTGGTTGACACTGCTTTCTGCCCTCTCCCCCAACACTGACGTAACGTCAATCACTACTCGGCTCCTTCGCACACCAGCACGCCACGTTCCTGCGTCCGGCGCATGTCCCGCTCAGTGTGACCACGGACCAACGGGGCAGGCGGCCAACGGGCCCGCTGACGGACTCAGAGGCGGTAGACGCGTGCGGCGTTGCCGCCCAGGATCGCTGCGCGCTCGGACGGCGACAGCTCGGACAGCAGCTCCCGGGTGGTGTCGACGACGCGGACGTAGTCGATGGCCAGGGTGCAGACGGGCCAGTCGGATCCGAAGAGGAGGCGCCGCGGCCCGAAGGCAGCCAGGGCGACGTCGGTGAACCGACGCAGGTCGTCGGTGGTCCAGTGGTACCAGTCGGCCTCGGTGGTGAGGCCCGACAGTTTGGCGACGGTGTTGGGAAGGGCTGCGAAGGCCCGCAGCCGGGAGGCCCACGGCTCCACCTCGGCGCTGGCGATCCGGGGTTTTCCGAGGTGGTCGAGGACGAAGGTCACGCCCGGTGCCGCGGCGGCGGCCCTGGTGGCGGCCGGAAGCTGGTCCGGGGTGATCACCAGGTCGTAGGCCAGGCGGGCCGCTCCGACGGCGAGCAGGCCGCGTCGCACAACGGGACGCAGCAGCCACTCGGGGTCGGGCTCGGACTGCACTTGGTGGCGGATGCCGACGAGGTGTCGTCCTCCGGGCAGAGCACACAGGTCGGCGAGGGTGTCGGCGATGTCGGGTTCGGTGAGGTCGGTCCAACCGACCACACCCACTGCCAGGGGGTCGGCGTCGGCCAGAGCGAGGAGCTCGGGGGTCTCCTCGGGGATGCAGACGGTCTGCACCAGGACGGTGGCCTCGACGCCCGCCGTCCGGGCCTGCGGACGCAGGTCTTCCAGGCCGAAATCGCGGCGCAGCGGCGCCAGTTCCGGGCCGGTGATCCAGTCCTGGTCGCGGACGGCCAGGTCCCAGACGTGGTGGTGCGCGTCGATGACGCGGGGGCTCTCGGTGATCACAGCTGCCACACCACCGGGAGCGGCGCGCTCGCGCCGTCGGCGGAGTAGTCGTGGACGACCTCCAGCAGTTCCGCCATCCGCGCCTGCCAGGCGGTGTTGACGGGCAGCTCGCCCAGTTCCGTGAGCAGCCTCGGGTAGTCCTCGACCTCAAGGAGGTGAAAGAGGTCGGCGCCGCTGCGCCAGATGGTCCACCCGGTTGCGCCGGCGGCGCGGATGGCCGCGGTGAGCTCCTCGGGGACCTCGCGGTGGGCCTGCTCGTACGCGGCGATCCGGTCGGCGCGGACGCGGGTGTGCAGGGCGACTCTCATACGTGCGGCTCCTCACGGACGATCACGACGTCGAGGCTGCGGGGGCCGTGGACCCCCTCGACGCGGTCGAGTTCGATGTCGCTGGTCGCGGACGGGCCGGAGACGAAGGTCAACGGCCGGCCGGGGTCGAGCAGGGCGATCGCGTCCGGCACATCGGCGACGATCTGCTCGGCGCGCACGACGCACAGATGGTGGTCCGGCAGCAGGGTGAGGGCCCGGCGGCCCTGGCCGGGGCCGGCGTCGAGGACGATGGTGCCGGTGACGGCGATCCCGGCCCGGCAGGTGGTCAGCACGGTGTCGGCGGCCTCCAGATCGCCGGGCTCCAGCGGCTCCTCGAGCCGTTGCCAAGGGCCCTCAGGCACCAGGTCCGGCGGGAAGGCCGGCGGCACGACGAGCGTGCGTACGTCGCTGCCCGCCAGCAGGCCGGCGATGGTGGCGCGGGCCCGTTCGGGCGTGGTCTGCACGACCCGGGCGCGGTAGTCGGCGACGCGTTCGGCGAAGAGGCCGACCGCGTCGGCCTCCGCACGGCCGCGCCGGTAGTCGCGCGGGACGGGGGCGTCGCCGACGGCCTCCTCGGCGGGCACGTCGGCGAGGGCGGCGCGGATGCGGCCGAGGACGGTGTCACGGGCCGTCATGAGTCGGCTCCTGTCGGGTGGGTGCGTTGCCACCAGGCGCGGAAGGATTCCGTGGGCGGGGCGGGGGTGTCACGGGCGTCGGTCCACGCGTGGAGGGGACCGGGGAGCGGACCGATGACGTCCTTGCACGAGACGAGACGCCCACCGAGGGCCGCGGCCTTCTGGGCCACGGACAACCGGCGAGGTGAGGCGAGGACGGCGGTGGCAGCCTTCATCGCGAGAGCCTCTGCGCCGGGGACACGACGCTTCGCCCGCTTGGCCTCGACGACCTCGGCCCGCAGGTGGGTGAGCACCTCCGGGATGTTGATCTTCACCGGGCAGGCGTCATAGCAGGCCCCGCACAGGGTCGAGGCGAAGGGGAGGGTCGCCGCGTGCTCCACGCCGACGAGCTGCGGGGTGAGGATCGCGCCGATCGGGCCTGGGTAGACCGAGCCGTAGGCGTGGCCGCCGGTGCGCTCGTAGACGGGGCAGACGTTCAGGCAGGCGGAGCAGCGGATGCACGCGAGCGCCTGGCGGCCGACGGTGTCGGCAAGCGTGGCGGTGCGGCCGTTGTCGAGCAGGACCAGGTGGAAGGCCTGCGGGCCGTCGCCGGGAGTGACGCCCCGCCAGGTGGAC
Organism: Streptacidiphilus melanogenes; assembly: GCF_000787835.1. Taxonomy (GTDB): domain Bacteria; phylum Actinomycetota; class Actinomycetes; order Streptomycetales; family Streptomycetaceae; genus Streptacidiphilus; species Streptacidiphilus melanogenes. The sequence goes on from NZ_BBPP01000045.1 coordinate 45,566, forward strand.
GTGTAGGGATTCATCCGTTCGCCGGTGGAGGAGCGCGGCAGCAGTTGCAGGAAGACCTCAAGGTCCTGCCACAGGGGCAGCACCTTCTCGATCCCCATCACGGTGATCAGCGTCTCGGGCAGGGTCAGGCACATCCGCCCGTTACCCTCGGACTCGACGACTCCGACCGTTCCGGTCTCGGCGATGGCGAAGTTGGCGCCGGAGACGGCGACCTTGGCGCGGAGGAACTTGTCCCGCAGGTGCAGCCTCGCCGCCTCGGCGAGGGCGCGGGGCTCGTCGGTCAGGCCGTCGGGGGCCGGTCGACCCCAAGCACCCATCTCCCGCTGGAAGATCTCGCGGATCTCGGCGCGGTTGCGGTGGATCGCAGGCACCAGGATGTGGGAGGGCCGGTCATCGCCGAGTTGGACGATCAGCTCCGCAAGGTCGGTCTCGTAGGCGCGGATCCCGGCCTGCTCCAGGGCCTCGTTGAGTCCGATCTCCTGCGTGGCCATGGACTTGACCTTGACCACCTCGTGCGCGCTCGTCGCACGCACGAGTTCGGTCACGATCCGGTTGGCCCCGGCGGCGTCGGCGGCCCAGTGGACGACGCCACCGGCCTTGGTCACCGAATCCTCCAACCGCAGCAGATACCGGTCCAGATGGCGCAGCGTGTGGCGTTTGGTCGCGGCTCCGGCCTCGCGCAGCTGCTCCCAGTCGTCCAGCTCGCCGGTGACGGCCAGGCGCTTGTCGCGGATGGTGGTGGTGGCCTTGCGCAGGTTGCGCCGCAGCTGCGGGTCGCCCAGCGCGGTGTGGGCCGCCTCCGGGAAGCCCGGGCTGCCGAGCCACACCACGTTGGTTCCGGAGTCCGGGCTCACCGTGCGTCTCCTTGGGTCGATGCCAGGATCTCTGCCAAGTGCAGGGTGCCGATGCCGGTCCGCAGGCGCGAGAGGCCGCCGCCGATGTGCATCAGGCAGGAGTTGTCGGCGGCGCAGACCACGTCGGCCCCGGTGCTGACGACGTTGCGCATTTTGTCGCCGAGCATGGCGGTCGAGATCTCGGCGTTCTTCAGCGCGAAGGTGCCGCCGAAGCCGCAGCAGGAGTCGACGGCCGGGAGTTCGACCAGGTCGATGCCGCGCACCGCGCGCAGCAGCGCGAGCGGCTTGTCGCCCAACCGCAGCCCGCGCAGCGAGTGGCAGGTGGGGTGATAGGTCACCCGATGCGGAAAGTACGCGCCGACGTCGGTCACGCCGAGAACGTCGACCAGCAACTCGGTGAACTCGTGCACCCGCGGCGCACCCTCGGCGACCGCGGCGCGCAATGCGGCGTCGCCGTACTGCTGGGCCAGCAGCGGATGGTTCTCCCTGACCATCCCCGCGCAGGACGCCGACGGCGTGACGATTGCGTCGTAGTCGGCGAAAGCCTTGGCGAAGCCGCGCACCAGCGGCAGCGCCTCCGGCCGGTAGCCGGTGTTGAAGTGCATCTGCCCGCAGCAGGTCTGCGCGAGCGGGAACTCGACCGTGTGGCCGAGCCGCTCCAGCACGGTCACGACCGCCTTCCCCGTCTCGGGGAACATGGTGTCGTTGAAGCAGGTGATGAACAGCGCGATCCGCATCAGCCCAGTTCCTTCCGTCCCGCATCGGGCAGGGGCGCGTCCCAGGGCAGCAGCCCGGTCGATCGCAGCCGGTGCCACAGCTCCGCCGGGATGTCGTAGCGCGCCATGACGGCGGCGTCCGCCGCCTCGGCCGCGCTGCGCGCGCCAACGAGCACGGACGCGACGGCCGGGTGCCCGAGCGGGAACTGGAGCGCGGCCGCGCGCAGCGGCACACCGAACTCCTCGCACTCCGCCTTGATCCGCAGCGCCCGGTCCAGCAGGGCTTGGCCGGCCGGGGCGTAGTCGAAGGTGGCGCCGGGGCGCGGGTCGGCGAGCAGACCGGAGTTGAACACGCCGCCCACCACGACCGAGACGCCACGGCGGGCGGCATCGGGGAGCAGATGGGTCAGGCCTGTCTGGTCGAGCAGGGAGTAGCGCCCGGCCAGCAGCACCACGTCGACGTCGGTCTCGCGGACGAAGCGGTCCAGCATCCGGGCCTGGTTCATGCCCGCGCCGATGGCGCCGACGATCCCCTCGGCACGCATCCGTTCCAACTCCGGGTAGGCGGAGGACAAGGCCTGGCCCTCGTGCTCGTCCGGATCGTGAAGGTAGACGACGTCGACGTGGTCCAAGCCGAGCCGGGTCAGGCTGTCCTCCAGGCTGCTGCGCACCCCGTAGGCGCTGAAGTCCCAGACCCGCCCGTGCGTGGCCGGCACCGCGAAACCCTGGGCGAGATCGTCGCCGTGGGGCTCCGGCCGGGGGCGCAGCAGGCGTCCGACCTTGGTGGACACCACGTACTCGGCGCGTGGCCGACGACGCAGTGCCTCCCCCAGACGTCGTTCCGACAAGCCGAGGCCGTAGTGCGGGGCGGTGTCGAAGTAGCGGACACCCGACTCCCAGGCCGCGTCCACGGTGCCCTGGGCCTGCTCGTCGTCGACCTCGGCGAAGAGGTTGCCGAGCGGCGCCGCCCCGAGGGAGAGCCGGGTGACCTCCACGTCGCCGCGTCCGAGCCTGGTGGTGTGCATGGATGGGGTGGCCTTCCTGTCATGAGCCCAGCCTGCGCGAGGCACGACCGGTGTTGAGCACGATGTGAGGGGGCCCGGCGTGAGGGCCCGGCCGGGCCGAGGGCACGACACCCTCAGTCGCTTTCCCGGCCCGGCCGGAGTCTTTCGCACCGTGCACGCACGACGCGCGGGCGACGCGCGGACGCTCCTACGATCCGGCAGGACGCAGACGCAGGCCGGCCATGCCGCCGTCGACCGCAAGGGCGGTGCCGGTGGTCGAGCCCGCGAGGGGGCTCGCCAGGTAGGCGATGGCGGCGGCGACTTCGTCGGCGCTGACCAGCCGACCGTGCGGCTGCCGCGCGCTGAGCGCGGCACGCTCGGCGGCGGGGTCGTCGGCGGCGTCGAGCAGGCGGCCGACCCAGGGGGTGTCCACCGTACCGGGGTTGACGCAGTTGACCCGGATGCCCTCGCGGACGTGGTCGGCAGCCATCGCCAGGGTGAGCGAGAGCACCGCGCCCTTGCTCGCCGAATACAGCGCGCGCTGCGGAAGGCCTGCCGTCGCGGCGATCGAGCAGGTGTTGACGATCGCCGCCGTGGCCGCCGGTCGGGACGGCGCGGAGCGTCGCAGGTGCGGCAAGGCGGCCCGGGTCACGCGGACGATCCCGAGGACGTTGATGTCCAGTACCTGCCGCCACTGGCTGTCGGGATTGTCCTCGACCGTCCCGGCGGCGCCGATGCCTGCGTTGTTGACCAAGATGTCCAGCCCGCCGAGCGCCGTGACGGCCGCCTCGACGGCGGCGCGGACGCTGTCGTCGTCGCCCACGTCGGCGCGGATGGCGTGCAGGGGCTCCTTGGCACGGCCGGGGTCGAGGTCCAGCACGGCGACCTTGGCGCCGCGGGCGGAGAGCAGGATCGCGGTGGCCAGGCCGATGCCCGAGGCGCCTCCGGTGACGACGGCCCGCAGGCCGTGCAGCTCGTTCATTCCTGCTCCTCCTGCGCGGCGTCGGCCGTGGCTGCGGTGGCGCTGGCGGCTTCAGTGGCGGCGCGGTCGGCGGTCCAGAAGGCGCCGTCCGGGTAGGTGAAGGCGGCGATCGACACCGGAAGCATCTGCGCGGAGAAGCCCGGGGCGGCCGGGGCCCGATAGCGGCCGTCGCGGATCACCGTGGGGGTGGCGAAGTGCTCGTGCAGATGGTCCACGTACTCGATCACGCGGTTCTCGGTGGTTCCGGAGAGGGCCACGAAGTCGAACATGGACAGGTGTTGCACCAGCTCGCACAGCCCGACCCCGCCGGCGTGGGGGCAGACCGGGACGCCGAACTTGGCGGCGAGCAGCAGGATGGCCAGGTTCTCGTTCACCCCGCCGACCCGGGCGGAGTCGAGCTGCACCACGTCGATGGCGTCGGCCTGCAGCAACTGCTTGAAGACGATGCGGTTCTGCACGTGCTCGCCCGTGGCGACCCTGATCGGCGTGACGGCCGCGCGGATGGCGGCGTGGCCGAGCACGTCGTCCGGGCTGGTGGGCTCCTCGATCCAGTAGGGGTCGAACTCCGCGAGCGCCGTCGTCCAGGCGATGGCGTCGGCCACATCCCAGCGCTGGTTGGCGTCGATCGCCAGCCGCACGTCGGGGCCGATCGCGGCGCGGGCGACGCGGCAGCGGCGGACGTCGTCGGCGAGGTCCGCGCCGACCTTGAGTTTGATCTGGGTGAAGCCGTCGGCGACGGCCTGCTTGGCGAGCCGGGTCAGCTTCTCGTCGCTGTAGCCGAGCCAGCCGGGCGAGGTGGTGTAGGCCGGGTAGCCGTTCTCCCACAGACGCGTGGTCCGGTCGGCGCGGCCTGAGCGGGCCGCCTCCAGCAGCGCGAGGGCCTCCTCGGGGGTCAGCGCGTCGGTGAGGTAGCGGAAGTCGACCTGGGAGACCAGCCAGGCCGGCTCCGCCTCGGACAGGAACCGCCACAGCGGCAGTCCGGCCCGCTTGGCGGCCAGGTCCCACACGGCGTTGAGCACGGCACCGATCGCCATGTGCATCACGCCCTTCTCGGGGCCGAGCCAGCGCAGTTGGCTGTCGCCGATCAGGTCGCGGCTCAGCGATGCCGGGTCCGCGCAGAGCTCCGCGACGGAACGCCCGACGACGTGGTGCCGCAGCGCGTCCATCGCCGCGACCTGGACGTCGTTGCCTCGCCCGATGGTGAACGTGAAGCCGTGGCCCTCCAGTTCGTCGCCCGCGTCGGTGCGCAGGACCACGTAGGCGGCGGAGTAGTCGGGGTCGGGGTTCATCGCGTCCGAGCCGTCCAGCGACCGCGAGGTCGGGAAGCGGACGTCGTAGGTGTCCAACGCGGTGATCCGCGCGGTTGCAGTCGGCATGCGGTGCTCTCTCAGGCTTGTCGGAGGATCTGGCGCTGGCGGCCGAGGCGGTCGATCTCCAGCTCGACGCTCTGGCCGGGGCGCAGGTAGGGCTGGTCGGGCAGGCCGAGGGCGACGCCGGCCGGGGTTCCGGTGTTGACCACGTCGCCGGGCTCCAGCACGAGGTACCGGCTGAGATAGCGGACGATCTCCGCGACCTCGAAGATCATGTTCTTGGTGTGGCCGTTCTGCCGGGGCTCCCCGTCCACCGACAGCCGCAGGCCCAGGCCCTGGGGGTCGCCGATCTCGTCCGGCGTGACCAGCCACGGGCCGAGGGGGTTGAAGGTCTCGCAGGACTTGCCGAGGTCCCACTGGCCGGAGAACTCCAGCTGGAACTCGCGCTCGGAGACGTCGTTGCTGATCGCGTATCCGGCGACGCAGGCGAGGGCCTCCTCGTGCGACTCCAGATAGCGGGCACGACGCCCGATCACGACCGCGAGCTCCACCTCCCAGTCCGTCTTGCGCGAGCCGCGCGGGATCAGCACCTCGTCGTGGGGGCCGACCACGGTGCCGGGGTCCTTCATGAACACCACCGGCCGCTCGGGTATCGCCGCACCCGTCTCCTCGGCGTGGTCACGGTAGTTCAGGCCGATGCAGACCACCTTGCCGGGCCGGGTCACCGGAGCGCCGATCCGCCAACCACCTGGCGGCGGCCCCAGCTCGGGGAGCGACCCCGCCGCGACTGCCTCCCGCACCCGGTCGATTCCGTCAGAGGCGAGGAACGGACCGTCGATGTCACAGGTGATGTCGCTCAGGCCGAGGTACCGCTCCCTGCCGTCGCCGGTCGTGTCGAGCACGGCCGGCCGTTCGGCTCCACGGGGCCCCAGGCGCAGGAGTCTCATCAGCGGTCCCTTCGAAGATCCGGATACATCGGATGTCTGACGTCGGCGAACGTGACCCTAGGCGCGCCCGCCGACTCAGGCAAGTAGACATCAGAGGTCTCTCAACAGCCGCCCCGTGGCCCTTTCAGAGAAACCACAGGTCAACTGGACAAGAGTGCTGACGGTACAGATCTTTCGATCCGCCGGGCGATCGACGAAGACATCGGATGAAGGTCTTGTCAGGCCAGGCAACGCAGCCGTAACGTCCTCGCCATCGGGCAGCCACCCGATGAATTCGGTCAAGGGCACCGTCGCGCACCCATCCCCCGTGGAGTGATCCCCCGTGAACCTGCGTACCTCCCGTACCGCCGCAGCCGTCGCCGTGACGCTGCTGGTCGGCGGCCTGGCCACCGCGTGCAACCGCGGCAGCACGACCGCGTCCGGATCGTCCGCCGTCGCAGGCAAGCCCGCGATCGGCATCGACCTTCCCCGAGCCGACTCCGACTTCTGGAACTCCTACGCGCAGTACCTGCGCGGCGACATCAGCAGCCAGGGCCTGAACACGCTGCCGATCAGCTCCTCCCAGAACGACATCACCAAGCTCGTCGCCAACGTGCAGGTCTTCGAGAACACGGGCGCGAAGGCCATCGTGATGGCCCCTCAGGACACCGGTGCGATCGCCTCCACGCTGGACCAGCTGGCCGCCAAGCACATCCCCGTGGTGAGCGTCGACACCCGCCCGGACAAGGGCAAGGTCTACATGGTCGTGCGCGCCGACAACCGCGCCTACGGCACCAAGGCCTGCCAGTTCCTGGGCCAGCAGTTGCACGGCAAGGGCAAGGTGGCCGAGTTCGAGGGCGACCTCACCTCCGTCAACGGCCGCGACCGCTCGGAGGCGTTCGCGGACTGCATGAAGCAGAACTTCCCGAACATCCAGGTCTTCCCGCTCACCACCAACTGGGACGGCGCGGTCGCCTCCAGCAAGCTGCAGACCCTGCTCGCGCAGAACCCCGACCTGAACGGCATCTACATGCAGGCCGGCGGCGTCTTCCTGCAGCCCACCCTCGCCCTGCTCCAGCAGAAGGGCCTGCTCAAGCCGGCCGGTACCCCCGGGCACATCACCATCATCTCCAACGACGGCATCCCGCAGGAGTTCGACGCGATCCGCAAGGGCGAGATCGACGCGACGGTCTCGCAGCCCGCCGACCTGTACGCCAAGTACGCGCTCTTCTACGCCGAGGCCGCCGCCGAAGGCAAGACCTTCCAGCCCGGTCCGACGGACCACGGCTCCACCATCATCCAACTGCCCAACGGCCTGGAGGACCAGCTGCCCGCGCCACTGGTGACCAAGGCGAACGTCGACGACAAGAGCCTGTGGGGCAACAGCGTCAGCAACTGACGCCGCCTGCGATCCTCCCACTCGCCGCATTCACCGCACAGAAAGGACGGCATCCCCATGGCGGACACGGCGCAGGCCCCTGCCGCTCAGGCCGTCGCCACGGTCCCGGTGGTCGAGGCGGCCGGCATCACCAAACGCTTCGGCGCCACGGTGGCGCTGCGCGATGCGAAGATCGCGATCGACCCCGGGGAGTCGCACGCCCTGGTCGGGCGCAACGGCGCGGGCAAGTCGACGCTGGTCTCCGTCCTCACCGGCATCCAGCAGCCCGACACCGGCACTCTCTCCTTCTCGGGAAAGCCCGCCCCCGCGTTCGGCGACACCGACGCCTGGCGCTCCCGGGTGGCCTGCGTGTACCAGCGCTCCACGGTGATCGGCGGGCTGACGGTCGCCGAGAACCTCTTCCTGAACCGGCAGAGCGAGGGCGGCTTCCGTCCGATCCGGTGGAAGGCGCTGCGGGCGCGCGCCGAAGCCCTGCTCGCCGAGTACGGCGTCGACGTCTCCCCGACGGCCCGCATCGCGGACCTGACAGTGGAGCAGCGGCAGTTCGTGGAGATCGCCCGCGCCCTCTCCTTCGGCGCGCGGTTCATCATCCTGGACGAGCCGACCGCCAAGCTCGACGCGCGCGGCATCGAACGCCTCTTCACGAAGCTCCGCGGACTGCAGGAGCAGGGCGTCGCCTTCCTCTTCATCTCGCACCACCTCCAGGAGGTCTACGAGCTGTGCACGCGGGTCACGGTCTACCGCGACGCGCGGCACATCCTCACCGCACCGGTCGAGGGCCTGGGCCACGACGCACTCGTCGAGGCGATGACCGGTGAGAGCAGCGCGGCGGATCCGGTCGCCGCAGCAGCTGCGAGCCGACCGCGCACGGTCGGCTCCCAGCCCGTGCTGGAGGTACGGGGGCTGACGCTGCCCGGCGTCTACACGGACCTGTCCCTGACCGTGCAGGCCGGCGAGGTCGTGGGCCTGGCCGGGGCCACGGCCAGCGGCAACGTCCAACTCGGCGAGACCGTCGCCGGACTGCACCGCCCGCGGGCCGGCCAACTGGCCGTGCGCGGCCGCACGGTGCGCCTCGGCGACATCCCCGCGGCGCTGGCCGCCGGCATCGGCTTCGTCCCCGAGGACCGGCACCTCCAGGGCCTGGTGCCCGAACGCAGCGTCGCCGAGAACGCCACCCTCACGGTGACGGACCAGCTCGGCCCCTTCGGCACCGTTCTGCCGTCCAGGACCCGCGACTTCGCCCGCCGGATGATCGAGGACCTGGACATCAAGACTCCGGACGCCGCGACTCCGGTCTCCGCCCTGTCCGGCGGAAACCAGCAGAAGGTGGTCGTCGCCCGCGCGCTGGCCACCGAACCCGAACTGGTCGTCGCGATCCGGCCCACCAACGGCGTGGACATCAAGTCCAAGGAGTTCCTCCTCGGCCGCTTCCGGCGCCATGCCGAACAGGGTCGCGCGGCGCTGATCGTCTCCGACGAGCTGGACGACCTGCGCACGTGCGACCGGGTCGTCACCATGTTCCACGGCCGCATCGCCGCCGAGTACCCAGCCGGGTGGACCGACGAGCAACTGGTCGCCGCCATGGAGGGCATCGCCGGGACCGGGCACCCGACACAGCCCCGCCCGACCGACCTGACCGACACGACCGAGACCGAGCACGAGCGCGACACGAAGGGACCCCGCCATGGCGGCCATCACTGAACCCGGCCTGGCGAGCGAGGCAGCGCCCGCCGCCGCCTCCGTGCCGCGCCGCAGCCTGAACCTGGCCCGCTACCGCGACCTGTCCCTGGTCCCGGTGCTGCTGGTGCTCGCGCTCATCGGCTTCATCGTCTCCCCCGCCTTCCTCACCTCGGCCAACCTGCTCGGTGTCGCCCAGCAGTCCACCGAGCTGAGCCTGCTGGTGCTGGGCGAGGCGCTGATCCTTGTCGTCGGAAAGATGGACCTCTCCCTGGAGTCCACCATCGGCGTCGCGCCGGTGATCGCGATGTGGCTCGTGCTGCCCTCCCACGGCGGCCGCTTCCAGGGCCTGGGCGCCCTGCCGACCTGGACGGCGATCCCGGTCTGCCTGCTCGTCGGCGCACTGATCGGCGCGGTCAACGGCTTCCTGATCCTCAAGCTGCGGCTGAACGGCTTCATCGTCACCCTCGGGGCGCTCACCATGCTCCGCGGCCTCCAGGTCGCCATCTCCCAGGGCCAGTCCATCGTCGAGGTGCCGAACTCCTTCCTCTACCTCGGCGAGACCTCCTGGCTCGGCGCCCCGGCGGCGGTCTGGATCTGCCTCGTCCTCTTCGCCGTCGGCGGGGCGGCCCTGGCCTGGCTGCGGCACGGCCGCGCGCTGTACGCGATCGGCGGCAACGCCGAGGCGGCGCGCACGGCCGGCATCCGGGTCGACCGGATCACCTGGACCGTGCTGATCATCGGCAGTGTGCTGGCCGCCTTCGCCGGCGTCCTGTACACCGGCCACTACGGCTCGGTCTCCGCCGACCAGGGCAGCGGCTGGATCTTCCAGGTCTTCGCCGCCACCGTCATCGGCGGCGTCAGCCTCAACGGCGGCAAGGGCACCCTCTTCGGCGCGCTCACCGGGGTGCTGACGCTGCAGCTGGTCGTGAACGTGATGACGCTGGCCGGCGTGCCGCCGCTGTGGAACCAGTTCCTCAACGGCCTGATCATCATCGTCGCGCTGATCATCTCCCGCTACGCCTCCGGCGAGAAGCAGGAGTAGCCGGCCCGCGTCCGGCCGGGCCCCACGTCCGAAGCGAGCCCGCAGTTCCCCGAGACGCGACGCGTCCGGGGAACTGCGGCTCCCCTCCCCCGCCCTCAGGAGCGACAGCCCATGGCCCTGACCGACGCCGCGATCGAGAAGATCAAGGAGATGATCATCGCGGGCGAGTTCCCACCGGGCTCCCGCCTGCCCCGGGAGGACGACCTCGCGCAGCAGCTCGGCCTGTCACGCAGCTCGCTGCGCGAGGCAGTGCGCGCGCTCACCGCGATGCAGATCCTGGTCACCAAGCAGGGCGACGGCACCTACGTCTCCAGCCTGGAGCCCCACCTGCTCCTGGAGAACCTGTCGTTCCTCTCGGACGTCTCCCAGGGCCGGGGGACACTCCAACTGCTCCAGGTCCGCCGGCTGCTCGAACCCCAGGCTGCGGCGCTCGCCGCCTCGCGCATCGCCGACGCGGACGTGGAACTGCTGGCGGGCATCCTCGCCAGGAGCCGCGCGGCCTCCGACGTCGAGGAGTTCATCCGCTGCGACGTCGAGTTCCACCTGACCATCGCCGCCCTGGTCGGAAACCCGGTCCTGTCCATGCTGCTGGAGGTGCTCTCCACGCAGACCCAGCGCGTGCGGCTGCTGCGCGGCACGCGCGTGGGCCGCGCGATCGAGGACGTCCACCGGGAACACGAGGCCATCCTCGCGGCCCTGGCCGCGCGCGACGCCCAACTGGCCGCCTCCGCGACCGCGGTGCACGTCGCCGCCGTCGAACGGTGGCTCTCCGACAGCCTCGCCGACTGAGCGGCCCGGCGCCGCGCGAACCGGCAGTCCGGCACCAGGACCACGGGCCGCGGCCGTCGAGGATCCCAGCCCTCAGAGCGCCTGCCGCAGCCACTCCGCGACACCGGCGATGTGCGCGGTGACCCGTGCCTTGGCGGTCTCCACCTCGTGCGCGGCCAGCGCGTCGAGGATCGCCCGGTGCTCCGCCAGCGTGCGCTCCAAGGCCGTCTGCTGCGTCAGACCTCGCCATACGCGCGCCCGCGCGGTCCTGCTCGCGAGCGACTCGATCAGTGATCCCAGCACGGCGTTACCGGACGCCTGCGCGATCCGGCGGTGGAACTCCAGGTCGTTGGCGATCAGTTCCTCCACGCTCGGGTTCTCGCCCAGGCTGCCGAGGAGCTCTCGCATTCCCGCCACCTCGGCGTCCGTCACGTGCTGGGCCGCGAGCCCCGCCGCGGCGGACTCCAGCACGGCACGCACCTGGAACAGCTCCAGCACGGACCCGTCCTGGTGCAGGTCGAGGATGAACGTGAGCGCCTCCAGCAGCAGCGGCGGCTCCAGACTGCTCACATAGGTCCCGTCGCCCTGCCGCACGTCCAGCACGTTCAGCAGCGACAGCGCCTTGACCGCCTCCCGCAGGGAGTTGCGTGACAGTCCGAGCTCGGCCGCCAGGTCGGGCTCCTTGGGCAGCCGGTCCCCGGGCTTGAGCTGACCGGAGAGGATCATCGTCTTGATCTTCTCGATGGCTTCGTCCGTGACAGCCACGTCAACGCCTCTCCATGCTCCACTGTTCGGGCAGCAAGTATGCCCCGCGCGTTCAGGGGGAGACGAGCGTGCGACCCTCCGCGCCTGTCCGTGCGTCGGCGCGGCCGGTACACCAGGAGAGGCGCACCGGCCGCGCCGGTCCGATCAGGCTGTCCTATCAGGCTTGTCCTGTCAGGCTGTCCGATCTGGCTGTCAGGGCAGGTGCCAGATCTGGTTGGCGGAGGCCGTGCAGTCCCAGATGATCAGCTGGGTGCCCGCCGGGCCGGCCCCGGAGTCGTCCAGGCACCTGCCGGACTGCGGGTTCTTCAGCGTCCCGTCGGCCTGGGCCTGCCAGACCTGGTTGCCGCCGCCGTTGCAGTCCCACAGCTCGATCTTGGTGCCGTCGGCCGTTCCGCCGCCGGTGATGTCCAGGCACTTGCCCAGGGTGCGCAGGGTTCCGTCGGCGCCGACCGTCCACTGCTGGTTCGCCGCGCCGGAGCAGCCCCAGACCACGATCGGGTTGCCGTTGCTGGTGCTCGCGCCGGAGTCGTCGACGCACAGGCCGTTGATGCCGGTGATCGGTCCGGTGGGCCCGGTCTTGTCGATACCGATCTGGACCGCGCCGAGGTGGCTGACGGTCGTCGCCGGCGTTCCGGAGAGCTGGGTGAAGGTCATGCCGGACACCGGCGCGGCCACCGGCTGGACGAGGTAGGAGTTGCCGGCCGTGGTCGGGATCGAGAACTGGGACGCGGTCGTCGGGGCGACCACGACGGTGAACTCGTCGGTGCCGTCGACGACCTCGACGCTCTGCCCCGGCCAGGGGTTGCGCATCGTGACGGTGCCGGTGGAGCCCGCGTGGATGCCGACGGTGCCGATCACGCCGCCGTGGACCTGGACCGAGACGGTGCTGCCGCCGTGGATGTACTGGGTGCCGTCCGCGTCCCAGCCCGCGGGCAGGGCGGGAGCGATCCGCAGCAGGCCGTCGTAGTCCTGGACCAGCGACTCGTTGACGGCGAGCGCGACGTTGGCGGCCTGCTCGATGTAGGGCTCGGTACCGCCGGACTGGCCCCACAGGTTGGCCATGCCGGTCGGGTAGGTCTGGTACTTCTGGGTCAGCGCGGTCAGGTCGGCGGCGACCGACGAGCCGAGGCCCAGGCGGGCGGCGTCGACCGCGTCGAAGCTCCAGTCGTTGGCGTGGACGTTGACCCGGCTGCTGTAGGTGCGCTGGGCCAGGCCGGTCAGCGACGAGTTGTCGCCGACCAGGCCGTAGGGCCAGACCGCCTCGAGGTCGTCGTTCTCCGAGTTGTTGACGGCGGCGGTGGGCTGGGAGGACTGGCCGAGCACATCGGTTCCGGAGGCGTCGGCGGAGGCGGTCAGGTTCTGCTGGTGGGTGGTGGCGTCGGTGCGCGGGTAGTCGGGGATCTGCCCGATCGCCGTCTGCAACTGGGAGACGAGCGAGGCGTCGATGTTCAGGGTCTGGGCGGCGGCGATGGTGGCGGGGAACAGTGCCTTCATCGCGTCGATCATGTTGACCGGATCCTGCACGTTCCACTGGTTCTCGTGGGCGTTGGCGACCGCATGGCGCTTGCCGTCGGCTCCGACGGTGGTGTAGGCGAGCAGGAACTCGCTCGCCTGCTGCATCAGCGGGTAGTTCGCGGCCAGGAAGTTCCGGTCGCCGGTGGTGAGGTACTGCTGCCAGACCCACAGGCCGATCTCGGCGCCGGAGGAGACGGTCCGGCCGTTCCAGGTCTTCAGCGCCTGGTCGCAGGAGGCGTCACCGAACGGGGTGGAGTCGTTCTGGAAGCCGTTGCCGTTGAAGCGCATCGTCTCCGGCACGCAGATGCAGGGGAGGCTGCTGCCCATGTAAGTCTTGGTCCAGGCTTGGATGTTGGCCAGGTTCGAGGTGTAGAGGTTGAACAGACCGGTGTTGAGTGCGGACGCGCCTGCGCCGATGTTCGCGGCGACCTGGCCGCGCAGGTTCCAGAACCAGTAGGCGGCCGGATACCAGTTCTGGGTGTCCTGCGAGAAGTTGAACAGGTCGCCGACGCCCGCCTGCGAACCCGGGAGGGGTCCGCGGGACTCCTCCGCGGTGGTGAAGTAGTAGAGGGTGCGCAACTTCTCCATGTAGTTCGCGGTGCCGTCGGCGGAGGAGAGCTTCACCAGGCCGAGGTTGGCCCAGTAGTCGTGCCACCAGGAGAGGTGGTTGGCCTCCAGCGAGGCCGAGGTGGCCGAGGCGTCGGCGCCGAGCAGCGCGGACGCCGTGCCGGCCGCGTCTCCTCCGGCCCAGTGGGGGCTGCCGACGATCACCCGGAAGCTGCCGTCGGTGTTCGGGGTGAAGCTCACCTTCACCGTCTGGGAGTCGACGACGGACGCGCTGACGTTGCGTCCGCCCGCGGTGAGCGCCGCGAGGGATCCGAAGGTCTGCCCCGACCCGGTCGTGGCGGTGTTGTCCGACCAGGTCTCGGCGAGCGTGGCGACGCTCCCGGAGGCGGCGGCGGTCGGGGTGCGCCCCGACCAGAGGTTGACGGTCGCGGTCTGGGCGGTGTTCGGGTTGGCTCCGGTCACGTCCACGACCAGTTCGTCCTTGTCGGCACGGACGTAAATGGTGGCGGTCATGCCGCCGCCGGACTCGCGCAGCACACCGTCGTAGGGATCGACCACGCCGGAGAAGTCGGAGGCGTTCGTGATGTGCGACAGGCCCGGGATCTGGACCCAGCCGGGCGACTTGCGGCCCGGGAGGGTGTCAGCACGATTGAGCTGCGCGGTGAAGCCGTTCGCGGCCCAGACGGCCGCACCGAGGGTGCCGTTGCCCAGCGGCATCGACTGCTGCGCCGTCGTGTTCGGACCGCCGAGCACGATGTCCGCCTCGCGGACCAGGTTCGCGGCGTCGACCGAGAACGCCCCGTCGGTCCAGGCGGTGGAGGACGACACCGCAGAGGCCGTCCCCGGCGACCAGGCTCCCAGCGGCACGCACAGTGCGAGGGCGGCGAGCGCCCCCGTGACCGTTTTTCTCCGCATCAGCGGATCCTTTCCTAGGAGGTGCCTCGTTGCGCGACACGGGAGCAGGCGCGGACTGACCAGGAGGACCCGGGCAGACGCGTCGCTCCCGTAGCGGTCGGTGTAGTGGTGATCGCGCGACATGCTAACGTCCGATGTCCTGCCCTCGTCAAGATGCTCGCAGCAGGAAACAAGCAGTACGAGATGTCTGCCAAAGCCAATAACATCCGATGTATTGACACTCGGTCAGCACTCGGGATGTCGTAGCAGAAAGGGTTGTCGGTGGTTCCACCAGGGTCCGCGGGCGGAGGTCTTCGCTCAGGCCGACGGTGCGGCGAGGCCTGCTCGGCCCCTCCGCGGACGCCGCCCCGAAGGCGTCCGCGGGCTGCTGTTCAGTTCCAGCCGGCCTGTGCCAACGCGGAGGCGGCACACGGCAAGTCGGTCCGCGTCGCCGAACGGCTCACCGAGGCGCTCTCGCCGGCCGGGCAGGCCACCGTCTTCGGCGGCACAACGGAGCGGATGTACTGCCTGCGCTCCTGACCGAGCCTCACATCATCGCGCGGCACAGATGTTAGGTCGGCGATGTGGACGGTCATCGGACGGGGAGACTGCCGTACTCCTTCTCCAGCAGGGCGCTGATGTGACGGCGCAGGCCCTCCATGCTCTCGGCACTCGCCTCGGCGACGATGGCGCGCTGGGCCGGGGTGAACGGGGAGTCGGGGCCGTAGAGGGTGCGCCGGGTGAACGAGGTGAGGCCGTCACCGTCCTCGGCGAGCAGGTACTGGAGGCCCGCACCGAGACGCTCGTCGATGAGGAACGAGGACTTGGCGTACTCCTGGTCGACCACGCGCCAGTAGAGGTGCTGTTCGCTGCCGTCCTCAAGGACGCCGTACTCGTAGACCACATCGCCGACGCGATAGGGGCGCTCGGTGACGCCGCCCACACCGTGGCTGACCACGTGCCACTCGGGCCAGAAGCGGGCCTGCGTGACGAGATCGAAGACGATCCTGGCCGGGGCGTTGAAGACCACGGTGTTGCTGTCGCCCGCGATCCAGTCGTTGTACTCGGCAGCCATGCCAAAGCCTCCTTGAATGAGTTGCACTCTCAAAATGAGAGTACACACGATTCGGGAGTACATGCAAAGTGTGTACATTTGGACATGGGGCAGGAAGGAGTACGACAGCGATGGGTGACGAACAACGGCCGAGACGCCGGATGCCAGCCGATGAGGTGCTCGCGCGGGCGGGGGACGTGCGCGAGGCCTTCGCCACCATCGCCAACACCTGGTCGCTGCTCATCCTCCTCGCGCTGCAGGACGGCACCCTGCGCTACAACGAGCTCAAGCGGGCCGTGGGCGGAGTCAGCGAGCGCAGGCTGTCGCAGACGTTGAAGGCACTCGAGCGTGACGGGGTCGTGGACCGAAAGCTGGTGCGCTCCATTCCCTCGCACGTCGAGTACAACCTCACCCGGACCGGCGAGGCGGTCGTCGACTCACTCAGTGAGCTTCTGTCCGCGATCATCGACTTCTCACCGCAGGTCGCGGCCGCACGACGGCGCTACGACGAGAAGCAGGCCCAGGCGGACCTGGAGCGGCAGGCGTGAACCTGCGGGTCAGCCCTGCCCACCAGCCTCTGGCTCGGAACCATCCGACCGATCACGCCGGCCGTCCGCCCGCGCTGTACACCCCGCGGAGGGAACGTCTCCTCGCGGAGTCGCTACGGTTGAGCCGTGACCGCGAAGCCGGGCCCGCCGCCTGAGGAACCGTCCGGCCACGTCCCCGCACTGGCCACGACCGATCCTGACCACAGCCGAACCGAACAGAGGCCGGACGTGCACATCGAAGACGGCGTTCCGGCCGGCCTCCCCGGGGTGCCCCAGGTACGGCCCGGATGGTGGAGACGAGCATCTGCTCCACCGCTTGGTGCCCGCGCAGCTTCGACTCACCGTGCTGCAGCAGCAGTGACTCCGGGCTGACGTCGAGGCCGGGGGGCATCGGGCGGTGCGCGCCTCTTGTGAGCTCGAATTGCCGATACCGTGCGGTGTCTACGGCGTCAGATAGCGGGCGCCAAAATC
>NZ_BBPP01000044.1 GCF_000787835.1 Streptacidiphilus melanogenes
CAGGACAGACGGTGACCCTGAAGTTCACCGGCAGCGAGGACTCGAGCCTGCAGACCAGCTTCGTCCTCGACGACACCGCACTGAACGCCTCCTGATCCGACTTCGGGCGGTATGAGGCGGGTCCCGGGAGCTCATCCCGGGGCCCGCCTCTCGCGTTGTCATGGCGCCGAAAGCGGATCGAACGGACATTCTCGTTCGAGCTGTCGCATGCGTCACAGGGCCGGTGGGAAGAAGGACTCTGTCCAACCACTAAGGTAAGCCTTGCCTTGCCCTCAATGGCCCGTCGGAGGTTGTGCAGTGAACGTCGGTGTTCGGTCGATGAAGCGATCGGTTCTGTCGGCGGCCGGTGCGTCGCTCGCCGGGCTCTGCGTGCTGTCGCTGAGCGCGTGCGGCAGCTCCGGCACCTCGGCGGCGGCGTCGTCCGCGTCCGGCGGATCGCTCGCGGGACAGACCATCACCGTCTACAGCGGCCAGCACGAGCAGACGATGGGCGCGCTGGTGAAGGACTTCACCACGCGCACCGGCATCAAGGTACAGCTGCGGTCGGGCGACGAGGCGGAGCTGGCCAACCAGCTGCTGGTCGAGGGCCCCGCCTCGCCCGCCGACGTCTACGTCTCCGAGAACCCGCAGACGCTGACGACGCTGGAGGAGAAGGGCCGTCTCGCCAAGGTCGACGCGGCCACGCTCGCCGCCGTTCCGGCCGGCGACAGCTCCGCCCAGGGCGACTGGATCGGCGTCTCCGCCCGGGAGGCCGCCTTCGTCTACAACACCGGCAAGATGTCCGCGGCCCAGGCTCCCACCTCCGTCAAGGACCTCGCCTCGGCCGCGTGGAAGGGCAAGCTCGGCATCGCCCCCTCCGAGACCGACTTCACCCCCATCGTCACCCTCATGATCAAGACCGAGGGCGAGGCCGCCACCAAGACCTGGCTCCAGGGCCTCAAGGACAACGGCAAGGTCTACGACTCGAACGAGGACCTGGTCGCCGCCGTGAACCGCGGCGAGGTCGAGGCCGGCGTCATCGACCACTACTACTGGTACCGCCTGCGCGACGAGCAGGGCACGTCGAGCATCCACAGCGCGATGTCCTACTTCGCCCAGGGCGACCCGGGTGCGCTGGTCGACGTCTCGGGCGCCGGCGTGCTCTCCTCCAGCAAGCACCAGGCCGCGGCTCAGGCGTTCCTGACCTACCTGGTGAGCAAGCCCGCGCAGCAGATCATCGCGACCTCGGAGAGCTACGAGTACCCGCTGCTCGCCGGGGTGACCGACACCCGCCTGACCCGGACCTTCCAACAGGCCGGACCGGTTGACTCGGCCGCGTCCCTCGGTGACGGCAAGAAGGCGCTGCAGCTGATGCAGAGCGTGGGCCTGCTGTCGTGACGACCACGTCCCCCTCGTCGGCGCCCGTCGCCGCCCGCCCGCCGCGATCCCCGCGGTGGGCCGGGTGGCGGCCGGGCGCCTCGGCGCTTCCGCTCGTCGCCTGGCTGGTGGCGCTGCTGGTGGCCTGCCCGCTGGTCTTCGTCGCCCTGGAGGCCGGGCAGTCCGGCTGGGGCTCCGCCCGCACGCTCCTCGGCCGTCCGCTGGTGCTGACCCTGCTCGAGCACACGGCCGAGCTGACCGCCGTCGTCACCTCCGCCGCGCTCGTCCTCGGCTTCGGCGCCGCCTGGCTGCTGGAGCGTACCGACCTGCCGCTGCGCCGTACCTTCACCGTGCTCGCCGCGATGCCGCTGGCCATCCCGGAGTTCGTGCACGGCTACTGCTGGGTCTCGCTGATGCCCTCCGTCCAGGGCCTGTGGGGCGCGGCCCTGGTGATGACCTCCTCGCTCTACCCGCTGGTCTTCCTGCCCGTCGCCGCCGTGCTGCGGCGCAGCGACGCGAGCGCGGAGGAGGTCGCCCGCAGTCTCGGTCACGGGCGGCTCTCCGTCCTGTGGCGGGTCACCCTGCCGCAGTGCCGCCCGGCCCTGGCAGGCGGCGCCCTGCTGGTCTCGCTCTACCTGCTGGGCGAGTACGGCGCGTTCGCGATGCTGCGCTACACGACCTTCGCCACCGCCATCTTCACCGAGTTCGAGACCGCCTTCGACATGGCGTCCGCCTCGGTGCTCGCCCTGGTCCTGATCGCGCTCGCGTTGCTGGTCGTGCTGCTGCAGGCATGGGTGGCCCGGCAGCCCGGACGCGTCGTGCGTGAGGGCACGCCGAGCCGACCGGCCGCGCCCGTCCCGCTCGGCCGGGCCAAGCCGCTCGCGGTGCTCGGCATCCTCGCGCTGGTCGGCACCGCCGTCGGCGTTCCCGTCTACGCGCTCGGCTACTGGCTGGTCAAGGGCAGCTCCACAACGCTGCCCCCGGCCTCCATCTGGTCGCTGACCGCGACGACCCTCGGCTACGCGATCGCGGCCGCGGCCGTCGCCACCGCCGCCGCGATTCCGGTCGCGCTCTACGCGTGGCGCCGCGAGACGCGGCTGGCCCGCGCCGTGGAGCAGACGGTCTACCTGACCCGCGCGCTGCCCGGCATCGCCGTCGCGCTCGCGATCGTCTTCTTCGCAATCCGCTACGCGCAGCCGCTCTACCAGCAGGCGCCGCTGCTGGTGGCCGGATACGTGGCCCTGTTCTTCCCGCTCGCGCTGACGGCCGTGCGCTCCTCGCTCGCGCAGGTCCCGCACTCCGTCGAGGACGTGGCCAGGTCGCTCGGCACCAGGCCGCTGGCCGTCCTGGTACGGGTCACCGTGCCGCTGATCCTGCCCGGCCTCGGCGCGGCCTTCGCCATGGTCGGCCTGACCGCCAGCACCGAACTGACCGCGACCCTGCTGCTGCGGCCCACCGGCACGGACACGCTGGCCACCCAGTTCTGGACCTACACCACCGGTCTGGCCTGGGGCGCCGCCGCGCCGTACGCGGCGGTCATGACGGCGCTGTCCGTCCCCGCCGTCCTGCTGCTCACCCGCCGTACCCTCGGCGGCTCCCGCACCCACACCACCAGAGAGGCTGGGCGATGAGCGGCCTGACCGTCACCGACCTGCACGCCCACCACCCCGCGACCGACGGGAAGGGCCGGGCCGAGGTGCTGCGCGGCGTCGACCTGGACGTCAAGGACGGCCGGCTCGCCTGCGTGCTCGGCCCGTCGGGCTGCGGCAAGAGCACCCTGCTGCGCATCATCGCCGGCTTCCACCACGCCACCACCGGTACCGTCGCCGTCGGCGACCGCGTCCTCGACGACGGCCGCCGCCGCGAGCGCGCCGAGCGACGCCGCATCGGCTTCGTCCCCCAGGACGGCGCCCTCTTCCCGCATCTGACGGCCGCCGCGAACATCGGCTTCGGCCTGCCGCGCGGCGAACGCGCCGCCCGGGTGCCCGAACTGCTGGAGCTGGTCGGCCTCGCCGGGCTCGGGGACCGCCACCCGCACCAGCTCTCCGGCGGACAGCAGCAGCGCGTAGCCCTGGCCCGCGCCCTCGCGCCCCGTCCCGACCTGCTGCTGCTCGACGAGCCCTTCTCGGCGCTCGACGCGGCCCTGCGCGTCGAACTGCGCACCGAGGTCGCCGCCGCGCTGCGCCGGGCCGGCGCGACGGCGGTTCTGGTCACCCACGACGTCGATGAGGCGCTGGCCTTCGCCGACGTGGTCGCGGTGATGCGCGACGGCCGCATCGTCCAGTCCGGCGCCCCGGACGACCTCTTCCACCACCCCGTCGACGCCCACGTCGCCCGCGCCCTGGGCGAGGCGAACCTGCTGCCGGCGACCCTCGCGGACGGGCGGGCGACGACGCCCCTCGGCGCGCTGCCGGTCAGCGCGTCCGCCGCAGCGAGCGGCCCGGGCACCGTCCTGCTGCGCCCCCGGCAGCTGCGGGTGACCGACAGCCGCGACGGCGTCGACGCGCCGGGCACGCTCTCCGGCCAGGTCGCGGCGGTGCACTTCCGCGGCCACGACTTCCGCGTCGAGCTCACCCCGGCCCCCGGCAGCGGCGTCGACACCCTCCTCGTCGCCTACACCGACACCACGCCGCCCCCGGCCGGTACGGACGTGCTCATCACCGCCACCGGAACGGCCCACCCGCTCCCCGCCACCGGCGAAGCGCCGGCCCCCGCTGCGGACGCCCCCGTCGCCCGGGACACCCAGACCCGCGATCACGCGACCGCCGACGGGCGCTGAGCGGCGGACGGAGTCCTCGTCAGAGGCGCCGCGGAGCGGCGAGCACCAGTTGTCGGAGGGAATCGAAGTAC
This sequence comes from Streptacidiphilus melanogenes, assembly GCF_000787835.1. Classification (GTDB taxonomy): domain Bacteria; phylum Actinomycetota; class Actinomycetes; order Streptomycetales; family Streptomycetaceae; genus Streptacidiphilus; species Streptacidiphilus melanogenes. Next base: position 4,207 of record NZ_BBPP01000044.1, read on the forward strand.
GCACAGACGCCGAGCGCGCCGAGGGCGGCGGCACTGGCCTCACGAGCAGGCGTGACGCGGCCCGTGTAGAAGACGACGGACCCCGAGAAGCCGGCTTCCCGGAAGGTTCCGACCTCGCGGAAGCCGGCCTCGGGATCGCTGCCACGGGCGATGTCGGAGATCAGCAGGTCGGGACGGAGCGACGTGAGCGCGTCGAGGGCGGCCTCGCGGTCGCCCACGACGGCGACGACCGCGCCCGCGTGCCGTAGCGCGTCGGCCTCGTTGCGGACGGAGTCCGGGTGATCGTCGATCCAGAGGATGGTCCGTCCCCGCATGGACGCCGGGGCGGCCTGCGGTTGCATCAGGACCGGACGTTGGACCAGGGGGAGCTGGCGCAGCCGACGCAGCAGCTCTTGGGCGTCCGGCAGCGCGGTGAGGTCCGTGACCAGCGAGGTGAACGCGTGGTCGGCGGCGAGGAGCTTGAACTGGGTCGGCGACTGCTGTTCGAGCTGGACGAGCGCCCGCTCCCGGGCGTCCTTCGCGCCCGAGAGGGCGGGCTCGTCCACGACGACGTCATGCCGTGAGAACACGCTGCGCAGGACGTCCCAGTCCTTCGCGGCGAGCTCCTCCGGCTGCCGCAGCAGGCTTCGGGCCCTGCGGTACTCCGAGAACTCCGTCAGGGCGTCCACATCGGTGTCCCGGCCGCCCACCAGGACGCGGTAGAAGTCGGGGTAGAGGTACTGCAGCAGGACCGTCCGGATCGCCGCCTCCGGACCGAACTCCTGCCAGAGCGGGTTCAGCCCCGCCTCGATCACGAACCCGTTCAGCAGACGCTTGATGTTCCGGGGGTTCCGGCGGGAGTGGTCTGCCAGAAGCCCGACCAACTGGCTGTTCAGCAGGTCCTCGATGCCGCAGTGCCGGGCACAGCGTCGGACGAAGGCGTCGACGTGCTCACCGGTCGGCGCGTGCAGCTGGAAGTTGGTCTGGAAGATCTTCTCCATGAACGCCGCGCCGGCCGGTGGCAGGTCCCGCAGGAGCCCTTCGGGACCGAGGACCGATCGGTCGCAGCCCACGACGAACGCCAGCCCCGGAATGTCGAGATAGAGCTTGATCGCCTCGCAGACGCCGAGCACGGTCTGGGCCGAGCACCGGTCGAGGTCGTCGATGAAGACCACCAGGAGGCGTGAGGCGTCGGACTGCCCGGCGTCGGCCCAGTCCTTCGCGATCTCCTTGATCGCGTCACGCATCTCGTTGCGCGCCTTGGAGTCCGCCGACAGGGCCTTCCAGAGGTCGTCGACGAGCCCCGACACCCCGAACGGTCCCGAGGCGATCAGCAGCAGGGCCCTGAGCAGTTTGAGCGCGGCGCCGTGCTCGGCCGCCCGATGCAGTCCACGCCGGAGCGCGCTGCGGTCGAACGTCGTCAGCACCGACTTGATCAGGCCCTCGAGTGAGTCCCCGCCTTTGGCCGTCCAGGCGTTGTACCAGATCGTGTGTACCCCGGGCGCCTTCTCGAGCCGGTCGCGCATGAGGTGCATGACGCTGCTCTTGCCCATGCCCCAGCCGGCGTCGACGGCCAGGGTGAACGGGGTGGAGGCGCGCGAGGCGAGTATCAGGGAGGTGAGATGGTCGGCGGCCTGGCGTGAGCCCAATGTGTCGTCGCGGTCCACCGTGACCGGTTCGTCGTTGAGTAACGAGAACTGGCGCGCTGTCATTGTTCCTTCGGGTAATCCGGCCACCGAGATCATGATGGCAAGGGTAGCGAAGCCCACCCGGCCTGCCGTCTCAACGGGGCGGGCGGGCACGCCCTTTGGGACGACGTGCCCGCCCGTTCGCCCGCCCGCTCACCGGGCGGCCAGCAGTACCTCCAGCGCCTGGGCCGTATCCGGGTGGGTCGCGAGCAGCCGGGCCCCGGAGGACGTGGCCGGGGCGGTCGACCAGCTGGGCTCGCAGCCCAGCAGCCGGGCGGCGGCATCGCAGGCGGCCGGATGGGCGGGGAGCAGTGCGAGGCCGCCGGGACCAACGGATCGGCTCGACGGTTGGTCCGCCGGAGCCGGAGGCGCCTCGCGCCACGGCGGGACCCACCGGTCCAGGTCGGCCAGTCGGCCGGGGAAGACGCGGCCGGCCTCGCGGACCAGCAGCGGGGCGAGGTCGCTGCTGTCGCCCCGCAGGGCGGTGATCAAGGTCGGCAGCCAGGGCAGCAGGACCGGGTCGGGGAGCCGACCGAACGCGTGGGAAACGGCCTCCACCACCACGTCGGCCAGACCGGGGACCGGCTCCAGGGCGTGGACCAGGCCGCTGAGGTAGGTCGGGTAGGAGGGCAGCACCAGCGGGTTGCCCAGCAGTTCGTCGCAGCGACCGCGGAGTTCGGCGCGGCTCAGGCGGCCGAGCTGGACCTGCGCCGCCCACAGCAGCGCCACCCGTGACGGCTCCTCGGGGTGCGACTGGGCGACGGCGAGCTCCAACTGGGTCCGGTCGCAGCCCAGTGAGAGGGCCAGGGACTCCATGCTGAACAGGAAGCCCAGCATCGCCGCGACCTGACGCACCGTCGCATCCTCGTCGGCGAAGGCGCGCGGCAGCAGGGTGCAGTAGTGCGCGTAGCCGGAGGTGACGAACGCCTCGATCCACGCGGGCAGCACCGGCACGCTGGTGCGGTAGTACGCGAGCAGCCGGCGCACACGGCGCAGCACCTCCGGGGCGCTGTCGACGGTGCGCTCGGTGGCCAGCACCTTCAGCGCGTGGGCCCCGAGCTCGTCGGCGAGGCGGGCGGCCGAGCGCAGGTAGAGGGTGGCGTCCTCGACGGCCTCCAGCACCGTGGCGGTGGTGGCCAGCGGGTGGTAGGCCTTGCGGCGCAGCCGCTGCTCGAGGACCTGCTCGATGCTGATGCCCTCGTAGCCGAGCTCGATCAGGGCCCGTTGGTTGGTGCCGAGCGCGAGGTCCCAGGACTCCTGGATGGGGCGCTGCCCGAGCACCCGCTCGCCCATGATCGGGCGGGCCGTGCCCGAGGGCATGAGGTAGCGCAGCATCCACAGCAGGTCGGAGCAGCGCTCCAGCTCGGGCCGGGAGGCGATGTCGAGCAGGGCGCGCTTCACGCCGCGCTGCTGGAGGTTCAGCCCGAGCGGGGCGAGCCGGTCGTGGACGTCGCGGGCGAGCGGCGGAAGCGCGTCGTAGCCGACGCGGCCGATCCGGTCGCCGCCCATCATGATCTCGACGAGGCGGCGCACGTCCCGGCGGCCGGGAACGGAGTCCTTCTCGATGCAGGTGACCGCGGCGTCCTGGAAGTCGTACGGGGTGGGCTTGGCCCGGTCCCGCATCCCGGCCAGCAGGACGGACGTCTCGAACACCGCGATCGCGTCCGCCGTGGAGGCGAGGTAGCCCGCGCGGCGGGCGGCGTGGACGATCCCTACGGACCAGCCCAGCAGCTCCGCCTCGTCGACGGGATCCACGACGCCGGGACGCTGCAGGAAGCCGGAGAGCCGATCCGAGGGGCGGGCGTCCCGCGGCTGTGAGCCTGCCGCTGACACGGCGGCGCGGGCTGACTCCTTCGCTGCGGCCTTGCCGCCCTGTCCCTCCAGGCGGAACGGGACCACCCGGGTGCGCTTGAGGTTCTTCGTCCACTGCGTCGCCGCGATCGACACCGACCCGGGCGCGAGGCCGAACTGCCCCTCGATCGCGGTGTGGCTGGACGGGATCAGGCCGTACTGCCACTTGGTCGCGGTCCGCGGCGCGATCTCGAAGCCGCCGGTGCCCGCGGATCCGTGGACGCCGAACTCCTCGACGCGGCTGGCGGCGTGGAACGCCCCGCAGACGTACACCGCTTCGCCCGGGTCGGTGCCGGTCGCGGCGAGGTGCTCGCGCATCCGCGTCCACATGTACCGCTCGCGGTCCTCGTCCACCCGCATCCGCGTGCTCTCGCCGGGAGCGAGGCGCCGGAACAGCGAGCCGACGAGGAACATGACCTGGCGGTAGGTGTCGTGGTCGGCCTCGCCGAGCGGCAGCTCGACGTACTGGTGCCACCACTCGGACCAGTGCCGCACCCGGCCGTTGCGCAGCAGGTGCTCCTCCAACTCCGCGAAGCGCGGCCGCAGGTCGCCGATCTCGACGCCGACCGCGTCGCCGTGCAGGGCGCCGTCCTCCTCGTCCGGCTCGGCCTGGCCGGGCGGGGCGGCGCGGCGCGGTTCCCACTGGAAGACGTGGTCCGAGGAGCGGTCCACCAGGACGAGCTCGACACCCGGGGTGCTGCGGGCGTAGGCGATGGCCTGGTACTCGGCCGACGCCTCGGTGATCGGCGCGACCACCGACAGCGGCGCCCAGTCGGCGGGGAAGCCGTCGAGCTCGGTCGCGAAGGCCTGGACCGCGACCGGGAGCGTGCAGTTGTGCAGCTCGGACAGGAGCGGCGCCATGTCCTCGCACAGCTCAAGGTAGACGACCTTGGGCTGCTTCTCGCGCAGCCGCCTGGCCATGGCGAGCGCGGAGGCGGGGGAGTGGTGGCAGACCGGGAAGATCTCCAGCGGCTCGCGCACGGCGCGGTCGACGTCGTCGACCAGGCCGAGCAGGATGCCCTGCAGGGCGTCCGGGCCGTCGGCGAACGCCGTTGCAGCGTCCTGGAGTTGGGTGCGCAGGGCGTCGAACACGCCGGCCGGGGCAATCGGGCTCATGCGAGGGCCTTCAGTGCGGCCTGGCCGCCCTGGAGGAACTGCGTCCACTCCCCGCTGTTCTCCCCGGCGTTCTCGGTGCGCGGCGCGACCACGCCGTGCAGGTACTTGTTGAGGATGGGCGTGTCCTCGTCCCGCCGGGCCAGGGAGCCGACGAGGGAGGAGGCGAGCGCGTCCGCCGTGAGGGTCTGCCGGCCGAAGAAGTTGGAGTGCAGGATCGCGTCCTCCAGGACGCCGATCTGCTCGGCGCTGGACAGGGCCGACTCCAGCCGCTCGTCGTCGCTCCCAGCGGCGGCGGAGGCCTCGCGCAGGTCGGCGAAGGACTGGAGCAGCACGTCCAGCAGGGTCGGCGGGACGTCCAGGGTGATCTGGTGACGCCGCAGCAGCTCCTCGGTGCGGAAGCGCACGATCTCCGCCTCGCTCCTGCGGTTGGTGACGACCGGGATGCGGACGAAGTTGAACCGGCGCTTGAGTGCGGAGGACAGGTCGTTGACGCCGCGGTCGCGGCTGTTGGCGGTGGCGATGACGGAGAAGCCGGGCCGCGCGAAGACGGTGCCGTTCTCGTCGAGCTCGGGCACGGAGATGTACTTCTCCGAAAGGATCGAGATCAGGGCGTCCTGCACGTCGCTGGTGGCGCGGGTCAGCTCCTCGAAGCGGCCGATCGCGCCGGCCTCCATCGCGGTCATGATCGGGGAGGGGATCATCGACTCGCGCGACTGGCCCTGCGCGATGACCATCGACACGTTCCACGAGTACTTGATGTGGTCCTCGGTGGTCCCGGCGGTGCCCTGGACGACGAGCGTCGAGTTGCGGCAGACGGCCGCCGAGAGCAGCTCCGCGAGCCAGGACTTGCCGGTGCCCGGATCGCCGATCAGCAGCAGGCCGCGGTCGGAGGCGAGGGTGACGATGGCGCGCTCGACGATGGCGGCGTCGCCGAACCACTTCTGGTCGACCTTGCGGTCCAGTTGGTCGCCCGGCTGGGAGCCGAGAACGAAGGTGCGGATCATCTTCGGCGACAGCCGCCAGGTGAACGGCTTGGTCCCGGTGTCCACGGACTCCAGCCAGGCCAGCTCGTCGGCGTACTTGATCTCGGCGGGGGCGCGCAGCAGGTCGGACATGTGCGGGTGTGGCCTTTCTGGAGGTCTAGGCGAGGAAGGTCTTGAGCTCGTGGACGAGCTTGCGGATGTGACCGGAGAGCACCGGTGTGCCCAGGTCCTTGAAGCGGTCCTTGAACCAGGGGTTGACGCTGCCGCGGCCGGCGCTGGTGACCGAGCCGACGGGGATGAACTTGGCGCCGGAGCGGTGGATCGCCGTCATGCTCGCGAAGAGCGGCTCGCAGCGGGACTCGTAGAAGTCGCTGATCCACACCACGACGGTGTTGCGCGGATCGGTGATCATCGGTTGGACCAGGGTCATCGCGACCGTGCCGTCGGTCCCGCCGCCCAGCTTGGTGCGCAGCAGCGTCTCGAAGGGGTCGTGCACCCACGGGGTCAGGTCGAGCGCCTGGGTGTCGTAGGCGACGAGATGCACCTGCACCCTCGGCAGGCCCGCGAAGATCGAGGCGAGGATGGTGCAGTTGACCATCGAGTCGACCATCGAACCGGACTGGTCGACGACCACGATCAGGTCCTGCGGCGTGGTCCTGCGGGCGGTGTGGCGGTAGTAGAGCTGGTCGACGTAGAGGCGTTCCCCGTCCGGGTCCCAGTTGGGCAGGTTCTTCCAGACGGTGCGCTTCAGGTCGAGGTTGCGGAAGGTCCGCTTCGGTGGCACCGAGCGGTCCAGCTCGCCGACGCTCGCCTTCGCCACCTGGGTGCGCAGCACCTCGGCGACCTCGTCGACGAACCGGCGGATCAGGCGCTTGGCGTTGGCCAGCGCCACGCCGTCGAGGTTGCCCTTGTCGCGCAGCAGCTGCTCGATCAGCGACATGCTCGGCGTGAGCTGCCCGGCCAGCTTGTTGTCGGCCAGCAGCTCGCGCAGCCGCATGCGCTTGACGAGGTCGGCCTCGATGTCGGCGAGCTCAGGGCCGAGGCCGGGACCCGTGCCGGGACGGGCGGCACGCAGCTGCCCGGGATCGCAGCCGAGCGCGCGTTCCAGCCACCCGGCGTCGGACTGCCAGCGCGCCAGCTGACCGGCCGTCACCTCACCGCGGCCGGTGGCGAAGGTGTTCAGCAGCAGCTTGGAGACCAGCGCCGCGCGCCGTACCTCGGCGGCCCGGTCCCGCACGTCGCCCGGCTCGGGGGCGGGGACCATCACCGAGTCGAACTCGGCCGCCAGCTGCGGGTGACGCTGCACGATGGCGTCGATCGACGCCTGCGGATCCAGCAGCGCGGCGGGCAGGCCCAGAGCCTCGGTGACCTCCAGCGAGGCGGTCTCCAGTGCGGGCTGCTCCTCGGGGTCGAACAGGCGGGCCAGCAGCCGCCAGTACAGGACCTGACGGCGGTTCGCCTCCGGGTCGGGCAGGGCGACGTCGCATGCGGTGATGTCGGGTGCGGTGACGTCGGGCACGGTGGTGGGGTCGGTCATGAGCGCAGCAGCCTTCCCGCGCGTTCGCGCAGCACCGTCACGGTGTCGGTGGCCGCCTTCTCCGCCTTGGCGCCGCTCTTGTCGGCCGTCCCACCGGCCCAGGCTCCGGCCTGCACCACGGCGGTCCGGCTCTTCGCGGCGCTCTGAACGGCCAGCGGCTGCAGCAGGAATCGGCCGGCGTCCCAGCGCAGCAGCCCGATGCAGGCACGGGAACCAGCCACCGCCTGGGCCGTGAGGGGTGAGGCCGCGGGCAGTCGGCCGGTGTCCACCGCGAGCCGCTCGCCGCCGACCACGAAGGCGACCTCGTCGCCGCTGCGGTCGACGGTGTAGCCCTCGACGAGGACCGGCTCCGCGATCCGGGCCGGATGGCGGTCCAGCGGGGCGGTCGCGCCGGCGCGAACGGTCGGCAGGGCGACGCGCGCGGTGGTGAACACGTCCGCGCTCTCGTCGACGCGGGTGCGCTCCTCGCTCCAGAGCAGATCCCCCTCGTCGGTGACGGGCATGCCGGTCAGTTCCATCGCGTGGCCCTCCCCGGCCGCGGCCAGCAGCGACAGATGCGGTCGCAGCAGCTGCCACACCCCCGCGCCGACCACCGTGTCGGGCTTCGGCGCGGACACCGAGGCCCGCACCAGCCGCGCCGGGCCGCCGTCCGCGGGCTCGAACACCGCGTGGACCTGGGCGTGCACGGCCGTCGCATGCTCGTGCAGATCCACGCCGAGCGGCAGCAGGCGCCCGGTGAGCGCCGCCGTCTCGGCTCCTGCTCCGGCCCCGGTGACGGCGCCGGGCTGGGTCAGCAGCATCCCGCGCGCCCACAGGTCGGCCCAGCGGCGCAGCGGGATCCGGCCGAGCGTCCGGCCGGGACAGGACGCGGCGAGCTCGGCGGCGAAGCCGTCGAGCAGCACCGCGAGCCGCCGCAGCTCGGGGGCGGGGAGCAGGGCGGACACGACCTGGGCGGCCCCGGCAGCCAGCTCGTGGTCCAGGCCGCGCCAGCCGGCGCGGGCCACGTCGCACAGCCACGCCCGCGCGGAGGCCAGCAGGTTCGCCGGCAGGGGCGCGCCCGGCTCGAACGGCGGCGTCGCCTCGCGGGGACGCCCCGTCGCCTCGTCGACCCGCGCCACCACGGCGTCGTGGACCGCACCGAACAGCGCGGTGCGACCGGCGGCGAGCGCGAGGAGGTGCTCCTCGCCCGCCACCCCGGCCGCCGCCTTCTCGGCCGCCTCGGCGACCAGCGCGGCGATCGGCGAACCGGCGACCGCGTTTGCCAGCGCGGTCAGCCCCGCGGCCTGGGCCGGCTGCGGACGCAGCAACCCGCCCGCGAGGACCTGGTCGAACGCGTCGACGGCGGCCAGCGCCTCGTCGAGGCCGGGAAGCTCCCCGGTCAGCAGGTCGGCCCGCATCATGCCACCGCCCCGGCCGTGGGGAACCAGTGCATCTCGGGCAGCGGCGCGGTGGTCGCGGGCAGCTCCAGGTAGGCCAGATGACGCAGGAAGCGCGCGAAGACCTGCCCTGTGACGGCCTGTGCGTCGGCCGCCTGCTGCGGACGAGCGGCGCTCATCGCTGCGGCGAGCTGCTGCGCCGTCGGAGCCGCGTCGCCGTCGGCGGTGTCCGTCTGCAGGTAGCGGGCGACACGCGCACCGCCGTACTGGAGCACCGCCTCGCCGACCATCGCGCCGATGTGGTTGCAGAACCCGCCGCGAGCCCCGCCGCAGGGGCGGTTGTTGTTGGTCCGGCACGCGAAGGCGAAGTCGCCGGAGGCGACGGACGACACGTACACCCGTGAGACGTCCGAGCCGCTGGACACCACGCCCTGCAACCGGCCGGCGGCGAGTTCGACGAACGGGACCTTCGCGAGCTTGCGCGGTCGCGCGGTCGGTACCACGCGCACCAGGCTCGACTCCTCCCACATGGGCAAGGCGCAGCCTCCTCAAGGCAGATAGGGGGATCGTCACGCCAGAGCGGCGGAACACGATCAACCTAGCCGGGAGGACTGACAACACCCGGAGCCGCGCCTGCTCCCCGCTCCTGCGGAGTGGCAGCTCTGTTCTCAACTACTCGATACCGTTGGGCCTATGACGGGCAGTGGCTACCATGACGGCCAGGGGGAAGGTATGCCGGAGAGTAGCGGAGAACCAGGCTCGCCCTGGTCCGGGTGGAACGAAGGAGACCCGGCCTGGTCCGGGCGGAACGTACCGCAGCAGCAGTACGTGCAAGCGGCCCCCGGTTCCGCCGTGTACCAGGTCTCGGGTGATCTGCACCTGCAGGGAAGGCCGCCGGCTCCAGGCGGCAGCGAGGCCGACGTCAACCAAATGATCATGTCCCGCTTCATGAACCAGGCGCTGAGTCAAGCCGAGACGACCTTTCGGCTGAGCGCGATCTTCATGTCGGCCGGGGCGGTCATCCTGCTGGCCGGGGGCGTGCTGGCGTTGTTACGCCACGCCGCCTCGGCCGGTGATGCCGCTGCTTTGATGACGAGCTTGGCGGGCGTCCTCATCGGCACCTGCGGCGGAGCCTTTGCCGTGCATGCCAACCGTGCACGCAGGCACCTCACAGAGCAGGTAGCCGCGGTTCGTGACGACATGAAAGCGGAGCGCGCGCACGCCAGGGAGGACACGATGCGTAAGCAGGCACTCAGCCTGATCGAGAGCATTCCGGATCCTGCTGTGCGGCAGCACCTCACGACCGTGGTCATGATGAATGCCCTGGGCCTGGCTGCTTCGCCAAGCCTGGGCAAGGACAGCACGCCGAGCCTCACGGCGGGCGATGGAGCCGACGAATGATGTGATGTCGACTCCTGGACGCGCGGAGCGGAACGCGGCCGAGCGGCGGGACCGGAGCCGGTTGTCGGTCGCGCGGGGCAGAATCGCCTGTGGCTTCGTCTGCCTCGCGCGCTGCGGAGATCAGCGTTCCCTGGTGTCGGTGTTCGCGGTCTCCGCGGCGGAGACGTAGGCCTTCTCGCGCAGCGGGAGTTCCTTGAGGAACCAGGAGAGCACGAAGGCGGCGAACCCGATGGGCACGCCGACCAGGAAGACCACGTGCAGGGAACTGTCGAAGGCCTGGATGAACCCGTGCCGCACCGGCGCGGGGAGGGCGTTCAACTGGGCGGGATTGGCGCTCACGTTGCTGCCGTGGAGCTGCTCCACGGCCTGCGGCGGCAGGTACTTGGGCAGGTTCTCGGTCAGCTGCCGGTTGAACACCGCGCCGAGGGCGGAGACGCCGAACGAGCCGCCGATGGTGCGGAAGAACGTCGTCGCCGAGGTCGCCGCGCCCAGCTGCGCGCGTGGGACCGCGTTCTGCACCGCCACCACCAGCACCTGCATGACCAGCCCGATGCCGAAGCCGACCACGAACATGTAGGCGGACGAGACGGCCAGGCTCGTGTCCGGCTCCATCAGCGACAGCAGCCAGACGCCGAAGGTCATCACGGCGGTGCCGATCACCGGGAAGATCTTGTAGCGTCCGCGCGCGGTGACCATCCGGCCGCTGGTGATGAAGGTGATCAGCATGCCGAGGATCAGCGGCAGCAGTTGCAGTCCCGAGCTGGTGGGGCTGGCCGCGTGCACGGTCTGCAGGTAGAGCGGGATGTAGATGATGACGCCGAACATCGTCGCGCCGATGAGGAAACCCATCGCGTTCGCCACGGTGAAGACCGGAGAGCGGAACAGCGAGAGCGGCAGCACCGGCTCTGCGGCCCGCCGCTCGGTCACGACGAACAGGCCGATGAGCGCCACCGCGCCGACCGCCAGCAGGATGATCTGCGGGGAGGCCCATGGGTAGGTGGTCCCGCCCCAGGTCGTCAGCAGGATGACCGCCGTCGCGGCGGCGCCGAGCAGCGCTGCTCCGGTGTAGTCGATGGTGTGGCGGGTGCGGCTGCGCGGCAGGTGCAGCACGGCCGAGATCAGGAAGACGGCCGCGGCCCCGACCGGCAGGTTGATGTAGAACACCCAGCGCCAGCTCAGATGCTCCGTGAAGAAGCCGCCCGCCAGCGGGCCGATGACGGAGGAGGCGCCGAAGACCGCGCCGAAGTAGCCCATGTACCGGCCGCGCTCGCGCGGGCTGACCACCTCGCCGATGATGGCCTGCGCACCGACGATCAGGCCGCCCGCGCCCGCGCCCTGGACCGCACGGAAGACGATCAGCTGGATCATGTCCTGGGACAGCCCGGACAGGGCCGAGCCGACCAGGAAGATGATGATCGCGGCCTGGAACAGCTGTTTGCGGCCGAAGAGGTCGCCGAGCTTGCCCCAGAGCGGGGTCGTGATGGTCGAGGTCAGCAGATAGGCCGTCACCACCCACGACAGGTGGTTGAGCCCGTGCAGGTCGCCGGCGATGGTGGGCAGGGCGGTCGCCACGATGGTCTGGTCGAGCGCGGCCAGGAACATGCCCATCATCAGCGCCGACAGGATGACCAGGATGCGGCGGTGCTCGGCCCGGGGGTCCGGCTCCGTCCCGGCTCCGGCGTCGCCCGCCTGGCCGGGCCCCGCCCCGCGCGCCGCGGGCGCGCCCGGGCGGTCAGCTGGTTCCGCGGCCACACCGCACCTCCTGCCGAGGTCCGCCACACCCACACCCTCCCTCTCAGGCTAGACCGCAAGCGGTGGGTGAGCGCCACCTCGCCCGTAGCCGCCCTCGACGGGCACGGAACCGGCGCCCGACCGTGGGGGTGCAGGCTGGCGGGGGACGGCGGCCGGGTGTGCGTGCGTTGTGCCCGGATCCCGCCGTATCGGGCCCGGTCGGGCCGGGCATAGACAGCCTTAGAAAGGCACAGGCTGGAGGGGCCCGGAGACGGCGGAGCCGGACCGGTTGCGTGGTCGGGCCGCGCTGGAGGAGAAGGGGAGACTGTGGTGACGCTCGCGGTGACAGGGCACAGGGATCTGACCGACCAGACCGCCGAGCTCGTCCGCGCGGAGCTGCGCAAGCTCCTCGCCGCGCGCGCGGCCGAGGGCCCGCTGGTGGGCCTCAGCTGTCTGGCGGCCGGCGCGGACACGATCTTCGCGGAGGAGCTGGTCGACGCGGGCGGCGAGCTCGTGGTCGTGTTCCCCGCGCGGGGATACCGCGAGAACCGCGGCCACGCCGCGTACGCGCCGAGCTTCGACCGTCTGGTGCTGGCCGCCGTCGAGGTGCAGGAGCTGCAGTTCAGCGAGGTCTCGCAGGAGGCCTACCAGGCGGCCAACGAGGTGCTGCTGGCCCGCGCGGACGTGGTCGTCGCCGTGTGGGACGGGCGGCCGCCGGCCGGTCCGGGAGGCACCGGGGAGCTGGTGCAGCGCAGCCGGGACGCCGGCGTCGAGGTGGTGCGGGTGTGGCCGGACGGCGCGGCCCGCACCGGAGGGTAGCCGGAGGATAGCCGCCTTTCGGGCGACGCGCCGTCAGTTGCGGACCGACTTCCCACCCCTCCTCGGATCTGGGAGGCTGGCGCGGCACCATCACCCTCACCCGAACGCCTGAACGTCCCAAGGAATGACACCCGTGCGCCGTCCTGTCCTGGCCCGTCCCGTCCTGGCCCTGGCCACCGTGCTGATCGCCGCTCTCGCGGGCTGCTCCCACGTCTCCGGGAGCTCCACCGCCTCCGGCGACCACGCCTCCGCGGGGGCCTCTTCCGGCAGCTCGCAGGCGCCCGGTGACGCCGCCGGACCGCTCGCGGAGGGTCCGGGGCCGCAGTCCCACTACACGGTCGCGTCGCAGCCCGCCCCCGACAGCTGCCACTACGGGGACCAGGACGGTCAGCCGCTGCCCGACGCCAGGTGCACGCCGGGCGCCCTGTCGCCCGCGGTGACGCAGGCGGACATCGGGGAGACCATCTGCCGCAAGGGCGGTTACACCGGCGGCATCCGGCCGCCCGCGTCGGTCACCGACGCGGAGAAGCGCAAGAACGCGGCCTCCTACGACTACACCGGCTCGCTGCACGACGCCGAGTACGACCACCTGATCAGCCTGGAGCTGGGCGGCGACCCCAACGACCCGCGCAACCTGTGGGTCGAGCCGCCGTCCCCCGGCCACAAGGCGGGCGCGGGCCCGAACAACCCGAAGGACGCCGTCGAGACCCGGCTGCACACGGCCGTCTGCAGTGGCAAGGTGACGCTGGCCCAGGCCCAGCAGGCCATCGCCTCGGACTGGTTCACAGCCGAGGCACGTCTGGGCCTGAAGTAGCCCCGTCGCCGGACTACCGGGCCCCGGCGAGGACCTTGCCCTCCGTGGAGAGGATGCCGCCCCGGTAGTCGAAACGCGGGGTGTTGGAGAAGATCAGCCAGACGTACTTGAAGTTCTCCGCGAACCAGTAGCCCGGGGTCAGGTCCCCGTGCCGGACCGACGACGAGCTGACGTGGTCCGCGACGGTGTAGCCGCCGGAGACGCGCAGGTGTGTGCGGACGTTGTCGAACCAGCGCCACGCCGCCTGCTTGTAGCTCGCCCCGCCGGTGATGCGCCACAGGTCGAAGGCCGAGTTGGCGTACTCGGGACGGAGTTGGCTGCCCTGGTCGACGATGCGGAAGTCCGTGTAGTCGACCGTCTCGGGCAGGATCGGGTAGCGGTCCATCACCGCGGACCAGGAGCGGAAGTAGGCGGCGCCGTGGTCGAGGTCGCCGCCCTTGGCGAGCAGGCCCGCGTAGAACGCGGCCAGTTCGGACTGGTGGGTGGGGCCGGTGCGGCGGCCGGTGGAGGTGTCGGCGCCGCGGAACCAGAGGCGGCCGCCGCGCACCTCCGCCTGGCGGCTCAGGATCGGTCGGGTGAACTGCTGGTACCAGCTGGTGAGCTGACTGTCCCCCAGCAGGCGGCCGCCGCCCCACAGGTACTCGTAGAACGAGTCCACCGGCGGGTTGGGGGCGGTCGAGGTGTGGTCGGCCCAGCGGCCCGTCTCGGCGTCGATGGTGGTGCCGAGCAGGTCGAGGGAGCTGCCGCGGGACAGCACCGCGCGGTAGGCGCGCATCGCGGCGTCGTAGTAGCGGGAGTCGCCCACCAGTTGTGACAGGGCGCCGAACTCCATCACGTTGGTGCCGGCTTCGGCCAGGGCGACCTGGCTCCCCTGCACCTGGCCGGTGCGCAGGTTGACGTGCGTGTAGGGGACGCCGGTGGGGGAGGAGGTGAAGGCGGGCAGCAGCCGGTCCGCGAACTCCTGGGCCAGGGAGAGCAGTGCGGCGCTGCCGGTCGTCAGGTGTCCGGCGATCAGGCCGCCGACGAGGCGGATGATGGCCTCGAACACGTGGATGTCCACGTCCTGCGTCGGGTCCAGGTTGTTCTCGACCCAACTGCGGGCCTGCGCCAGCTCGTCGTCGCACCCCATCAGGTAGAGGGTGTCCAGGGCCTCGACGATGGACAGGCCGAAGCTGTGGCCGCCGGCGAAGAAGTCGTTGTGGCCGCCGCTGAGCGGGCGCAGCTCGTCGTAGCCCCAGGCCTTCGCGGTGTAGCCGTACCAGCCGTGCAGGTACTCGTCGCGGATCGCGGCCGCGGCCTTCGCGTCGCTCGGCATGGCGGCGCCCTCGAGGAGCGGCGCGCCCTGCCTGCGGCGCGCCGTGCGGCTCGCCGCGGCGGCCTGTTGGACTCCTGGCACGGCCGCCGCCGTCGTCAGCAGCGCCGAGCCTGCGGCGGAGCCGAGTACGAGGCGGCGGGAGGGGCGGGGCAGCCGAGGCGACGCGGAGTGATCTGGCATGCACGCAAAGGTATGACCGCTGGCTTTGCGTCAATCCGCCACATCATCGTGTCGTCGTGAATACCGCACGGACGGGTGACATCGTGGCGCGTTCATGCCAGAATCGTCGGGCCCTGGACGGCGCAGGTCGCAACCCGCCGCCCAGGGCGTCGGCCCGCCCCTGGTGCTACTGGTGCCGTGCGTGCAACGCGGCCGTGTGCTGCTTGATCTGTTCCTTCGTCAGGTACGAGTCGGTGTACTCGAAGTCGCGCAGCCGTGCCGGGCGCCGGGCCTGGAAGCCGGTGCGCACGTAGTCGTCGCCGGCCACCGCGTTCAGCAGCCAGTTGGTCATCACCCGGACCTTGGCGACGTTGGTGCGCAGCGCCATCAGGTGGTAGCCGCGGGCCACGCCCTGCGCCGCGATGCCGTGCAGCTCCACGCCGAGCGGCTTGGAGACGGCGTCCGCGCCGCCCAGGTCCACCACCAGGCCGAGGTCCTTGTGGAAGTACGGCTTCGTCTCCTGGCCTCGGAGCAGGGCGACGACGTTGTCCGCGACGACCTTGCCCTGACGCTGTGCGTGCTGCGCCGTCGGCGGGCAGACCGCGCCGTCGCCGCTGGCGAGGTCCGGGACGGCGGCGGCGTCGCCGAGGGCGAAGACGCCGTCGCACTGCGGCACGCGCATCTCGGCGGTCACCGCGAGACGCCCGCGCACCGTCTCCGCGTCCAGCGTGCCGACCAGCGGACTCGCGGCCACACCCGCGGTCCAGATCAGCGTGCGCGCGGGGACCACCCGGCCGTCGGTGAACTTGACCGACTCCTCGCCGGCCTCCGCGACCGAGACGCCGAGCGAGATCTCGATGCCGCGCTTGCGCAGCAGGTCCATCGCCTCGGTGCCGAGCATGTCGCCCAGCTCGGGCATCAGCTTCGGGGCGATGTCGACCAGGTGCCACTTGATCAGGTTGGGGTTCAGCCGCGGGTAGCGCTTGACGGCGTTCGCGGTGACGCGCTGCAGACACGCCGCCGTCTCCGTGCCGGCGTAGCCGCCGCCGACCACGACGAAGCCGAGGCGGGAGATCCGCTCCTGCTGGGTCGTGGCCGCGTCCGCCAGGTCGAGCTGCGACAGCACGTGGTCGCGCACGTAGGCGGCCTCAGCCAGCGTCTTCATCCCGCGCCCGTACTCGGCCAGCCCGGGGATGTCGAAGGTCCGGGTCACGCTGCCCGGGGCGAGCACCAGGTAGTCGTACGGCTCGGCGACCAGTTCGTCGGTGATCTTCCGGGCGATCACCATCTTCGCCCTCGCGTCGATGCCGATCGCGCCGCCCGGGACGATCCGGGTCCGGCGCAGCATCCGGCGCAGCGAGACCGCGACCGACTGCGGCGTCAGCACGCCGGCCGCGACCTGCGGCAGCAGCGGGAGGTAGAGCTCGTAGCTGAACGGCGCGATCATCGCGATCTCTGCCTCGCTCGGTGCGAGCTGGCGCTCCAGCCGCCGCGCGCACTCGACGCCGGCGAAGCCGCCGCCGACCACCAGGATCCGGGGTCGTTCCATCGTGCCCATCCCTCACGGTCGTGGTCACTGTCCTGCGGGCAAGCCTGGTCCCCCTGGCCACAGGGAACCGGCGGGCACCCGGGGCCACCGGGTGTCACCGCTCCCCGCCACACTGGCACGCTCCCGGATCGCTCGCCACCGCGCAAGACCGTCCGACGGAGCGGGCCCTCGGGGGCTCAGTCGGCCCGGTCGTCCCCGGTTCCGTTCCCCAAGGACAGGGCGACGGCGGCGCGGCCGCAGCGCAGGAACGCCCGGGTGCGGGCCCCGCTCCCTTCGGCCCCGAGCAGTGACCGGTGTTCGGCCAGCACCTCGGCGAGGCTCCGGTCCGCATCGGCGGGCGAGAGGGACGCCACCCGCTGCCCGCCCTCCTCGTCCTCCGCGACCAGGCGCAGACCGCCCGCCTCGGCGACGCGGCGGACCTGCTTCCGTCCGGCCACCACGCCGGCGACCCCGGCCAGCAGCTCGCCGACCGTCGCCTCCCGGCCACGCCGGGCTCGGCCGGGACACCGAATTAGCGCTGGCGGAGCCCGCTGCCCGCCGCCACGGCGCGAGACCGCCTTCCGAGGTCCCACATGGCGGCCGGTGCCGCTCCCGCAGGGCGTCGCCGCAGGACAGACGCGTGCGGGCGGGGCACTAGGGTGGTGCGCATGTTGCGAGAGGTGACGGCGGACCGGTACGTGACGCCGCTGCGGGAGGGCGGCTCGCTGCCCGGGCTGGTCGAGGCCGGGGCGGGCGGTCTTTGGGTCGCCAAGTTCGTCGGCGCCGCGCAGGGCCGTAAGGCGCTGGTGGCGGAGGTGGTGAGCGGGGAGCTGGCCCGACGCCTCGGCTTCCGGGTGCCGGAGCTGACGCGGATGGAGGTCGACCCGCGCGTCGCCGTCGGCGAGCCCGACCAGCAGGTGCAGGACCTGGTGAAGGCGTCCGGCGGCAGCAACCTCGGCATGGCCTATCTCAGCGGCGCGCTCGGCTTCGACCCGCTCGCCTTCCCGGTGGACCCGCAGCTCGCCGGACGCGTCGTCTGGTTCGACGCCCTGATCGGCAACGTCGACCGCTCCTGGCGCAACCCCAACCTGCTGGTCCACGGCGGCGAGCTGTGGCTGATCGACCACGGCGCCAGCCTGATCTTCCATCACAACTGGCCGCGGGCCGCCGCGTCCGCGCGCAAGGGCTTCGACGCCTCCGACCACGTGCTGCTGCCGTTCGGGCCCGACGTCGCGGCGGCGGACGCGGAGCTCGGCCCGCAGGTGACCGAGGAGCTGCTGCACGAGGTCCTCGCGCTGGTACCCGACGTCTGGCTCGCGGACGAGCCGGGCTTCGACGATCCGGACGCGGTCCGCGCCGCGTACGTGGCCCAGTTGACGGCACGGGCCGCCGGCCCGAGGGAGTGGGTGTCGCTGTGAGCGCCGTTCCGGCTGCGGCGGGGGCCGCGGAGAAGTTGGTTTACGAGTACGCGCTGGTGCGTGTCGTGCCCCGGGTGGAGCGTGGCGAGCAGATCAACGCGGGCGTACTGGTCTACAGCCGCCAGGCGGGCGTGCTGCGCGCGGCGATCCACCTCGACGAGGACCGGCTGCTGGCGCTCGACCCGGCGGTGGACCTCGAGGGCGTGCGCGCGGCGCTCGCCGCGGTCGCCCATGTCTGCGACGGCGGTGACGCTGCGGGCCAGGCCCGCCACGAGGAACCGGGCCGCCGGTTCCGCTGGCTGACAGCCCCGCGCAGCACCGTCGTCCAACCGGGCCCCGTCCACTGCGGCCTCTCCACCGACCCGGCTGCCGAGACCGAGCGGCTGCTGGACCTGCTGGTCCGCTGACACCCGGCACGGCGCGTGGCGCTGACCCGGACGGCGTGCCGCCTGCGGCCTTCGGCGATCCCGGCTCCCGCTCCGGCTCCGGGGGGTGAGGCGCGCTGAGCCCGCGGGCGGACGGTCCCCGACGCGCGGGCCGACCGTCCACCTCGCGGTGCGGCCTCGCGGCCGCCCGGCACCTGACGTCCCGCAACTTCTCGCGTGGTGGGGCGCGTCCGCGCTACGGTCGGCGCATGACGACCAAGATCACCGAGAGTCCGCGTGAGCGCGTGCGGCGGGCGTTCACCGAGCCGGGGGAGTTCCGGACCTCGCCGTTGTACCGGGCGCTGAGCCGGACCGTCGCCGGGGACGACGCGCTGCTGGACCTCGCCGCGGGGGGACGGCCGGGCCAGTACCCGACGTTCCTGTTCTTCGGCGCCGTGCACCACCTGCTGCTGACCGCCGCCGACGCCGAGAACGAGCCGCTCGCCG
The DNA here is from genome assembly GCF_000787835.1 of Streptacidiphilus melanogenes. Lineage (GTDB taxonomy): Bacteria > Actinomycetota > Actinomycetes > Streptomycetales > Streptomycetaceae > Streptacidiphilus > Streptacidiphilus melanogenes. Next base: position 22,794 of record NZ_BBPP01000044.1, read on the forward strand.
CGTACTACCCGTCGCTGCTGCCGTCCGGCGCGACCGCCCGGCCCGCGGAGGAGGCCGGGCCGGCGCTCGTGGACTTCTGCGCGCGCCACGCCGACGCGCTGCGCGCGGTCATCGGCACCCGGCTGGTGCAGACGAACCAGGTCCAGCGCGCGTTGGGGCTGCGTTTCGGGCTGGCGGCGATCGCCGCCGAGATCGGGGCCGAGCCGGTCCACCTGATCGAGGTGGGCACCAGCGCGGGCCTGAACCTGCGCTTCGACCGGTACGGCTACCGGCTCGGCGGGCGTCGCTACGGGAACCCGGACTCGCCGGTCCAACTCGTCGCCGAGCTCCACGGGGACGGGGAGGTGCCGGACCTCGACGCGCTGCCCCGGCTGGCGAGCGTGCTGGGGGTGGACCTGAACCCCGTCGACGTCCTCGACCCCGACGACCGGCAGTGGCTGCGGGCCCTGGTCTGGCCGGAGAACCAGGACCAGCGGTTGCTGCTGACGGCGGCTCTGGACCTCGTCGCCGGCGATCCGCCGCCGATCCTGGCCGGGGACGCGATCGACGTGCTGCCGGGCCTGGCGGCCTCCCTCCCCGCGGGCGAACCGCGCGTGGTCTACCACTCTGCGACGCGGATGCACGTGCCCGCCGAGCGGCTCGCGGCGTTCGACGCGGCGATCGCCGCGCTCGGCGACACCGGTCCGCTGTGGTGGCTCTCGGTCGAGGAGGCCCCGGACCCGGATCCGCGCCCGGACCCCTCGCGTGGCGGTGCGTCACTGCGCCTGCGCGGTCCGGACGGCGCGTGCCGTGACCTGGCCGTCGTCGAGGGGCACCTGCGCTGGGTGGAGACCCTGCCGACGGGCTGACGTCGGGAGCTGACACCGGGTCTGAGGACCGGCTGTGAAAAAGCGGTGGCGGTCGGCCCGCCGTACTTCTACGGTGTAGAAGTCTTATACGCCGTACAAGGAGACGTTCCGTGACCGCCGCCGTGCCCGCGCCAGCCGAGCGGAGAGCCGACCGCTGGCTGATCCTCGCCGTGATCTGCCTGGTGCAGCTCGTCGTGATCCTCGACAACACCGTGCTCAACGTCGCCGTGCCCTCGCTCACCAAGGAGCTCGGCGCCACCACCGCGCAGACGCAGTGGGTCGTCGGGGCCTACTCCCTCGCGCAGGCGGGCATGCTGATCGCCGCGGGCGGCCTCGCCGACCGCTACGGGCGCAAGCTCGTGCAGATGATCGGCCTGGGCCTGTTCGGCCTCGGATCCCTGGGCGGCGCGCTCTCGTCCACGCCCGGTCAGCTCATCGCCGCGCGCGTCGGCATGGGCGTCGGCGGCAGCCTGCTGCTCGCGACCACCATCGCGCTGGTCGTGCGGACCTTCGACGCGGAGGAGCAGCCGAAGGCGCTCGCCGCCGCCATGGGCGTCGGCTCGCTCGGCTTCGCCCTCGGACCGATCATCGGCGGCGCGCTGCTGGCGCATTTCTGGTGGGGCTCGGTCTTCGTCGTCAACCTGCCCGTCTGCGTGCTGGGCCTGCTCGCCGTGGCCCGGTACGTCCCCGAGTCCAAGGACCCGCAGGGCGAGCGCCCCGACCTGCTCGGCGCGCTGCTGTCCATCGTGGGCCTGGTCGCCGTCGTCTACGCGATCATCCAGGGCCCCGGCTACGGTTGGACCTCCGGCCGCACCCTGGTGCCGGGCGCGATCGGCGTCGTCTTCGTCGCCCTGTTCGTGCTCTGGGAGCGCCGCACCCCGCATCCGCTGCTGGACATGTCCTTCTTCCGCAACGCCCGGTTCCGCGGCGCGGTCTCCGGCGGCGTGCTGGTCTCCTTCGGCATGGGCGGCTCGCTGTTCCTGCTGACCCAGCACCTGCAGTTCGTCCTCGGCTACGGTCCGCTGGAGGCCGGTCTGCGCACCGCGCCGATGGCGCTGACGATCGTGCTGCTGAACCTCACCGGAACCGGTATGCGGATCACCGCCAAGCTGCCCGGTCCGGTCGCCATCGCGGGCGGGCTCAGCCTGATGGCGGGCGGCCTCGCCGCGATCGCCGTGCTCGGCCGCCACGGGGACTACCTCGGCATCCTCCTCGGCCTGGTGCTGATGGGCGCGGGCGTCGCCTGCGCGCAGCCGGCCATGGCCGGCGCGGTCATGAGCTCGATCCCGCCGGAGAAGGCCGGCGTCGGCTCTGGTCTCATGGGCACCCTGAGCGAGCTCGGCAACTCCCTCGGCGTCGCCGTCCTCGGCGCGGTGCTGACCGCGGGCTTCGCGGCCTCGCTGCCTCACGGGGTGCCGAAGGACGCGGCGCGCTCCCTGCCCAAGGCGCTGGCCGCGGCCGGACCGGCCCGGGCGCAGGAGGTCACCGGCGGGTTCGCGGACAGTCTGACCAGCGCTCAGCTGATCGGCGCGGTCGCGGTCCTGCTCGGCGGCCTGCTGGCCGCCTGGCTGATCGGCCGTGCTGTCGCGGGCACGCCCGCGGGCGGCGGCCCGGTCGCCGGTCCCGCCGAGACCGCACCGGCCGCGGCCGGCTGACCGGCGGCGCGCGCCGTGAGCGCCTCCCTGCGGCACTACGATCGCCGCATGGCTCCGCAGAAGTCCACGTCGCCGAACCCGGCCGCCGCACCGCAGGTCAGCGTCTGGGTCAGGCCCCCACGGGAACGGAAGCGGGGCACCGCGCCCAGTGGGCTCTCCCGCCAGCGGATCGTCCGGGCCGCGATCGAGCTGCTCGACGCCGAGGGCGAGCAGGGGTTCTCCATGCGACGCCTGGCGGCGGAACTCGGAGTCACGCCGATGTCGGTGTACTGGTATGTCGACAACAAGGGCGAGCTGCTGGAGCTCGCCCTCGACGAGGCCCTCGGTGAGATGCGCATCCCGCCGCTCGGCGAGGACGGCGACTGGCGCGAGCACCTGCGCGTCCTGGCCAACGAGTACCGCGACTTCTACCGCCGCCATCTGTGGGCCACCCGCGTCGCGGGCGAGGTGCTGCCGCTCGGCCCGCACGCGCTCTTCTTCTCGACCAGCGCGATCGCCGCGGCGGAGCGCACCGGTCTGCCGCGCGAGCAGTACGCGGGCGCGCTGGGCCTGCTCTTCCAGTTCGTCTACGGCTTCGCCACCTCGGAGGCCCAGCAGTTGATCCGCGTCCGCGAGTCCGGCCTGAGCGAGGAGGAGTACCACGAGGCGGTGATCGGCCTGGCGGCCGAGGTCGACCGGCGCCACCTCGACAACGCCGACCGCATCATGCCCCCGAAGGCGGGCGAGACGATGGCCGCGAAGCGGGACCACAACTTCGCGGAGAGCCTGGAGCTGGCCCTCGACGGCATCGAGTCCCGGATCCGCAGCAACGCGGACCGCGCCTAGGGGCGCCCCGCGCTCAGGGCCGGGCGCGGCCGGTGGAGCGGCGGTGGCTGTCGGCGTAGCTGAGCAGTTCGCTGCGGGACGGGTCGGCCGCGAGGTCGGTGGCGCGCCCCTTGGGGAGGTAGCGGACCCCCTCGATCTCGCAGACCAGCGGACCGAGGCCGGTGTCGTGCACCAGCGCCTCGCCCACCGGAGCCGGGCCGCCGACGGTGCGTCGCTCGCTGCCCCGGCACGACGAGATCGGCTGGAGGTAGCGCGGGGCCGCGATCTCGCCGCCGTCGGACCGGAACAGCACCAGCGCCATGTCACCCGGCCCCCGGCGCAGCCGGACGTAGCGCATGGGCTGCCAGTCGGCCTGGGCGGCGTCCTGGCGTGCGGCCCGCAGCACCGGGCCGCACAGCGCGGAGCGGTCGACCGCGTACCAGCCGATCCGGGCGAGCGCGACGATGGCGACGGCGCCGAACACCAAGAAGCGCCAGTGGCCCAGCTGGAAGCGGTCGTCGAGGACGCCGCCGACGGAGACCGTCAGGAACCACCAGCCACCCGTGCCGAGGACGGTGGCCGTGGCCCAGCGACGTGGCGACACCGAGGTCGCCCCGGGGCCGCGGCGCGGCGCGGAGACGTGCGCTCCCGGCCAGTGACGGTCGGCGTGACGGGCGGCGGCCGCGAGGCCCGCATAGGTCAGCTCGGTGGGTTCGCCCGCCGTCGCGCCGTCGAAGCCTTCCTCCGACTCCTCGTCAGGTTCCGTGGCCGATCCCTGCGGGGCGGTCGGCCCGGCCGCCCGGGCCTGCCGGACCCGGCGCGCGCAGGCCGCCGACGTGCCTGCGACGCCGAGCAGGCCCAGCACTCCGAACCCGCCTCCGGCGACGAGGGCCACGGTCGGGACGGTGAGGGTGTCGACGGCCTTGCCGAGGAAGGGCCAGGGCAGCGACACGACCGGCATCGCCTGGCCGACGCGGGCGTGCGCCGTGTCGCAGTCCACGGTCGCGTGCTGCGCGCCGCCGGACCAGCCGACCTCGCACACGTCCGCCCTCCGGTCCACGCGCAGCACCGTCGCTGCGGTGTGCCTCCCGAGCAACGCCACGTCCGCGGCGGCCAGGCCGATCAGCACGGACGCCGCCAGGGCCAGCACCGCCCAGAGCGGCGCCGTCGGCAGGCGGAAGCGGTGGGAGGCGGCGGCCGGGTCCGGCGCCTCGGACAGCCAGGCGCCGACGCTCCGTGCGTCGGAGGTCGACAGACGGAGGCTGACTGTCACCCCGTCAGGCGTGCGGTAGCGCAGCCCGACCCTTTCGAGGGCGGGTTGGCCCGTGCTGTTGGGGAGCGCCGTCGCGTCGAGGGCGGTGCCGCCGCGTGAAAGGGCCGTGGCCGTTCCGGCGCGGTCGAGGAAGACCGGATCGTCGAGACGCGGGTCGGCCAGCAGCCGTCCCCTGCGGCCGTCGAGCCGGCCCCGGAAGTGCACCGCCCGCCCCGCCGCCAGCCCGCGTCGCCTGCGGGCCGCCGCCCACCGCGCGAGCCCGGCGATGACCAGGGGAAACACCACCATCCCCAGAAAGCTGTCGATCATCGATGCTGCTGTCCCCTCCGCTGTGTCGGAGCAGCGTATGGGCAACGGTCCGCGACAGGCGGACCGGGGTGTCCGCAGCCGTCGTCCTCACCCCGGAGGGCCCATCCCGAAGGCCCGCGCGCCGGGGCCGTGGCAGCGCGGCGCGCGGGCAGGTGCGCCGCTGCGCTGAGCTGCACGTTAGAATTGCCCAGCGTGAGCGCCAAGCCCTTCATCCCCGATGTCCTGGCCGCCCGCTACGCCTCCGGCGAGCTGGCGCGGCTGTGGTCCCCCGAACACAAGGTCGTCCTCGAACGGCAGCTGTGGCTGGCCGTGCTGAAGGCCCAGGCCGACCTGGGGATCGAGGTGCCCGCGGGCGCCGTCACCGACTACGAGCGCGTGGTCGACCAGGTCGACCTCGCCTCCATCGCCGAACGCGAGCGCGTCACCCGGCACGACGTCAAGGCGCGGATCGAGGAGTTCAACGCCCTCGCCGGCCACGAGCAGGTCCACAAGGGCATGACCTCCCGGGACCTGACCGAGAACGTCGAGCAGCTGCAGATCAAGCAGTCGCTGGAGCACGTCCGGGACCGCACGGTCGCGCTGCTGGCGCGCCTGGCCCAGCTCGCCGCCGAGCACGGCGAGCTCGTGATGGCCGGGCGCTCCCACAACGTCGCCGCCCAGGCCACCACCCTCGGCAAGCGCTTCGCGACCGCCGCCGACGAGCTGCTGGTCGCCTTCACCCGGCTCGAGGAGCTGATCGCCCGTTACCCGCTGCGCGGGATCAAGGGCCCGGTCGGCACCAGCCAGGACATGCTGGACCTGCTCGGCGGCGACGCCGCCAAGCTCGCGGACCTGGAGCGGCGGGTCGCCGGCCACCTCGGCTTCGACCACGGCTTCACCAGCGTCGGCCAGGTCTACCCGCGCTCGCTCGACTACGACGTGCTCTCCGCCCTCGTGCAGCTGGCCGGCGCGCCGGGCTCGCTGGCCAAGACGATCCGGCTGATGGCCGGCATCGAGCTGGTCACCGAGGGCTTCAAGGAGGGCCAGGTCGGCTCCTCCGCGATGCCGCACAAGATGAACACCCGCTCCTGCGAGCGCGTCAACGGCCTGGCCGTGATCCTGCGTGGCTACGCCTCCATGGTCTCCGAGCTCTCCGGCGACCAGTGGAACGAGGGCGACGTCTCCTGCTCGGTCGTGCGCCGTGTCGCGCTGCCGGACGCCTTCTTCGCCTTCGACGGCCTGGTCGAGACCTTCCTGACCGTGCTCGACGAGTTCGGCGCCTTCCCGGCCGTCATCGCCGCCGAGCTGGACCGCTACCTGCCCTTCCTCGGCACCACCAAGGTGCTGATGGCCTCGGTGCGGGCCGGTGTCGGCCGCGAGACCGCGCACGAGGCGATCAAGGAGCACGCCGTCGGCTCGGCGCTGGCCATGCGTCAGGGCGTCCGCGAGAACCAGCTGCTGGACCGCCTCGCCGCGGACGAGCGGATCCCGCTGGACCGCGAGGGGCTGGACGCGCTGCTGGCGGACAAGCTCTCCTTCACCGGTGCGGCCGCCGCGCAGGTCGGCGAGGTCGTCGCCCGCGTCGAGCAGGTCACCGCCCGCCACCCGGAGGCGGCGAAGTACCGTCCCGGCGCGATCCTCTGACCCTGGCCGGTCCCGCAGGCAGGGCGAAGGCCGCCGACCCCCTCCGGTCGGCGGCCTTCGCCCTGCGCGGCCTCGCGTGCCGTCACACCATGACGTGCTTGGCCTGCGTGTACTCCAGCAGCCCCGTCATCGACAGGTCGCTGCCGTAGCCGGACTGGCCGCGGCCGCCGTGCGGCATCTCGGAGACGGTGGTGCCGTGCGTGTTGACCCAGACGATGCCGGTCCGCAGCGCGCGCGTCGCCCGCATGGCCCGGTCGACGTCGCGGGTCCACACGCTCGCGGCGAGGCCGAAGCGGACGCCGTTGGCCAGCCGCAGGGCCTCCGCCTCGTCCGCGAACGGCTGGACGGTGACGACCGGCCCGAACACCTCCTCCTGCACGATCTCGTCGTCCTGCCGGACCGAGGCGACCACGGTCGGCTCGTGGAAGAAGCCGTCCCGAGCCACCACCCCGCCGCCCGTGACGATCTCCGCGTGGTCCGGCAGGCGTTCCAGCAGGCCCTGGACCCGGGCCAGTTGGGCGGCGCTGTTCAGCGGGCCGAAAGCGGCGTCGGGTTCGTCGGGCGAGCCCGTGCGGAGCTTGGCGGCGTGTTCGGCGAACGCGGCGACGAAGGCGTCATGGACGCTCCGGTGCACCAGCAGGCGGGTGGCCGCGGTGCAGTCCTGACCGGCGTTGTAGAAGGCCACGTCCGCCAGTGCCGCCGCGGTCGCCTCGACGTCCACGTCGGCGTGGACCAGGACCGGTGCGTTGCCGCCGAGTTCGAGGTGCAGGCGCTTGAGGTCGGCGGCGCAGGCCGCCGCGATCTCCCGTCCGGCGCGAACGCTGCCGGTCACCGCGACCATGGCGGGCGTCGGGTGGGCGACCAGCGCCGCGCCCGTCGTGCGGTCGCCGCAGACGACGTTGAGCACGCCCGGCGGCAGGTGCTCGGCGGCGAGACGGGCCAGCAGCGCCGTGGACGACGGGGTGGTGTCGGCGGGCTTGAGGACCACCGTGTTGCCCGCCGCCAGAGCCGGGGCGAGCTTCCAGACCGCCATCATCAGCGGGTAGTTCCACGGCGTGATCTGCGCGCACACGCCGAGCGGCTCGCGCCGCAGCAGCGAGGTGCGGTCCTCGGCGTACTCGGCCGCCACGCTCCCGGGCAGGGCCCGGGCCGCACCCGCGAAGAACCTCAACGTGTCGATGACGGCGAGAAGTTCGTCGGCCAGGAAGGCCAGCCGCGGTTTGCCGGTGTCGGCGGTCTCGGCTTCGGCGAACTCCTCGGCGTGCCACTCCAGGGAGTCGGCCAGGCGCAGCAGCGCGCGTTGGCGCTCCGCCGGCGTCGTCCGCGACCAGCGCTCGAAGGCCGCTTCGGCGGCGCCGCAGGCCGCGTCGACGTCGGCCGCGCCCGAACACGCGGCGCGGGCGTGGGGCCGTCCGGTGGACGGATCGACCAGGACGGTCTCCGCGCCGTCGGCCGCCGGGCGGTCACGCCCGCCGATGTGGTTCTGCACCAGACGAAGTGATGAAGTGTCAGCCACGGCGCAGCGCCTCCTCGGCGGCGGCGCGGCCGGTGCGCACCGCGCCCTCCATGTAGCCGGCCACCCACTGGTCGGAGCCACAGACGTAGAACGGCGGCTCGTGCGTGCCGTGGAGCGGACCGACGCGTCGCACGTCGCCCGGCACCCACTGGGTCACATAGCCCTGCGTCCACGGGTCCGTGCCCCAACAGCGCAACCAGGTGGCGAGCGGCGCCTCGGCCTCCGGACCGTACAACTCGGCTACTTCAGCGAGCAGTTCGCTCTCCCGCAGGTGTGCCGGCATGCCGAGCAGCACGCCGAGGCGCTCCGGCGGGACCAGGGCCGACAGCACGGCCGTGCTCTGCGGCCAGGTGCTGCCCAGCACGCCCTCGCACTCCGACAGGCCGCTCAGGCCACGCTGCTGCCAGAAGGGCCCGCCGTAGGCGGCGACGAACTTCGCGGCGAGAGCCTGGCGTTGCGCGTGCAGGGAGGCCAGCCGCTCCTCGGACACGCCCGTGACCGCGACGTCCCGCAGCGGCCCGACGGGCAGCGCGCTGACCACCGCCGACGCCGTCAGCGTCTCGCCGCCGAGCAGGCGCACCGTGCAGCGGCCGGGCCGGACGTCGAGTGAGGCCACCGGCGCGCCCAGCCGGACGCGCGGACCGAGCTCCTCGGCCATGCGCAGGGCGACCGTCGCCGAGCCCTCGGCGACGCGCAAGCCCTCCCAGTCCTCGTAGTCGTAGTGGCCCGAGCTCGGCACGGCGGCCTGCTTGCGCAGCGCCGCGAGCAGCGAGGTGCGCTCGATCGAGCCGTCGGCGAGCCCGAGCGCGCCGATCTCCCACAGCCGCACCACGGCGTCCGGCGCCTTGCGCGAGCGCAGCCACGCCCCGACCGAGAGCGTGTCCAGGGCCGCCGCGTCGGGGTGCGACCAGGGGTCGTCCGGGTCCACCGTCGCCGCCAGGGAGACGAACTCGTCGGTGACCGTGCGGTGTTCGGCCTCGTCGTCCGGGCCGAACCAGTGCGGGGGATCGCCCGCCGACACCCCCTCGGGCGTGGCGCGGGCGATGAGGCCCGGTTCGGCGACGTAGCTGGGAATCAGGGTCAGGCCGAGCTCGGCGACCAGGCCCAGATAGGCGGTGTGGGCGCGCCCGACGACCTCGCCGCCGAGCTGGACCAGGCGTCCGTCGGGCAGTTGCTGTTGCTCGACCCGCCCGCCGACCCGGTCCCGGGCCTCGACGACGAGGACGTCGACCCCGGCGGCGGCCAGATCGCGGGCCGCGCTCAGCCCGGCCAGGCCGGCGCCGAGCACGATGACGTCGTGGTTCATTGGTTTCCTCTCTCAGCTCTCAGCAGCCGAGGGCTCGTTCGGGGGCGTCACCCGGCCCGGGGCCGGCGAAGCACCCGCACGGGCCGGCCGACGGCGCGGGAGTCCGCAGGACTCAGTGGCCCAGCACCAGGCAGTGGTCGGGGTCGTAGCCGAGTTCGACGGTCTCGCCGCCCTCCCAGCGGTCCTCCATCCGCGCGCGGGCGGTGTTCTGCTCCAGCGCCGCGACGGTGACGCCCGGGGCGAGCTCGATCAGGTACGTCGTGGTGGGCCCGGAGTAGACCGTCTCGCGGATGACGCCGTTGACGACGGGCATGCCGGGTTCGAAGTCGGAGAGCCAGATCTTCTCCGGCCGGATCGACAGGTCCACGACGCTGCCCTCGCCGATCCCGGGCCGGGGTCCGACGGGCAGGGACGGGCCGCCCTCGATCCGGACCGCGCCGTCCCGGTAGACGCCGCTGACGAGGTTGGACGTCCCCATGAACGCGGCCACGAACCGGCTCTCGGGCCGCTCGTAGACGTCCTCGGGCGTGCCGCACTGCTCGACCCGCCCGCCGTTCATCACCGCGACGCGGTCGGACATGGTGAGCGCCTCGTCCTGGTCGTGGGTGACGAAGACGAACGTGATGCCGACCTCGCGCTGGATCTGCTTGAGCTCCACCTGCATCTGCCGCCGCAGCTTCAGGTCGAGCGCGGCCAGCGGCTCGTCGAGCAGCAGCACGGCCGGCCGGTTGACCAGCGCCCGGGCCAGCGCCACGCGCTGACGCTGCCCGCCCGAGAGCGTGCGCGGCTTGCGCTCGGCCATGCCGCCCAGCTGCACCAGGTCGATCATCGCGCCGACCCGCTCGCGGATCTCCGGCTTCGGCACGCCCTTGCGCTTGAGGCCGAAGCCGATGTTGTCGGCGACGCTGAGGTGGTCGAAGAGCGCGTAGCTCTGGAAGACGGTGTTGACGTTGCGCTTGTTCGGCGGCAGCGCGGTCACGTCTTCGCCGGAGAGCAGCACCGCGCCGTCGGTCGGGTCGGCGAAGCCGCCGATCATGCGAAGGGTGGTGGTCTTGCCGCAGCCCGAGGGGCCGAGCAGGGAGAAGAACTCGCCGGGCGCGATGTCCAGGTCGAGGTCGCGCACCGCGTGGGAGCCGTTGAACTCCTTGCTGACGTGGTCGAGCCTGACGGCGGGAACGGTCGGGTCGGTGGCGCTCGCGGCGGTCGTCGTGGTCGCGGTGGTCGGCGTCATGGGTGTCACTCCCCGGAGATGAGGTCGAGGCCGCCGCGGCGACCGAAGAGGCGCGGGATGGCCAGGGCGAGGCCGATGAGGGTGATCGAGCCGGCCAGCATCATCGTCCCCACCGCGTTGATGGTGGGCTCGACGCCGAAGCGGATCGCGGAGTAGATGCGGACGGCGAGCGGCTGCGGGTCGACGCCGGTGGTGAAGTAGGCGAGCACGAAGTCGTCGAAGACCAAGGCGAAGATCAGCACCGCGCTGGCCAGGATGGCCGGCAGCAGCGCGGGGAGGGTGACCAGGCGCAGCGCCTGCCAGCGTGTGGCGCCGAGGTCCATCGCCGCCTCCTCGACCTCCGGGTTCAGCGCGGCGACGCGGGAGCGCAGGATGACGGTGACGTAGGAGATGGAGAAGGTGATCTCGGCGATCATCACGGTGCCGCTGTTCAGGGTGATGCCGAGGCCCTTGAAGAGCAGCAGTGAGGCGACGCCGGTGACGATCTCCGGGGTGATCAGCGGCACCATCATGATCAGCCCGGCGTAGGTCCCGAGCCTGCCCTTGTTGCGGACCAGGCCCAGCGCGAGCGCCACGCCCAGCACGACCGAGCCGACCATGGCGACCAGGGAGACCTCGAGGCTCATCCCGAGCGAGCCGAGCAGCACGTTGTCGTGGAAGAACGCCTCGTACCAGCGCAGCGAGAAGCCCTTGAAGACGGTCAGCGACTTCTGCGCGTTGAAGGAGAAGAGCACGACCATGGCGATCGGCAGGTAGAGCAGGACGAAGAAGACGACGGTGACGGCGATCGCGAAGACCGGCCTGCGGCGCTGGTCTCGACGTCTGCGCGCACGCAGGGGAGCGGGGGCTGTGGGGTTCATCGGGTGGCCTCCGCCTCGTCCTTGCGGGCGCGCCGCAGGTAGCCGAACATCGCAATCAGCAGCACGGCCATCAGCGCCATCGTCAGCGCCGAGCCGAGGGGCCAGTCCTGGCCCTCGAAGAACTTGTCCTGGATCAGGTTGCCGATCATGATCTGGTTCGGTCCGCCCATGAACTGCGCGCTGACGAAGTCGCCCATCGCCGGGAGGAAGACCAGCACCACCCCGGCCCCCGCGCCCTGCCGGGTGGCGGGGACGGTGACGAACAGGAAGGTGCGCAGCGGTCCGCCGTACAGGTCGCGTCCGGCCTCGATCAGCGAGGTGTCCATGCGTTCCATGGCGGCGTAGAGCGGGATGATCATGAAGACCACGAAGCCGTAGACCAGGCCGGCGATGACGCCGAAGCCGGTGTTGAGGATCTTCGTATGGGCGCCCGCCAGTCCGACGGCGCGCAGCATGCGCAGCACCGGCCCGTCGTCGGAGAGCAGCACCGACCACCCGTACATCCGCACCAGGTAGTTGGCGAAGAAGGGCACCACGATCGCGGCGATCAGCGCGTTCTTGAAGCGGCCCGCGTGCAGCGCCACGGCGTAGGCGACCGGGTAGGCGATCAGCAGGCAGATCACCGAGGTCAGCAGCGCGTAGCCGAGCGAGCGGAGCATGACGTCGCGGTAGGCCGGGTCGGCGAGCGCCTTGAGGTTGCCCAGGTTGGTGCCGAACCGCGGGTCGCCGAGCTCGTCCGTGGTCCCGAAGGAGATCGCGGCGACCAGCAGCAGGGAGGCGATGAAGAAGACCGACATCCAGACGGTGCCCGGCAACGTGAGCCAGGTCCAGATCCGCGCGCCGGCGGCGGAGGGGCGGGGCCGTCGGTCCCGCCGGACGGTTCTGCTGTCCGACGGTCCGTCGGTGCGGACGGGAGTGCGCAGTGCCATCTCAGCCCGCCTTCACGTCGGTCCAGGCCGTGTCGCGCGCCTGGGCGCCGGCGCCGCTCGGATTGCGGAAGTAGAGGGAGGGCTTGAGGTCGCCCGGCTCGATCATGCACTGCGGCAGCTGCTTGACCAGCCCCGCATAGGTGGACTCGGTGCCGTGGACCGGCATCGGGTAGCCGAGGTACTGGATGGTCTTGATCGCGTTCTGGGGTCGCAGCAGATAGTCGATGAAGAGCATCGCCGTGCCCGGATGCTCGGCGTTCGCCGGTATCGCGAAGCAGTCGGAGTTGATCGGCGAACCCTCCTTGGCCACCTCGAAGCCGTAGAGCGTCGCGTCCTTGGCCTGGTTGAGCACGCTGACCATGTCCCCGCTCCAGGCCTGCGTCATGGTGGCGGTCCCGTCGAGCAGGTTGTTGTAGTCGTCGCTGGAGAAACCGCGCAGGTGCGGACGGAGCGTCTTCAGCAGCGAGGTCATCCGGTCCAGGTCGCCCTGCGCGGTGGTGTTCGGGTCCAGGCCGAGCTTGAGCGCCGCCATGCCGAGCACCTCGTCCTCGTCGTCGAGGAGGAAGGTGGTGCCGCTGGACTGCGCGTCCCACAGGTCCTGCCAGGAGCCGGTCAGCGCACCGAGCTTGTCGCGGCGCCAGCCGATGCCGGTCTTGTACATCGTGAACGGCACCGTGTGCGCGGACTTCGGGTCGTACCAGGGGTCCTCGAAGTACGGGTAGCTGCCGAAGACCAGCTCGGCGTTGCGGAGCTTGGTGTGGTCGATGGCGCGCAGGCGTCCCGCCTGGGCCAGCCGCTGCGCGTACTTGGCGGACGGGAAGATGATGTCGTACTTGTTCCCGGCGTCCAGCTTGGCGACCATGCCCGGCATCGAGTCGAAGTTGGACTGGACGATCTTGACGCCGTACTCCTTCTGGAACCCGGCGAAGACGGAGGGGTCGATGTAGTCGGCCCAGTTGAAGTAGACGAGCGGGCCGTCGACCTTCATGTCGATGGGCTTGTCGGTCTGCGCGGGAGTGGCGGTCGCGGGCTGGCTGAAGCCGCAACCGGCGAGGCCCAGGCCGAGCACGCCGAGCCCGCCGGCGCGGAGCAGCGACCTGCGGGAGAGCTGGGATCCGTGCGAGGGCCGGGTTCTGTGCGGGAACTGGGGGAGGTGGTCGGACATCTGTGTCCTCTCCAGGTGGGTGGACCGGCGGGGGCGAGCCGGTTGGAGGTGACCGAGGGGGTGAGGGTGTGCGGGATCCCTGGCTCTGTTCGAGGGAGGCTGCACCGGGGGCGTCCACGCCGCTGCCGGGTGAACGGTGCCTGTGTGAGGGGGACGGCCGTCAGCCGTGGTGGTGGTTCGGGCTGCCGGTGTGGGTCGCGAGCGGGAACGGGGCGGTGACGCCCAGCTGCGGGGTGACCAGGGACCAGATCTGGTCGCGGGCGTCGGCGACGTCCGTCGCCGAGGAACCGATCAGGATCCGCGTGCCGTAGCCGTTGGTCAGCGCGATCACCAGGTCCGCGAGCCGGCCGACGTCGCAGGGCCCGAACTCGCCGGCCGCCTGGCCGTCACGGACCACGCCGGCGATCCAGTCGCGCAGGTTGCCGTACAGGTCCCGGGCGACGACGAGCGAGTCGGCGTCCCGGACGGCGCGCAGGTGCAGCTCCTGCCAGAGCAGGAAGTCGCGGCGCAGCTCGGTGTCGATCGGCAGACAGGCGTCGATGACGCGGCCGAGCCGCCAGGTGTGCGGCAGCTCGTTCGGCGGTTCGGCGGCGTAGCCCTCGACGCCCGCGTGCTCGTAGGAGAAGGTCAGCGCTTCGAGGAAGAGCTTCTCGCGGTTCTCGAAGTGGTAGTGCAGCAGTGCCGAGGAGACCCCGGCGCGCTCCGCCACCATGCGCATCCGGACCTTCTCGAAGCCGACCTCGGCGATGGTCTCGCACGCCGCCAGCAGGATGACGCGGCGGGTCTGCTCGGTGCGCTCCTCGTGGCTGGCGCGGCGGCCGGCGGTCGCCGCGGGCACCGGCCGGGTCGTGGCGCTCACGCGGACTCCTGAGGGTCGGTGTTCGGGGCGGCCGGGCCGACGACGCCGTCCAGGTCGGCGCGGATCCGCTCGGCGAACCAACCTACCGCCGATTCCCGTCGCGAGAGCGGGCCCGGCTGGAACCCCGGCGTGCCGAGGCCCTGCTGGACACGCGCCACCAGCTCGGCGTCCTCGTCGTTGGTGATCCAGCCGATGTGGATGTTGAGCCGCCGGGCGAGGGCGGTGCGGACTCCCGCACCGGGCTTGGTGTACCAGGCCCCGCCCAGGGCCACGCGGTCGGGCGCGGTGGGGATGGCGGTCCAGGCGAGCACATGGTCAGGGTAGAAGTCGAGAAGGGTGTTGGGGTAGATCACCGCGTAGCGCCAGACCCGCCGGTCGGCTTCGGTCAGACCCGGCATGGGGGACGTCACCCGCTGGTAGAGCCGTTCGACGAAGTTCGACGAAGGCTTGTCCCGGAGCGGCACCTGGAACAGAGCGTAGGACTCGCGCAGCTCACTGGCCACGTAGTTCTGATAGTCGAACAGCCGCATCAGGCCCGGGTGGGCGACCGGGACGTGGTAGCCCTCGAGGTAGTTGTCGACGGCTACCTTCCAGTTGGCCTCCTGCACCTCGAAGCTGTCTCGGTCGTGGATCCGGTACTTGCCGACCGGGACCAGGTCCGGGCCGAGGTAGCGGCCGACGGCGTCGCTCAGACCGGCGCACTGCTCTGCCAGCGGCTTGGCACGGCCGTCGACGTTGACGAAGACGAAGCCGAGGAAGGACTCGACCGCAACGGGGAAAAGCCCCAGATTCGGCTTGTCGAGGCAGGGGATCTGCCGGGCCTCGGGCGCGCCGACCAGGCTTCCGTCGAGGCGGTAGGTCCAGCCGTGGTACGGGCAGCGGATCGCCTTGCCGGAGGGCTCCGGGGCGGAGACCAGTCGGGTGCCGCGGTGGCGGCAGACGTTGAGGTGGGCCTTGAGGCCGCCGTCCTCGGTGCGGACCACCAGGACCTCACGGCCGGCGGCCCAGGCGCTGAGCCGGGCGCCCGGGCCCGGCAGGTCCGTCTCATGGCAGACCAGCTGCCAGGAGCGGGCGAAGACGTGGTCGTTCTCGGCCGTGGCGACGGCGGGATCGGTGTAGTAGCGGGCCGCGAGGCCCGCCGCGGGGGCGGTGCCCCCGTCGGGAGCCGACGGGGCCGGCTCTGCTTGCGGGGGACCGGATCGGGTCAGTTCGGACTGCATGGCGCTCCTGCTCATCGCGCGGGGCCTGGGTGGGGCAGAGACTGACTGGCTGCTCAGCGAGCGGTGCGGCAAGGTTGCGCCTTCACGTCCTCGGTGTCAATACTTGCTGACTAACTGGTTGATCAGTACCGTGGCGACCACGCCGCCCGGCCGACCCGGCGCTCCTGATGTCCCATCCCAGGAGCGGCCCCTTCTCCCGGACGCCGATCTCTCCCCACCCCACTCACGCGGTCCGGCCGTTGCCGGACCCCTCGGCATCGCACCCCGTCCCACCGCGGAGGCAGGCATGCACGGATCCCGCAGGAACGCCTGGCTCGGACTCACCCCCGAGCCCGAGCGCGAGCTGCCCCACGCAGTGGCCCGGCTGCGCGCCCGGCTCCCCGACGGAGCGGCGGCGAGCACGGAGGCCGCCGAGCGCCGCCGCGTGGAGCGCCTGGTCCTGCACGGCAACCGGCGCAGCTGGCTCGGCTACCTGCGGGAGGTCGCCGAGCTGGTGGCCGACGTCGCGGCCGGCGGCTCGGGCGGAAGGGCCGGGGGAGCCGCGCGCGCAGCCGCGGGGGGAGCCGCCGGTGGGGAGGGCCCACCGGGCCCGGGGACCGTCGAGGCGGCACTCGTCGCCGGCGAGGTCGTCCTCGCCCACCACCAGATGCTGATCGGCCTGCCCGGCCCGGACTACGACCGGGTCGCCGCCGACCGGGCGCTGCTCACCCGAGCCGTCGACCGGCTGCGGCGCCTGTCGCTGTCGGCGCGGGCGTCGGCCGGACACCACCCAGAGGCAGGTTTGCGATGACCGCGACAGTGATCCACATCCCGGGGCACGGCCCGGCGCCCGTGCTGGGACCGAGCCCGGACCGGGTCGAGAGCCTGGCCGCCTACCTGGCCCGCGGCGGATACCGCTCGGAGCTCCGGCCCGAGGAGCTGCTCGCCCGGATCGAGGCCGCGGACCTGCGCGGCCACGGCGGGGCGGGCTTCCCCACCGCCGTCAAGCTGCGCGCCGTGCGCGACGGCGAGGGCGCGCCCGTCGTCGTCGCCAACGGCGAGGAGGGCGAGCCGGGCTCGGTCAAGGACCGCTGGCTGTTGCGGGCCCGTCCGCACCTGGTCCTGGACGGCCTCGTCCGGGCGGCCCGGATCACCGGGGCCGACCGCGCGTTCGTCTACCTCTCCGACGAGGGAGCCGAGCGCCGCGTCCGCCAGGCCCTGGCCGAGCGCGACCCCGGGCTGCCCGTGGAGGTCGTGCGCACCGAACCCGCCTATGTCGCGGGGGAGGAGAGCGCCGTGGTCCGCCGCATCGACGGCGGGCCGGCCCTGCCGACGGCCAAGCCGCCGCGCGTGTTCGAACACGGCGTCGGCGGCGCGCCGACCCTGGTGGCCAACGTCGAGACGCTGGCGCGACTGGCCCTGCTGACCGGTGGGAGCGACGGTGCGGACACGGCTCTGCTCACCCTGTCGGGGGGCCGCAGCGCACCGGTGCTGACCGAGCAGCGCTACGGTGTGACTCTTCGTCAACTCGCCGTGCTGCAGGGTACAGCCGAACCGTCCGCCGTGCTGATGGGCGGCCTCTTCGGCGGACTGCTTCCGCCGAGTGCCCTCGATCTTCCGCTGGACCGGGCCCGGCTGGCCCAGGCGGGCACGGGGCTCGGCTGTGGCGCGATCCGCTTCCTGGCGCCCGACGAGTGCCCGGTCTCCGTCGCTGCCGACGCCGTGGACCACCTGACCGCCGAGAGCAGCCGCCAGTGCGGCGTCTGCGTCTCCGGGACCCGGGCCCTGCGCGACACCCTCGTCGCCCTGGCCGAGGGCCGCTGTGACGCCGACGGCCAGGCCAACCTGGCCCGTTGGGCGCAGGGCCTGCCCGGACGCGGCGCGTGCGGCCTGCTCGACGCCGCCGCCCGGCTGGCCGGTTCGCTGGTCGCCGGCTTCGCGGACCTGGTCGAGGCCCATCGGCGCACGCCCTGTCCGGCCTGCGCCGCCACTCCGCCGGACGCCGGTCGCCGCCTGCGTGTTCCCGTGCCGTTGCCCATGACCACCGCGACGGTCCTCCGCGCGGCGGTCCCGCCGCCGCCGTGCACGGCTGCCCGGGTCGGCTGACGCCCCGCCCCCTTCCTCCTCCCGTTCCACCGCACACCGAAGAGGGAACCCCCATGAAACTCCGCATCGACTCCACCCGCTGCCAGGGGTACGGAGAATGCCTGCCGCCCGCCCCCGGCGTGATCGACCTCGACGAGTGGGGCTACGCCCGGCTCCTGGTCGTCGACCTGACCGACGACCAGGAGGCGGCCGCCCGTGCCGCCGTCGACGCCTGCCCCAACAACGCCCTGCGACTGGAGCGGTGACCGATGCGACGTGACCTGACCGCCCTGTTCTCCCCGGACTCGGTCGCGGTGCTCGGCGCCAGCGACGACCCGGCAAAGTACGGTCACGCCATCGCCGTCCAGGCCCTGCGCGCCAACGGACGGCGCCCGCTGCACCTGGTCAACCGGCGCGGCGGCACGGTGCTCGGCCGGAAGGCAGCCACCAGCCTGGGCGCGATCGGCGAGCCGGTGGAGCTGGTCGTGGTGAGCGTCCCGCTGACCGGCTTCGAGGAGGCCGTGGACGAGGCGCTCGCCTGCGGGGCCCGCGCCATCGTGGCCATCACGGCGGGCTTCGCCGAGATGGGCGCGGAGGGCCTGGCCCGGCAGCGCGCCGTCGCCGAGAAGGTCCAGGCCGCCGGTGCGCTGCTGGTCGGCCCCAACTGCCTCGGCATCGCCGACAACACCACCGAGCTCTACCTCGCCTCCGACCGGTTCGCCCCCGGCGGCGTCGCCCTGCTCAGCCAGAGCGGCAACCTGGCGCTGGAGCTCCAGTTGCGGCTCGAACCCCAGGGACTGGGCTTCTCCCGCTTCGTCTCCCTGGGCAACCAGTCCGACGTGACGCTGGTCGACCTGGTCGCGGACTGCGCCCGCCACGAGGGCACCCGCGCCATCGCCGTCTATGCCGAGGACTTCGGCGACGGCCGCGCCTTCGCCGAGGCCGCCGCCCACGCGGGCAAGCCCGTCGTGCTGCTGACCGCAGGCCGCGGCGACGCCGCCGCCCGCAGCGCCAAGTCCCACACCGGCGCCCTCACCACCTCCAGCGACGTGGTGCTCGCCGCGTGCCGGGACGCGGGCATCGAACTGACCCGCACGCCCCGCGAACTCGCCTGCGTGCTGGGCGCTCTGGACGCCGGGCGGCGCGCCCGCGGCCGCCGCGTGGCGGTCTTCACGGACGGCGGCGGCCACGGCGCCATCGCCGCCGACACGGTCGAGGCGGCCGGGCTGTCGGTGCCCGAGCTGTCCGCGCCGCTGCAAGGAGAGTTGACGGACGTGCTCTGGGAGCAGTCCGCCGTCGGCAACCCCGTCGACCTGGCCGGCATGGGGGAACGGGATCCGCTGTCCTACGCGCACACCGTGCAGGCCCTGTTGGCGTCCGACGAGGTCGACGCGGTGCTGCTGACGGGCTACTTCGGCGGCTACGCGTCCGGGGAGGGCGGTCTCGGCGGCGACGGCGGCGATGGCGACATCGGGGTCGGTGGTGAGGCCGTCGACGGCGAGGTCGGCGGGTTGGGGGTGGCCGAGCTTGCGGCGGCCGAGGCGATCGCGGCGGTGGTGCCCGAGTCCGGCAAGCCGCTCGTGGTGCAGTCGATGTATCCGGGATCCCCCAGTTGCCGAGTCCTGGCGGCCGCCGGCGTCCCGGTCCACGAGGCGGTCGAGGACGCCGCCCGCGCCCTCGTCGCGCTCGCCCCGACGGCGGCCGACGGCGGGGCCGGCGACGGAGTCCGGGTCCTCCCCCTGCCACCTGCGGCCGAGCCGCTCGCCGACCCCGACTACCACGCCACCCGACGCCTGCTCGCGGCGGCCGGGGTCCCCTTCCCGTCCGCCCGCGAGATCTCCACCGAGGCTGAACTGGTCGCCGCGGCACGGGAGTTCCCCGGTCCGCACGTGCTCAAGGCGCTGCACCTGCTGCACAAGTCCGATGCCGGAGGCGTCGCGCTCCGCCTGGCCGACGAGGAGGCCCTGGTCGCCGCGCACCGCGAGATGCACGCCCGTCTCGGCGCGCCCTCCTACTCGATGGAGGCCATGGCCGATCTGAGCGACGGCGTGGAGCTCATCGTCGGAGTCAACCGCGATCCGCGCTTCGGCCCGGTCGCGATGGTCGGCCTGGGCGGGGTGCTCACCGAGGCGCTCGGAGACGTCGCCTTCGCGCTCGCCCCGGTCACCGCCGAGCATGCCGAGCGGCTGCTGCGCAGTCTGCGCAGCGCCGTGCTGCTCGACGGCGTCCGCGGCCGCCCCGCCGTCGACGTCGCGGCGGCCGCACGGGCGGTCGCCGCGATCACCGCCGTGGCCGCCGCGCATCCCGAGATCGCCGAACTGGAGGTCAACCCGCTCCTGGCAACCCCGCGGGGCGCCCTCGCCCTCGACTCCCGCGCTGTTCTCGGCTGAACCGCGCCGGCCGGGCGGCGATCGTCGCAGCCGCGCCCGTGCGGACCTCACCCGCCGGAGCGGCGCCGGTCGGGGCCCGCGCCTCCGAGCCCCCGCTTCCCTCGTGGCTCGCCCCTCGGGCCGCCCGTCCGGGCCGTGCCCCGTCTCTCCGACCGGCCCCGCCCTTCCTACTCGCCTTCGCCCGACCCACCTTGACCCGACCCACCTTGACCCGACCCACCTTGACCGTGCCCGCCCTCTCGGCCTCGATCGAACCACCCTCGTGGACCGTTCACCCCCCCCCCCCGCTCACGCAGGAGAACCGCCCATGGACTTCCGCTACACCCCCGAGCAGGCTGACCTGAAGCGTCGCGCCGCCGACTACGCGCGGCTGCTGATGACGTACGAGGACCAGTCCGAGCAGGCCGGCGGCCCGCTGCCCGCCGAGACGGTACGGGAGCTGACCCGCGCCGCCATGGACGCGGGCGTCTACGCCATCAACATGCCGGTCGAGTTCGGCGGCCCCGGCCTCTCCCTGCTCGACCAGGTGATCGTCGAGGAGGAGTTCGGCAAGGTCACCAACTGCCTGTGGGACATCCCCTGGCGGCCCGCCAACGTGCTCGTCTACGGCACCGAGGCGCAGCGCGAGAAGTACCTGCTGCCGATCATCCGCGCGGAGAAGTTCGACGCCTTCGCGGTCACCGAGCCCGGCGCCGGGTCCGATCCGTCCTCGGGGACCGCCACCGCCACCCGCACCGAGGGGGGCTGGCTGCTCAACGGCGAGAAGTGGTTCGTCACCTGCGGCGACATCGCCGACTTCCTCGTCGTCCAGGCCGACGCCGGCCCGGAGCGCGCCGCCACGCTCTTCTTCGTCGACAAGCACGCGCCGGGCCTGACGATGTCCCGCGTCCCGCACTTCATGCACACCGCCGTCAACGGGCACCCGGAGTTCACCCTCGCCGACGTCTTCGTCGCGGACGAGGACGTGCTCGGGGAGGTCGGCCAGGGTTACGAGCTGACCAAGGAGTGGTTCACCGACGAGCGGCTGATGATCGCGGCCCGGACGGTCGGCGCGGCCGAGCGCGCCCTGGAGCTGGCCCGGGACTGGGCGGTGCGGCGGGAGCAGTTCGGGCAGCCGATCGCGTCCTTCCAGCTGGTCCAGGGCATGCTCGCGGACTGCGCCGCCGAGATCGCGGTGCACCGCGCCTACACCCACCAGGTGGCCTGGGAGGCCGACCAGCCCGACACCGACCGCAAGACCCTGCACGCCAAGGCGTCCACGGCCAAGCTCGCCGCCAGCGAGGCCGCCGGACGCGTCGTCGACCGCTGTGTGCAGATCTTCGGCGGGCGCGGCTACGACCGCAGTTACCCCGTCGAGCGCATGTACCGCGAGCTGCGCGTCGACCGGATCTGGGAGGGCACCTCCGAGATCCAGCGCCTGATCATCGCCAACGAGCTGATCAAGCGCGGCACGCGCGCCCTCCAACTCCCCACGCACTGACGCCCGCCATCCACCACCGTTCGTTTCGCCGAGGAGCATCATGGACTTCCGCCTCACCCCCCGTCAGGTCGGCCTCAAGGCCAAGGCCCGGGAGCTGACGGACTTCGTCGCCAAGTACGAGCAGGACTGCGAGGAGAACAACGGCCTCCCGCGCGAGGCCCACGAGGCCGTGCGCGACGCCGTCCTCGAGTCCGGTCTGCAGGCCGTCAACATGCCCGCCGAGTGGGGCGGCGCGGGACTGACGATCCTGGAGCAGGCCGTCGTCCAGGAGGAGCTGGGCCGGCTCACCGGCGCGCTGTGGGACATGGTCTGGCGCCCCGCCAACGCCCTGCGCTTCTGCACCGAGGAGCAGCGCGAGCGCTACCTGGTCCCGGTCATCAAGGGGCAGCGGCGTGACTGCTACGCCGTCACCGAGCCCGGCGCCGGCTCCGACCCGCAGAACCTCGCCACCACCGCGACCCGCACCGACGGCGGCTGGCTCATCAACGGCGAGAAGTGGTTCGTCACGGTGGGCGACCACGCCGACTTCATGATCCTGCTGGCCGCCGCGGGCGAGGAGAAGGCTCCGACGCTGTTCCTGGTCGACAAGGACACCCCGGGCATCGAGATGACCCGCGTGCCGCGCTTCATGCACACCTTCGTGTACGAGCACCCCGAGTTCACCTTCACCGACGTCTTCGTCCCCGAGGACGCCGTGCTCGGCGGCCTCGGCAACGGCTACGACATCACCCGGTCGTGGTTCACCGAGGAGCGTCTGATGATCGCGGCCCGGACCATCGGCGCGGCCGAGCGCGGTCTGGAGCTGGCCCGGGACTGGGCCGTGCGCCGTGAGCAGTTCGGGCAGCCGATCTCCTCGTTCCAGCTGGTCCAGGGCATGCTGGCAGACAGCGCCGCCGACATCGCGGTGCACCGCGCGTACACCCACCAGGTGGCGTGGGAGGCCGACCAGCCCGACACCGACCGCAAGACCCTGCACGCCAAGGCCGCCATCGCGAAGCTCTCGGCCAGCGAGGCCTCCGGACGGGTCATCGACCGCTGCGTGCAGATCTTCGGCGGGCGCGGCTACGACCGCAGCTACGCGGTCGAGCGTCTCTACCGGGAGCTGCGCGTCGACCGGATCTGGGAGGGCACCTCCGAGATCCAGCGCCTGATCATCGCAGGTGAGCTGGTCAAGCGCGGGACGGGAGTGCTGCAGCTGCCGGTCGAGAGCTGACCGCAGGTCCGCGTGGCCCGCCTCGGCATCGCGGGCGACCCCGGGGAACGCTTCGGGAGCGCCCGGCAGCGCCCCGGGAAGCTTCGGGAGCGCTCCGGGAAGCTTCGGGAGCGCTCCGGATGCCGAGGCGGGCGATCGGCGTTAGCTTCTGCAGTAGTCGGTCGGCAACGCAGAGTGACCGGCTGCTGCAGGGTCAGACGACAGAGACGGACGAAGGAGTGCGGGCATGCCCGGCAAGTTCGAGGTCCACATGGACAGGCCGCAGGAGTACCGGTTCACCCTGAAGGCGGCGACGGGCGAGGTCATCGCTCTGAGCGAGGTCTTCGAATCGCGTGAGGCCTGTGAGAAGAGCATCGAGGCCGTGCGCAAGCACGCCCCCTACGCCAAGCTGGTCGAGGCCGGCGCGTCCGTCGGCTGAGCCGCGGGGTTCGCTGTCAGTCGGGCTGGCTAGATTCGCCCCATGACGACAGTGACCGAAAGGGACGTCGCCCTCGGCGACGGCCGCACTCTGCACGTCTACGACACCGGCGAGGCCGCCGACGGCGCGCCTCGCCCGGTGGTGTTCTGGCACCACGGCACGCCCAACACGGGGGAGCCGCCGGTGCCGCTCTTCGCGGCCGCCGAGCGGTTGGGCCTGCGCTGGATCGCCTACGACCGCCCCGGCTACGGCGGTTCGACACGTCACCAGGGGCGTGACATCGCGTCCGTCGCGGCGGAGGCGGCCACCGTCGCGGACGCGCTCGACGTCGGCCGCTTCGCCGTGCTGGGCCATTCCGGCGGCGGCCCGCACGCCCTGGCCTGCGGCGCGCTGCTCCCCGACCGTGTCAGTGCGGTGGTGAGCATCTCGGGGGTCGCCCCGTTCGGCGCCTTCGAGAAGGAGGGCGGGGATTGGTTCGCGGGCATGCACCCCAACGGCGCGGCGGAGCTGCGCGCCGCCCTCGCGGGCCCGGAGGAGCTGGAGAGCGTGCTCGCCGCGGGCGACTTCGATCCCGAGATCTTCACCCCGGAGGACCACACCGCCTTGAGTGCCGGTCCGTGGTCCTGGTTCATGGGCGTCGTCCAGCGGGCGACGGCCGGCGGCCTCGGTGGCATGGTCGACGACGACCTCGCCTATGTCCGCCCCTGGGGCTGCGATTCGGGGCAGATCGGCGTTCCGACGCTGGTGGTCCACGGTGCGGCCGACCGGATGGTCCCCGCCGCCCACGGCGCCTGGCTGGCCGGGCGCTGTCCCGGCGCGGAGTGGTGGGAGCGACCAGGGCAGGGTCACGTCTCCGTCCTCTCGGACGCCGCCGAGGAGGCACTGGCATGGATGGCCGCACGGATCGGAGGGCTCTGTTGAGCGCTCGACTACTGCGCGTGTCGGGCTGGCGCTTCCGTGTGTGCGGACGGATAATTGGATCATGACGGGACAATCCGGGACATCGGTTCGGGTCTGGGTCAAGACCGAGATCGGGCCCCGCCACGTCGTCGCCCAGGCCCACGACGCGCTGAACAACCCGATCGGCGAGGAGGTCGTGGTGACGGAGTCCCACGACCTCTACGAGATGGCGAGACGCTACGGAGTCACCCTGGATCACTTCGACTTCGAGGGCGACAGCGCCGACATCATCGAGTCCATCACACCGCAGGCGGACGCGTAGTGCGCCTGTTCGGTTCGCGGACCGGCCGGGCCGTCCCGCGCCGCTCGGTGCCGCCACAAGCGGACGATGGGCCGTCAAATCGTTATCTCGTGGGGCATTGTGGGGGTCGGACGTCCAGCACCATGGTTGACGCATGTTCGTCGACCTGGTGTCCAAACCCCGTACTCTCGCCCGAGCTGCGCTGACCGTCGCCTATCTGGGGCTGATGGTCATCATGACGATCGTCGCCTGGCAGGGCGCCAAGGTCGACCTCTCCTCGGTCGGCCAGGTCTCCAGCGCGCTCGCGGCGGCTCTGCTCGGCGCCGCCATCAACCCGGGCGGTTCGAGGAAGTCCGCGCAGGCTGCGCCCACCGCGCCTACTGCGCCCACTCGGCCCAGTTCGCCGGTTGCGCCAACGGAGCCGGTCGCACAGGTCGCAGCGGTCGGCGCGGGGCGGGGCACGGCCGGGGCGGACGCGTCCTGGGGGATCCAGGCGGTCGTCGGCTGCGCCGCGCTGCTGGTCACGGCGCTCGCCCTGGTCGTCGACGGCAGCGGTCACACCAACGCCCCCGCCGCCTTCGTGGCCGTCGCGGCGGCGTTCAGCGCACTCTTCCTCGACACCAGCAGCGTCACCCACCCCCTGAACGACACCCCGCCTGCGGTCGGCGCCGTGGCTTCGGCAGGAGCCGCCGCGACGAAGCCCGCGCCCGCCGGAACGGCCGTGAGCGAACCCGTCGCCGTCGAAAGCGCAGCGGCTGAACCCCCGGCGAGCAGTGGACCTGCTGCGGCTGCGGGCGGGGCACCGTCCCCTAAGGCGCAGATCCCCGCTCAGTCCACCGGCAGCGCCGACGACGCCGAATCCCCGAACGGCTGATCTCGCAGCCGAATCAGCCCACGCAGTCGAGCCGGGGTTCGATCTCCGTCTGCCGAACCGTCAGCTCCCCCTGTCAGTCGCCGAAGGCGGGCGCGTAGCGGATCGCGCCGCCGGGGACGGGACGGCCCGGGTCGAGGGCCAGGGCGAGCATCGCCTCGTCCGGCACCTCGAACGGCGGCTTGATGCCGTAGCCGGACGCGGGGACGAAGCCGAAGCGCGGGTAGTAGGCCGGGTGGCCCAGGACCAGCACCAGCTGCTCGCCGGCCGCGTGGGCGGCGTCCAGCAGCGCGTGGATCATCGCGGTCCCCGCGCCGCGCCGCTGCCAGGGCGGGAGGACCGCGACGGGGGCGAGGGCCAGCGCGGGGGTGCCCGACACATGGCACCGCGTCAGCAGCGCGTGGCCGACGACCTCGCCGTCCGGTGCGGTGGCCACCACCGAGAAGCCCGGCGCCCACGCCCCCGGATCCAGCCGGAGCGCGTCGACGAGATCAGCCTCGTTCGGGGTGGGGAAGGCCGTCAGGTTGACGCGGCGGACCGCCGTGATCTCGGAGCCGTCCGTCGCCTCGGGCCGGACGGACCACGCGTACGCGGCGGAGCCGCTCATGGCTCCGGCGGGGTCGCTCGGACGGTACGGCTGGTCAGGGCCCTGCGTGGAGATCATTTCTGCCATGCCTCACCCTATACACCCTGTTCGCCCAGCGTGACGCCCAGCGGTACCCCGGCCGCCTGCGGACGTGGCTCGGCCCGCTTGGCCAGCCCGGCACGGGTCTTGAGCTCGGCCCAGATCACCTTGCCGCCGCCGCTGGTGAAGCGGGTGCCCCAGCGCTCGGCAAGCTGGGCGACCAGGAAGAGGCCGCGCCCGCCCTCGTCCTCGGAGCGTGCGCGGCGCATCCGCGGCGAGACGCTGCTGCCGTCGGCGACCTCGCAGATCAGACCGCGATCGCGCAGCAGTCGGAGCTCCACGGGGCCGGTGGCGTGCCGGATCGCGTTCGTCACCAGTTCGCTGACCATCAGTTCGACCGTTCCCGCGACCTCGGCCAGCCCCCAGGCGCGCAGCCGCGCGCGTACCTGTGCCCGCAGCCCGGCGACGGCCGCGGGTTCCAGCGGCACCGGCCAGCGCGCCACCAGCGCGCCGCTCACGCCCCGCGTCCGGGCGATCAGCAGCGCTACGTCGTCGCGCGGCCGCTCGGGTAAGAGCGCCGACACGACAGCCGTGCAGAGTGCCTCCGGCGTGCGGTCCCGACCGGCTCGTGCGGTCGCGAGCACGTCGGCGAGCCGGGCGAGACCCACGTCGATGTCCCGGTCGCGGTCCTCGATGAGGCCGTCCGTGTAGAGGACGATCTCGCTGTCCTCGGGCAGCGCGAACTCCACGGCCTCGAACGGCGTGCTGCCGAGGCCGAGCGGCGGGCCCGACGGCACCTCGGGGAAGCCGACCGAGCCGTCCGGAAGCAGCAACGCGGGGGACGGGTGACCAGCGCTGGCCAGTGTGCAGCTGTGGCTGACGGGATCGTAGATGACGTAGAGACAGGTCGCCCCGATGATCCCGATGCCGCCCAGCTCGCCCTCCTCCTGGTCCATCGCGTCGACGAGCGCGTCCAGATGGCCGAGCAGCTCCTCCGGCGGGAGGTCGAGGGCCGAGAAGTTGCGGACGGCGGTGCGCAGCCGACCCATCGTCGCGGCGGCGTGGATGCCGTGCCCGACCACATCGCCGACGACCAGCGCGACGCGCGCCCCGGAGAGCGGGATCACGTCGAACCAGTCCCCGCCCACGCCCTCCTGGGCCGGCAGGTAGCGGTGCGCGACCTCGATCGCGGGCAGTTCGGGGAGCGCCCGGGGCAGCAGGCTGCGCTGCAGCGTGAGGGCGAGAGCGTGCTCACGCGTGTAGCGGCGGGCGTTGTCGAGGCAGACGGCGGCTCGGTGCGCCAGCTCCTCGGCGAGCGTCAGATCGTCCCCGTGGAACGGCCCGGCGTCGACGGACCGGTAGAACGACGCCACGCCGAGCACCGTGCCCCGGGCGGAGAGCGGGACCGCGATCACCGCGCCCACGCGGTAGTCCTCCAGCCCCGACTCGGTCCGGACGACGCTCGTCGACTCCTCGTCCAGCACGGCCCGCCCAGAGGTGAGGGCCCGCGCCTGCGCGGAGCCCACGGGGTAGCCGACCGGCGCCCCGACCGGGAGCAGCGCCCCGCGGGCACGTATCGTCCGCGTGGCCGCACGCCGCAGGGGCCCCACATCCGCACCGGCGGGCGCCTCGGCGCCCTCGGGCACCCAGTCGGCCAGGTCGACGGCGGCGTACTGGGCGAACTCCGGCAGCGCCACCTCGGCCAACTCGTGGGCGGTCTGGCCGACGTCGAGGGTGGTGCCGATCCGGACCCCGGCCTCCCACAGCAGCGTGAGACGATGCCGCGCCGCGACGGCGATCCGCCCGACGCCGACGCCGACGCCCGCGCTGAGCGAACCGGGCGCGCCGCTCGTGACCGCCGAGCCCCCGGCTGAGGGCGCGGCTGAGGGCGAGCCCGAGTGCACGGGCGCCCATGGACGCGAGCCCCCGTGGGCGGGCGTGTGGTCCTCGGGCTCGCGGTCGACCGTGCGACGGCTGACCGACCCCTCCCGACCCGAATCGCCGCCGCGGACGGACACCACGGCCCGTGCGGTGACCTCGTCGGCCGCGCCGCCCAGCGGCGGCCTCCCCGGGCGCGGCCTCTCCGGGCACGTGCCCCGGCCCGACGGCACCACGGGGGACGGCACCCAGAGGTGCGGCCCGCGCAGGGGCGGCGCTTCCCGGGACAGCGGCTCCCGGGACACTGCTTCCCGGGTCGGCGTCCCCAGTTCTGTCCCGCCGTGGGACGGTTCTCCGCCGCACCGCGTTCCGGTGCACGGCGCTCCCGGGCGCTGCGCCCCCGGCGATGGCAGCTCGGAGCCTTGCCCCCTCGGGGGCACCACCGCCAGGGCCGGGTGGGCGGGGTGGCGTGCCGTCAGCGCGCGGAGGGGGAGAGCCGCCTCCCAGGATGTGCGGCGGCCGCGGGTCGGCCTGTGCTGGACGGCCCCGCGCCGGGCCGCCGTGCGCAGCGCCCGGTCGTGGTGGGCGCGTTCGCGGAGCGTGTACTGCTCGAGAAGGCGGTGCTCGACCGCCGTTGCGGCCTCGCGGGCGAGCGCGGCCATGAGCGGGTGCGCGTCCCGGCGCCAGGTCGTCAGGTCGACGACGCCGCGGATCGCGCCCGTCAGCGGGTCGCGGATCGGTGCGCCCGTGCAGGCGAAGGCGCGGTGTGCCTCGGAGAAGTGTTCACTGCCGAGGACGACGCCGGGGCGGCCCTCGACCAGGGCTGTGCCGATTCCGTTCGTCCCCGCGTCGTGCTCCGCCCAGCTGAACCCGGGCGCGAGCTGCACCGCGTCCAGATGCCGGTCGAGGGCCGGCTCGCCCGCCCGGCGGTCCATCACCCGGGCGTGGGCGTCGGCCAGCAGTACGCTGACCCGCGTTCCGAGCAGCTGCTCGTGCAGCCGCTCGAGGACGGGCAGTGAGGCCAGCAGCAGGCGCTCCTCCCCGTCCGGATCCGGGTCGTAGCGGAGCTGCGTCCGCTCCGCCGACAGTCCGGTGGCACGGCAGCGTTCCCAGGACGCCAGGACCCCGGCTCGGACGACGCCCCGCACCTCGTCGCCGCCCAGAAACCGCTCGCGCGCCTGCGCCGAGCCCCGATCGCCCCACGATGCGCCCTCCCGTGATGTGCCTTCCCGCACGCCCGCCCACGGTGTCCGCGGCGCTCCCGCCGCGCCCGGAGCACCCGTGCGGGCCCATGCGTCGGCCGAACTCCCCATGACGGCAACCTCCCCGCCCGGTCCCACCCGGGCCGGGCCCCTCCTGCCCTGCTGGTGAGCCGTGGCCGACTCCAGTTGCCGACGCTAGTCCCGTAGCCCCGGAGCGGAAGGATTTCGCCAGCCGTCCACTCGAAGGAGTGAGAACCGATCGATTGGGCGCGCGGGACCGGGCGGCGGCGAATACTGGCAACCGTCTCGTCGGGGCGTCGCTGCGGGGGCTCTTGTCGGCGGCGGCCGAGGCGAGGTAAATGGGAGACGTGAGGACGGACACGGGAGCCCAGCCCGCCGGTGCGGAGCCCGGTGGATCGGGCGGGGTGCCCGACGCGTCGCAACTGCGACGGCTCCGGCAGGAGTTGGAGCGGGCATGGGTGCGCTGGGGCGAGGCTGTCGGCGCGGGCGGCGCTACGGGTGACGGCGACCCGGGCGCCGCCGTAGGGAACGATGCGCTCGGCGGTGCTCCGGCCTTCGGACTCCCGGCCGTGGGATACCCGGCTGCAGGATCCCCGGCCGTCGGAGCGCGGGGCGTCGGCGGCAGGCGGGGGCGATCCGGCCCATGGCGCCCGAAGACGGGCAGCGGGGCGCTGCGCTCCGAGGTGGTGGAATCCTGGGCCCGTAGCGGCGCAAGCGTGGACCGGGCCTGTGTCGAGGCACCGGTGACGGACGCGGACGCGGCGCGCTCCCGCTGGGCCGACTCCCAACTGCGTCGCCCGGTCGGCGCGGTGGCGGACGAGCTGCGCCGCATCACCGAGGACGCGGGTTTCGTGGCGGCCGTGACGGACGAGACCGGCACGATCCTGTGGACGTGCGGCGGCCCGCACATGCGTCGTGCGGCCGAGCGGATCAACTTCGCCCCGGGCGGTCGCTGGGACGAGCAGGCGATGGGGACGAACGCCCTCTCGCTGGCCCTGCTGCGCGGGCAGGCGGCGACGGTGTTCTCGGCCGAGCACTACGTCTCGGCGCTGCACGGCTGGGTCTGCTACTGCGCGCCGATCCGGCACCCCGACGGGCGGGTGCTCGGCGTGCTGGACCTGTCGACGACCTGGGACCGCTCACATCCGCTCGCCCTCTCCACGGTTCGCCTGCTCGCGGCCGGCATCGAGGAGCGGATCCGGGAGCAGGGCGTGGCCGCGTCGCCGCCGGTGGACGCCGAGTTGTGCCTCAGCGTGCTCGGCGAGAGCCCCCGCCTGGAACGCCAGGCGAGGGAGATCCCGCTCCGGCCACGGCAGTTGGAGATCCTTGCGCTGCTGGCCCTGGAACCGGAGGGGTTCACCCCCGAGCGCCTGCGCGATGCTCTCTACGGCGAGCGCCCCGTCTCGGCCTCGACGTTCAAGGCCGAGGTCTCCCACCTGCGCAGCGCACTGGGCGGCGGCATCGCCACCCGTCGCTACGCCCTGACGCGCCCGTTGGCCTGCGACGCGGCGCTGGTCGCGACGGCCGTCGAACGCGGTGACACGCAGACGGCGCTGGCCGTCTACGCCGGGCCGCTGCTCGCCCGCTCGGAGGCCCCGGGCGTCGTCGAGTGGCGTGAGCACCTCCATGTCGCCCTCCGCGAGGCCGTCCTGGCGTCCGGGGACCCCTCCCTGGCCCTCGCCTTCGGCCACCATGCCCGCTACGACATCGCCCTCCACCGCCACGCCCTCTCCCTCCTCGCCCCTGACGACGCCCGCCGCGGCCTCGCGGCGGCGCGGCTCCGCGCGGCGCTGGGATGAGCGTCGCTGGGGTGAACGTCGCGCGTGTACGGTGCGATCTCATGGTGGGCGACTGGCGGGACGACAGGATCGGCACGGCACTGAACGGGACGAACCCCACCGTGCTCCGGCGGCTTGACGCGGGTTTCGCAGTGATCGGTGACGTGCAGTTCCTGCCGGGCTATTCGGTTCTGCTGGTGGACGAGCCCGAGGTGCAGCGTCTGTCCGAGCTGCCGCGGAGCAAGCGGCTGGCCTTCCTCGCCGACATGGACCGGTTGGGTGAGGCCGTGGAGCGGGCCTGCCGGCGGCTGGATCCGGAGTTCCGGCGGGTGAACCTGGAGATCCTCGGCAACACCGACGGTTTCCTGCACGCGCACGTGTGGCCTCGGTTCGAATGGGAGCGCCCGGATCTCGTGAGCCGCCCGGTGTGGTGGTATCCCGTGGAGAACTGGCGCGATCCTGCCTGCGCACTCGGACCGAAGCACGACGCCTTGCGCGAGGCGATCGGCCGGGAGCTCGATGCCTTGGGCGAGTTGACCGCCGGTCCGGCCGACGCGGGATGACACGCCTGCGGGTTGCAGGTTGTGAGGCGTCTGCCTTCAGTGCCTCGGCCCATTCGCTCGTCGACAGCACCTCTCCGCGCCGGGCGAGGACCGTGGTGAGCAGGGTGTGGTGCAGCTCGGGGTCGGGGTCGGCGCAGGCGTCGGACAGGACGGTGACGCGGAAGTCGAGGTCGGCCGCTGCAGGGCGGTGTTCCTGGTGTCGCCGCGCGAGGCGGTGGTCTGGTCATTCCTGGACGAGTCGTTCCAGTACGGACATGGCCGCGATCACGGTCTGCCGTTCGTCTTCGGTGCACTTGCTCTGCAGCTGGGCGGCGAGCCACTCGCCGCGGGCCTGTCGACTCTCCTCGGCTCGTCGGCGTCCCTCGGCGGTCAGCGCGATCACCCGACGCCGACCGTCGGCGGGGTCCGGGCGCCGTTCCACGAGTCCCGCCTCGGCGAGGGAGGAGACCGTGGCCGCCATCGACTGGTGTCACACTCCCGTGGTGGAGCCGGGGCGGAGGATCATCAGCACGGTGACCGTCGCCCAGAGCAGGTTGAAGGAGCCGGTCAGCATGGCCAGGCGCGCGGTCCGCGCGCGCGTGACTTTTGCCGGGACGGCCGTGGCCGGGATGGCGTCCGGCTCGACGAGTTCCGTCAGCAGGCGTTCCTGGGTCGGCAGGACCAACAGCGCCAGCACCAGCGCGGCCGCGCCGGTCAGGGTGATCGAGGCGATCACCCAGGGACTGCCCAGCACGTGCAGCTCACCGGCGGTGGCGAAGCCGAACACGGGCACGGCCAGACCGAGCACGGCGTAGACCCGGCAGATGCGGTGCAGCACCCGGAGCGTGGCGACGGCCTCGGGGCGGTCGGGCGCGCTCGCGGCCCGGCGGGTCGCGGCGGGGAACATGCTGGCTGCCACGGTCACCGGCCCGACGGCGATGATCGCCGCGACGACGTGCAGGACGAGCAGGAGCTTGGTCATCGCGGCTGCACCGCGTCGCTCGCGTGGCCGGCCGCACGCGTGTGGCTCGCGGCGGACACCCGCGCCGGGGCCTGGTCGCGCCAGACCACGCCGCGGCGCTCGTAGGCGAACAGCTGCTCCACCGCGATGGCGATCTGCGGGCCGACCGCCCGCTCCAGCAGGTACAGGCCCAGGTCGAGACCGGAGGTGACGCCCCCGGCGGTGACCAGGTCGCCGTCGTCGACGACCCGGCCTGGTACGACGCGCGCACCGGCGGCCGCGAGGACGTCCAGGCCCTGGTGATGGGTGGTGGCATGGCGGCCGTGCAGGAGTCCGGCCATCGCCAGCAGCAGGGAGCCGCCGCAGACGGTCGCCACCGTGGTGGCCGGTGCGGCCAGCGCCTGGGCCAGCAGCTTCGACAGCTCGGTGGTCAGCGCGCGGGCGAGGATCGCGGGGATCTCGTCGGCGGTATCGGCATCCGCGCCCACACCGACACCGACACCGGCACTGGCTCCGGCACCGGCGTCCGCGCAGACGGCCTCGGCGCCCGGCTGGTCCTCGCCGTGTCCGGGGAGCCTGCCCGCCGCGCCGGGCACCACGACCAGGTCGGCGCGGTCCGGGTCCAGGCGCGCCACGGCTCGCAGCGAGACGCCGTGGACTCCGCTCGGCACCTCCCGGTCGCCTTCCGCGCAGACCAGTTCCACGGTGATGGTCACCTCGTCGGTGAAGGCCCTCGCTGCGCTGAGGACCTCGAGCGGTCCGATGACGTCCATCGGGTCGAAGCCGTCGAAGAGTACGAACTGGACCAGCATCAGTGCCCCTCACATGTCCGGTCGGTTGACTGCCGCGCTCACGCTAGGCGGGTCGCCGGCCCGCAACCATGGGCTGGAATGACACGTTCCAACGGGTTCCGGCCAAGCCCCTGACCAGCACCATCGGCACCTCATGCCTGATGACCTGCGAACTGTGGTGCGGCTGAAACCAGGCATAAGCTGCACTCGTGCACACGGTGGCGATTCTCGCGCTGGACCAGACGGTGCCCTTCGACATGGCCATCCCGGTCGAGGTGTTCGGGCGGGTCCGCTTGCCGGACGGGCGCCGTCCCTACCGTCTACGGGTTTGCGGCACCCGGCCGCAGGTGGAGACCGAGACGTTCACGATCAACGCCCCGTGGGGGCTGGACGGCCTCGCCGGAGCCGACACGATCATCGTTCCCGGCCGGGCCGAGCACGCGGGGCCGCCACCCGCCGAGGCTCTCCGGGCGCTGCGGGACGCCGCCGCTCGCGGCACGCGCATCGCGTCGATCTGCGGCGGCGCGTTCACCCTCGCCGCCACCGGCCTGCTGGACGGCCTGGCCGCGACCACCCACTGGATCGCCGCGGACGAACTCGCCCGGCAGTACCCGGCGGTCGAGGTGCGCCCGGAGGTCCTCTATGTGGACAACGGCCTGCTGCTCACGTCCGCGGGCGCGTCCGCCGGGCTGGACCTGTGCCTTCACCTGGTGCGGCGCGACCTGGGCTCGGCGGTGGCGGCGGACGCCGCCCGGCTGGCCGTCACCCCCTTGGAGCGCGAGGGAGGCCAGGCCCAGTACATCGTCCACGAGCGCCCGCCCCTGCCGACCGGCTCGCTGCTGGAACCCACCCTGACGTGGATCCAGGACCACCTCGGCGAGGAGCTCACCTTGCAGGACCTGGCCGACCGCTGCGGCATGAGCACCCGCACGTTCAGCCGACGCTTCCGCGAGCAGACCGGCACGACACCCCTCCAGTGGCTGCTGCGCGCACGCGTCCGCCACGCCCAGTACCTGCTGGAGAACACCGATCACCCCGTCGAACGCATTGCCGTCCAGGCCGGATTCGGTTCCGCAACCGCCTTCCGCGAACGCTTCAAGCGCATCGCCGGCACCACTCCGCAGGCCTACCGGACCACTTTCCGCAGCGCGTCCTGACTCGCGACGCGAGCGCGCATGCGAGGCGTCCACGAACACCCTGCCGTAGCGTGATCTCAGAGACTCGCTGTCCGCTGTTCCGCTTCATCCGCTGTTCGTGGACGCGACCGACCCATGGTCAGCAGATGTTGCTGGCCCCGCCCCGACAGGGAGCAGCGCAATGGCAACTGGCACCGTCAAGTGGTTCAACGCCGAGAAGGGCTTCGGCTTCATCGAGCAGGACGGCGGCGGCCCGGACGTGTTCGTGCACTTCCGTGCGATCACCGGCAGCGGCTTCAAGGAGCTCCAGGAGGGAGAGCACGTGACGTTCGACGTCACCCAGGGTCCCAAGGGTCCGCAGGCCGAGAACGTCGTCCGCGGCTGACGTCGAACAGAGCGTGAGGCAGCCCGAGGCCCTGGCGGCCGGGGGACGGCGGGGTCTCGGGCTGGATCAGGGCGGGCGGGATCGCCCGTTCCGCTCAGGCGGTGTGCAGGGCCTCGCGGAGGTATGCCGTCGCCTGGGCGATGGCGGCCTCGGCGGCGTGGGTGCCGCGCAGGGCGTTGAGCATCACGAAGTCGTGGATGATGCCCTGGTAGCGGACGGCGGTGACGGGGACGCCGGCCTGGCGGAGCTTGTTCGCGTAGGCCTCGCCCTCGTCGCGCAGCACGTCGGCCTCGCCGGTGATGACCAGGGCCGGCGGCAGGCCCGTGAGCTGTTCGGTGGTGGCGCGCAGCGGCGAGGCGGTGATCTCGGCGCGCTGGGCCGGGTCGGTCGTGTACTGGTCCCAGAACCACTGCATGGCGTCACGGCGCAGGAAGTAGCCCCCGGCGAACTGGTGGTAGGAGCCGGTGTCGAAGGACGCGTCGGTGACGGGATAGAACAGCACCTGCGCGAGCAGCGGCAGGCCGCCGCGCTCCTTGGCCATGAGGGTGAGCGCCGCGCTCATGTTGCCGCCGACGCTGTCCCCCGCGACGGCGATCCGCGAGGCGTCGAGCCCCTTGGCTGCGCCGTCGGTGACGACCCACCGGGCGACGGCGAAGTTCTGCTCGATGGCGACGGGGTAGCGGGCCTCGGGCGAGAGGTCGTACTCGGGGAAGACCACCGCGGCGTTCGCGCCGACCGCGAGCTCGCGCACCAGCCGGTCGTGCGTGTGGGCGTTGCCGAACACCCAGCCCGCGCCGTGGATGTAGACGATCACCGGCAGCGTGCCGGCGGCACCGGCCGGCTTCACGAGCCGTGCACGGACCGAGCCGGTGGGACCGCCGGGGACGGTGATCCACTCCTCGTCGACGGCCGGCTTGGTGATCTCGCCGGACTGGACCTCGTCGACCGCCTTGCGTCCCTCGACGGGGCCCAGGTCGAACAGGAACGGCGGCTTCGCCGTCGCTGCGGCGAACTCGGCCGCGGCCTGCTCGAGGACGGGGGCGGCGGGTGTGGCGGTGGTGGGAGTGGAGGCGTGCTCGGTCATGGCGGACTCCTCGAAAGGGGAGCCGGGAGGGCTCCGTCTGGCGAATAACCTAGGGCACGATTACCTCGTGCACAAGTTAAACGTGGACGTTGCCATCGCGGGCGTTGCCATCGCCCCGTTGGTAACCTGGTCGGGTCACATCCGGATCGGAGAAGCCTGATGACCGCCGCCGACCACCCCCGCGCCGCCCAGCCGGGCGGGTTCTCGACGCTGCTCGACGACCAGCTCTGCTTCGCCCTCTACGCGGCCTCGCGTGCGGTGACGCAGCGCTATCGGCCGCTGCTGGAGGAGCTCGGGCTGACCTACCCGCAGTACCTGGTCCTGCTGGTGCTGTGGGAGCACGACAGCGTCCCGGTCAAGGACATCGGCGTGGCGCTGCAGCTCGACTACGGCACCCTCACCCCGCTGATCAAGCGACTCGAGACCAGCGGTCTGGTCCGGCGTGAGCGCTCCCCGCAGGACGAGCGCACCGTCCAGGTCAGCCTCACCGAGCAGGGCGAGGAGCTGCGCGTGCGCGCCCGGACGGTGCCCCAGGCCATCGGCGAAGCGATGGCCCTCCCGCCGCAGGACTTCGACGACGTCCGACGGATCCTGCGGCAGCTGACGGAGAACGTCTCCCGTTAGGGCTGTACGACGTCACAGCGCCCCGGTGGGAGGGAACGCCGCGACGCGCGGCGCGTCAGAGATGATGCGACGCCGGGTGCGGGCCGCAGCCAGGTGCTCGGCGACCAGACGGCGCGAGCCTTAGTGCCTGGGCGGTCCGTTCGACCAGGGCGTGGTTCCCCGCCGTAGCCCCCTCCGCGCCCAGGAGCCGCTGCAGGTCGGCGAGTGCATGGGCCAGCGGCCGGGTCGCGCCGGCCGCACCGGCGAACTGCTTGCGGATCGGCAGCAGGTGCCTCACCAGCGTGGCGCTGCTTGATCATCCGACCCGGACAATGACCTACCTGCCCGCCTCCGCATTCCGTGCGCGTTCCGTGCGCTTCAGGTTCTCCCAGGTCAGAGTGGGTGGAACGTTCCAGCGTTCCATCGAGGGCGGCGAACGCGGCCCCGGCGACGACATCGACTGCAAGGTGGTGGCACCGCAGCCCCGGACGATCACCGTCCGAGCTGCGGGAACCGGTCGAGTCGAGCTGATGGTGAGTGGAGCAGGTACGTGGGGCGGATCAAGGGCTGCATCGGGATAGCGCTGCTGGCGGGGGCGGTGGTGGCCGGCGCGAGCGGTTGCGGGGGGAGCGTGTCCGCCGGGGCGGGCGCTGCATCAGGCCCGCAGGCAGGCGCGAGTGCGAGCACGGGGGCGGGTTCGGGTGGGGGTGGCAGCGTGAGCGCCTCGCCGACGCGCCCGGCCGGTCCGCCGATGCTGTTGAACACCATCGCCCCGGCCGACGGCAGCACGGTCGGCGTCGCGATGCCGATCTCCATCGCGTTCACCAAGCCGGTCGCGCCCTCCGCGCGTAAGACGGTCGAACAGCACCTCAAGGTCACCACCTCGGCGCCGGTCACCGGCGCCTGGCACTGGTTCGGCGACGCCCGTGTCGACTGGCGGCCGCAGACCTACTGGAAGCCCGGCACCAAGGTCACCGTCACGGCGGCCCTGCAGGGTGTGGCGGACGGCAACGGCCGGTACGGCACCCACGCCTACACGCACAGCTTCACCATCGGTCCCGACATCGAGACCACCGTCAGCGTTCCCGGGCACACCATGGTGGTCAAGCGCGACGGCGCGGTCGTCAGGACGATGCCCATCGACGCCGGCAGCCCCTCGTTCCCGTCCTGGGACGGCACGATGGCCGTGATGGACAAGCAGCCCGAAGTGCACATGACCTCCTGCAGCGTCCACATCACCTGCGACCCGAAGAACCCCAACTTCTACGACCTGACCCTGCCCTGGGACGTCCACCTGACCGGCTCCGGCACGTACGTCCACTACTCCGACGGCGACAAGCACCCCGGGCACAGCGTCGGCTCGCACGGCTGCGTTCACCTGTCCATGACCGACGCGACATGGTTCTACGACTACGTCCACGTGGGGGACCCCGTCACCATCACCGGCTCCCCGCGCGGCGCCGCGCTGGCGGACAACGGCTACGCGTCCTTCGATCTCACCTGGCCGCAGTGGCTCGCGGGCAGCGCGAACGGCCCGGAGACCACCACGGCCGGCGCCTCCGCCTGACCTGCGGTCACGGCTCCTGGTCGGCCCCGGTCGGGGGTGGGGGTTCGGCGTCGATGCGGGCGAGTTCCGCGTCCGTGAGCAGCCGGGAGCGGATGAGGAAGCGGACGCCTTCCGGTGCTTCGATCGAGAAGCCGCTGCCGCGGCCGGGGACGACGTCGACGGTGAGGTGGGTGTGCTGCCAGTAGGCGAACTGGTCGGCGCTCATCCAGAACGGCGTGTCGTCGTCGAGGACGCCCAGCAGCACGTCCCGCGCGCCGACGCGGAACTCGCCGCGTGGGTAGCACATGGGCGCGCTGCCGTCGCAGCATCCGCCGGACTGGTGGAACATCAGCGGGCCGTGCTGACCGGCCAGCCGCCGCAGGAGCGCGGCGGCCGGCTCGGTCAGCTCCACCCGCGCGGTGCGCGGGGCGGCGCCCATCAGAAGAAGCCGAGCTTCTTGTCGGAGTAGCTCACCAGCAGGTTCTTGGTCTGCTGGTAGTGGTCCAGCATCATCTTGTGGTTCTCGCGCCCGATCCCGGACTTCTTGAAGCCACCGAACGCTGCATGAGCAGGGTACAAATGGTACGAATTGGTCCAGACGCGGCCGGCCTTGATGGCGCGTCCGAAGCGGTAGGCGGTGTTGCCGTCGCGGGTCCAGACGCCGGCGCCGAGGCCGTAGAGGGTGTCGTTGGCGATGGCCAGGGCCTGGTCCTGGGTGTCGAAGGTGGTGACGGAGACGACGGGGCCGAAGATCTCCTCCTGGAAGATCCGCATGTCGTTGCGGCCCTTGAAGATGGTGGGTTCGATGTAGTAGCCGCCTTCGAGGCCGGTGACCTTGCGGGGGCCGCCGCCGGTGAGGATCTGGGCGCCTTCCTTGGTGCCGATGTCGATGTAGGAGAGGATCTTCTCGTACTGGTCGTTGCTGGCCTGTGCGCCGATCATGGTGGCGGGGTCGAGGGGGTCGCCGCCGACGATGGCTTCGGTGCGGGCGATGCAGCGGGCCATGAACTCGTCGTAGATGGAGGAGTGGACCAGGGCGCGGGAGGGGCAGGTGCAGACCTCGCCCTGGTTGAGGGCGAACATGACGAACCCTTCGACGGCCTTGTCGAGGTAGTCGTCGTCGTGGGCGGTGACGTCGGGCAGGAAGATGTTGGGGCTCTTGCCGCCGAGTTCGAGGGTGACGGGGATGATGTTCTCGGAGGCGTACTGCATGATCAGGCGTCCGGTGGTGGTCTCACCGGTGAACGCGACCTTGGCGACGCGGGGGCTGGAGGCGAGGGGCTTGCCTGCTTCGACGCCGTAGCCGTTGACGATGTTGACGACGCCGGGCGGGAGCAGGTCGGCGATGAGTTCCATCACGACCAGGATGCTGACGGGGGTCTGCTCGGCCGGCTTGATGACGACGCAGTTGCCGGCGGCCAGCGCCGGTGCGAGCTTCCACGCGGCCATGAGGATGGGGAAGTTCCAGGGGATGATCTGGCCGACGACGCCGAGGGGCTCGTGGAAGTGGTAGGCGACGGTGTCCTCGTCGATCTGCGAGATGCTGCCTTCCTGGGCCCGCACCATGCCGGCGAAGTAGCGGAAGTGGTCCACCGTCAGCGGGAGGTCCGCCGCCAGGGTCTCGCGGACGGGTTTGCCGTTCTCCCAGGTCTCGGTGAGGGCGAGGACTTCGAGGTGCTGTTCGATGCGGTCGGCGATGCGGTTGAGGGTGTTGGCGCGTTCGGTGGGTGAGGTCTTGCCCCAGGCGTCGGCGGCGCGGTGGGCTGCGTCGAGGGCGCGTTCGATGTCGGGTGCGGTGGAGCGGGCGACCTGGCAGAACGTCTCGCCGGTGACGGGGCTGGGGTTGTCGAAGTACTGGCCCTCGGCGGGCGCGGCCCAGTCGCCGCCGATGAAGTTGTCGTAGCGGGGCTTGAAGTTGAAGATGCTGCCCTCGGTCCCGGGCTGGGCGTAGACCATGTCGAGCTCCTCATCGAGCGTCGGGTGGGTTCCCGGGACACTCTTGCCGCCCAAGGTTGGCGAAAGGTTGGCGCGGATCGCGGGCAGCCGACCCACCGCCGCGCAGGGGGAGCAAACCGAGCCGACCCCAGTGGCCCGCCGCGTCGACGGCACGATCCGGACGTCGGCCGAGTGGGAGCGAGCGTGACAGCAATCAGCGGCGGGGTGGCATCACACGTTGGGCGTAGGCCTGGATGGTTCGACGGCCCGCAGGCGCACCCTCGGGAAGCTGGCATTCTGGCCGAGTTTGGTCGTGTTCGGCCGGCTCGATCTCGAGCGAGCAGAGGACCGGGTCGGATAGAGGCCAGACGGCCCATCAGGGGTGCACGCCGAATTGACGATCCGTCAGGAGAGTCAAGCCCGTGCTGCGGTGCTCGAAGACTCCCAGTCCTGGCGCGGCGGCCAGGCGAAATCGGAGACGGACGTCCGGCCTGGGGCCGAGGTCGGCTGTGGCGCGGCCTTGAGGTCCGCGGGTGCCTCATCCGCGGCGGGGGCGAATTCGAGCGCGGCGTCCTGGTCAAACGTGACACCGTGGCCGCATGGGCATCAAAGACCGGGTCATCGGGTGCGGCTATGGAGCCGCCTGGTCACTGATCGGGGTCATGCCGGAGGGCATGGCCTACCGTATGTTCGACCGTATCGCCGACGGTCTCTGGAAGCGGCGCGGCACGCAGGTCCTGCAGTTGGAGGCGAACCTCCTCAGGGTCCTGGGAAAGGACACGACGCCGGAGCTTCTCGCCGCGACGTCCCGCAAGGGTATGCGATCGGCCCTGCGGTACTACAGCGAGGCGTTCCGGATGAACGGGTGGGACCAGAAGCGCATCGTGGACAGTGTCGACATCGCGGACGAAGATCGTGCACGTATCGCCGAGGTGGTCCACTCAGACCGCGGCGCCGTGCTGGCGCTCGGCCACACCGGCAACTACGACCACGCCGGAGCATGGCTCATCGTGACGCACTCCATCGAGTTCACCACGGTCGCCGAGAACCTCAAGCCCGAGGCGGTCGCTGAACGATTCTGGAACTACCGCCGCAAGCTCGGGATGGAAGTGCTGCCGCACGACGGCGGACCATCAGTCTTCGGGACCCTGGCGCGGCGGCTTCGGGAGGGCCGCACCGTCTGCCTCGTCGCAGATCGCGACCTCGGCGCCTCCGGGATCGCAGTGAACCTCTTCGGCGAGACCACGCGGATGGCCGCCGGACCGGCGGCGCTCGCAGTACGGACCAACTGCGGGCTGTATCCGGTGAACCTCTGGTACTCGGGTCCGGGCCGGATGGGTATCAGAGTCCATCCGGAGATCCCGGTGCCTTCCGAAGGCACTCGGCAGGAGAAAATCGCCCGGATGACTCAAGCGCTTGCAGACGCCTACGCGGAGGGGATCGCCGCCCATCCCGAGGACTGGCACATGTTGCAGAAGTACTTCCTGGCCGACCTGGATCCGGGCAAAACTCCGCGGTCGGCCCCGGCAACCCTCGCCGAGTAGGCCGGATCCTGAAGATCGGCGCGGTCTGCTCGCCGGCGTCCGGGTGCCGCGCATGAACTCGGCGCAACGCTGCGCGGGTACCGCCGTCCCAGCTGACCAGGCCGGATGATTTGTCGGTACCCGCATTGCTCGCAGCACAGGAGAACCTCGAAGGCGCTCGACTGCGGGAAGCCGGTCCCGCCGCGTGAGCGGCGGGGCCGGAACCCGGGATCCTCCTGGGTCCACT
>NZ_BBPP01000043.1:0-30481 GCF_000787835.1 Streptacidiphilus melanogenes
TTTTCCACTCTATCAGAGTTTTTCAGCTCCGATTTCGCGGTCCCCGTCAATCGGATTTACCGATTAACTATCGGGGTTTGTCACCCTGTCGAAGCGGGGCAACTCGGAGAA
Source organism: Streptacidiphilus melanogenes (assembly GCF_000787835.1). Classification (GTDB taxonomy): domain Bacteria; phylum Actinomycetota; class Actinomycetes; order Streptomycetales; family Streptomycetaceae; genus Streptacidiphilus; species Streptacidiphilus melanogenes. Next base: position 112 of record NZ_BBPP01000043.1, read on the forward strand.
CATTACGTGGCCGTCAGGGGCGAGTCAAATCCAGGGGCCGGGGGGTGTCTCCAGCTCCTCCAGCTCCACTCCGGGGGCGGCCAGGACCACGTCGCCGGCCAAGTGCACTTGGCCCTCCTCCCCCGTCTCCAGATCGGCGACGCGGAAGCGGCGGACGGTCAGCGGGCCGCTGTCGGTGGGGTGTGTTTCGATCCCTTCGAGCGCCCATCCCTGGTCCAGCGTGCGCGGGGCCAGCAGCGGCTCGGTGAAGGAGACGACCCGTACCCGGGCGGAGGAGCCCTCCGCCAGAGCGAGCATGCGGGCCGTGGCGACGAGGAACGCGGGCGAGCGGCCGGTGAAGGCGTGGGCCTTCTCGTTGCCCTCTCGCGTGAACGTGAGATCGGTGTCCTGTTGGTGCGTCCGCACCCAGGTGAGTCCGGAGAGTGCCCCTCCACGGACCTGCCAGCCCTGTCGGCGCAGTTCCAGCCGAATCGGACGGGACCGGGAGTCGAGCGTCAGGTCGACGGATCCGTCCAGCGCGCCGTCGACGGTGAAGGTCTGTGCTGTGTAGCGCCAGCCGGAGGGTCCGGCCGCGCAGCTGAAGCGTTCCTCACCGAGGGGAGTGTCGTCGTGCGTGTCATGGAACGAGTAACGGCCGCTGGGCATAGGTCGAGCCTATGCGCCAGCGGCCGCTGGTCGATCAACCGGTCAGGACCGGTACCGCGATCAGTAGCGGTAGTGGTCCGACTTGTACGGGCCCTCGACCTTGACGCCGATGTAGTCGGCCTGCTCCTGGGACAGCGTGGTGAGCCTCACCCCGAGCGCGTCCAGGTGCAGCCGGGCGACCTTCTCGTCCAGGTGCTTCGGCAGCGTGTAGACGCCGACCGGGTACTCCTCCGGCTTGGTGAACAGCTCGATCTGGGCCAGGGTCTGGTCCGCGAAGGAGTTGGACATCACGAACGACGGGTGCCCGGTCGCGTTGCCCAGGTTCAGCAGACGCCCCTCGGACAGCACGATGATCTTCTTGCCGTCCGCGAACGTCCAGGTGTGGACCTGCGGCTTGACCTCGTCCTTGACGATGCCCGGGATCTTGGCCAGTCCGGCCATGTCGATCTCGTTGTCGAAGTGGCCGATGTTCCCCACGATGGCCTGGTGCTTCATCCTGGCCATGTCGCCGGCCATGATGATGTCCTTGTTGCCCGTCGTGGTGACGAAGATGTCCGCGATCTCCACCACGTCCTGCAGCGTGGCGACCTGGTAGCCGTCCATCGCCGCCTGCAGCGCGCAGATCGGGTCGATCTCCGTCACGATCACCCGCGCGCCCTGACCACGCAGCGACTCCGCGCAGCCCTTGCCGACATCGCCGTAGCCGCACACCACCGCGACCTTGCCACCGATCAGCACGTCCGTCGCCCGGTTGATGCCGTCGATCAGCGAGTGCCGGCAGCCGTACTTGTTGTCGAACTTCGACTTCGTCACCGCGTCGTTGACGTTGATCGCCGGGAACAGCAGGTTCCCGTCACGGTGCATCTCGTACAGCCGGTGCACACCCGTGGTGGTCTCCTCCGTCACACCCTTGATCTCGGAGGCGACCTCGGTCCACTTCTTCGGGGTCTCCTTGAGCGTGCGGTTCAGCAGCTCGAGGATGATGCGGAACTCGTCGGAGTCAGCGGTCGAGGGGTCCGGGGCGGCGCCGGCCTTCTCGAACTCCACACCCTTGTGGACCAGCAGCGTCGCGTCGCCGCCGTCGTCCAGGATCATGTTCGGGCCCGAGAAGCCCGGCCAGGTCAGCGCCTGCTCGGTGCACCACCAGTACTCCTCCAGCGACTCGCCCTTCCAGGCGAACACCGGGATCCCCTGCGGGTCCTCCGGCGTGCCGTTCGGGCCCACCGCGATGGCCGCCGCGGCGTGGTCCTGGGTGGAGAAGATGTTGCACGAGCACCAGCGCACGTCGGCGCCGAGCGCTGCGAGGGTCTCGATGAGCACGGCCGTCTGCACCGTCATGTGCAGCGAACCGGTGATCCGCGCACCGGCCAGCGGCTGCGCGGCGGCGTACTCCTTGCGGATCGCCATCAGGCCGGGCATCTCGTGCTCGGCGAGCTGGATCTCCTTGCGGCCGAAAGCGGCCAGGGAAAGGTCGGCGACCTTGAAGTCACCGGCGTTCAGGGACGTCACGCTGTCTCTCCATCACGTCGGGGTGCGGGCGTTGGTGGCCCGGAACCGGCGCGCTGCCGAGGCGGGCTCGGGAGCGTGCGTGGGCATGCCGATGAGGCGGTGGGTTCCGGGAACCCTTGCACGTACCTCAACCGTATGACCGATTGTTCCGGACCAGTGCGTCGGAGGCCCTCTCTCCCTCGGCGTGACCGCGTCCGGGGACCCGGGCTCGCCGACCGCCATCAGCAGCGACGTCTGGTGCTTGAGACGAATCTACACCGTGCGTACATTCCGAGAGGCGCAGTTACGTGTTCGCAGAGTCGGCAGTGCGGAACGGAAGTGGGGCGGGATGACGGTTCCCTGGAGCGGCGGCGGGTTGCCACCGGTCGCCGCCGAGCGCATGGCGGAGGTCAGGCAGAGCGGCACCTGGACGTCCGCGTTGTCCACCGGCGAGTTCGCCTCCGTCCGGTCCGTCGGCTTCGAGCCGGTGGGCCAGGTGATGGGCTCGGCGGTGTTCCAGATCGCCCGCAGCGGACGCTACTGGGGCTATCACGACTGCCTCTTCTCCGGTGCGGGTTACTCCTTCGGCGGGTACGGCGAGGCGCCGATCGCCCTGTCCGGGCGCGGCGCGCCCTCGCAGGCGCTGGTGGGCGTCTTCGACCAGGCCCGCCGCACGGCGCTGGGCCGGATGACCCAGGAGTGCGCCACGCTCGGCGGCGACGGCGTGGTGGCCGCGCAGCTGACCATGCAGCCCTTCCCGAACGCGCCGAACTGCCTGGAGTTCAAGGTCATCGGCACGGCGGTGCGCGCCCGTGGGAACGTGCGGCCGAAGCAGCCGTTCACCTGCCATCTGGACGGGCAGGGCTTCGCCAAGCTGATCAGCGCGGGCTGGGTGCCCGCCGAGCTGCTGGTCGGGATGTCGATCGGGGTGCGTCACAACGACTACCGCACCCAGTCCCAGCTGTACTCGTGGCGGAACAACGAGATCACGGGCTGGAGCAACCTGATCCACGCCATCCGTGCGGACGCGCGGCAGCAGCTGCAGTTGCAGGGGTCCCGGAAGGGCGGTGACGGCGTGATCATGGCCAGCGGCGACCTGCGGGTCTGGGAGGAGTCCTGCATCCGGGCGTCCAACCGCAACTCCGAGCAGCGCGACCACGTGGCCGAGGCCACGATGATCGGCACCAGCATCGCCCGCTTCCGGACCGAGGCCGAGCCGCCGCGGACCCTGTCCGTGATGCCGCTGGGCAAGCGCGGCGACCGGCTGCGGCAGCGGCTCGCCGCGGTCGCGTCCAGCCCGTACGGCGACCGGGACCAGTACCGGCGCCTGCTCACCGAACTGCAGGACCTGGGGGACCAGGGATGAACACGCGCATGACGCAGTCGATCCGCACGAACCACGACCTGACCCATGCAAGGGGAGCTGCCCGATGAGCACCATGGACCCGACCGCCCAGGGTGTGCCCGCCGACGCGATGCGACGGCTGCAGGAGCTGCAGCCGGGTCGCGCCGGATCGATCTTCACGAGCGACCTGTCGGTCAACGAGTTCCTGCTCGTGCGCGAGGCCGGCTTCAAGCCGATCGGCCTGGTGCTGGGCAGCTCGATCTACCACGTCGGCATCCAGTTCGGCCGCTGGGGCAAGAACCAGGAGCTGGATACGCTGAGCCAGGCGATGTACCACGCGCGTGAGCTGGCGATGACCCGTATGGAGGCCGAGGCGCACGCGCTCGGCGCCGACGGCATCGTCGGGGTCAGGCTCTCGGTGGAGGCGCGCGAGTTCGGCAACGACATCGCGGAGTTCATCGCGATCGGCACGGCCGTGAAGGCCGACCACCCGGCGCCCGGCGGCGGCAGCTGGCGGAACAACAAGAACCAGCCCTTCACCTCGGACCTGTCCGGCCAGGACTTCTGGACGCTGATCCGGGCCGGCTACGCGCCGCTGGGCATGGTCATGGGCACCTGCGTCTACCACATCGCGCATCAGCGGATGGGGGCCGTGTTCTCCAACATCGGCAAGAATGTGGAGATCGAGCAGTTCACGCAGGCCCTCTACGACGCGCGCGAGTTGGCGATGTCGCGGATGCAGGCCGAGGCCGAGGCGCTGCACGCCGAGGGCGTGGTGGGCGTCCAGCTCAACGCCCACAACCACCGCTGGGGCGGGCACACCACGGAGTTCTTCTCGATCGGCACGGCGGTCCGCCCGTTGCGTCCTGACCACGAGATCGAGCGTCCGACGATGGTGCTGAGCCTGGACGGCTGAGCGGCCTGAGATGCTGGGCCCGTTCGAGCGGGTAGAGGCTCACCGGGTGCTGATGAGGGAGCGAAGGCAGATGAGCGAGATCGAGCTGCTGGCGGCGGCGTTGCGCCGGGACGCCGCGGATCTGGACATGTATGCCCAGGTGCTGACGGGTTCCCTGGCGGACGCCCTGCCGCCGGGCTCCGTCGAGCTCGCGCGCAAGCGGTCCGTCTCCGACCGGCTGTCCGGCCGTCCGGGCACGGTCGAGCGGCTGGAGGTGAGCCTGGACGACCGTCGGCTGATCCTCGTGCTGGCGCACGGCCGCCCCCAGGGCGAGGTGGCGACGGTGGTGCGCGGCGTGGTGCTGTCGCGCAAGCAGGTGGCGCTGGACGAGTGGGTCCACGAGCTGGCGACGGCGGTGGCCCTGCGGGCGGAGTCCGACGCCAGGGCCCGCGCGGCCCTGGAGAAGCTCGTGATGGGCCTCTGAGGGCTCTGGGAGCGGATCGGAGCACGGGGGGCGCGGCCCCGGTGCTCCGATCCTGTGCAGCGGCCGCCCGTCGGGGCGGCGGTCAGAGCGCGACGGTGGCCCGGAAGAGGGTCGCCGGGTTGCCGTCCTCGGCCTCGGCCGTGACGGCGGGGCTGCCGGCGGCGAGGAAGCAGGACTGGCCGGGGGCCAGCGTCAGCTGCTCGCCGGTCGCGTCCGTCAGCGAGACCCGTCCTTCGGTGCACACCACGATCTGCGGGGTGTCGGTGGGCAGCGGCCTGCCGCCCTCGGCGCCGAGCCGGTAGCGGGAGAGGCGGAACTCGTCGATCGGCGCCGGGTAGAGCTCCTCCCCCGGGTGCTCCGCCACCGACTGCGGGCGGACCACGCCCGGGTCGGTGGCTTCGAACTCGACCACCCGCAGGAGCTCCGGCACGTCGATGTGCTTCGGCGTCAGCCCCGCCCGCAGCACGTTGTCGGAGTTCGCCATGAGCTCGACGCCCAGGCCGCGGAAGTACGCGTGCGGCACCCCCGCTCCCAGGTACACCGCCTCGCCCGGCCGCAGCACCACGTGGTTGAGCAGCAGGGCGGAGAGCAGGCCCGGGTCGGCCGGGTAGTGGTCGGCCAGCGCCGCGTAGTCGCGCAGCATCACGACCTCGTCCGGCTCCGAGGACTCCTCGGCCAGATGCAGCAGCGCGTCGCGGGTGGCGGCGACGAGCGGGACGACGGTCTCGGCGTCGAGGGTGAGCGCCCAGGTCAGCGCCTCGCGCAGGGCTTCCGTCTCCGGCTTGGCGCGCAGGACGTCCAGCACCGGCGACAGGCCGGGCACACCGAGCCGCTCCAGCAGCGCCACCGTCCCGGCGGGCGCGCGGAATCCGCACACGCCGGTGAATTCGTCGAGCGCGCACAGCATCTCGGGCTTGTGGTTCGCGTCCTTGTAGTTGCGGTGGCGCGCGTCGAGCGGCACACCGGCCGCCTCCTCCGCGGCGAAGCCCGCCCGGGCCTGCGCCAGGTCCGGGTGCACCTGCACCGACAGCGGCTCCCCCGCCGCCAGGACCTTGAACAGGAACGGCAGGGCCGGCCCGAACCGCTCCACGACGGCGGTGCCGAGCTCGCTGACCGGGTCCGCCGCGATCACCTGGTCGAGGGAGCACGCGCCTGCACCGCGGTCGACGCCCGACGGCGCGCCCGGATGTGCACCCATCCACAGCTCCGCCTGCGGCTCGTCGCCGGGCTCGACGCCCAGCAACGCCGGGATCGCCGTCCGCGAACCCCAGGCATACGGTCGGACGGTGTTCTCCAGACGATCCATGCGCTCTCTAGGTCCTCTCAGCGGCGAGCCCGAGGTAGACGGCCGCGAAGTCGGTCAGTGCCACGAGTTCGGCGAGGGCCTCGACCGGATCGGTCCGGGAGGAGCCGAGCTCGCGAAGGGCGACCTGATGGTCCGCCGCGAGGCGGTGGGCCCGGGTCACGGTACGGCGCGTGCCCGGTGAACCGCTGTCCGGGAGGTGATCGGCGGGTGGCTCGCCGGTGACGTCGGGGGTGCCCTCCACCCCCGGTTCCTCGGCCCCCGGGCGGTGACGCAGCAGCACGACCTGGAGCCGCAGCCCGCCCTCGTCGTCGACCCGGTCCCGGAAGAAGGCGTCGGCCTCGGCGGATCCCGCTCCCAGCCCGCCGCTGAACAGGCCGCGCTGGGCGGCCATGGCCTCGGGCAGGACCCCGGAGAGCGCGGCGTGCCCGGCGTGGTCGGCGAGCATGGCCGCGAACCGGCCGGCGACGGCGGTGCCGCAGGGGCCGAGGCTCCACAGCAGCGGCAGGGTGGCGTCGAGCTGGGCGGCGAGGGTCTTGGCCGGGTTGTCGTACGCGGCCAGGGAGGGCCGGCAGCGCACCGCCGCCTCGTCGAGGCGGTCGGCGGCGTCGTGCAGCGCCTTCTGCTCGCCGGGCAGCAGGCCGACGCGGAGCGCGAGGGCCAGCAGCGGGGTCAGCACGCCCCAGAAGTCCGACGGGTCCTCGCGGGGCAGGTCCGCGTCCTCGTAGAGCGGTCGGCGCTCGTCCGTCTCGACGCCGGGCACATAGGGCAGCGGCAGTGCGCGCACCTGCAGCGCGGCCTGGTCGAGGCGCGAGCCGGTCGGCGCGATGACGACCAGCGAGCAGCCGCGCGCGTAGGCCCGCTCCACCAGTTTGACCAGCCCGGGGACCTCGCCGTCCGTCGCGACGGCGATCAGCAGGTCCGAGGGTGAGGCCCAGCCGGGCAGCGTCCACTCCGGTCCGGCGTCCTCGCCCGGGCCGGGGCGCAGCACCGCGACCTGGCAGACGCTGCCGCAGAGCGCCTCGAGCACGTCGCCCGCGGTCGCGGCGCTCCCGTGCCCCGCGACCAGCACGGCGCGCGGCCGTCCCTGCGGTCGCAGCGCGGCCAGCCCGGCCTCGTCCGCGGCGCGCAGCGAGGTGCGCACGCGTGCGCCCGCCGAGGCCAGCGCGAGCAGTGCGCCGCGCTCGTCGGCGCGCGCGAGCCCGTCGGTGTCGTCGAGCAGCCGCTCGTCGATCATGCCGGGCGACGCGCCTCGTCCACCAGCAGGACGGGGATCCCGTCCCGCACCGGGTAGGCGAGCCCGCAGTCGCTTCCGGTGCAGACCAGCTCCGACGCCTCCTCGTCCTCACGCAGCGGCGCATGGCACGCCGGGCAGGCGAAGATCTCCAGCAGTGCGGGTTCGATGCTCATGTCGCTGGCGCTCCGGAAGTCGTGAACGGAATCAGTGTGCAAGCAGGTTACTTGCACCTCCAGGGGCGCGAGGAACCGCGCGGGAAACCACCGACGGGCGCGGGGCCCGCTTCGACGGGGAACCCCGCGCACCGGGTGGCTTCCTCGCGCCACTGGTGCCGCGCGCTACGCGCGCACGATCGCGAGGACCTGGTCCCGCAGCGCGGCCATCCGCGCCTCGTCGCGGGCCTCGACGTTCAGCCGGAGCAGCGGCTCGGTGTTGGAGGCGCGGAGGTTGAACCACCAGTCCGCACCGGCCACGGTGAGGCCGTCCAGCTCGTCGAAGCTGACACCCGGCTCGTCCGCGAAGGTCGCGCGCACCGCGGCGACGCGCTCCGCCTGGTCGGCGACGGTGCTGTTGATCTCGCCGGACTGGACGTAGCGGTTGAAGGCGGAGACCAGCTCCGACAGCGGCTTGGGCTGCTCTCCCAGGGCGGCCAGCACGTGCAGCGCGGCCAGCATGCCGGTGTCCGCGCGCCAGAAGTCGCGGAAGTAGTAGTGCGCGGAGTGCTCGCCGCCGAAGATCGCGCCGGACTTCGCCATCTCCTCCTTGATGAAGGAGTGGCCGACCCGGGTCCGCACCACGCGGCCGCCGTTCTCGGCGACGATCTCCGGGACGGCCCAGGAGGTGATCAGGTTGTGGATGATGACCGGCTCGGTCTCGCCCGCGGCCTGCGCCTTGGCGAGCTCGCGGACCGCGACCAGCGCGGTGATCGCGCTCGGGTTGACCGGCTCGCCGTTCTCGTCGACGACGAAGCAGCGGTCGGCGTCGCCGTCGAAGGCGAGGCCGAGGTCGGCGCCCACCTCGCGGACCTTGGCCTGCAGGTCGACCAGGTTCTTCGGGTCCAGCGGGTTGGCCTCGTGGTTCGGGAAGGTGCCGTCCAGCTCGAAGTACATCGGCACGATCTCGAGCGGCAGACCGCCGAGCACCGTCGGGACGGTGTGGCCGCCCATGCCGTTGCCGGCGTCGACCGCGACCTTGAGCGGCCGGATCGAGGTCAGGTCGACCAGGCCGCGCAGGTGGTCGGCGTAGGCCTGGAGCTCGTCCTGCTGGGTGATCTTGCCGGGGGTGACCTCCACCGACGGGATCGTGACGGAGTCGTCCGCGCCGATCCAGGACTGGGTCAGCTCGCGGATCTCCACCAGGCCGGTGGACTCGCCGACCGGCGCCGCGCCCTTGCGGCAGAGCTTGATGCCGTTGTACTCGGCGGGGTTGTGGCTGGCGGTGAACATCGCGCCGGGCAGGTCGAGCTTGCCGCTGGCGAAGTACAGCTGGTCGGTGGAGCACAGGCCGATCTCCACGACGTCGGCGCCGCGCGAGGCCGCGCCCTCGGCGAAGGCGCGGGCCATCTCCGGGGAGGAGGGGCGCATGTCGTGCCCGACGACGATCGCGTCCGCACCGATGACCTGGACGAAGGCGGCTCCGAAGGCCCGTGCGAGCTCGGCGTCCCACTGGTCCGGGACGACTCCGCGGACGTCGTACGCCTTCACGATCTGCTTGAGGTCACGCACTGCGGCTCTCCGCCATTCTGTGGTCCTGGTCACACTTCTCCTGCTTTGCGCAGTGCACGATACCGGCTGTGCGTGAGCATGAAGTCAACGCCGAGTGACGCAAGGGCGTATGCGCAGGTCAGCAGGGGGCTTGAGGCGGTGTGAGTGGCCTTGGGAGGGGTGGTCTCAGGCCTCGGGTGAGAACTCGTCGGGAGTACGCAGCACGCGGAGGTGGCCGCGGCGGCCGACCTCCGTCGGGTCGGCCTCGGAGCCGCCGTCCTGGCGGCGCGCGGGCGGGCGGGCGACCTCGCGGACGGCGTTGGCCAGCGCCTCCAGGTCGTCGCCGGAGGGCCGGATCGGGCCGGTCTCCACGTTGAGGCGGACGACCTCCCAGCCGCGTGGGGCGGTCAGGCGCTCGGAGTGCTCGGCGCACAGGTCGTAGCAGTGCGGCTCGGCGTAGGTCGCGAGGGGGCCGAGAACGGCGGTGGAGTCCGCGTAGACGTACGTCAAGGTCGCCACCGCGGGACGGCCGCAGGCAGTGCGCGAACAACGACGGACAGGGCTCACGACGTTGGACGGTACCGCACTCCTGACCGGGCCGCGAAGACTCTGCCCCGGATCGGTCCCCGTGTCGTCCCGAAGGGGCCGGTTCCCCCGGTGGGGCGGGGTTTCCGGGCGGGCGAGGGTTACTGTCGGTGGCAGCGGATACGCTTAGTCGTGATGGAGAGACCACCCGTATCCACGTCCGCCTCCGGAGCGACTCCCGGGGCACCCGGAGCCGCTGCCGCACCGCGCCGGCGTCGGGACCGCCACGGCCGGGGCATGCGCGGGCCGCTGGCTCCGCGCCAGGTTCCGATCGCGCTCAGCCGCTCGGAGCTGTTCGACGAATACGTGCGGGAGTCGGTGGAGCGGCTGGAGCGGCGCTGGCCGCAGCTGGAAGAGGTCGAGTTCGCCGTCCAGGACGTGCCGGCCCCGCTGCCGGGCGAGCCCGAGCCCGACATCGAGGACGTCCGCCCTGACGAGGTCCCGCTGGGCCGCCTGGTGGAGGCGGCGAAGGGCCGCCCCGCGCGGATCGTGGTCTACCGCCGACCGGTGGAGATCCGCGCCAAGGGCCGCGAGGAGCGGGCCGCGCTGGTGCACGACGTGATGGTGGAGCAGGTCGCCGAGCTGCTCGGCGTGGAGCCGGAGGCGGTCGACCCCCGCTACGGCGAGGACTGACCGCTCCGGCTCCGGGACACTCGCCCGACGCTCGGCGGATGCCTTACTGCACCAGGATCGCCGGGTTCTGGATCACCGTGGGGATGAGCACCGTCGAGCCGTCGTCCGCGATCTGCTGGATCGTCAGACCACTGTGGTCGCCGATCTCGCGGGCGGCGTAGACCGGGCCGCCCGAGGTCGGGGTGATGGTCACGGCGAAGGTGGATGCCCCCGAGGGGGCCTGCGGCTGCACGGCGACCGTCGCGCCGGCCTGGATCCGGACGGTCTTGTCCGTCGGGGTCCCGCCACTGCCCAGGGAGCTCACGGTGACGGTGGCCGCGCCCGCCGGCGCGGTCAGCAGCAGGGATGCGCCGGACTGGTTCCCGGCGACGGTGCCGCGACGGGTGATCGGGGCGCTGCCCGCGAGGTAGGCGATGTCGCCGTGGCCCGAGGCGAAGACGGACGCGACGAAGGGCGTGGGCGCCTTCGGGTCGCTCGGGGTGAGCCGGAGTGTGGCGGGCTGACCACGGGTCACGTTGCCGAGGTCGACGTAGTTCACCATGCCGGCCTTGACGTGGATGGTCTCGTGACCGGCCGGGGTGATCCAGCCGCTCTGCGAGGCCAGCTGGATCTTGAGGTCGGCGTCGACGTCACCGGGGACGGCGACGGTGAGCCCGAACTTGCTCACGTCGCCCGGCAGCCCAGGGATCAGCGCGCTGGAGCCGAGTGTCGTCGCCGGGATCCAGTCCGATCCGTTGCCGTCCTGGCTCTCGTGCAGCGCGGCGGCGAGCTGGCCGCTGCGGACGAGGACGTGGACCGCGAGGTTCTGGCCGTCGTTGCCGGGCTGGACCAGCGAGGAGAGCAGCAGCTGGCTGGTGCCGTGGGCGGGGATGTTGATGCTGGCCGCCGAGGTGTCGTCCACCTCGCCGTCCGCGCCGAAGATCTGGACGTCGGCGTCCGCGTTGGCGTCCTGGCCGTTGGAGAGCTCCAGGTAGGCGGTGGTGCCCTTGTCGGTGTCGGCGCCGACGAACCAGAAGTCGGTGCCGGCGGGGGTGCAGCCGGTACCGGACCGACCGCTGCTGCCGACGGTGGTCTGCTGGACGGTGAAGCCGGGCGCGAGTGCGCCTCCGGCGGTCGCGGCCATGCCGGGAGCGTTGTTGCCGGAGGCGGCCTTGGCCGTCGTGGTGCCGCCGACCTGGGTCTGCTGCGCGATCGGCGAGGCCGAGGCGGAGGCGGACGCCGGGGCGGAGGACCGGCCGGAGGCCGACGACGAGGCCTTGGCCGAGGAGGACGCCGACGGATTCGCGGAGGACGACGCGGACGCGGCCGGGGAGGCCGAGTTCCCGGAGGTCGCCGTCGCCGAGCCGTTGATCGGGGTCGTCAGCGGCGTGAGCGCCGCCGCCCCCGACGAGCTGCCGGAGCCGGAGGAACCGGACGAGCCGGCGGTGCCGGCCGGGACGGCGAGGCTGTACTGGGTCGTGCCGGAGCCCTGCAGCGGCGGCGGGCAGAGCAGGCTCGTCTGCTGCACGGCGGTGCGGACGCTGTCGCCGGTCGCGGCGGCCTGGCCCTTGGGCGGCTGCACTTCGGCGACGCCGAGGGCGAGCGCGAGGACCCCGAGCGCGCCCAGCAGGGACTGGGTGGTCCGGTTGATCATCTGGTGGTCAGCTCCCTGCTCGTCACTGCTCGTCGCGGCCGGTCAGCCACGGATCGTCGGCGCCCAGCGAGCCGTACTGGCCCTGGCCGGCGTTCGCGTCGTGCCAGCCGTAGCCCTGGCCCGGCATGCCGGGTTCCTCGTGCGGCGGCTGGTAGCCCTGCTGCGGGTAGGGCTGGTGGGCCGGATCGCCGTAGGGCTGGGCCTGGCCGCCGTACGACGGGTCCCCGTAGCCCGGCTGGCCCGCGTAGCCGTCGTAACCCTCGTGGCCCTCGTACCCGTACGGCCCGCCCGGGTGGCCGCCCTGAACTCCCTGGTGGACACCCGGGTCGCCGCCGTACTCCTGGCCGTAGCCGCCGGAGAAGTCGGCATAGCCGTCGGGGGTATAGGTGCTGTAGCCGGCGCCGTAGCCGTTCGGGTCGCCGCCGGTGGCGGCGTACGCCGGGTCGGGCACACCGTGGTCGCCGGTCGGTGCGCCGCTGGGGTCGCCGTGCACGTCGCCGCCCGGTGCCGGGGCACCCGACAGGCCGTCGGCCGACGACTCCCCGGCGGCGTAGACGCCCTGCTGGGCGGCCTCCTCCTCGGCGGCCTGCGCGCCGTCCGCGCCGGACGCGGCCATGCGGCGGGCACGGCGGGAGCCGGGGACGAGCGGCTGCTCGGCGGCGGCCGCCGCCGCGGCGAGCTCGCCCTCCTCCGGCTGGTCGTCGTCGACGGTGCGGCGACGCCCCGGCAGGGCGAGGACGACCAGCGCGGCGGCGAGTACGCACTGCACCGCGATCCAGCCGGTGTGGACGATGCTCTCGTGGTAGCTGACTTCGAGCTTTCCGCCGGAGGCGGGCAGCTGGAAGCCCTGGGCCCAGCCGTCGACGGTCTTGGGCGTGAGGGCCTGGCCGTCGAGGGTCGCGGTCCAGCCGGAGTCGGCGGTGTCCGCGAGGCGCAGCACGCGCCCGTCGGATCCCGCCGGGATGGTGGTGCTGACGTCGACCGGCCCGGAGGGGACGGCGACGTCGGGGCCGCCGGTGGTGCGGATCAGGACCCGGCCGGTGTTCTCCTGGAGCCGCCACAGGCTGTCGGCCTGCTGCTGGTTCAGGCGGGCGAGTCCGGCGGTGGAGTTGAGCGTGGCGGCGAGGGTGGCGTCGACGGGCGCGAGGACCTCGACGTACTGGATGCCGAAGTTCGCCAGCTGGGCCGCCTGGTCGCCGCCGGAACCGGCCGTGAGGTCGCCGACCAGCTGCGCGAGCTGCGGCGAGGACGAGTCGGCCGCTGCTCCTTCACCACCGCCGACGGTCGGGCCGGATCCGCGCACCAGGGCGTAGGACACGACCTGGCCCTGGTCGCCGGTGCGCAGCACCAGCGTGCGGATCTGGTCGCCGCTCTGCGACTGCTGGGCGATGAACGCCGGGACGAGCGTCCCGTCGCCGCGCTGGATCGGGCCGGCCGCACCGCGGATCAGCCACCATCCGGCGGCCGCGACCGGTGCGAGGGCGGCGGCGAACAGGACGAGGGCCGCGACGGGCTGACGCCAGCCGAAGTTGATGGCGGCGACACGCTCGCGGGCGTGGTCGGCGCCGATCGCGGCGGCGGCGAGCAGCGCCACGCCGGCCACGAGGGTGGTCGGGCCGCCCCAGACCGGCACGGGCGTCTGGCCCGTACCGGGGACGACCGTGGTGCCCGCTACGACGACGGTGCCGACGAGGCCGACGGTGGCGGCGCCCCAGGCGGCGACGACGGCGCGACGGCGGTCGGCGCGCAGCAGCGCGGCGAGCGCGGCCAGCGGGACGCCGACGACGAGCAGGCCGGGGACGACGCCCTTGCCGCCGGGGTCGAGGGTCAGCAGGTCGACCGGGGTGGCCGGTGCGCCGACGAGGCCGGGGATGCCGGCCTCCAGCAGGAAGCGGCCCGGGTGCATCAGCAGCCCGAGCGACCACGGTGCCAGGACCAGCAGCGGTGTGCCGAGCATGACCGCCACGCGCGGGGCCAGCCCGCGGAGCGCGCCGACCCCCTGGCCGAACGCGCCGCCGCGCAGGAACGCGCCGAGCAGCGCGACGCCGGCCAGCAGCAGGCCGAGCAGCCAGGCGAGCGGCACGAAGGCGGTGGACAGCGTGAGGGTGAAGGCGGCGACCCAGGCGCTGCGCCAGCCGGGGCGGCCGCCGCGGGCAGCGGTCTCGCGGCGGATGCCGAGGCCGAAGGCGACCGCGGCGGCGCGGGCCAGCAGCGGCAGCAGAATGGCGAGGACCGCGGTGCCGATGCGGCCCTGCGCGATGGCGCCGGTCGCGGCGGGCAGCAGCGCATAGGTGGCGCTGGCCCAGGCGCGGACCAGGCGCGAGTCGATGAGCGGCCGGGAGACCAGGTAGGCGGCGACGCCGGACAGCGGCACGGTCAGCAGCAACAGCAGCGAGACCGCGAGGCCCGGGTTGCCGAAGGAGAGGCTGGAGAGCGCGGCCAGCACGCCGAGGTAGGGCGGGGCGCTGCCGGCGGAACCGACGCCGACGGCCTGCCAGCCGCTGGCGTACTGCTGCCACAGGTCGGTGGCGCCGCCCGGGGTGGGCAGCAGCGCGCCGCCGTAGACCGAGCCGCCGGTGAGCAGCGAGCGGCAGGCGATCAGGGTCAGCACCAGCAGGCCGGCGAAGAGCACGGGCGCAGGCTTGCGGGCGATCCGCTTGAGCGTCGCGAACTGCTCGATCTCGAGGATGTCGTTGTCGTCGTCGACAGGGCCGGACTCGACGGCGCCGTGCCGGGACGAGAAGGCCTCGCCCGCGCGCCCGCCGCCGAGTTCGGCGACGAGGTTCTCCGCGGCGGCCCGGGTGGTGGCGCCGAGCGCGGGGAAGAGGGTGCGGTCGTCGAGGGCGTCGCCGGTGCGGGTGCGGCCGCGTCGGGTGCGGCCCGCGAGCAGCGAGCCGAAGCGCAGCATGACGTGGCCGAGGCCGCCGATCTCGTCGAGCGCGAGGTGCGGGGTCTTGGCGAGGAGGTAGCCGAGGGCGCGCAGCAGGGTGCTGACGTGGATCCGCAGCAGCAGGTACGGCAGCAGCGCGGCCCGGGAGTTGGCGAGCAGCGTGTAGATGCCGCCGGCCTTGTCGATGCGGTGCGGACGGTCGGGCCGGGCGCAGTCGATGGGGCGGCGCTCGCGGCTGGCGGCCTCCGCATGCCGGACGACGGCGTCGGGGGCGACGACGGTGCGATGGCCCGCGGCTGCGACGCGCCAGCACAGGTCGACGTCGTCGCGCATCAGCGGCAGCTGCTTGTCGAAGCCGCCGAGCTGCTCGAAGACGTCACGGCGGATCAGCATGCCCGCACTGGAGACGGAGAGGACGGGGCGGACCTGGTCGCGCTGGCCCTGGTCCTGCTCGCGGCGGTCCAGGCCGGTCCAACGCCGCCCGGAGCGGGCGATGCTGACGCCCACCTCGAGCAGCTGGCGCCGGTCGTACCAGGAGCGGATCTTGGGGCCGATGACGGCGGCGGTCGGGGTGGTCTCGGCGACCTGGAGCAGCCTGCGCAGCGCGTCCGGCGCGGGCTCGCAGTCGTCGTGGAGCAGCCAGAGCCACTCGACGGGCTCGGTGTTGCGAGCGCCGCGCAGCTGCTCGGCGGCGAGCTCGTCGTGGTGACCGAGCGGGTCGCCGAACTGGTCGTGGCCGCCGTGCTCCGGATCGAGCGGGTCGTAGCCGTTCGGGATGGCGTAGGGCAGGCTCTCGGCGTAGAGCGGCGACAGGCCGCGCACGCTCTCGTTGACGGCGGTGCCGAAGCCGGTGCGCCGCCCGTACTGGAGCACGGCGTCCTGGCCGAGCGCGTCGGCGAGCAGGCGCGGGGTGGCGTCGGTGGATCCGGTGTCGGCGGCGACGACGCGCTGCACGGGCCGGTCCTGCTCGAGCAGGCCGCGCAGGGTCTGCGGCAGCCAACGGGCCCCGTCGTGGGCCACGACGACGGCGGTGACCAGGTGCCGGGGATAAGCCGGCGGGCGCCCTGCGCCCGGGTGCCCTGGGGGCTGATGGGTGTAGGCAGACATCGCTTGTGACGGACCCCGGTTCGCTGATCGCTACGACGCGTGCGCGCGTCAGGCGCACCGCTGGCGGACCACACTAACGGGTTGTCGTGAAGCGCGGTGAGGGCCGTGGGGCGATTCGGGTCTGCCCGCAGCCCGAGGGAACCTCTCACCTGCGTGTCGGCGTCCGGCTCTACGCAGGGTGTCCACGTGTGCTCACGTCCGACCGGTTCCGCCGTGTCCGCCGGCCCGTCACCCTTCGAGCAAGTATGCGATATGCGGAGGAATCGGACGTGGCCTGTTGATGGAAGGTCAGATCACGGCCTTCTTCAGGCGCCGGCGCTCGCGCTCCGAGAGGCCGCCCCAGATGCCGAAGCGCTCGTCGTTGGCCAGCGCGTACTCGAGGCACTCGTTGCGGACCTCGCAGGCGAGGCAGACCTTCTTGGCCTCGCGGGTCGAGCCGCCCTTCTCCGGAAAGAAGGACTCCGGGTCGGTCTGGGCGCACAGCGCGCGCTCCTGCCAGCCGAGCTCCTCCTCGACTTCTGCCTCGTCGCCGACGACCAACAGATCAAAGAGCTCGCTCATGCGCGCGCCTCCTACCCCTCGTGCTCGTGCATCCCCGTGATGCGTCCGTGACCTGATGCGGCTTTGGACACGGGTGAAATTACATGTGCGTTCTTTCGCCGCCGTCAAGCCGCGGTCTGGTATTAGGCCCCGGATTCACTCCCCGGAACCACACGGTCACCATAAGTGTGCAAATCCGGACAAACCGGAACGGCGGCTACCGCTGAGCGGAAGCTCGTCGGGATGCGTTGAGGGCGGCGTTCCCGCTCACCCACACCTCCAAACCCAGAAGGTGCTTTATCCACCGATCAGGTGATGTGGCCCCTCTCGCCCCCGGGGAAACGGAGCGGAAGTTGACAAAGGCGGTCTTGACAAGGTCTGCTTGCGGCATGTCTACGCACCGCGTCTCGTCGAGCAGCCGTCTTCACGGCTCGCTTCGCCGTGCCGCGAGTGCGCTGTGTTGTCGCTGTCGCTAGGGCCTCATTCCTCCCCCAGCCGACAGCCCCCATCCGGCCGCGAGCCAGTGCCGCCGAGCCAGAAGAGGGCGCTCCCTCCTAGGACGACACAGCCGTGACCGCCGCCCAGCGTCTCTCCGCCTCTGCCCCCGCCTCCGTCTCCCCCGCGCCGGTCTTCGCCGACGGGCTCAGCGACGTCAGCATCGCGGGCGACCCGCTCGCCTGGCCGCACCTCGCGCCCGAACCGCTCGCGCACCCGACCACCGTCGGCGACTTCGCCGCGCTCGCCCGCCGCGTCGCCGCGGACGGCGACCGCTGGCGGTCGCTGGTCCGCTACGACGCCCTGACGCGCTGGTACGCGCGGCTGGAGACCGGCCCCGGCTACGAGGTGTGGCTGCTGAGCTGGCTGCCGGGTCAGGGCAGCGGCGCCCACGACCACGGCGGTTCCTCCGCCGTGATGACCGTGCTCCAGGGCGAGCTCACCGAACTCGGGGCCGGCCGCGGGTCGCGCTCACTCGCCGCGGGGGCCCAGCGCGTCATCGCCCCCGGCTATGTGCACGAGGTCGTCAACGACACCCTGGAGCCGGCCGTCAGCCTGCACGTGTACTTCCCGGGGCTGACGCAGATGACGCCGTACCCGCAGCACGTGCTGCGGCGGGCGACGGCCGAGGGTCAGGGCGCCCTGCTCGCCTGAACCCGAACCCGGCGGACCGCGACCGCCAAACGGATCCGGCGAGCACCAGCCCGAGCGCCGCGAGATAGGCGGGCTGCCGCACGTCCCCTTCGTAGAGGTAGTCCAGGAGGCCGGCGACCGGCACACCGAGCCACTCCCAGCGGCACTCCAGCGCGGCGAGCGCGAGCAGCAGCAGGCTGTACCAGGGGTAGCTGGGTGTCGCGAGCAGCAGCGCGGTCCCCGTCACCGTCAGCGCGCCGCGCCAGGGGCGCTCCGGATCGCCGCGCAGCGCGACGGCGAGCGCGACGCCCGCCAGTACGACCGCCGCCACCAGCCCGAGGCGCGCCTGCGGCACGGGCAGCAGTGCCAGCAGCGCAAAGCGGCCGCCCTGGTCGTAGCCCTCCTGCTGCAGATAGCCGGGCAGGAAGCCGATGACACCGAGGCCCGAGGCGGCGACGTACGGCAGGTAGGCGACCGCGAACGTCAGGGCGGCGGCCGCCGTGAGCCGCAGTCGTCCCCGACGGCGGGCCAGCGTGCCCGGGACCACCACGGCCGGGATCAACTTCACCGCCGTCGCGGCCCCCAGCAGCGCCCCGGCGATCCCCGGACGTCGACCGGAGGCGGCCGCGGCGAGACCGAGCAGCGCGAGCAGCACCCCGAGGGTGTCCACGTGCGCGTCGTTGACCGACCAGATCGCCACCCCCGGGCACCACGCCCACAGCCCCGCCCAGGCCGCCGGCGCCCGCCGGGCCCGCAGCATCCGCAGCAGCACCGCGGTGACGCCGACCGCCAGCAGCGCACCGAGCAGTTGGGCGACACGGACGGTGCCGCCGAGCGTGTGCAGCAGCAGGAACCAGATCTCGGCGACCGGCGGGTAGATCGTGTGCACGGTCGGACGGTTGATGTGCGTGCAGATCTGCGCCGCGTGGTGCAGGTCCCATCCGACGCACGGGGCGTTCGCGGCGCGCGGCGGGAAGAGCGCGGGCGCCTGGGCGCGCAGCCGGGCGAGCGCCGGGTCGACCGGCGTGTAGGCGTAGGGCGAGATCCCGGCGGCCTGCACCTGCCCGTCCCACACGTAGCGGTAGACGTCGTCGCTGGTGCGCGGCGGCGCGAGCAGTCCCGTCGCGGTGACGGCCGCACTGCCGAGCAGCACCAGGCTGCGGGCGGCGCGCTCGGGCAGGCCGCGTCCGAGCAGGGCGAGCAGCAGTGCGGAGGCGAACAGCAGACCGTCCGCGAGGTACCAGCCGTGCAGCGGGCCGGGGCGGCCGAGTGTGCCGCCGCCGGTGAAGGTCCGCGCGAGCGCGAGCACGAGCGCGAGCAGGAGGGCGGAGCAGGCGAGGGTGCGGAGCTTGGCGACCACCGGACCACCGTGGCACCGCACCGGCCCCTCAGGGAGGCCGGACGGACCGACGTCCCGGTTCCGTAAGACTCTCGCCGAGCCGGCGAGACCCTGCGGTCAGCGATCGCCGCCCGCGTCGTACCGGTCCTGCGCGGCGAGGATGGCGGGCATCGCATGGTGCAGGTGCTCGATGAGGTCGAGCAGCTTGGCGGCGGTCTCCCCGCCGAGCGGGGTGAGCCGGTACTCGACGTGCGGCGGCATCGCGGCCACGACGGTCCGGTCGGCGAAGCCGTCCCGCTCCAGCGTGTGCAGCGTCTGGGACAGCATCTTCTCGCTGATCCCGTCGACCTTGCGTCGGACCTCCCCGAAGCGCGCCACGCCCAGCTCGCGCAGAGCCGCCAGCACGAGGACGCCCCAGCGTCCGGTGATGTGCTCCAGCGCCGGGCGGGAGGGGCAGTCGCGCGCGAACACGTCGAAGTCCTCGTCGACGGGGGTGGGGGTCTGCGCGTCAGCCATGCCGCCAGCCTAGCCGGTTAACTAACCATTCGGAAGCACTAACTTTTCGTTTGCACTTTCCTCTGGTTAGCGCGACGCTCAGTGGCATGACGAACCCCGTGATCTCCATTGCCTTCCACTCCGGCTACGGCCACACCGCGGTCCTCGCCGAGGCCGTCCGCGACGGCGCCGCCGAGGCCGGCGCGACCGTGCACCTGATCCCCGTCGACGCGATCACCGAGGAGCAGTGGTCCCTGCTGGACGCCTCCGATGCGATCGTCTTCGGCTCGCCGACCTACATGGGCACCGCGTCCGCCGCGTTCCACGCCTTCGCGGAGGCCTCCTCCAAGCGCTGGTTCGGCTCGCAGTGGAAGGACAAGCTGGCCGCCGGCTTCACCAACTCCGGCTCCAAGAGCGGCGACAAGCTGAACACCCTGCAGTTCTTCACGGTCCTGGCCGCGCAGCACGGCATGCACTGGGTCAACCTGGGCCTCCACCCGGGCTGGAACTCCAGCGAGGCCTCCGAGCACGACCTCAACCGCCTCGGCTTCTTCCTCGGCGCGGCCGCCCAGACCAACGTCGACCAGGGCCCGGACGCGGTCCACAAGGCGGACGTCGCCACGGCCGAGCACCTCGGCCGCCGCATCGCCGAGACGGCGAAGCGCTTCGCGCCCGCGGCCTGACCCCTCATTCCGCCGCGTGCGGAGAGCCCCGCAGGGCCCGGGGCTCTCCGCACGCGTCTCCCGAGCCGCACGGCGGCGCGGTCCGGTGCCCCTGGGCGTGCCCGTGGCTAGGCGTGCGGCACCAGGAGGTCCAGGAAGACGCGGCCGTCCGTGTGCCAGCCGCCGGTCGGGGTGAAACCCGCCGCCTCGGCGATGCGGACGGTCGCCGCCGTACCCAGGCGAGCCCAGGGGAAGGTCGGTCCGAGACGGCCCGCGCCGTCCTCCAGGCGGACCGTCAGGCGCTCGTCGACCTCAACCGGTTCCACCTCGACGAGCAGCCGGCCGCCCGGGGCCAGCAAGCCCGCCACCCGGCCCAGGAGGGCCGAGGGGTCTCCGCCGATCCCGAGGTTGCCGTCGGCCAGCAGGCCCGTACCCCAGCGGCCCTCCCCGGGCAGGCGGTCGAAGACCGACCTGCACAGGGCGCTGCCGCCGAGGCCGACCGTCCGGGTCACCGCCGCCGGCGTCACGTCGACGCCCAGCGCGGGCAGCCCGCGCCGCTGCAACGCGGTGACCAGCCGTCCCGGGCCACAGCCGATGTCGAGGGTGGGCAGGCCGCGCCGCAGCGCCCGGTCGACCATGGTCGAGTCGGCGCGGTCGGGCTCCGCGCACCAGCGTTCGACGTGCAGCGGGATGCGCTCACGGCCGTCCTCGGTGCGGAGCCACAGCGGACCGCGGCCGGTGCGCATCGCGGTCGCGAAGGGGTCGTCGGTGCGGCCCCAGCCGAGGACCGGTGTGGAGGGATACGTGGCGGACGTGGAGGAAGAGGCGCTCACCCGACCAGGGCGCTTTCCACGCGCGCCGCCCGCCACGTCGCCGCGAACCGGGACCCGGGCGTCAGCGCGGCGACGTCGTCCGCCGTCGCCGGGGTGTCGACGTCCGTCAGCTCCGGCAGCTCCCGCACCCGCAGGCCCTCCGCCGCCAGCCGGGCGCGCAGCGCCGCGCCGGTCGTGGACGTGGACATCGGCACGTCGACCAGCAGGCGCGCGGCCAGCCGCGCGTCCGGACGGGCCAGGCCGAAGGCCCAGAAGCCCCCGTCCGTCGCCGGGCCGAACCAGGCGTCGACACCCGCCCGCCCCGCAGGCGCCAGCGGTTCGGCGAGGGTTCGGGCCGCGAGCTGCGGGGTGTCCATGCCGACCAGCAGCGCGGGGGCCGGCCCGGCCACGGTCGCGAACGCCGCGGCCAGGCGGCGGTCGAGGCCGCCCTCGGCCTGCGGGACCACGTCCCATCCCGGGCGCAGCCAGCGGCCCGGCAGTCCGTCCAGGACCAGCACCCTTCGCGAGGCCGGGACCTGCTCCAGCGTCATCATCGTGTCCGCGAGCGCCGCCTCGGCCACGGCCGCGGCCTGCCCGGGTGTGACCGCGGGCGTCAGCCGGGTCTTGACCCGGCCCGGCGCGGGCGACTTGGCCAGCAGCAGCAACACCGGCGCGGGCGCGGCGAGGATCGCGCCCATGTCACGGACGGCCTGGCGGGTGCCGCGCAGCGTGCCGGTCACCTTGGACCGCCCGGCGCGGGGCCGGTAGGCGACGGGCACCTCCGCGAGCCGCATCCCGGCGGCCGACGCGGCGAGGACCATCTCCAGCGGATAGCCCGAACGCCGGTCGCCGAGGCCAAGTGCCAGCAGCCGGTCGCGCGCCGCGATCCGCATCGGGCCGAGATCGTGCAGGGGCGCTCCCGTCCGCGCGCGCAGTCGGCGCGCCAGCTCCGCGTTGGCCAGCCGCGCGTGCGCGGGCCAGGCTCCGCGCCCGGCCGGGACGCGGCGGCCGAGCACCAGCTCGGCGTGGCCCGTCGCCAGCGGCGCGAGCAGTCGGGGCAGCTCCGCCGGGTCGAGCGAGGCGTCGCAGTCGCAGAAGGCGACGTAGGGGGCGCGGGCCGCCAGCAGTCCGGCGTGGCAGGCGGCGCCGAAGCCGCGCCGGGGCTCGCGGACCACCGTCGCGCCCATCGAGGCGGCCAACTCGGCCGAGCCGTCCTTCGAGCCGTTGTCCACGACGATCGGCCGCACGCCGCGCGGCACCCGGCCGAGCACCCACGGCAGCGCCTCGGCCTCGTCCAGGCAGGGCAGCACGAGATCGACGGTCACGCCCGCCCCGGCTCGTTCGGATGCGGTACCGCAAGCTCCGTCAGCGTTGTCCATGGCTCACACGCTAGGAGCGGCGGGCCCGCCGAAGGCCCGAGCGGCACCTTACGGAAAGCGAACGTCCTCCTCACGACGGGCGCCACCTGGGGCGGAAGACTTCTACGGTGGAGGAGTGAGCGAAGCACTCGACGCACCGGCCCTGCCCGCCCCGGTGCCCCGCCGGATCCTTGTGGTGGACGACGACCCGACCGTGGCCGAGGTCGTCTCCGGCTACCTGCAGCGCGCCGGCTACGCCGTCGACCGGGCGGCCGACGGCCGCGCCGCGCTCGACCGGGCCGCCGCACTCCATCCCGACCTGGTCGTCCTGGACCTGATGCTGCCGGAGATCGACGGGCTGGAGGTCTGCCGGCGGCTCCGCGCCGAGCCGCAGTCCCACACCGTCCCGATCGTCATGCTGACCGCCAAGGGCGACGAGCACGACCGCATCCTCGGGCTGGAGCTGGGCGCGGACGACTACGTGACCAAGCCGTTCTCGCCGCGCGAGCTGGTGCTGCGGATCCAGTCCGTGCTGCGCCGCAGCGCGGGCGCGGGCTCGGCCGCCGCGGCGGAGGACGACGCGCCCGAAGCCGTGGGCGACCTGCGGGTCGACCGCTCGGCGCGCCGGGCCTGGCGGGGGACCCGCGAACTGACGCTGACGCTGCGCGAGTTCGACCTGCTGGCGTTCCTGCTGGCGCACCCGGGGACGGCCTTCGGCCGGGAGGAGCTGATGCGGCGGGTGTGGGGCTGGGACTTCGGGGACCTGTCGACGGTCACCGTGCACGTGCGGCGACTGCGGGAGAAGATCGAGGACGACCCGGCCGCGCCGCGCCTGATCACGACGGTGTGGGGCGTCGGCTACCGCTTCGACCCCTCGGACGCGCCCGGTCGCGCCGCGGAGACGGCGGTGCCGCATGCATGACCTGCTGGTGATGGCCTCGTACGCGGCACTGGGCGCGGGCCTGGCCGGGCTCGTCGGCTGGCCCGCCGTCCGGCTGCTGCGGCGCCGCTCGCTGTCGTTGTCGCTGTTCACGGTCGCGCTGGTGACGGTGCTCGCGGTGGCGACCGGGACGATCGCGGTCGCCCAGGCGATGTTCCTCTCCCGGGAGGACTACGGGGTCGTCGTCGTGGTGCTGGCGATGGGTTCCGTGGTGTCGCTGCTGGTGGCCTGGCTGCTGGCGCGTCAGGTCGCGATCGGCAGCAAGGAGTTGCGCCGCGCCGCGCGGACCGTGGGCAGCGACGCGGGCTTCACGGCGCCGTCGGTGCCGCTGAACTCGGAGCTGCAGGCGCTGGGCGCAGAGCTGGCCGCGACCAGCGCCCGCCTCGAGGAGTCCCGGCAGCGCGAGCGCGCGCTGGAGTCCTCGCGGCGCGAGCTGATCGCGTGGATCTCCCACGACCTGCGCACCCCGCTGGCGGGCCTGCGGGCGATGGCGGAGGCGCTGGAGGACGGCGTCGCCGACTACCCCGCCCTCTACCACGCCCGGATCCGCACCGAGGTCGACCGGCTCACCGGCATGGTCGACGACCTCTTCGAGCTCTCCCGCATCCAGGCGGGTGCGCTGACGCTGACGCTGGCCCGGGTCTCGGTCTACGACCTCGTCGGCGACGCGATAGCCGGCGCTTATCCGCTGGCGCGGGAGCGGGGCGTGTACCTGGTCGGGCACGGCATCGATCCGGTCCCCGTGGAGGTCGACCCGCGCGAGATCACCCGCGTCCTGGGCAACCTGCTGGTCAACGCGATCCGCGCGACCCCCGTCGACGGCACGGTCGCGATCGCGGCGCGCGAGTTCGACCGCGAGGTGGTCCTCTCCGTCACCGACGGCTGCGGCGGCATCCCGGAGGCCGACCTGCCCCGCGTCTTCGAGACCGGCTTCCGCGGCGCGGCCGCGCGCACCCCCCGCACTCCCCCGGCCGCCGGCGAGGCAGGCGCGGGCCTCGGCCTCGCCATCGTCCGCGGCATCGTCGAAGCCCACGAGGGCCGCGCCTCCGTCCGCAACGTCGTCGGCGGCTGCTGCTTCGAGATCGCCCTGCCCACGGCGGCGTGGTGAGCGGACGCCCGACGGCGTGCGACCCGGTACGTTCGTAGCGTCGACTGCGAAGCGGAGGGAGTGAGCGATGCCGGAGCCCGTGGATCCGCAGGAGTACGCGCGGATGCGCGCCATCGCCACCGAGCTGTGGCCTCTGGCCGACCACCTGGAGGGCTTCTGGGGCGTGGAGATCGGAGCCAGTGGCCCGTTCGTGATGATGAGTCCCGCAGGGCGCCACGAGTCGATCGTCTACCGCGTGGTGCGACAGCTCGAGGAGCAGATCCCGGAGACGCACCCGGGCACGGACATGATCGCCCAGTCCGGCGCGGAGATCGAGGACCCGTCGATCGGCCGCATGCGCCGCCCCGACGCCGTGGTGGTGCCGCTGCACGTGCTGGACGAGTCCGAGGGAACCGTGGACGCCGGCGCCATCCTGGCCGTGGTCGAGGTCGTGTCCAAGAACAACCCGGACAACGACTACATCGACAAGGTCGCCGACTACCCTGCCATGGGCATCCCGCACTACCTCCTGGTCGACCCGCGCAAGGGTCTCGTCTTCACCTACGAGGCGATCCTCCCGGGCCCCGACGGCCCGCGCTACGACCGGGTCAGAGACTACGTGTTCGGCGACACGGTCCCCCTCGGGCCCTGGCGGATCGACACC
This sequence comes from Streptacidiphilus melanogenes, assembly GCF_000787835.1. Taxonomy (GTDB): domain Bacteria; phylum Actinomycetota; class Actinomycetes; order Streptomycetales; family Streptomycetaceae; genus Streptacidiphilus; species Streptacidiphilus melanogenes. Next base: position 25,085 of record NZ_BBPP01000043.1, read on the forward strand.
TCGGCCTTCCGGCAGTACGGACACTGACGTCGGCAGCGGCTGGTGGGGATCGCGGAGTCCCATGCCGCCTGCGCGCGGCGGGGGTCGGGGCGCGGGTGGTGCGGGCCTAGCCTGGGCGCATGGGCGAACGTGACCGTGGTCGTGAGCTGATCGAGGCCCTCGGGCTGGAGCCGCATCCCGAGGGCGGGTACTTCCGGCGGATCTACACCAGCCCGCATGCGCTCACCGCCGGGGGCGACGGGATGCGGCCGACGGTGACGTCGATCTACTACCTGATGACCGCCGGGCAGCCGTGCGGGCGGCTGCATCGGAACCGCAGCGACATCCTGCACTTCTTCCTCGACGGCGATCCGGTCGAGTACCACACCGTCGACCCGGAAGGGCGGCTCGACGTGCGGGTGCTCGGGGACGCGGACGCGCGGCACCTGCTCGTGCCCGGCGGGTGGTGGAAGGCGTCACGGGTGCCCGACGGGGCGCGGTACGCGCTGGTCGCGGAGGTGGTGACGCCCGGGTTCGACTTCGCCGACCACGAGTTCGCCGGCGAAGCCGACCTGCCGGTGGAACTGCGGGACGCGCTGCGTCAGTTCCTCGCGTAGTCCTCCCGCTCGTGCTCCTCGGCGGCGAACTCAGCCATGCCGTCCGCGAAGGCGACCCGGGGCCGCCAGCCCAGCTCCGACCGCAGGCGGCCGGAGTCCGCCGTGATGTGGCGGACGTCGCCGAGGCGGTAGTCGCCGGTGACCACCGGAGCAGGGCCGCCGCACGCGGTGGCGAGGGCCGAGGCGAGGTCGCCGACCGTGCGGATCTCGCCGCTGCCGACGTTGTAGGCGCGGAAGGAGCCCGGCTCGCGGTCGCCCGCCGAGGCCAGCGCCGCGACGTTCGCCGCGGCGACGTCGGTGACGTGGACGAAGTCCCGGCGCTGGGCGCCGTCCTCGAAGACACGCGGGGCCTCGCCGCGCGCCAGCGCCGAGCGGAAGATCGCGGCGACGCCGGCGTACGGGGTGTCGCGGGGCAGGCCGGGACCGTAGACGTTGTGGTAGCGCAGCGAGACCGCGACGCCACCGCAGGCGCGGGCCCAGGCAGAGGCGAGGTGCTCCTGGTGCAGCTTGGTCGCGGCGTAGACGTTGCGCGGGTCCACGGGGGCGTCCTCGTCGACCGGACCGGGTGTCAGTTCCGCGCCGCAGAGGCGGCAGCACGGTTCGAACCGGCCCGCGCCCAGATCCGCGACGCGGCGGGGCGGCGCCGGGACGGTGCCGTGGACGGCGCAGTCGTAGCGGCCCTCGCCGTAGACGACCATGGAGCCGGCCAGCAGCAGGCGCTGGACGCGCGCCCGCGCCATCGCGGCGAGCAGGACGGCGGTGCCGACGTCGTTGGTGTCGGCGTAGTCGGGCGCGTCGGCGAAGTCCACGCCGAGGCCGACCATCGCCGCCTGGTGGCAGACGGCGTCGACGCCGCGCAGCGCGTTCGCGACCACGGTCGGGTCGCGCAGATCACCGATCACCGATGTGACGCCTGGCAGCGACACGGGCCGCCGATCCAGAACGTGAACACTGTGTCCGTCCGCGAGCAGTGCTCGCGCGATCGCCGATCCGATGAACCCGGCCCCGCCGGTCAGCAGTAGCTCCATGCCCCGACGCTAGGCCCGAACAAGCCCCGGCACAGCGTCGAACGCCGCCGCGTCACCACTCCGTAAGGACGCCTGCAAGGATGGACGGCATGCGCATCACCGTACTGGCCGGAGGAATCGGCGGGGCCCGCTTTCTGCGCGGCCTCAAGGCGGCGGTCGGCCCCGCCGACGAGATCACCGTCATCGGCAACACGGGCGACGACATCCACCTGTTCGGGCTGAAGGTCTGCCCCGACCTGGACACCGTGATGTACACGCTCGGCGGCGGCATCCACGAGGAGCAGGGCTGGGGCCGCGCGGACGAGACCTGGTCGGTCAAGGAGGAGCTCGCCGCCTACGGCGTCGGGCCGTCCTGGTTCGGCCTGGGCGACCGGGACGTCGCCACCCACATCGTCCGCACCCAGATGCTCGGCGCGGGCTACCCGCTGAGCGCCGTCACCGAGGCCCTGTGCGACCGCTGGCAGCCCGGCGTCCGGCTGCTCCCGATGACCGACGACCGGGTGGAGACCCACGTCGTCATCGAGGACCCGGACCAGGACGGCAAGCGCCGTGCGATCCACTTCCAGGAGTACTGGGTCAAGCTGCACGCCTCCGTCCCGGCTCAGGCGATCCTGCCCGTCGGCGCGGAGACGGCCAAGCCGGCTCCCGGCGTGGTCGAGGCGATCGCGGAGGCGGACGTGATCCTCTTCCCGCCGTCCAACCCCGTCGTCTCCATCGGCACGATCCTCGCCGTCCCGGGCGTCCGCGAGGCGCTGGTCGCCGCGAAGGCACCGATCGTGGGCCTCTCCCCCATCGTCGGCGGCGCGCCGGTGCGCGGCATGGCCGACAAGGTGCTGGAGGCCGTGGGCGTGCAGACCACCGCAGCCGCGGTCGCCAAGCACTACGGCGCGGACCTGCTCGACGGCTGGCTCGTCCACACCGGCGACGACGCGGCGGTCGCCGAGGTCGAGGCGGCCGGGATCGCCTGCCGCGCGGTACCGCTGATGATGACGGACGTCGAGGCGTCCGCCGCGATGGCGCGTCAGGCGCTGGAGCTGGCCGAGCAGGTGCGCGCGTGAGCGGCGCCCAGGACCTGACCGGCGCGGGCTCCGTCGAGATCCTCGCCGTCGGCGGGCTGCCGGAGGTCGCGGCCGGGGACGACATCGCCGCCCTGTTGGTCGGCACGGGGGGCTTCGCCCTGCGCGACGGAGACCTGCTGCTGGTCACCTCGAAGATCGTCAGCAAGGCCGAGGGCCGGCTCGTCCAGGCCGTGGACCGCGAGGCCGCGATCGACGCCGAGGCGGTCCGCGTCGTCGCCCGACGGGGGCGCACCCGGATCGTGGAGAACCGTCAGGGCCTGGTCATGGCCGCGGCCGGCGTCGACGCGTCCAACACCCCGCCCGGCACGGTCCTGCTGCTGCCCGAGGACCCGGACGCCTCGGCGCGGGCACTGCGCAAGCGCCTGCACGAGCTGACCGGCGCGCGGGTGGGCGTGCTGATCACCGACACCTTCGGCCGCCCGTGGCGCAACGGCCTCACCGACGTGGCCATCGGCGCGGCCGGTGTCGCGGTCCTGGAGGACCACCGCGGTCGCGTCGACAGCCACGGCAACGAGCTGTCCCTCACCGTCACCGCCACGGCCGACGAACTGGCCGCGGCGGCGGACCTGGTGAAGGGCAAGACCTCAGGACGCCCGGTCGCGATCGTGCGCGGTCTCGGCCACCTGGTGACCGAGGACGACGGCGACGGCGTCCGCCCGCTGATCCGTCCGGTCGACGAGGACCTCTTCCGCCTCGGCACCTCGGAGGCCGTCCGTCAGGCCGTCCACATCCGCCGCACGGTCCGCAGTTTCACCGCCACGCCGGTGGACCCCAACGCGGTCCGCCGCGCCGTCGCGGCGGCGATCACGGCTCCCGCCCCGCACCACACCACGCCGTGGCGCTTCGTCCTCGTCGAGTCGGAGACGACGCGAACCCGCCTTCTGGACGCCATGCTGGCTGCCTGGAACCGCGACCTCGTCGAGCTCGACGGCTGGGACGCGGAGCGGGTCGCCCGGCGCGTCCGACGCGGGGACGTGCTGCGCAACGCGCCGTGCCTGGTCGTGCCGTGCATGGTCATGGACGGCTCCCACGACTACCCCGACGCGCGCCGCGGGGCCGCGGAGCGGGAGATGTTCGTGGTGGCGATGGGCGCGGCGGTCGAGAACATGCTCGTGACACTCGCGGGTGAGGGTCTGGGCTCGGCATGGGTCTCCTCGACGATGTTCTGCCGGGACACGGTCCGCGAGGTCCTCGAACTCCCGGCCGACTGGGACCCGATGGGCGCGGTCGCGATCGGCACCCCCGCCTCCCCGGCACCCGCGCGCCAACCCCGCGACCCGGAGCAGTTCTTGACGGTGAGGTAGCTACATCACCGGCGGGGCGCGAGGCTCGTGCTGATGTGCGGCTCCGCCGCGTGGGCGTGGGAAACCACCGAGATGTGAACGGCCCTGGGCGCTCGGGGTTCCCCTGCGCGGGCGACCCCTCCACGATCGGCGTTCCACCTGCGCGGGCGACCCCTCCACGATCGGCCTTCCACCTGCGCGGGCGACCCCTCCACACCTGCGCGGGTGGCTCGTCGCGCCCACGCGCGGCAGAGTCGCATGTCGGCACAGCCCCGTGCCCCGGGGTAGGCAACCCGAGGTGGCTGCGGAAGTCACATGTCCCGGTAGTCCAGCGGAGCGTAGCGCGGGGCGTGGCGGGGCGCGGCGACGTGGAGGGTGAGCAGGAGGCGGCAGACGCGGTAGCGGTGGGGGCGGTACGGCTCCAGCAGTTCCAGCATCACCGCGTCGTCGCTCCGCTCCCGGCCGGCCAGGGCCCAGCCGACCGTGTTCGGCAGGTGGAGGTCGCCGACCGAGACCGCGTCCGCGTCGCCGTTGCTGCGCTGCAGGGTCTCCGCCGCCGTCCACAGGCCGATGCCGGGGACGGTGGTGAGCCGGGCGACGGCGTCGTCCGGGGCCATGACGGAGGCCTCCTCCAGGCGGGGGGCGAGCTTCGCCGCCCGCACGACCGTGGCCGCGCGCTTGCCGTCGACGCGGGCGCGGTGCCAGGCCCAGGAGGGGATCATCGCCCAGTCGCGCGCTGCGGGCGGCGCGTACATGGACGGGGGGACGGCGGAACCGCCCGGCGCGGGCTCGCCGTACGCGCGCAGCAGGGTGCGCCACGCCTCGTACGCCTCACCGGTGGTGACCCGCTGTTCCAGGATCGCGGGGACGAGGGACTCCATCACCAGGCCGGTGCGACCGATCCGCAGTCCGGGGTGGCGCGCGTGCGCGTCGCGCAGCAGCCGGTGGCCACAGGGGTCGAAGGACGAGGGGTCGTCCTCCGCGCCGAGCCAGCGCGGGAACGCGTCCAGGAGCCACGACGCGCCAGCGCCCCAGGCCGTCGCCTCGACCGCGCCCTCGGCGGGGCGGGTGCGCAGTCGGAGCGTGCCGACGCCCGCGGGGGTGCGGGAGACACGCCAGAGCGCGCCGTCGGGGGTGCGCCGGTAGGAGGGGTCCAGCGGGCCACGGCGCAGGAATCCGAAGGTCATGGCCACGTCGAGCGGTCCGTCGGGCTTCCAGCCCCGTACCGCCTCGCGTGTTCTCGTCGACGTCGCCGCAGCCGCGGACGACGTCCCGGCTGACGCGCCAGTCCCGCCTCTCACCCGAGTCAGGTTACCGGCACGAAAAGTTAGCGGCGGGGGCCTGGTCCCTTCGCCCGGCGCACGCCGTAGGCTGGGCACCACCATGAGCCAGACACCCTTCAGCGGCGCAG
>NZ_BBPP01000043.1:30674-44919 GCF_000787835.1 Streptacidiphilus melanogenes
CCCTTCGCCCGGCGCACGCCGTAGGCTGGGCACCACCATGAGCCAGACACCCTTCAGCGGCGCAGAGTCCCCCGCCGATCTGCTGCGCTCCCTCCTCGAGGACGATCCCGCCCGCCCGCTCATCACGTTCTACGACGACGCGACAGGAGAGCGTGTCGAGCTCTCCGTCAAGACGTTCGACAACTGGGTGGCCAAGACCGCGAACCTGCTGCAGGACGAGCTGACTGCCGCGCCGGACGACCGGTGCGCGCTGCTGCTGCCCGCGCACTGGCAGAGCGCGATCTGGTTGTTCGCCTGCTGGTCGGTGGGGGTCCTGGCCTGTCCGGGCGGTGATCCGGCCAAGGCGCAGCTGGTGGTGAGCGGGCCGGACACCCTGGAGGAGGCGCTGGCCTGCGAGGGCGAGCGGGTGGCGCTGGCGCTGCGCCCGCTCGGGGGGCGGTTCCCGCAACTGCCCGACGGGTTCGTGGACTACGCGGTCGAGGTGCCGGCGCAGGGCGACCGGTTCGTGCCGTACGCGCCGGTGGACCCGTCGCGCCCGGCGCTGGAGATCGACGGCGAGCAGCTGAGCGGCACGCACGTGGTCTCGCTGGCGGCGGAGCAGGCGCGGCAACTGGGGCTCGACGAGCAGGACCGGGTCCTGTCGACGCTCGGCTACAGCGACTGGGACGGTCTGGCCGGCGGACTGCTGGCTCCGCTGGTCGTCGGCGGCAGCGTGGTGCTGTGCCGGCACAGCGGGTCGCTGGCCCCGGAGACCATGGCCCGGCGGATCGAGGACGAGCGGGTCACCCGCCGCCTCGGCTGACGCCGCGACACCCCGGCAACGAGCGGGTCACACCCACGCCCACACCCACCCGGTCGACGCTCCGCCGACCGGTCGACGTCACCCGGACCGGTGAACGCGGGGTCAGGCCGCGCCCGAGCGCCCCCGGTTCGGGGCTCCGCCCTCCGCCCGGCCCGACGTGGCGGGAGGTCCGTGTCGAGCCCGGCGCCGACGCCGGCCGGGCGGACGGAGGCGCAGGACGCCCGCGCCGCACCGCGGTCCGCTCCCGTTACGCTGGCGCCCCAGGAGAGCCCGGCGGCCGGCGGTCGGCCGGGAACAGCCGGGGAACGGAGCGACGGGTGGGCACGCGCGGCAAGGGCGGCGGCAGGCGACGGGCGGGCGCGCCCGGCACCGGAGCGGCCGCGGGATCCCGCGCGGAGGCCAGAGCCCGTGGGCGCGGGCGCGGCGGCGCGCGCAGCGGCCCCTGGATGGCGGCCGCGGCCGGCTTTCTCGTGCTGGCGGGGGCGGGCGGCTTCCTCGTGCTCCACGACGGCGGCGCCGCGACGAGGGCCACCGCCAACGACGCGGCCTCGCCGTCCTCGTCCGCCGGCTCCGCCTCCGCCGCGCCGAGCTGCGGGGCGGAGCCCGCCGACACGGCCTTCCCGGCCTCGGGGCCGAAGGCGAAGCCGCTCGACGTCCGGGTGACCGTGCTGAACGGCAGCGGCACCATCGGGCAGGCGGAGGCGGTGCTGAGCTGGATGCAGAACACCGAGAAGTACCTGCGCACCAGCAACGGCGGCCCGGCCGCCCACCAGTCCACGACGACGCTCGTCTACGCGCCGAACCATGCGGACCAGGCCCGCACTCTGGTCGCCGCCCTCGGCCTGCCCGCGTCCGCGCTTCACGGGAACGGCACCTCGAAGGGGCTCAGGGATCCGATGGTGCTGACGCTCGGCGCCGACTTCCACGGGACCGGGAAATCTTTTTCCCGCTGCTGAAGCCGTTGCCGGGAACCGATCCCCGCACGGCTGCGTCCGTGCTGCCCGGGAGGTTCCCGCAGATCGTGAACCGAGTGGAATTCCTTGGGCACGGTGCGTGACACGACGCGCCGGAATTAAGGATTTCGCTCTCTCGGCTCCGGTTCCTCCCTCTTGTGAGGCACAGGCAACGGATCGCTAAAGTTTGCGGACGCAGCGCGCGGGGGCAGGGCTGCGGACCGGACGTCACCGAGGGGGGACCAGCCCTTGAACCACGAGGACCACCGCGTGGGTGTGACCATTTCGGACACACCTGATCAAACGCACCGAAGCGGAGGTCGGGCCGCCGCCCGAAAGGCCGTCGGCAAAAAGGCGCCCCGCGGCAGACGAATTCTCAAATGGACCGCGATCGGCGCCGCGGCATCGGTCCTCGTCGCGGCCGGAGGAATGTACGTCTACATCAAGGTCCTTGATTCCAATTTCAAGACCGGGGCCCTCGGCAACGGAAAGGTCGACGTCGCCGCGCCCAAACCGGACAAGTTCGGACACGTGCCGCTGAACATCCTGGTCATCGGCTCGGACGCGCGGTCCTCCAGCGCCGACTGCGACCTCGGCGGCTCCTGCGACGGCAGTGCTCCGCACGCGGACGTCGAGATGCTGCTGCACGTCTCGGCCGACCGCAGCAACGCCTCCATCCTGAGCATCCCGCGCGACACCCGCGTGGACATCCCCGCCTGCACCGACGCCAAGGGCGTGACGCACCCCGCACGGCCCTTCCAGCCGATCACCTACAGCCTCAACTACAACGTCCCCGGCTGTGTGGTCGACACCTGGGAGGCGCTGACGCACATCCACATCGACCACTGGGTGATGGTGGACTTCTCCGGCGTGGTGAAGATGGCCGACGCCGTCGGCGGTGTCGACGTGTGCACGCGCCAGAACGTGATGGACTACCAGCGCCAGTACTACGACGGCCAGTGGCACGAGGTCGGGTCTCACCTGGAGCTGCCGGCCGGCACCCACAAGGTCACCGGCGTCCAGGCACTGGAGTGGCTGCGGACCCGGCACGCCTTCGAGGACGGCAGCGACGTCGGCCGCGCCAAGGCGCAGCACCTCTACCTGAACTCCCTGATCCGCCAGATGAAGTCGGTCGGGACCATCGCCAACCCGCTCAAGTTGAACTCGCTGGCGCTGGCGGCGACCCACGCCGTCTCCATGGACCACGGCCTGGGCAGCATCGAGGCGCTGAGCTCGCTGGCCCTGGACGTGAACAAGGTGCCCTCCGACCGGATCACCACGGTGACGGTGCCGCACCACTTCCAGGCGGACCCGGCCTCGCCGAACAACCTGCCGGTGGTCCTGAACGACTCCGCGCACGGCCTGTTCGCAGAGCTGGCGGGGGACACACCGCTGGACGGCAAGGGCGCCGCGGGGAGCCCGGGCCCGTCGGCCACCCCGGCGCCGTCCACACAGGTCGACAAGGCCGCCGTCCACCTCGACGTGCAGAACGGCAGCGGCGTCAACCACCGCGGCCAGGTGATCACCGACGCGCTCGCCGCCGACGGCTTCACGCACGCGGTCCGGGACACCCTGCTCGTCGACTACGGCGTGACGACGCTCGTCTACCCGAGCTCCGAGCAGGCGCAGGCCCAGTCCGTGGCGGCCGCGCTCAAGCTGCCGACGACGGCACTCAAGAGCTCCGCCTCGGCGACCGGCCTGACGCTCCAGGTCGGCGCCGACTGGAAGTCCGGCACGACGTTCCCCCAGGCCGCCCCGGCGGGCGGCGGGCTGCCGACCGACGCGGAGTACCAGACCGCGTCGGACTCGTCGCAGTGCATGGACGTCAACCCGGCTCCCTACGCCAAGTTCGCACCAGGCCAGACCCACTACATCTACAGCTGGACCGGCTCGACCCCGCCGAGCGTGCCGCAGGCCAACGGCTGACCGGGGCGGATCCAGGAGGGGGTGACGAAGTTGAGCGACGAGATCCCACCGCAGGAGTTCGACCGCGGCTTCGACGCGAGCGCGGAGCGCGCCCGCAGACGTGGCGGTGACACCTTGACGGGCGCGCTGCCGCCGACGGCCGAGGGGGACGGCCGGGCGGCGACGCGCAGGAAGGGCGCCGCGGGCAGCGGGCACCGGAAGCGGCCAGGCCGCAGGAGACGGGTGCTCACGTGGACGGCCGTCGCGGTCTCGTCCACGGTGCTGCTGTCCGCGGCCGGGCTCTACGTCTACGTGAAGGTGCTCGACAGCAACATCCACGCCGAGCCGCTCCATTCGGGCGGCCCGGGCCCGAAGACCGTGGCCGAGAAGTCCGCGGGCGGCAACCTGCCGATCAACGTGCTGATCATCGGCTCGGACTCGCGCGACAACTCCGACGACGTGAGCCTCGGCGGCTCGACGTCCTCCGTGGGCGGGCCGCCGCACGCGGACGTGGAGATGCTGGTCCACATATCCGCCGACCGCAGCAACGCCTCGATCACCAGCATGCCGCGCGACACATGGGTCCAGCCGTACGACTGCCAAGGCAGGCAGCTCGGCCACCGCAAGATCACCGAGACGCTGGCCTACGGGCCCAGCTGCGTGGTCGACACCTGGGAGAGCCTGACGCACATCCAGATCGACCACTTCGTCATGCTGGACTTCTCCGGCGTGGTGAAGATGGCCGACGCGGTCGGCGGCGTGCAGGTCTGCACCAAGGAGAACGTGGCCGACTACAAGATCAGCTACGACACCGACGGCGAGCACGAGGTCGGCTCGGACCTGGTGCTGCCCGCGGGCCGCCACACGATCTTCGGCGTCCAGGCGCTGGAGTGGCTGCGCACCCGGCACGCCTGGGAGGACGGCACGGACATCGGCCGCACCCACGCCCAGCACCTGTACCTGAACTCGATGATCCGCACGATGAAGTCGGCGAACACGCTGCTCGACCTCGGCAAGGTCAACGCGCTCGCGCAGACCGCGACGTCGGCGCTGACCGTGGACCCGGGCCTGAAGAGCATCGAGGCGATGACCTCGCTGGCGCTCGAGTTCAACAAGGTCCCGGCCAGCCGCGTCACCACGGTCACCATCCCGTTCGACCACATGACGGCCCCCGGGCAGAGCGATCCGAACAACTGGGATCCGGCCCTGAACGCCGACAGCGACAAGGTCTTCTCGATGATCGCCAACGACATCCCGCTCGACAAGGGCGGCTCCTCGACGGCGCCGGGCGCGAGCCCCACGCCCTCCGCCACGCCGAGCGGCACCGCGCCGGCGGTGGACAAGGCGAGCGTCCGGATCTCCGTGCAGAACGCCGGAGCCGAGGGCCGCGGCCAGCAGATGACGGAGCATCTGGTCGCGGCGGGCTTCTCCGCGGCGGCGCGGGACACCACCGACGTCACCGGCACGACGCAGCTCAGCTACCCGGCCGCGGACCAGGCGCAGGCGCAGGCCGTCGCCGCCGCGCTGGACCTGACGCCGAGCGTGCTGAAGGCCGACCCGTCGGTCAGGCACCTGGTGCTGCGCGTCGGCTCCGACTGGCCGAGCGGCTTCGACTTCCGCGACACCCTGCCCAAGCAGGGGGCCGTGCCGACCTCCGCGGTCACCCAGAACGCCCAGAACGACAGCGGGCAGTGCATGGACGTCTACAAGCCCTACCAGTGGTCGGGAACGCCCCCGCAGGTCCCCCAACCGGCCGGCTACCGCCCGTACACGACGCCCTGAGGCCCGAGCACCGCCCCCGGCCCGTCCGGCGTCTACGCGGGGTCTACTCGGGCCGGGAGGCGGTGCTCGCGATGACCCGGCGGGCCAGCGAGCGCGGGCTGGTCAGGAAGCCCCAGCCCCAGGACATGTGCATGGTGGCCAGCGCCACCGGCAGCTGCAGGCGGGCGGAGGGCGACAGGCCCTGGCCCTCCTTGAGCGAGCCCAGCAGGATCGCCGCCGCGTACCCGCCGGGGACGACGAGCGCGACCGGCGTCAGCGCGACGCCCGCGACCAGGCCGGCCGCGCAGCCCAGCAGGGCGGCCGGCGGGGCGAGGTAGCGCAGGTTGACCGAGCCGCGGTGGTAGCGGGTGACCACGCGGCGCCAGCGGCCGTAGTCCTTGTACTGCTTGGCCAGCGCGCGCACGCTGGGGCGCGGGCGGTAGGTGACCTTCAGGTCGGGGGTGAACCAGATCAGGCCGCCGTCCTGGCGGATGCGGTAGTTCAGCTCCCAGTCCTGGGCGCGGATGAACTCCTCGTTGTAGCCGCCCTGCTGCTCCAGCACCTCGCGACGGAAGACGCCCAGGTAGACGGTCTCGGCGGGGGCGGCCTCGCCGCCGGTGTGGAAGGCGGCGTTGCCGACGCCGATCCGGGAGGTCATCGCGGCCGCGACGGCCTTCTCCCACTCGGTCTCGCCCTCGGCCGCCATGATGCCGCCGACGTTCGCCGCGCCCTGCTCGTCGAGCAGGCGCACCGCGGTGGCGATGTAGCCGGGGGTGAGCAGGCCGTGGCCGTCGACGCGGACCACGATCGGGAAGCGGGAGCCCTTGATCGCGGCGTTGAGCGCGGCGGGGGTGCGGCCGGTCGGATTCGGGACGGTGTGCACCTCCCGCGCGCTGCCGGCGGTCTCCGCGACGAGCTGCGCCGCTATCTCGTCGGTGCGGTCCGAGGACGGGCCGAGGGCGATCACGACCTCGATGGCGCCGTCGTACTCCTGCTCCAGGATGCGCTCGACGGCGGTGCGCAGATGCCGCTCCTCGTTGAGGACCGGCATGATCACGGAGACGGCGGGAAGGGGCGTGGCGACCATAGTGCCGCCACCGTACAGCGGGTCGCCGGGACAGTTCCAAAAGGGCGGCGTCAAAGGGCCCCGACCTGGCCGCTTGCCACAGACCTCGAACAGTCGTGTTCATCCGATGGACGATTCGCATCAGCTTTGCTACAGCTTCCCGATATGCCCGGTTCGTCCTACCGGACGGCCGGGAGAGCAGGCATGCTCGGTTGCCATGAGCGAGATGTCCCAGTGGCCCGGAAGCGAGCCGCCCCTGCCGCCCGAGCTGAACCCGCGCAACTCCGCGCCCGGTCGCCAGCGCCCGCGCAGGCCGGCCGGGACCGCCGTGGGCGCGCCCCCGTACGCCCCCGACATGCTGTCGAACGGCTCCGGCGGACCGACCGGTCCGAGCGGTCCCGGAGGCCCGGGCGGGCCCGGCGGCCCGGGGCGGCCGGGCGTCGGCGGAACGCGCCGCGGGTGGTCGCGCGGCCGCAAGATCCGCCTGACGGCGACCGTGCTGGTGGTCACCGTGCTGGCGGTCGGCGGCGGCACCTACGCCTGGGCCGGCACCAAGCTCAACAAGAGCAACGTGCTCACCGACTACGCCGGCCGCCCGCCGGCGGGCAAGGGCACCAACTGGCTGATCCTCGGCTCCGACAGCCGCGCCGGCCTCACCACCTCGGACCAGCAGCGCCTGCACACGGGTTACGACACGGGTGCCCGGACCGACTCGATGATGATCCTGCACATCGGGTCCAACGGGGACACCCTGGTGAGCATCCCCCGCGACTCCTACGTCACCATCCCCGCCTGGACCGACAGCAAGGGCGTCCAGCACGCCCAGGCCAAGCACAAGATCAACGCCGCCTTCGCCGAGGGCGACGGCCCACTGCTGGTCAAGACGGTCGAGTACAACACCGGCCTGCACATCGACCACTACGCCGAGATCGGCTTCGCCGGCTTCGTCAACGTGGTGAACGACGTGGGCGGCGTCGACATGTGCCTCGACCACGCGATCGTCGACAAGGCGTCCGGGGCGAACCTCAAGGCCGGCTGCCAGACCCTGAACGGCACCCAGGCGCTCGCCTTCGTCCGCGAGCGCCACCAGGAGGCCACCCAGGACCTGGCCCGCATGCAGCACCAGCAGCAGTTCCTGAACGCGCTCGCCCACAAGGCGACCTCGCCGGGCGTGCTGCTCAACCCGTTCACGCTCTACCCGACCCTGGACAGCGGGCTGTCCATGCTCCAGGTCGACAACGGCACCGGGCTGACCGACCTCGCCTCGATGTTTTTCGCCATGAAGGGCCTCAAGAGCGGCGAGGGCAAGACCATGACCGTGCCGATCGCCGACGCGAACTACATGACCGCCACCGACGGCGACGCCGTGAAGTGGAACATGACCGAGGCCCAGCAGATCTTCGACGCCTTCAAGAACGACACCAAGGTTCCCTCGTTCTCGAACTGACGTCAGGTCAGCCGAGCCGGTCGAGCTCCGGCGCCGACACGTGGAGGACCTCGTAGCGGTCCGCCCCGACGGCGTCGGCCGGCTCGGCGCCCTCGCCCCACAGGACGAGGGTGACCGACCGCCAGCTGTGCGGGTCGACCGCCAGCGCCGCCGTGTGGACGTCCGGATGCGCGGCCCGCTCCCGCAGGGCCGCGATCTCACGGCCGATCAACTTCTTGAGGCCCAGGCCGTCCTGGGCCTCGTCGGCGTCCGTGGGGAGCTGGGCGACGCGGCGCGTCGCCAGGGCCGCGCGCCTGCCGCGCGCCGGGCCGGCCAGCACCGCCGCGCCGAGCCAGGTGTGGACGGGCACGCGGCCGAAGCTGCGGATGATGTTCTGGAAGCCGCCCCCGTCGAGCAGGAACTCCGCCATCGCGGCCGTGTCGCGCCAGACGTAGAACGGCGCGTACTCGTTGACCGGCGAGCCCGCGATCCCGCGCTCGCGGATCAGGTAGGCCTTGAACCCGAGCCCGGCACGGTCGTCCAGCATCGCGGAGGCGGCCGCGACGCGCTTGCGGATGATCTCCATGTCGTGGTCGGCCGGGAGAGTGATCGGGTACTGCATCGCGTACATGGAACGGACCCCCTGGTCGGAACGGTGAACGGTCAGCCGGCGGACGATCCGGTGGCGAAGGCCGAGAGCAGGCCGAGCACTCCGGCGACGGCCTGCTCGAACGGCTCCGGGGAGCCCTCGGCGCGGGCCAGGACGTAGCCGCCCTGAAGCGTGGCCACCAGGGCGGCCGCCGTCGCCTCGGGGTCGAGGGACGGCGCCAGTTCGCCGGACGCGACGGCCTCCGCGAGGACCGCGGCGAGGCGCGAGCGCAGCCACGCGAGGGTCTCGGTGACGGGGGCGCGCAGCGCCGGATCGGCCATGAGCTCGGCGTCCTGGGTGAGGCCGCCGATCGGGCAGCCGCGCAGCACCTCGCGTTCCCGGCGCAGGTACGCGGTGAGTCGGTCGACTGCTGGTCCGTGGCCGGAGAGCTGGGCGTCGGCCGTGGCCCGCAGCTCCGCCGCCGTCGCGGCGACCGCCGACTGCGCGAGGTCGGCCTTGCCGGAGAAGTGGTGGTACATGCTCCCCTGCCCGGCCCCGGCGCGCTGCAGCACGGCCTTCGGACTGGTGCCCGTGTAGCCGCGCTCCCACAGGAGTTCGCGCATGCTCTCGACGAGTCGTGCGGCGGTGTCGCTGCTCATGCCTTCGACTGTACATACCAGTAGGTACAGTCGCAACGGCCGAAGCCCGGCGCCCCGCCGCGGGCGCTCAGGCCTGGCCGGCCTGGCGGGCCAGCGGGTTGGAGCCGATGGAGTTGGCCACGGTGAAGCTGACCGTGCCGGACACGTACCGGTCGTCGGACCACTCGATGGGACGCCCGGCCGGGGTCGTGGTCACCCGGCGGATGCGCAGCAGCGGGCTGCCTCGGCGGACCTCCAGCAGCCGCGCGTCCTCCGCACCGGCGGCAACGGCGTCGATGACGTGCTCGCCGTAGGCGAAGATCATGCCGATGTCCTCGTAGAGCGCCTGGACGACGGAGATGCAGTCGGCGGGCAGCCGCTCCACCGAGTCGGCCATCCACGCGGCGTAGACGTTGCGCTCCAGCAGCACCGGCTCGCCGTCCAGGCCGCGCACGCGCAGCACCTGGAGGACCTCGTCACCGGGCTTGATCTGCAGCTTCTCGGCGTCCTCCAGGGTCGCCGGACGGCGGTGCTGGTCCAGCACCCGCCCGGTGGCGGTGCGGCCCATCGCGTGCGCCCACTGGGCGAAGCTGCGCAGTTCGGCGAAGCTCTGGCTGCGCCGGTTGCCGAGCACCACGCGCCGGGCGCCCTGGCGGGAGCCGATCCGGCCCTCCGCGGTCAGCGCAGCCACGGCCTGGCGGACCGTTCCGCGCGAGACGCCGTAGCGGGCCGAGAGCTCGGTCTCGGTGGGCAGCGTTCCACCCACCGGGTACTCACCGCGGTCGATGGCCTGCCGCAGCTCCTCGGCGATCTCCTCGTGCCGTGCCGCCACTGTGCGCACTCCTTGTCCTGTCGGCGCCGCTCGGTCGTTCACCCTGGCAGCAACGGCGTGATCGTACCGTTACGTGCACGGTCGACGAAACATCCCATCGGGACGGGGCATTCCGACGGGGAATGGCTTGCGTGTGTTGACGCGCCGTTAACCAAAAGGACACCATTCTCGGGCGTACTGTCATCGACTTGTTCGGACAAGTGATTCCCGATCCGACTGCACTGACGCCTCCTCAGGAGACAATCGTGACCTCCACCCCCGCCCGGGCCGCCGCGCTTACCGGCGTACTGGTCGCCTCCGCACTCGTGCTGACCGCTTGTGGCTCCGCCGCCTCCGTCAAGGCCGGCTCCGGCGGTTCCTCTGACTCGGCCAAGGCTTCCACCGCCACCTCCGCCGCCGACTTCGGCGGGATGGACGCGCTCGTCGCGGCCGCGAAGAAGGAGGGCCAGCTCAACGTCATCACCCTCCCGCGCGACTGGGCCGGCTACGGCAAGCTCATGGACGCCTTCACCGCCAAGTACGGCATCAAGATCAGCGACGAGAACCCCGAGGGTTCCTCGCAGGACGAGATCAACGCGATCACGACCCGCAAGAACCAGGACCGCGCGCCCGACGTCGTCGACGTCGGCGGTGCCTTCGCCGTCCAGGGCCAGCAGCAGGGCCTGTTCGCGCCGTACAAGGTCGCCAACTTCGCCGAGATCCCCTCGGGCCACGCCGCCACCGACGGCACCTGGTACAACGACTACGGCGGCTACGTCTCCATCGGCTGCAACCTGAACAAGGTCAAGGAGTGCCCGAAGACCTTCGCCGACCTGCTCAAGCCGGAGTACAAGGGCCAGGTCGCCCTCGACGGTGACCCGACGCAGGCCAACGCCGCCTTCTCGGCCGTCTACGCGGCCGCGCTGGCCAACGGCGGTTCGCTGGACAACATCCAGCCGGGCATCGACTTCTTCGGCAAGCTGAAGAAGTCCGGCAACTTCAACCCGGTCCAGGCCAAGCAGTCCACCGTCGAGTCGGGCGAGACCCCGATCACCCTCGACTGGGACTACCTGAACTCCGGCTACTCCGACGAGTTCAAGTCCAAGGGCATCAACTGGCAGGTCGTCGTCCCGTCGGACGGCCAGTACGCCGGTTACTACAACCAGGCCATCAACAAGTGGGCGCCGCACCCGGCCGCCGCCCGCCTGTGGGAGGAGTTCCTCTACTCCAACGACGGCCAGAACGGCTTCCTGAGCGGCTACGCCCGCCCGATCCTGATGGACTCGATGAAGTCGGCCGGCACCCTGGACTCCACCCTGGCCGCCAAGCTTCCCCCGGTCACCGGTTCCGCCCCGGTCCCGAGCCAGGACCAGATCACCAAGGCCAAGGCCGTGGTCTCCGCCAACTGGTCGAAGGCCATCGCCGGGTGAGCACCGCTCCCCTGAGCGCGACGCCTGCCCGCCGCCGCCCCCAGCGGGCGGCGGCGGGCCGGTTCGCCGTCGTCCCGCTGCTGCTCTTCGTCGCCGTGGCCTTCGGGGTTCCCGCCCTGGCCATGGCCTACGGTGCGTTCACCACGTACAACCCCGGCAAGCCCAGCCAGTACACGATGGGCAACCTGACCGCCTCGATGCAGGGCGGCTACCTCGACGCGCTGGTCGGCAGCGTCAAGCTGTCGGCGCTCTCCGCGCTGATCTCCGTGGTGGCCGGGCTGCTGGTGGCGCAGGCCGTGGTCACCTCCCGGTTCGCCTTCCTGCGCAAGGCCGTGCTGAGCGCCTCCGGCGTGCTCGCCAACTTCGGCGGCGTGCCGCTGGCCTTCGCCTTCATGGCCACCCTGGGCAACGCCGGCATGCTGACCACCAAGCTGCACCTCGACCAGCACGGCTGGAGTCTCTACTCCTTCAACGGCCTCACGCTGGTCTACCTGTACTTCCTGATCCCGCTGATGGTTCTGAGCGTCATCCCCTCGCTGGACGGCCTGCGCCGCCAGTGGCGCGAGGCGGCCCAGAACAACGGCGCGACCGGTTGGCAGTACTGGCGCCACGTGGCCCTGCCCGTGCTGACCCCCTCGCTGCTCGGCGGCTTCGTGCTGCTGTTCGGCAGCGCCTTCGCCGCGTACGCGACCGCCGCCGCCATGGTCGGCGCGACCGTCCCCCTGATCACGCTGCAGATCGCCACGGCGCTCAGCGGCAACGTCGACCCGAACGCCACGAACATCGCCCTGGCGATGAGCCTGGACATGGTCGTGATCGCCACGCTGGTGATGGTCGTCTACATCCCCCTGCAACGCCGGAGCGCCCGATGGCTGGTGTGACCGCCTCCGCCCTGACCACCGAGGGCAGCCCCGCCCCGAGCACCGCGAACGGCCCCGGCCCCGCCGGCGCCCGTGGCGGCGTGCTGGCCGGGCTCTCCCGGATCCGCTGGGGCCGCGGCACGGTGCTGCTCGTCGCCGGGCTGTACTTCCTCGTGCCGATCGGCACCACTCTCTGGTTCACCGTCGACAACTCGCCCCAGGGCTTCAGCCTCGACGCGTACCGCCAGATCTTCACCGTGCCCGGCCTGTGGCCCGCGCTGCAGCTGTCGCTGCTGCTGGCCGCCGGCACCATCGTGCTGGTCTACCTGCTGCTGATCCCGGCCGTCGTCGCGGTCCGCCTGGGCAGCCCGCGTCTGCGCACGGTCGTCGAGCTGACCTGCACCCTGCCGCTGGTCGTGCCGACCATCGCGCTGACCGCCGGCATCTCCGACGTGCTGCGCTGGTGCAACGACAACCTGGCGCCGACGCCGTTCTACGCCACCTTCCTCGACGCGCAGAACGCGAACTTCCCGGTCGTGCTGCTGCTCGCCTACGTCGTGATGGCCCTGCCGCTGGCCTTCCGCACCCTGGACGCGGGCATGCGCGCGCTGGACGTGCGCACCCTGCTGGAGGCGGCCCAGAACAACGGCGCGAGCCGGGCCCGGGCCATCGTCGCCGTCATCCTGCCGAACCTTCGCTCGGCGATGCTGAACACCGCGTTCATCACCCTGGCCCTGGTGCTGGGTGAGTTCACCGTGGCGTCCATCCTCGGGTACGTGCCCTTCGCCGTCTGGATCGTCAACGGCAACAGCGCCGGCCAGGGCCCCGTCACCGTGGCCGTCTCCATCGTCAGCCTGCTGCTGACCTGGGTGCTGCTGCTCGTCCTCTCCATCGGCAGCGAGCGCCGCGGGCGCGCGCAGGCCCAGCACTGAACCACCGAACTCATGCTTTGTCGAAGCAGTACCTCCGAGGAGCTCCAGGAGTGTCCATGACCACCGACCCCGCGCCCGCGACGACCGTCGCCGCCGTGCCCTCCCCTGCGGGGCCGACGGACTCCTCGGCGCCTGCGGCTGTCGCAGCGCCCGCCACCGCGTCCTCCACCGGCGCGACCGTCCAGTTCGTCGGCCTGCGCCGCACCTTCGGCGCGACCACCGCGCTCGACGGACTCGACCTGACGGTCAACCCCGGCGAGCTGCTGGCCCTGCTCGGCCCCTCCGGCTGCGGCAAGACCACCGCGCTGCGGATGCTGGCCGGCTTCGAGACCCCGGACTCGGGCCAGGTCCTGGTCGACGGCGAGGACGTCACCCGGATCCCCGCGCATCGCCGTGACGCGGGGATGGTGTTCCAGTCCTACAGCCTCTTCCCGCACCTGAACGCGCGCGACAACGTGGCCTTCGGCCTCAAGATGCGCAAGACCGGGAAGGCCGAGCGCCACCGCCGCGCGGACGAGCTGCTGGAGCTGGTGGGTCTGCCGACCCACGGCGACCGCTACCCGCACCAGCTCTCCGGCGGCCAGCAGCAGCGCATCGCGCTGGCGCGCGCCCTCGCCCTGCAGCCGCGCGTGCTGCTGCTGGACGAGCCGCTGTCCGCGCTGGACGCGAAGGTGCGCCTGAACCTGCGCGAGGAGATCCGTCGCCTCCAGCAGGAGCTGGGCATCACCACCCTGTTCGTGACGCACGACCAGGAGGAGGCGCTGTCCATGGCGGACCGCGTCGCCGTCATGCACGCGGGTCGCATGGAGCAGTGCGACACCCCCGCCGAGCTCTACGCCCGGCCCGCGACGGCGTTCGTCGCGGAGTTCGTCGGCACCATGAACCGGATCCCCGGCGCGCTGACGGAGGAGGGCAGGACCGTCGAGCTGCTGGGCCAGCGCCTTCCGGTGGACGGTGCCACGGAGCTGCGCGCCGAGGTGGACGTGCTCGTCCGCCCCGAGAACGTCCTCGTCTCGGCGGGCGGCGGCCAGGGCGCCGTCGTCACCGGCACCACCTTCCTCGGTGCCAGCAC
>NZ_BBPP01000043.1:44939-74353 GCF_000787835.1 Streptacidiphilus melanogenes
GGGCGGCGGCCAGGGCGCCGTCGTCACCGGCACCACCTTCCTCGGTGCCAGCACCCGCCTCACCGTCCAGCTGCCCGACGGCACCCAGCTCAAGGCGGACCTGTCCACCCACGACGCCGCCGCGCTGCCCGCCGGCAGCGGCGTGACCGTCTCGCTGCCCGAGCGCCCCGTCCTGGTCGACGCCCGGCGCTGACACTCGCTTGCAGCCCTTCAGGGGCGCGGCTCGGGGGGCTGCGCTCTTGAAGGGCTGCGACCTCGGCGCGCCCCGGAACACTCCATGAACACCCCTCCGCAACCCATCCCTTCGATGAAAGGCCGATAAGTGCCCTCCCGCTCCAACCTCCAGGCCGTCCTCTTCGACATGGACGGCACCCTCGTCGACACCGAAGGTCTGTGGTGGCAGACGGCGGAGGAGGAGGCGGCGAGACTGGGCCTGACGCTGGGCGAGGAGGACGTTCCGGACGTCCTGGGTCAGGCCGTCGAGCACACCGCGGCCTACCTGTACCGCCGTTGCGAAGGCGTCCGCTCCGAGGGATCGATCGCGACCGCGCTCGACGCGCGGTTCGTGGAGCTGGTCGGGCAGCAGGTCGTGCCGCTGCCGGGGGCGTTGGAGCTGCTGGACGGGCTGGCGCAGGCCGGCATCGCCACCGCGCTGGTCTCCGCGTCGCCGCGTCACGTCGTGGACCTGGTGCTGGACGCGCTGGGGCGGCGTCGCTTCGCGACGTCGTTCGCGGCCGGGGAGACCGCGCAGACCAAGCCCGCCCCGGACCCGTACCTCGCGGCCGTGGAGGCGCTGGGCGCCTCGCCGGACAACTGCGTGGCGGTCGAGGACACCCCGACCGGCGTCGCCTCGGCCGAGGCGGCCGGCGTGGCCGTGGTCGCGGTGCCGTCGCTGACGCCGATCCCGCCCGCCCCGGGGCGCGCGGTGGTCCGCAGCCTGCTCGACGTCGACCTGTCCCTGCTGCAGGGCCTGCTCGACTCCGCTGCCGCGTGACCCGGGTAGCGTGACCGCCATGCCCGCCCTCTTCCTGGCCCTCGCCATCTCCTCGGAGATCTGTGCGACCGTCTCGCTGAAGTACACGCACGGCTTCACCCGCCTCGCCCCGAGCGCCGTCGTGGTGCTCGGGTACGTCGCCTCGTTCGCGCTGCTCAGCCAGGCGCTGAAGCAGATCCCGGTGAGCAGCGCGTACGCGATCTGGTCGGGCGTGGGCACGGCCGTCGTGGCCGCGATCGGCTTCGTCTTCCTCGGCGAGGGCGCGAACGCGTGGAAGGTCGTCGGGATCGCGCTGATCATCGTCGGTGTCATCGCCCTCAACCTCGGCGGCGCGACCCACTGACGGGCGGCCCTTACGCTGACCGCATGAGCGACGGGGTGGAGTTGGCGGGGGGCGAGGACGTCGGGGAGGAGCCGGGGGAGAAGCGGGTCAGCTATGCGGAGGCCTTCTTCGATCTGGTGTGGGTACTGTGCATCACCCAGATCTCCGGGCTGCTGCACCTGGACCACGACCTCGCGGGGGCCGGCCGGGCGCTGATCGTGCTGATCCCCGTCTACTGGTGCTGGGTCGGCAGCACGGTGCTGGCCAACACCCGTGACATCGACAACCCGCGAGGCCGTGTGGGGCTGTTCTCCATCGCCCTGTGCGGCCTCTTCCTCGCGCTCGCGCTGCCGCAGGCGTACGGCGCGCGGGGGCTGCTCTTCGGCGCGGCCTACCTGGTCGCGCGCTGGCTGCTGCTGGCGCAGGTGCTGTGGGGACGCGGGGTGGTCGTCGGACCGATGGGCGTCGGCGCGTTGGTCACCGGTCCGCTGCTGCTGGCCGGCGGATTCGCGCACGGCGACGCGCGCCTGGCGCTGTGGGCGCTGGCCGCCGCGCTCGACCTGCTCACCCCGGCCGTGGCGCGGCGCCGGCTGATGGCGGTCCGGTTCCACCCGACCCACCTGCCGGAGCGCTTCGCGCTGTTCCTGCTGATCGCCCTCGGTGAGGCGATCGTCTCCATCGGCGCCCCGGTGGCCGCGGGGCGGACCCTGCACGCGGACGAGGTGCTGTCGGTCGCGATCGCCTTCGTCGCCGCCTGCGGGCTGTGGTGGGTCTACTTCAGCTACGCCGCCGACGCGATGCGGCACGCGATGACGACCTCGCGGCTGCCCGGCGACATCGTCCGCCAGGTCCTGTCCTACGGTCATCTGGCCTTCGTCAGCGGCGTGATCGCCTTCGCGGCCGGGGTCGGCGCGGCGGCGACGCATCCGGGCGCGCGGCTGCCCCCGGGCGCGCTCGGCCTTCTCTTCGGCGGCTGCGCGCTGTTCCTGGCGGCGTTCGGCTACACGCGGTGGCGCATGTTCCGGCAGATGTCGTGGACCCGGCTGGGAGCGGCGGCCGCCGTGCTCGTGGCGATGGCGCTGTGCGCCCCGCTGCCCGCGCTGGCCTCGCTCGGGGTGCTGGCGGCGCTGCTGGCGGGGCTGAACCTGCTGGAGTACCGGCGGGTGGAGCGTTCGGCGACGCACGAGCTCTGAGCGTTCAGCCGCCGTCGGTGGGGACCATCTCGCGACGGTCGGCCTCGGGGAGCCAGTCGCGGCCGGGTCGGTACTCCAGCCAGCGGCGCGGACGGCCGGTCTCGGCGAAGGCGCGCAGCAGCGCGGGCACGCCCGGGTCCGGCCGGTGCTGGTGCCAGACCAGCGACCAGGCGTAGAGCGGTGTCGGGTCGGCCAGCGGCACGACGGCCAGCTCGGATCCGGGTTCGAGCGGCAGCTCGGAGGGCAGCAGGGTGAAGCCGTCCTCGGTCGCGCGCACGCGCCGCAGCAGATGGTCGAGGCCGAGATTGGCGCCGCCCTCCAGCACCGGGACGCCGAACTGTTCGGCGAAGCGGGCCAGGAAGTCGAGCCTGCCCGCCGCGGCAGGCAGGACCAGGCGCAGCGCGGCCAGTTGCCCGGGCCGCACCTGCCCGGGCCGCACCTGCCCGGCCCGGGCCAGCGGATGGTCGGCCCGGAGCACGGCGTCGACGGGCTCCAGCCGCACGAGCCGGTGGGCGAGCGCCCGTTCGGGCGCGCCGTCCGAGGCGTCGGCGGCGGGATGGAACCGTCCGAAACCCGCGCCGATCTCGCCGCGCGCCAGCGCGGCCGCGACTCCCGGCAGGTCCCGTCCCTGGCCCACCTCGACGGTCACCTGATCCCCCGCCGCCGCGACCGCCTCGCGCACGGTGCGCAGCGGCTCGAAGAGGTGCCCCCACACGTCCAGCCGCAGCGGACGGCCGTCCGCGCGGACGGCGGCGACGGCGGCCGATCCGGCGGCCAGCGCGGCGCGGGCGGGCGTGAGGAACCTGGCCCCGGCGGCGGTGAGTTCGACGCCGCCGCGGTCCCGGTCGAAGAGCCTGACGCCGAACCCCTCCTCCAGCCGCGCGATTCGCTTGGAGAGCCCCTGCTGCGTCAGCGACAGCGCCTCGGCGGCACGGCGGAAGTGCAGCTGCTCGGCTGCCGCGACGAAGGCGCGCACCTGCGCGAGGTCGAGATCGTCCACCCCTCCATCCTGGGCGACAACCGTCGGTTGTCACAGCCCCTTTCCGGTTGTTGGCCGCCCCCGGGCCCCCTCGGCTTAGCTGTTCGTCGTCAGAGCAACCGCCTTCCGCAAGGGAGTTGAGGACGATGAAGGCGTTCACGGCGACGGGCCGGACGGACCGTGCGGTCGAGCTCGGCGACGTGCCGCAGCCCGATCCGCGCGCCGACGAGGTGCTGGTGAAGGTCGACGCGTACTCGGTCAACCGGGGCGAGACCTTCGTGCTGGAGAGCCCGCCCCCGGGCTGGCGGCCGGGCAAGGACGTGGCCGGGCTGGTCGTCCAGGCGGCGGCCGACGGCAGCGGACCGGCCGTGGGGCGGCGCGTGGTCGCCCACCCGCCGGCGTCCGGCTGGGCCGAGTACGTCGCGGTCCCGACCGCCTCGGTGGCCGAACTGCCGGACCGGGTCTCGACGGTGCAGGCCGCGGCGCTGCCGCTGGCGGGGCTCACCGCGCTGCGGCTGCTGCGCGTCGCGGGCTCGCTCGCCGGACGCCGGGTGCTGCTGACCGGCGCGTCCGGCGGTGTCGGGCACTACGTCACGGAGCTGGCCGCCGCTGCTGGCGCGGAGCTCACGGCGGTCAGCCGCTCGATCGAACGCGGCGCCCGGCTGGCCGAGTTCGGCGCCACCGTGGTCGGCCGCGTCGAGGACGCGGCGGGCCCGTTCGAGCTGGTGCTGGAGTCCACCGGAGGCGCGAACCTGGCCACGGCGCTGGCCCGGCTGACACCACGTGGGCAGCTGATCTGGTTCGGCCAGGCCAGCCGCGAGCCCGCCACCGTCAGCTTCTTCGACCTGCTGAGCGGCCCGGTCTCGGCGACCGTCCGTCACTTCAGCTACGCCGACTTCGACCGGCCCTACGGCGAGGACCTCGCCACGCTGGTCCGCCTGGTCGCGCAGGACCGGCTGCATCCGGAGATCGGCCTGGTGCGCGACTGGAGCGAGACCGCCGGGGTCCTGACCGACCTGCGCGAGCGCCGCGTCCGCGGCAACGCCGTACTGACCCTGTCCTGACCCCCGTCACTTGCCAAGGAGACACCACACCATGACCACCATCGACCCCCGCACCGTCGTCGTGGACTACGTCAACGCCGTCGCCGAGGGCGACCTGGACGCCATCGTGGCGAGCTTCGCCGACGACGCCACCTGGACCTACCCGGGCGACCTGCCGCTCAGCCGCGTCTGGCGGGGCCGGGACGCGATCGTCGGCGACTTCCTGGGCGGCGCGGGCGTGCTCTTCGCACCCGACAGCACCCCCGAGGTCACACTGACCAACGTGATCGCCGACGGCGAGCAGGTCGTGGCGGAGTGGACCTCCAGGGGCGTCACCGTGAACGGCCACATCTACGACAACCAGTGTCTCGGCGTCTTCACCGTGCGGGACGTGCGGATCGTCTCGGTTCGCGAGTACACCGACACGCAGCACGTCGAGCGGACCCTCTTCGGATGACTTGTAGATTCCTCCAGATAGCTCAACAATCTGTTGACGCTCCCCTTGGGTGGACCTACGTTTTCCTTCAATCGAAAAGCGGATACCACATCGCGGAATTTCGAGAGAAAGTCGCCTCGCCCCAGCCCCACCCCTGGAGGTCCCGAGTGCCCGCCTCTCCCGCGCCCCACCCCGTCGACGAACTGCTGCCCCCGCCCAAACTGCTCGCCTACGGTCTCCAGCACATCGCCGCCATGTACGCCGGAGTGGTCGCCCCGCCGCTGATCATCGGCACCGCGGTCGGCCTCACCGGCGGCGAGCTGACGCTGCTGATCGGCGCCGCTCTGCTCACCTCGGGCCTCGCCACGCTGCTGCAGACGCTGGGCGTATGGCGGATCGGCTCCCGGCTGCCGTTCGTCAACGGCATCAGCTTCGCCGGCGTCGCCCCGATGCTCGCCATCGTCAAGCAGTCCCATCCCGGCCAGGCCCTGCCCGCCATCTACGGCGCCCTGCTGATCGCCGGAGCCGCCGCCTTCCTGGCGGCACCCTGGTTCTCGCGCTTCAACCGCTTCTTCCCGCCCGTGGTCAGCGGCACGGTCATCACCCTGATCGGCCTCTCGCTCTTCCCGGTCGCGGCCGGCTGGGCGCAGGGCGGCAACCCCGCCGCCGCGGACTTCGGCTCCGCCTCCAACATCACCCTGGCGGGCGTGACCCTGGCCGTGGTGCTGCTGCTCAACCGCTTCCTGCGCGGCTTCCTCGGCAGCATCAGCATCCTGCTCGGCCTCGCCGTCGGCACGCTGCTGGCGATCCCCTTCGGCAAGACCGACTTCGGCGCGCTCGGCAGGGTGCCGGTCTTCTCGGTGCCCTCGCCGTTCCACTTCGGCGCACCGACCTTCCAAGTCGGCGCGATCATCTCGATGCTCATCGTGATGCTGGTCTCGATGACCGAGAGCACCGCCGACCTGCTCGCCCTCGGCGAGATCGTGGACCGCCCCGCCGACGAGCGCACCATCGAAGGCGGCCTGCGCGCCGACGGCGCGGCGACCGTCCTGGCCGCCTGCCTGAACGGCTTCGCGGCCACCGCCTTCGCCCAGAACATCGGGCTGATCGCGCTCACCAAGGTGCGCAGCCGGTACGTCGTGGCGGCGAGCGGCGTGATCCTGATCCTGCTCGGCCTCTTCCCCGTCGCGGGCGCGGTGGTCAGCATCGTCCCCCAGCCGGTCCTCGGCGGCGCGGGCCTGGCCCTCTTCGGCACGGTCACCGCCAGCGGCGTCCGCACGCTGACCGCCGCACGGCTCGACGAGAGCGGCAACCTGCTGACCGTCGCGGTGGCCCTGGGCTTCGGCGTGCTGCCGATCGCGGCCCCGAACTTCTACGCGCACTTCCCGTCGCTGGTACAGACGATCATGAACAGCGGCATCAGCGCGGGCTGCCTCGTCGCCGTCACGCTGAACGTCTTCTTCAACCAGCTGGGCCGCCGCAGCGACGTGGCGGCGGAGAGCGAGCGGCCCCGCGAACGGGAGGCGGCGGTGCACTGACCGGGCGGCGGCGCACCGACCGAGGGGCGCGGGCAACCGCAGCGGGTAGGCTCCCTCAACATGAGAATCACCGTCATCGGGACCGGCTACCTGGGTGCGACTCACGCCGCCTGCATGGCCGAGCTGGGCTACGAGGTGCTCGGCCTGGACATCGACCCGGAGAAGATCGCGACGCTCTCCCAGGGCCGGGTCCCGATGTACGAGCCGGGACTCGACCCGCTGCTGGCCAAGCACGTCGAGTCCGGGCGGCTGCGCTTCACCACCGACTGGGCCGAGGTCGGCGCCTTCGGCGACGTGCACTTCGTCTGCACCAACACGCCGCAGCGCAAGGGCGAGTTCGCCTGCGACATGAGCTACGTCGAGTCC
Source organism: Streptacidiphilus melanogenes (assembly GCF_000787835.1). Lineage (GTDB taxonomy): Bacteria > Actinomycetota > Actinomycetes > Streptomycetales > Streptomycetaceae > Streptacidiphilus > Streptacidiphilus melanogenes. Next base: position 51,811 of record NZ_BBPP01000043.1, read on the forward strand.
GCGTTCGACCTGCTCGCCCCGCACCTGCGGAAGAGCGCGCTCGTCGTGGGCAAGTCCACAGTCCCCGTCGGCAGCGCTGCGCGCCTCGCCGAGCGCCTCGCGGCAGGCGCGCCCGAGGAGATCGCCTCCAGCGTGGAGCTGGCGTGGAACCCTGAATTCCTGCGCGAGGGCTACGCCGTGCAGGACACCCTGCGCCCGGACCGGCTCGTCGTCGGCGTCCGCGCCGGCGGGCGCGGAGAGGCGGTGCTGCGCGAGCTCTACGCGCCGCTGACCGACGCGGGCGTGCCGCTCCTGGTGACGGACTACCCGACGGCCGAGCTGGTGAAGACCGCCGCGAACTCCTTCCTGGCGACCAAGATCTCCTTCATCAACGCCATGGCCGAGGTCTGCGAGGCATCCGGCGCGGACGTGGTCCAGCTCTCCGCCGCGCTCGCCTACGACGACCGCATCGGCGGCCGGTTCCTCAATGCCGGGCTCGGCTTCGGCGGCGGCTGCCTGCCCAAGGACATCCGCGCGTTCATGGCCCGGGCCGGGGAGCTCGGCGCGGACCAGGCGCTGACCTTCCTGCGCGAGGTCGACTCGATCAACATGCGCCGCCGCTCGCGGATGGTCGAGCTCGCCCGCGAGCAGTGCGGCGGCGGCTTCCTCGGTCGCCGCATCGCGGTGCTCGGCGCGGCCTTCAAGCCGAACTCCGACGACGTGCGCGACTCCCCCGCGCTCAACGTCGCGGCCCAGATCCAGCTGCAGGGCGGACAGGTCACCGTCTACGACCCGAAGGCCATGGACAACGCCCGCAAGCTCTTCCCCGGCCTGTCCTTCGCCGACAGCGCACTGGAGGCCTCGACCGGCGCGCGCGTCGTGCTGCACCTGACCGAGTGGCAGGAGTTCCGCGAGCTCGACCCGGCGGAGCTCGGTGCGGTCGTCTCCGAGCGCCGCATCTTGGACGGCCGCAACGTCCTCGACCCGCACACCTGGCGCGCCGCGGGCTGGACCTACCGCGCCCTGGGCCGCCCGGGCGAGTAGGAATGAGCCGCCCCCGCATCGCGTTCTTGCGATAGGGAGTACCGGCGATGCGAGACAGGAGCGACGGATGTACGGCGACAGCGAGACGGTACGGCGGATCCTGACCGAGTCCGGAGACACCTGGGCGATCGTCGGCCTCTCCGGGAACCGGGACCGCGCCGCCTACGGCGTCGCGCGCGTGCTCCAGCTCTTCGGCAAGCGGATCGTGCCGGTGCACCCCAAGGGCGAGACGGTGCACGGCGAGCCGGGCTACCGGAGCCTCGCCGACATCCCGTTCCCGGTCGACGTGGTGGACGTGTTCGTCAACAGCGAGCTGGCCGGCGCCGTTGCGGACCAGGCCGTGGCGGTGGGCGCGAAGGCCGTCTGGTTCCAGCTCGGCGTCGTCGACGAGGAAGCCTACGACCGCGCACTGACGGCTGGGCTGGACATGGTCATGAACCGCTGCCCCGCCATCGAGATCCCGCTGCTGGACGACTGACGTCCCTCGCCGACCCGCTCCCGCCTCAGTCGGCGGCGTGAACCCGCTCGCCGCCGACGAAGGTCTGCAGGACGCGGGTCGCGCCGATCTCGTCCTGCGGACCCGCGTACGGGTCGCGGTCCAGGACGACGAGGTCGGCCAGCGCGCCCGGGCGGATCACACCGGCGTCGTCGAGGTGGTTCACATGCGCGCTGCCCGCCGTGTACGCGGCGATGGCGGTGGTGAGATCCAGACGCTGCGCCGGCAGGAAGACTTCACGGTCGTCCTCGTGGTTGACCCGGTTCACAGCCACATGGATGCCGAGCCACGGATCCGGCGAGGACACCGGCCAGTCGCTGCCCGCCGCCAGCGTCGCCCCCGCGTTCAGCAGGTCGCCGAACGGGTACTGCCACGACGCCAGCTCCCCGCCCAGGAACGGGATGCACAGCTCGTCCATCTGCGGCTCGTGCGCCGCCCACAGCGGCTGCAGGTTGGCGACCGCGCCGAGGCGCGCGAAGCGCGGCACGTCGTCCGGGTGCACGACCTGCAGGTGCGCGAGGTGGTGCCGGTTGTCGCGGCGTCCGTTGGCGGCGACCGCCGCCTCCACGGCGTCCAGCGCCTCGCGCACCGCGCGGTCGCCGAGCGCGTGGAAGTGCACCTGGAAGCCGAGCGCGTCCAGCTCGGTCACGTGCGACTTCAGTGCCTCGGGGTCGACGAAGCTGAGGCCGCTGTTGGCGGTCGTGCAGCCGCAGGCGTCCTTGTAGGGGACGGTCATCGCCGCGGTCCAGTTCTCGGCGATGCCGTCCTGCATGATCTTCACTGACCCGGCCCGGAACCGACCTGCCGTCAGCTTGTCCCGGCGCGCGACCAGTTCGGGAATCTGTTCGGCGCCGCGCTCGCGGTCCCACCACAGCGCACCGTTCACCCGCGCCGTCAGCCGCCCGTCGCCGGCCGCGGCGAGGTAGGCGTCGGAGACGTCCGGCTGCCCGTTGAAGACGCCGAGGATCGCGTCCTGCCAACCGGTGATCCCGAGCGAGTGCAGGTGCTCCTGTGCGCGCAGCAGCCCCTTGACCCGGTCCTCGACGGTGCCCTTCGGCACGACGCGGGCGACCAGGTTGGTCGCGCCCTCCTGGAGCATGCCGGACGGGGTGCCGTCCGCCTCGCGCTCGACCCGGCCGTCGGCCGGGTCGGGGGTGTCCGCGGTGACGCCCGCGAGCTCCAGCGCGCGGGTGTTGGCCCAGGCCCCGTGATGGTCGCGGTTGAGCAGGAGGACGGGCCGGTCCGGCACGATCTCGTCCAGCAGCGCGCGGCTCGGCTGCCCGCCCTTGAACGCCTCCATGGCCCACCCCGCCCCGGTGATCCACGGCTGCGCCGGATGCGTGGCCGCGTAGGCGGCGATGCGGCGGCGGTACTCCCCCAGGTCGGTGGTCCCGGACAGGTCGCACTCGCCCATCTCGACGCCGCCGTACACCGCGTGCACGTGGGCGTCCTGGAACCCCGGCAGCAGCGCCTTGCCCCGCAGGTCGACGATCTCCGTCTCCGGTCCGGCCAGCTCCATCAGGTCGTCGTGGCCGACGGCCAGCACCCGTTGCCCACTCACGGCGACGGCGGTCGCCCTGGTCCGCGCGGCGTCCATCGTGATGACGGGACCACCTACGAAGAGGAGGTCGATGTCGTTCGCCATGCGGATTCCCCCTGTCAACGGCGATGTCAGACAAATGCTAACCGTTGCCAAGGCATATGCCGGGAGGCGGGGATGGCCACTTGACCGCATGTCAGCAGGGCCCGCAAGGGGCGCGGGGAACGGCGCGACAAGCCACCCTGTGTGGTGAGTCGCCGCACGAGCGGGGCCATCCACCACGTGGTTGCTCGCGCAGTTCCCCGCGCCCCTTGCGGGTGCAGCTGCCTGCGGGAGCGAAAACTAACCGTCCAGCTGGTCGATCGTCGCGATGGACGGAGCCACCTCCGCCATCCCTCGGGCCACCGACTCCGCGTCGCGGAGCACGCGGACCGCGTTGCCCCAGGTGAGCTTGGCGAGGTCGTCCCGCGACCACCCGCGTCGCATCAGCTCGGCGACGAGGTTCGGGTAACCGGCGACGTCCTCCAGGCCCTGCGGGGTGAACGCCGTGCCGTCGTAGTCGCCGCCGAGGCCGATGTGGTCGACGCCGGCCACCTCGCGCATGTGGTCGAGGTGGTCGGCCACCGTCGACTCCGTCGCGAGCGGGCGCGGGTTCGCCGCCTCGAACGCCGATTGGACGGCGAGGCCGTCGGGTGAGAGGTCGAGGGGGTGGAAGCCGTGGGCGACCATGTTCTCGTCCGCACGCCGGGTCCAGGCGACCGCCTCGGGGAGGATGAACTTCGGGACGAACGTCGCCATCGCCACACCCCCGTTCGCGGGGAGCGCGGCCAGGACGTCGTCGGGGATGTTGCGGACGTGGTCGCACACGGCCCGCGCCGACGAGTGCGAGAAGACGACCGGCGCGGCCGTCACCCGCAGCGCCGCCCTCATGGTGTCCGCGGAGACGTGCGAGAGGTCGACCAGCATGCCGAGGCGGTTCATCTCCCGCACGACCTCCTCGCCGAAGCGGGTGAGGCCGCCCGCCTTCGGCTCGTCGGTCGCGGAGTCCGCCCAGTCGTTGTTGTCGTTGTGGGTGAGCGTCATGTACCGCACGCCCAGCGCGTACAGCGCGCGCAGCGCCGCCAGGGAGTTGTTGATGGAGTGGCCGCCCTCGGCGCCCATCAGCGAAGCGATCCTTCCCTCCGCCCGCGCCGCCTCCATCCCGTCGGCGGTCAGCGCGAGCCGCAGCTGCTCCGGATAGCGTGCGACCAGGGCGTGGACGAAGTCCACCTGCTCCAGCGTGGCGGTGACCGCGTCCCCGCCCTCGACCCGCGACGGAGTGGACGGCACGTAGACGGACCAGAACTGCGCGCCGACACCGCCGGCGCGCAGCCGGGCGAGGTCGGTGTGCAGGTGGCTGCGCTGGTCGTCGGCGATATCACGCCGGCTCAGGTCGTAGCGGACCTGCTCGCGCAGCTTCCAGGGCAGGTCGTTGTGCCCGTCGACGATGGGGTGCTCGGTGAGCAGGTCCATCGCCCGGGCCAGCAGCTCGGCGTCGGCCATCTCCGGACTCAGCCCCCGAAGCCGAAGCTCGCGCTTCCGACCTTGGACCGCAGCTTGCGGCCCTTCTCGGAGGCCTGCTCGTTCAGCTCCTGCTGGAACTCGGTCATGCGCTGCGCCAGGTCCGGGTCGAACGCGGCCAGCAACCGGACCGCCAGCAGCCCGGCGTTGCGGGCACCGCCGACGGAGACCGTGGCGACGGGCACACCGGCCGGCATCTGCACGATCGACAGGAGCGAGTCCATGCCGTCCAGGTACTTCAGCGGCACCGGGACGCCGATGACCGGCAGCGTGGTGACCGAGGCGAGCATGCCCGGCAGGTGGGCGGCACCGCCCGCGCCCGCGATGATCGCCTTCAGGCCCCGGCCGGCCGCGGCCTCACCGTAGGAGATCATCTCGCGGGGCATCCGGTGCGCGGAGACGACGTCCACCTCGAAGGGGATCTCGAACTCCTCCAGCGCCTGGGCGGCGGCCTCCATGACGGGCCAGTCGGAGTCCGAGCCCATGACGATGCCGACGAGCGGCTGCTCGCTCATTCTGTGATGTCCCCTCGAAGGTACGCGGCGGCGTGGCGGGCGCGCTCGCGCACGTCCTCCAGGTCGTCGCCGAACACTGTGACGTGGCCCACCTTACGGCCGGGCTTCACGTCCTTGCCGTACATGTGGATGCGCAGGCCGGGGTCGCGCGCCAGGCAGTGCAGGTACGCGCTGTACATGTCCGGGTAGTCGCCGCCGAGCACGTTCACCATGACCGTCCACGGCTGGCGCGGACGCGGGTCGCCGAGCGGCAGGTCCAGCACGGCGCGGATGTGGTTCTCGAACTGCGAGGTGACTGCGCCGTCGATGCTCCAGTGTCCGGAGTTGTGCGGACGCATCGCGAGCTCGTTGACGAGCACGCGGCCGTCGCGGGTCTCGAACAGCTCCACCGCAAGGTGACCGGTGATGTCCAGCTCGCCCGCGATGCGCAGCGCGAGCGCCTGTGCCTCGGCGGCGAGGTGCGCCGACAGGTTCGGCGCGGGGGCGACGACCTCGTGGCAGATGCCGTCCTTCTGCACGGACTCGACGACCGGGTAGGCCACGGCCTGCCCGTGCGGGGAGCGCACGACGTCGGCGGCGAGCTCGCGCACGAAGTCGACCTTCTCCTCCGCGAGCACCGGGACCCCGGCCCGGAACGGCTCGGCGGCCTCGGCCTCGTCCTTGACCACCCAGACGCCCTTGCCGTCGTACCCCCCACGGGTGGTCTTCAGCACGACCGGATAGCCGTCACCCTCTTGGGCGAACTGGGTCACGTCGGCCGGGTCGGCGACCAGGCGGTGCCGGGGACAGGGCACGCCGAGGCTGTCCAGCTTGGCCCGCATCAGGCCCTTGTCCTGTGCGAACACCAGCGCGTCCGGCCCAGGCCGGACGTTCACGCCCTCGGCGAGGAGGGTACGCAGATGCTCGGTGGGCACGTGTTCGTGATCGAAAGTGATCACGTCGCAACCGGCGGCGAAGCGACGCAGGGTCTCCAGGTCGCGGTAGTCGCCGAGGACGACGTCGTTCACCGCGAGCGCGGCCGAGTCCTGCGGTGTGTCCGCGAGCAGCCTGAACCGCACCCCCAGCGGGATCGCCGCATCGTGCGCCATCCGGGCCAGCTGCCCGCCACCGATCATGCCCACTACCGGAAAAGTCACACGGCAAGGATATCGGGCACCGGAACGGTCGGATCCGCGCAGGTCGCGGGCAGGGCTGTGAAGGTGCACGAGGGCCAGAGTTCCGTGAGGATTTAACAGGAGAAGTATTTGTCACACCGGCGAGCCGACTATCGTCGTGTACGGCACACGCACCTGCGCGTCGAGCGCGGCATCACGAGTCCGCGCCCAGTAGCCGAGTAGAGACGGATCCTGCTGTCATGACCGCTTCCCCCCTCACCGGCGGACGTACGCCGAGTGCTCTGCGCCGCATTGCGAACGAGGTGGCCAAGTTCGGCATCGTCGGGATATCCGGCGTCGTCATCCAGCTGATCAGCTTCGGCATCCTGCTGGACTTCATGCAGACGGTCCGCGCCAACATCGTCGCCACGCTGATCGCGATCGCCACCAACTACGTCGGCTACCGCTACTGGGTCTACCGGGACGCGGACAAGAAGACGCGCTCGCGCGAGATCTCGCTGTTCCTGGTCTTCAGCGCGATCGGCCTGGTGATCCAGAACGGCGTGCTCTACGTGCTGACCTACGGGCTGGACTTCCACACCAAGCTGGAGAGCCTGGTCTGCAGCGTCATCGGCATCGGCGTCGCCACGGTGTTCCGCTTCTGGGCCTACCGCACGTGGGTCTTCCGCGTCGTCCCGCAGGCGGAGGAGGCCCTGGACGCGGCCGAGCAGATCCTGGCCGCGGAGCACGTCAAGCGCAGCGCGTCGGTCACCCACCGCCGCTGAGGTCATGAGCACGGGAAGGGGCGCGGGGCTCGGTCGAGCCCCGCGCCCCTTCCCGTCTCACGTCTGCCTGGCTTCCCGTGTCAGGTCTGCCTGGCCATGAAGAGGGCGAAGACCGGCGGCCGCTGTGAGAGCAGCTCGAGACGGCCGCCGTCGGCCTCGGCGAGGTCGCGGGCGACGGCCAGGCCGATGCCCGTGCTGTTGTGGCCGCTGACCGCGCGTTCGAAGACCCGGGCGCCGAGTTCGTCGGGAACGCCCGCGCCCTCGTCCTGGACCTCGATGACGACGCGGGTGTCCCGGACACGGGTGCGGATGGTGACGTTGCCGTCCCCGTGCATCAGCGAGTTCTCGATCAGGGCCGCGATCACCTGCGCGACCGCGCCCGGCGTGCCGACCGCCCACAGGCCGGGCGGGCCCTCGACGTAGAGCTTGCGGCCGTACCGGCGCAGGGCGGGGCGCCACTCCTCCGCCTGCTGCTTGATGACCTCGTCCACGTCGAACGCGACCGCCGCCGTGTTGCGCGACTCCCTGCTGTTGGTGAGCAGGCGCTGCACCACGTCGGTCAGGCGTTCCACCTGGCCGAGGGCGATCGCGGCCTCCTCCTTGACGGTGTCCAGGTCGTCCGTCTCGACGATCTCCTCCAGCCGCATCGACAGTGCGGTCAGCGGGGTGCGCAGCTGGTGGGAGGCGTCGGCGGCGAGCCGGCGCTCGGCGGTGAGCATGCGGCCGATCCGATCCGCGCTCTGGTCGAGCACCTCGGCGACGCGGTCGAGCTCGGCCATGCCGTAGCGGCGCTGGCGCGGACGGGGGTCGCCGGAGCCGAGGCGCTCGGCGGTCTCGGCGAGCTCGATCAGCGGGCGGGTGATGCGCTTGGCCTGCCAGCTGGCCAGGGCCATCGCCGCGGCGACGGTCAGCGCGGCGACGCCGACGAGCAGCAGCAGCATCCGCAGGATGGAGTTGTCGACGGGCCCGCGTGACTCCTGGACCACGATGGTCTCGCCGTGCGGGCCGGTCTCCGTCGCGGTGACCGGGTCAGCCCCCGAGGGCGGAGCGCCGATGACGATCGGCGCGGCGGTGCCGGGGATGTGGACGACGGCGTAGCGGCCGGAGCCGGAGTCGTTCAGGCCGACCAGGGCGGCCCCGTCGATCGGCTCGTTCGCGGCGTAGCGGTTCTCGATGACGCCGACCATGTGCAGCGCCTCGGTCTTGACCGCGTCGGACGCGGAGCCCTCGATGCTGCGTTTCTCCACCAGGGCCAGCGGCACGCTGAACAGGGCGACGGTCACCAGCACCACCGCCAGGGTGGAGTTGAGCAGCCTGCGTTTCACCTACGACCGACCCGCCTAGCCCTTTTCGAAGCGGAAGCCCACGCCGCGCACCGTGGTGATGTAGCGGGGGCTGGCCGCGTCGTCGCCGAGCTTCTTGCGGAGCCAGGAGATGTGCATGTCGAGGGTCTTGGTGGAGGTCCACCAGGTGGTGTCCCAGACCTCGCGCATGATCTGCTCGCGGGTGACCACCCGGCCCGCGTCGCGGACCAGGACCCGCAGCAACTCGAACTCCTTGGCGGAGAGCTGCATCTCGTCGTCGCCGAGCCAGGCGCGGTGGGACTCGACGTCGATCTTGACGCCGTGCGCGCCGGTGGTGAGGTCGCCGGTGCCGCGACGCAGCAGCGCCCGGACGCGGGCCAGCAGCTCGGCGAGGCGGAAGGGCTTGGTGACGTAGTCGTCCGCGCCCGCGTCGAGGCCGACGACGGTGTCCACCTCGTCGGCGCGGGCGGTGAGCACGAGCACCGGGAAGCCGTGGCCGTCGGCGCGCAGACGGCGGGCGACCTCGAGGCCGTCCATGCCGGGCAGGCCGAGGTCGAGCACGAGCAGGTCGACGCCGCCACCGCTGCCGGCGGTCTCCAGCGCCGTCGGCCCGTCCTCGCGGACGATCACCTCGTAGCCCTCGCGTCGCAGGGCGCGGGCGAGCGGCTCGGAGATGGCGATGTCGTCCTCGGCCAGCAGTACACGCGTCATGTGTCGATCGTAGTGCGCCCAAGGCCCACGCCCCGGCTTCCGTCGAACGGAGCACAGCAGGGCGCTCCTCAGCGGAGATCGTGATCGTCTCGCTTAACCTCAGCAAAAGTCGCGAAAGCCGCAAAACACATCGGAGCAGCTGATGGCGCAGGACGTGGCGCGGGGGCAGGGCATCAGCCCGGAGCAGCACCACCGCACCTTCTTCGGCCACCCGTGGGGCCTGGCGACGCTGTTCACCACGGAGATGTGGGAGCGGTTCAGCTACTACGGGATGCGCGCCCTGCTCGTCCTGTACCTGACGGCCCCGCACGACGAGGGCGGCCTCGCCTTCTCCGCGAGCGCGGCGACCGCGATCTACAGCGTCTACGTGTCGATGGTCTACCTGCTGACGCTGCCCGGCGGCTGGGTGGCGGACCGGATCTGGGGGCCGCGCAAGACGGTCGCGGTGGCCGGTGGCGTGATCATGGTCGGGCACTTCCTGCTCGCCCTGCCCGCAACCGGGTCGTTCTTCGCCGGGCTGGTCTTCATCGCCCTCGGGTCCGGCCTGCTCAAGGCCAACATCTCGACGATGGTCGGCCAGCTCTACGACGGGCCCACCGACCCGCGCCGGGACGGCGGCTTCACGGTCTTCTACATGGGCATCAACATCGGCGCCTTCGCGGCGCCGCTGGTGATCGGCACGGTCGGCCAGAAGGTCAACTGGCATCTCGGCTTCGCCCTGGCCGGCGTCGGCATGGCGATCGGGCTGGTGATCTACCTCTTCGGGATGCGGACGCTGAGCCCGCACAGCAGCGTCGTCCCGACCCCGCTCGGCGCGGCGGAACGGCGCAGCGTGCTGCGCAAGGGGCTGTTCTGGCTGGCAGTCGCCGCGGTCTTCTACGGGATCGTCATCGGCACCGGCAACTTCACGCTGAACTGGGCGACGATCCCGCTGACGATCATCGGGCTGGTGATCCCGGCCTGGATGCTGTTCCGGATCAAGCACGACCGGGACCTCTCGCCAATCGAGAACCAGAAGATGACGGGCTACATCTGGTTCTTCGTCGCGGCGGCGATCTTCTGGATGATCTACGACCAGGGCGGCTCGACGCTCAACCTCTTCGCCGAGGACTCCACCGCGAGCAGCCTGTTCGGGGTGCACTTCCCGTCCAGCTGGTTCCAGTCGCTGAACCCCCTCTACATCATGGCGCTCGGCCCGGTCTTCGCCTGGCTGTGGCAGTGGCTGGCGGCCAGGGGCCGCGAGCCCCAGACGGCGACCAAGTTCTCGATCGGCCTGATCCTGGTCGGCCTCTCCTTCGCGGTCTTCCTGGGCGCGCTCGCGGCGGCCTCGGGCGGCGCGAAGGTGACCCCGCTGTGGCTGTGCGCGGTCTACCTGATCCAGACCGTCGGCGAGCTGTGCCTCTCCCCCGTCGGCCTGTCGGTGACCACCAAGCTGGCCCCGGAGAAGTACGGCAGCCAGATGATGGGCGTCTGGTTCCTCGCGGTCACGGCGGGCGACTGCGCCACCTCACTCGCCACCACGGCGGGCGCGGACCTCAACAGCCGTGGCTACGTGGCGGCGGAGGTCGCCCTGGCCGTGCTGGCCGGGGTGGCGATCCTGCTCAACCGCCGGAAGATCCACGGCTACCTCGGCGAGGTGAACTGAGAACCAGCTCACATCCCGTCACCGGATGATCTGCATGGATAATGTCACGTACGCCGAAGATTCGAAGGTCATCGGGGCGCTCGTGACCGCAATTATGCGGAACTGAATCCGGCGACAGAGATCAATTCACCACCTGAACGGTCAAAAGCAGCCAAACGCTGCCCTACAGTTGGGCAACCCCTGTAAGAACCTGCAAGGAACTTGCCCATGACGCCGATACCTGTCGAGGTCGCTGCGGAAGCGGTCACCACCGTTACCGCCAACGGCTCCCCCAGGAAGACGTTCTTCGGTCACCCGCGTGGCCTGTCCACGCTCTTCATGACCGAGATGTGGGAGCGCTTCAGCTTCTACGGCATGCGCGCGCTGCTGGTCCTCTACCTGGTCGCCCCCGCCGACAAGGGCGGGCTCGGCCTCGGCGCCGCAACCGGTGCCGCGATCTACAGCGTGTACAACGCCATGGTCTACCTGCTGGCCCTGCCCGGCGGCTGGATCTCCGACCGTTTCTGGGGCGCGCGTAAGACCGTGCTCATCGGTGGCGTGATCATCATGATCGGCCACTTCCTGCTCGCGGTCCCCGCGGCAGCCTCGTTCTTCGTGGGCCTCGGCTTCATCGCCGTCGGCTCCGGTCTGCTCAAGGCCAACATCTCGACGATGGTCGGCCACCTGTACCCGGACAAGAACGACCCGCGCCGGGACGGCGGCTTCACGATCTTCTACATGGGGATCAACCTGGGCGCGTTCGCCGCGCCGCTGGTGATCGGCACCGTGGGCCAGAGCGTGAACTGGCACATCGGCTTCGCCCTCGCCGGCGTCGGCATGGCCCTGGGTCTGACCAACTACATCTTCGGCGGCCGCAACCTCAGCCCGCAGTCCAGCGTCGTCACCTCGCCGATGCCGCGCGCCGAGCGCACGTCGATGATCCGCAAGGCGCTGTTCTGGCTGGCCCTGGCCGTGGTCTTCTTCGGCGCCGTCGCGCTGTCCGGCCACTTCACGATGGGCTGGGTCATCTGGACCCTGACCGCCGTCGGCCTGATCATCCCGATCATCGTGTTCGCCCGCATCCGCAAGGACAAGGACCTGTCCACGGACGAGCGCGGCAAGCTCACCGGCTACATCTGGTTCTTCGTGGCCGCCGCCGTGTTCTGGATGATCTACGACCAGTCCGGTTCGACGCTGAGCCTGTTCGCGAACGACAACACGTCGAGCAAGCTGTTCGGCTTCAACTTCCCGAGCACCTGGTTCCAGTCGCTGAACCCGCTCTACATCATGGCGCTGGCCCCGGTCATGGCCTGGCTCTGGGTGTGGCTGCACCGCCGCGACAAGAACCCCAGCACGGCCGTGAAGTTCGGCATCGGCCTGGCCCTGATCGGCCTCTCGTTCGGCGTCATGATGCTGGCGATGGCCGCGGCCTCCGGCGGTCACCTGGTCACCCCGCTGTGGCTGGCCCTGGTGTACCTGGTCCAGACCGTCGGCGAGCTGACGCTCTCCCCCGTGGGCCTGTCCGTCACCACCAAGCTGGCGCCGAAGAAGTACGCCAGCCAGATGATGGGCATCTGGTTCCTCGCTGTCACCGCGGGCGACTGCGTCGCCGCCGTGCTCCAGCAGGTCATGGGCGACGCGTTCCTGAGCACCACCTCGTTCGCCATCCAGGGCGCGGCCGCGCTGCTGGCCGGTGTGGCGATGGTGATGTACCGCCGCAAGGTCCGCGCGCTGATGGGCGACGTGCACTGACGTCGCGCTGACACGCCAAGAAGGGGCGCTCCGCTTTCGCGGGGCGCCCCTTCTCCTTTGTGCGCCGTCGTCTCTCCGTCGTCAGCGGCCCTTGCGCAGGCGACGCCACGGGGTGACCACGAAGACCGCCGCGCCCAGCAGCAGCACGGTGCCGCCGATCAGGCCGAGCGCCCGGAACGAGGCGTCGTTGCCGCCCGTTTCGGCGAGCCCGCCCGAGGTACTGCCGGAAGTGCTGTCGCCCGAGGCGCCGGTGGTGCCGGTGGTGCCGGAGCCGGTGACGCCACCGGTCCCGCTGCCCGCGGTGACCTGCAGGGTCAGCGAGGCGGCGGGCTTGTTGGAGGGTGTGCAGGTGGTGGTCGTGCCGAGTGCCTTGATGGTCAGCACGTTCGGGGCGAACTTCACCTGGCCGGTGTGCCCGGGGACGTAGGCGCCGGACATGTCGCTCGGCTTGATCGGCGTGTTCGCCGGGATCGTGGCGCTGTTGGCCGGTCCGGTCAGGGTCAGCTGGGTGTTGTCCGCGCCGGAGACGGTGACGGTCGTGCTCGGCACCATCGACCCGGCGCTCAGGTCGACGGGCGAGGAGGAGACACCCGAGGCGAAGGACTCGGTGAGGGTGTAGCGGCCGCCGGACTCCTTGGCGCTGATGGTGATCGTGGGGCTGGCCGACTTGGCGCCGATCGGGGTCTGGCAGTTGTAGTTGACCTGAACACCCGTGCCGGGGAAGCTCCCGCTCCCGCACGCCGCCTCCGGTCGTCCCACCGCCGGAAGCGCCGCCGGTGGTCGTGGTGCCGCCGCCTGTGGTGGTGGTTCCGCCCGTCGTGGTCCCGCCGGTGGTGGTCCCGCCGGTTGTTCCGCCGGTCGTGCCGCCCGAGGTGGTCCCGCCGGTCGTCCCGCCGCTCGTGGTGCCGCCCGAGGTCGTTCCGCCCGTGGTCCCGCCAGCGGCGGCGACATGCAGGGTGAGGGCGACCGGCGCGGTCGCGTCGGGCTTGCACGGGGTGTCCGCGTTGAAGGTGCTGACGTTGATGTTGTAGTCGGCCGGGGTGATCGTCACGTCCCCGGCCGCCGTCAGCTTCACCGTCCCGGTCATGTCCGAGAGCACCATCGGCGAGTTCTTCGGGATGAGCGGGTTCTGGCGCGGTCCCGTCATCGCCACGGTCCCCGTCTGCGCGCCGCCGACGGAGACGTGGCCGGTCGGCTGCACGGTGTTGGGCTGCAGGTCGACGTAGCCGGGGTTCTGCGAGGCGGCCTGGACGAACTTCCAGGTCAGCGTGACCGTGTCGCCGACCTTGGGGCTCGCGTCACCGCTGGTGACGTCGACCACCGTGGTGCCGTGGACGGCACCGCCGACGGGCGGGTTGCAGGTGGTCGCGAAACTGGACTGGGCGGCCGAGGCGCTGGGCGCCGCGACCGCGAGGAGTGAGGCGGCGAGCAGGGCCGTCAGCATGCCCCCGGCCAGCCGGATGCTGTTCACGTGTCAGTAGGCCTTTCCGCTTGGGGTGGTCGGTCCAGGGGTGCGGCCTGGGGTGGTGCGGTCACGGTCACCGTGCCGGGCGCGAACCACGGCAGGTCGGCCGCCGACGCGGCCGGCACGACCGGCGGAGTCGGCGGGTTCGGCGGCGGGGTGGCGGGCGGCTCGGTGGCGGGAGGCAGGGTCGGTGCGTAGGCGGGGAGCGGCGGGACCGGCGGCAGCTGCTGCGTCGGTGCCTCGGGCCAGACGGCCTGCGGCCCCCCGGTTGCCCGGGGCACCCGATGGCGGCCCAGGCGCGAGCGGCGCCGTTCCCGGTGACGTTCGACGACGTCCGGACGGACCCGGTCCAGCACCGCCATCCCGATCCGGTAGAGGCCCACCGCGACGACCACGCCGAGCAGGATCCAGAAGAGGTAGACACCCCAGGCCACCGGCAGCTTCTCGTGGGCGCTCGCCACGTCACGACCCTGGTAGCGCAGTGCCGCGAACCAGGTCCCGCTGGCCCCGGAACCGAACTCGACCGGCAGGTCGATCTCCACCTTCTGGCCGGGCTGGATCACACCCTGCCAGGGCGCGGCGCTCCACTCGGGCGCCAGCACGGAGTGCCAGGTGCCCAGCTGGAACTCGGGGTTGGCGACGGGTGCGGCGCCCAGATCGGTGACGATCACCCGCAGGGTCCGCGAGGGCGGTGCGCCCCACCAGTTGAGCGGGTTGCTCTCACCGGTCAGGCTCGCACTCAGCACGTGCAGTTGCCCGCTCCCCGCGGCGTTCGGCGGGATCGGCTTCACCGGCGCGCCGATGACGTCGAAAGGGGCGTCGGCGCTCTGGGTGCCCCCGAGCACGGTGGTGACGTGGACGACGCACGGGCAGGGCTCCGGCGGGTTCTCCACGTTCAGCTGCTGCGTGAACCGGCCCTGGGCGTCGGTGGTGACGGCGCGGCCGGCGTCGTTCGCGCAGTCGTCCGTCCCCGCGACGGCGTTCTGGCCGCAGATCAGCACGGTGAGCAGCGTGGAGGCGGGCCAGCCCGAGCCGCCGACCGTGGTGGTCGTTCCGGGCCTGGCGGCGGCGGGCAGCGGCACGACGATCGGCCCGCTCGCGGCTCGCGCCTGTGCGGCGGGCAGCGCGACGGACACGGCCAGCACGGCCAGGACGATCAGCAGCGCGGCCGACAGGCCGCGCAGACCGTGGACTCTCACGCCGCGACCTCCGCGGGCTCCCGGTTGCGACGCCGTCCGGCGCGGTGCGTGCGCCGGCCCTTCACCCGAAGCCAGAGCCAGCCCCCCAGAGCCGCGAGCAGCAGCAGGACGACGGTGACCACCAGCCAGGGCACGGCGAGGTAGCCCCCCTGTCCCTGCGCCGCGGTGGCGCCGTCGGAGGCCTTCACGGTCACGGACACGTCGTCGAACTGCGGCTGCGCGGGCAGGGCGAGCGTGAGCTGCACGGACTGGCCGGGCAGCAGCTCGATCCCGCTGCCTGTCGGTGGCCGATGATAGACAGAACCGAACCAGCCGGTTTCGCTGACCTCCACGCTCGGGTGCAGCGTCACGTTGCCGTGGTTGGTCAGGGTGTAGTGCAGCGTGCCCCGGCTCGCGCCGAAGCCGGGGACGAGCGGGGCACTGCGCTGGATCGAGACGCCGTCGACGCTGAGCGCGGGCACGGCCGGGCCCGTGACGTGCAGATAGATGCGCGCGCCCACTGCGCGTTTGATCCCGACGGCGACCCCGCCCTTCTGGGTGGTTGCCTCCACGTCGGTCTCGATCGCGACGATCGCCCCGGGGTGGTCGCCGGGCTCGGCGGTGGCGGGGATCGTGAGGGTGAAGGGGATGTCCGCGCGGGTCCGCGGCGGCACGGTGAGGCTGTTGACGTTCAGCTTCGCCCAGGCGCCGACGCCGGTCATCCTCTGGCCCTCGGTGCGGAGCGCGAAGCCGCCGTCCCGTGGGGTGTTGTACGCGTCGGCCGCGTACAGCCGGAAGGACTTGGGCTGGGTGGTGAGGTTCACGACGGAGACGTGGTCGCTGAGCGTCCGGCCGGGGGCGGATTCGAGGTAGAAGTACTGCCGGTCGCCGGGCCCGGGCGTCGCCGTGCCTGCGGGCGGCGTGGGGAACACGGCCCAACTCCCGTTGTCCGCAGCGCTCGCGGTCGCGGTGGGCAGGACGGCGAGGAGGAGGCCGGCAACGGCGAGCAGCGCCCCCAAGGAGCGTTGCACCCACCCCAGGGGTGCGCGGAACTGGATGGTGCAACGGACTCTCATCGCTCAGCCTTCCCCTTGCGGGGCCCGGAGCCGGCGCTCCGGGCCCCCTGATCAGGTACGGTCGTGCGCCCTTACGCCAGGGTCAGCGTGAGGGTGGAGCTGTACGCCCCGGGCGCGGTGAACGCCGGGACGGTGAGGGTCAGGCCTGCGCCGGCCGCGAACTGACCGCCGGTCAGGTTTGCTGCGGGCGTGCCGGCCAGGGTCGCCCCGGCCGCCCCGACCGTGCCGGCGGAGCCGGGCACGCAGGTGCTCGGGCTGCCGGAGGTCGTGGTGCAGGTCGGCGTCCAACTGAGGGCGGTGGACGGCAGGCTCGCCGTCCCGGGTCCGGTGAAGTTGGTGTTGCTGGCCGTCAGGGACCACCCGGTCGAGCCGCCGCGGAAGTCCTGGACGGTGACGGTGTTGAGGGTGCCGGTGGACGCGCCGCCGGTGCCGAAGGGGACCGGGGTCATGGTGACCGAGGTGCCCGACTGCGTCATGCTCAGCGTTCCGGCGAGCACGGTCGAGTTCAGCGTCTGCTGCAGATCGCCGGGCTTGACCGTCGCGGTGACCGTGAAGGCCGCCGGCGGGGAGGCCGTCGACGGACTGTAGGCCGAGCCCTCGAAGGCGATGATGCCGGTCGTCGTCGCGGCGTTGACCGTCAGCGTGCCGCTGATGTTTCCGCTCGCGTCGGCGGTGACCTGGGTCAGGTCGCCGGTGCCGGTGGTGCCCGCGAAGCCGGCGATGGTGACGGTGGACCCCGCGGTGTACCCGGAGCCGGTCACGCTGACCTTGGTGCCGACCGGGCCCTGATTGGGCGTGTCGTTCAGCGTGCGGTTGTTCGGGACGGTGACCGTCGCCGAGTTGGAGATCTGGCCCGGGGTGGTGTCGACGGTGCAGACGGTGTCCGTCCCGGCCACGCTGATGGTCATGCCGTCGGGCGAGAAGCTGACCGTCCCCGAGGCCGGCGCCACGAACGTGCCGGTCATCTGGAACGGCGGGAAGGCCCCGCCCGGCGGGATCGCCGGGTTGTTGACCTGCGCCGTCGTGGCGGAGACGTTGACCGGCGTGGTCACCGCCCCGGTCAGCGCGACGTCACCGGTGGCGCTGACGCTGCCCGCCGGCACGGTGAAGCTGGACGGGTTGCCCGACGCCGCCTGGATCACGTCGTAGGTGACGGTGACCGTCTCGCCCGCGGTGGGCGTGGTGTCGGACAGGGTGATCTCCGCCTGGGCCGTGCCGTGCTGCGGCGGCAGGCCGGCGATGGACGGCGGGATGCAGGTCATCGCGTAGGAGACGGTGGTCCCCTTCGCCGACGCGGCATGCGCGGAACCGGCCAGGGCGACCGGTGCACCGACCGCGAGCGCGGCGGCTCCTCCCCAGGCGGCTATCCGTCTGAGGAGACTCGAAGAGTTGTGGAACACGTGAGTGGTGCTCCTTTCGGTGGTCGGACGGCCTGTCACGCACCGTGCGTGACGACCGCCACGGTCACCGCTGCTGTCCTTTCGAAGGTCGATCTGCCGATCTGCCGGGTGGTGCGGCCCCGGACTGTCCTGCGAACGGCGCTACGGTGCCGTGCGGGCCGGCCTCCCTGCTTCCCTTGCCGTGGACGGGGCGGCCGGCCTCGTGCACAGGGAAGTCCCATCCCCCCTGCAGGCCATAATTGACGACCCGTCAGATTTAGAAGTCAAGGCGTGCGGGCGTCCGCCTTCACAAGCGCGCATCGAGTCGACCGTCGCGTCCGCGTCGGGTGAGCCAGAACGCACCCGCCACACCCGCGAGCAGCACCGTCCCGCCGAAGAGCCCGAACGCCGCCGCGTCGTCGGCCGGCCCGGTCTGGGGCAGCGTGCCACTGGAACTCGAGGACGAGGACGAGGAGGAGGAGGACGAGCCGGAGCCGGCGGCCGATCCGGAGGCCGTGGTGACGTTCAGCGTCAGCGCGGACGAGACCGCGCCACTCGGCTTGCAGGTGGTCGTCGTGCCCAGCGCCTTGATGGTCAGCGTGGACGGCGTCAGCGTCACCGAACCGGTGTGGTGCGGGGTGTAGGTGCCGGTCATGCTGCCGATGCGGATCGGACTGTTGGCCGGGATCTGCTGCGCATTGGCCGGACCGGTCGCCGTGAAGCTGCCCTGGTCCGCGCCGCCCACCGCGACGACGACGCTCGGTGTCATGGAGCCGGCCCCCAGCGGCACCGGGCTCGACGAGACGCCGTTGGTGAAGGTGACCGTCACAGAGTAGGACGACCCGCTGGGCGTGGCGCTGATCTCGACCTGTGACACCGCGCTCTTCGCGCCGATCGGTGTCTGGCAGTTGTAGTCCACCGGCACCGTCGCCGCGCGTGCGGGAGTGATGGCCGCCGCCGTCGCCATCCCCGCGGCGACGAGGCCGACGGCAGCCCTTCTGGTGTTCCTGTTGCCCACTGCGCCCTCCTCCGGCCGCACCTTACTGACGAGTCGTCAGATTGTTGCCGACGGTACGACAGGGACACGACGGGGGGAACCCTCGTGCAGCGACGTTCTCAGTGAACGGTGGGAGTGTTGTGATGCAGGGCGCTCTGCCGGCTACGTCAGCAGGCTCGCGCGCCCCCCTGCCACACGGCGCTGACCAGCGGGACACCCGGTCGGTAGGCGAGGTGCACGTGCGAGGGCGCGTCCAGCAGCGCGAGGTCCGCCCGCGCGCCCGGCGCCAGATGCCCGACGTCCGTACGCCGCAGCGCCCGCGCCCCGCCGAGGGTGGCCGCGACGACGGCCTCGTCCGGCGTCATCCCCATGTCGCGGACCGCCACCGCGATGCAGAACGGCATGGAGCTGGTGAAGCTCGACCCCGGGTTGCAGTCCGTCGACAGCGCCACGGTCGCACCGGCGTCGATCAGGCGACGCGCGTCCGGGTAGACGGCACGGGTGGAGAACTCCGCGCCCGGCAGCAGGGTCGCGACGGTCGTCGCGTGGGCGTCGGCCAGAGCCTTCACGTCCTCGTCGGACAGGTGCGTGCAGTGGTCGGCGCTGGCCGCGCCGAGCTCGACCGCGAGCTGCACCCCAGGCCCCTGCGTCAGCTGGTTCGCGTGCACGCGCGGCGTCAGCCCGCGCGCCGCACCGGCGGTCAGGATCGCCCGCGCCTGGTCGCCGTCGAACGCGCCGCGCTCGCAGAAGACGTCGACGTAGCGCGCGTAGGGCGCGCACGCGTCGAGCATCTCGCCCGTCACCAGCTCCACGTACCCGGCCGGGTCCTCCGCGAACTCCGGCGCGACCACGTGCGCGCCGAGGTAGGTGGTCTCCCGCGTGTGAGCACCCGCGATCCGCAGCGCGCGCGCCTCGTCCTCGACCGTGAGGCCGTAACCGGACTTCACCTCGACGGTGGTGGTGCCCTGGCGGAGCATCTCGCCGAAGTAGCGGCGGACGTTGGCATCGAGTTGCTCGTCGCTCGCAGCCCGAGTGGCCGCGACCGTCGTCCGGATGCCTCCGGCAGTGTAGGACTGCCCGGACATCCGGGCGTTGAACTCGGCGGTGCGGTCGCCCGCGAAGACGAGGTGGGAGTGCGAGTCGACGAACCCCGGGATGACGGCCCGCCCCTCGGCGTCCACCCGCTCGTCCGCGTCCGGCGCGGAAGCGGCGGAGCCGACCCAGGCCACCGTGTCACCGTCGAGCACGATCGCGGCGTCGGTGAGGGTGCCGAGCTCGGGGTCGTTCGTGAGCAGGCTGCCGATGTTGGTGATCAGGGTGGTCATTTTTCTCCTAGGGATCCATCAAGGGGCGCGGGGAACTGCGCGAGAAGCCGACGACCTGCGGATGGCCCCGCGCGTTGAGGACCATCCGCACGCCGGTGGCTTGTCGCGCAGTTCCCCGCGCCCCTAGCGGAGCGCAGCGATCGCTTCGTTCAACGCGCGCCCGGTCTCCGGGACGGAGACGTGCACGCCGTCCCGCACCACGACGCGGCCGCCGACGACCACGTCCCGCACGTCGGCCGAGGTCGCGGCGAACACTGCGGTCTCCGCGCCCAGGCGCGGCGTCTGCCCTGCCGTCCGGGGCGTGTCCAGGGCCACCGTGCAGAAGTCGGCGAGAGCTCCGCGCTCGAGGCGGCCGGACTCGGACCAGCCGAGGGAGGCGTGGCCGTCCTCCGTCGCGGCGCGCAGCAGCGCCGCCGCGGTCCAGTGGCCGCGGCGCTGCGTCGCCAGACGCTCGTTCAGCTCCAGCGCGCGGGCCTCCTCGAAGAGGTCGACGACCGCGTGGCTGTCGGAGCCGAGCGAGACGGGACAGCCGCCGGAGGCGAGCTGCCGGGCGGGGCCGATGCCGTCGGCCAGGTCGCGTTCCGTCGTCGGGCACATGCAGACGACGGTGGAGGTGTCGGTCAGCAGCCGCATGTCCTCCTCCGACAGGTGCGTCGCGTGGACCGCCGAGGTACGCGGGCCGAGGACGCCGTGGCGGGCCAGCAGCTGGGTGGGCGTGACGCCGTGCGCGGCCAGGCAGGCCTCGTTCTCGGCGACCTGCTCGGACAGGTGCACGTGGAGCGGCGCCTGCCGCTCCTTCGCCCAGGCGGCGACGGTGCCGAGCTCCTGCTCGGGCACCGCCCGCACGCTGTGGACGGCCGCGCCGATCTTCGCGTGGTCGCGGTCCTTGAGGAGCGAGACGCGCGCCGCCCAAGCCTCGGCGTTGCCGTCGCTGAAGCGGGTCTGGTGCCGGTTGGGCGCCTCGCCGAAGCCGCTGGAGAGGTAGCAGGCGTCGAGCAGGGTGATCCGGATGCCGGCGCGGGCCGCCGCCTCGATCAGCGCCTCGCCCATCGCGTTCGGCTCGGTGTAGGGGGCGCCGCCCGGCTGGTGGTGGACGTAGTGGAACTCGCCGACGGAGGTGACGCCCGCGAGGGCCATCTCGGCGTAGACGGCCGTGGCGAGCGCGAGGTAGTTGTCCGGGTCGAGCGCGTCGGCCGCCCGGTACATGGTGTCGCGCCAGGTCCAGAACGTGCCGCTGCCGACCTGCACCGCGCCGCGCAGGGCGCGGTGGAAGGCGTGGGAATGGGCGTTCGCCATGCCGGGTAGGGCCAGGCCGGTGAGCACGGTCGCGCCCTGCGGGGCGGGGCCGCTGTCGGGGGTGACCGCACTGATCCGCCCGGTGGCGTCCACGTCGATGCGCACGTCGTTCTCGACGGCCGTCAGCGAGCCGCCCTCGCGGCGCAGCCAGGCGTGCGGGGCCCAGAACGTCTTCATCGGCAGGTCATCTCCTCGAGCACCTTGGCGAGCGCCGCGACCCCGGCCAGGCAGTCGGGCTCGGTGGCCGACTCGGCCGGCGAGTGGGAGACGCCGGTCGGGTTCCGCACGAACAGCATCGCAGTCGGGACGGCCGCGGACAGGATTCCCGCGTCGTGGCCCGCACCGGTCGGCAGGACGGGGGTGTCCGGGCCGAGGATGGAGACGAGCCGGTCGCGCAGCACGTCGTCGAAGTCGACGACCGGCGTGTAGGACTCGCGCACGATCTCCGCGCGCACGCCGTCGCGCTCGGCTCGCTCGCGGGCGCTCTCACTGATCGCGTCGACGAGCGCCGTCAGCGTCGCCTCGTCCGCCGCGCGCGAGTCGAGCCAGCCGCGCACGAGCGAGGCGATCGCGTTGGTGCCGTTGGGCTCGACGCTGACCTTGCCGAAGGTGGCCAGCGCACCGGCCAGCCTGGCCTTCTTCCGGGCCGCGAGAACGGTGTTCGCGTAGGTGAGCATGGGATCGCGGCGGTCTTCCAGCCGCGTGGTGCCCGCGTGGTTGGCCTCGCCGTGGAAGTCGAAGCGCCAACGGCCGTGCGGCCAGATCGCGGAGGCGACGCCCACCGCGTGC
Organism: Streptacidiphilus melanogenes; assembly: GCF_000787835.1. Lineage (GTDB taxonomy): Bacteria > Actinomycetota > Actinomycetes > Streptomycetales > Streptomycetaceae > Streptacidiphilus > Streptacidiphilus melanogenes. Next base: position 73,720 of record NZ_BBPP01000043.1, read on the forward strand.
GGCGTCTCCTCCAGGTAGCGGCCCTGTTCGACGTGCAGCTCGACATAGGCGCCGACGCGGGCGAGCCGCGCCTCGTCCTTGCCGATCATCGCCGGGTCCTGCCCGGCCGCCGCCATCGCGTCCGGGAGCCAGACGCCGTCCGCGTCACGCAGCCGGAAGGCCTGATCCTGGGTCAGCACGCCTGCGGTGAGCCGCGAGCCGACGCAGGCGACGCCGAAGCGCGCGCCCTCCTCGTCGACGAAGTTGGTCAGCGCGATCGGACGCGTCGGGCGCGCGCCGCGGGCGAGCATCGCGTCGAGGGCGGCGAAGGCGGAGATCACGCCCAGCGGCCCGTCGTAGGCGCCGCCGTCCGGGACGGAGTCCAGGTGCGAGCCCGTGACGACGGCGTCACCGGCTTCGGGGTCCCCGTACCAGGCCCACTGGTTGCCGTTGCGGTCCACCTCGTAGGTCAGCCCGCGCGCGGCGGTCTGCTCGGCGAACCAGGCGCGGCACTCGGCGTCGGCGCTGGTCCAGGCGAACCGGCGGTAGCCGCCGGTCTCCTGGAAGCGGCCGACGGGGAGGAGTTCGCGCCACATCCGGCGGTAGCCGTCCGCGGCGTCGCCGAGCTCCTCCTCGTAAGCCTCGGTCATGTGAG
>NZ_BBPP01000042.1 GCF_000787835.1 Streptacidiphilus melanogenes
CCTGCGGATCATGTCGGGCGGTCGCTACACCCTGGAGCACACCGACGCCCGTGTGCGCGGCAACGCCCGCTCCGGCCTCGGCCTCCAGGTCCTCGACGCCTGGACGGGCCAGTACCGCGACACCGCGACCCTCTCCGGCGGCGAGTCCTTCTTCGCCTCCCTGGCCCTGGCCCTGGGCCTCGCGGACGTCGTCACGGACGAGGCGGGCGGCATGCCGCTGGACACCCTCTTCATCGACGAGGGCTTCGGCGCGCTCGACCCGGACACCCTGGAGGAGGTCATGTCCGTCCTCGACTCCCTCCGCGAGCGCGACCGCGCCGTCGGCATCGTCAGCCACGTCTCCGAGCTCCGCGACCGCATTCCCCAACAACTCACCGTCCACAAGGGCCGCTCCGGCTCCACCCTCAGCCAGGAGGACGCCTGAGCGACCTCCGCCCGGGCCCGGGTGCCACGTCCTGGCGGGCCGGGTAGCGGGTGCGGGTCAGTTGCAGGGCGGTGCGGGTCATCCGGTCGAAGGGGGTGGCGGAGCCCTCCGCGCGACAGAGGACCTGGGCGCCCTCCAGCAGGGCGAGCAGGGTGGTGGCGAGGTCGCCCGCCTCGGCGTCGGGCAGGCCGCAGGCCGTGAGGCGGGCGGCGAGGGTGTCGGTCCAGGAGGCGAAGGCCGTGGCCGCGACCTCGCGCAGGGACGCGTTGTCCGCGGGTTCGCCGGAGGCGACGGTGACGGCGGCGACCGCGCAGCCCGCGCCCGTGGCGGAGCACTCGACGACGGGCCGGATCAGGGCGAGGAAGGACTCGACGAACGTCAGCGGATCGTCCGCCGGGAGCGCGGCCAGCGCGGCCCGCACGTCCTGCCCGTTCCTGGTCGCCGCCTCGGCGACCAACTGGCCCTTGCCGCCCGGGAAGTGGTGGTAGATCGCGCCGCGCGCCGCGCCGCTCTCGCGCAGCACCTCGGTGAAGGACATGCCGGCCACGCCGCGCCGCCGCAGCGCCTCGACGGTCGCCTCGATCATCCGGTCCCGGGTGTCCGCGGCCATCAACGCCCACCATCCTCAGGCTCACGAAGGACTTGACTAGTACGCCCATCCTAGCCCACGCTGGAACCACGGCTAGGACGTACGTACTAGCTAGCCAGTGGACATACCGAAGGGACCCCTCATGCCCATCACCGTCACCGCCCCGCGCGGCGTGCTCACGCCCGCCGGGGAGCGCGAGATCCTGCCCCGCCTGACCGACGCCCTCGTCGAGGCCTCCGGGCTGGCCGGGAACAAGACCTTCCTGTCGTTCGTCGGCGGGACCGTCCACGTCCTGCCGCCCGAGGACGTCTACGCCGGCGGCACGAACCGCCCGGTCGTCATGGTCGAGCTGAAGCTGCCGAACATCGGCCTGCCCACGGCGGAGGCCCGCGCGGCGTTCGTCCACGCCGCGACCGCCGTCGTCGACGAGCTGACCGGTCCGGGCCACGAGCGGGAGAACACCTGGGTCAACATCCTCAACGCCCCGGACGGCGGCTGGGGCGTCGGCGGCGAGGCCCTCACCGGCGAGCGGCTGGTCGAACGGATCAGCGGCGGCGCCTGAGGCGGGGCCGACAGCCGGGAGAGGGGTGGCCCGGCCAGGACCGGTGGGGCATCGTGGAGAGCGTGCCGACTACCGAGGACGCCCAGGGCCAGGCCACCCCGTGGTGGCGAAGCGCCGTCATCTACCAGGTCTATCCGCGCAGTTTCGCCGACGGGAACGGGGACGGGACCGGCGACATCGCCGGCCTGAGGACACGGCTCGGGCATCTGGCCGGGCTCGGCGTGGACGCGCTGTGGCTCTCGCCCTGGTACGTCTCACCGCTCGCCGACGGCGGCTACGACGTGGCCGACTACCGCGACATCGACCCCGCCTTCGGGACGCTGGACGAGGCCGAGGCGCTGATCCGCGAGGCCCACTCGCTGGGCCTGCGGATCGTCGTCGACCTCGTGCCGAACCACTGCTCCGAGCAGCACCCGTGGTTCCAGGCCGCGCTGACCGCCGGGCCGGGCGCGCCGGAACGCGACCGGTTCCACTTCCGGGCCGGGCGTGGCGAGCACGGGGAGCTGCCGCCCAACGACTGGCCCTCGCACTTCGGCGGTCCGGCCTGGAGCCGGACCGCAGACGGCTCCTGGTACCTGCACATGTTCGCACCCGAGCAGCCGGACTGGAACTGGGAGCACCCCGAGGTCCGCGCCGAGTTCCTGTCCGTGCTGCGGTTCTGGCTGGATCTCGGCGTGGACGGCTTCCGCATCGACGTGACCGACCACCTGGTCAAGGAGGACGGCCTCCCCGACGCCGCAGGCCACCACCAGCGGCCGCACCCCTGGCGCGACCAGGAGGGCGTGCACGAGATCTACCGTTCCTGGCGCAAGCTGCTCGACACCTACCCCGACGACCGCGCCTTCGTCGCGGAGCTGTGGGAGCAGGATCCTGAGCGCTTCGCCCGCTACCTGCGCCCGGACGAGCTGCACACCGCGTTCAACTTCCCGCTGTTGCGCTCCCCCTGGAGCGCGGCCGCGTTCCGGGAGGTGATCGACGCGACGCTGGCCGCGCACGCGCTGGTCGGCGCGCCCGCGACGTGGGTGCTGTCCAACCACGACACCACCCGGCACGTCACCCGCTACGGCCGCGCCGACACGTCGTACGGCTTCGACCGCGCGGCGCGTCACGGGCTGCCCGTCGACCTGGCCTTGGGCACCCGCCGGGCGCGGGCGGCGGCGCTGCTGATGCTGGCGCTGCCGGGCGGCGCATATGTGTACCAGGGCGACGAGCTCGGGCTGTGGGAGGTCGAGGACATCCCGGACGAGCTGCGGCAGGACCCGACATGGCTGCGCAGCGGCGGCGTGGACCGGGGACGGGACGGCTGCCGGGTGCCGCTGCCGTGGGAGGGCCAGGAGCAGCCTTTCGGCTTCAGCCCCGCACGCGCCTCGGCCGCGCCGTGGCTGGACGTCCAGCCGGACGGCTGGCGGGAGTTGACCGTCGCCGCACAGAGCGGCATGCCCGGCTCGCACCTGGAGCTCTACCGGGAGGCGCTGCACCTGCGGCGCGCCCTGCCCGGGCTGGGCGACGGCCCGCTGCGGTGGAACGCATCCGCGCCGGAGGTGCTGGACTTCACCCGCCCTGGCGGCGTCCGTTGCGTCGTCAACCTCGGCCCGGAGCCGACGCCCCTGCCGGCGGGGGCGACAGGGCTGCTCGCGAGTGCGGAGCTCATGGACGGCATGCTGCCGCCGGACGCGGCGGTGTGGCTGCGGGGGCACTGACACCCGCGGAAAGGAGGCCCCTGCCGCACGGGGGGACGGGAGGGGCCTCACGCATCATCCTACGAGCTGGAGGACCGCCAATCCGCCGAATCAGCACCAGGGATCACTGAGCCATCGATCACTGGCAAGGTTGACGGTCCCATCCAGTAGCCCTACTTGGCCAGGCCAGCGCGGCGCAGGGCGTCGGCCATGGCGCTGTTGACCGCGCCGCCGTCACGCGGAGCGGGGGGCCGCCGGTCGCCACCGCGCTGACCCTGACCCCCGCCCTGGCCGCCGCCGCCCTGACCGCGCTGACCCCCGCCACCCTGGCCGCCCTGACCGCGCTGCTGGCCACCACGCTGGCCGCCCTGACCACCCTGGCCGCCGCGCTCACCGCGCTCACGCCGCCGGCCGCGGTCGCCGCCACCGGCCGAGCCCGCCTGGGCGTCGTCGTCCAGACGCAGCGTCAACGAGATGCGCTTGCGCGGGATGTCCACGTCCAGCACCTTCACCCGCACGATGTCGCCGGACTTCACGACCTCACGCGGGTCCTTGACGAAGTTCTTCGACAGCGCCGAGACGTGGACCAGGCCGTCCTGGTGCACGCCGATGTCCACGAACGCGCCGAACGCGGCCACGTTGGTGACCGTGCCCTCCAGCACCATGCCGGGCTCGAGGTCGGCCAGCTTCTCGACACCCTCCCTGAACTCGGCGGTCCGGAAGGCCGGACGCGGGTCGCGGCCCGGCTTCTCCAGCTCGGCGAGGATGTCCTTCACCGTCGGCACGCCGAAGGTGTCGTCGGCGAAGTCGCCGGGCCTGAGCGTGCGCAGCTTCGCGCTGTCGCCGATCAGGGTCTTCAGTTCGCCGCCCGTGGTGGTGAGGATGCGGCGGACGACGGGGTAGGCCTCGGGGTGGACGCTGGAGGCGTCCAGCGGGTCGTCGCCGCCGGGGATGCGGAGGAAGCCCGCGCACTGCTCGAAGGCCTTGGGGCCGAGCCGCGCGACGTTCTTCAGCTCCTTGCGGCTGCGGAACGGGCCGTTGGCGTCGCGGTGGGCGACGATGTTGTCCGCCAGCCCGGCGCCGATGCCGGAGACGCGGGTCAGCAACGGCGCGGAGGCGGTGTTCACATCCACCCCGACGCCGTTGACGCAGTCCTCCACGACCGCGTCCAGTGAACGCGAGAGCTTCGTCTCGGAGACGTCGTGCTGGTACTGGCCGACGCCGATGGACTTCGGGTCGATCTTCACCAGCTCGGCCAGCGGGTCCTGGAGTCGACGGGCGATGGAGACCGCGCCGCGGATGACGACGTTGAGGTCCGGCAGCTCCTGCGAGGCGAAGGCGGAGGCCGAGTACACGGAGGCGCCCGCCTCCGAGACCACGGCCTTGGTCAGCTTCAGCTCGGGGTGACGCTTGATCAGGTCCAGCGCCAGCTTGTCCGTCTCGCGCGACGCGGTGCCGTTGCCGATGGCGACCAGGTCGACGTTGTGCCTCGCGCAGAGCTTGGCCAGAGTCGCGATCGACTCGTCCCACTTGTTGGCCGGGACGTGCGGGTGGATGGTGTCGTACGCGACGACCTTGCCGGTCGCGTCGACGACGGCGACCTTGACGCCGGTGCGGTAGCCCGGGTCCAGGCCGAGCGTGGCGCGGGCGCCGGCCGGCGCAGCGAGCAGCAGGTCGCGCAGGTTGGCGGCGAAGACCCGGACGGCCTCGTCCTCGGCCTCGGTGCGCAGCCGCAGCCGCAGGTCGATGCCGAGGTGCACCAGGATGCGGGTGCGCCAGGCCCAGCGCACGGTGTCCTGCAGCCACTTGTCGGCCGGACGGCCGCGGTCGGCGACCTCGAAGCGGTTGGCGATCCGGGCCTCGTAGCCGCCGGGGGCCTCGGCGTCGGCCTCGTCGGCGTAGGGCTCCATCGTCAGCTCGAGCACGTCCTCCTTCTCGCCGCGCAGCATCGCGAGGACGCGGTGCGAGGGGAGCTTGACGTAGGGCTCGGCGAAGTCGAAGTAGTCGGCGAACTTCGCGCCGTCCTGCTCCTTGCCGTCGCGCACCTTGGCCACCAGGCGGCCCCGGCCCCACATGCGCTCGCGCAGCTCGCCGATCAGGTCGGCGTCCTCGGCGAAGCGCTCGACCAGGATCGAGCGGGCGCCGTCCAGCGCGGCGGCGGCGTCGGCGACGTTCTCACCGAGGTAGGCCGCGGCCTCCGCCTGCGGGTCGCGCGTGGGGTCGGCGAGCAGCGCGTCGGCGAGCGGCTCCAGGCCGTTCTCGCGGGCGATCTGCGCCTTGGTGCGGCGCTTGGGCTTGAACGGGAGGTAGATGTCCTCCAGCCGGGCCTTGGAGTCGGCGGCGCGGATCTGCGCCTCCAGGGCCTCGTCCAGCTTGCCCTGGCTGCGGATCGACTCCAGGATCGCGGCGCGCCGCTCCTCCATCTCCCGCAGGTAGCGCAGGCGCTCCTCCAGGGTGCGGAGCTGGGCGTCGTCGAGCGACCCCGTCGCCTCCTTGCGGTACCGGGCGATGAAGGGGACGGTCGCCCCTCCGTCGAGCAGTTCCACGGCGGACTGCACCTGTGCGGGACGGACGCCGAGCTCCTCGGCGATGGTCTGCTCAATGGACAGGGTCACTCTTGGTTACCGCTCTCTCGCTGGATACGTGCGGCGCCATTCTGTCCCGCCCGGACCGGGGAGGAAAACCACCGCGCGGTCGGGCGGGTCGCGGTGGCAGGATCGCGCCATGCAGATCCGTGAGGCAACGGACGCCGACTGGGCGTCGATCTGGCCGTTCTTCCGTGAGATCACGGCCGCGGGCGAGACCTTCGCCTACCCGACGGACCTCGACGAACCGACGGGCCGTGCGATGTGGATGGTCCGCCCGCCTGGCCACGTCGTGGTCGCGGTGAACGAGTCCGGCCTGGTGCTGGGCACCGCCAACATGTACCCGAACAAGATGGGCCCTGGCTCCCACATCGCCAGCGGCAGCTTCATGGTCGACCCGAAGCACCAGGGCCGCGGCGTCGGCGGCGCCCTGTGCCGGTACCTGCTCGGCTGGTCCCGCGAGCAGGGGTACCGCGGCGTCCAGTTCAACGCGGTGGCGGCGAGCAACACCCACGCGGTGAAGCTCTACGAGTCGCTCGGCTTCGAGGTCATGACGACCATCCCCGAAGGCTTCCACCACCCGGCGCTCGGCTATGTCGGGCTGCACATCATGTACACGCGGCTGTGACCGGTCAGTCCTCGTAAGTCCGCAGGCCTGAGGTGTCCACCGACCAGCGGCCGACGACGATGCGGTCGCCGAAGGCGAAGGGACGGCCTTGCCGGCGCGCGGCGAACTCCGTCAGTTCGTCCGCGACCGCACGCAGCCGGGAGATCTCCTCCGGGGCCGGTTGGGGACGGTCACAGGCCATGCCCCAAAACTACAGAATCCCGGGTGTGGTGTCCGATCGGGGCGAGGGCATTCGTAGTAAGGGTGAGGGGTCGCCCGCGAGGGGTGGCCGCGCACCCGGGAGACGATCCGAGATGCAGTACCTGCTCAACGTGATCCACGACAGTGCCGAGTTCGCGACCGAGGCCGAGCAGGCCGCGATCGTGGTGTTCAACCAGCAGATGAAGGCCGACGGCTACTGGGTCTTCGCCGGGGGCCTCGGGGTGACCGACAACGCGACCGTGGTGGACAACCGCGGAGATGAACCGCTCGTCACTGACGGGCCGTTCGTGGAGACGAAGGAGTACGTCGTCGGGTTCTGGATCATCGAGGCGCCCGATCTCGACGTGGCGCTGAAGCTGGCCGCCGGAGGGTCCAAGGCCTGCAACCGGAAGGTCGAGGTGCGGCCGTTCCTGTGACTGTCCACGACGCGATCACCCGGGCCCACCGCGAGGAGTGGGCCCGGATGGTCGCCGCGCTGACGAGGCGTTTCGGGGACCTCGACATCGCCGAGGAGGCCGCCGCCGAGGCGTTCGCGACAGCGGTGGAGCGGTGGCCGACGGACGGCGTGCCGCCGAACCCTGGTGCGTGGCTGACCACGACCGCGCAGCGCAGGGCCATCGACCGGATCCGACGCGAGAGTCGGCGTGAGGCCAAGCAGCAGGAGGCCCGGATGTGGCAGGACGAAGCGCCCGAGCCGGTCGGCGCGGTCGAGGACGAGCGGCTGCGGCTGGTCTTCGTCTGCTGCCACCCCGCCCTCGCGCCGGACGCCCGGGTCGCGCTCACCCTGCGACTGGTCGGCGGACTGACCGTGGCCGAGATCGCTCGGGCCTTCCTGGTTCAGGAGAGCGCGATGGCGCGGCGGATCACCCGAGCCAAGACCAAGATCAAAGCGGCGCGCATCCCCTACCGTGTGCCGGCGGCGGAGGATCTCCCCCGACGCGTCTCGGGCGTCCTCGCCGTCCTCTTCCTCGTCTTCAACGAGGGCTATCTGCCGACCGGCCCCGACACCGACCCGGTCCGCCAGGACCTGACGGCCGAGGCGATCCGGCTCACCCGCCTGCTCCGCGCGCTGCTGCCGAAGGACGGCGAGGTGGCGGGGCTGCTGGCGCTGATGCTGATGACCGAGGCCCGCCGCACGGCGAGGGTCTCGCCCGCCGGCGAGCTGGTCGCCCTCGAGGAGCAGGACCGTTCGGCCTGGGACGCCGCGCTGATCGCCGAGGGGCACCGGCTCATACGGGAGCGACTGGACTCCGGGGAGGCGCCCGGGCGATACCAGCTCCTCGCTGCGATCAACGCCGTCCACACCTCCGCCCGTGCCATGGACGACACCGACTGGTCCCAGGTCGTCGCCCTCTACGACCAGCTCGTGCGTCTCGACCGCTCACCGGTCGTCGCCCTCAACCGGGCCATCGCGCTCGCCGAACTCGACAGCCCGGCGGTGGCGTTGGCGTCCGTCGACCGGCTCGCCCAGACGCTGGAGGGCTATCACGCCTTCCACGCGGCCCGTGCCGAGCTGCTGCGCCGGCTCGGCCGCACGGCGGAGGCACGCGCGGCCTACGACCGTGCCGTCGAACTGGCGGGCAACACCGCCGAGACCGCCGCGCTGACCCGCCGTCGGGACCGCCTCTAGACCGCCTCTAGACCGCCTACAGGCAGCCGGACCTCAGCGCGGGGCGGCGGCCAGCTGGCGGGACTGGGCGACGAGGCGGTCGTTCGAGTCCCAGATCTCGCAGTCCTCCTCCAGGAAGCCGCCGGCGAGGTTGCGCGTGGAGTGGACGATGCGCAGCCAGCCCGGGGCGGGGACGGCGCGGATGTGGGCGGTGAGTTCGATCGTCGGGGTCCAGCCGAAGAGGCCGAGGTCGAAGGTGACCGGCGGGAGGGCGTCGACGGCGAAGAGGAGCAGCAGCGGGTCGGGCGCGTGGCCGTCGGCCATGCGGAGCCAGCCCTGGATGCGGCCCTCGCCGGAGGGCTGGCCGACGGCCCATCCCACGTAGGCGGGGTCGAGGCGGAGGTCGAGTCGCTGGAGCAGGTCGGCCGAGGCCAGGAACTGCGGCGGGGCCGCGTCCGTGCCGATGCACTGCTCGACGGGCGGGAGCTGCGGCGGCTTCGCAGTGGTGCGGACGTCCTCGTCGGCGCGGGCCAGGTCGCCGTAACTGGCGAGGACGCGCAGGCGCTCGACGCTGCTGCCGTCGTCGGCGGTCTGGCGCAGGGTGGCGGCGCCGGTGGAGAGCGTGCGGCCGCTGCGGATCGTCTCGACGTGCACCTCGGCCGGGCCGGGGCGGGAGGGCGAGATGTAGTAGCCGCTGACGGAGACGGGCTGCGGGTGGCCGCCCGCCTCCCCGAGGTGGTCGGCGAGCGCCCGGCCGACCAGGGAGAGCAGCAGGCCGCCGTTGATGCCGCCGCCGATGCGCCAGCCCGCGCCCAGTTCGGCGTCGTAGACGCCGGGCGCGCCCGCACGTCTGGCGACCGCGGTCCCCTGCTCGAACTCGGTCATGCTGCGCTCCTGACTCTGACCACTGTCATAAGTTACTTAACGGTAGTTAAGCGCAGCGCTTCTTCCAACGTCAAGGTGCATCTGCTACCACCGCGACATGGTTGCCTTCGAAGCCTATGCACTGGACAAGCGGATCGCGGTCGTCACCGGCGCGGGCAGCGGCATCGGCCGCGCCACGGCGCGAGTCCTGGCCGCAGCGGGCGCGCACGTCGTCTGCGCGGACGTCGACGGCGCCGCCGCGGCGCGCACCGCCGCGGAGTTCGGCGGCGGTGCGGCCGAGGTCGACGTCGCCCGGCGCGACCAGGTCGTCGAGCTGGTCACCGGAACCGCGCAGCGGCACGGGCGGCTGGACATCCTCTGCAACATCGCCGGCATCATCCGCACGGGGCTGGTCGTGGACGTGCCGGAGGAGGACCTGGACGCCGTCTGGGCGGTGAACTTCAAGGGCACCTTCCACGCCTGCCAGGCCGCGGCGCGGATCATGTGCGCGCAAGGGAGCGGAGCCATCGTCAACACCGCGTCGGGCGCGGTGGACAGCGCGACGCCGGAGATCATGAGCTACAGCGTCTCGAAAGCCGCGGTGGTGCAGCTGACCAAGAACCTCGCGGCGGAGGTGGGCCGCTTCGGGGTGCGCGTCAACGCGGTGGCACCGGGTCTGGTGCGCACCGCGATGACGTCGCGCCACTACATGCTGCCCGACGGCAGCATCGACGAGGCCGCTCGCGCGGCGGCGGAGAAGCCGCTCAAGCGGCTCTCCCCGCTCGGCATGATCGGCGAGCCGGAGGACATCGCGCACGCCGTCCACTACCTGGTCAGCGATGCCGCCCGGTTCGTGACCGGGCAGATCCTGCGCCCCAACGGCGGCGTGGCGATGCCCTGGTGAGTCGGCGCCCTGGTTACCGGCCGCGCAGCTCGCGGTAGCGGACGGCCAGACCCGCGGTCGAGGAGTCGAGCGCGTCCAGGCCGGTGCCCTCGACGAGCGACGGCTCGATCCGCTTGGCCAGCACCTTGCCGAGCTCGACGCCCCACTGGTCGAAGGAGTCGATGTTCCAGATCGCACCCTGGACGAACACCTTGTGTTCGTACAGGGCCACCAGCTGGCCGAGCACGGACGGGGTCAGCTCGCCCGCCAGGATGGTCGTGGTCGGGTGGTTGCCCTTGAAGGTCTTGTGCGGCACCAGCTCCTCGGCGACACCCTCGGCGCGCACCTCGTCCGGCATCTTGCCGAAGGCCAGCGCCTGGCCCTGGGCGAAGAGGTTCGCCATCAGCAGGTCGTGCTGCGCGACCAGGCCGGGCGCGAGGTCGGCGACCGGACGGGCGAAGCCGATCAGGTCCGCCGGGATCACCTTCGTACCCTGGTGCAGCAGCTGGTAGTACGCGTGCTGGCCGTTGGTGCCCGGCGTGCCCCACACGACCGGGCCGGTCTGCCACTCCACCGGCTCGCCGTCGCGCTGCACGGACTTGCCGTTGGACTCCATGTCCAGCTGCTGCAGGTAGGCGGTGAACTTCGACAGGTAGTGCGAGTACGGCAGCACGGCGTGTGCCTGCGCGTCGAAGAACGCGCCGTACCAGACGCCCAGCAGACCGAGCAGCAGCGGCACGTTCTGCTCCGGCGGCGCGGTGCGGAAGTGCTCGTCGACCAGGCGGAAGCCGGCCAGCATCTCCTCGAACGCCTCCGGACCGATGGCGATCATCAGCGAGAGCCCGATCGCGGAGTCGTAGGAGTAGCGACCGCCGACCCAGTCCCAGAACTCGAACATGTTGGCCGTGTCGATGCCGAACTTCGCCACCTCGGAGCCGTTCGTCGACAGCGCGACGAAGTGCTTGGCCACCGCCTCCTGACCGGCGCCGAGCTGCTCCAGCAGCCAGGTGCGGGCGCTGGTGGCGTTGGTGACGGTCTCGATGGTGGTGAAGGTCTTCGAGGCGACGATGAACAGCGTCTCCTCGGCGTCCAGGTCGCGCACCGCCTCGTGCAGGTCCGCGCCGTCCACGTTGGAGACGAAACGCACCGTCAGGTCGCGGTCGGTGAAGCTGCGGAGCACCTCGTAGGCCATCGCCGGGCCCAGGTCCGAGCCGCCGATGCCGATGTTGACGACGTTGCGGATCCGCTTGCCGGTGTGACCGGTCCACTCCCCCGACCGGATCCGGCGGGCGAAGGCCGCCATCTTGTCGAGCACGGCGTGCACCTCGGGCACGACGTTGACGCCGTCCACCTCGATCACCGCACCCCGGGGCGCGCGCAGCGCGGTGTGCAGCACGGCGCGGTTCTCGGTGATGTTGATCTTCTCACCGCGGAACATGGCGTCGCGGAGCGCCGCCACCCCACGGACCTCGGCGAGCTTGCGGAGCAGCGTCAGCGTCTCTTCGGTGACCAGGTGCTTGGAGTAGTCGACGTACAGGTCGCCCACCTGGAGGGTGGACGACTCGCCGCGCTTGGGGTCCTCGGCGAAGAGCGAACGCAGGTGCGTCTCCCCGAAGTCCGCGCGGTGCGCGGCGAGCGCCGCCCACTCGGGCAGCTGGTCCAGACGGGGTCCTTGGGTCATCACGCGTCCTTCCAACACCGGCCCGCCCTCACGGGCCCTTTCGTCAGGGACGAGCCTATGCCCTTCGAGGAAACGGAAGGTTGCGGGACATCAGGACCACGAAGAAGTCGCCCTGTTCAGGGGCACCGGACGTCGTGCTCCCCCCGGGGGCGGCGAGACCGTACCGACCTGCGGCTCCGCCGCGCGAGCGCGACCCGGCCCGGCCACACTCCCCCAGGGGCGCGAGACCGTACCGACCTGCGGCTCCGCCACCCGAGCGCGACCCAGCCCGGCCACACTCCCCCCAGGGCGCGAGGGGAACTGCGCGACAAGCCACCCACCCGCCTGGCACGCCGAACGAGCAGGGCCGTCCGCGCTGGGCGGTTCCTCGCGCAGCTCCTCGCGCCCCTGGGGGTGTCGCTCAGCGCGCCGCGGCGGTGAGGGGGAGGCTGAGGCGGATCTTGAAGCCGCCGTCCGCGGTGGGGCCGGCGGCGAGGGTGCCGCCGAGGAGTGCGGCGCGCTCGCGCAGGCCGACGATGCCGTGGCCGCCGCCGGGCAGCTGAAGCTGGGCGTCGTGGGGGCTCGGCGCCGCCGCCGGCGGCGCGGCGTTGGTGACGGCGACGCGCAGCGAGTCGTCCCGCAGTTCCACCCTGACGGTGGTCGGCGCGCCCGGCGCGTGCTTGCGCGCGTTGGTGAGCGCCTCCTGCACCGTGCGGTACGCCGCGCGCTCGATCGGTTCCGGCAGCAGCGGGAGGGCGTCGTCCCCGTAGCCGGCGATCTCCAGGGACGCGTCCGCCTCGGACTCCGCGACCAGGCGCGGCAGATCCGCGAGCCGGGGCTGGGGGGCCAGCTCCGTCGGGCCGGCGCCGGCCGCGCGCAGGACGAGGATCATGCTGCGGAGTTCCTCGAGCGTCGCGACGGCGAGGCCGCGCAGCGTGCCGGCGACCTCGCGGACGCCCGCGTCCTTCGCGGTGACCTGGAGCGCACCCGCCTGAACGGCTATCAGTCCGGCCTGGTGGGAGACGACGTCGTGCATCTCGCGGGCGATCCGCGCGCGCTCGCGCGCGATGACCGTCTGCGCGTGCAGCTCCCGCTCGTGGTCACGCAGCGTGGCCAGCTCGACGATGCGGGCCTGCAGCGCCTCGCGCGTCTGCATCAGCAGGGCGAGGGCCGCGGGGCCGATCGACAGCATGACGGCGTAGATGAGCCGCTGGATGTGGTCGCTCGCGGACTCCGTCAGCTCCTTGCTGATCGGCCACGGCAGGTAGAGGCCGACGCCGACCACCGCCGCCGCGAACCACGCCTGCCAGGCGACACGGCGCGAGCGGGCGACGGTGTACAGGGCGACCATCGAGGCGACCAGCGCCGTTCCCGCGTACAGGCCGGGCAGGGTGCCGACCAGCACCAGCCGGGGGAAGCGGCGGCGGAAGAGCAGGACGGCGCAGGAGACCATGGACGCCCAGAAGGTCCAGTCCTTCGTGCCCGGGTAGTTCAGCCCGGCGTCCAGGAACGCCGCGGCCGTCAGGATGAGGGTGACGGCGGCGTTGCGGACGCGCTGCGGCAGGCGGGCGACGCGGGTGCGCACCCAGCGGCAGAACCGGTCGGCCCGTCTGCCGAACGCCTTGCCGACCTGCCGACCGATCCCCCGTCCCGGCCAGGCCCTCACAGCTCGCTCTCCTCCAGCAGCCCGGCCCGCTCGGCCAGCACCGCGGCCTGGATGCGGTTGGTGACGCCCAGCTTGGTCAGCACGGCGCTGACGTAGTCCTTCACCGTCGCCGCGCCGAGGTGCATGCGGGCGCCGATCTCGACGTTGGACAGGCCGCGGCCGAGGAAGGCGAGCACCTGCCGTTCGCGCTCGGTGAGGGTGTCGACCGCCGCCGCGGCGGGGTGGCCGCCGGCCCGGCGGTTCTGGCCGAGGCGGCGCAGGACGGGCGTGGAGAGGCAGCCGGCGCCGGTGGAGACGGCGCGGACGGAGCGGGCGAGCACGTCCGGCTCGGTGTCCTTGAGCAGGAAGCCGCTGGCGCCGAGCCGCAGCGCCTGGTCGAGGTACTCGTCGGTGTCGAAGGTGGTGAGCATGGCGACGTAGGGCGCGTCGGGCAGTTCGCGGATGCGGCGCAGCAGGGTGAGCCCGTCGACATCGGGCATTCGGATGTCGAGCAGGACCACGTCGGGCCGCAGGCGCCGCACCTCGGCGACGGCCTCGACGCCGGAACAGGTGCCGACGACGTCGATGTCCGGCGCGTTGCCGAGAATCATGGCCAGACCCGACCGGATCAGCGCCTCATCGTCGACGATCATGGCTCGGATCGGACCGCTCGCTTGCGTTGGAACCACGCGCCTGTTTCCTACCTGTGTGTTCCGGCATGCGCCATAGCGCACCTCGCGCGACCGTACCTCAGGGCACAACCTTATGAAAATCGAACCCCCGATCGGAGGTCCGCCAACCGCCTCATGGGGGTGCCGACTCCGGTTCGAGTACAACCATGATGGCCGGACCGCACGGCAACGTGCCTGGTGGCGGGCACTACGGGGGGGTGCCCGTTCACCGGAGGCCGTGGCGGCCCACGCATCGGAAGCGAAATTTCCGAATTCTCCGCATTTGTGCAGGATCCAATGGATCCGCCGCCGCCGCGCGACGAGAAACCGTTCTCTCCGCTTCCCGTGGGAACCGTTCGTGATCTTCCGATCATCCTGTCCGAACGACGCGGTGAATTCGGGAAGGGGAGCGGCGGAATGCTCTGGCGGGGATGGATCGCACGGCGCGCGGCGGTGCCGCTGCTCGCGCTGGCCGTGGCGCTGCTGCCGTTCGGGTTGGTCTGGGCGGCCGGAGCCGGACCGGAGGCGGACGTCCGCTCCCAGGGCCGTGACGCGGTCTGGCTCGGACACGCGTGGGTCGACGGCCGCCACACCGACGCCGACGCCGCGTCCCTGCTGCGCAGCCTCGGCGGCGCGGGCGCCGGCCACGGCGTGCGCGACCTCTACGTCCACGTCGGCCCCACCCGCGACGACGGCACACTCGACCCGGCGCTCGCGCCGCGCGCCGCCTGGGTGATCGCCACCTTCCACCGGCTCGCCCCCGGCGTCCGGGTGCAGGCCTGGCTCGGCGACGTCGTCGCCTCGGAGGGCCCGAGCGGCCTCGTCCTCTCCCGCGCCACGACCCGCACGAACCTGCTCGCCTCGGCGTCGTCGCTGCTGGCGCTCGGCTTCGACGGGATCAACCTCGACGTCGAACCGGTCCACTCCGGCGACAGGGGCTACCTCGCCCTGCTCGACCGACTGCACACGCTGACGCGCGCCCACGGCCGGGTGCTGTCCGTCGCCGTCCCGCAGACCGACCCGCTGCCCCCGATCCGGGTGCTCGCCGGGGCGCTGACGGGACATCCGAAGTGGTGGTCGCGCGACTATCTGGCGGCTGTCAGCCGGCGCGTCGACCAGGTCGACGTGATGGCCTACGACAGCGGCATGCCGACGCCCGCCCTGTTCTCCGGCTATCTCGCCGAGCAGACCACCCTCGCCCTCGCCGCCGTCCCGCCCTCCGTCGACGTGCTGATCGGCCTCCCGGCCTACCGCGAGAACAGTCTCGGCCACCACGCCGACGCCGAGACCGTCCCGGCCGCCCTCCACGGCATCCGCGCCGGCCTCGCCGCCTCCCCCCTCCACGGCCGCCCGTTCGGCGTCGCCCTCTACGCCGACTTCTCCGCCTCGACCGCCGACTGGACCGCCTACCGCGACGGCTGGGGCTGACCGCGGAAAATCCGCCGCACCGGCTGTTCCGCTCCGGCCACTGCGCACCTGGGCGGGGTCGACGCGATCGTCCTGGTCGACGGCGGGACGGACATCCTGATGCGCGGGGACGAGAACGGGCTCGGCACGCCCGAGGAGGACATGGCCAGTCTCGGCGCCGTCGCCGGGCTGGACGAGGTCGAGCAACGGCTGGTCGTCTGCCTCGGCTTCGGCGTCGACGCCTACCACGGGGTCAACCACTCGCTGGCCCTGGAGAACCTGGCCGCCCTCGCCCGCGAGGGCGCCTACCTCGGCGCCTTCTCCGTCCCGCGCGAGAGCCGCGCCGGGGCCTGCTACCTCGACGCCGTCGCCCACGCGCAGGCCGAGACGCCGTCGCACCCCAGCATCGTCAACGGCTCGGTCGCGGCGGCCCTGCGGGGGGAGTTCGGCGACGCCCGGTTCACCGAGCGCACCCGCCGCAGCGAACTCTTCGTCAACCCGCTGATGACGCTCTACTTCGCCGTCGACGCCGTCGGCCTGGCCCGCCGCAACCTCTACCTGCCGCTGCTGGAACGCACCGTGCTGACCCGCCAGATCAGCACGGTGATCGAGGAGTTCCGCGACTCCCTCCCGGCGCTCCGCCCACCCAGGGCCTTCCCGCACTGAGCGGGAACAGGGCGTGGAGTTCGTGATCGTGACGGCCGGGTCGGCCCTGGACCACGCCCGCACCAGCCAGGCCGCATCGACCGCCTCTTCGGCCGCCGCGGCGCCTTTCGAGGACCCGAGCGGCCACAACACGGAGATCCCGACCCGGCCGTACGCCCGGTGGCGTCCGGCCTGAACCCGTCCCGCGTCCGTCCCGCGTCCGTCCTACAGGTGCCGCATCCAGAGGTTGGTCTCGGCGTAGACGCCCCGGTCCTGCTCGCGGTCGATCTCGACGAGGTCCAGGGCGTCGGGAACCACGTAGCGGCCGGACTGGGGGAAGGCCATGCCGGTCCACTTCTCCCAGTCCGCCACCGTTCCGGAGACGGCCATGGACCGCGGGGCGGGGGCGAGGAGGGTCGCGCCGAGGCGCTGGTGGGTGCGGATCCAGGGATCGAGGTGCAGGCCGTCCTCGCGGGTTCAGCGCGCGAAGTCGGCCATCGACGCCAGCGGGTAGCTCGCCTTGAGGGTCGGGCGTACCGGCACGATCACGCGGTGCAGCCCGGCCTCGACGGCACGGTCGCGCAGCGCCCGGATCACCCTTCCGGCCAGCCCGCCCCGCGTCCGGTCAGGCCGCACGGTCACGGCCATGATGCAGAGCGTGTCCGGCGCGACGGAGCCCTCGTGCTCGGTCACCGCGCGGACCAGCGCGCCGTCGTAGCCGTCCGGGAGCGTGGCCACGTCACCGTCCCAGGACAGCGGCACCGCCCGTCCGTCGGCGACCACCTCGCCGTCCTCCAGGAGCAGCAGGTCGTAGTCCGCGAAGTACGTCTCCACCTGCCGGCGGTAGGCGTTCGAAAGCGGGTCGTGCAGGACGAAGGTCGGCCAGCCGCCCCTGAGCGCCTTCCTGGCCTGCTGGTGGAGGTCGGGGCGCCGGGCGGTGGTGACGATCTCGGTCATGGCGTCAGTCTTCCAGGCCCGCCAGGAAGTCCAGGAGCGCCGCGTTGACCTCGGCCGGGCGCTCCTGCTGGGTCCAGTGCCCGCAGCCGGGGAGGGTGACGGTCGGCCCGAGGGTGGGGTACGTCCGCGGGAGGGCGTCGAGCACGCCGTCCATGCCGGGGAAGCCGACGACCAGGTCGCGGTCGCCGTACACGTACAGGCCGGGGACGCGGAGCGGCAGGCGGTCCCAGGCGGCCGAGAGCTCCCAGTTGCGGTCGAGGTTGCGGTACCAGTTCAGGCCGCCGGTGAAGCCGTTCTTCGTGTACTCCGCGGCGAAGACGGCGATGTCGTCCTCCGTCACCCAGGACGGGATCCGCTTGGTGTCGTCCAGCGACCCGAGGAAGCTCCCGTCGGGCTGGACGAGCGGCTGGGGCGGCTGTGGGTCGTTGCGGGGGTTGTCGCCGCTCGCGCCGTACAGGAAGGCGCGGAAGGTGCGCTCGGGGTCGGCGGCGAACTCGGCGTCGGCGAGACCGCGGCGGTTGAAGTAGGTCCAGTAGAAGCGGCCCTGGAAGAGCGCGTCCATGACCGCGAGCGGCGGCATGTCGCCCTGGCGCGGCAGCGGCGGCGCGACGCTGAGGCCGACGACGCCGCGGACCAGGTCGGGGCGGAGCAGTGCGGTCAGCCAGGCGACGGGTGCGCCCCAGTCGTGCCCGATCACGGCGAAGCGCGACGCCCCGAGCGCGCGGGTGAGCGCGACGACGTCGCCGACCAGGTGCGGCAGCGTGTACGCCTCGACGGACGCGGGCGCGTCGCTGCGGGCGTAGCCGCGCTGGTCGGGGGCGACGGCGCGATAGCCGGCCGCGGCCAGGGCGGGGAGCTGGTGGCGCCAGGAGTACCAGCACTCGGGGAAGCCGTGCAGCAGCACGACCAGCGGCGCATCGGGATGTCCCGCCGCCGCATAGTGCAGCGTGATGCCGTTCACCTGGACGTCGTGGTGCTCGATCGCGAACAAGGCCCGCCCCCTACCTGGTTACTCTGTCTGCTCCGTCAACCCGCCCCCACCTTAGGCGGATTGACGGAGCATGAGAACAACGGAGCGGACGGATCAGGCCTGCCAGCCGTACAGGTGCATCAGCCGGGCGGCGACGAGCGTGAAGCGGTCGAGGTCGAGGGAGGACGCCTCGCGGCGCATTCCGGCGGGGTGGACGCGGAAGACGCGCTCCAGGTTCACCCAGGAGTCGCGGGCCTCGCGGTCCCAGGGGCCCTGACCGAGGGCGACCCACTCGGCGACGTCGTCGCCGGTGCTGCGGTCGTGGCGCTTGCTGGTGAGCTCGACCGCCAGCAGCGTGCCGGCGTGCTCGCGGGCGACGATCAGCACCGGACGGTCCTTGCCGCGCCCGTCGCGCTCCTCGAAGGGCACCCAGGTCCAGACGATCTCGCCCGGGTCCGGGTCGCCGTCGTGCCGCGGCGCGTAGCTCATGTGCACGATGCGCAGGCCGCGCGGCTCCACCTCGATCGTGGCGGTGGAGCCGTTGCGGCCGGGATTCTCTTCGTACTCGCTGTGGTGAGTGCCACTCAGACCGATCATCCGGACAGGCTATCGCCGAGCGGAACCCCCGGTTTCGGCAGGTTCGCCGAGGATCGAGCTCAGGCGTTCTGGTTCTTGACCAGGGAGATCTCGAACTCGAGCACGATCTTGTCGCTGACCAGGACACCGCCGGTCTCCAGCGCGGCGTTCCAGGTGATGCCGTAGTCCTTGCGGCTGATCGCGTGCTGGCCCTCGAAGCCCAGGCGGTTGTTGCCGAACGGGTCGGTGGCCGCGCCCTCGAAGGAGAACGGGACGGTGATCCGCTGGGTGACGCCGCGCACCGTCAGGTCACCGGTGAGCTCGAGCGTCTCGCCGTCGAAGGCGGCGTCGGTGGAGCGGAAGGTGATCGTCGGGTGGTTGGCGACGTCGAGGAAGTCGTTGGCGCGCAGGTGACCGTCACGGTCGGCGTTGCGGGTGTCGATGCTCTCGACGTCGATGGTGAGGTCGACCGACGAGGCCTGCGGCTTCTCCGCGTCGACCGAGACCGCGCCGTTGAAGCTGTTGAAGGAACCGCGCACCTTGGTGACCATCGCATGGCGGGCGACGAAGCCGATCCGGCTGTGCGCCTGGTCGATGGTGTAGCTGCCGTTCAGCGCGGGGGTGATGGTGGTGCTCATGATGATTGACCTCTCCAAAGTGGTTGATCCGTCATCTACAGAGTGCACCGATCTGGATGACATGTCAACCAAAGAGGTAGGATTTCTTCCATGACCAGCACTTCCCGTCCCTCCCCCGCCCAGGCCCTCCAGACCGCCCACGCCGACCGGACCGCCGCCGTCCAGGCCGATCCCGCCGAGCCGCGCTGGCTCAGCCCGGCCGAGCAGCACCTGTGGCGCACCTTCATGCGCATGCGCCAGCAGCTCGACGCTCAGCTCGCGCGCCAGATACAGGCCGAGTCCGACATCTCCATCGCCGACTTCTCCGTGCTGGTGGTCCTCACCGACGTGCCCGACGGGCGGGTCCGCGTGCTCGAGCTGGCGCGCAACCTCCAGTGGGAGAAGAGCCGCCTCTCGCACCACCTGGCCCGCATGGTCAAGCGCGGCCTGATCGAGCGCGCCGAGTGCACCGAGGACGGCCGCGGCTCCTTCGTCGTGATCACCGACGCCGGCCGCCGGGCCATCGAGGCGGCCGCGCCGCGCCACGTCGAGCTGGTCCGCACCCTCTTCTTCGACCCGTTGAGCGAGGAGCAGGTCACCCAGTTGACGCAGATCTCCGAGCGGATTCTCGGCGCGATGGAGGGTTGCCCCGAGGTCCTTCCGGAAAGCTGAACAGGAAGCCTCACGGCGGACGGGCGGGACACGCGTGACGGGTGCCGCGGCCGGGAAGATCCTGGAAGGGAGCGCGGACGATGGCGCACAAGACGACGGCCCGCAAGTCGACGTCGCAGAAGACGACGTCGCGCAAGGCCCGCAGGACGACGGCACGCCGGCCTGCGGAGCCGGTCGGGCACGTCGAGCGCGAGCGCAAGTACGAAGGCGACGCGGCCGCGGCCCTCCCGTCGCTCGCCGACGTCCCGCTGACCGCCGGGGACGGCGCCGGCGCCGAAGCGGGCGGGCTGCTCACCGCCGTCGCCGCCGAATCGGAGAGCCTGCGGGCCGTCTACTACGACACGCCCGACCTGCGTCTGCTCGCACGACGGATCACGCTGCGCCGCCGCACCGGCGGCCACGACGCCGGCTGGCACCTCAAGCTCCCGGCCGCTGACGGCGCCCGCCTGGAGCTGCACCTGCCGCTCGACGCGTCGACGTCCACCGCCGATCCCGACGCGCCGCCGGACGTCCCACCGGAGTTCCTGACCCGTGTCCGCGCCTACGTCCGCGACGGCCGCCTCGCGCCCGTCGCCCGGCTCGCCACCGAGCGCCGGCGCACCCTGCTCACCGACGGGGCCGACCGCACCCTGGTCGAGCTGGCCGACGACTCCGTCACCGCCCAGGCGCTCGACCCGGCCGGCGCCGTGCGGCACGCGGAGAGCTGGCACGAGGTGGAGGCCGAGCTCGTCGACGGCGACACCCCGCTGCTCGACGCCGTGGAGCGGCGGCTGCTGAAGGCGGGCCTGCGCCGCAGCGCCAGCGCCTCCAAGCTCGCCCGTGCCCTCGGGCCGACGGCCCCCACACGTCCCGAGGCGGGCCGGACGACCGAGTCCTCCCCCGGCAGCATCGGCGCGCTGCTCACGGCCCTGCTGCGGCAGCAGGTCGGGCAGTTCCTCGCGCAGGACGCCGAGGTGCGCCGGGACACCCCTGACGCCGTGCACCAGATGCGCGTCTGCGCCCGACGCCTGCGCAGCACCCTGCGCGTGCACGAGCGGCTGCTGAGGGTCGACGAGGTGGCCGGCCTGGAGGAGGAGTTGCGCTGGCTCGGCCACGCCCTCGGCACCGCCCGCGACAGAGAGGTGCTGGGCGAGCGGCTGCTGCGGGACCTGGACACGCTCCACCGCACCGAGCACCCCGGACCGATGCGCCGCCGGCTGCGGAACTGGTCCCGGCAGGGCTACCGCACGGCCTGGCGGCAGACCGTGCGCGAGCTGGAGGGACCCCGGTACTTCGCGCTGCTGGAGGCCCTGGACGCGCTGGCCGCCCACCCGCCGCTGCGCGGGCGCGCCGACCGCCCCGCCGCCAAGGAGGTGCCCCGGCTGCTCACCCGCGAACAGCACCGCGCCTGCCACCGCGTCGCCGCGGCTCTGGACCTCACCCCCGGGACGCCGGAGCGGGACGACGCCATGCACGCCGCCCGCCGCGCCGCCAAACGTGCCCGCTACGCGGGCGAGGGAGCAGCGCAGCCGCGTTTCGCCAAGGTCATGAAGGACCTGCAGACGGTGCTCGGCGAGCGCCAGGACGCGTTCATGGCGGCGCAGGCCCTGCCGGGACTGGCGGAGGCCGCGCACCGGGCGGGCGAACCCGGCTTCGGCTACGGCGTCCTGTACGCCCGCCAACGCGAGGCGATCACCGCGGCCGAGGCCGAGGTTCCCGCCCGTCAGGCAGCGGCGAGTGCCATCCGGGTGAAGTGACGGGAACCGACCTGACATGCTCGGCACCATCCGTGGAACGGCTGATGAACTCGGGCGGGAACAGGGCGTTCCTGCCTTAGTGTCGCTTCACAGGAGGCGCACAAGCGGCGCCGCGTAGAGACACGGAGCCTCCCATGCTGGTGGATTCCTTCTCCTTCACCCACGACGAGACGGCCCCGTCCGTCGACTCCCAGGCACAGCTGCTCGTCGAGGCCGGCTGGCAGCTGCCGCGCCCCCGGCGGCAGGCCGCCGCCAAGCCGTGCACCGGACCGCACAGCTGCGGCCGGGTGCACGACGAGAACGAGCTGATCTTCGACGACACGGAGCGCACGGGCTACTGAGCTCCGACGGCTCGGAGCCCGGGCGCGCGGCTCCGCGCCTGGGCTCCGGAACCTCCGCTCCGTCTGCGTGGCGGCCCGCCATCGGGCGGGCACGGTTGTGGTGTACACGCACATGTCGGCGGGGCCCGGTCCGCTTCTAGGTTCCGGGGTGGCCACTCCCCCACCCCTGGAGCCCGACATGTCCGCCCTGACCGTCATGACCTCCGCCCTGCGCAGACAGAGATCCCTCCTCGCGACCGTCTCCGCCGCCGCCCTCGCCGTCGTCGGTCTGATCGCCCTGCCGGGCGCGGCGACCGCGAACTCCGGCTCGTTGACCCAGGTGAGCTCCTTCGGCAGCAACCCGGGCAACCTCGCCATGTACGAGTACGCCCCCGCGGGCCTGGCGAGCGGCGCCCCGCTCGTCGTCGCCCTGCACGGCTGCACCCAGACGGCGACGGACTACTACGACGACTCCGGCTGGGCGCAGCTCGCCGACACGTTCGGCTTCGCCGTCGTCTTCCCGCAGACGAGCAGCGCCAACAACGCGCTGTCCTGCTTCTCCTGGTTCGACTCGACCAAGGACACGCGCGGCAACGGCGAGGCGGCGTCGGTCAAGGCGATGGTCGACCACGCGGTCGCCCAGTACCACTCCGACACCGAGCGCGTCTTCGTCACCGGCCTCTCCGCGGGCGCGGGCATGACCGCGGACCTCCTCGCCGACTACCCCGACGTCTTCGCCGGCGGCTCCGTCGACTCCGGCCTCCCCGCCCAGTGCGCCACCAGCCAGAGCGCGGCCTCCGGCTGCCAGCAGAACAACCAGAACCTCACCCCGGCCCAGTGGGGCGACAAGGTCCGCAACTCCGATCCCGGCTGGACCGGTCCGTGGCCGCGCGTGGCGATCTGGCAGGGCACCGCGGACTACACCGTCTACCCCGTCAACGCGACCGAACTGCGCGACCAGTGGACCAACGCCTGGGGCGTCTCGCAGACGGCCTCCAGCACCCGGTCGCTGACCGGCGGCACCACGGAGAGCGTCTACGACGACGCGAGCGGCAACCCGGCCGTGGAGCTCTACAGCATCTCCGGCATGGGCCACGGCCTCGCGGTCGACCCCGGCTCGGGCAGCACGCAGTGCGGGCAGACGGGCGCGTACTTCCTCAGCTACATCTGCTCGTCGTACTACACGGCGCAGTTCTGGGGCATCACCGGCTCGGGCCCGTCGGCGTCTCCCACGGCGAGCTCCAGCGCGTCCGCCTCACCGACGCCGACGCCCACGCCGACACCCACACCCACCGCCACGTACACGCCGAGCTGCTCCCCGGGCTCGAACTACGCCCAGGTGACCGCCGGGCGCGCGCACGACGTGGGCGGCATCGCCTACGCCGACGGGTCCAACGCGAGCCTCGGTCTGGACAACGTCTTCTACAGCCACACGCTGGAGGAGACCGCGCCGGGCTACTACGTCATCGCCGACTCCGGCTGCCCCGCCTGACCGCACCCTTGAGGGGCTCCCCGGCCTCCCGCACCGTCACCCCCAGGGCGGCGGCGAGCGCCGGGGCCAGCTCCAGCAACTGCGTCGGCGTGACTGCGGCCCCGCGCAGCGAGTCGACCCCGTCGGCCAGTTCGAGCGCCACCGCCTCGCGCAGGTCCACCTCCGTCAGCTTCGCCTGGTGGAGGTGGACCTGCTCCAGCCGCGAGCCGGGGAACGAGCACTGGGTCAGCGCGGCGCCCGAAAGATCCACCTCCCGCAGGACGCAGTCGTGGAACACCACCTCGTGCAGCTTGGCCCCGCGCAGGTTCAGCGAGTCGAACTTGCACCCGTGGAACACCACGCGCCGCAGCCCCGCCCCGTGGATCTCCACCCCCGCGAAGACCCCGCCGACGGCCTCCACGTCCAGCCAGTTGCTCTCCGCGAGATCGCAGCCGACCATCCGCACGCCCTGCAGCCACACGTCGTTGAACCGCGCCCGCCGCATCCGCACACCCTCGAACGAGGCGGCGGAGACCGCCGCCTCGACGAAACTCGCCTCCTCGACCCGCTCGTCGACGAAGTCGACTCCGTCGATGTGCACGGTGTCGAACGCCCCCACCCGCAGACTGCCGCCGGCGAACCGGCGCAGATGCGCAGCGAACGGCAGCTCGTCGAGCTCACGGGGTGCAGGGACCTGGGTAGCCATACCCGCAGGCTAGCTCTCGGCGCTGACAGCCGGAGGCAGCGCCTCAGGGGCGCGAGGACGCTGCGCGGGCAACCACCCTGTGCGGATGGCCCTGCTCGATCGGCGGCTCACTCACCCCACTGGGTGGCTTGTCGCGCACGCAGTCGATCGAGCAGCGCCCCGTGCCCCTGGACGGTGCAACCACATGTGCTCAGCCGTCGCTGCGCTTGCGGTACAGGACGAAGGACTCCAGCGGGGTGATCGAGCCGTCCGGCTGGCCGACGTTGTAGTAGGTGACGTGCATGCGGGTGGTGTCACCCGCGTGGCGGCCCGGGTCGACGGTGAAGGCCGCGAAGCCGTAGGCGTGCTCCGCGTCGCGGAACGCGGACCAGGGGGTCTGCTCGAAGACGTAGACCGGCGGACGCTTGCCGTTCGAGCCGACGGGGCCGACGCCGGTGAGGACCTTGCCCTTGTCCGGGGTGAAGAGCTTGCCGTTGGAGGGCGCGGAGGTGCCGCCTCCGCCGAGGACCATGTGGACGGTGCCCAGCGAGGTGTCGATCGAGTCCGTCGCGTCGGAGACGGGGTTCGGCGTGAGGGTCTCGGTCCCACTGACGACGCCGCGCACCGCGAGCGAGCGCTCGTAGTGGTGCTCGTGGCCGCACACGACGAGGTCGACGCCGTAGCGGTCGAACAGCGGGCCCCAGAGCTGGCGCAGGCCCAGATCCGCCCCGTTGGCGTCGGCGGAGCTGACCATCACCTGGTGCATGCAGACGACGATCCAGTCGATGTCGCTGTTGGCGCGGGCGCGCCGCAGGTCCGCCTCCAGCCAGGCCGCCTGCGCGCCGCCGCTGTAGCCGTGGACGTAGTTGTCGCCGCCGTCCTGGTAGGCGACGTCGTCGTTCTGGAGCACGATCACGTGCACGGAGCCGGCCGTGAAGGAGTACCAGAGCCCGGCCGTCTCCGGGTCGGTGGAGCCGTTGCGCGGCAACGCGAACCGGGCCTGGTAGCCGGAGTAGCCGATCGGGCCGTTGCCGTGCTCGTCCTCGTGGTTGCCCGCGGCCGGCATCCAGGCGCGGAAGCGCGCGGAGCGGGTGTTGTTGGCGTGGAAGCCCTTCCAGGTGGCCAGCCGGTCGGCGCTGATGTTGGCGTAGCAGAGGTCGCCGTTGAGGAGGTGGAACAGCGGGTCCACCTGCTCGACGCCGCCCACGATGTCGGCGGCCGCCGGGGAGCCGATGCCGGCGTCGACGACGTTGAACCCGCCGTTGCCGTCCGGCTGCCAGACGGTGTTGGGGACGGCCTGGTCGCCGAAGCTGGTGAAGGTGAGGGGCCGTCGACCGCGCGGGGCGGTGCGGAAGGTGCCGGAGTCGGGGCGGGCGCCGCCGTGCATCGCGGCGTAGGTGTAGAAGGTGTCGGGCCGCAGGCCCACGAGGCGGGCGTGGTGCACGTAGACCGTGCGGTTGCTGACGCCGTCGACGTAGGTGACCGTCTCGGCCGCGACGCCGCGCCCGAAGCCGCCCTCGAATGTGCCGTATTTCACCTGTGGGTCGCGGACCGGGGCCTCGCTGGTCCAACTGACCGTCATCTGCGTGGCCGGATCCTCGCCGAAGGTCAGATGGAGGCCCTCCACCGGCGGCGCGCCGAGCGTCTCGGGCGCGGCGAGCAGCATCGGGGAGCCCCCTGACGGCGTGTCCGCAGTCGCGGCGCGCGCGGCGGGTGCGCCGATCAGGCTCGCACCGACGGCGAGCGCGCCACCCGCGCCGGCGAGGCGCAGCGCGGTGCGGCGGTCAACGACCGTTGACGTTGCGTCAGTCTGTGTTGACGATTCGTCGGCCGTACGGGGCATGGACGGTGTGGCGTCGTTCACCGGGACTCCTGTGGGCGTCGTGGACCGGCAGGACCCGCCCACGCTAGGGGCGGCACGTGCCCGGCGCGAGTACGCCGAGGCGACGCAGGGGTGAACGCCGTATGGCGCGCGACACCCGCGCGGCACACCGATAGCGGTCCGACAGCCGGGCGCGCAACCCCCGACACGCCGCGCCGAATGGTGATCCGAGAGGTGGTACGTTGACGTTCCGCCTGACACTCCAGCGCTTTGCCCTAAGTGTCCAATTCGCTTGATTCGCCTGATATATTCCTCAGCGAGTTGGACGACGACACGGGCGGCCCTCGGGCGACACGGAAGGTCAAGGCCGGTGCCGGACAACGGGGGTGGACCGCCCGCCCCACGCTGTTCGCGACACCTTCGGCGCCTCGCGATCACCGCGTCGACCCCAGGCCGCCCGCTGTTGTCGCCCCCGTCCCGACGACACCCCGGCAAGGTCCCGGCAGGGCCCCGGGCGAACCCCCTCCACAGCACGGCTGAGCTGCGACGTTAGGCTGGTCCCATGCGACGCAGGCCCCACGCGCCGCCCTCGCCGCTGCCGCAGCGCCAGGGCATCGACCCGGTCCGGCTGCGGCTGCCGGTCGAGGGCGCCTGGCCGACCGTCCGCGCCTACCTCGCCGACCGTCTGCCCGCCGTCCCCGCGAGCCACTTCGACGCCATGCTGGCCGCCGGCGAGATCCACGCCGAGGACGGCCCGCTCGCGCCCGACACGGCCTACCGGCCCGGCGCCTGGCTCTGGTTCCACCGCGAACTGGCCCCGGAGACGCCGGTCCCGTTCGCGCTGGAGGTGCTCCACCGCGACGAGCGGATCCTCGTCGTCGACAAGCCGCACTTCCTGGCGACCACACCGCGCGGCAGCCACGTCACCGAGACCGCGCTCGCCCGGCTCCGGCACGAGTTGGACCTGCCCGAGCTCAGCCCGGCGCACCGGCTGGACCGGCTGACGGCCGGGCTCGCGCTCTTCGTCATCCGACCGGTCCACCGCGGCGTCTACCAGCGGCTCTTCGCCGACCGCCTGGTCCACAAGGAGTACCTGGCGGTTGCCCCGCACCGGGCGGAGCTCACACTCCCGACGACCGTCCGTAGTCATATCGTCAAGGAGCGCGGCATCATCGCCGCACACGAACTGCCGGACGCCGAACCGAATGCGGAAAGCCGGATCGAACTGCTGGAGCACGCGGGCGGACTCGGCCGCTACCGGCTGCTGCCCGCCACCGGCCGAACCCACCAGCTGCGGCTGCACATGAGCGGCCTGGGCCTGGCGATCCTGAACGACCCGGTCTACCCCGTCGTGCTGCCCGAACGCGCCCCGGACGACTTCTCCGACCCGCTGCAACTTCTCGCCTCGGTGCTGGCGTTCACCGATCCCGTCACCGGGGAGCCGCTGGAATTCACGAGTCGCCGGACTCTTGCGGCGTGGCCTCCACCGGCCCCACCAGCCTGAGCTCCCCGAACGCGCCCGCGGGGACCGAGGGGTGCCGCGGCGCGACCGCTCCGAGCCGGCGGTAGGGCTCGCCAGGTGCCGGACGCGGGTCCGGATCGCCGTGGTTGGGCCACAGCGACATCGCCCGCTCCGCCTGGGCCGTGATCGTCAGCGACGGGTTCACGCCGAGGTTCGCCGAGACGGCCGAGCCGTCCACCACGGAGATGCCCGGATGGCCGTGGAGGCGGTGGTAGGGGTCGATCACGCCGTGCTCCGCGTCCGCGCCGATCGGGCAGCCGCCGAGGAAGTGCGCCGTCAGCGGCATGCCCGTGAGCTCACCGACGTTCGTGCCGGCGAAACCGCCTATCTGCTCGGCGAGATGGCGGGCCGCCTCCCACCCCTCGGGAATGTGCCCGGGGTTGGGCACGCCGTGCCCCTGCTCGGCGGTCAGCAGCCCCTTTCCGGGCCGGCGGCGGCGCAGGAAGGTCGTCAGCGAGTTGTCGTGCGTCTGCATGACCAGCCCGATGATGGTCCGCTCCGACCAGTGCCGCGTGGTGAGTGTCCGCGCCACCATCACCGGGTGGCGCAGGTACGCCCAGGCGGCCGCCAGCGCCTTCGGCGTCCGCCCACCGACGGCGTACTGCGGCACGCTCATCAGCGCCATCACGTTGGAGCCCTTGCCGTAGCGGACGTTCTCGATGTGCGTGGTGTCGTTCGGGTGGATCGACGAGGTGATGGCGACACCACGGGTGAGGTCCAGCGTGGCGTCCTTCGCCCTGCCGTTCCCGGCCGTCGCCCTGCGGTAGCGGCGCGGGAAGGTCAACGCGCCCACCAGCGCCTCGGAGTTGGTCCGGGTCAGCTGGCCGAGCCGCGGTGACAGGCGCGGCAGCGCGTCGCTCGCGCGCATCCGGTGCAGCAGTGTCTGCGTCCCGTACGTCCCGGCGGCCAGCACCACCTGCCGCGCGGTGACCACCGTCCGGGCCCCGCGCCGACGGCGGTTGGTGGGCACGGTCGTCACCGCGTAACCCCCGCCGGGGCGTTCACGCAGCTCGACGACGGTGGTCAGCGGCCGCACCACGGCCCCGGCCCGCTCGGCGAGGTGCAGGTAGTTCTGGGTGAGGGTGTTCTTGGCCCCGTGGCGGCAGCCCGTCATGCACTCCCCGCACTCGGTGCAGGCGCGGCGCTCCGGCCCGGCGCCGCCGAAGTACGGGTCCCGGACCGCGTCGCCGGGCGCGGCCGTGCACCGCCCGTCGGCGTCCTCGCCGTCGCCGAAGAAGACGCCGACCGGTGTCAGCCGGAAGCTGCGGCGCACGCCCATCCGTTCGGCCGTCTCCCGCAGGTACTCGTCCGCCTCGGTGACGGTCGGATTGGCGCGCACCCCGAGCATCCGCTGAGCCTGCTCGTAGCAGGGTGCCAACTCCTGCTGCCAGTCGGTGATCCCGGCCCACTGGCGGTCCTGGAAGAAGGCAGCGGGCGGCACGTAGAGGGTGTTGGCGTAGTTCAGCGAGCCACCGCCGACGCCGGCGCCCGCCAACACCATGACGTTGCCGAGCAGATGGATTCGCTGGATGCCGTAGCAGCCGAAGGCGGGGGCCCACAGGTAGTTGCGCAGATCCCAACTGCTGCGCGGCAGCGTCTCGGGCCTGAACCGGCGCCCGGCCTCCAGCACGAGCACCCGGTAGCCCTTCTCGGTCAGCCGCAGCGCGGAGACCGAGCCGCCGAACCCGGAGCCGACGATGATGACGTCGAAGTCCTCCACGGGAACCTCATCCACCGTCTCACTCACCGTAGAGCTCCTCGATCTCGCGGGCGTACGCGGCGGCCACCGCATGGCGTCTGACCTTGAGGGACGGGGTCAGCATCCCGTTCTCCTCGCTGAACTCCCCCTCGACGAGCGCGAAACGGCGGATCGACTCGGCCCGCGAGACCGCCTCGTTGGCGTAGTCGACGGCCGCCTGGACGTCGGCCAGCAGCTCCGGGTCGTCGCGCAGCAGCGCGAACGGCGTGTCGAGCGGCCGCCTGCGGACGCCCAGCCAGTGCGCCACGGCCTCCGGGTCGAGCGTGACCAGCGCGGCCACGTAGTGGCGACCGTCGCCGACGACCAGGCACTGGCCGACGGGTGGGCGGCTGCGCAGCCGGTCCTCCAGCGGGCTGGGCGAGACGTTCTTGCCGCCGCTGGTGACCAGGATGTCCTTCTTGCGGCCCACGATGGTGAGGTAGCCGTCGGCGTCCAGCTGGCCGAGGTCGCCGGTGGCCAGCCAGGAGTCCGGCAGCGCCGCCTCGGTCGCCGCCGCGTTGTTCCAGTAGCCGGTGAACACGCTGCCGCCGCGCAGCAGCACCTCGCCGTCCTCGGCGATCCGGATCGTCGCACCCGGCACCGGCCGTCCGACACTGGCCGGTCGCGGGTCGAGCGGCGGCGTCACGGTGGTCGCGGCGCTGGTCTCGGTGAGGCCGTAGCCCTGGTAGATGACGATGCCGCAGCCGAAGAAGAACATCGCCAGCCGCGGGTCCAGCGCGGAGCCGCCGCTGATCGCGTACCGGACGGAGCCGCCCAGCGCCTTGCGCACCCGCCGGTAGACGAGCAGGTCGTAGAGGGCGTGCGCGGCGCGCAGCCCGAGGCCGGGCCCCGGACCGTCCCCGAGCAGCCGCCCCATCTCGGCCTCCCCGTACGCGACCGCGATCCGGTCGGCGCGCACGAAGGACGCGCCGCGTCCCATCCGCTCGGCCATGGCGCGCGCGGTGTCGTGGACCTTCTCGAAGAAGTACGGCACGGCGACCAGGAAGGTCGGCCCGAACCGCTCCAGCTCCGGGCGCAGCTCGTCCGGCTTGATGCTGGGGAACAGGCCGACGGTGATCCGCCCGAGCAGGCAGGCCAGTTGCAGCATCCGCCCGAGGACGTGCGCCAGCGGCAGGAACATCAGCGTCGTCGGCTGCTGGTGCGTCGCCTCGACGAACACCGGCTGCAGCAGCGCCACCAGGTTGGCGGAGCCCGCGTGCAGGTTGGCGTGGGTGAGCATGCAGCCCTTGGGCCGCCCGGTGGTCCCGGAGGTGTAGACGAGCGTGGCGATCGTGTCGGGTGTCAGCTCTGCCCGTCGCCGTTCCAGCTCCGCGGCGGGCACGTCGCGCCCGAGGTCGGTGAGGAACCCGAGCAGGCCCTCGTCGATCGACGGCGCGGCGAGCCGCAGGGGCCTCTCCGGCGCGTCGGTGACGGGCGCGGCGAGCTTGGCCCGTTCCGGGCTCTCCACCAGCAGCAGGACCGCTCCGGAGTCGCGCAGGATCCAGTCGAGCTGGTCCGCGGAACTCGTCGGGTAGACCGGAACGGTCTGCCCGCCGGCCGCCCACACGGCGAAGTCCAGCACCGTCCACTCGTAGCGCGTGCGCGCCATCAGCGCGACCCGCTCGCCCGGTTCGACGCCGGCCGCGACCAGCCCCCTCGCGGCAGCGGTCACGTCGGCGGCGAACTGAGCGGCGGTCACCGGAAGCCACTCCCCGCCGTGCAGGCGTCGCAGGGCGACTGCGTCGGGCGCGGCGACGGCGTTGTCGAACGGCACGTCCGCGAGCGAGCCGCGCCCCAGCGGCGGCACGAGCGCTGCCGCGCCTGCCTCCCGCACGACGCCTTCGGCGTCCGTGACGACGTTCAGCTGCACGCGATCGGCCAGATCAGGTCTGGCGCGAGCGGCTCGGAGGTCCTGAAAGAAGGTGGTACCCATGCGCGGCTCCTGTGAGGTGGGGAAGTGGTGCGCGATGAGCTCGTTGCACTGTCCGGGGCGCGAGGCTCTGCTGATCTGCGGTTCCGCCTCGTGGGCGCGGCAAGCCACCCACGTCGTCGGGTTCCTTGGCGAACCGGGCCATCCCCCGGGAGGGTTTCTCGCGCAGGCCCCCGCGCCCCTAGCGGGGCGTCTCCAACAGCGCTGTCACGCCCTGGCCGCCCGCCGCGCAGACGGAGATGAGGGCCCGGCCTCCCCCTCGCTGGGCGAGGAGCTTCGCTGCCGTGGCGACGATGCGCCCGCCCGTCGCGGCGAAGGGGTGGCCGGTGGCCAGCGAGGAGCCCGCGACGTTGAGGCGGTCGCGGTCCACCGCGCCCAGCGGGGCGTCCAGGCCCAGCCGTTCCTTGCAGAACCGCTCGCTCTCCCACGCGGCCAGCGTCGCCAGGACCTGCGAGGCGAACGCCTCGTGGATCTCGAACAGGTCGATGTCCGCGAGTGTCAGTCCCGCCGCGCGCAGCAGCTCGGGGACCGCGAAGACGGGAGCGCTGAGCAAGCCGTCCTCGCCGGTGACGAAGTCGACCGCCGCCGTACGGGCGTGGGTGAGGTACGCGAGCACCGGAAGGCCCCGCTCCGCCGCCCACTCCTCGCTCGCCAGCAGGACCGTGGCCGCGCCGTCGGTCAGCGGTGTGGAGTTGCCCGCCGTCATCGTGCCCTCGGGGCCGCCGAAGACGGGACGCAGCCGGGACAGCTTCTCGGCGCTGCTGTCCGGCCGCAGGTTCTGGTCCCGGTCGAGGCCCAGGTACGGGGTCAGCAGGTCGTCGAAGAAGCCCTCCTCGTAGGCGCGCGCCAGCCGTTGGTGGCTGGTCGCCGCGAGGGCGTCCTGTTCCGCGCGGGGGATCGCCCACTGCGCGGCGGTGCGTGCGGCGTGCTCGCCCATGGACAGGCCGGTGCGGGGTTCCGCGTTGCGCGGGATGTCGGGGACGAGGTGGTGCGGGCGGAGGCCCGCGAGTGCGCGGACGCGGCCGCCGAGGCCGCGCGCCCGGCGTGCGGCGAGCAGGACGCGGCGCAGCTCGTCGTTGACGCCGAGCGGGGCGTCGCTCGTGGTGTCGACGCCTCCGGCGACGCCGCAGTCGAGCTGGCCGAGCGCGATCTTGTTACCGAGCAGGATCACCGCCTCCAGGCCCGTCCCGCAGGCCTGTTGCACGTCGTAGGCGGGCGTGCGCGGGTCCAGCGCGCTGCCGAGGACGACCTCGCGGGCGAGGTTGAAGTCGCGGCTGTGCTTGAGCACCGCCCCGGCGACGAACTCGCCGAGGCGCTCGCCGCGGAGGCCGAAGCGGTCGACCAGTCCGGTCAGCGCGGCGTCCAGCATCTGCTGGTTGGAGGCCGTCGCGTACGGACCGTCAGCCCGGGCGAAGGGGATCCGGTTTCCGCCCAGGACGGCCACGCGGCGCACGCTCGGGGATGCGGGTGACGGCACGACGACGGCTCCTTGTGCGAGGGGCGGCGGAGTACTTACTCTCTAGTAAACTTACTCACCCGTAAGGAGAAATCAAGATGCCGGACCGCTACCTCTCGTGGACCGCGAGCGGCCCGGGACGGCTCGTGGCCGCACGCCTGGGCCTGCCCCGTCCCGAGCCGCTGCGGCGCCGTCAGGACGGCGGTTCGGACGTCCCCGGCCCGGTGGTGATCGGCGCTGCGGAAGGCGGTCGGCTCGCCGAGCCCGTCCGCAGGCTGCTGGCGGACTGGGCCGTGGCCACGCCGGACGCGGGCGACGCGCGGGAGGCGACGGACTCGCCCGCCGCCCTCGTCCTCGACGCCACCGGCGTCGCCGGCAGCGAGCGCCTGCGCGAGCTGTACGCGTTCCTGCACCCGCGCATCCGCGCGCTCGCCCCCTGCGGGCGCGTCGTCGTCCTCGGCACCCCGCCGGAGCTCGCCGCCGACACGCGGGAGGCCGCCGCCCAGCGCGCGCTGGAGGGCTTCGTCCGCTCCGTCGGCAAGGAGCTGCGGCGTGGCGCGACCGCTCACCTGCTGCTGGTCGAGCCGGGTGCCGAGCAGCAGTTGGCCGGCCCGCTGCGCTTCGCCCTCTCGCCGCGCAGCGCCTACGTCTCCGGCCAGACCCTGCGGATCGCGTCCGGCTCCGGCACCGAGCCCGGCGGTTTCGAACGTCCGCTGTCCGGCCGGGTCGCGCTGGTGACCGGCGCCTCGCGCGGCATCGGAGCGACCGTCGCGCAGACGCTGGCCGCCGACGGCGCGCACGTGGTCTGCCTGGACGTCCCCGCGCAGGGCGCGGACCTGCGGGCGATCGCCGACACGACCGCAGGGGAGGCGCTGGAGGCCGACCTCACCGACGCCGACGCACCGCGCCGCGTCGCGGACCATCTGACGCAGCAGCACGGCGGCGTGGACATCGTGGTGCACAACGCGGGCATCACCCGCGACCGGACCCTGGGCCGGATGGAGCCGGGCCAGTGGGACGCGGTCGTGGCCGTCAACCTGACGGCCGTCGAGCGGCTCAACGAGGCCCTCCTGGGCGGCGAGCCCGTCCTGCGCGACGGCGGACGCATCGTGTGCACCTCCTCGATCAGCGGCATCGCCGGGAACGTGGGGCAGACCAACTACGCGGCGAGCAAGGCCGGTCTGATCGGCCTGGTGCAGGCCGTCGCCCGGGACCGAGAGGTCGCGCGGCGCGGGATCACGGTCAACGCGGTCGCGCCGGGGTTCATCGAGACGCGGATGACGGCGGCCGTGCCGCTGCTCATCCGGGAGGCGGGCCGTCGGCTCAACAGCCTCAGCCAAGGCGGGCAACCGGTGGACGTCGCCGAGGCCGTCGCCTTCCTCTCCTCCCCCGGCGCCGCCGGGGTCACCGGCCAGGTGCTGCGCGTCTGCGGCCAGGCCCTGCTGGGGGCGTGAACCGGTGCCCGAGACCGACACCACGGCCGGGTCCGTCCCGGCCCGCGAACTGACCGCCCTGCCGGGCCTGCCGGGCCTCTACGCCCGCGCCGTGCTGCCGAAGCCGCGCCGCACCGCACCGCCCGCCGGTGCGGTAGCAGTGAGCCTGCGCGCGGTTCCGGCCGACCCGGAGCGGCTGCGCCGCTACCGCGACGTCTGCGGTCACCCGGAGGTCGACGCCGAGCGGCTGCCCGCCGCCTACCCCCACCTGACGGCCTTTCCGCTGAGCATGGCGCTGATGACCGCACGGGAGTTCCCGCTGCCCGTGCTGGGGCTGGTCCATCTGACCAACCGGATCGAGCAGCTGCGCCCGATCGCGCCGGACGCCGCGCTGGACCACCTGGTGCGGGCCACGGCCCCGCGTCGGCACAGCAAGGGCCAGGTCTTCGAGATCGTGGCCGAGGCCCGGCCGACCGGCGCCGCCGAGCTCGTCTGGCGGTCCGTCAGCACCTACCTCCACCGCGGCCCCGGCGAGGGCCAGGGGGCGCGCAGCGTGGACGAGGACCTGCCGCAACCGCCCGAGCTCGACGAGGAGTGGGCGCTCCCCGCCGACCTCGGCCGCCGCTACGGCGCCGTCTCCGGCGACCGGAACCCGATCCACCTGCACCCGCTGACCGCACGGCTGTTCGGCTTCCCCCGCGCCATCGCGCACGGGATGTGGAGCAAGGCGCGGGCCCTGGCCGGGCTGGAGCGGCACGCGCCGCTGCCGGACGCGTTCACCGTCGGCGTCGACTTCCGCCGCCCGCTGCTGCTGCCGGGGGCCGCCCGCCTCACGGCCGCCCGCGTCGGCGCGGACGGCTGGGCCTTCCAGCTCACCGACCCCGGCGGCGACCACCGCCACCTGCTAGGCCGCCTGACCCCGAACTGACCTGCACCCACCCGACCCACCCAGGAGCGCGCCACCATGACCGACACCGCCGGCCTCGCCGACCTCGACTTCACGGCCGTCACCCCGCAGGAGTTCGCCCGCATCGTCAAGAGCCTCTCCACCAAGGAGATGAAGGAGATCGTGCAGGACGCCGAGCTGCGCGTGCGCATCCTGCGCGAGGTCTTCGCCCGGATGGAGAGCCGGTTCCGCCCCGAGAACGCCGGCCGGACCTCCGCCGTGATCCGCTGGAAGGTCGGCGCCGACGGGGACTGCGTCTTCGAGACCGCCATCGAACAGGGCGTCTGCACCGTCACCGAGGGCCGCAGCGAGGCGACCCCCAAGGTGACGCTGGTGCTGGGCGACACCGAGTTCCTGAACCTGGTCTCGGGCAACGCCAACCCGATCACCCTGTTCTTCTCCCGCAGGCTCAAGGTCGTCGGCGACCTGACCCTCGCCGCCCGCCTGACGCACTACTTCGACATCCCGAAGGCATAGCCTCCGCTGCGGCCCCAGGCGTCAGTCGGCCCCTCCCTGCCGGGCGTGCCGGGCGCGCAGCTCGGATTTGAGGGTCTTGCCCGCCGCCGAGACGGGCAGGGCCGGGACGAAGTACAGCTCGCGCACCCGCTGGTAGGGCGCGACGCGGGCGGCCACGAAGTCGAGCAGCTCGCCGTCGGACACCGCCGCGCCGGGCCGCAGGACGACGTAGGCGGCGGGGACCTCGCCCGCGTCCGGGTGCGGCGCGCCGATCACGGCGACCTGCGCCACCGCGGGATGCGCCGCCAGGACCTCCTCCAGCTGGGTCGGGTAGACGTTGTAGCCCTTGTAGATCAGCATGTCCTTGGCCCGGCCGGAGAGGAACAGTCGTCCGAGCTCGTCCAGACGGCCGATGTCGCCGGTGGCGAGCCAGCCGTCCACCCACTGCTCGGCGGTGAGCTCCGGGCGGCCCAGGTAGCCGTCGGTGACCTGCGGTCCGCGCGCGAACACCAAGCCGGTCTCGCCGACGGGCAGTGGTTTCGCCGGGTCGGCCAGGTCGCGGATCTCCAGCTCCGTGTCGAAGAGCGGCACGCCCACGCAGCCGGGCGGGGCCGGACGGTCGCGGTCCGGGACGACGAAGGTGAGCGCCATCGTCGCCTCCGTCAGCCCGTAGCCCTCGGCGACGGCCGCGTTGGGGTAGGCCGCGGCCATACGCGCGATCGTCGGCGAGTCGAGCGGCGCCGCACCGGAGTTGACGACCCGCACGGCGCGCAGGTCGTAACCGCCCGCGTCGGCGGCCGCGTCGATCGCGGCCAGCAGCGCGTGGTGCATGGCCGGCGAGCCCGTTATGCCGCTCGCCCCGTGCCGCACCATCTGCGCGAGGAACTCGCGCGGGTCGAACCGCCCGTGGGCGACGACGGTGATCCCGGCCAGCAGCGCGATGCTGTGGCTGACCAGCCCCATGGCGTGGAACAGCGGCACGACGTTGACGGCGGTGTCCTCACCCGGCGCGCCCGTCCAGGGCGTCACCGCTTCCTCGACCCGACGCAGCGTCACCAGCCCGTCGGCGTCGTACTCCGGCAGCACCGCGCTGCGCGCGCACAGCCCCTGCAGCACGTTGGCCCACAGGTGCCGGTCGCACACCCGGACCGCCTTGGACCGGCCGGTCGTGCCCCCGGTGAAGGCGAGATGCGCGAGGTCGTCCGGCGAACGCGGAGTCGCGGGCGCGGGCTCGGCGGCGAGGAGCTCCGCCAGCGGGACGACGCGTCCGTCCTGGCCCGCGGATTCGGGTCCGGGGGCGGTCGCGCTGGGCGGCACGACCACGGCGAGCAGCGCCGGGTGCGCGTCCAGGACCGGGCGCAGCGCGGGCAGGCAGGCCGGATGCGTGATCACGGCCTTCGCGTCGATCTCGGCCAGGGCGTCGGCGAGGGACTCGGGCGGCAGGGTGGGGTTGATCGCGGACGCGGTCGCCCCGGCGAGCAGCGCGCCGTGGTAGCCGACGGGGAACCAGAGACCGTTCGGCTGCACGAGTGCGACGACGTCGCCCCGGCCGATCCCCCGTTCCCGCAGCCCCTGCGCGCAGCGCAGCGCGTTGTCGTGGAGGGCGTCGAATCCGAGCCGCTCCTCGCCGTCGACCAGCGCGTGCCGGGCCCCGTAGGCGCGGGCGGCGGAGGCGAGCAGGGTGTGCAGTCCGGTACGGGGGTAACTGAGCGTGCGGGGCAGGCCGGTCGGCCAGAGAGCACGGTTCACCCACGTCTCCCTTCGAGCGGATGTCCGCGAGGCTAGGCGCGCGGGGACGGTCTGACAATGAGGCCGACGGCGTCTAGATAGATGTATAGGACACGTATATAGTTGGAGCATGCAACAGAACGCCGAGGCGCACGGCAGCGCCAGTCCCTTCAAGCAGCCGAAGGCCGTCTTCGCCGTGGCCTTCGCCTGCGTCGCCTCGTTCATGGGCATCGGGCTGGTCGACCCGATCCTCCCGGCGATCTCCAGCCAGCTCCACGCCAGCCCCAGCCAGGTGACCCTGCTGTTCACCAGCTACCTGGTGGTCACCGCCGTGGCGATGCTGGTCACCGGCTGGGTCTCCAGCCGCATCGGCGCCAAGAAGACGCTGATCGTCGGGCTCGCGATCATCGTCGTCTTCGCCGCGCTGGCCGGCTCGTCCCACAGCATCGGCCAGATCGTCGGCTTCCGGGCCGGCTGGGGCGTCGGCAACGCGCTCTTCATCGCGACCTCGCTCGCGGTGATCATCGCCAGCGCCAGCGGCGGCTTCGTCGGCGCGATCATCCTCTACGAGACCGCCCTCGGCCTCGGCATCGCCGTCGGCCCGCTGCTCGGCGGCCTCCTCGGCGAGGTCAGCTGGCGCGGCCCGTTCTACGGCGTCGCCGTGCTGATGGCGATAGCCCTGCTCGCCACCGTCACGCTGGTGCGGCCGATGCCGCTGCCCGAGCGGCGCACCGGCCTGCTCGAACCGCTCAAGGCGCTGCGTCACCGCGGCCTGCTGACCATCTCGTTGGCCGCCCTCTGCTACAACTGGGCCTTCTTCACCGTCCTCGGCTACGCGCCGTTCCCGATGCACCTCGGCGCGGTCCAGCTCGGCTGGGTCTTCACCGGCTGGGGCGTCCTCGTCGCGGTCTTCGCCGTCTTCGGGGCCCCGTGGGTCGAGCGCCGCCTCGGCACCGCGAAGACCCTCTACGCGAACCTGGCCCTCTTCGCGGTCATCGTCCTCGCCATCGGCGTCTGGACCGACCACCCAACCGTCCTGATCATCGCGGTCATCGCGGCGGGCATCCCGATCGGCATCAACAACACCGTCACCACCCAGGCCGTCATGAGCGTCTCCCCGGTCGAGCGGCCGATCGCCTCCGCGGCCTACGGATTCGTCCGCTTCATCGGCGGCGGCCTCGCGCCCTACGCGGCGGGCAAGCTGGTCGAGCACTACAACGTGCACGTGCCGTTCTACCTGGGCGCGGGCGTCCTCGTCGTCGGCATCGTGATCCTCTCGACCGCCCACGGCCTGCTCGACCGCGCCACGGCGGGCGAGCTGGAGGGCGAGTCCGACGGCGAGTACGGCCTGCAGCACCCGGCGGAGGTCGACGCGTAACGGGGCTCGCCGGTCCGGCGGTTCGCGCGGTCACCGATACTGGACCGGTGACCAGCGAACCCGCCCAGCCCTCGTCAACCCCGCCCTCGTCGACCCAGCCCTCGTCGACCCAGCCCTCGTCGGCGCCGACCCCCTTCGCCGACCGTGCGGACGACCGCGACAACGCACCGCAGTACGTGCTGCCGCTGGTCGTCCGCATCGAGCGGACCGACCCTCCCGGCCACACCGACGCGCTGGAGACTGCCGCGCGGGCCGTGCTGAACTTCCTCAGCGACGAGCGCGTGACCGCGCCGGAGGGCGCGTGGGCGGCCGCCGTCGCCGCCTGGGAGGACGCCCGGATCCGCAAGGTCGTCCGCAGGGCCCGCGGCGCGGAGTGGCGCAAGGCCTCCGAGCTGCCCGGCCTGACGACGACCGGCAAGACGGCCGAGGTCCGGGTCTTCCCGCCGATCCCCTTGGACGGTTGGCCCAAGGAGCTCGCCAAGCTCCAGGTCTCGGGCACCGAACTGACCGACGACGCCCCGCTCGCTCCCGCGGATCCGGACACCCCGGTGCTGTGGCTCAACCCCGACGTGGAGATGTCCACCGGCAAGTCCATGGCCCAGGTCGGCCACGCGGCGCAGCTGGCCTGGTGGGCGCTTGCCGCTCCCGCGCGAGCGGCCTGGAAGGCCGACGGTTTCCCGCTGGCCGTCCGCCCGTCGGACGCCGCGGCGTGGGCGTCCCTGACGGCCTCCGGCCTGCCCTTCGTGCGCGACGCCGGTTTCACCGAGATCGCCCCGGGCTCCTGCACCGTCGTGGCGGATCACCCGGCGCTGCGCCGGTAGGGGCGCGTACCGCCCCAGAGGGCGCGAGGTTCTGCTCGTGTGCGGCTCTCCCCCAGCCTCCGGCCGGGCGGTGCCCCCAGGTGGGCGCGGGGAACCACCCCCCCGGGGATGGCCCTGCACGTGCGGCGCGCCAGGTGGGTGGCGGTTCGCGCCCACGCGGCGGAGCCGCATGTCGGCAGAGCCTCGCGCCCCGGGCGCTGCCGAGCGCGCCTGACCGCTACCGGGGCTCGCCCGGGTACGTGCCGAAGGACCAGCGGTTGCCCTCCGGGTCGCGGGCGGCGAAGTCGCGGGAGCCGTAGTCCGTCTCGTGCAGACCGCTGGTGATCTCCGCGCCTGCCGCCTTCGCGCGGGCGTGGACCGCGTCGGGGTCGGCGGTGACGACGTACGCCCCGAAGGAGCCCGGGCGCAGCGGCCAGGCGTCGGCCGCGTCGGACTCCCGCGCGGAGCCCAGCATGATGCCGCCGCCCTCCGGCCACGACAGCTCGGCGTGGTGGACCACGTCGCCGTCGCCGTGGACGACGGTCTCCTCGAAGCCGAAGGCGTCCACCAGGAAGCGGATCAGCGCGCGGGCGTCCTTCGCCCGCAGCGTGGGCCAGACCTGCGGCGCGGGCGGGGCCTTCCGGACGGCGGGTTCGGTACTCATCACTCGTGCTCCTCGTTCGACGGCTGCTGCCTCAACCCTGCGTCCGGCGGATGGTGACCGGCTTGGATGTTTCGGAACTCCTCCGCGAGCCACGCGCTCGGCGCGCACCCGGCCAGGGCGGTGAACTCGCGGTCGAGGTGCGACTGGTCCGCGTACCCGTGGTCCGCCGCGAGGCCCGCCAGATCGGGCGCGGCCGCGCGCTGCGCAAGCCGTCGGCGCGCCAGGTCGAAGCGGATCACCCGGGCCGCCGCCTTCGGCGTCAGGCCGATCTCGGCCAGGAACCGGTTCCGCAGGTGCCGTTCGCTCCAGCCGACCTCCTCGGCCGCCGCCCCGACCCGCAGCCGTCCGCCGGAGCCGCGCAGCAGACGCCACGCCTCGCGCACCTCCGGCGGCGGGCCTGCCGCCGGCCGGTCCCGCCGACCCGCGTCATGCAGCCGGGCCAGCAGCCAGGCGTCCAGGACGGCGAACCGGCCCGGCCAGTCGGCCGCCTCCTGCAGCCGCTCCTGCGCGTAGCGCGCGTCCGCACCGAGGACGTCCTCCGCGTGGACGTCGATCCCGGCCAGACCACCCGCCGGCAGGCCGAGCAGGGCGCGGGCCCCGAGCGGGCCGAGGGCCACCTGGACGCCCGACTGCCGTCCCGGCACCTCGATCAGGGCGGGGGCGGTGTGCAGCCCGCCGAGCAGGACCACGTAGTCGCCCGGCGGCTCGCGCAGGTCGGGGTGGGCGGCGATGCTCAGCGGCTCGTCGAGGGTGAGGATCAGCGTCAGGTACGGGGAGGGCAGGCCGCGGTGGCGTCTCGGCTCGACGCCGCGCTGGCGGTAGCCCGAGTACCAGGCCACCAGCCCCCGCAGCGGCGGCGCCGGCACGCCCCGCACGGCCTCGTCGAGCACCGGGGTGGAGCCCGCCACGGTTGCGTCCACCCTCACATTCTCGCGTCCTTGCCCGGGCCCGTCACTCGGGAGAGGCTGTCCGCGGCAAGCACGTCAGGCAACCGCCCCAGGGAGGCGATCGGCGCGATGACGCAGCAGTTCGGCGACTACCAGAACGAGATCTACTTCAACGGCCTCTTCGGGCGACTGCCCGCCCTGCCGATGGACTTCGCCGAACTCGCGCGCCGCGCCGAGGCGGCGCTGCCGCCCTCGGTCTGGTCCTACGTCGCGGGCGGCGCCGGCGACGAGCGGACCCAGGGCGCGAACGTGACCGCGTTCGACGGCTGGGGTCTGGTCCCGCGCATGCTGGTCGGTGCGACGCAGCGGGACCTGGGCGTGGACCTGTTCGGGCTGCACCTGCCCACGCCGCTTTTCATGGCGCCGATCGGCGTCATCGGGCTGTGCGCCCAGGACGGCCACGGCGACGTGGCCACCGCCCGCGCCGCGGCCCGCACGGGCGTGCCGATGGTCGCCTCGACGCTGACGGTCGACCCGATGGAGGAAGTCGCCAAGGAGTCCGGGGACACACCCGGCTTCTTCCAGCTCTACACCCCCACCGACCGCGAGCTCGCCGCAAGCCTGGTGCGGCGCGCGGAGGCGGCCGGCTACGCCGGGATCGTGGTCACCCTGGACACCTGGGTGACCGGCTGGCGTCCGCGCGACCTGTCGACTGGCAACTTCCCGCAGCTGCGCGGCCACTGCCTCGCCAACTACTTCTCCGACCCGGTGTTCCGCTCCCGTCTGGCCAAGACTCCCGAGGAGGACCCGACCAGCGCCGTCCTCACCTGGACCCAGATCTTCGGCAACCCACTGACCTGGGACGACCTGGAATGGCTGCGCTCCCTCACCCGGCTGCCGCTGATCCTCAAGGGCATCTCCCATCCCGACGACGCGCGTCGCGCCAAGGACGCGGGCGTCGACGGGCTGTACTGCTCCAACCACGGCGGCCGCCAGGCCAACGGCGGTCTGCCCGCGCTCGACTGCCTGCCCGGCGTCGTCGAGGCGGCGGACGGCCTGCCGGTCCTGTTCGACTCCGGCGTCCGCTCCGGCGCGGACGTCGTCAAGGCGCTGGCCCTCGGCGCGACCGCGGTCGGCATCGGTCGCCCCTACGCCTACGGCCTAGCCCTGGGCGGCACGGACGGCATCGTGCACGTCCTGCGCACCCTCCTCGCCGAAGCCGACCTCATCATGGCCGTGGACGGCTACCCGACCCTGGCGGACCTGCGCCGCGAAGGCGCGCTCCGCCGGGTCGCCCGATAGCCGGTGCCGCCCCCGCGAGCAAGGGAATCCTGGACGGTGCACGCGCGTTGACCCGGTGCGGTGTGTGTCCGTCGTCACGGGGGTGGACGACGGCCGCGGCCGTCCGCGCTGACGACATGTCACCCACGCCTCGTGGAAACGGACATGTCGTCGGCGCGCGCCCCAGCACGGCGGAATCGGCCGGAGAGGCCGCGGGGGTTGTGCCCCGGACAACCAAAGTTGATGGCCCGTCATGCCGGAGGGGCGGTAGTCCGTGGCGGCCGCGCTCAGCTCGCCGGCCGTCCCGCTGGTCTTCGTGCACGCCCTGCGGATCGCCGACCGGTGTACCGACCGCCCCCTGGCGCTCCCGGCGCCGACCCGGACGACGCCTCGCCCGGCGGCGACGCGATGGGCCGCGTCACGGCACTGCCCATCCTCGCAGTCATCTCGCCGGCCTGCCTCGCCTTGACGGCGCTGTGGCTGGTCTCCCGGACCGCGGCGACCGCGGCGAGCCCGCGCAGGGGACGGCGAACGCAGCCGCGGTCCCGGTCGCCTTCGCCTCCCTGCTCGCTCTGCCCGTCGCCTGGGCCTGCCGGAGGCCTGGGCGGGGGCCTCGTCGGTCGTCGTGGCGGTCGCGGTCGGCGTGGCGGTCGCGGTCGGCGTGGGGGTCGCGGTCGGCGTCGGCGTCGGCAAGGTCGTCGAACCGTGGGACGGCGACGCCGGGCCACCGCCGTGCTCCTCGGCGCGGATCAGAACCAGGCGTAGCCCGGCAGCGTGTGCAGACCGATCGCCGCGCCGAGGGCGCGGGTGAGGTGGTCGGTGCCGAGTTCCTCGCGGGTGCCGACCAGGGTGACCTCCGGGCGGTGCGCGGCGCGGGCCTGGGCCAGGCGCTCGCGGCCGTCGGCGATCCCGTGCTCGATGGCGAGCTCCGCCCCCGCCGGGAGATCGCCCGGCTCGAACTCCCCGGGCTTGACCCCGACGCCCACGGCGGCGAGCCGCTCGCGCAGCACCGCCTCCAGTGGCAGCACCGGACAGAAGCCGAGCAGGAAGTCGAGGACGGCGAAGAACTCGATCGTGTCCAGGGACTCCTCGCGCCACACCGGCCAGGTGGGCTCGGGGGCGGCCTGCGGCGCACCCCGGCCGAGGTGGTCGCTGAGCGCTCTGAGCCCGAAGCCGCTACGGAAGGCAGCGAACGCCGTCTCCGTCCCCTCCTCGACCGGCGCGGTACGGCCGGTCACCCCCACCAGCGAGGTGTCGGCGCGCAGCACCTCGGAGATCCCGTCGGGCACGCGACCCTGCCAGCCGGGCGCGACGATCAGGTGATGTCCTCCCTGGCCGGAGGTGGTGCGGGAGCCGACGAAGCCCACATAGCTGGTGTCGAGGTCGTGCACGGCGAGGACGTACGCGCGGTCGGTGCCGGGCACACTCAGCACCCACGGCTCGGCGCGCAGGTCCAGCCACGCCCACGCCGACGGCGGCCCCTCCGGCCCGGCCGGAGCCTTCTCGAACTGGAACGCCCCGAACGGCGCCCCTCCCTCGACGACCTGGTCGTAGAGCACGTGGTAGTTCTGCAGCAGGGC
Organism: Streptacidiphilus melanogenes; assembly: GCF_000787835.1. Classification (GTDB taxonomy): domain Bacteria; phylum Actinomycetota; class Actinomycetes; order Streptomycetales; family Streptomycetaceae; genus Streptacidiphilus; species Streptacidiphilus melanogenes. Next base: position 43,678 of record NZ_BBPP01000042.1, read on the forward strand.
ATAACCCCAGATCCAGCCCTCCGCGGCGGTCCGGCGGATCTCCTCGACGGGCGGGAATGCCATGGCGCCCCTCTCCTCACGGCAGGCCGCGACAGCGTCGGCCCGTCTTCCGAGAGTGCGCCACCGGGAGGCCCGACGCCAGCCGGAGGAGACCACAGGAGTTGCCCGCTTCGAGCCCACCGGACCCCACCGCACGCCGGAGTGCGCGGGCTTCCCCGCGCCCTCCGTCGCGGCCGCCGTGACCGCGGGGGCCGGGGCCGGACGGCCGTGTCTGCCGTCGTGCCCGGCCCGCGGCCCTGGTCCGCTCCGAGGCCGCCCGACGAGGGCGTCGGCAGGACCGCCCGGGTGCGGCTCCCCCGCCGTCGACGTGCGGCCCGGGCGAAGCCGTGCCGTACCGCGTCCCGCCGGGCTTCGCCGAACCACTCGCCCGCCCGGCCGACGCCCCGCCGTTCGCCCGGGATCTCGCCCTGTCGGTCCGGAGGCCGGACAGGGCGGGGCCCCCGGCGCTGCGACTCACCGGGCCGGAAGGATGCGGCCCGTCACCTCGCCGAAGCCGATGCGGGTTCCGTTCGGGCCCGGGGCCGTCGCCGTGATGGTGACCGCGTCGCCGTCCTCCAGGAAGGCGCGACCGCTGCCGTCGGCCAGCTGGGCCGGGCGTTCCCCGTTCCAGGTCAGCTCGATCAGCGCGCCCTCCGTGCCGCGCTCGGGGCCGCTGACCGTACCGGAGGCGAACAGGTCGCCGGGGCGGACGCTCGCGCCGTTGACGGTCATGTGGGCCAGCATCTGCGCCGCCGTCCAGTACATCCCGGCGAACGGCGGACGGGAGATCAGCGTGCCGTTGACGCGGACCTCCAGGGCGAGGTCCAGGCCCCACGGCTCCTTCGTGTCGCGGTCGTCGAGGTACGGCAGCGGCTCGACGTCACGGGCGGGCGGCGCCACCCGTGCGGCCGCCAGGGCGTCGAGCGGGACCACCCAGGGCGAGACCGACGTCGCGAAGGACTTCCCGAGGAACGGGCCGAGCGGCACGTACTCCCACGCCTGGATGTCCCGCGCGGACCAGTCGTTGACCAGGCAGACGCCGAAGACGTGCTCGGCGAAGTCTGCCATCGGGACAGGTGTGCCCAGCTCGGAGCCCGCGCCGACCACGAAGCCGACCTCCGCCTCGATGTCGAGGCGGCGGCTCGGCCCGAACGTCGGCGCCGCGTCGGCCGGTGCCTTGCGCTGCCCGTTGGGACGGACGACCGGCGTGCCGGAGACCACGACGGTGCCCGAGCGGCCGTGGTAACCGATGGGCAGGTGCTTCCAGTTGGGCGTGAGCGGCTCGCTGCCCGGACGGAAGAGGCGGCCGAGGTTGCTCGCGTGGTGCTCGGACGCGTAGAAGTCGACGTAGTCGCCGACCGTGAACGGCAGGTGCAGGGTGACGTCGGCGCGCGGCAGCAGGCAGGGCTCGATGACGGGGCGGAACGCCGGCTCGGTGAGCCAACGGGTCAGCGCCTCGCGGACCCGCGTCCACGCCGGGCGGCCTGCGGCCAGCAGCGGGTCGAGGGTCGCGGCCTCCAGCAGCGGGTCGGGCGAGCCGACGGCGCGGGCCGCGGCGCCCGCGTCGAGCACCTGCCCCCCGATCGCCACGCCGAGCCGCCGCCGCTGCGGGTCCCCGGCGGTCGAGAAGACCCCGTAGGGCAGGTTGTCGAGGCCGAAGAGGGTGTCGGCAGGCAGGTCGAGCCAGGTCACAGATGCTCCATCAACGTCGTTCGCTCGGGGCCGGGCAAGCCGGTGGGAGGGAGTCGGGCCGGTCAGGCAGGCGGCAGCAGGCCGAGATCGGTCAGGTCCTCCAGCGGCTCCAGCACGCTGCAGGTCCCGTACGCGGTGAACGCCCGTCGCGCGCGCTCGACCTGAGTGTCCGTCAGGTCCGCAGCCACCGCCGCGAGCCCCTCCGCGCCGTGGTCGGCCAGGACCTCGGCGACCGCGACGGCGTCCGCGCCCTGCACGGCGAAGTGCGTCGCCAGCAGGATGTTGAGGAAGCCGTGGTGGGTGAAGCCGGTGGCGGGGTCCACGTAACGGACGGCGTGGTGCAGGCCGGCCGTGCACTTGAAGGCCAACTCCCGGCTCGCGCAGGCCGTGATGAACGCGGCCAGCTCCTCCGCGCTCGGGAAGGCCTGCGACTCCAGGCCGCCGGTGCGGTACTTGGCCCGGTACGGCGAGGCCGCGATCACGTCGAGGGCCAGTTCCATGGCGCCCGTCTCACGCTTGTCGCTCTTGCTCCCGGAACCCGCGTGGGCGGCGGGGTCGCGACGCAACTCGACCGCGCCGAACACGTGCTGGCCCGGCAGCTCCCGGTCGAGCACCGCGCAGCCGCGCGCGGCCGCCTCGGCGACGGACCCGTCGGCGTCCGGCCCGAGCTCGACGCCGACCAGGTGCAGGCCCGGCCACTTGGCGGTCTCCTCGAGCGCCGGGGCCAGCCCGGACGGGCCACCGCGCACCACGAGCGTGACGTCGAGCGGCCGTTGCGTGCCGCCGGTCTCCTCCGCGGCCGCGCCGACCTCGGCGATCCGGTCCGCCCCGACCAGGAACGGGCCGACCAGCGGCGCGTACCAGGCGTTGCGGTGGTTGCGGTGCGCGGGCACCGCCTCGGCCACCGGCGCGTTGCCGGGCGGGAACAGCGCGGCGTCGTCGCACAGGCCCGCGAAGAGCGGCGGGACCAGGTGGGCGGGCCTCACTCCTGCTCCTCCCCCGCGGCCCCGGCGCCGCCCTGGTCCTCGGCGTCCGCCTCCTCGGCGGTCTCGACCGGTCCGCGGCCGCTCCAGGTCCACGCGTAGCGGCCGTCGTCGGTGGCGCGGGCGCCCTCGGCGAGCTCCAGCGGCCGGAAGGTGTCGACCATGACGGCGAGCTCGTCGAAGAACTCCACGCCGATGCTGCGCTCGTACGCGCCCGGCTGCGGGCCGTGGGTGTGGCCGCCGGGGTGCAGCGAGACGCTGCCCTGGCCGATGCCGGAGCCCTTACGGGCCTCGTAGTTCCCGCCGCAGTAGAACATGACCTCGTCGCTGTCGACGTTGGCGTGGTAGTACGGCACCGGGATCGACAGCGGGTGGTAGTCCACCTTGCGCGGCACGAAGTTGCAGATGACGAAGTTGTTGCCCTCGAACACCTGGTGCGCCGGCGGCGGCTGGTGGATCCGGCCGGTGATCGGCTCGTAGTTCTCGATGTTGAAGGCGTAGGGGTAGAGGCAGCCGTCCCAGCCCACGACGTCGAAGGGGTGGCTGGGCACCACCATGACGGTGCCGCCGACCGAGCCGCCGACGCGGTGCTTGACGTAGACCTCGACGTCCCCGTCCTCCTCGACGACCAGCGGGCCGACGGGGCCGCGCAGGTCGCGCTCGCAGAACGGCGCGTGCTCAAGCAGCTGCCCGAACCTGGACAGGTAGCGCTTGGCGGGCGTGATGTGGCTGTTCGCCTCGATGGCGTACAGCCGCAGCGGCGCGTCCCCGGTGGGCAGCCAGCGGTGCGTGGTGGCGCGCGGGATGACGACGTAGTCGCCCTGGTGGACCTCGATGACGCCGAAGACCGTCTCGACGACGCCCGTGCCGGACTCGACGTAGACGCACTCGTCCCCTATCCCGTTGCGGTACAGGGGGGACGGCAGCCCGGCGGCGACGTAGGCGATGCGCACGTCCGCGTTGGACAGCACGACACGCCGGTCGCGGACCGGGTCGGCCTGCCGCCACGACGCGCCGGGGAAGAGGTCGTGCAGCTTGAAGTGGAACGGCTTGAGGGGGTGGTTCGCCTCCGGCTTGCCGTCGTCGATCCGCCACACCCGGCTGTCCACCATGGCCGACGGGATGGCCCGGTGGTAGAGCAGCGAGGAGTCGGAGGAGAAGCCCTCCTCCCCCATCAGCTCCTCGTAGTACAGGGAACCGTCGGCAGCACGGTGCTGCGTGTGCCGCTTGGGCGGGACCGAGCCCACGCTGCGGTAGTAGGCCACCTTCGTCGCCTCCCGGGCTGCTGTGCCCTTGGCGCCCGGCCGGCCGGCCGGGGCCCTGACAGGACCAGTATTGACGATCAGCAGTACAGGGCCTAGCTTCGCTCGCTGACAATATCCGGCGATCGAGGTGCGCAATCTGCCAAGCTTGATCCCGGAAGAGAGGCGGCGAGATGGAAGCTCAGCGCAGAAAGCCCGACCAGCTGGACGTCCTGCTGATCCGCGCGCTCGCCGAGAATCCGCGCGCCGGATTCCTCGAACTGTCCCGCCTCACGGGCGTCTCCCGGGCCACCGTCCAGGCGCGCATCCAGCGCCTGGAGGCGGACGGCGTCATCACCGGCCACGGCCCGGACGTGGATCTGGCGGCGGCCGGCTTCCCGGTGCTGGCCTTCGTGAACCTGGAGATCTCCCAGGGCAGCCTGGAGGAGCTCTCGGTCGAGCTGGCCAAGGTCCCGGGCGTCCTGGAGGCCTACGGCACCACCGGCGCCAGCGACGTCCACTGCCGCGTGGCGGCGACCTCCCACGACGGCCTGCAGCAGACACTGATCGAGATCAGCCGCATCCCGTGCGTGGCCCGGTCCACCAGCGTGATCGCCCTGTCCCAGGTGGTCACCCCGCGCTACCTGCCCCTGCTGGAGGCCGAGGAACGCCCCCGGCCGAGCCGCATCCCGGCGACGGGCATGCCCCCGCGCGACTGAGCCCGGACCACGGCGGGCGCGCGGAGGCGCGGGGCGAGCGCGGAGGCACGGGGCGAGCGCGGAGGCACGACGCGGGACGGGCGCGGAAGCGCGGCACGGGCTCGGGGCGGTGGACGCGGCGCGGGGCGAGCGCGGGCGCGGAAGCGCGGGACGAGCGCAGAGGCACGACGCGGGGCGGGCGCGGAGGCGCGGCGCGAGCGCAGGCGCGGGGCCGGTGGACGCGGCGCGGAAGCACGGTGCGAGCGCGGGCGCGGAGGCGTGGCGGGGCGCGGTGGATGCGGCGCGGAAGCGCGGGGCGGCGCGGTGGATGCGAGGGCACGTGCCGAGCCGACGCACGCCCGGCCGTGTCGCCAGAAAGCGTGCACCGGAAGAAGCTCGGTCTCGATCATGGCCAGCGGCCGGGGAATGACGGAGGATCATGACGGCGTGCCTTCGCCCGGAGCCGGGCGGCCCGCCCCGCGGCTGAAGGCCGCGGATGTGCCGTCGAACCGAGGGGGATCGCTGATGACCATGCGCCTGGGCCTGAGCCTGCCGCAGTTCCGCCAGTACACGCCGGGCCGGGACGTCGCCACGGTGGCCCGCGCGGCGGAGGTGATCGGATTCGACAGCCTGTGGGCGTTCGAGCGCCTCCTCGTCCCCGAGAACCCCTCCCAGGGCCTCTTCGGTGTCCCGGGCCTCCCCTGGCCCGACCGCTACCGCTCCGTCGCTGAGCCGTTGATGACGCTGGCGACGGCGGGCGCCGTGACCGACCGCGTTCGGCTGGGCACCAGCGTGCTCGTCGCACCGCTGCACCTGCCGTTCCAACTCGCCAAGCAGCTGGCCACCTTGGACGCGGCAACGGGCGGGGGCCGACTGCTCGCCGGACTCGGCACCGGCTGGTCCCACGACGAGTACGCCGCCTCCGGCGCGGCTCCCTTCGCCGAGCGCGGCGCCCAACTGGAGGAGACGCTCGACGTCTTCACGGCGGTCTGGGGTCCCGATCCCGTCTCCTACACGGGCAAGCGCACGGTCATCGCCGAGTCCGAGGTCGGCCCGAAGCCGACGCGACCGATCCCGGTCCTGCTCGCGGCCTCCGGCCGCCCCGCCCTGGACCGGCTGGCCCGGCGCGCCGACGGCTGGCTGCCGATCGGGGTGCCGTTCGAGCGCCTGCCGGCCGCCTGGAGCGCCATCCGCGAGGCCGCGGAGCGCCACGGCCGGGACGCCTCGGCCCTGCAGATGATCGGCCGCGCCAACATCTCGATCCGCGCCACACCGGTCGCCGAGGAGAGCCGCCCCCAGTTCACGGGCTCACGCGAGCAGATCGTCGCGGACGTGGTCGCGGCGGCCGAGGCCGGAATGCACGAACTGCTGCTGGACCTCCAGGGCAGCGCGCGGGACGCACAGGAGCTGGTCGACCTCGCGTCGCAGTTCCACACGGCGGTGCGGGCGGCGGGGGTGGCCGCCGTCCAGCCGCCTGCAGCTGCCCACGGGTGCGACGTCTGACCGTCTAACGGAGTCCGGTCTGCGGGTACTGGCCGAGCGCCATCGCGTCGATCGCGTCCTTCGCCTGGCGCAGGCCCGCGCCCGTCCGCTCGCGGTAGGCCTTGATCGCCTGGATCTTCCGGCCCTGCCGCACCAGCTCCAGGACCTGCTCCAGAGCCGGGTCGACGTACGGTCCGGCGACCGGCGCGGGATACGGGCCGGCGGCCGAGGCGGGATACGGAGCAGGGGCCGGAGTGGCGTACGGGCCGGTGTTGAACTCGACGTAGTCCAGCGGCTCGTACTCCGAACGCCTCGGGTTGGCCGGCGTGCGATCCTGCGGGACGCCGTCCTGCGGCGCGTAGCCACTCGTTCCGAGGCCGAGACCGTCCAGCCTGGCCAGCACCATGTCCAGCTTCGCCTCGATCGCCGCGAGGCGCTGCTCCACCGTCACCCTGTCCACCGGTTCCATGCGATGAAGATATGGCCTGCACCCGTCCACTGTCGCCGCCCCGGTTCGGCCACCGTCGGGCTACGGGGTCCCCGGCCGCAGGGGGCCGGAGGGGGCCTGCCTAGACTCGTCGCCGTGACGAAGTTCTTCCTGATCCTGCACATCCTCGCCGCCATCGTGGCCATCGGCCCGGTCGCCGTGGCCGCCAGCATGTTCCCGCCGGTGGCGCGCAAGGCCCTGGCCGCCGGGCCGGACAGCCTGGAGGACGCCGCCACGCTCGGAGTGCTCAACCGGATCTGCAAGGTCTACGCCCTCGTCGGCCTGGCCGTGCCCATGTTCGGCTTCGCCGCGGCCGGGGTGATGAAGGTCACCGGCCAGACCTGGGTGATCGTCTCGATCGTGCTGACGGCGATCGCCGCCGTCCTGCTCGCCGTGCTGGTCCTGCCCCGTCAGGCCGAACTGCTCACGGGCAAGGGTCCGCGCGGTCGCGAGGTCGGCGTCAAGGACACCAAGCAGCTGGCCATGTACACCGGCATCTTCAACCTGCTCTGGGCGGCCGTGACGGTCATCATGATCGTCCGCCCGGGCTCCACACTGGGCCACTGAGGAATGCGCCGGGCGCGACCGGGGTTGTCCTGGCCATGAGCGACACCGCCGAGACGACAGCCACCGACACGTCCGCGCCCATGCCCACGCCCACACCCGCTCCGTTGCTGCAGATGCTCCAGCTCCCCGGCCTGCCCCAGGCGGACGGCGACGCCGCCCCCGTCTGCGGCCCGGACGGCTGCGCCGTCCCGGTGCAGGGCCAGCAGTAAGCAGCATTCGAAGGGCCCGCTCATCCGGGCACGGTGAGCACGATCTTGCCGCGCACCGTTCCGGTGCGGCTGAGTGCCACGGCCTCTTCCGCCTCCGCGAGCGGGTAGTCGCGGGTGACGTGCACCCGCAGCGAGCCCGCCTCCGCGAGAGCGTTGAGTGCGCGCAGGTCCGCGCCGGAGGGGTGCACCCACACGTAGCGCCCGCCGAGGGCCTTCACGGAGCCGTCGACGACCGAGACGATGCGCGTCCGGTCCCGCACCACCTCGGCGGAGACGGCGACCGAGTCCCCGCCCAGGAAGTCCAGCGCCGCGTCCACGCCCTCGGGCGCGAGGTCCCGTACCCGGTCCGCGAGCCCCTCACCGCTCAACACCGGCTCCGCGCCCAGCTCCCGCAGGAACGGGAAGCTCGCCGTCCGGGACGTCGTCCCGATCACCCGCGCGCCGCGCGACGCCGCGATCTGCGTCGCGAACCCACCGACGCCGCCCCCGGCCGCATGCACCAGCACAGTCCCGCCCCCGTTCACGTGCGCGGCCGCCAGCGCCTGAAAGGCCGTCAACCCGGCCAGCGGGAGGCCCCCGGCCTCCTCCCAGCTCATCGCGGGCGACTTGGGCGCGAGCGCGCGCACCGGCACGGCCGTGAACTCGGCCCACGTGCCGAACTGCGCGAAGTCCTGCCGGTTGTAGGCGATGACCTCGTCCCCCTCGGCGAACTCGGTGACCGCGACCCCGACCCGCTCGACGACCCCGGCCACGTCCCAGCCCAGCGTGAGCGGGAAGTAGACGTTGAGCAGCGGGTCGGCCGCGCCCGCGGCCACGTGCCAGTCGACGGGGTTCAACCCGGCCGCCTTGACCCGCACCAGCACCGAGTCCGGCCCGACCTTCGGCAGCGGCTGCTCGGTGAGCCTCGGCGTCTCGCCGTATGCGTCGACGGTGACGGCCTTCATCTGCGTCTCCCTGTTCACGTCGCGCTGCGCCTGCCTGGGCGACCTGAACCGCCCTCGCCGACGATCCTCTCCCGCGCCTCGCGCTCGGGCACCTGCGCCCTGCGGCGGGCTCCGCCGTTCGAGGGAAGCCGTCCTCCTCGTCCCCCGCCCCGTCGCTCGCCTCGCTTCGTCGCCCCTTCGCACCGTCGCTCCGTCGCTCCTTCGCCCCCGTCGCTCCGTTGCTCCCGTCTCAGCCGCGCCGCTCGAACGTCTCCGCCAACGCCGTGAAGATCAAGGCCGTGGAGGTCGCCCCCGGATCCTGGTGACCGATGCTGCGCTCGCCCAGGTAGGAGGCGCGTCCCTTGCGGGCCTGGAGGGGCGTGGTGGCCCGCGCACCGTCCTCCGCGGCGTCCGCCGCGGCCCGTGCGGCCGCGCGGAGGTCGCCGCCCGCCGTGACCGCCGCGTCGAACGCCGCCACGGCCGGGGTGAGTGCGTCGACCATCGTCTTGTCCCCGACGGCGGCCGCCCCGAGCGCGCGGACCGCGTCCAGGCCCGCGTGCAGCGCGAGCGCGAACTGTTCACCGTCGGCCTCCGGCGTGGTCAACGCGCGGCCGATCGCTCGGAACGCGGTGCCGTAGAGCGGACCAGACGCCCCGCCGACGCTCGAGATCAGCGTCATGCCGACCTTGCCCAGCAACTGCCCGACCGTCTCCGGCGCATGACCCGCTCCCGCATGACCCGCTCCGCCGGTCGCCGCCTCGACGGCCGCGAAGCCGCGCTGCAGGTTCACGCCGTGGTCGGCGTCGCCGATCGCGGCGTCGAGCTCCGTCAACTCGTCGCGGTGCGCCGACACCGCGAGCGCGACGGCGTGGATCCATGCGCGGGTCGTCACGAGGTCGAGCGTGTCGACCCGGTCCACGCCGTCACCCTGGCCGCCCGTGTTCACGCCGGTGCTCACGCTTGTTTCGCCTCCCCCGTCCGCCCGGGACCGATCCCTGAGTTCACAGCCCCCAGCGCAGTGCCGGTGTGTTCACGGGCGCATCCCACAGCTCAAGCATCTCGTCGTCGACCCGGCAGAGAGTGAACGACGCGCCTGCCATGTCGAGACTCGTCACGTAGTTGCCGACCAGGCTGCGCGCGATGGTGACGCCCCGTCCGCCCAGCACCCGCGACACCTCGTTGAAGAGGATGTAGAGCTCAGACAGCGGCGTCGCGCCGAGACCGTTCACCATCACGATCACCTGGACAGACCCCGCGCCGGCCCTCGCCACCTTGCCCGCAGCGTCCGCCTCGCCCGGCACGTCCGCCGCGTCCGCCGCGTCCGCCGCGTCCAGCACATCCGTCGCGTGCGCCGCGTCCGCCGCGTCCGCGAAGACCGACTCGGCCAGGATCGCGTCCAGTGCCAGTTCCGCGACCTCGTGCGCCGTGGCGAGCTTCTCGCGCCGACGGCCCGGCTCGCCGTGGATGCCGACGCCGACCTCCATCTCGTCCTCCGGCAGCAGGAAGCCGGGCTTCCCGTTGGCGGGCGTCGTGCACGCCGTCAGCGCGACCGCGAACGAGCGCGCGCTCGCGTTCACCCGGCGGCCCATCTCGGCCACGGCCCCCAACTCCGCGCCGCGCTCGGCCAACGCGCCCGCGATCTTCTCGACCATCAACGTCGCGCCCGTGCCCCGGCGGCCGGCCGTCCAGGTCGAGTCCTGCACCGCGACGTCGTCGTCGACGAGCACCGTCTCCACCGCGATCCCGGCGTCCTCGACGGCCAACTCCGCAGCCATCTGGAAGTTGAGCACGTCGCCGGTGTAGTTCTTCACGACGAACACCACTCCCGCGCCGGAGTCGACGGCCTGCGCCGCAGCCAGCATCTGTCCCGGCACCGGGGAGGTGAACACCGCGCCCGGGCAGGCCGCGTCCAGCATGCCGACGCCCACGAAGCCCGCATGCAACGGCTCGTGACCGGAACCGCCGCCCGAGACGAGCGCGACCTTGCCGGCCCGGGGCGGCGCCGTGCGTCGGACGAACCCGCCGGCGCTCTCATCGGCGCCCTCGCCGGCTCCGGGGACGACCGTCAGCATCGGATGCGCGGCCGCAAGCCCGGCGAGGCTGTCGGCGACGTAGGAGTCAGGGGTGTTGAGGAACTTCTTCACAACGGCAGTCCTCCCGTGCGGCCCGCACGACCGAACCGCAGAATCGCCACGCGCGCGCCCGCGCTTGTGCTTTCACTTCGGAGAGCCGCGAATCTAGCATCACGGACATGACCGAGAGCAGTAACGCGCCCACCGATCGTGTCCGCTTCGCGTCCGCAACGGAAGAGGCCGGGCCCGGGCCCGGGCCCGAACGCAGCGGCGCGGCCGGGGTCCGGCGCGGGCAGCCGGGCATCGTGGGGCTCGTCCTCGTCTCGCACAGCGCCCGACTGGCCGCCGGTCTCCGGGAGCTGCTCGAACCGCTGGGTGGCGGGCTGGTCCCGATCGCCACTGCGGGCGGCTCGGAGGACGGCACCCGCGACGGCGGCCTGGGCACCAGCTACGAGCGGATCGAGGCCGCTGTCACCACCGCCGACGCGGGCGCGGGCGTCCTGCTCCTGCCGGACCTCGGCAGCTCCGTGCTGACCGCCCGCCTGGTCCTCGCCGACCTCGGGCGTGACGACGTGCTGCTGGTCGACGCGCCGTTCGTCGAGGGCGGCGTCGCCGCCGTCGTCGCCGCGTCGACGGGCGCGTCCCTGGCCGACGTCGCCGCGGCCGCACGCGAGGCGCGCACCGTCCCCAAGTTCTGAGCCGCCCTCCGGCGGCATCCGCGTCACCACCCTGGGAGAATGCAACCGGCACCGATCGGAACGAGCGCGCGACGAGCACGGCCCGTCGCGCGCGACAGGAGAGTGAGGGCTCCGTGGGCAGTCCCGTCGACCAACTGGTGGACCTGCTGGACCTCGAACAGATCGAGGTCAACATCTTCCGCGGACGCAGCCCCGAGGAGTCGCTCCAGCGCGTCTTCGGCGGACAGGTCGCCGGCCAGGCCCTGATCGCGGCCGGCCGAACCGTCGCCCCGGACAGACCGGTGCACTCGCTGCACGCGTACTTCCTGCGCCCGGGCATCCCGGGCATCCCGATCGTCTACCAGGTCGACCGGATCCGGGACGGCCGCTCCTTCACCACCCGCCGGGTGCTCGGCGTCCAGCAGGGACGGACGATCTTCGCGCTGACCGCCGACTTCCACCTGCCCGAGGAGTCGCCGTTCGAGCACCAGATCGCGAGGCCCGACGTCCCGGGGCCGGAGGAGCTCCCGTCGGCGCTGGAGGAGGTCGGCTCGGTGCTGGGCGAATTGCCGCCCTTCATCAGCCGCCGCCAGCCTTTCGAGCTCCGCTACGTCGACCGCGTGCGCTGGACGGAGGAGGAGCTCAAGGGCGTCGAGGCGCGCAGCGCGGTCTGGCTGCGCACCAACGGCACCCTCCCGGACGACCCGCTGATCCACACCTGCGCGGTCACCTACGCGAGCGACATGACGCTGCTGGACGCGGTCCGCGTCCCGGTCGAGCCGCTGTGGGGCAAACGGCACTTCGACATGGCCTCGCTGGACCACGCCATGTGGTTCCACCGGCCGTTCCGCGCGGACGAGTGGCTGCTCTACGAGCAGGAGTCGCCGGTGGCCGTCGGCGGCCGCGGGCTCGCGCGCGGGCAGATCTTCGACCGCCAGGGCTGCCTGGTGGTGTCGGTGATGCAGGAGGGCCTCTTCCGCCGCATCGCCTGAGGCGTCCCCTCGCCCGCGCCCCGTCTCCGTCGCTGTCCCATCGCCCCCTTCCGGAGCACACAGCCGGATGGGGGAAGATGACCCGTGCCCATAGAACAGCAGTCCGACCCAGCCCCGGCCCCGCCGGACGCCACACCCGCCACAGCAGCCGCTCCCGCCGCTCCCAGCGTTCCCGGCGGCCCGATCGGACGCCTCGGTCGCGCCGTCCGCGGCTCGCTCGCCGACATCACGCCGCTGCGCGAGCACCCGCACTACCGGCGGCTCTGGTTGGGACAGGCCGTCTCCGGCATCGGCCAGCAGATGACAGCGCTGGCCGTCTCCGTCCAGGTCTACGCGCTGACGCACTCGGCCCTGGCCACCGGCCTGATCGGCCTGTGCTCGCTGCTGCCCCTGGTCGCCTTCGGCCTCTACGGCGGCGCGATCGCCGACCGCGTCGACCGTCGCAAACTCGGCCTCGCCGGCGCGAGCGGCGCCGCCGTCCTCTCGGTCGGCCTCGCCGTCCAGGCACTGCTGGGCCTGCACGCGGTCGGCCTGCTGTACGGGATCGTGGCCCTCCAGGCGGTCTGCTTCGCGATCAACGCCCCGGCCCGCGCGTCGATGATCCCGCGCCTGGTCCCGGCCGAGCAGCTCCCGGCCGCGAACGCCCTGGGCAGCCTGAGCATGAACCTGGGCCTCACGGTCGGCCCCATGATCGGCGGGCTCTTCATCGGGATCTGGGGCTTCCAGGCCGCCTATCTCGTCGACGCGGTCGCCTTCGGCGCGTCCCTCTACGCGATGTGGCGGCTGCCCGCGATGCGTCCCGAGGCGTCCTCGAACGGCAAGCGCGTCTCCGTCCTGGAGGGCCTGCGCTTCCTGCGGGAGCGTCCCAACCTGCGGATGACCTTCCTCGCCGACATCGCCGCCATGGTCTTCGGCATGCCCCGCGCCCTCTTCCCGGCCCTCGCGGCCACCCTCTACGGCGGCGGCGCCGGCACGGTCGGCCTGCTCACGGCCGCCCCGGCGGTCGGCGCGCTGATCGGCGGCCTCTTCTCCGGCTGGGTCAGCCGGGTGCACCGCCACGGCTTCGCCACCTCCCTCGCCGTCGCCGCCTGGGGCCTGGCCTGCGCGGGCTTCGGCCTCGCCCACGACCTCTGGCTCGGCCTGCTCCTCCTCGCCTGCGCGGGCGCGGCGGACACCGTCTCCATGATCTTCCGCAACACCATGCTCCAGGCCGCCGCCCCGGACGACATGCGCGGCCGCCTCCAGGGCGTCTTCATCGTCGTCGTCGCCGGCGGTCCCCGCCTCGGCGACTTCGAGTCCGGCGTCGTCGCCCAGCTCAGCACCCCGGCCATCTCCGCCACCACCGGTGGCCTGGCCTGCCTCGCGACCCTCGCCCTCCTCCTGGTCCGCTACCCGTCCTTCCTCCGCTACGACTCCCGCACCCCGACCCCATGATCGCCTTCTCCGCCCCTCCCCCACCCGCACCGCTGTGACCTGCACGCATCCACACGGAAACCCGTGCACAAGCACGGCCCCGGATCCTGTATTGTTCTTCCTGTGCCCGGGAGACCGGGGACAGACCGCAAAGCCGCAAGGCAGCGCAGTCACGGGACGTGGCGCAGCTTGGTAGCGCACTTGACTGGGGGTCAAGGGGTCGCAGGTTCAAATCCTGTCGTCCCGACTCGGACGGATGTCCAGAGTCGCAGGTCAGAGCCGGTGTCTGATTCATCAGACACCGGCTCTCGACGTTTTTCGGCCCACTTCGGCTGGGAGCGGATTGGGAGCGACGCTGGGAGCACTCGGCTCCCAATCCGCTCCCAGGTCAATCCATGTTGACCGCTATCACCCACAACGGTCGAGATGCCCAGATTTCTTTCGCGCTCCGCCGCGAGATCCGGGGCCACCTGGGCACTTTTGACGCAGCGCCATATGTTGTCGACCACACGGTGGGTGAGTTGCGCTCATGACGACATTGCGGGTGCCGATAATTCATCCGGCCTGGTCAGCTGGCATGGCGGTACTCGCGCAGTGTCCCTCCGAGTCGGTCTCGTCGGCGAACCGGCAGACGTCGGATTCGGGCCGGCACGGTGACCGGCTCGGGCCGCGGTCGCAGCGGAGCGGCTTGGCCCAGGCTCCGGTGCGGCCGGTGCTGGTTGTAGAACGTCTCGAACTCCCGCAGCACGTGCCGTAGGTGGCGCTGGTCCCAGATCAGCGTGCGGTCCAGGAGTTCACGTCGGCAGGTCTGGATCCACCGCTCCATGATCGAGTTCATCCGGGGCACGCGGATACCGGTGGTCACGACTTGCAGCCCGGCATCCGCCAGCAGCGTGTCGAACGCCGCAGTGAACTTCGAGTCGCGATCGCGGATCAGGAACCGCGCCTTGCTGCCCGCTTCCTCAAGGTCCATGACGAGGTTGCGTCCGAGCTGCACGATCCAGTCCGCCGTCGGGTGCGGGGTGGCGCCCATGACCCGCACGCGCCGGCTCGCGTGCTCGATGACCGCAAAGACGTACAGGCGCGCCCCGGTCAGCGTGCGGGCCTCGAAGAGATCGCAGGCGAGCAGCGCCTCGGCCTGGCTGCGCAGAAAGTCAGCCCAGGTAGTGCTGTTCCGTTCCGGGGCGGGTGGGATGCCGTGCTCCCTGAGGATCTCCCATACCGTGGACGCTGCAACCTTGATGCCCAGCGCCGCCAGCTCCCCGTGGATCCGCCGGTAGCCCCATGAGGGATTCTCCCGGGCCAGGCGCAGGACCAAAGCCCGGATCGAGCGGACGGTCGGCGGTCTCCCACGCCGCTTCGGCACACACGCCGCCGCATGCCGGCGCCGAAGAAGGTCCCGGTGCCAGCGCAGGATCGTATCCGGGCGGACCAGCAGCAGAAGACGGCGGAGCCTCTCCCCCGGCAGATGGTGGAGCAGCCCGGCCAGGACCGCCCGATCAACGTCGGTGAACACGGGCCTGCCGACCTGGCGCTGAAGCACCAGCAACTGATGCCGCAGCACCAGTATCTCCACCTCCTTCTCCCGCTCCCCCATCGGTAGAAGGCGCAGCAGAGCAAACGCGTGGGTGGCAGCAAGGTAGACCAGGCGCAGTAGCACAAGAGATCATCCTGCCGCCCTCCCCCGCCGCCGAACAGCCCGCAGGGTAACCAACGGGATCCCCACGATCATGCCGCTGACCTGCCCGGATGATTTATCGGCACCCGCAGTTCTCGCGCACCAGGCGCAGGATCAGGAGCCGGACCGAACGGACCGTCGGCGGACGCCCGGGGCGCTTCGGCCCGCAGCTTCGCGCGTGGCGCCGCCCCATGAGGTCACGACGCCACCGCAGCACCGTGTCTGGACGGACAAGCAAACGAGCCGACGCAGGAACTCCCGCGGCAGCGGAACCAGCAGAGCCGCCAGGAACGCGCGATCCTCCGGAGAGAACGTCACCTTGTCCCCACCGAGCTGTCGTTCAAGGACCGTGATCTGGTGACGCAGAACCAGGATCTCCACGTCCTTCTTGCGGTCGCTCATCGGCGGCAGCCGCAGGGCGGCGAAAGCGTGGGAGACCGCGAGATTCGCGAAGCGCACGAGCACGAAACGCGATCATGCCGGATCGGGACAATTCAGAGCGCAGGATGGTCCTGCCCTTTATCCGGCCCTCGATCATCGGGACGCCTTCCGATCTTGGTCATCGGTCGACGATTTCGAACCCAAGACATAAAAATGCTTAAATTCAGACGCTGGATCTCACAACAGGAAGAGCCACAGCCGCAATTGCAGTGGCCAAATCAACTGTTGCAGCGCACACACACGACCATTTATCATCGGCTACCGAAAAAATAAGGATAGGCTCACCCCTGGCCTCCTGCAGGGCAGCGAGGAAGCGCTCAACTTCGACCCCTTCTCTTCCGGACCCCCTGAAGCTCGCCGCCCGAACAGCATAGATGCTCGCTGCATCTGCCGCGCCCAGCGATGCAGCGCGATAAGAATAGCCCTCAAGCCTGTCTATGATCTTCAGGCCACAAGCCGCCGACTTCCAGCCGGCCGCCGCAAGGAAGGCAAGGGAATTCCTTGCCTCCTCTAGGCCTATTTCAATCGACATGTCCGCCCTCCATACTGGTCCGCTTATTCACCACTGCCACCCCCAGCGCCGTCGCCGTCACCACCATTCATTGGAAAGACCTCGGCCCCTTCAACAGTCCCGGTGAGAACTTCGTTTTCTCCCCACTTATCCTCCCCGTACAGCGACATGATCCGAATGGGCTGCCCCAGGGGGAGTTGGACGCGCAAGACGACACCAGGTGACTCGCCAGCGCGTACGCCCATTGCATAATTTCGCGCAACCGAGAGGCTAGTGGTCCAGGAATTGAATTCACTTTCGGTATTGCCGTCATTGTGTTCTTCCGGCGTGGCAGATCCTCCGCGAGGGTAAGCATTGCCTTCCAAAGCATCTTCATACCCACCGTGGCCCATGGGTACACCTCGGTAGAGGTAGGTACCCGCCGGAGCAGCCGCATCTTCAGCCTGCAGTTGCTCGTAAACGTCGTCTGGCCCACAGGAATTATGAACCAGGATTGGGACAGGCCCAGCCATAACGTAGTAGGTGTGCAGGCCTTGAATCGTGAGATTCCACCGATTGGCCGTTCCAGACGTGCTCACTGTTCTAATGACGGCAGCATCCTGGCCATGGGTACTTACAAGCTTGTCGCCATGACCAAGATGGTCGGCCCGAACCCAAGAGTGGGTTGTGTCGTCCCAGAACGGATGATTAGCCGTGGTATGGATTGCCGCAGTGTGGCCGTTACCGTAATCGACTACCACATTCAGCAGATCCCGGTCGTGGTTGACCCAGACATGCTGAATGGCTCGAGCCCCTACGGTCTTGCCAGTATTGGGGTCAGCCGACTTTACTTCATCGCCATTCTTGAGCTTGCCAATAGGTTTCACAGTCCCATTTGCCATGAGGACGAATGTGTTCGGCGAAAAGCTGCACCCCGAGCCAGCAGCAACAGGAACCGCCACTACCTGAAGCGTTTGCACACTGTAGTGACTATCCACGAATAGCGATCCTCGTGGGAATGCGGATCCCGTCGACAGAACGTCCAGGGAGGCGCTTTCGAGGTTGCCCGTGAGACTCATCCCGCAGACATCCCGATTGCCGACACAGTAGGACGCCCACCAGCCCAGTTCGGCCGATGCCGTGATCTTGAAGTTCGACTGGGATACATACCACTTCCAAGCCGCGATCAGCTTTCCGAGGCTCGGCACGTCAACCTGCACGTAAAGATGGGGGCTGATCTGAACGTACGCGGGCCCCTTGGTCTTGGCTATAGGGTCGTATCCATTGCTTTGCTTCGGCTGCCCGTTATTGCATGCCGCGGGGTCGTAGTCACACTTGTTATAGCCGCCGTCTGAGCCGTCGTCGCTGCGCATCCCGGTGGGGTCGCTGCCGGTGGCGGGGTTGTTGGCGGCATAGTCGTAGCCGCCAAGTTGGTTGGGGTCGGTGGCTTCGAATACGGGGTCGATAGAGAGGAAGCGGCCGGTTTGGGGGTTGTACTCGCGGGCGCCTATGTTTTCGAGATTGGTGGCCGAGTCAGGGGCGCCGCCTACATACCCCTTGTCGCCGGGCCAATTGGTGGATGCGGTTCCACGGGTCTGGCCAAAGGGGGTGTACTGGCGACGGCTGGCGGTTTGGGTCTGGGAGTCGATAGCGAGGGTGTCTGTGCCCTGACGGTTGGGGATCAGGTACTGGATGTCGCCAGTGTTGGAGCGTTCGGCAATGGTCGCGCCGGCGATGGTGTAGTAACGGGTGCCGGTGGTCGACTGGGCGGAGAGGATCTCGACGATCTGCGTGTCGCCGATGAAGAGAGTGGCCTGGTTGGGGTCGGTGCGCAGAACCAGATTTCCGTTGGCGTCGTAAAGGTAGTTGGTGGTGCCTGCGCTGGTGGCGTCGGCGCCGAGTTTGCCCTGGTCGTTGTAGGTCAGGGTCTGGTTGCCGAGGGCTCCGCCGGTGATGTTGCGGGTATTGCCAGCTGCGTCGTAGGTGTATGTGGCGGTGTTGGTTGTGGCGCCCGGGCCGGTGGCGGTGGTGCTGGTGAGTGTGTGCGGCTGGTCTGTGGTGGACCCGGCGGTGGGGTAGTTGTAGTTGGTGGTGGTGTCGTTGCTGTTGTTGCCGGTGGTGTCGTGGTCGGTCTGGGTGAGCCGGTCGCCGGCGGCGTCGTAGGTCCAGGTCTGCCAGTAGGGGTTGGTGCCGCCGACTGTGCTGCTGTTGCCCGGTGTCGGGGTGGCGGCGCAGTTGTCGGTGGCGGTCCAGGCTCCGGTGAGGCGGGTGGCGTAGTCGTAGGTGAAGCACTGGGTGTCTACCGTGCTGGCGCCGTTTTGGCTGTCGGTGGTGGAGGTGAGCAGTCCTGAGCCCTTGGAGACGGTGCTGCCGTTGCCGAAGTTGTAGCCGGTGTCGTCTACCACCTTGTTGCTGGTGGAGTCTGTGGTCTTGGCCTCGGTGATGGCGTTGGTCTGGGGGTCGTAGGTCAGCCCGAGCTGGACCCAGCTGCTGGTCGGGCCGAGTGTGTACAGCAGCGGCTTACCGTACGCGTCGTAGCCGATGGATTGTGCGTAGGTCCAGCCGTTGGCGCCGCTGTTGGCGAGGCCGGTGGGTTCGTTGTAGTTGTCGTAGCTTGTGGTGAGGGTTTCGGCGGGAAGGCCGCCGGCAGCCGGGTCGCCCAGTGTGGTCGGGTTTCCGTTCGGGCTGAACCCGAACGTGGTCACGTAGCCACCGGACGGGGCGAGCGGCGCCTCGTTAGCCGGGAGGTTGCCGAGCGTGACCTTGGAGACCGACACATCGCCGAGCGTGTTGTAGGCGAGCGCCGTGCTCGCTACGGAGGGGCTGGTGGTGCCCATCTGGTAGGACGTCGAGGCGGTGGGGTAGCCCTTTTTGAGCGTGTCGTAGGTCCAGGCATCGATCTGGTTGGTGGACGCCTGGGCGACGTTTCCTGTGGTGTCGTAGGCGGCGGTCTTGCGGCCGTCTAGGTCGTAGGTGTAGCTGGTCTGCTTGCCTCGTGCGTCGGTGCTTGTGAGCAGTTGGCCGGCGTTGTCGTATGTAGTAGCGGTTGTTCCCGAATCGGGGTCGGTGGCGGAAGACAGCTGGCCGAGAAGGTTGTAGGACCAGGACCAGGAGTTTCCGGCGGCGTCCTTCTCCCCGATGCGGTGGCCGGCCGGGTCATAGCTGTACTGGGTGTCGGAGTAGTCCGAGGTGGGGTCGTTGACCGGGTCCGTGGGCACGCCGGTGTGGTACTGGTACAGGTCAGTCGTATGGCCTCGGGCGTCCGTGATCACCGTTTCGGCAGTGCCACCGGCTGGGGGCACTGTGGTGGTGAAGTTGCCGCCGTAGGTGTAGGTGGTTTGCCAGGTCTGCGTGGCGTTGTTGTAGGCGATCGCGGCGGTCTTGCGGCCGGCTCCGTCGTAGGTGAATCCGGTCTCGGAAGGAACGATTCCGTCTTGCGCCTGCACCAGGGTTGCGTTGGGGGCGCTGCCGTCGTGGTAGGGATCGGTGGTCTTGGCGACCTGTCCGAGGGTGTTGTAGACGGTGTCGGTGACGTCGCGTCCGCCGTCGAGTGTGGCGGTCTGGGTCTCCCGGACGCGTAGGAGTGCGTCGTAGAGGGTCTCGCTGGTGCGGTAGGTGGTGCCGTCGTTGTCCAGCGACTGTGCTGTCACGATCGAGGGAGCGCTGTTGGAGACGGTGTAGCTGTACTTCGTGACCGCGTTGGTGATGCCGGGCTTGAACACCGCGGTGGTTCGGCCCAGCGCGTCGTACTGGGTGGAGGTCACGTATCCGCCGGGGTCGGTCACCGACTTCTTGAGGTCGCGAAGGGGGTCGTAGGTGGTGGTGGTGGTGTGCCCCAACGGGTCAGTGACGGTCTGTGATGTTGGCTCTGCGCCCGCCGTTGGCGTGTAAACCGTATTGCTTTGCCGGCCGTCAGCGTCCTTGACCGCCGTGGGTCGGCCGTAGGCGTCCTCGCTGACGACGGTCGACATGGTGACGTAGTTCGGGGTGGACCCGCTATAGCTGGCGGCCTTCTGCGTGGTGGTGACGTCGCCGATGGTGGGGGCCGTGCCGAAGGTGGTGGCACCGTCGTAGAAGGAGCGGGTGTCGTTGACCGCGTCCACGGGAAGCGTGGGCGAGGTGGAGCAGTTCACCGAGACGGTCCGAACCTCGTCTGGGGTGTCGAGGATCCAGTTGGTGGTGTTGTCGTCGTAGGTGGTGGTGGTGCACTGGTCGTCCGTCGACGTGGAGACGTCGCCCAGGTCGTTGACCTTGGTAACACGCCCGTAGGAGTCGTGGGTGTAGTCGGTCTCTGTCTCTTGGGTGTTTCCGGAGGCCAGCGGGGTGTAGACCTTCGTGTCGGCTGTTCCCGTGTAGAAGGCCTCTTGGGGCGGGAGGCCGGACACGGTCGTAGTGTGGCTGGCGGTCGCGCTGGAGGTCCACGGGTCGGAGATGGTGTCCGTGACGACCTTTCCGGTGCCGGAGCCGTTGTAAGCGACGGTCTCGTAGGTCGTACCGGCGTACTGGTTCGAGTCGGTGATCGCGGGGTCGTTGCGGACGTCGGTGACGGTTGCCGTGCGGGTCTTCCCACCGGGCAGGGTGTCGCCGTCCATGCCTTGGAAGTACTTGTAGTCGGTTTCGGTGACGGGGTCCGGGCTGGTTCCTGTGGTGACCTTCATTCCCTGGTAGCCGCGCCATTGGTCCCAGGTGCGCTGGTTGGCAGGGGTCAGCGGGTTGTCGTCGTAGTGCCAGGCGGGGTTGCCGACTGGCGTGTAGGTGGTGGTGATGTCGTCGCTGACATTGCCGCCGGTCGGGTCCTCCTGTGTGACACCGGTGACGATGTACTTGTTGAACCAGTCCTCGATCGGGGTCGTCTTCCCGCTGGGGGTCCAGTACACGGGGTAGCACAGCTGTTGGTTCTGGCTTGGGTCACTTGGTGTGCCGGATCCGCAGGCGGCGCTGGAGTAGCCGACGCTGATGATGCCGCCGGTCTCTGTCGTAATCTTGTTGAGGCGGTAGCGCGTGATCGGCGGGTATCCGTCGGTGGTGTCCACCCGGTTGGACAGCGTCTGGCCGTTGAACGTGATGGCCGGCATCGGAAGGGACGAGCTGGATCCGCCTGCGGTGGTGTCCTGTCCTGTTCTGGTCAGCGTCGACAGCCACAGTGACGGCGTCGTGGCGTCGTGGGTCGGTGGAAAGCTGTAGGTGAATGCCCACGAGTCCACGCTCGTCTCGGTGGTCCCGACCAAGGCCTGGGTCTGGATTCCCGTCAGCTCGTTCTCGGACCAGAAGGACGGGCCTTGGGAGTTACATGATGCTCCGCTGGCGCAGTTGAGGTCGTAGGGGACGTCCGGCCAGCTGGGTGCGGATGATGAGGTCAGCGTGGAGGTCGCGCATCCGGTGGATGAGGTGTTGCAGCGGCCGTTGTAGGAAAGGGAGACGATGCCGGCCGGGCTGGTGGTGTACACCGAGCCGCCTCGCTGTCCGTACTGGATCTTGGACAGGTGGGCGTCGCGCGTGTACGCGGAGGTGGAGGGGGCGGTGGTGCCGAGGTCCTGGGCGTAGTAGTTGGTGTCGGTGTTGTAGAAGTACGAGACGACGTCGCCGTGGGTGTCCTTGACGTAGTCCAGCATCCAGCGGTACGCCTGCTTGCAGTAGGAGCTGGAGAACGTGGCGTTGTAGCAGGTGGACCCGGTTCGGGCTGCCGTTTCGTACACGGGCTCGGTCAGCACCGAGTTCGTGGTCGCGTCCCCGGATGCCCAGCCCGGTAGTTCGTTGAGGCCGAAGGTGTACTGGGTGCCGTCCGGGGTGGTAACCCGCCAGTATTCGCCGCCCTGTGCGCCGTTTGTGGCCCCGGTCAGGTATTCGATCTTTTCGTTCGCGTCGTTCTGGGCGTGCCAGATGTTCTTGGTGTCGCTGTCGTCCCTGATGAGCGTTGTGGTCTGCCCGTTGAGGGACATGGAGATCTGGTTGTCGGGCGACCAGCACTGGTCCCAGGTCTTTGTGGATCCTGCAGGGTTCTGATGGCACGACTGGTAGGTGCGTTCGATGTAGGACTCGTCCAGGGTGAATCCGTCGCCGACGACGGATGCCTGGTTGTTGGTCGACGAGGTGAGGCCGTCCAGCGACTGCGAGTCGTAGTCCAGGGAGAGCTTGGGTGCCAGGCCGCCGGGAACGGCGGGGGTCGTGATCGGGTAGGACCAGGTGAAGGCGTCCATGCTGCCGCCTGCCTGCCAGGACCCCGAAGCCTTCAGCGATGTCTGGGAGAAGTCCCCACCGCCTCCGCTTGCCGAAGAGTCGGCCGCGAGGACAGTCATTCCGCCCGCCATCGTCGCGCTCGACTGGATGCGCGCCCCAGCCGTGGGACGCGCACTGGCGCTGGGTGCCGATGCGACCTGGGCGGAGAGTTGCTGTGTCTTGGTGGAGTTGCTCGTCACCACCGGGGTCTGAACCCGGCACGTCGCGACCTGGGGGGTTGTCAGGGAGCAGGCGGGCATCTCGACCAGGTGGAGGCGTGAGGCCCAGTCGCCGCCGAAGGCGTCGGCGAAGCTGCCGTAGCCGAGCGTGAGGCGAAACGGTCCGATGTTGCTTGCCGCGGCCTTGACCGCGAGCAGGACGCCGTTGACGCCCGCGGACTGCGCAGCCTTGCGCGACAGCACCGTGACCGCGGCTGTCGTGGAGTCCGCCTGCGCGGCCGTGTTGCTCCCATGCGCACGCGTCGCAATGCTCGGGGTCAACCACACGGGCAGGGTGCCAGCACGCACCGTGGGAGTTGATGACTGGGTGGCGGATGTGTGCCCCGCCGCAACGGCGGGGGAAGCCGATGCGGTCTGGAGCATGACTGTGGCCGATCCTGCTGGCCAGCTCGGTGCCTTGGGATGCCAGTTCGGCATGGGGTTGGCGTGCTGGTAGTGCGAGACGACCGCTGTGACGGGCACCGTGGGGGTCTTGGGCAACGTCGCGGGCTTACGCGTCTGCACGAGCGCGGGTGAGGCCCCCAGCGTCCCGGCGGCGAGGGCCGCGGTGACAGCGACCGCGAACAGGCGCCGCAGCGGCCCTCTCTGGGCCCGAATCCGCGTCGTGGTGCGCCGGTTGATGCCGGGTATCACAGCTGCCCGCCCCCTCGATGAAGCCATGACGATCACGCAAATCAGGCGCACGCTAACAGCTGACATGGCTTGTGCAACATGGTCACCAGGTCTCCACTGATGGTTCTTAACTTGCTCTCACGACGGGCACATTGACATATCAGCGGATCTTGGCGGGCATACCGGTCACCCGCCGACGGGGTGCCGTTGGCAGCATGGGTCGTGGGCCTCTAGCCTGCGGCGACCGGATGGTCCGATGTCGAACGGGGAGCTCCTATCTGATGCGCCGACCAACAGGGACGAGGCTGCGAAGCAGGCTGCGAGTAGCGGGGACGACTGCACTCGTGCTGAGCTTCAGCACGGTGGGGCTGGCACCCGCTTCCGCACAGCCCAGCGCTGCGACCGCAAACCACAACTACGTATCGGGGCATTCCGCCCCGGCTGCCCCGCGGGCAGGCCGCGGCACGGAGGGCACGCGGCTGCCCGACGGGTACGAGGCGACCTCGGCCCAGAAGGCTGAAATGCTTTCCGCAGCAGCCCAGGCGAAGCGCACCGGGAAGACCGTGACGGTCGAGGCTTTGACGTCGCCGACGCAAGAGGTCGTCGCCTCGCTGAAGGGTGGCTTCCTTCTGGATTCGAACACGGAGCCAGTACGCACACAGGTACACGGCGCATGGAAGTCGATTGATCTGACGCTGCGTCGCAACAGCAACGGGTCGTGGTCTCCGGCAGCGGTCGCGTATGGGCAGGTGGCCTTCTCGGGCGGTGGCCGGGGGGCCTTGGTCAGCACGCGCTCGGGAGGAGCTGGCCTTGCCGTGACGTGGCCCGGTCTGCTGCCGGCTCCGGTGGTGTCCGGCGCGACGGCTACCTACCGCGATGTGTTCCCGCAGGTGGACCTGGTGGTTTCGGCCACGTCGACCGGCGGGTTCTCGGACACGCTGGTGATCAAGTCCGCTGCTGCGGCCAAGAATCCGGCACTCGCCAAGCTCAAGCTGGCAACCCAGGTCACGGGCGGGCGCCTGGAGGAGGCCGCCGACGGAGGGCTTGCGGTGGTCGCCGGCTCGGGGCAGGCGCTGTTGGAGGCGGCGGCACCGCAGGTCTGGGACTCCAACACGAAGCTGCTCAACGTCTTTGGTCACGCGAAGTCGGATGCCCGGATCGGAGCGGATCCCTCCGACGCGGCCCATCCGGGGCTCGCCGCCAAGGTGGCGCAGCTGAAGGACAGGGTCTCCGGCGGGGCACTGGAACTGACCGCCGACACGCGCATGCTCACTTCGGCGGCAACCGTGTGGCCGATATACGAAGCCGCGCCGCCCTCGTTCAACTGGCATCCGAGCAATCCAAGCGCACCGAAGTTCGACGAGGTAAAGCAGGGTTGCCCGGGCCACTCCTTCTATGGTCAGACTGGCGACACGGCCGATCTCGGGCGTCTCGGGGTTGGCTACAACGGCTGGCAGGAAGGCGACTGCGCTGCCGGCGACGAGCACGCCATCTACCAGTGGTCGCTGCCCTCCGTGCTGTTCGGTTCCCATATCCATACGGCCACGATCGAGGCTACCGAGGTGTACTCGGCGTCCTGCGGTTCTGGCAACTACACAGTGAACTTGCATTGGTCCGGGGGAATCGGTTCCGGAACAGACTGGAACAACCGACCCCGTTACAATAACTACGCCACCTCACAGACCTTCGGACGGGCCTGGAATCCGAAGTACTGCTCCACCGCCGGCAGCGTCTCGCAGGGCTTCAACGTCTACACGCCGATCTACGACGACGCAAAGGGTCGCCAGTCCACCTTCGCGGTGACGCTGAGCGAGGACTCCGCCGAGGCGAGCGGCGACGACTTGGGCTTCTCCCGATTCTCGGACAATCCCGCTCTGCAGATCTACTACAACCTTCCCCCGTCACCCCCGAACGCGGACACCATGGCTGCTGTGTCGGGCTCGGACAACGCCGCCTGCGCGACAGGCAAGCCGTACCCGTACATGGGCAAGACGATCGCCAGCACTCCCCCAAGTCTGCGGGCAAAGGCTTCCGACCCGGACGGCGACGAACTACAGGCGACCTACCAGTACTGGATCGACGGGACGACCACGAAGTACACCGTCACGACGGCGAACAACTATTCTAGTGGCTCGTATCCTCCCGGGCCCATGTCCCCCAGTTTCGTCAGCTCTCTGACCAGCGGCCAGGTCGTCGACTGGCAGGTCGTCTTCACGGACGGCGAAGACTCCACCACCTACAACCAGTCTCCCACCTGCCACTTCACCGCCGAGCCAGCCGCACCCGACACGCCGACGGTGGCTTCCGTAAACAACACCTACCCCGAGTCCCTGCCGGGCAGCGACACCACCGCTGGCAACCCAGCCGGGACTGCTGGGACTTTCAGCTTCAGCACCACGAGCGGGACAACCGCAACGAAGTTCATCTACAACCTCGACGCGCCTCCGGCCACCAGCAACCCCCCAACTTCTGAGACCGTCACGGCTACGACGAACGGCTCCACCAGCACTGCGCAAGCGACCGTGACCCCGAACTGGCCGGGCATGCACACGCTGTGGGTCTACGGCGTCGACGGCGCCGGCGACGTATCGGGCATGTACGGGTACAGGTTCCTCGTCGCCAGTCACGCGGCGAGCACGTGTCCGAGTGTGAGCGCCTGCTTCAACAACACTGCGATCAGCCCGGACAGCAACCCCGGTCTGGGCAACGCGGACGGCTCCTCCCACAGCATTTCTGCCTCCGACCTGTCCAGTGCTGGCTGGAGCAGCGGCGGTGCTGTCACCATCGACGGCGCCAAGTTCGTGCTGCCCGCCTACGGATCGGGGCAGGCGGACAACATCTTGGCCGCAAACCAGACCGTTACCCTGAACGGCGGCACCGGGGTGAGCGGCAACGCCCTGGTGTTCCTTGCCACCTCCACCAACGCGAGCTTCACCACACCGGGTGCCATCGCCGGGGACGCCACGGCCCCCTATGTCCCTGAGAACACCGGTGTTACTGGCACCTACTGCTTCAACGGCGCCAATGCCAACGCTGAGTGCCCGGCGAGCGGAACGGTCAACTACAGCGACGGCACCAGCAGCACCTACACCCTCACCGTGCCCGACTGGATCGGCGGCCCGACCTCTATCGCCGCCGTAACACTGCCGCACTGGAACTCGTCAGGCGGTCAGACCACGCCGAGCTCAGGACCGAAGCTGTACCCGTTCGCCGTCCCCATCACCGCGGGCAAGACGGTCCTTTCGGTCACCCTCCCGGATGTGAGTCAGCAGGTCGGCAACAACGGGCAGGGACTTCACATCTTCAGCGTCGCGGCACGCAACACGACGACCGCGAGCGCACCGAGTGGGCAGACCTGGACCGGCGTCTGGGCCAACCCGAACGAAGGCAGCTACAACTACCAGGGAAGCAACTTCAGCAACCAGACGTTCCGCATCGCCATCAAGCCCTCCCTGTCCGGCGGCATGGTGCGAATCAAGTTCGACAACGCTCTGGGCACCAACCCGCTGAACATCGGCCACGCCACCATCGCACTGTCCTCAAGCGCATCTTCGCCATCCCCGGTGCCATCGGCGACACCGATCACACTGAAGTTCGGCGGCAGCCAGTCCACATCCATCCCTGACGGTGCGATGGTCTACAGCGACCCGCTCGCCTTCACCGTGACCGCGGCCCAGTACGTGCTGGTCTCGTACCAGCTCAGCAACTCCGTGCCCTACCTGGTGGAGCACTCCTACGCCAACAACGCCTTTCAGTACCTGACCGCCACCGGGGCTGGAGACAAGACTGCGGACACCACCGGCACGCCGTTCTCCGGCACCGGCACGTACTCAGGCTGGTTCACGAACCTGGTCACCGACGTCGACGTCGCTACGATCAACAACGTTCCGACCCAGGCAGTGCTTGGTGACGGCCTCATCGACCCGCGCCAGCCGAACACCACACCGACCAACACGGCCGGCTACCGCGTGTCGGACACCATGGCCGGCGCCGAGCCGACGACCCCCAGCCCGTACGGCACCCTGGCCGAGGGCATCGAGTCCAACCAACTCATGCAGGACAACCCCGAAACCTACAACGGCAGCACCTACGGCGGCCCCTCCGCCCTGTCCCGCATCGACCGGGACATCCTCGACCAACCCGGCCTGAGCAACGTCATCGTCGACGAGGGCCTCGAAGACGTACTGTTCGGCAACACCGACAACGACGTCCTCGCCAATGGCTACAGCGCTCTCCTGCAGTACCTGAACGCCTGGGGCGTGAGCACAACCTTGACCTCCCTCACCCCCTGCGACGGCTTCAACGGAGACGGAGCCACCCCGAACGACCCGTGTACCAGCACTGTCGACGGCTATCGCAACAACATCAACGACTGGCTCTCCTCCACGACCGATCAAAGCGATCCGCAAGGCTGGGGCCCCTATTCCACGCCCCCCGTCTACTTCGCAGACTTCGACGCCGCTGTCGCGGTCCCTGACACCACGAACGGCGAGGAGAAGCTCAACCCCGCCATCGACCCCGGCGACCACGTCAACATCACCAACGCCGGCTACGCAGCTGAGACCACCTCGTTCCTGTCTCCTCACGACACTTGGCTCCTCAAAGACGGCACCGGCTACACGTTCGCCAACGACACCGCCGCCACCGACACCCCGTACACCATCGGCGACACCGCCACCAACGTCGGCAACAGTCCGTTCAACCTGAGTAGCACCGGCGCCACCTGGACCAACGACAGCACCCGCGGCGAAGTCCTCTCACTGGATGGAACCGCCGGCGCTGCCGCCAGCACGAACACATCCGTCATCAACACCGGACACAGTTTCAGCGTTTCAGCCTGGGTCAACGTCAATTCCCTACCCACGCACAACGCCAGCGTGCTGGCAGAGAGCGGCACAGTGAGCAGTCCGTTCTTCCTGCAGTACAACTACGGCCACACGAACGCACCCATGTGGGCCTTCACCTTCACTGGGGCCGACGCCGCCAACCCTTCCTTCAAGGGCGCATACACCAGTGGCGTGACCGCCAACACCTGGACACACCTGGTCGGCGTCTACAACGCCACCACGGGCACCGTCCAGCTGTACGTCAACGGCAACCTGGCCGCTTCACAGACCGGGGTCACGCCCTGGAGCGCCACCGGCGTCCTCAACCTGGGAGCCGACCAGTACAACGGAGCAATGACCGACTACTTCCCCGGTTCGGTCAGCGACCTCCAGGCCTGGAACTACGCCCTGACGCCCAACCAGATCACAGCTCTCTACCAGCAGATCAACTAAGCACACTGGCCGCAGGCGACATCGAACAACCTGCGGCACTGCACTCCAAAGCAAGTGAGTGGGGCCAAAGGCCCCACTCACTCATAATTTTAGGCAGGAGCCCACAGATGGACACGCCACCCCGCGGCCGGCACGCCAAGCCCCGCACCCCCGTCGCCCGCCGGGCCGCGGCCACCACCGCCCTCAGCGCGGCCGCCGCCGTCTCCGCCGTCGCCACCGCCAACAGCGCCCAAGCCGCCACCACCCCGCCCGGCACCACCCCCGTGTCGAGCTACACCGTCGTCTCCGGCGACACCCTGTCCGGCATCGCCTACAAGGAGCACGTCCCCGGCGGCTACCAGGCGCTCGCCACCGCCAACCACATCGCCTCCCCCTACGTGATCCACCCCGGCGAGAAGCTCGTCCTCCCGGCCGGCTCCTACGTCACCAACCCCACACCCGCGAACCCGTTCCCGGTTCCGGTCGCGGTCGGCCAGGCCACCCAGGTCATCACCGTCAAGGCATCCGGCTCCTACGCCACCGTCACCCTGTGGGCCAAGAGCGGCAGCAACTGGCAGAAGATCGCCACCACGACGGGGGCGCGGGTCGGGGCGAACGGCATCACCAACGGGGCCACCCGGACCCAGGGCACCGACACCACTCCCACCGGCACCTACACGATCACCGAGGGCTTCGGCGTCGGCGCCAACCCCGGCACCAAGATGCCCTACCACCAGGTCACCACCCACGACTGGTGGGTCGAGGACCCCACCAGCGCCTACTACAACCAGATACGCACCGACACCCAGGGCGGTTTCCATCTCACCGAACAAGGTGACGACGGCAGCGAACACCTCATCAACTACCCCACCCAGTACCACAACGCCCTCGTCATCAACTTCAACATGAACCCCGCCGTCAAGGGCCGCGGCGCCGGCATCTTCTTCCACGACCTCGGCCCCCAGGCCGGGCCCACCGCCGGATGCGTCGCCGTCCCCGCCACCTTCATGGCCCAGGTCATGCAGTGGATCAACCCCGCCGACCACCCCATCATCGCCATCGGCTGACCTCGCGCCTGGGGGCCAAGGGGTCGCAGGGTTCAAATCCTGTCGTCCCGACAGGCTGAAAGGCCCGTCGGTCTGGAAAGAGCTTCCAGGTCGGCGGGCCTTTGTCGTTGTCTGGCGGGATCCAGATGACGAGGCGCAGGTGCCGCTTCGGCTCGTGCTTGGGTGCCACTTCGCGATCCAGATCAGCCCGGTCGGCCGCAGATCGCAAGGCCGCAGGTACCTTTTGCCTGCCGAGACCTCATCCATACAGCTCAAGCAGTATGCCGGTACTCGTGGATGACCCCGCCCAAGCGATTTCTCCTTCGCATTTGGGCCCGGCGGCTCCTGCGGTCGGGCGCCCCAACCACGTGGGCGAGAGTCCGAGGCAGTACGGTCACCGGATGGATCCGCTGAACATCGACTACTCACTGTCAGACCTGTGTATCAGGGAGGCCATGACGGATGCCGTTTCGATTCGAGCTGGTGACGGCGTGCAGTCCGGGCCGCCCCGCATCACCTGGGACGGTCACTCCGTGCTGACCGGGGACATGTGGGACGTTCCCCATGAGGGGCGTCTGACCATCACCATCGAGGGCGCGCGACCTTACCTGCGGCAAGGGATCGAGATCCAGGTCCCGGGAGGCGGGCTCTGTCTACTCGACGGGACCCTTCTTCCCCGGATGCACATGTGGAGCGATGAGGGGTTGCCCGACTCGATGACGTATCCGTATGTCGCGCCTGGGGGAAAGATCCTCAGTTGCAACGTCTATGAACAGACGCTCGATGGCAGGTATGCGCCGCGCGTCAAGCGGTGGGGAGATTGGGCGGGCATGTGGATCGAGGAGCCCTCGGTCAGCGAGCGGATCTATCACTGCAACCTCGGCAACACCAACCCTCCGCGGTTCGAGGACCTGGTCTACCGGCTCACGGTGGAGTAGGCCATCGGACAGGAGTGCTCTCAACCGCCCATGTCCGCCTGATACAGGACACGGAGCCTGGCGACTGAAGGTCGCCGGGCCGTCAGCACCCATGCTGAACGCTCCCCAAAGATAGCTCTGGCCGGAAGTCCGGATGCTGTTGGTGATCTTCAGCTTGCGAGCCGTTTGCAGAGCCGGTGGAACGGTGTGCCGGGCTGGTGTTGTCGGTCGGGTCGTTGGCTGAGTCGGATGACGTTGGTTCCGGCGGCAGTGAGGACGTGTTGGACGTGGGTTTTCGTGGTGCCTCGGTAGCGGCAGTTGCGCAGTCCGTGGGCGTGGACGGTTTCGGAGACGGTTGCTTCGCAACCGGCTGGTGGTGCGAAGCGCCGACGCCATTCGTCCGTGGCCTGCTCGTTCTGGGCCCTGGTCTGGATCTCCTGCTGGGCTTGGGGCAGCAAGGAGATGTGGCGCCCTTTGCCCTCGACGTTGCCGGTGCATTGCAGCCGGTCGTCGCACTCGCGGCAGCCTTTGCGGGGGAACAGGGCGGACAGGCGGGCGTGTCCGTCGCCCAGGGTCGGTTTCCAGGGCGGGTTCGGCGTGTACGCAAGCGCCTCCAGCGTCATCACCGACAGCGAGTGCCGAGAGTAGGGAGAGGCGCCGCGACCGCTTCCCGACCTGCGCGGAATGCGCTCGTCGTGGGCGCCCGGTATTCGGGAGGATGTCGGCATGGATCAGTTGTTCGTGGTCGCCTGGCAGTACGTCGTGGGCATCGTCGAGTCCGAAGACCTGCCGATGCGGGCAGCCGAGTTACTGGCGGCTGGCCTGGATTCGCTCGCGCTTCGCGACCTGGCCGGACGTGGCAAAAGCGAGATCACAACCGAACTTTCAGAACTGTTCCGACAAGCCGTCCACGAGCTCGGCGAGTCCATGCCGAGCAAGGAGACCGCTGAACGCTGCCTTCTTCACCACCTGGCCGGCCAGCTCGCAGCGGGGACGAAGACCCCTGGGGAGGTAGCGGCCAGGGTCTGGCAGGGCCTGACATCAGCGCAGACCGGAGCGGAACGTGAGTTCCTCCAGGCTGTAGGCGACGAGTACTACGTCGACTACATCGCGGACCATCAGCCGGATGCCTTCCGAGCGTGGGAAACCGAGCTGCGCTTCGCCGCCCAGCGGCTCAGCGGAACGACAGCGACCGAGATCCGTGCTCTCCAGGAGCGCTCGGAGGAAGACTGCCGTCCGAAATGACACGACCCCTAAAAGCCGAGGCTGGCTAGACCCTTGCCTCGGCGTCGGCGAGCAACACGTGGAGTTCGCGGACGCGAGTGTGGCTCTCGCCGAAGCCGGTGAGCGCGGCTGTCAGGCCTGCGCGGGCGGTCTCCAAGGCCTCCTGGTGCCGGTCGAGGGCCAGGAGCGCGGTTGCCCGAGCCTTCGCAATCGCGCTGGTGCCGCCAGCGGTGACCTTGGGAGCGAGTACCCGATCCGCCTCGGTAAGGGCCTCCAGCGCCTCCGTGTGACGCCCTTGGGCGTTCAGCGCGGCGGCGAGGTTGACGCACAGCACACGCCGGAGGCTGCCAAACACGGGGCCACTGTCCCGCGCCGTAGTGAGCGCGTTGCGAGCCAGCGCCTCCGCCTCTGCGGCGTGACCGAGGCCGGTGAGAGCCATCGCCTGGGTGTTGAGACCGGACAGCCGGGTGAACACGTCGTCTGGTGGGGGCATGATCCCGGCGGTCTCGACCACCTCCTGTGCCTGTGTCACAGCCTCCGCGAATCTCTTCAGGAAGCAGAGCTCCGCCGCGCGGTTGGTGAGGGCGAGCAGCCGGGTCGGCTGAGTTTCTGCGGCAGAACCCGCCGCCGCGGCCACGGCGCGGAACTCCGGCTCGGCCTCCTCGCCCCGGCCCAGGTTGCCCAGGGTGTGTGCGTACAACTGCCAGAGCTTCAGAGTGAGCAGATCATCGTCGCCGAGCTCGGCCCGGGCCCGGTCACGGGCCGCTCGCATGTCTGACTCGATGAGGCGGAGCCTCTCCGCAGCCAGAACCCTGCAGAAATAGGTGTAGTTCTTCTGGAGTTCGGCTCTCGCCTTCTCCCGTCGGCGATTGCCGAACAGTCCCATCCCTCGCCCTCCCAGCCCATCAGCGAAAACAGCGCCGCCATCTGCGGCAACGGGGGAATAGCGCGGACGGGCAGGCGGGAACCATCCTGCCCGCCCGGTGATCAATTGTCGATGTTCTGTGAAGAGCATCGGCGAGCACTGCG
>NZ_BBPP01000041.1:0-7987 GCF_000787835.1 Streptacidiphilus melanogenes
TGCCGACCAGCGGCCCCTCGGTCCAGGTGGACCAGGTCACCGGCAGGCCGGTGCCGGTCGACTCCGCCGTGGGCGGCGCGGGCACCACCGGGGCCACGGCGAGTGCCCCCGGCGGCGCGGCCGCCGCGGGCACCGTCCCCGGGACGGAGCTGACCGCCGTCGGCAGCAGCGACCCGCACGTGCCAGGCGCGCCGACGCTGGTGAGCGCGGCCGGAGCCGGCTCCGCGGTCAGCGTGCACGGCACCGGCCCGTTCGCCGGGCTGACGGTGACGGTCCACCAGACCACCAACCTGACCGACCAGGTGGTCAAGGTCGACTGGAGCGGCGGCAAGCCGACGCTGCCCAACCCTTCGAGCTTCGCCCAGGACTACCTGGAGCTGATGCAGTGCTGGGGCGACGCGGCCACCGGCCCGGACCGCACCCAGTGCCAGTACGGCGGTCTGCGCGGCGACAGCCGCGGCGGCGCGTACGTCTCCACCCGCCAGCTCAACTACGGCTCGCTCGTCGACCCGCTCGAGACGATCAAGCAGACCCAGCCCAACGTCAACGTCTACACGCCCTTCCACGCCGTGGGCGGCGTCGTCGAGACGACCGCGGGCAGCCAGTTCTTCGACGTGGAGTCCACCAACGAGGTGCCCTTCGCGCCGACCCGGGCGGACGGCACCGGCCAGGTCTACTTCGAGACGCAGACCGGCATGGAGGCGCCCGGTCTCGGCTGCGGCCAGACGCCCGACAACCTGAAGGTGCCGCCGAAGGAGGGGCGCGAGTGCTGGCTCGTCGTCGTCCCGCGCGGTGAGGTCGAGGTCGACGGCAAGCCGCCGGTCGGCAACTCCGGCCAGCTCCAGTCCTCGCCGCTGTCGGCGAGCAACTGGCGCTACCGCATGGTGGTGCCGCTGCACTTCACCCCGCTCGGCCTCAACTGCCCCATCGGCAGCCACGAGCGACTGACCTACGGCACCGAGATGGCGCAGGAGGCCGTCACCAGCTGGCAGCCGGTGCTGTGCCGGCAGACCACGTCCATCTTCGGCTACACGAAGCTCGACGACGACCTGGCCCGCGGCAAGCTGGTCAACGACGCCGACCCCGGCATGGTCTACGTCGCCGACCCGGTGGCCGCCGATCAGCTACCGGCCGGACGCACCCCGGTCTACGCGCCGGTGGCCCTGTCCGGCGTCACCATCGCCTTCGACGTCCAGAGCCAGTCCTACACCAGCGCCCCGGCGGACGTGCGCAAACTCGAGGGCCAGCGCATGCACACCCTCAACCTGACGCCACGGCTGGTCGCCAAGCTGCTCACCCAGTCGTACCGCTACGCCGTCGGCTACGACGCCACCGACGTCGCGAGCAACCCGCTGGACCTCACCACCGACCCCGACTTCCTGGCCCTGAACCCGGACTTCAAGCCGCTCGCCTTCCTCTCCCGCATCCCCGACATCCTCGTGCCGCTCGGCCAGTCCGACGCGGCCCGGCACCTGTGGGAGTGGGTCGAGGGCGACCCGGATGCGCGGGACTTCCTCGCCGGCAAGAAGGACCCGTGGGGGATGACGGTCAACCCCAACTACACCGCCGACAAGCTCGCTCTGCCGCGCGACGACTTCCCCAAGAGCGACCCGTACTGCGAGACCTTCCCGAACAGCCCCAACAAGCAGCCGCCGCTGTGCACCCTGGACGCCCACCCGTACGCGGTCGGCATGCACGACGCCGCCCGGTCGGCGGCCCGCGGCGACCGGCTCTCGAAGACCATCTGGGACGCCACGGCCATTCCGCCGCAGCTGAAGAAGGGCCCGCCGGAGCCGCAGGGCCAGATCGGCATCCTCTCCGTCACCGACACCGCGACCGCGGCCCGCTACGGCCTCGACACCGCCAACCTGATGAACGGCGCCGGACAGTTCGTCGCGCCGACCCCGGCGTCCATGCTGGCGGCGCAGGCGGCGATGACCCCGGTCGGCACCACCGGCGTGAGCCTGCTGCCGCCGGACAGCAAGGCCAAGGACGCCTACCCGCTCACCGTCGTCAGCTACGCCGCGACCGTGCCGTCGCTGCTGACCAAGGACGAGGGCGCCGCCTACGCCTCCCTGCTCCGCTTCGCCGTCGGCGCCGGGCAGACGCCCGGCGTGGAGCCGGGCCAGCTGGTCAACGGCTACGTGCCGCTGCCGCAGGCGCTGCGCACCGAGGCGCTGTCCGTCGCCAGGACCGTCGTCGCGGACTCCGGCCCGCACGGCGGCCCCTCCGGCGGGACCACGACCGGCGGCGCCACCGGCAGCCTCGGCGGGAGTGCCGGCGGGGGCGGCGACGGCAGCGGGTCGGGGGCCTCGGGGACGTCGGGGGGCGTCTCCGGCGGCCAGTCCGGGCCGCACGGCCCCCCGACGATCGCGCCCAGCTCCCCGGCCGTCCAGAACGTCGCCCGCACCGCCGCCACCCCCGTGGGCGTCGCCCAGTACCTGTTCCTGGTCCTGCTGCTGGTCGCCCTGGTGGCGGCCGGGGCCGGGCCGCTGCTGGCCCGCTACCTGCGGCGGCCCAGGAGCTGACCGGACGTCGGCTCGGCCGGCGCCGTCCGTGACGGCGCCCGCTCCGACCGCCGCACCGATCACGACCCGCGCTCCCTACGACGGCCGGAACCCCCCGGCCGTCCGTGCACCACCGTCCGAAAGGGAACCGTTCCATGACCGGCAAGTTCAGGCTTCTCGCCGCCGCCGCTGGTGTCGCCCTCCTGGCCGTCGGCGCCGGGACCGCCCACGCCGACCCGGTGGGTGCCCCCACCTACCGTCAGCTCGCCGGTGTCGGCTCCGACACCACCCAGGGCGTCATGAACGCGATGGCCGGCACGATCACCATCAACGGCACCAAGGTGATCGGCTCCTACGACGCGACCGGCTCGGCCACCGTCGCCACCCAGTCCGGCAGCGCCTGCCAGGCCATCACCCGCCCGAACGGCTCCGGCGCGGGCCGCACCGCGCTGCTCAACTCGCTGGGTGCGGCCGACGGCTGCCTGCAGTTCTCCCGCTCCTCCAGCCTCAACCTGGCCCCGGCCACCCCCGGCCTGACCTACGTCCCGTTCGCGGTGGACGCGGTCACCTACGCCATCACGCCCACCAGCTCGCTGCCGCGCACGATGACCCTGGCCGACCTGCACGCCATCTACACCTGTGACCCCAACTACGTGGGCACCGGCCCGAACTACTCGATCCACCCGCTGCTGCCGCAGGCCGGCTCGGGCACCCGCTCCTTCTGGGAGACCACCGTCGGCATCTCCGACACCGACGTGGTCAACCACGCCTACCCCTGCATCAGCGACACCAAGAACGGCAAGCCGATCGAGGAGCACGACGGCCGCGTCCTGGACGACAACTCCATCGCGCCCTTCTCCATCGCCCAGTACATCGCCCAGGGCGCCGGCACCCTCGCCGACCTGCGCGGCTCGGCGCTGCTCGGCAGCATCAACGGCACCCCGTCGCTGCTGCTCAACACCGGCGCCGCGGCCACCCGCGAGGTCTACAACGTCATCCCGAGCACCAACGTCGGCACCGCGCCGTGGAGCACGGTCTTCGTCGGCTCCAACTCCCTGGTCTGCCAGCAGAACTCGATCATCAAGACCTACGGCTTCGGCATCGACCCGAACTGCGGCGACACCTCCAAGGTCACGGGCTGACCGCCCACACCCACTCACGCAGACTGACGAAGGCGAGTACTCCTGTGTCGACCCTCCGTATCTCCCGCCGCGTGGCCCTGGCGACGGCCACGCTGCTGGCCTCCGGCGCGACCACGATGATCGGCGCGACCGCCGCGCACGCCGACACCCAGCTGGGCACGATGACCGCGACGCCGGCCTCCGGCGCCGACAACGACGCGATGAGCTTCACCACCTCCGGCGCCTGCACCGGCGGCGGCAGCAACGTGATCATGTCGGTCACCGGCCAGGGCTTCCCGGCCACCGGCACCCAGGTCGTCGGCAACTCCCCGATCTCGACGTACCAGCAGACCGCCGCCGGCGGCTACGTGGTGCCGCTGTCCAACACCATGCGCTATTTCGCCCAGCAGGCCGGCATCACCGCCCTGTCCGGCGAGTACGACTTCACGCTGACCTGCCGCAACGCCTTCGGCGCGACCACCTTCGGTGACTACGTCGGCAAGATCTTCTTCACCAGCCCCACCACGTACACCTCCAGCACCACTCCGACCCAGACCGCCACCACCACGACGCTGGCGGTCACCCCGGCGAACTCGGCCACGGCCGGCAGCGCCGTCACCCTGACCGCGACCGTCTCCCCGGCCGCGGCCGGCACCGTCCAGTTCATGGACGGGACCACCGCGATCGGCAGCCCGGTCACCGTCGCCAACGGCACCGCGGCCCTGACCACCTCCGCGCTCACCCAGGGCGCCCACCAGCTGACCGCCGCGTTCACCTCCACGGACCCGAACTTCGGCAGCTCCACCTCGACGGTGACCTCCTACACCGTCAGCCCGCCAAGCGCGCAGGCCACCACGACGGCGCTGGCGGTCACCCCGGGCACCTCCTCCCCGGCCGGCACGCAGGTCACGCTGACCGCCACGGTGGACCCGTCCTCCGCGGCGGGCACCATCACCTTCACCGACGGCGGCACCGCGATCGGCAGCCCGGTCCAGGTCAGCAACGGCAGCGCCACGCTCACCACCTCCACCCTGCCCCAGGGCGATCACCAGCTCGCCGCCGCCTTCACCCCGACCGACGCCACCAAGTTCGCGGCGTCCACCTCCGCGTCCGTCACCTACACCGTCAGCGCCCCGACCGGCGGCGGCACCGGTGGCGGCACGGGCGGCGGCACCGCGAGCGGCACCGAGAACATCACCACCACCGTCGCCCCCGGCGCGCTGGTGCTCAGCGTCGCGGGCAGCACCGTCGCCCTGCCGCCGCTGACCCTGAACTCGGCCAGCACCCTGTTCGCGACGGCCGGTCCGATCCAGACCGTCACCGTCACCGACACCCGCGCGGGCGCCCCGGGCTGGTCGCTCAGCGGCCAGGTCGCCGACTTCTCCGACGGCGGCGACACCATCAACGGCGAGAACCTCGGCTGGATCCCGCGCCTGGTCAACAAGGTCGACGGGCTCAACGTCTCGCTCGGCGGCGCGGTGGCCCCGGCCAACGCCGTCTCCGCGTCCGACTCCGGCGCGCTCGGCCTCAAGTCCTCCCGGACCCTGGCCACCGCGACCGGCCTCGGCACCGCCCAGCTGGGCGCCGACCTCTCCCTGGTCGCGCCCACCTCCACCAAGGCCGGCACCTACACCGCGGTGCTCACGCTCACCGCGATGTGACGACCGTCCGACCGCACCACCCGACCGTGATGTGACGACCCGTAGACCCGTCGTGGACTGATCGTCGCTGATGGCGGCCCCCGCCGCACCGCGCCCCACTTCCCCGGCGCGGTGCGGCGGGACCGCCTGCCCAGTCACCCCGTGCCCGTGCAAAGGACCCCTGCCATGACCCGCCCCCCGTCGAGAGCGCGTCACGCGCTCCTCGCGCTCACGGCGCTGCTCACCGTGCTGCTCACGACCGCCCTGGCCGTGCTCGCGCCGGCGGCGTCCGCCGCCGTGCCCGGTGTGGCCCCCGCCGCGCAGCAGCAGACCTTCGGCATCCAGCCGGCCTCGGCCTCCGGCCCCGACCAGCGCGCGGCCCTCACCTACGCGGCCACCCCGGGGGCGCAGCTCAAGGACCACGTCGCGGTCTACAACTACGGCGACGACCCGCTCACCCTCTCCCTCTACGCGGCGGACGCCTTCAACACCGGAAGCGGCGGCTACGACGTGCTGCCCGCCTCCGGGCACTCCACGGACGTCGGCTCCTGGGTCCACCTCGCCGCCGGCACGGTGACGCTGCCGCCGCGTACCCGGCAGATCATCCCGTTCACCCTCGCGGTCCCCGCGAACGCCGCGCCCGGCGACCACTCCGGCGGCATCGTGCTGGCGCTGCGCCGCCACGGGACCGACGCCAAGGGCAACGACATCGCCGTCGACCAGCGCGTCGGCACCCGCATCCACCTGCGCGTCCCGGGCGCGCTGCGACCCCAACTGGTGGTCCAGTCCGTCTCGGTGCGGTACCGCGGCACGCTCAACCCCTTCGGCACGGGCACCACGACCGTCAGCTACACCGTCCACAACGCCGGCAACATCCGCCTCAGCGGCCGCCAGGCGGTCCGCGTCCGCAACGCGATCGGCGCGGTCACCACCGCGAGCGGCCCCGGCGCACTGACGGAGCTGCTGCCCGGCAACAGCGTGACCTACACGGTCCAGATCCGGGGCGTCTTCCCGACGCTGTGGTCCACGGCCTCCATCACGGTGGACCCGATGGCCGTCCCAGGCGACACCGATCCGGCCCTCCCGTCGGCCGTCAGCGACAACCTCTACGCGACCGTCCCGTGGACCCTCGTCGCCCTGCTCCTCCCGCTCCTGGCCCTGGCCGTCAGCCTCTTCCTCCGCCGTCGCCGCCGCGGGAACCGGCCCGGCCCCGGGCTTTCCCAGCCCCCGACCACCCCGGCCGGCCCCACGGCCCCGACCGCCTCCGCGGAGCCCACCGCGCCGACGACCGGGACCGGCCCGACGGGCCCGACAGCCCCGACCGAGCCCGCGGCACCTGTTCCGGTGCCCGTGCCGGTCCCGGTCCCTGTTCCGGCCTCCGGGGCCGAGCCGGAAGCGGCGGACACCGCCGGGGAGCCGCCGACGTCCGGGGTTCCCGGCCCAGCGGCCGTTCCCACGCTGCCTGTTCCGGCG
This sequence comes from Streptacidiphilus melanogenes, assembly GCF_000787835.1. Taxonomy (GTDB): domain Bacteria; phylum Actinomycetota; class Actinomycetes; order Streptomycetales; family Streptomycetaceae; genus Streptacidiphilus; species Streptacidiphilus melanogenes. The sequence goes on from NZ_BBPP01000041.1 coordinate 6,742, forward strand.
GCGGGAGTTACGCCCGGTGCAGGCGGATCGCCCGCGGATTCCGACGAGGCTGCGCCGAAGGCGCAGGCGTCGGGTCCGCTTCCGGAGGGCGCCCCGAGCGCCTCGGGCACCGTCCCGGCGTCGACGCCTGGAACCCCCGGCCCGGCCGCTCTCCCCACGCCGCCCGTTCTCGCCGCGGGGGAGATGCCCGCCTCCCTCCCCGAGGAGACGTCCGACGAGCCCGGTCAGGTCAACGTACCCGCTGAGGTGGGGGCGGCTCCCGCCCGTGTCGCCACGCGGAGCGTGCGCGGTCGTGCGGTGGCGCGGGCGTGCGCGGTCGCGTTCGCCGTGGTCACCGCGTGCGGCGGGCTGCTGCTCGGCGGGGCCTCCGCGGCCGTGGCCGACGGGCCGTCCGCCACCCCGAGCGCCCTGCCGAGCGCGAGCTCCGGCGCCACGGACGACAACGGGCCGGGCACGCTCTTCTTCGACTACGCCTCGGGTCACGACGACGACCCGATCGACCTCGCCACCTCCGGCCGCTGCCCCGGTCAGGGCGACTGGCTGAGCGCCGGCGTCAGCGGACCGGGTTTCCCGGCCGGCGGCGCCTCCGCCCTCGGCCTCTCCGCCGCGTCGATCTACCCGGCCGCATCCACCGGAGGGTACGTCGTCCCGCTCGACCAGACGCTGCGCAGCATCGCCCGCCAGAACGGGGTCAGCGCGCTCCACGGCGCCTACCGGATCGACGTCTACTGCCGAGGCCGCTTCCAGCAGACCCACCTGCGGGACTTCTTCGGCACGTTGACCTTCACCACGCCCAACTCCTGGACGGCGGACCACTCCACCCCGGTGGCCATGCCCGAGAGCACCGAGCCGGCCATGACCGCGAAGCCGCTCCCCGCGCCGACGGCCGCGACCAGGCAGAGCGGCGGCCTGTCGCTCCTCTCCGTACCGGCGATGGTCGCGGGCGCACTGCTCCTGGTCGGCCTCGGCCTGTCCGCGCTGCGCCGACGGCGGGCCGAGGTCCTGGTCCAACGGAGCAGGAAGACCGGAACCCCCGCCGTGGCCGAGACGACATCGGAGGAGCCCGTGACCGAGTCCGAGCCCGTGACCGAGACCGAGTCCGAGACCGAGACCGAGTCCGAGACAGATTCCGAGACGGAGTCCGGGACCGAGCCGCAGGCCGGGCGGCCCGCCGCCGGGGCGAAGGCGGTGCGGGGATGACCCTCACCGCCACCCCGCCGCCGCTGCCCCCGGCCCCCGCCCGGCC
>NZ_BBPP01000041.1:8222-27012 GCF_000787835.1 Streptacidiphilus melanogenes
GGCCGTGTGGGCGACGCCGCCGGCACCGCCGTCCACCAGGCCGCGTCGCGGCCTGGACGCCGCGGGGGCCTACGGGGCCACCCTGATGATCCTGTCCGCGCTGCTGTTCGGACTGCTGCTCGACGTGGGCCCGATCGGCGACATCCGCCACGCACGCGACCGCGAGACCGGCTACGCCGCCCTGCGCCTCGCACTCGCGCAGGGCACCGCGCCGGTCGGCCAGACCGACCAGGACGGCAAGCTGCTGGCGCTCGGCACGCCCGTCGCCCTGCTCACCGTCCCGGAGCTCGGCCTGCGCGAGGTGGTGCGCGAAGGCACCACCTCGGGGGTGCTGGAGCTCGGCCCCGGTCACCGCCGCGACACCCCGTTGCCCGGCCAGGCCGGGACGAGCGTGCTGATGGCGCGCGAATCGGGATTCGGCGGACCCTTCGGCCAGCTGGACCAGCTCCGTCCGGACGAGACCTTCGTCCTGACGACCGGCCAGGGAAAGCAGACCTACCGGGTGCTCGACGTGCGCCGCGCGGGCGACCCCGTGCCGCCCGCGCTGGCGGCCGGGAAGGGGCGGCTGGTCCTGGTGACGGCGAGCGGTCCGGCCTTCGCGCCGGACGGCGTGCTCCAGGTCGACGCCGATCTGATCAGCAAGGTGCGGGTCGCGCCCGCCCGCCCGCTGACGGCGCAGCAGTTGGACCCGTCGGAGCTGCCGATGCACGGCGACGCGTCCGCCTGGGTGCCGCTCGTGCTCTGGGGCGAGGGGCTGCTGCTCGCCGCGGTCGGAGTCACCCTGGCCCGCATCCGCTGGGGCCGCTGGCAGGCGTGGGCGGTCGGCGTGCCGGTGCTCGGCGCGCTCGGGCTGTGCGTGGCCGACCAGGTCGCCCGGCTGCTGCCCAACCTCATCTGATGAGTCCGAGTCCGACGTCCGTTCGCCGGCAAGCGCGAGCGAGCGCGAGCAAGAGAGGTACCACCCGATGACTGCCCCCGCGCAACCGGAGCAGACGCTCATCCTGCCGGCGCAGCGTCCGCCGCTCCCCGCCGCCCGCCCGGGCGCTCTGGAGGCCCGCGAGATCTCGGCCTGGTTCGGCGACCACCAGGTGCTGGACCGGGTCTCCCTCGCCATGCCCGCCGGCCGGGTCACCGCGCTGATCGGCCCGTCGGGCTGCGGCAAGTCCACCTTCCTGCGGATCCTCAACCGCATGCACGAGCTGATCGCGGAGGCCACCCTGGCCGGCGAGGTCCTGCTGGACGGCGCGGACATCTACGGCGCCGACCGCCGCCTGACCGAGGCACGCCGTTCGATCGGCATGGTCTTCCAGAAGCCCAACCCGTTCCCGGCGATGTCCATCTACGACAACGTGGTGGCGGGACTGAAGCTGACCGGCACCCGTGCGAGCCGCGCCGAGCGGGACCGCCTGGTCGAGGAGTGCCTGACCAAGGCCGGCCTGTGGACGGAGGTGCGGGACCGCCTCAAGCAGCCCGGCGGCGCGCTCTCCGGCGGGCAGCAGCAGCGTCTGTGCATCGCCCGCTCGCTGGCCATCCGGCCGCAGGTGCTGCTGATGGACGAGCCGTGCTCGGCGCTGGACCCCTCCTCGACGCGCCGCATCGAGGAGACCATCCGCGAGCTGGTCCACGAGGTGACGATCGTGATCGTCACGCACAACATGCAGCAGGCCGCGCGCGTCTCGGACCAGTGCGCGTTCTTCCTCGCCAGCCAGGGCGTCCCGGGCGGCATCGTCGAGCACGGCGACACCCAGGCGATGTTCGCGAGTCCGCGCGACCCCCGCACCGCGGACTACGTGAACGGCCGCTTCGGCTGACGTCGCGTCACCACGCGGGCCGGACAGGACCCCTCGGGCCGAGCGCGGACAGGTCGCGCACCAGCGCGGCGAAGCGCTCCTCGCCCAGCAGGCGCCGGTAGGGGGCGACCGCCTCGACGGCGGCGGCGTCCGCGGCGCGGGTGCAGGCCCAGCCGCGCTCGGTGAGCCGCAGCAGCCGTGCCCGCGCGTCGGTGGGGTGGGTTGTGCGCTCGACGTATCCCTTCCGCACGAGCTCGTCCACGAGCTGGGCGGCGGCCTGCTTGGTCACCCCGAGGTGCTCCGCGAGCTCCCCGGTGGTGGCCCCGCCGTGGGAGATCCGCGCGAAGGCGAAGCCGTGCGCGGGCCGCAGGTCGTCGAACCCGGCTGCGCCGACGCGGTCGTGGATGCCCTGCACGAGCTCTCCGGCGAGGGCGAGGACGAGCGCGGAGAAGGCGAGGGGATCCCGGGCTGCTGCTTCGGACATGGGTTGACCTTACCCCAATGGACAAGTAGCTTGTCGATATGGACAAGTTGCTTGTCCATCCCTGCAGCGCTCCAGGCTGCAACGTCTCAGGAAAGGTCGTTCCGCCATGCCCGCGATCCGCAGTGACGAGGCCACGGTCCACGAGCTCCACGGCGTCCGCTTCGTCTCCTACGCCCACCCCGCCACCGGAAGCCGGGAGCTCGCCGCCTGGCGCGGCGAGATCCCCGCCCACACCCCGGGCCAGGCCCACACCATCACCCGCGAGGAGATCCTCCACATCCTCGAGGGCACCCTGCGCTTCACCCTCGACGGGGAGGTCCACGACCTCACCGCCGGCGACGTCCTCGTGGCCAACGCGGGCAGCACCCTCCGCGTCGACAACCTCTCCGACGCGCCCGCCCGCATCTGGACCGCGACCTCCCTCGGCCTGGAGGCCGTCATGGCTGACGGCACCCGCATCCGCCCGCCGTGGGCGAACAGCCCTCAGCCCTCGTAAGGGCTCAACGTTCGCAAGGCCTCAACTTTCGTAAGGGAAGTGCGCGAGCGGAGCCTCCCGCGCGAAGAACGTCTTCGCGCGCCGCAGCGCGCGCTCGTCCTCCAGCACCTGGCCCGGACGCGAGCCGTTGCCCAGGAGCACGCCTCCGAAGCGCATGCCCATGTACGCCGCCGTGTGGTTGAGCGTCAGCTCCAGCGGCAGGGCGACCTCCTCCTCGACGTGGGCCATCGCCGTGACGCCCCACAGGGTGCGGCCGGACATCTTGGCCCGGAACTCCGGGTCCGGCGTGCGCAGCCACTTGGACCAGTAGTCCAGATACCGCTTCGCGTACGCGGACAGCGAGTACCAGTACAGCGGCGAGGCGATCACGACGTCCGTGGCGCCCAGCGTCGCCTCGTGGAGGAACGCCTCGTTGTCCTGTCCCGGCCAGGACTCGTTCGCGTGGCGGGTGTCCTGGTAGTCCGGCAGCGGGTACGCGGAGAGGTCCAGCCAGCGCTGCTCCGTCCCGGGCGGCAACTGCTCCGCCGCCGCGCGGGCGAGGAGCTCGGTGTTGCCGTCCGGGCGGGCGCTGGCCAGCAGGAAGAGGAAGGATCGTGTCGTCACGCAGGCGGCAACCGCCACCGGACCGGGCCTATTCCGCCCGGGCGTACGAGCTGCGCTGTGCTGCGAGCGCACGGCCGCGGTCGAACTCCGCGACCGGGTCGTCGGCGTCCGTCCAGGGGTAGGCGCCGCACCAGCGTCCGAGCAGCTGGAACTGCTCCAGCGCCGCGTCGTACTGCTCGGCCCGCAGGAGGTAGTGCGCCAGGAGGTGGCGCAGCGCGGGCAGCTGGTCGTCGTCCGCGGGCAACGCGAGCAGGCAGACGCGGACGCGCCCGAGCAGCTGCACGGCACGCGGGCCGGAGGGGAGCGCGGTCCTGCGGGACTCCAGCTCGTGCAGGGCGCGCAGGTAGATGCCCGCCAGCGGGTGGCCCTCGGGGGCCTCGGCGAGGGCGGCCTCGGCGAACTGCATCATCGCCTCGTCGGAGCCGTGCCACTTGGCGCACCAGTACTGCAGCGCCTGCCAGTGACCGTCCACGTGGAGCGGGGCACGGGCCTTGAGGCCCGCCCACAGCGGCTCGAACTGCTCATGGGAGTACCGGAGTCCACGCGCGGCCGTGATCATCACGACCCAGGGTCCGGGATCCTGCGGCGCCAGTTCCGCGGCCGCGCGGGCGGCCTCCATCGAGGCCGGCAGCATCTCCTTGAACTTCGCCATCCGCTCCGGCGGGACCTCGCGGGCGTAGCCGCCGCCGCGGACCTTCCAGGCGTTGTGCAGCAGCAGGCTCGCGTGGAGCGTGGCGGCGTCGGCGTTGTCCGGCTGATCGGCGCGCCACTTGGCGAGCCAGGCCTCGTCCTGGCCCGCGACGTACTGCAGCAGTTCCAGGCGCGACCAGCGCTCGTCCCAGTCCTGGCCGGCCTCGGCGACGTACGCGGCGGCGGGGTGGAAGTCGCCGGCCCAGGCCGCGTCGGCGATGCCCTGCTTGCGCGCGACCAGCGCCGGGGACGGCTCGGGCGCGGCCCGGCTCGCGTCCAGCTCCGCGCGGGGCACCAGGCCGAACTCCTCCGGCCGGAAGGTCTCGACGAGCTTGAGGTTGCGGCGACCGCGCAGCGCCGCAACGAGCGAGCGCCGTAGCGACACGAGTACGGCGACAGCGCCGAGGAAGAGAAGGAATTCGAACACGGCCGGGATCATCCACGGTCCGGTGCACGGCTGTCCAGGACTTTCCCCGTCCGCCCGCACGGCCTGCCCGTCCTGGCGGTGCAGTGGACGGGCAGGCCGCAGGGGGAACTGACTACCCCTCGGCGCGCGCGGCGAAGGCCGCGCGGACGGCGGACTGGGCCGCCGGGCCGCCGCCGAGGCTTGCGGAGGCGAGGTGGTCCAGGCCCAGCAGCGCCGCGCCGACGACCGGGGGCGTGGTGACCACGCGCGGCCGGGCCAGTGGCGCGGACTGTGCCAGGCGGCTCAGCACCGCCTCCATCAGCAGCGGCTGACGCGCAGCCAGCACACCGCCGCCGAGGACCACGTCGGCGGGCACGTCGATCAGGTCGAGGCGACGCAGGGCCACCGTCGCCAGCGCGACGATCTCCTCGGCCTGGCGCTCCACCAGCTGGACGGCCGTCGGGTCGCCCGCCTCCGCGCAGCGGAAGAGGACCGGGACGAGCTCGTGCAGTCGGCCCTCGGCCACGCCGCCGAGGTGGACCGCCTCGGCGACCGCGCTCGCGGTCGGCAGGCCGAAGTGCCCGGCGACCGCCGCCGCCAGTGCGGTGGGCTCGCCGCGACCGTCCTCGGCGCGGGTGGAGCACCACATCACCTCCAGGGCGATGCCCCCGCCGCCACCCCAGTCACCGGTGATCTGACCGAGCGCGGGGAACCGCGCGGTGCGGCCGTCCGGCAGCAGGCCGACACAGTTGATGCCCGCGCCGCAGACCACCGCGACCCCGCGCGGCGCGTCCGTGCCCGCGCGCAGCAGCGCGAAGGTGTCGTTCGCGACGACGGTGGTCCGCGACCAGCCGCGCGCCGCGATCTCCTGCTGCAACTCCCGTTCCTCGACGGGCAGATCCGCGTTGGCCAGGCACGCGGACACGTGCGTGACCAGCGGGCCCTGGCCGCCGCTGACGTCCAGCCCGGCCTCGGCAGCGGCCGCGGCCACCAGCGCGGCCAGGCCGTCGACCGCGCCCTCGGTCCCGCTCGAGTACGGGCGGAAGCCGGCGCCGCGGGCGGTGCCGAGGACGGTTCCGTCCGCGGTCACCAGCGCCACGTCGGTCTTGCTGTTGCCGGCGTCGATCGCGAGCACGCCCGGGACCAGTTCGGTGCCGACCGCTCCCACGGTCCCCGCGCCGATCGGGTTCCCGACCTCGTCGTCCTCGGACTCGTTCGGCAGGCCAGTCATCAAGGTCGTCACGCCCACGCCAGGTGCTCGCGGTTGTGCGCGATCAGTCGGTCCGTCAACTGATGCGCCAGGTCCAGCTGCCCGACCAGCGGGTGAGCCAGCAGGGCCTGGAAGACCCGGTCCCGGCCGCCGCGCAGGGCCGCGTCCAGGGCCAGCTGTTCGTAGCCGGTGACGTGGGCGATCAGACCCGCGTACAGCGGCTCGACGGTCGGGACCGGCAGTGGCCGCGCGCCCGAGGCGTCGACCAGCGCCGGCACCTCGATGACCGCGTCGTCCGGCAGGAACGGCAGCGTGCCCGCGTTGCGGACGTTGACCACCTGCTCGGACGGCTCCCCGCCCTGCGTACCGAGAAGGGAGGCGACCAGCTGCACCGCCGCCTCGCTGTAGAACGCGCCGCCGCGCTGCGCCAGCAGCTCCGGCTTCTCGTCCAGCTGCGGGTCCGCGTACATGGTCAGCAGCTCCCGCTCGATCGCGGCGACCTTCGAGGCCCGCGAACCCTGCTGCTTCAGCTCCGCGACGACGTTGTCGTGCTCGTAGAAGTAGCGCAGGTAGTAGGAGGGCACGACGCCCAACTGCCGCACCAGCGAAAGCGGCAGCTCCAGGTCCTCGGCGATCGCCTCGCCGTGCCCGTCGATCAGCTGCGGCAGCACGTCCTTGCCGTCGAGTCTGACGCCGCGCTCCCAGGTGAGGTGGTTCAGGCCCACGTGGTCCAGCCGGATCCGATCCGGCTCGACGCCGAGCAGGCCGGCGAACTTGCGCTGGAAGCCGATCGCCACGTTGCACAGGCCGACGGCCTTGTGCCCGTGGGTCAGCAGCGCGCGGGTGACGATGCCGACGGGGTTGGTGAAGTCGACGATCCAGGCGTCCGGGTTGGCCCGGCGCACCCGCTCGGCGATGTCGAGGACGATCGGGACGGTCCGCAGCGCCTTCGCCAACCCGCCCGCGCCGGTGGTCTCCTGGCCGACGCAGCCGCACTCCAGCGGCCACGTCTCGTCCTGGTCGCGGGCCGCCTGGCCGCCGACGCGCAGCTGCAGCAGCACCGCGTCGGCGCCCTGGACGGACGCGTCGAGGTCGGTGGAGGTGGTGACGGTGCCCGGGTGGCCCTGCCTGGCGAAGATCCGCCGGGCCAGCCCGCCGACCAGCTCCAGCCGCTCCGCAGCGGGGTCGACCAGCACCAGCTCGCCGATGGGCAGGGTGTCCCGGAGTCTGGCGAAGCCGTCGATCAGCTCCGGCGTGTACGTCGAGCCGCCTCCGACGACGACCAGCTTGAGGCTCATCAGCCCTTGACTCCTGTCAGTGTCACGCCCTCGATGAAGGCCTTCTGGGCGAAGAAGAACACGATGATCACGGGCGCCATCACCAGCAGGGTGGCGGCCATGGTCAGGTTCCAGTCCGTGTGGTGCGCGCTGTGGAAGGTCTGCAGACCGTAGGAGACGGTCCAGGCGCCCGGGTTCTGCGCGAGGTAGATCTGCGGGCCGAAGAAGTCGTTCCAGCAGTAGAAGAACTGGAACAGCGCCACCGCCGAGACGGCAGGCTTGATCATCGGCAGCACCACCCGGCGCAGCGTGGTGAACTCGCCGCAGCCGTCCACCTTCGCCGCGTCCAGGTACTCCTTGGGGATGGTCAGCAGGAACTGACGCAGCAGGAAGATGGAGAACGCGTCGCCGAAGGCCATGGGGATGACCAGCGGCCAGATGGTCCCGGTCAGGTGCAGCTGGTTCGTCCACAGCAGGTACATCGGCACGATGATCACCTGTGGCGGCAGCATCATCATCGAGATGACCGCCATCATCGCCACCCGGCGGCCGGGGAAGCGGAACTTGGCCAGCGCGTAGGCGGCGGGGATGGAGGAGGCCACCGTCAGCACGGTGCCGAGCACCGAGTACTCGATGCTGTTCTTCCACCAGTCGGTGAAGCCCGGCACCTTGAAGACGTTGACGTAGTTGCTCCACACCCAGTGCTGCGGCCACAGGTTGGCGCTGAGCGACTGGTCGTCGCTCATCAGCGAGGTGAGGAAGAGGAAGACGAACGGCAGCAGGAAGAACAGTGCCGCCGCGATGCCGAGCGAGTGCACGGCGATCCAGTTGAGGCGCCGCTGCCGCACCGCGCGGCGGTGCGCGGCCGTCCGGGGCGCGGGTGCCGAGGTGCTCGGCGCGGAGTCCAAGGTCAGGGTGTCGCTCATGGTTTCCCGGTCCTTCCGGCCTAGTCGTCGCCCATGAGGCCGGCGCGCCGGCGCATCAGCAGGGAGGTGAAGGCCATCGCGAGCACGAACAGGACCAGCGAGACCACGCAGGCCGCGCCGATGTCGTCGTTGCTCTGGAAGCCGAGGTTGTAGACGAGTTGCGGCACGGTCCAGGTGGATCCGCCCGGATAGCCGGGGAAGTAGTTCTGGCCGGAGCCGGAGAGCGTCCCGGAGGCGACCTGACCGGCGACCATTGCCTGCGTGTAGTACTGCAGCGTCTGGATCACGCCGGTGACCACGGCGAACATGATGATCGGCATGATGTTCGGCAGCGTCACGTAGCGGAACCGCTGGAACGGTCCGGCGCCGTCGAGGGAGGCCGCCTCGTACTGCTCGGTCGGCACGTCCAGCAGGGCGGCCATGAAGATGACCATCAGGTCGCCGATCCCCCACAGGGCCAGCAGCACCAGCGAGGGCTTGGACCAGTTGGGGTCGTTGAACCAGCCGGGCTGCGGCAGGCCGAGCTTGCCGAGCAGGTGGTTGACCGGGCCGGTGCCGGGGTTGAGCAGGAACGCGAAGCCGATGGTCGCCGCGACCGGCGGGGCCAGGTAGGGCAGGTAGAAGGCGGTGCGGAAGAAGCCGGCACCCGTCTTGATCTTCGTGATCAGCATGCCGATGCCGAGCCCGAAGATCACGCGCAGCGTGACCATCACCACGACCAGCCACAGCGTGTTGCGCATGGCGGTCCAGAAGTACGGGTTCTCGCTGAGGATGTAGGTCCAGTTCTTCAGGCCCACGAAGCTCGGCGGGTTGTAGCCGTCGTAGTGCATGAAGGAGAAGTAGACGGTGGAGATCAGCGGGTAGGCGAAGAAGATCGCGAAGCCGATCAGCCAGGGGGAGAGGAAGGCCAGGGCCACTCGCAGCTCGCGGCGGTGCTTGCGCCTGAGCGCGGGAGCGACCGGGGACTTGCCTGCGCGGGCCTTTGGCGGAGTGGGGGACGGGCCGGTCTCGGCCGTCGTGCTGCTCATGGACGTTCACCACCGGGCGAGGCGAAGGGAAGGAGACGGGAGGGAGAAGGGGACCGGGCCGGCCGGGCCAGGGCGTTGGAGATCCCGGCCGACCCGGAGCTCGGCGGTGCCGGCTCAGCGGCACCGGCCGGTCACTGCGTGCCGGCCTGCGCGAGGGAGTTGTCGACGTCCGTGTCGGCCTTCTTCAGGCCCGCCATGACGTCCGTCTGCTTGCCCGACTGCAGGTCCAGGCCCAGGTTCTGCAGGATGGTCACGTAGCCGTCACCGTCCGGCGTGGCCGGCTGGGTGACCGAGTTCGGGTTCTTGGCCACGTTCAGGAAGGTCTGGAAGGTGCTCGGCAGCTTCAGGTCCGGCGACCCCAGCGCGGCGATGGTGCTCGGCACGTTGTCGATCGCGTTGGCGAAGGTGACCAGGGCGTCGGTGTTCGTGGTCATGTACTTCACGAAGTCCCAGGCCGCGGCCTGCTTCTGGCTGTTGCGGTTGATGCCGATGACGGTCCCCGTCTGGAAGCCCCGGCCGTAGGAGGAGGCCTCGTTGTCCGGCACCGGGAACGGCGCGGTGGCCCAGTTGAAGCTCACCTTGTCCTGCTGCAGGTTGGCGACCCGCCACTCGCCGTCGAGCTGCATGGCGACCTTGCCCTTGTCGAAGGCGTTGGCCGCGAACTCGTCGCCGTAGCCCGTGCGCAGCTTCTCCAGGTGCGTGTAGCCGCCGAGCTTGCCGATCAAGTCCTTCTGCCAGGCGAAGAGCGCCGGCCAGGTCGGGTCGGCCGCCAGGTTCGACTTGCCGTCGGCGGTGAAGTAGGTCGGGCCGTACTGCCCGCCCAGGTAGCCGGTGTTCTGCTCGTAGTAGTCCCACAGCGGCATGAAGCCGAGCTGCTGCGAGCCGTCGCCCTTGGTCAGCTTGACCGCGTCGGCGGCCAGCTCCGAGTAGGTCTTCGGCGGGGAGGAGATGCCGGCGGCCTTGAACATGTCCACGTTGTAGTAGAGCCCGTACGCGTCGCCCAGCAGCGGGAGCGAGCACTGGTCGCCCTTGTACTGCGTGTAGTCGAGCATCGCCGGGGAGAACACGGTCTTCGGGTCGATCTTGTCCTTCTCCATCAGCGGGTTGAGATCGATCCACGCGCCGGTGGAGCAGAACTTGCCGACGTCGGTGGTGGAGAAGTCGGAGACCACGTCGGGCGCGTTGGCGCCGGTGGCGCGCATGCCCTGGGTGATGGTGTCGGCGGAGACCGCCTTGACTGCGTTGACCTTGATGTTCGGGTGCAGCTTCTCGAAGCCCGCGATGTTGGCGTTGATCGCGGCGAGCTCGTTGGGCTGGCTCCAGCCGTGCCAGAAGGTGATGGTCACCGGCTTGTCGGTGGAGCCGGTGCTGCCCTGGGCGCCCGAGTTGGGCTGACCGGTGCACGCGGCGGCGGTCAGTGCGAGCGACGCGGCGACAGCGAGGGCGGCTGCGGTACGACGGCCTCTACGGGCGGGCTGAGCGATCGACACGGGATCTCCAGTGGGGTCGGACCAGGCGGTTCGGAAGGCGCTTCGGAGTGCACTGAGCTACGGGCGCGGCAGGTGCGGGCCGGTCCGTGGTCTCCTGGGGGTGGTGCGGCGGTGCGATGCGGTGGTGCGATGGTGCCGTTGCGGTGTGCCGAGTCGGTAGGCGGCGGGCTCAGTGGGTGGAGAAGACCTGCTCCCTTGCCGTGGCCAGCGCCGTCTGCAGTGCGCCGACGACGACGGGCGGGCCGGTGAGTTCGGTCAGCAGCAGCCGGGGTCTGGGGATGGCCAGCCCGCTCAGCTCCTCCTGGACCAGCGCGCGAAGCCGCTCGCCGCCGGCCCGGGGGACCTGGCCGCTGAGCACGACCAGCTCCGGGTCGACGACGGCGACCAGCGCGGCGAGTCCCGTGGCCATCCGCTCGGCCAGGGTCCGCAGGAACTCGTCAGCGTCGCGGGTGATGGCCTCCGCCACGGCGGCCTGCGCGCTCTCGGCGGGCAGGCCGTGCTCGGCGGCCAGGGCCAGCACCGCCGGGGCGCCGGCCAGCTCCTGGAAACCGCCGGAGTTCTCGGTCTCCAGGTGCACGTTCTTGATCAGTGGCGCGCCCGGCATCGGCATGTAGCCGATCTCGCCCGCGCCGCCGGTGTGGCCACGGTGCATTCGTCCGCCCAGGACCAGGGCGGCGCCGATGCCCGCCTCCACCCAGAGCAGCACGAAGTCCTGCACGCCCTGCGCCAGCCCGACGCGTTGCTCGGCCACGGCGGCCAGGTTCACGTCGTTCTCGAGCGCGACCGGCACGCCGAGCGCCGCCGTCAGTTCGGACACCAGGTGCGCGGACTCCCAGCCGAGCAGGTGCGGCGCGTAGCGGAGCAGGCCCGTGGCCGGGTCGAGCGCGCCCGGCGTACCGATGACGACCTGCCGCAGCTGGTCGCGGCGGAGGCCGGCCGCCTCGGTCGCGGTGTCCAGCGCCCGGGTGACCTGAGCCAGCGCCTCGCCTGGGTCGCCCTCGGGCAGCGGCAGCCGGTGCTCGGTGACGACGCGGCCGGTGATGTCCGCGATGGCGATCCGGATCCGCTCCGGTGCGACGTCCAGCCCGGCCACGTAGGCCACCCGCGGGTTGATCTCGTACAGCTGCGCCCCGGGGCCGGGCCGACCGGCCGTGGTGCCGACGGGGACGACCAGTCCCGCCGACTCCAGCCGGGCCAGTAGCTGCGAGGCGGTCGGCTTGGAGAGCCCCGTCAGCTGGCCGAGCTGCGTGCGGGAGAGGGGCCCCTGCTCCAGCAGCAGTTCGAGGGCGGCCCGATCGTTGATCGCGCGCAGCAGGCGGGGAGTGCCGGGCTGCTGCGAGGGGTTGCCGGTGCCGGTCGACATGGCGTTGAATCACCCTCCTCGTAGGTGCCCAGCACCCTAACGGGTGCGCTGATCGTGAACTATTAGGAAACTTTCCTGTCGGTCGCCAGGAACGTACGGCGGCCGGTGAGGGGATGTCAATGCCCCGGGAACGCCTCCGTCTCCTTGGAGACCGAAGCGTTACCCGGGGCGTCGGCGTTGCGGGCGGTGTGGGGCGGGTCAGACCGCGACGGCGGCCTCCTCGCGCTCCTCGGCGGCGTCGGCCTCGGACTCCACGGCGAGCAGCGGGACGGGGCGGCGCTTCCGCTCGAACAGCGAGGTCACCGCGAGCGCGGCGGCGCCGACCGCCGCCCAGGCCGCCAGGATCCACACGTCGGTGCCGAAGCCGGCGCGGCCGTCGAAGTAGACCATGCTGCGCGCACCCTCGACGAAGCCCGAACCGATCCAGAAGGAGTGCAGCGAGGCGAAGAAGCCGTTCTGCAGGTCGGGGCGGAAGACGCCGCCGGAGGAGGTGAAGTTCAGCATCACGAAGAGCAGCATCGTGCCGAGCGTCGTCCAGCGGCCCAGGAAGCGGTGCAGCGCGGTGCCGATCGCCACGACCGCGAAGGAGTAGACCCAGGCCAGGCCGAACAGCCCGAACAGGTCGTGGTGCACGAAGTGGAACACCGGCCCCGCGAGTGCGGCCCCGATCGCCGCGACGGCGAAGGACACCCCGAGGCACAGCGCGGCCCGCGTCCGCATCCGCAGTGCCTCGCCGGCGCCGCCGATCACCGCGACGCTGCCGTAGGAGCCGATGCTGATCGCGACGAGCAGGAAGAACAGAGACTGGTTGGTCGGGTCCTGGGTGGGCATGGGCGTCAGGTCGACGACTGCGAGCGGCTGGTGCTGCACGCTCGCGACCTGCGTGAAGATCTTCTGCGCGACCTCGACGTCGGTGGCGGAGTTGGCGGTGGCCACCATCAGCGTGGGCGCCGTCGTGCTCGGCGTGTAGGCAGCCACCAGGGTGCGGTCCATGATCTGCGCCCGCGCGGCGTCGCCGCTCGGCAGCGTGGTGACGTCGAGTGCGTCGCCGGCCCTGTCCTTGAGCGTCTGCGCCAGCACGTCGGCCTGCGGTCCGCTGCCGACGACGGCGACCTTCATGTGGTGCGGGGACGGTGCGTGGAACGCGCTCTCGTACGCGAGGCCCATGCCGATGCACATGAGCAGCGGGAGCAGCAGGTGCGTGAGCACCCGGCGGAGTACGGCGCGTTCGGACATCTCATCCCGTCCATCGTCACTAGTTGGTAAATACAACTGAATCTCTAAGTTGTACTTTACAACGGATGCGGAAAGAGTGCTAGCTACAACTACTTCTGCTTCTGCTGCTACCTCGGCAGGCTCGGGTCGTCCAGGCCCGGGATCGGGGCCGTCGCGCGGGACTGCGCGCTGTTGGGGTCGCCGAGGGCGGAGGGTGCGGAGAAGTCCACGGCCGGGCCGGTCCGCTGCATCGGCACGTCGACCGGCTGCGGGATGACGCCCAGGCGGATGTCCGCGGCCTCCAGCGCCTCCTTGATCCGGCGGCGCAGCTCGCGGCCGACGCCCAGCGCCTTCCCGGGCATCACCTTCGCCTGGACGTGGATGATCATCGCGTCCGCGGCCAGCGAGTCGACGCCGAGGACCTTCACCGGCTCCCAGAGCTGCTCGGCCCAGGCCTCCTCCTGCTCCATGCTCTCGGTCGCCGCCAGGATGATCTTCTCGACCTCCTCCAGGTCCTCCTGGTAGCCCAGCGGCACGTCGACGTTGGCCGTGGCCCAGCCCTGGCTGAGGTTGGCGATCCGCTTGACCTCGCCGTTGCGGATGTACCAGATCTCGCCGTTCGCGCCGCGCAGCTTGGTGACCCGCAGGCCCACCTCCAGCACGGTGCCGGTCGCCACGCCGGTGTCGATCAGATCACCGACGCCGTACTGGTCCTCGATGATCATGAAGACGCCGGAGAGGAAGTCCGTCACCAGGTTGCGCGCGCCGAAACCGATCGCCACGCCCGCGACGCCCGCGCTGGCCAGCAGCGGCGCGAGGTTGATGCCCAGCACCGGCAGGATCGTGATCGCCGCCGTGCCCAGGATCACGAAGGACGCGACGCTGCGCAGCACCGACCCCATCGCCTGCGAGCGCTGCCGGCGCCGCTCCGCGTTCGCGAGCAGGCCGTTGAGCAGCGCGTTGTGCGCGGCGTTGTGGTGGCTCTGCACCATCCGCTCGACCAGCTTGTCGATCAGGCGGACCACCACGGCGCGCACGACCAGTGCGACCACCGCGATGAACAGGATCCGCAGACCGTCTTCGACCCAGTTCGCCCAGTGCGAGCTCACGTAGCTCACGGCCTGGTTGGCCTGCTGCAACGTGGCGTGCACGCTCGTCGTCCCGGCGGACGGGCTCGCAGCGGGGGTCGGGGTTGCGTTGCTGGACATCGCCCCAGCCTACCGAGACCGAGGGAACGCCCCGCACCACGCGCCACCCGCGAAAACAGCCGCGCTGACCGTGCGTTACCGGGCTTGACCTGCGGTGACTGTGGGCATAGTGCCGGTGTGGGCTTCCGGTGTGGGGGAGCACACACCCAGACGGATCTCCGGTCTTGCTGGCGCCCCGGCACCTTCGGCGGCGACACTGTCAGGAGATCACCCACGCCTGGGTGATCGGTCGTCCCGGCGCGAGCCACGCGCCGTCGGCGGAAAGGGAGGCCCTCGTGCCGCATGTTCTGGTCCTGAACGCGTCCTACGAGCCGCTCGGCGTCGTCTCACTACGACGCGCCCTGGTGCTTGTCCTCGACAAGAAGGCTGTGAGCCTGGAGGACACCGGGGTACTCATGCACAGCGCGACCACAGTCATATCCGTTCCATCCGTCGTCCGGCTCACCCGGTTCGTGCGGATCCCCTTTCGCGGGCCCGTCCCGCTCACGCGTCGCGCGCTCTTCGCCCGCGACGGTGGGCGCTGCGTGTACTGCGGTGGTGTCGCAACCAGCGTCGACCACGTGGTGCCGCGCAGCAGGGGCGGCCAGCATGCGTGGGACAACGTGGTGGCCGCCTGCCGCCGCTGCAATCACGTGAAGGCGGACCGGCACCTGGCCGACCTCGGCTGGCGCATGAAGCGCCAACCGGCACCCCCGACGGGCCTCGCCTGGCGGATCATCGGCACGGGCCACCGCGACCCCCGGTGGCGTCCCTACCTCGAGCCCTATGGCACAGCGGAGGAGCTGGCGCACCTCGCGCCATTCCGTCATGCGGACGGGCCCCCACAGGCCCCGGCCGAGCTCACCGCGTAGTGCGCGGACCGCTCGCCGGGGCTTTTGCTTTACCCCAGGCGAGAAGCCGTGCACTACCCCGGGGCCGGGGAACTGCGCGACAAGCCACTGATGAGCGGATGGTCCTCACCGAGCAGGGCTGTTCGCACAGGGTGGTTTCTCGCGCCGTTCCCCGCGCCCCTGGGGGTGCGACCGGGCGGGAGCGCAGGTGCGGCCTTGTCGCGCCCACGCGGCGGACCCGCACCGCGGCCCTACGGCGTGGCCGTCGGGGACGGGCTGTCCGTCGGGCTCGGGGTCGGGTCCGGGGTGGGCGGGGGCGTGGTCGGCGTCGGGGACGGTGTGGGGGCTGTCGGCGTCGGAGACGGGCTCGGCGCCTGCGGGACGACCGCGTAGACCTCCATGCCCCAGAGCGAGTAGCCGAAGCGCGTCGCCCGGGACAGGCCCTGCATGCGGACGTACTGCGCCGTCACGGCGCCGAAGCGGACGGTCTCGTCCCCACCGTGACCGGAGGCCACCGTCGCCGCCGTGGTCCAGCTGACGCCGTCAAGCGACGTCTGGATCGCATAGCGCGACGCGTACGCGTCCTGCCAGTGCAGGACGACCTCGCCCAGTGTCGCCGGCGCAGCCAACCGCACCTCGACCCACTCGTCGTCCTGGGCCGGTGACGACCACCGCGTCGTCGGATCGCCGTCGGAGACGTTCCCCGCAGGGAAGTCCGAGGTCTCGTCCGCGGACGAGCTCGCCGTGCCGGTGAGGGCCAGATCGGGGCCGCCCGTGCGCGGGTAGACGTTCACGGTGACGTCCTGCGTGGCCTTGCGGCCGCCGACGGTGAAGACGACGTGCGCGGCGTACGACCCCGGCGGGGTGCTCGCCGTCGCCGCGAAGCTCAGCGGGACGCCCGCGCTGCCGCCGCGCGGGAGCGCGACGGGACCGGTGCCCGCCACGGTGAGGCCCTTCGCGGCGGGAGGCAGCTGCGCTGCGACCGTGCCGGTCGCCCCGCCGACGCCCTGGGCCTGCAGCACACCGGGCAGGGCGACGGCGGCGCCGCCCGCCTCGAGGTCCACGCTCTGCGCCCCGAGCTGCAGCGTCGCCGGAGGCGTGTCCGCGTACCAGGGGATGACCTGGTAGACGACCGGCGCCTGGCTGCCGGGCGCGCCGGACCAGAGCAGCCGGATCGAGTCGACCTTCAGCTTGGGGTCGACGGCGAGTTCGGTGTAACCGCCGGGGGCGATCGCGCCGAGGCGGGTCCAGCCCTTCTCCGCGCTGTGCACCTCCACCCAGCCGGGCGTGTGCACGCTGCCGTCCGTCAGCGCGACGACACGGCTGAGCTGGCGCGTCTGACTGAGCGCCACCGTCAGCGCGTCGCCCGGCTGCGGCGCGGACGCCGCCCGGTAGGCGGTGTCCAGGTCGCCGTCGACGGCGTTGGAGACGGGGGACCCGGAGACCGCGGCGGGCCCGGTCGCGGTCATCGCCGTGGCGTCCGGCGCGCCGACGCTGAACTCGCGCACCGCGACCGCGTTGTCCTGGCCGGAGCCGGCCCGCAGCCGCAGGTAGCGGGCGACGGTGCCGGCGGGCAGCGTCGCGTGGATCTCGCCCTGGCCGTGGTAGTGGCCGACCTGCACCCAGCCGCCGTCGTCGGTGGCGTACTCCAGGATCGCGTCCTGCATGACGTCGCCCTGGGCCACGTCGCCGTCGGGGCCGCCCATCAGGATGTGGACGGTCCGCACCGGGGTGTCGCTGCCGAGGTCGACGCCGACCGTGTCGCCCGCCTGCGGCGGGGCGCCGGACCAGTAGTAGGTGCTCGGGTCGCCGTCGACCATCAGCGCGGGGTCGTCGTCCTGGGCGGCGCCCATCGAGCTGGTCGGCGTGAGCTGGTCGCCGTCGAGCCCGGACCAGCTGTCGGCGGCCTTCAGGGCGCGGTCGAGGAAGGCGTCCAGCACGCCCGCGCCGAGCGTGACGCCGCTGTCCGCCAGTCGGCTCATCTCCTGCCGCAGCGCGCCGCGCCGGCTCCAGGCCTCGGCGCCGTTCCCGGCCCGCTGCGCCGCGAGCATGTCGACGGCGGCCTGCCCGGCGCGGCCGTACTGCGCGAGCTGCTGGATCCAGGCGGAGTCCTCGGCGAGCAGCTGTCCGCCGCCGATCCCGGCCAGATTGTCAGTGGCCTGTGCCATCGTGGTGAACGCGGTACGAAGCCGCTCGGCGGCCTCGGCGCGGGCCGCTGTCGCGGTGGCGGTCGCGGCGTCCGCCTGGGGGGACGCCGGTTCGAACGCGGCCCAGAAGGCGTCCAGCAGGGGCCGCAGATACGCGGATTCCTGCTGCCCGAGCGGCGAGGAGGCGCTGTTGCCGGCCAGGGCGGCAAGCGCCGCGCGGGCCTGCGCGACGGGGGTCGCCGCGCCGGCATCGGCCGTCCCGGTGCCGTAGGCCGTCGCCCCGGCCAGGGCGGAGACGGCGGCCTGCCAGGAGACGTCGGGCCGGTAGGCCAGCGGGTTCCAGGCGAAGTCCGCTGCGGTGAACAGGGGGATGCGCGAGGCGACGGGCTGCTGCATGGCGCTGACCAGCAGCCCGGCCGTCCCGCTCGCCACGGCCGGGTCCCGTCCCTGGTAGGCGCCCAGATAGAGACGGTCCTGCTCCGAGTCGTTGACGGGGTAGTTGTCCTCCGTCAGCAGCGGGTGGCCCAGCGCCTGCTGGGCGGCCGTCAGGTCGTCGGAGGAGATGGTCGCAGGCTCCACGCCCGCGCCGGTCCAGGCGATCCGCACGCCCCCGTCGAGCGCGTCGGCCAGGGCGGTGCGGTAGGGCGTCGCGTCGGTCTCGTGGTACTCGCTGGGGAACACGGTCAGCGCGTCGGCGCCCCGGTGCTGCGCGAGGAACCGGCGCAGCACGACGGCCACGACGTCGGCCTGGGCCCGGGCGGCGGCCTGCGGGCCGTGTCCGTAGCGGGCCGCGTCCGCGTCGCAGTGCCAGTGGGAGAAGGTGGCCTGGGAGAAGTCCAGTTGGAAGGAGCGCAGGCCCAGGCCCCACAGCTGCTCCAGCTTGGCCACCAGCGCGTCCTGGTCGGTGCGGGAGGTGTAGCACAGGGAGGTGCCGGGCGAGAGCGAGTAGCCGAGCGTGACGTGGTTCAGCGCGGCACGCTGCGCCAGCGTGCGCAGTTCGGCCTGCTGGTCCGCCGGATAGGGGGTGCGCCACAGCGCGTCCCGGTACGGGTCGTCACCCGGGGCGTAGAGCAGGTAGTTCTGCCTGGTCTGCCCGAGAAAGTCGATCATGTCGGCGGTCTGCCCCGCCGTCCACGGTGTGCCGTAGAAGCCCTCGACGACGCCGCGCACCGGCGCGGCCGGCCAGTCCTGCACGGCCAGCGCGGGCAGCGCCCCGCCGACGCCGAGGATCTGACGGAAGGACTGGACGGCGTTGTAGGTGCCGTCCGCGTCCACCCCGGCGAGCACGGCCACGCCCGCCGGGCCCCCCTTGCCCGCAGCGTTCTCCTTGCCCGCACCCCCCGCCGTACCCGAGGGCTGGGCGGTGATCGTGCCGGTGCCGAGGATGTAGCCGCCGGCGGGCAGCCCGGTGGGGGAGAGGGCGGAGTGTCCGACGCCCGCGAGGGAGCGCAGCGCCCGGTCGGTACCGCCGGTCGCGCCCTCGGCGGCGCCGCCCAGATAGATCGTGAGCGCGCCGGGCTGCGGGTCGCTGCCGGGGGAGACGGTGTCGACGCGCGGCACGCCCGCCGCCGCCAGGGCGGCCTGCAGCGCGGCCAGCGCCCCCGGGTCGGCGTGCGGGGCGACCGCC
>NZ_BBPP01000041.1:27431-78406 GCF_000787835.1 Streptacidiphilus melanogenes
GGCCTGCAGCGCGGCCAGCGCCCCCGGGTCGGCGTGCGGGGCGACCGCCAGCGCGACCCGCGCCGGCCGGGCCACCGGCGCGCCCTGCGACTGCTCGCGCTGCGGGCGCGGATAGATCGCGGGCCCGGACGTCGATCCGGTCGCCGACGTGGTGTCACCGTCCACCGGCTGTGGGCTCGTCCCCTGCGTCGACACCTGCGCGGCCGCCCGCGGGCCGACGTCGGCCAGGGCGGAGGGCGCGCTGCCGACCAGCCCGCTGCCGACGACGGCCGCGACGGTGAAGGCGGCGCTCGCCTTGAGCGCGGCGCTGCGGGTCCGCACCTGCGCGCGCACCTGCTCGGGGAGCATGCCGAGCAGCGGTGCGGTGCCCTTGAGCTGGGAGATCAGCCGGTCGGCGGTTTCCGGCGCCAGCCGCCGCGCCGTCCGGGCGGCCGTCCGCCGCGCCGTCAGCACGGTCGTGGACCTCAGCAACTGCTGCAGCGCCTGATGCTCCGCCACCGTCCGCCGCAGGCTGCTGCCCAGAGCGGCGACGAAGCCGTCGGAGCCTGCTGCCGGTTCGGGCCGGTGGTCCACGGGGACTCCTGATGCCGTGTCGGGTGTGTGCGTCACTGCATGCTGTTCTGTGGTGCGTGCTTCGTCTTCTGCGGCAGGGGCGAAAAAAGCCCGGGGGCGCGGGCAGCCGTGCGATCGTCGCCCCGCGCCGAAAAACGGCTCGTCAGCGGTGTGTCGCACAGCTCCCCGCGCCCCCGGAAGCCGTTCCCGTCCGGCCAGGACCAGCGGTCCGGCCGAACTCCTCAACCCCACCATCCCCGACCTTGGCATGTCAATGCACGGGCGTGTCCACTCGTATACGGGAGAGTGAACTCCGGTTGCCGGATCGTGCTCGAAGCGACCGGGTGCTCGCATCACCCGGTCGTCGGTGTCGCGGGCCCGGCCCGATGGGTAGGTGTCCTGGGCCGGTCGCAGCCGTTGAACCCAGGGACGCGCACTGCACCGAAACGCAGAGGAGAGCCTGTGGCACCCGAGGCCCACCGTCCCTTCCCCGCGGGCGCGAGTGCCCTGGAGACGCTGGCCCACGCCTACGGCGTGGACACCGAGTTCGAGGGCCGCGCCGTGCCGCCGGACACGCTGCGTGCGGTGCTCGCCGCGATGGGCGTGGACGCCGGCGGCCCCGAGGCGGCCGAGGAGGCCCTCGCGGGGCTGCACGCGCGCCGCGCGCACCGGCTGCTCCCGCGGGCGATCGTGCTGCGCGAGGGCGTGAGCGAGGAGGTGCCGCTGCCCGCCGCCGCCGAGGCCTGGGTGGAGCTGGAGGACGGACAGACCGTCACCGTCGTCACGCCCTTCCCGCGCGGCCTGCACATCAGCGAGGCGGGCGAGACCCGCCCGCCCCCCGCCGACCTCCCCGTCGGCCGCCACACGCTCTGCGCCCGCCTCGGCGACCGCGTCTCCACGGCCGCACCGCTGCTCGTCGCCCCGCACCGGCTGACCGGCCCGGTCGGGCGCAGCTGGGGCTTCCTGGTCCAGCTCTACTCCATGCTGGGCGAGCGCTCCTGGGGCATGGGCGACCTCGGCGACCTCGCCGACCTGACCGGCTGGTCGGGCCACACGCTCGGCGCCGGTTTCGTCCAGCTGAACCCGTTGCACGCGGGCATGCCGCCCGGCCCCGACGGCACCTCCGACCCCTCCCCCTACCGCCCCTCCTCGCGCCGCTTCGCCGACCCCGTCTACCTGCGGATCGAGGCCATCCCCGAGTACGCCTACCTCAAGCCCGAGGCGCGCGAGCGCGTCCAGGACGCGGCGCGGCGCGGCGCGCGGCTGCGCGAGGGCGTGTTGATCGAGGAGGCGCTGATCGACCGCGACGCGGTCTGGGCCGCCAAGCGGGAGGCCCTGGAGGTGATCCACGCCGTCCCGCGCGGCGTCGGCCGCGAGGCCGCCTACCAGGCGTTCCTACGCCGCGAGGGCGAGGGCCTGCTCCAGTACGCGACGTGGTGCGCGCTCGCCGAGGTCCACGGCCCCGCCTGGCGCGGCTGGCCGAGCGGCCTGCGTGACCCCGGCAGTGCGGCGGCGCTCCGGGCCCGCGTCGAGCTGGCCGACCGCGTCGACTTCCACGCCTGGCTCGCCTGGCTGGTCGACGAGCAGCTCGCCGCCGCGCAGGCGGCGGGCCGGGCCGCAGGCATGCCCGTCGGCCTCGTCCACGACCTCGCCGTCGGCGTCCACCCGGACGGCGCCGACGCCTGGGCGCTGCAGCACTGTCTCGCCGAGGGCATCAGCGCGGGCGCGCCGCCGGACGCGTTCAACGCCCACGGCCAGGACTGGGGCCTGCCGCCGTGGCGCCCGGACGCCCTCGCCGACGCCGGCTACGCGCCCTACGCCGAGCTGCTGCGCGCCAACCTGCGTCACGCGGGGGGCCTCCGCGTCGACCATGTGATGGGCCTGTTCCGGCTCTGGTGGGTCCCCGAGGGCCGCCCGCCGACGGAGGGCACCTACGTCCGCTACGACCACGAGGCGATGCTCGGCGTCCTCGCGCTGGAGGCGCACCGCGCGGGCGCGATCGTGATCGGTGAGGACCTCGGCACCGTCGAACCCGGCGTGCGCGAGCAGCTGTCCGCACGCGGCGTGCTGGGCACCTCCGTGCTCTGGTTCGAACGCGACTGGTCCGAACAGGGCGGCGGCTCCCCGCTCCCGCCGGACCGCTGGCGCGAGGACTGCCTGGCCACGCTCACCACGCACGACCTCCCCCCGACGGCGTCCCGCCTCAGCGGCGACCACGTCGAGCTGCGGCACCGCCTTGGCCTGCTGTCCCGCCCGCTGGCGGAGGAGCAGGCCGAGGACGACGAGGAACGTGAGGAGTGGCTGGGCGAGTTGGCCCGCGAGGGCCTGATGACCGTCCCCCCGTACGGCGAGGGCCCCGCCGCGGACCCGCTGGAACCCCCGGACGGCCGCCACCTCCCCGAGGCCGTCGCCGCCCTCCACCGCTACCTGCTCCGCACCCCCGCCAAGCTCGTCGGCGTCTGGCTCCCCGACGTCCTCGGCGACCCCCGCCCCCAGAACCTCCCGGGCACCTCGACCGAGTACCCCAACTGGCGCCTCCCCATCGCCGACGCCAACGGCAAACCCGTCACCCTGGAGCATCTGACGACCGCGGAGCGCACAGCGGAGTTCGGCGCGGTCATGCGCCAACCGTCCGACGACCCGGCCGAGTAGCCGCGCCCCACAGGGCCGCGAGGCGGTGCCGATGTGCGGCTCTGCCGCGTGGGCGCGGCGGTCGGTGTGTGCTGCTGCGGGTGGTTGCAGCACGCTGAAGGGGCGCGAGGAACTGCGCGACAAGCCACTCTTCGTGGCGTGTCGCTGCGCGAGCCGGGCCATCCGCACCGGGTGGTTGCTCGCGCCCACGCGGCGAAGCCGCAGATCGGTGCAGCCTCGCGCCCCTGGACAGTGCAACTACCGCTGTGCGGCCGCGCGGTCCGCCGCCTGGGCCTTGAGCGCGCGCTCGACGCCGCTGCGGCACTCGACGACCATGCGGCGCAGCGCCGGGGCCGGCGCGTTCGCGTCGAGCCAGGCGTCCGTCGCCTCCAGGGTCTCCGTGGAGACCTGGATCGTCGGGTACAGGCCGACGATGATCTGCTGGCCCATCTCGTGCGAGCGCTGCTCGAAGATGCCCTTGATCGCGGCGAAGTACTTCGCCGTGTAGGGGGCCAGCAGGTCCGCCTGCTCCGTCTGCACGAAGCCCGCGATGACCGCCTCCTGGACGGTGTTGGTGAGGGTCTCCGCCTCGACCACCGACGCCCACGCCGCCGCCTTCGCCTCGGCCGTCGGGCGCGACGCCCGGCACGTGGCCGCGTGCGCCTCGCCGGCCGCGGTGGGGTCGCGCTCGAGCTCCTCCATGACGGAGGCCTCGTCCGCGACACCCGTCGCGGACAGCCGCTGCAGCAGCGCCCACCGCAGCTCGGTGTCGACGGCCAGGCCGTCGATCTCGACCGACCCGTCGAGCAGGCCGGTCAGCAGGGCGAGGTGCTCCTCCGTGGACGCCGCCGCGGCGAACGCCCGCGCCCACGCCAGCTGGTGGTCGCTGCCGGGCTCGGACGCGCGCAGCAGCCGCTCCGCGGCCTCCGCCCAGGTGGACCGGCCGGTCGGACGCCACTCGGGCGCGGCGTAGAGCTCGATCGCCAGGCTCGCCTGGCGCTGCAGCGACTGCACCACGCCGATGTCCGACTCGCGGCCCACGCCCTGCAGCACCAGCTCCAGGTAGTCGCGGGTGGCCATCTCGCCGTCGCGGGTCATGTCCCAGGCCGCGGCCCAGCACAGCGCGCGCGGCAGCGACTCCGCGAAGTCGGCGATGTGCCTGGTGACGTTGGCCAGCGAGAAGTCGTCCAGGCGGATCTTCGCGTAGGAGAGGTCGTCGTCGTTGAGCAGGATGACGGCCGGACGGTCGCGGCCGACCAGCTGCGGGACCTCCGTCAGCTCGGCCGCCTCGATGTCCAGCTCGATCCGCTCGACTCGCTTGAGGGCCGAGCCCTCCAGCTCGTAGAGGCCGATGGCGATACGGTGCGGCCGCAGCACGGCCTCGCCGCGCGCGCCGGCGGGCAGCGCCGGGGCCTCCTGGCGGACGGCGAAGGAGGTGATGACGCCGTCGGCGTCGACCTCCAGCTCCGGGCGCAGCACGTTGATGCCGGCCGTCTCCAGCCAGGACTTGGACCACGCCTTCAGGTCGCGGCCGGAGGTCTGCTCCAGCGCGCCCAGCAGGTCGGACAGCCGGGTGTTGCCCCAGGCGTGGCGCTTGAAGTAGGCCTGCACGCCCGCGAAGAACGCGTCCTGGCCGACGTAGGCGACCAGCTGCTTCAGCACCGACGCGCCCTTGGCGTAGGTGATGCCGTCGAAGTTGACCTGGACGTCCTCCAGGTCGTTGATCTCCGCCATGATCGGGTGGGTGGACGGCAGCTGGTCCTGGCGGTAGGCCCAGGTCTTCATCTGGTTGGCGAAGGTCGTCCAGATGTTCGGCCAGCGGGTGCCCTCGGCCTCGGCCTGGCAGACGGTCTCGGCGAACGTCGCGAACGACTCGTTCAGCCAGAGGTCGTTCCACCACTCCATGGTGACCAGGTCGCCGAACCACATGTGCGCCAGCTCGTGCAGGATCGTGGTCGCGCGGCCCTCGTAGGCGGCGTCCGTCACCTTGGAGCGGAAGACGTACTGGTCGCGGATGGTCACCGCGCCCGCGTTCTCCATCGCACCCGCGTTGAACTCCGGCACGAACAGCTGGTCGTACTTGGAGAACGGGTAGGCGAAGTCGAACTTGTCCTGGAAGTAGTCGAAGCCCTGCCGCGTCACGTCGAAGATGTGGTCCGCGTCCAGGTACTGCGCCAGCGACGGACGGCAGTAGACGCCCAGCGGCACCCGCTGCTCCCCGTCCGGGCTCACGTACTCGCTGAAGACGCCGTGGTACGGGCCCGCGATCAGCGCAGTGATGTACGTCGACATGCGCGGGGTGACCGGGAACCGGTGCAGCTCGGTGCCCTCGACGGCGCCCTTCTCCGGGTCCGGGGAGACCTCGTTGCTGATGACTTTCCACCCGGTCGGCGCGGTGACCGTGAACAGGAAGGTGGACTTGAGGTCCGGCTGCTCGAAGGAGGCGAAGACGCGGCGCGCGTCCGGCACCTCGAACTGGGTGTACAGGTAGGTCTGCTGGTCGACCGGGTCGACGAACCGGTGCAGACCCTCGCCGGAGCTGCTGTAGGCGCAGTCGGCGACGACGCGCAGCTCGTTCTCGGCGGCCAGGCCCGGCAGCGCGATCCGGCTGTCGGCGAAGACCTCGGCCGGGTCGAGCGCGACGCCGTTCAGCGTCACCTCGTGCACCGCGGGCGCGACCAGGTCGATGAAGGTGGAGGCGCCGGGCGTGGTGGCGGTGAACCGGACCACGGTGGTGGAGCGGAACGTGCCTCCCTCCGCGGCCGTGCTCAGGTCGAGCTCGATCTCGTAGGCGTCCACGTGGAGGAGCTCTGCCCGGGTGCGGGCCTCCTCACGGGTCAGGTTGGTGCCAGGCACGCTGGGTGACTCCTTTGTCGACTGTGTCTTCGCTGGCATCTTTGCACGTCCGGGGTGACGCCCTCAGTGCATTACGCGCAGCTTGACGGTGATGCCCGTCGTGGCGCGGATAGGGTGACAACCCGTATGTGGGGACGAAGGGGGCATCCGCATGGACGGGTCTCGCGCGCCGGGATCACCGGGCGGGACGGTCGACGACCTGCAGTCGCTCGACGCGTTCACCGTCGGCATCGACTACGGACGCGAGCACGCGACCTTCTGGGTCACCCCGGCGGGACAGTCCGAACCCGTGGTCCGGATGCACAAGGACCATCCCTACGACGTCGCCGTCCGCCCCTACTACGTGTACCCCGTGGCCGCACCGGAGCAACTGCTCGGCTACGTGAAGATGGGCAAGGCCTGGGACGCGCAGCAGACCGAGATCGGCGCGGTCGGCGACATGCGGAAACCCCAGCGGATGCACCAGGGGCCGATCGTGCAGCACGGCCTGGGCGCGCTCACGCCCACCCGGCCGGGTGTGCGGGGCACCGTGCACAAGGTGGCCGCGTTCGTCGAGGACCTGGTCGGCGGCGGTCTGCTGACCGACCACGACGTCCTGGACGCGGCGATCGCCGCCCACGTCCACTGCGCCGGCCCCACCTCGCAGGGCTTCGAGCTGACCCGCAGGGCCGGCGTCACCGCCACGTACGAGGTCGTCGTCCGTGACCCCCGCGTCTCGCGGCTGCTCATCCTCGCGTACGTCGACTGCTTCAACGACCACTCGGCCTTCGACCTGCGCCATGTGCGCGCCACGCTGTCGACCAACCCGCTGCGCAACATCACCGAGAATCGCCGGATGAAGCTCGAAAAGCAGCAGCGCGAGCGGTCCTAGGCTGGGCGTATGCCGCCCTCCAGCGAACTCGTCCCCACCGACGCGGGCGACGCCCGCGTCACCTGGCACCACCGCGACCGCGCGTCCGACGGTGTGCTCCTGCTCGGCCACGGCGCGGGCGGCGGCATCGAATCCCCGGACCTCCAGGCCATCGCGTCCGGCCTCGGCTTCCTGTCCGTCGCCCTCGTCGAACAGCCGTGGCGCGTCGCGGGCAAGCGCATCGCCCCGGCTCCGAAGACCCTGGACGCGGGCTGGCTCCCGGTCGTGGCCCACGTGCGCGCCGAGGTCGGCGACTCCGCCCCGCTCTTCGTCGGCGGCCGCAGCGCGGGCGCCCGCGTCGCCTGCCGCACGGGCGCCGCGACGGGCGCGGCAGGCGTGATCGCCCTGGCTTTCCCCCTGCACCCGCCGGGCAAGCCGGAACGCTCCCGGGCGGAGGAACTCCTGCAGACGGACCTCCCCACCCTCGTCGTCCAGGGCGCCCGCGACGCCTTCGGCACTCCGGCCGAATTCCCGCCGCTGCCACCGAAGACGCACCGTCTCGTCGGCCTCGATGCGGGGAACCACGCATTCGCCGTACGCAAGACGGAACCTGACGTGGTGCCGGATGTGGTGCGCGCGGTTGCGGATTGGCTGCAGGGTCAGATCCGGTAGGGAACTTGTCCGTGGTCGTCCCTATGATGTGTTCGGGCTGTCAGCCGAATAACGGGGAGGCACTCGGTGAGTGGATACGAAGTAGATCTGAGCTACCTGCAGGACACAGTCAAGAAGCTGCAGGGTGTTGCGGACGGCATGGATGACGCGAACCAGAAGGCGCAGTACCAGACGAACCTGACGCGCACCCAGGTCGGCGGCACCATGTTCGTCGAGGCCGGCAACCTCCACACTGCTCACGACAACATGAAGTCGCAGTTGGCGAACATGATCAAGACGCTTCAGACGATGATCCAGGAGTTCACCGACAAGACCGGCAGCGCCCACGACCAGTATTCGGCGCAGGACACCCAGACCGGCCAGAACTTCTCGAGGGGGGCCTCCTGATGGCTGACGCGGCAGCCGATTACCAGTACGCGCAGCAGCAGGCCAAGGCGCGGCAGCAGGCCCAAGCCCAGGGCGACAAGGACTGGAAGAAGTACCTCGACCAGAACAAGGGCGGCAAGACCGGCTACGACGGCTACACGACGGACTTCGAGTCCGCAGGCGGCTACGACGGTCTCCGCAAGATGATCGAGGACGCCGACCCGGGCGCGATGACGACGGTCTCCCAGCACTGGGGCTCGATCGCCTCGATGCTCACCGAGACGGCCGGCGCCCTCGGCACCCACGTCAACAACATGCTGGAGCACTGGACCGGCGACAGCGCGGACGCGTTCCGCTCGAACGCCCAGGACCTGAGCACCAGCCTGACGAACGGTTCGCAGTACGCCAAGATCGCCGAGGGCGCGATGAGCCAGGCGAGCACGGCACTGACGACCGCGAAGGCCCACTTCCCCGGCCCACCCAGCAACTGGGACAAGTTCACCCACTCCGGGGGCAGCGATGCCCAGTTCCACGAGGACGCCCTGAAGTACGGCCTAACCAAGGCCTTGCAGATGGACGGTGGCGACCTCAGCGCCTGGGAGCGGGTGCACCAGCAGGCGGTCGTCGTCATGCAGTCGTTGGGCACCTCGTACAACGACTCGGCGGCCCAGATGGGGAACACGCCTGGATCTCTGGCCAATTACGGTGTCTGGCCCGCGCCTCCGGCGGATGCAACGCCCAGCCCGATCTCGCACACCGGCGGTACGCCGGAGGGCCCGAACGGCGGAGGAGACGTCGGCCTGAAGCCGATCACCGGTGGTGACGGTGGCGTGCACGACAATTTCAAGCCCGGTCAGAACGGCGGAAACGGCTTCGTGCCGGGCGGCGGCGGGGTCGGCGGTGTCCACGGCGGCGGAGGAGGGGTCACTCCTCCCAAGATCGGTGGCACGCTTGACGGCACGCCAGGCGGCCTGAGGACCGGCACCGGTGTGGGCGGTGGTATTCCCGGCGCTGGCGGTGTCGGCGGTGTCTCCGGCC
Source organism: Streptacidiphilus melanogenes (assembly GCF_000787835.1). Lineage (GTDB taxonomy): Bacteria > Actinomycetota > Actinomycetes > Streptomycetales > Streptomycetaceae > Streptacidiphilus > Streptacidiphilus melanogenes. The sequence goes on from NZ_BBPP01000041.1 coordinate 36,397, forward strand.
TTGGTGCGGGCGGCGGCGGCGGTGGTGGCGCCTTCGGCGGCGGCGCCGGGGGTCTGAGCGGTCTCGGGGCCGGTGGACTCGGCGGCGGCACTGGTATGGCCGGCGGCGAGAGCGCCAACGGCTTGTCGGCTGAAGAGAAGGCCGCGATGGGCGCCGAAGGCGAAGGCGCCGGCGGCGCCGGCCAGGGCGAAGGCATGGGCATGGGCGGCGCAGGCGGCCTGGGCTCCGGCAACCGGAAGAAGAAGCAGCGCAAGGCCCGTGCCGGTTATCTGGTGGAGGACGAGGAGACCTGGAACGACAACGCCGCGTCGAACCCGGGCGTGATTGAGTTCTAAGTGTCAAGTAGTGTCCTGTTCGTCGGTTGAACGAAGACGAGCGGGGTGACGGTATGGGCTTCAGTCGAGCACTGCGAAGTTTGGGAGGGGCAGCGCTCGCTGGAGCCCTCGTCGTCGGTGTGGCACCGATGGCCCACGCTGACGAGGCCCGAAGCGCCCAATGGCCCATTTCGGAATACCAAGCGAGTAAGTACGTATGGCCCAAGAGCACCGGCAAGGGCGTCACTGTCGCGGTGATCGACACTGGTGTGCGGGCCACTCACATCGACCTGGCTGGGCAGGTGCTGTCCGGTAAGGATTTCGCGTTCGGTGGCGACGGCGAGACCGACCATTCCCCTGAAGGCCACGGGACCGCGGTCGCCAGCCTCATCGCGGCGCACGGGCACGGTCCGAGCGACGCTGACGGGATCATCGGCTTGGCCCCCGGAGCCAAGATCCTGCCGATCGGCGTGGGTGCTGGAACCGGCGGGGGCGGAACCGACTACGTTCCCCAAGCCATCCGCTATGCGGTCGATCACGGTGCGCAGGTCATCAACATGTCACTCGGCGGTGCCACCGCACCTGCCGATGAGGAACAGGCCATCGCCTACGCGGAGCAGCACAACGTCGTAGTCGTGGCTGCCGCAGGCAACGAAGGCATCAGCGTTCCGCAGTACCCGGGCTCCTACCCGGGTGTCATCAAGGTGGGAGCGGTCGACCAGAGCGGAACGCTCTGGCCCCAGTCCAACACCGGCGGCATCACCGTGGTTGCACCGGGTGCGGGGATCGTCGGCGACGGGGCTCAGAGCGATACCGGATACGGCAAGGGCGACGGAACCAGTTTTGCGACGGCTTATGTCTCGGCGATCGCGGCGATCTACCGCTCCGCGCACCCGAACCTGACCGCTGGCCAGATCGTCAACTATGTCATCAAGACGGCCATCATGCCCAAGGGGATGACGGCACCCGATTCGGCCTACGGCTACGGGATCGCGTCGCCCGATCTCAACATGAAGGTGGCCGCCGGTCCGGCCGCAGGGCCGCTGCCGCAGGCCACTCCGTCGGCGGGTGGCGGCTCGTCCGACGGTGGCAGCAGCGCGGCTCCCGGAACCTCGACGACCGCGTCCGACTCCTCCAGCAGCGGCTCGATGGGGATCATCCTCGGGGTCCTGGGCGGGCTCGTGGTCCTCGTGATCATCATCGTGGTCATCGCGCGTAATCGCCGTGGTGGCGGTGGTGGGAACGGCGGAGCCGGTGGGGGCGGGGGACAGCCCGGGTACCCGCAGCAGCAACAGCCGCAGCAGGCGTACCAGCCGCCGACGGGGCAGTACGGCGGCCAGAGCCCGTACGGTCAGCCGCCGCAAGCGCAGAACCCGTACGGCGGGGGCAATCAGCCGTATCCGCCGCAGCAGAACCCGTACGGCAACCAGGGGCGGTAACAGCAACGAAGAGGGCGTCAACCGAGCGGTGCTCGGCTGACGCCCTTTCGTGTGTCCTGGCCCAGCGGCTACTTGAAGAGCTGCACCGCCTTGCCGGTGGCGTCGGGAGTGGCCAGCAGGACCTGGCCGTTGGGCAGGAGGTAGACCGTGCCGGGGCTGTAGTCCACCGCGGTGAGGTCCGACGGGAGCTTGGCGATGACCGTCGACTTGCCGGAGGCCGGATCGAGGGAGACGATCTCCGGGCCGGAGTTCGAGCTGTAGCCCGGTACGAAGGAGATCGCGTACACCTTGCCCGTGCTGCCAGAGCCCGAGCCAGAGCCTGAGCCGGAGGCGCTCTGCGGGGTGCGGACGAGGACCGCGCCGCCGTGCGACTCGCCGTCGTAGGTCCAGAGGGCGACGCCCGTGCTCGGGTTGACCGCCGTGATGCCCTGCTTCGACGAGCTGCTGTTGGTCGGGACGAGCAGGGTCGAGGAGTCGACGGACACCGCGCCGGAGTCGGCGCTGTTCAGGCGCATCGGCGCCTGGACCGGGTTGGGCAGGGAGAGAGCCGTCGCGTTGCCGCTGCTGTCGTAGCGGTACGCGGCCTGGGAGCCGCCGCTCTCCGTCGTGGCGACGATCGGCGACCCGGTCATCACGCTGCTGATCTGGGTGTGGTCGGACTCCTGCTTCTGCCAGATCTGCTTGCCCGTCGCCGCGTCCAACGCGGTCAGGGTGTAGGTGGGGCTGACGTCGGCGCAGTAGTCGTCGACGATGACCGTGCCCGCGCCGCCGTAGGGGTAGGCGTTGCAGTACTGGCCGCGGGCCTTGTAGCCCCAGACCACGTGGCCGTTCGTCAGGTTGACGCCACCCAGCACGTTGTCGTTGACGATGACGCCGACCTGGTTGTCGACGAAGGTCGACGTGGAGGACGCCTCGGAGTGCCCGGACGAGGTGAGGGAGGTGGACCACAACGTCTTGCCGGTGTTGGTGTCGACGCCGACCAGGGTCGTGCAGCTGTCGGCGTTGGGGCCGAAGCCGACCGTGCCGATGCCGGAGGCGGAGACCGTCGGCGACATGGCGCAGGGGACGCCACCACCGGAGAGCGGCTGGGCCGTCCACGCGGGGGCGCCGTTGCTGAGGTTGTAGGCCTTGACGCCGGCCGAACTGGCGCGGACCAGGTACTGGTTGGTGACCCAGGTGCCGATCTGCTCGTCGGAGACGCTGCCCGACACCGTCCACCCCGCCGCCAGCGTGCGCACGGAGCCACCACCGCCGCCTCCGGTCCCGCCACCGCCACCGCCGCCACCGGAAGCGAGTGCGACGGCCGCCACCGCGACGACCACCAGGGCGACGCCGCCGGCGATGATGCCGGTGATCGCGTTGCGGCTCAGGCCGCTCCGCGGGGGAGCGGCGGGCTGCGGGTAGCCGGGGTAGGGGTACCCGGTCTGCGGCTGACCCTCCATCGGGAGCGGCGGCATCTGCGGCCACGGTCCCTGTCCGTCGGGGCCCACCCCGGGTTGGCCGTACGGCGGCTGCCCGTAGGGTGCCTGCCCGGACGGCTGCTGCCCGTACGACGGCTGCCCGTACGACGGCTGCTCGTACGGCGGCTGCCCGTACGGTGCCTGCCCGGACGGCTGGGCGAACTGCCCCTGCTCGAACGGCGGCTGGCCGTAGGGGGCTTGCTCGTACCCGGGCTGCGGGCCGTAGGGGGACTGCCCGTACGGGAGCTGTGCCATCGGCTGGCCCATCGGCGGCGCCATCGGGTTGGGCACCGGATCGCCCATCGGCGGTAGCGGGTAAGGCTGCTGGGCGGGGGCCGCGCCGCCGTCGGCCTGCGGCGGCGCGCCGGGACCGGGGTAGCCGTAGCCCTGCGTCGGCGCGGCCGCGAACGGCTGCTGCGGGTGCGGGAAGCCGTACCCGGCTCCCGGCGGCATCTGGCCCGTACCCGCCCCCGCAGCGCCCGGCCCTGCTGCGCCCTGCGCCGGTGCCGACGTGTCAGCGCCACCCTGGGTCTGGTGCGGGACCTGCGGTGTGGCCATCTCCGTCGGGGTGTAGGCCCAGCCGGGTTGGCCGGAGAGCTGCGGCGGAGGGCCGTCCGTTCCGGCCCCGCCTGCCGCGTCCGCTGTGGACTGCGGCACCGCGTCCTGTGGCGTACCCGCCGACAGGCGGTAGTCGTCGTCTCTCTCGTCCGAGCCCGAACCGTGGTCTGTCATCCCGTGCGCCTCTCCAACACCGTCGACTGACGATCAGCCAACGCGAGGGCATGCAGCGCCACGCCCCCGTCCAGCCAGCCTAGCGGGGCCGGACAGACGGGGGCGAAACACTCCAGGAGATGGACTCAGCGCGCGTCGCAGACCTGCGCGCGCAGCGCGCGGGCGAGGTCGTCGCGGCACTCGCGCACGAGACGGCGCAGCGCGGGGGCTGCGTCCTCGTGCTCCGCGAGCCACTGGTCGGTGCGGGCCAGCGTCGCGTCCGTGCTGATCAGGCGCGGGAAGAGGCCGTTGACGATGCGCAGCGCGATCTCGATGGACCGCTCCGCCCAGACCTTCTCCAGCACCTCGAAGTACGGCTCCGCGTACGGGGCGACGAGCTCGCGCTGCGATGCCTGCTGGAAGCCGGCGATCTCCGCCTCCAGCAGGGCGTTCGGCAGCTCGTCCGTCTCCACGACCGCATGCCAGGTGCGGGCCTTGGTCTCGGCGTTCGGCGCGGCCGCACGGGCGGCGGTCTCCAGGCGCTTGCCGCTGGCGGTGTTGTCGCGCTGGAGTTCCGCCCGCAGTTCGGCGTCACCCGCGCGGCCGCTCGCGACCAGCGTCTGGAGCATCGCCCAGCGCAGCTCCTGGTCGACGTCGAGGCCGTCGACGCGGGCGGTCCCGGCCAGCAGCCCGGCCACCAGCTGGAGTTCGGACTCGACGTGCGCGGACTGCGCGAAGAACCGCGCCCACGCGAGCTGGTGGTCGCTGCCCGGCTCCGCCGCCCGCTGCTCCGTGAGCGCGCCCGCGGCGATGGCCTGGGCGGCGGCCTCGCGTCCCTCCGGGACGACGTACTGCTCCAGCGTCAGCCGGGCCTGGGTGTGCAGCTGCTGGAGCACGCCGATGTCGCTCTCCAGGCCCGCGAAGCGCAGCACCAGGTCGAGGTAGTCGCGGGCCGGCATCAGGCCGTCGCGCGTCATGTTCCACACGGCCGACCAGCACAGGGCGCGGGCCAGCGGATCCTGGACGGTGCCGAGGGAGGCCCGCAGCGTGTCCAGCGACTCCTCGTCGAAGCGCATCTTGCAGTACGTCAGGTCGTCGTCGTTGACGAGCACCAGCGCCGGACGCGGCGCGCCCGCCAGCTCCGGCACGGACGTCCGAGCCTCGGCCCGCACGTCCACCTCGACGCGCCGGCTGCGCACCAGGCGGCCGTCCTCCGTCAGGTCGTAGAGGCCGACGGCGACGCGGTGCGGGCGCAGCGTCGGGTAGTCCTCGGCGGCGTCCTGCAGCACCGCGAAGTCGGTGATCCGGCCCTCGGCGTCGACGGTCAGCTCCGGGGTGAGCGCGTTGACGCCCGCCGTCTGCAGCCAGGCGCGGGACCACTGCGCCATCGCCTCCTCGCCGCGACCGCTGGTCTCGGCGAGGACGGCCAGCAGGTCGTTCAGCGTGGTGTTGCCGAAGGCGTGGCGCTTGAAGTAGCGACGCGCGCCCTCGAAGAAGGCGTCCCGGCCGACGTAGGCGACCAGCTGCTTCAGCACCGCCGCACCCTTGGCGTAGGTGATGCCGTCGAAGTTGAGCTTCGCGTCCTCGAGGTCGCGGATGTCCGCCGTGATCGGGTGCGTGGTGGGCAGCTGGTCCTGACGGTAGGCCCACGCCTTGCGACGGTTGGCGAAGGTGATCCAGCCGGACTGGTACTTGGTCGCCGCGACCTGCGAGAACGCGCCCATGAAGTCCGCGAAGGACTCCTTCAGCCACAGGTCGTCCCACCACTGCATGGTGACCAGGTCGCCGAACCACATGTGGGCCATCTCGTGCAGGATGACGTTGGCCCGGCCCTCGTACGCCGCCTCGGTCACCTTGGAGCGGTAGATGAACTCCTCGCGGAAGGTGACGCAGCCCGGGTTCTCCATGGCGCCGATGTTGTACTCGGGCACGAACGCCTGGTCGTACTTGCCGAACGGGTACGGGTAGTCGAACTCCTCGTGGAAGAAGTCCAGGCCCTGCTTGGTGACGTTGAAGATCTCGTCCGAGTCGAAGTACTGCGCCAGCGACTTGCGGCACAGCGCACCCAGCGGGATCTCCAGCGTCGTGCCGTCCGGCAGCTCGCGGCTGTAGTGGTCGCGGTCGACGTGGTACGGGCCGGCCACGATCGCGGTGATGTAGGTGGAGATGCGTTGCGTCGGCGCGAAGCTCCAGGTGCGCGACCGGTCCTCGTTGCGCTTCGGCTCGCCCGTCGCGGCGGAGTTGGAGAACGCCTCCCAGTGCGCGGGCGCGGTCACCGTGAAGGTGAACGGCGCCTTCAGGTCCGGCTGCTCGAAGTTGGCGAAGACGCGGCGAGCGTCGGCCGGCTCGTACTGGGTGTAGAGGTACACCTCGCCGTCGACCGGGTCCACGAACCGGTGCAGGCCCTCGCCGGTGTGGCTGTAGGCGCAGTCGGCGTCGACGACCAGCTCGTTCTCGGCGGCCAGGCCCGGCAGGGCGATCCGCGACCCGTCGAAGACCTCGGCCGGGTCAAGCTCCCGCCCGTTCAGCGTCACGCTGCGCACGTGCGGCGCCAGCAGATCCGCGAACGAGTCCGCGCCCGGCTCGGAGCAGCGGAACCGCAGCGTCGTCCGCGAGCGGAAGACGCCGCTGTCGCCGAGCGCGCTGCGCACGTCGAGCTCGACGGTGTACCCGTCGACCGCGAGGATCCGTGCCCGCTCGCGGGCCTCGTCACGGGTGAGATTGGTGCCGGGCACGTCGGTTACTCCTCGTGCTGATGGGGCGCGCCGGGGTGGTGGCGCGGCTTAGCCGTGGATCTCTTGTCCTGGCATCTTGTCACGCCCAGTGGTGCTGGGAATGGTGTCGTCGGCGTGTGCGTTCGTGAGGGGGAGGAGCGGTTCCGGCGTCGTATCGTGACGACCGGGCACGACTCGGACAAGCAGGACAGACAAGCAGGTCAGACAGCAGGACAAGGGAGCACGTACATGTCCGTGGACGCCGCAGCAGCGCCCGTCACCGCAGACTTCTGGTTCGACCCGCTGTGCCCGTGGGCGTGGATGACCTCACGGTGGATGCTGGAGGTCGAGAAGCAGCGCCCGATCAAGGTCAGATGGCACGTGATGAGCCTCGCGGTGCTGAACGAGGGCCGTGACCTCCCGGAGAAGTACGCGAAGCTGATGGACGAGGCCTGGGGCCCCGTCCGCGTCTGCATCGCCGCCGCCCAGAAGCACGGCGAGGGCGTCCTCGCCCCGCTCTACACCGCCCTGGGCACCCGCTTCCACAACGGCGGCGAGCCGCGGAACCGCGAGACGGTCGAGGCCGCGCTGGTCGAGGCCGGCCTGCCGGCCTCCCTCGCGGACGCGATGGACTCCACGGACTACGACGACGCGCTGCGGGTCTCCCACAAGGAGGGCATCAGCCTGGTCGGCGAGGACGTCGGCACGCCGGTCATCTCCGTCCCCGGCCCGACGGGCGAGCGCATCGCCTTCTTCGGTCCCGTCGTCACCCCGGCCCCGAAGGGCGAGGCGGCGGGCCGCCTCTGGGACGGCACCATCCTGGTCGCCTCGACGCCGGGCTTCTACGAGATCAAGCGCACGCGTACTCAGGGTCCGATCTTCGACTGAGGTCGGTGGCACTACCTCAGGGGCGCGGGGAACCGCGCCCCTGGACGTGTCTGCACCTACCTCTTGCGCGCCCAGAGCAGGCCCAGTCCCGACAGGACCCCCGTCGCGCCCAGCGTCGTCGCCAGCTGGACGCGGTTGCCGTGGCTGAGCAGCATCAGGGCGAGGACGGCCACGACGCCCGCCAGGGTCACCCAGGTGAGGTACGGGAAGGCCCACATCTTCACCGTCAGCCGTTCCGGCGCCTCGCGCTCGACGCGCTTGCGCATCCGCAGCTGGGCGACGCAGACGAACGCCCACACGACGAGGACCGCCGCCCCGACGGCGTTCAGCAGCCAGGCGAAGACCGTCGTCGGCCACCAGAAGTTCAGCAGCACCGCGAAGAAGCCGAAGGCCGAGGACGCCAGCACGGCGAGCCGGGGCACACCCCCGCGCACGCGGGCCAGCGCCTTGGGGCCGAGGCCGCGCTGGACGAGCGAGTACGCCATCCGGGACGAGCCGTAGATGTTCGCGTTCATCGCGCTCAGCAGGGCGATCAGGACGACCACGTTCATGATCTGCGCCGCCGCCGGGACGCCGATGAGGTTCAGGGTCGCGACGTAGGGGCCGGTTTTCACCACGTTCGGGTTGTTCCAGGGCAGCAGGGTGACGATGACGGCCATCGAGCCGACGTAGAAGATCGCGATGCGCCACATCGCGGTCCGCACCGCATTGCCGACGCTGCGCACGGGGTCCTTCGACTCGGCCGCGGCGATGGTGACCGTCTCCAGACCGCCGTAGGCGAAGACGGACGCGAGCAGGCCGGTGACCAGGCCGTTGACGCCGTGGGGGAGGAAGCCGCCGTGGCCGGTCAGGTTGTCCAGGCCGGGGGCGCCCTTGCCGACGACGCCGAGCACGGCGAGCACGCCCAGCACCAGGAAGCCGACGATCGCCGCGACCTTGATCGCGGCGAACCAGAACTCGAACTCGCCGAAGTTCTTCACCGCCGTGAGGTTGCTCGCGCAGAAGAAGGCCATGAACAGGGCCACCCACATCCAGGTGGGCGTGCCGGGCAGCCAGTTGGTCATGATGCCGGCGGCGCCCGTCGCCTCGGCGGAGACGCCGACGCAGAGCAGCAGCCAGAACAGCCAGCCGGAGGCGAACCCGGCCCAGGCGCCGATCTCCTTCTCCGCGTGCACCGAGAAGGAACCGGAGGCGGGTCGCGCGGCGGACATCTCACCGAGCATCCGCATGACGAGCATGACCAGCACGCCGGAGGCCGCGAAGGCCAGCACGATGGACGGGCCCGCCGCGGCGATGCCGGCTCCGGAGCCGACGAAGAGGCCGGCGCCGATGACGCCGCCGAGGGCGATCATCGAGAGGTGGCGCGGCCGGAGGCTGTGGGACAGGCCCGGCGTCGCGGGCCGGCCGGTCTGCGGAGTGCTCTGCTGCGAGGGCTGAGGTGCGGTCGTGGTGCTCATCTGTCCTGCAGGTAGGTGTTCGAATACTGAACCGGTGTGCTCACTATTCGGGCAATGGTGCCTGCGTCGGCAGGGATCCCGGCCCGCGCGGCCAGCATGCGAACGGCGAAATCACCCAGCGCGACGCTTCGACCGCTTTCCGTTGTCGAGCCGTCGGGCTTGCCTAAGCCTTGACCTGCGGTTTTGTGGGAAGCGCCCTAAGCGCTCGGCTCGCCCGTGGGGATAGGTTCACGATCGTTCACTCCTTGCCCGACACCCACCCACCACCCCACAGGACCACAGGAGCCCAGCCGTGAGCCTCGCCGCACCGATCGCCCGTCCCGGCGCCGTCCTCGCCGACCTGCTGCCCGCCGCCGGGGCCACCCGCGGTCGCGCGCGAGTCCGCGACGCCGCGCTCGTCCTCGGCGGTGCCGCGTTCACCGGTCTGGCCGCGCAGCTGTCCGTGCCGGTGCCGGGCTCGCCGGTGCCGGTGACCGGTCAGACGCTGGCCGCGCTGCTCGTCGGCACCGCCCTCGGCACCAGCCGCGGCGCGGCCTCGATGGCGCTCTACCTGCTGGCCGGCATCGCGGGCGTGCCGTGGTTCCAGGGCGGCAGTTCCGGCGCGACCGGCGCGGTGCTGTACACCCTTGGCTACGTCGCCGGCTTCGTCGTCGCGGGGGCGCTCGTCGGCGCGCTGGCCCGGCGCGGCGCCGACCGCTCGCCGCTGCGCACGGCGGGCGCGATGGCACTCGGCAACCTCGCCATCTACGCCGTCGGCGTCCCGTGGTTGGCCGCCGCCGCGCACGTCTCCCTCGCCCAGGCCGCCTCCCTCGGCCTCTACCCGTTCCTCCTCGGCGACGCCCTCAAGATCGCTGTCGCGACCGGCCTCCTCCCCGCCGCTTGGAAGATCGCCGGCCGCCGCGCCTCCGGCGACCAGGGCTGACATAATCGCGCCATGCGCGTCTACCTGGGATCCGACCACGCCGGTTTCGAGCTCAAGCAGCACTTCGTGAAGTGGCTGACCGAGGCCGGCCATGAGCCGATCGACTGCGGTCCGCACATCTACGACGCGGTCGACGACTACCCGCCGTTCTGCCTGCGTGCCGCCGAGCGCACCGCGGCGGACCCGGAGGCCCTCGGCGTCGTCATCGGCGGCAGCGGCAACGGCGAGGCCATCGCCGCCAACAAGGTGAAGGGCGTCCGCGCCGCGCTGGCCTGGAGCCTGGACACGGCCAAGCTGGGCCGCGAGCACAACAACGCCAACGTCATCTCCATCGGCGGCCGCATGCACAGCGTCGAGGACGCCACCTCCTTCCTGGAGGTCTTCCTCAACACGCCGTTCTCCGCCGAGGAGCGCCACATCCGTCGCATCGACATGCTGACGGAGTACGAGACCACCGGCGAGCTGCCGCCCATCCCGGCCCACCACCCGCAGGGCTGAGCAGGGACGCCGCAGCAACCGTGCCCGAGGGCCACACCATCCACCGACTGGCCGCCGAATACCACCGGGTCTTCGGCGGCCAGGCCGTTGCCGTCTCCAGCCCGCAGGGCCCGTTCGCCGAGGCCGCACGGCAGTTGGACGGCCACGAGCTGAGCGCGACCGACGCCAAGGGCAAGCACCTCTTCCTCGGCTTCGGAGCCGCAGGCTGGGTGCACATCCATCTCGGCCTCTACGGCAAGGTCTTCTGGGGCCACGGCCCCGCCCCTGACCCCGTCGGCCAGGTCCGGCTGCGGATCGCCTCCGACGAGGCCTACGCGGACCTGCGCGGCCCGAGCCGGTGCGTGCTGGTCACCCCCGGCGAGAAGCAGGAGGCCGAGGCCCGCCTCGGGCCCGACCCGCTGCGCTCCGAGGAGACGGGCGACGCGGCCTGGAAGCGGATCAGCGGCAGCCGCACCACCATCGCCGCCCTGCTGATGGACCAGAAGGTCCTGTGCGGCGTCGGCAACGTCTACCGCGCCGAGGTCCTCTTCCGACAGGGCGTCGACCCGCACCGCCCGGGCCGCAGCCTGGACCGCGCCGAGTGGGACGCGATCTGGAACGACCTGCGCCCGTTGATGCGTGACGGCGTCCGCCTGAACCGCATCGACACCGTCCGCCCCGAGCACACCCCCGAGGCGATGGGCCGCCCGCCCCGCGTCGACGACCACGGCGGCGAGGTCTACGTCTACCGCCGAGCAGGCCGACCGTGCCTGGTCTGCGGCACGGAGGTCCGCACCGAGGAGCACGCGGCCCGCAACCTCTTCTGGTGCCCCCGCTGCCAGGCCTGACGGCCCGTCAACGATCAGTTTCGGCGGGCGACGTCACGAGGTCACGAGGTGGTGAGGGTGAGCACCAGGGCCATCACGCCGAACACCCCCGCGCCCACCAGCAGCGCCAGCACCGCGAAGCCCAACCGTCCCGCCCCGCGCGCGGCCCGGGGGCTGTGCTCCGCCCGGCGGCCCAGCAGGGCGGAGGGCAGCGAACCCGCCAGCATCAGGCCGAACAGGATGAGCGCGAGCCAGCCCACCGAGTGGGACAGGCTGATCGGGCCGTAGTCACCGGCGCCGAGGCGGTCGACGTCCAGCGTGTGGCCCTTGGCGGGATGGCCGGAGGCCGGGACCGTCGCCACCGGGTCCGTGACCGAGCCGTCCGTGGCGCGGAACACGCCCGTGCAGCCGCCGGTGCCGGAGGCGCCGCACGAGGCCACAGTCAGCGTCCCGGGCGTCCCGGCGAGCCCCGTGGAGTACGCGGCCCGGTAGCCGCCCAGGAAGACCAACCCCAGCCCTATGACGGAGATCACCAGAAGCAGCGGCAGGCTGGCCTTCACCTGCGCGGGGCGGGTCCTGCGGTCGGTCGCGGTAGACATACGCCGACGCTATCTTGAGCCGGGCGCGACGGTCTCGTCAGGGCCGCCGCCCGCGACCGGCTCGGGGTCCGCCTCAAAATGGCGCGATCGCTGCAGCCCGCAACCGCGACACGTCGACGTGCGGCGGCGGCGGTCGGTAGGGTCTCCGGAACATGGCACGCCGCGACGCCGGGGGACACCCGGTCGACACCCGTACGGTCCGCCTGCGCAGGGCGCAGCGACGGGCCTGGCGACGGGTGCGCAGGGCCGCCGTGGACTACTTCCGCGGGGACGGCGCGGACTGGATCGCCTTCGTCTCCCTGCTGCTCCTCGTGCCGTTGCTCACGTTCGCCACCGTCTCGCTTCCGGTCTGGTTCCCGCCGACCGTGCTCGTCATGCCGGTGATCTCCGGCGCATTGCTGCTGCGGCCCAGCAGTCTCGTGCTTCTGTACGCCGCCGCGGCGGCGGCCCTCGCCGCCGAGTCGGTGCTGCTCGGGCCCTACGACGGCGGGGACTTGACCCGGGTGACGCCGGGGAGCGTGCTGACCGTCGGCGCGGTCGGCGCCGTCGGGCTGGTGCTGGCGCAGTTCCGCAGCCGCGTCGGGGTGCCGTGGCGACGCGGCGGGTCGATGCTGTTCGACCTGCGCGAGCGGCTCAAGGTGCAGAGCCGGATCCCGGCCCTCCCGGCGGGCTGGCACGCCGAGATGGCGCTGCGTCCGGCCGGCGGCCAGTCCTTCTCCGGCGACTTCGTCGTCGCCGCCCGGACCGGCACGGGCAAGCGGGTGCTGGAGGCGGTGCTCGCGGACGTCTCCGGCAAGGGCATGGACGCCGGTTCGCGCGCGCTGCTCCTCTCCGGCGCGTTCGGCGGCCTGTTGGGCTCACTGCCCCCGCACGACTTCCTCCCGGCCGCCAACGGCTACCTGCTGCGCCAGGGTTGGGAGGAGGGCTTCGCCAGCGCCGTCCACCTGGTGCTGGATTTGGACACGGGCGAGTACGAACTACTGTCGGCCGGTCATCTCCCGGGCATGCAGCGGGTCAACGGCACCGGTCGTTGGCAGACGCAGGAGGCCGAGGGGCCGCTGCTCGGCATCTACGACGGCGCCAAGTTCGAGGGCGTGCGCGGCGTGCTGGCCCACGGCGACGTGCTGATGCTCTGCACGGACGGCATGGTCGAGGCCCCCGGCCGGGATCTGTCCGAGGGCATGGACCGACTCATGGGCGAGGCCGACCGGTTGATCGGCAGTACCTTCGCCGGCTCCGCCTGGCGGCTGATCGAGAGGGTCGCCAAGGACCGCAGCGACGACCGGGCCCTTCTGCTGCTCTGGCGCGAATAGGCGTATCGCTGGCCGCACTTGTACCATCCGTCACACGATCTTCGGACAATCTCGGCTGATAGTGCACTCCGGCAGTGCAGTGTGAGCCAGAACCGCTTTACGGAGCCCGTTGATCCGGAGAGACTGACTAAGCGGGCGAGCGTGAGCTGGGGGTGGTGCCGTGGTGACGCGGTGTGGCCTCGGCGCCGGGCGTCCCTCAGCTGTTGACGTAGCCGTCGTCACGCTCGAAGCGAGGAAGTGGGGCCCGTGACAACCTTCTCCATCTCCGCGGTGGTCCTGTTGGGGATCCTGCTCGTGGTGTTCCTCAGGAACAAGAGCATCAAGATGAGCTACACGGCTCTCGCGGTGCTCTTCGGCTTCTTCCTGGCGAAGACCTCGGCCGCGGCCCCGATCCAGACCTTCCTCACCCAGATCGCCGACACGATCAACCAGATCACGAAGTGAGCCCCTCGGCACGGGCTCGGCACGGCCGGCACGAGTTCGTGTGACCCACCTGAGCGGTACGGCGGGATGAATCAGAGCAACCGGCGCAACAGGGCCATGGGCGCGGGCGGCTGACTCCGCGTCCGCGCGTCGCCCAGCGGCGTCGCGTCCGACGGTCCGGAGGGGGTCTTCGGCGACGCGGTCTCCGCATCGCGCAGGGCGTCCGGGTCGCGCGTGAGCAGCAGGTGGCACCGAGCCCAGGCAAGGTGCTCCCCGCGTGGCCAGTCGAGCGCACGCAGGGCCGCCGATGCGGCGGGCACCGGCTCGCCGTCGACGCGCACCTCGGCGATCTCGTCGTTGGCGCGCCCGCCGAAGAACAAGCGCACTCCGTGCAGCACGCGCTCGTCCAGATGCGGCAGTACCTCCACGGCCAGCGCGGGCAGCAGGTGGTTGCCCTCCACCCAGGCACTGAGCGGCTCGCTGCGGAACCCGAAGACGGCCGCCGGCCCTTGCACCGAGTACCAGCCGGGCACCCCCGCGGGCGCGCCGGGCGGGAAGACGTCCCCGTGCACGCCGCGCCGCTCCAGCAGCTCGACGACCGCCGCCGCGGTCGTGGTGCGCCACATCCGCACCCCGTTCTCGAGCCGCTGCTCCTCGGTGCGGCCCAGCCCGCTCACGCAGTCCCAGACGACCGGCCCCTCGCCGTCGCCCAGCCGCAGCGCGTAGCCGAGGTCGAGATGCGGCACGGCCCCGGCGTCCGCACCCGGGTCGCGGTGCTCACGCACGGCCACGGCCGTGCTCCCCGGGCCGTGCACGACCTGCTCGTCGACGTGGAACCGACGTCCGAGCGCGGCCATCTCCCGCACCACGCTGCGCCGTATCACGTCCAGCCGCTGCTCGGCTCGCAACCTGCCGCCCCTCGTGAAGCCCCTGTGAAGCCGCGCCGAGCGTACCGCGAGCAGCTGTTCACGACTCCTGCGGGACGCAGGGTTCTTCGCCGGGACGGGCCCGGCCGCTCACACGCCGCGCTGCGCCAGCGCCGCGGCGCCCATCGCCAGACCTTCGGCCGCCGTCACCGCCGGCAGCGTGTTGATGCGGAACACGTCGCCCCAGGCCAGGGCCACCTCCATGATCGGCGCGAAGCTCTCGGCCTGGAACACGACCACGACCGCCGGACTCTCACCGCCGAGCCAGTACTCGCCCTCCGCGGAGAACCCCGCGGGGTACTGCCACTCAGCCCTGCGCGCCAGCGCGCCGTCCCGCTGCTCCCGGGTGAGCCCGGGCTGCCACTCGAACGTCATCACGTACAGCACGATGCCTCCCTCGGACGAGGGACGAGGGGATGCCTGCACCGTCCACGCTAGGAGCGCCGCACGCACCCCGCACTCCGGGAGGCGGAACAGCCCCGGCTCCCTCCCGCATGCCCGGCTGGGGCGAGCTGCGTAGCGTGGAAATGCCCGGCGTTCTCGTCACAGGCAGAGGGGCGTGCCATGGATGTCATTCTCGTCCCGGCGGGCGGTGGCGAGGTGCTGGCCGAGTCGACCGGGATGCGCATTCTGGAGGACGGCTCCCACACCGGGCACCGGGTGGGGGTCATGGTGGACCGTCTGCCCCCCAACAGCGGCGGGCCGCCCCAGCACATCCACCGTCGGCACTCCGAGACGTTCTACGTCCTGTCCGGCACGATGCGCTTCACATCGGCCGGCGAGCACGTCGACGTGGCCGCCGGAGGCGTGGTGACCGCGCCGATCGGCGTTCCGCACACCTTCTCGAACCCGGACCCCGCCGAGTGGGCGTCCTTCAGCTGCACGGTGGCTCCGGACCTCTACATCGGCTACTTCCGCGACCTGTCCGCCCTGATCGCGCAGTACGGAAGCCCGGACGAGGTGGAGGAGAGCGCCATTCTCCAGGTGATGGCCCGCTACTCGACCGAGCCGTACCTGCCGCCGGGGTCGTGAGCGACCACCATCCGGCTCGGGGCGCGCGCACCAGGGTGCCGGGCCCCTGGAACGCGAAAGGCCCAGGCCGGGGAGAACGTCCCTGACCTGGGCCTTCGGCGTACGAGCGGGCGACGGGAATCGAACCCGCGTAGCTAGTTTGGAAGACTAGGGCTCTACCATTGAGCTACGCCCGCGGGGCTTGCGCCGTGGATCAGGGTAGCGGACGCGGGCGGGCGGATGCACACCACTTGACCTGCGCGGCGTCGAAGTCGAATTCGCTCGGGTGGCGACCCTGCAGCATGTACGCTACGTCTCGCGAGACGAACGGGGTGTGGCGCAGTTTGGTAGCGCGTCCGCTTTGGGAGCGGAAGGTCGTCGGTTCGAATCCGGTCACCCCGACTGCGCAGGGCATGTGAACGTGCGAAAGCACCCATGCTGAGCTGCGAAAACAGCTGCCCGGGCCGTGGGGGCGAAGGCTGATTGTGGTACCGGTAGGATGGGTCGCTGGTGGCGTCTGCGCACCGCGGCGATGGTCGCGGGTGTGTGGGGTCCACCGACACAGCCCGGCGGGCGATTAGTCAACAGGACGCATCACCCGTCTCGCCGCGTGCCCGAAGACCGGGCCGTGGCGGACACACCGACCGTAAAGCCCCCAAGGAGACCCAACCGTGAAGAGCGCCGTGGAGACTCTGAACCCGACCAGGGTTCGACTCACCGTCGAGGTGCCCTTCGAGGAGCTCAAGCCCAGCCTCGACGCGGCGTACAAGAAGATCAACCAGCAGGTCACGGTTCCGGGTTTCCGTAAGGGCAAGATCCCGGCTCGCGTCATCGACCAGCGTTTCGGCCGCGGTGCCGTGCTGGAGGAGGCCGTCAACGACGCGCTGCCGAAGTTCTACGGCCAGGCGGTCGAGGAGGGCAAGATCGACGTCCTCGGCCAGCCGGAGATCACCGAGATCGAGGGTGTCGAGAAGCTCGCCGACGGCGGCGACCTGAAGTTCACCGCCGAGGTGGACATCCGTCCCGAGATCACCCTGCCCGACTTCGGCACCATCGAGGTCGAGGTCGACCCGATCGAGGTCACCGACGAGGACATCGACAAGAGCCTGGAGCAGCTGCGCGAGCGCTTCTCCTCGGTCAAGGCCGTCGAGCGCGCCGCCGCCGAGGGCGACGTCGTGGTCGTGGACCTCGAGGCCAAGGTCGACGGTGAGGTCCCCGAGGACGGCACCGCCACCGGCGTGACCTACGAGATCGGCTCCGGCCGCCTGCTGGACGGCATCGACGACGCGGTCATCGGCCTGGAGGCCGGCGGCTCCGCGACCTTCACCACCGAGCTCAAGGGCGGTTCCGCCGCGGGCAAGGACTCCGAGGTCACCGTCACCGTCACGGCCGTGCAGGAGAAGGAGCTCCCGGAGCTGGACGACGAGTTCGCCCAGATGGCCAGCGAGTTCGACACCCTGGACGAGCTGAAGGACGACTCCCGCAAGCGGCTCGCCCGCATGAAGGAGTTCGACCAGGCCACCCAGGCCCAGGAGCGCGTCCTCGACAAGCTGCTCGAGCTCGTCGAGATGCCGTACCCGGAGAAGCTCCTCGCGGACGAGATCGAGACCCGCAAGCACAACCTGGAGCACCACCAGCTGCCCCAGATGGGCATCGACATGGACGCCTGGCTGAAGCTCCAGGAGAAGTCCGCCGAGGACTTCCAGGCCGAGCTCGAGGACCAGGCGAAGAAGGGCATCAAGACCCAGTTCGTCCTGGACGCCATCGCGGCCAAGGAGGAGCTCGGTGTCAGCCAGGAGGAGCTCACCGAGCACCTGCTGCGCCGTGCCGCCGGCTCCGGCATGACGCCGGACCAGTTCGCCCAGCAGGTCGTCCAGGGTGGCCAGGTGCCGCTGCTCGTCGGTGAGGTCGTCCGCGGAAAGGCCCTGGCGTCCGTCGTCGAGGCCGCCAAGGTCGTCGACACCGAGGGCAACCCGGTCGACTTCGCGGACGACGAGGACGAGGACGCCGAGGTGTCCGAGGCCGCCCCGACCGTCGAGGTCGAGGCTGCGGCCGAGGAGACCGAGGAGGCCTGAGCCTCAGCAGTCTGAAACAGCAGGGCCCGGACCGCGTCACGCGGTCCGGGCCCTGCGCCGTTCCGGTGTTCCCCTGTTCGCGCAGAGCACGACACGTGACGCTCAAAGCGAACAGGTCGGTTTTGAGGGATGGCCGGACCAGCACTGCGCGTTAGGGTCGGTGGAAACGCTGTGACGGCGGCCCTCGACGACCAGCCGTCGTGTCAACAACGAGCAGGTGGATACGTGACGATTCCGCAGATCTCCATGCCCGGGCTTGTGACCCCGCGTGCCGCCGGTGACATCGGCGGTGGCGGTCTGGGAGACCAGGTCTACAACCGTCTGCTCAACGAGCGCATCATCTTCCTCGGCCAGCAGGTCGACGACGACATCGCCAACAAGATCACCGCGCAGCTGCTGCTGCTGGCCGCGGACCCGGAAAAGGACATCTTCCTTTACATCAACTCCCCGGGCGGCTCGGTGACGGCCGGCATGGCGATCTACGACACCATGCAGTACATCAAGAACGACGTGGTCACCATCGCGATGGGCATGGCCGCCTCGATGGGCCAGTTCCTCCTGACGGCCGGCGCCAAGGGCAAGCGCTTCGCGCTGCCGAACGCCGAGATCCTGATGCACCAGCCCTCGGCCGGTCTCGGCGGCTCGGCGACCGACATCCGCATCCAGGCCCAGCAGCTGGTCCGGATGAAGCACCGGATGGCCGAACTCATCGCCGAGCACAGCGGTCAGACGGTGGACCAGATCACCAAGGACTCCGACCGCGACCGTTGGTTCACCCCGGTCGAGGCCAAGGAGTACGGCCTGATCGACCAGATCATGCACAGTGCCTCGGACGTCCCCGGTGGCGGCGGCACGGGCGCCTGAGCCCTCGGCAGCCCCGGCACCACCACCAGTCGCCACCCAGTCGACCATCGTCCCGGAGGACGGAAGAACCCGATGAACATCCCCAGCCTGTCCGCCGCGCAGTCGCGCGTCGACAACATGATCGCCGAGGGCCGGTACATCCTGCCCAGCTTCGTCGAGCGCACCTCGCAGGGTTACCGCGAGTACAACCCCTACGCCAAGCTCTTCGAGGAGCGCGTCATCTTCCTGGGCACCCAGGTCGACGACGCCTCGGCCAACGACATCATGGCCCAGCTGCTGTGCCTGGAGTCGATGGACCCGGACCGGGACATCTCCATGTACATCAACTCGCCCGGCGGCTCGTTCACCGCGCTGACGGCGATCTACGACACCATGCAGTACGTCAAGCCCGACATCCAGACGGTCTGCATGGGCCAGGCGGCCTCCGCAGCGGCCGTGCTGCTGGCGGCAGGCACGCCGGGCAAGCGCATGGCGCTGCCCAACGCCCGCGTGCTGATCCACCAGCCGTACACCGAGACCGGCCGCGGCCAGGTCTCCGACCTGGAGATCCAGGCCGCCGAGATCCAGCGCATGCGCGAGCTGCTGGAGGTGCTGCTCTCCAAGCACTCGAACAAGAGCCAGCAGGAGATCTCCGAGGACATCGAGCGCGACAAGATCCTCACCGCCGAGGAGTCCCTGCAGTACGGCTTCATCGACCAGATCATCTCCACCCGCAAGACCGAGGCGGTCTGATCCCGACCGCCCTGCGCGTCGAGTGATGCTCCGGGCGCGGTCCGTGACCGCGCCCGGACTCGTCCGGCCCGGCCGAACGCCGGCTGAGACCAGCACCACGCAGCCAGACCGCCCCCCGCTCTTGGAGCCCGGGGCGACGCCTGGCACCATCGTCAGTACCGACATCCTGATCCGGCCGATTCGTTTATTCGCCCAGGGCGGAAGTGGGAAGCCGTCGAACACGGCGAATCGCGGCTCCTGACGGAGTACCGTCGGATACCAAGCACCAGGCTCCGCCCCTTGAGGAGCCTTTGGCGAAGGGGAAGCACCTCGTGGCACGCATCGGTGACGGTGGCGACCTGCTCAAGTGCTCGTTCTGTGGCAAGAGCCAGAAGCAGGTGAAGAAGCTCATTGCCGGGCCAGGCGTGTACATCTGCGACGAGTGCATCGACCTGTGCAACGAAATCATCGAGGAAGAGCTCGCGGAGACCTCGGAGGTGCGCTTCGAGGAGTTGCCGAAGCCCCGCGAGATCTACGAGTTCCTCGACGGTTACGTCGTCGGCCAGGAGGTCGCCAAGAAGGCCCTCTCCGTCGCCGTCTACAACCACTACAAGCGCGTGCAGGCGGGCGAGAACGGCAAGCACGGCCGCGACGACGGCATCGAGCTGGCCAAGTCCAACATCCTGCTGCTGGGCCCCACCGGCTCCGGCAAGACGCTGCTGGCGCAGACCCTGGCCCGGATGCTGAACGTGCCGTTCGCGATCGCGGACGCCACGGCGCTGACGGAGGCCGGCTACGTCGGCGAGGACGTCGAGAACATCCTGCTCAAGCTGATCCAGGCGGCCGACTACGACGTCAAGAAGGCCGAGACCGGGATCATCTACATCGACGAGATCGACAAGGTCGCCCGCAAGAGCGAGAACCCGTCGATCACGCGTGACGTCTCCGGCGAGGGTGTGCAGCAGGCGCTGCTGAAGATCCTCGAGGGGACGACGGCCTCGGTGCCGCCGCAGGGCGGGCGCAAGCACCCGCACCAGGAGTTCATCCAGATCGACACCACGAACGTGCTGTTCATCGTGGGTGGCGCCTTCTCCGGTCTGGAGCGCATCATCGAGGGCCGCGCGGGCAAGAAGGGCATCGGCTTCGGCGCCCCGATCCGCTCCAAGCACGAGATCGACTCCAGCGACATGTTCCGTGAGGTCATGCCGGAGGACCTGGTCAAGTTCGGCATGATCCCCGAGTTCATCGGCCGTCTGCCGGTGATCACCTCGGTGCACAACCTGGACCGGGACGCGCTGCTGCAGATCCTCACCGAGCCGAAGAACGCGCTGGTCAAGCAGTACCGGCGGCTCTTCGAGCTGGACGGCGTGGAGCTGGAGTTCACCACCGAGGCGCTGGAGGCCATCGCCGACCAGGCGATCAAGCGCTCCACCGGCGCCCGCGGTCTGCGCGCGATCATGGAGGAGGTGCTGATGTCCGTGATGTACGAGGTCCCCTCGCGCAAGGACGTCGCCCGCGTGGTCGTCGACGAGGACGTGGTCCTCAAGCACGTGAACCCGACGCTGGTCCCGCGCGACCTGCGCGCCCAGCGCGAGCGCCGCGAGAAGAGCGCGTAAGGAACGAACCGAAAGGGGTCCGGGGCTTCGCCCCGGACCCCTTTTGCGTCACTGCTTGGTCACCGGCACCGAGTTGATCACGACGGTGTCGTTCGGCTTGCCGTCGCCCTGGCCGTTGGAGTTGTCACTCCCGTCCTGGGCGATGTGGTTCAGGATGTCCAGGCCCGAGGTGATGGTGCCGAACGGCGTGTAGTTCGGCGACAGCTGGCTGTCCTTGTAGACCAGGAAGAACTGCGAACCGTTGGTGTTGGGGCCGGAGTTGGCCATCGCCAGGGTCCCGGCAGGGTAGGTGCCGCCCTGGATCGCCGCGTCGTTCAGGTTCTCGTCGGCGAACTTGTAGCCCGGGCCGCCGGTGCCGGTGGCCGTCGGGTCACCGCACTGCAGCACGTAGATGCCGGCGGTGGTGAGCCGGTGGCAGTGGGTGTGGTCGAAGAAGCCCTGCTGGGCCAGGAAGACGAAGCTGTTCACCGTCTTCGGCGCGTGCGCGGCGTCCAGCTTCAGGCCGACGTCGCCGCAGGATGTCTTCAGCGTGGCGGTGTAGTTCGCCTTGGTGTCGATGCTCATGGCGGGCGGCTGCGACCACTGCTTGGTGGTCGGGCTGCCCGAGACGACGTTCCCGCAGAAGGCCGTGCTGGAGGCCGCCGTGCTCGACGACTTGGACGAGCCGCCCAGCGTCGCCCACAGGATGCCGCCCACGACCAGCAGCAGCACCAGCACCGCCGCGCCGATGCCCAGCGTCCTGCGCTTGCGTGCCTTGGCCTGCTCCTGGGCGCGCAGCGCCTCGATCCGCGCCCGCCGCATGGCGCCCGGGTCCTCGCTCACCGTTCGCTCCTTCTGACTCTCGTGCCCCGTTGCCTACCTGTCGGTACACAAGTGTGACCGGTGCGGGCGACGGGGCACGAACGGGGCGCGCGTACGGTGGCGTCGGTGCGGTTACTTCTTGACCTCGGCGACCTGCCGGAAGGCCAGAGTCATGGCGGCGGTGCCGCTCAGGTCCGAGGAGCCGGCACGGGAGTAGTCCATGATCGAGCCGAAGCCGCTGTTGTCGGCCCAGACGCAGACGGGCAGGTTCTTGCCGAGCGAGTCCAGGTGGACCTGGGCGCACTGCATGCTGCCGCCCTGGGGTCCGGCCGCCTCGTTCGTCTGGTCGCTGACCGACACGCCCTGGTCGCCGCCCATGCCCTTCCAGAAGTCGCTGATCCCGAACTGGGCGCCGAGCGTGCTGCCGTAGCCGCCCATGAAGAGGAAGGACGGGCTGCTGCTCGTCGCGGAGCTTCCGTAGATCGCGACGGTGGGCGTCAGGTGGGCCGTGGTGGCCAGGGTCTGCGCGCTGCTCTGCACGGCGGCGAGGTTGGGGTTGGCGTCCTGGCGTGCGTAGGACTGGAACGAGGCCGGCGGGACCAGCTTGTTCGCCCCGACGGACTTGGCCACGTCCATGGCCAGGTACACGACCACGCCACCGCCGACCAGCACCACGGCGGCCAGAATCAGCAGCACGTTGCGCAGCGTGTGCGACCGCTTGGGCGGTACGGGGGAGTAGCCCCAGGCGGCGGCGCCCTGGTCGTATCCCGGCGGCGGGTACGCCTGCTGGTATCCCTGCTGCTCGGAACCCTGCTGCTCGTAACCCGGCTGCTGGTAGGGGGACTGCTGGTACGGCGGCTGGGAGCCCGGCGCCGGGTAGCCCTGCGGATACTCGGGCTGGGGATAGCCGCCCGGAGGCGGATTGGTCGACATGGTCGATTATCAGACCAGCGTGGCCGGTCCCTGTCCATCGCCTTATCGTCCCGGACCGTGCGGGGCCGTTGTTCACGGAGCGAATGCGTTCGTGACCATGGACACCCGCCCTCTAAACTTGCCGTCGTGACCGAAATGAACCAGCACCCCGCCGACGCCGGGGTCGACAGCGCCCTCGAGACATTGCCGACGCAGTACACGCCGGCTGAGGTAGAGGGGCCGCTGTACGAGCGCTGGGTGGAGCGCGGTTACTTCGCGGCGGACGACAAGAGCGAGAAGCCGCCGTACACCATCGTCATCCCGCCGCCGAACGTCACCGGCTCGCTGCACCTGGGCCACGCCTTCGAGCACACCATCATCGACTCGCTGACGCGCCGCAAGCGTATGCAGGGCTACGAGGTCCTGTGGCAGCCCGGCATGGACCACGCCGGCATCGCGACGCAGAACGTCGTCGAGCGGGAGCTCGCCAAGGAGGGCAAGTCCCGCCACGACCTGGGCCGCGAGGCCTTCGTCGAGCGCGTCTGGCAGTGGAAGGCCGAGTCCGGCGGCCAGATCAGCGGTCAGATGCGCCGCCTGGGCGACGGTGTGGACTGGTCGCGTGAGCGCTTCACCATGGACGAGGGCCTGTCCCAGGCCGTCCAGACCATCTTCAAGCGCCTCTACGACGACGAGCTGATCTACCGCGCCGAGCGCATCATCAACTGGTGCCCGCGCTGTCTCACCGCGATCTCCGACATCGAGGTCGAGTACCAGGACGACGAGGGCGAGCTGGTCTCGATCCGCTACGGCGAGGGCGAGAACTCCATCGTCGTCGCGACCACGCGTGCCGAGACGATGCTGGGCGACACCGCGGTCGCCGTCCACCCGGACGACGAGCGCTACAGGCACATGGTCGGCACCGAGATCGAGCTGCCGCTGACGGGCCGTCGGATCCCGATCGTCGCCGACGCGCACGTCGACCCGGAGTTCGGCACCGGCGCCGTCAAGGTGACGCCCGCTCACGACCCCAACGACTTCGAGATCGGCCAGCGGCACGACCTGCCGGCCGTCACCGTCCTGGACGAGCACGGCGTCATCACCGCGCACGGCCCGTTCCTCGGCCTGGACCGCTTCGAGGCCCGCTCGGCGATCGTCGCCGCGCTGCGCGCCGACGGCCGGATCGTCGCCGAGAAGCGCCCGTACGTCCACAGCGTCGGTCACTGCTCGCGCTGCAAGACCACCATCGAGCCGCGGCTGTCCATGCAGTGGTGGGTCAAGGTCGCCCCGCTGGCCAAGGCGGCCGGCGACGCCGTCCGCGACGGCAGCGTCAAGATCCACCCCGAGGAGATGGAGCCCCGCTACTTCGCCTGGGTCGACAACCTGCGCGACTGGTGCATCTCGCGCCAGCTGTGGTGGGGCCACCGGATCCCGGTCTGGTACGGCCCGAACGGCGAGATCGTCTGCGTCGGCCCCGACGAGGAGCCGCCGACGGGCGAGGGCTGGCACCAGGACACCGACGTCCTCGACACCTGGTTCTCCTCCGGCCTGTGGCCCTTCTCCACGCTGGGCTGGCCCGAGCAGACCCCGTCGCTGGAGAAGTTCTTCCCGACGTCCGTGCTGGTCACCGGCTACGACATCCTCTTCTTCTGGGTCGCCCGGATGATGATGTTCGGCCTGTACGCGATGGACGGCACCCCGCCGTTCCACACCATCGCCCTGCACGGCATGGTCCGCGACCAGTTCGGCAAGAAGATGTCGAAGTCCTTCGGCAACGCGGTCAACCCGCTGGACTGGATGGACGCCTACGGCGCGGACGCGCTCCGCTTCACGCTCGCCCGCGGCGCCAACCCCGGCACGGACGTGCCGATCGGCGAGGACTGGGTCCAGGGCTCGCGCAACTTCTGCAACAAGATCTGGAATGCGACCCGCTTCGCGCTGATGAACGGCGCGACGGTGGAGGGCCCGCTGCCCGCCGCGGAGCAGCTGAGCGCGGCGGACCGCTGGATCCTGTCCCGGCTCAACAGCACCGTCGCGGAGGTGGACGCCCTCTACGACGACTACCAGTTCGCCAAGCTGACGGACGCCCTGTTCCACTTCGCCTGGGACGAGGTCTTCGACTGGTACGTCGAGCTGACCAAGTCCACGCTGGCCGAGGGCGGCCCCGCCGCGGACGTCACCCGACGGGTCCTCGGCGAGGTCCTCGACGTGACGCTGCGTCTGCTGCACCCGATCACGCCGTTCGTGACGGAGACCCTGTGGACCACGCTGACGGGCGGCGAGTCCGTCGTCATCGCCGAGTGGCCCGCCGACAGCGGCTTCCGTGACGCCGCGGCGGAGCGGGAGATCGAGCTGCTGCAGCAGGTCATCACCGAGGTCCGCCGCTTCCGCAGCGACCAGGGCCTCAAGCCCGGTCAGAAGGTCGCGGCGCAGCTCTCCCTGGAGGGCACGTCGCTGGGCGCCCACGAGGGCGCGCTCCGGTCCCTGGCCCGCCTCACCCCGGCGGAGGAGGGCTTCCACGCGACGGCCACCCTCCCGATCGCGGGCGCGACGGTCGCCCTGGACCTCTCCGGCGCGATCGACGTCGAGGCGGAGCGCAAGCGCCTGAGCAAGGACCTGGCGGCGGCGGAGAAGGAGCTGGCGCAGGCCGAGGCCAAGCTCGGCAACGAGGCGTTCGTGGCCAAGGCCGCCCCGGCCGCGGTCGACAAGATCCGCGGCCGCCTCGCCAAGGCGACCGAGGACATCGAGCGCCTGACCGCCCAGCTGGAGGCCCTCCCGAAGGGCTAGTTGCACCTGCCCAGGGGCGCGGGGAACTGCGCGAGCAAACCACCCAGTCGGGATGGCCCTGCTCGCTCAGCGACACACCACCTCGGTGGCTTGTCGCGGAGTTCCCGGCGCCCCTTGGCGTTTGCCGGGTGCTGCGGGAGCGTAGGCATCCCTTCTCGCGCCCGCGCGGCGGAGCACCGGATCAGCAGAGCCCCGCGCCCCTGAATCGTGCAACTACCTGCGGGAGCGCCGGCTCGCAACATCCGTACACTTGCGCCGTGAGCGACACTGAGCTGACCGCGGTAGCCGCGGAACTGGCCGCCAAGTGGCCGGAGACGAAGATCGATCCCTCTCTGGAGCGGATCAGGGCGCTGATGGACATCCTGGGCCAGCCCCAGCGGTCCTATCCCTCCATCCACATCACCGGCACCAACGGCAAGACCAGTACGGCTCGCATGATCGAGCAGCTGCTGCGCACCTTCGAGCTGCGCACCGGCCGCTACACCAGCCCGCACGTCGAGTCGATCACCGAGCGCATCAGCCTCGACGGGGAGCCGATCAGCCCCGAGCTGTTCGTGCAGACGTACGAGGACATCAAGCCGTACGTCGCCATGGTCGACGCCCAGCAGCCGGTCCCCATGTCCTTCTTCGAGGTGGTCACCTCGATGGCGTACGCCTGCTTCGCCGACGCGCCCGTCGACGTCGCGGTCGTGGAGGTCGGGATAGGGGGCACCTGGGACGCGACCAACGTCATCGACGCGGTCGTCTCCGTGATCACCCCGATCTCGCTGGACCACATGGACCGCCTCGGCGACACGCACGCCGCGATCGCGGGGGAGAAGTCCGGGATCATCAAGAAGGGCGGGCTCGCCGTCGTCTCCCAGCAGCCGCTGGACGCCGCCGAGGTGATCCTGCGCCGCGCGGTCGAGATCGACGCGACGGTCGCCCGCGAGGGCCTGGAGTTCGGCGTGCTGCGGCGCGACCTCGCCGTCGGCGGCCAGATGATCACCCTGCGGGGGATCGGCGGCCACGAGTACGAGGACATCTTCATCCCGCTGCACGGCGCCCACCAGGCGCAGAACGCGTCGCTCGCGCTGGCCGCGGTCGAGGGCTTCTTCGGCGTCGGCGCCGCGCACCAGGAGCCGCTGGATATCGACAAGGTCCGCGCGGCGTTCGCCGGCGTCAGCTCGCCGGGCCGGCTGGAGGTCGTCCGGCGCAGCCCGACCATCGTCCTGGACGCCGCCCACAACCCGGGCGGGGCGCAGGTGACCGCGGAGGCGATCGGCGAGTCCTTCGGCTTCACCCGCCTGGTCGGCGTCTTCTCGCCGAGCGGCGACAAGGACGTCCTCGGCGTCCTCGAGGCCCTGGAGCCGGTCCTCGCGGAGATCGTGGTCACCCAGAACAGCACGCAGCGTGCGCTGGACGTCGACCGGCTGGCCGAACTCGCGGTCGAGGTCTTCGGCGCGGACCGCGTCCACGTCGAACCCCGCCTCGACGACGCGATCGACGCCGCGGTCACCCTCGCCGAGGAGGAGGGCGACCTCGGCGGCGCGGGCGTGCTGGTCACGGGCTCCATCATCACCATCGGCGAGGCGCGGATCCTGCTGGGCAGGAAATAGGACGCAGCCTGCTGGGCAGGAAACAGGACGCAGCCTGCTGGGCAAGCGCTGAGCGGACACTCTGAGCCGACAGGGGGGCGCGGGAAGCCGTGCGACCCGTGCCCCTTAAGCTTGCTCTCGTGCGTACCCTCTGCTCCTCCACACTGATCAGCGAAGCGATGGTCATCGGCTTCGCCGCGCTCGTCGCGATGCGGCTCTCGCATGTCTCGTCGGCGACGCTGTGGTCGGTGTCGGGTGCGGCGATGGTGCTGTGCGTGCTCCTGTGCGGGGTGCTGAACCGCCGCGGTGCCGTCACCATCGGGTGGGCGCTGCAGATCGCGCTCATCGCCAGTGGCGCGATCGTCGGCATGATGTACGGCCTCGGCGTGATCTTCGCCGGTCTGTGGTGGGCGTCCGTCCACTACGGCCGGAAGATCGACGTCATCAAGGCGGCCCGGGCAGCGGAACCTGCCGCCGCCGCACAGGCGTAGCACAGCCCCCCGGCGGGTGAATCCAATAGGGCTCCCGCTGCAAAGGATGAGACACCACTCCGGTAGTCTCGTGTCGATCATCACATCACGAAACTCCGGGAGCCGTCCCATGTCCTCGACGTCCCAGCGCACGCTGATCCTGCTCAAGCCCGACGCCGTGGCCCGGGGCCTGATCGGCGAGATCGTCTCCCGCATCGAGCGCAAGGCGAACTGGCGCATCGCGGCCATGGAGCTGCGCACCCTGGACAGCGCGACGCTGGAGCAGCACTACGCCGAGCACGTGGGCAAGCCGTTCTACGAGCCGCTGATGGGCTTCATGTCCTCCGGTCCCTCCGTTGCCATGATCGTCGAGGGTGAGAGCGTCATCGAGGGGATCCGTCTCCTCGCCGGCAAGACCAACCCGCTCGAGGCCGGCCCCGGCACCATTCGTGGCGATTTCGCCACGATCACCCGGGAGAACCTGATCCACGCCTCCGACTCCGAGGAGTCCGCGGCGCGCGAGATCAAGATTTTCTTCCCCGGTCACGCCTGACGCACCCGGCGCACACCTTTCTCACGGAATTTCCACGGTCCGTACCCGGACCGTGGAGAACCGAACGCCGACACACGGCGTCCCAATGGCGGGATATCCGATCGTCTGCACGGACAATGGCGATAAAGATCCCGTCGCTACCATGGTGACTGCCCGACGGCAGCCTCGTTCATGGTCGTTCATGGTCAGCAACTGACGGCCAGTGAGTCGGCGTAACGCCCGCATTCCGCTGCCGTCGCCCCCCAAACCGCGAGCCCGGGAAGGCCCCCACCCCATGGCGAACAACATGTCGTTCATCGGCCGTGACATGGCTGTGGACCTCGGTACAGCCAACACGCTGGTGTACGTCAGGGGCCGAGGGATCGTCCTCAACGAACCGTCAGTGGTGGCCGTCAACACGAACACCGGCGGAATTCTCGCGGTCGGCGCCGAGGCCAAGAAGATGATCGGGCGCACGCCCGGCAACATCGTGGCCATCCGCCCGCTGAAGGACGGCGTCATCGCCGACTTCGAGATCACCGAGCGGATGCTCCGCTACTTCATCCTGAAGATCCACCGCCGTCGTTACCTGGCCCGGCCGCGCGTCGTGGTCTGCGTGCCCAGCGGCATCACCGGCGTCGAGCGCCGTGCCGTGATCGAGGCGTCGGCGCAGGCCGGCGCGCGCCAGGTGCACATCATCGAGGAGCCGATGGCGGCGGCGATCGGCGCGGGCCTGCCGGTCCACGAGGCCACCGGCAACATGGTCGTCGACATCGGCGGCGGCACCACCGAGGTGGCCGTCATCTCCCTCGGCGGCATCGTCACCGCGCAGTCCATCCGGGTGGCCGGCGACGAGTTGGACAACGCGATCATCCAGCACATCAAGAAGGAGTACTCGCTCCTCCTCGGTGAGCGCTCCGCCGAGCAGATCAAGATGACCATCGGCTCCGCCTACCCCGTCGAGGGGGACAACGAGGAGCACAGCGAGATCCGCGGCCGCGACCTGGTCAGCGGGCTCCCCAAGACGGTCGTCATCTCCGCCGCCGAGGTGCGCGAGGCGATCGAGGAGCCGGTCAACACCATCATCGACGCCGTCAAGACCACGCTGGACCAGTGCCCGCCGGAACTCGCCGGTGACATCATGGACCGCGGCATCGTTCTCACGGGTGGCGGCGCGCTGCTGCGCAGCCTCGACGAGCGGCTGCGCCGCGAGACGGGCATGCCGGTGCACATCGCCGAGAACCCGCTGGACTCCGTGGCGCTCGGCTCCGGCAAGTGCGTCGAGGAGTTCGAGGCGCTCCAGCAGGTCCTCGACGCCCAGCCGCGCCGCTGATCCCCCAGCACAGCCAATCCGCTCATGTTCTGTCGTTGATAATCCCGCGGTACGACTTGAAGGGCTCCGCCGAGAATCGTGAGGGACACACGAGAGAGCCGACTCCTGCTGATCCTGCTGGTGGCGGTCGCGTTCGCGTTGATCACCGTGGACATCCACGGGGGTGACGACTCGCCGCTGAACGGCCCGCGCTCCGCCGCCGCCTCGCTCTTCGGGCCGGTGGAGAGCGGGGTCTCGCGGGTGGTCAGCCCGGTCGCGGACGGTCTGCACTCGCTGCGGGACTCCGGCAGCCAGGCCGACCGGATCCGGGCGCTGGAGCAGCAGAACGAGCTGCTGCGTCAGCAGCTGTCCTCCAACGACCTGGTGAAGTCCCGCGACGGCCAGCTGAGCAAGCTGCTCGGTCTCGCGGGGGCCGGTCAGTACACCATCAAGGTGGCGCAGGTGGTGGCCATAGGGTCCAGCCAGAACTTCTCCTGGACCGTCACCATCGACATCGGCAGCAACGACGGCATCCAGCGCGACATGACCGTCATCAACGGCGACGGTCTGGTCGGGCGGGTCACCACCGTCGCCCCGACCACCTCCACCGTGCTGCTCGCGGTCGACCCGCGGTTCACCGTCGGCGCCCGGCTGGAGACCAGCGGCGAGGTCGGCTTCGGCACCGGCGAGGGCGACGCCCCCATGCGGGTGGAGCTGCTCAACGGGCACGCCAACGCGAAGGTCGGGGACCGGCTGGTCACCTTCGGCTCGGAGAGCGACAAGCCGTTCGTGCCGGGCGTCCCGTTCGGCACGATCACCCAGATCGTCAACACCCCCGGCGAGCTGACCAAGACGGTGCTGGTCCAGCCCTTCGTCAGCTTCACCAAGCTGGACCTGGTCGGCGTCGTGGTGCAGCCGCCGGCGACGGACCCGCGCTTCGCGGTGCTGCCGCCCAAGCCCGCCGCGCCCGCCCCCGCACCGTCGAGCATGCCCAGCCCCTCGGCCTCGGCGTCCGCCACGCCGTCCGGCGCCGCGACGAAGAAGAGGTGACGGCATGATCCAGCGCTTCCTGCTCTCCGCGGGGCTCATCGTGGGCGCGATGGTGGTCCAGGTCAGCATCCTGGCCCGGCTCGGCCTGCCCGGCGCGGTCCCGGACCTGCTGCTGCTCGTCGTGATCGGCCTCGCGCTGGTCTACGGGCACGTCACCGGGTGCCTGATCGGCTTCTTCGGCGGCCTCTTCATCGACCTCGCGCCGCCGTCCGACCACGCGGTCGGCCGGTACGCGCTGGTGCTGTGCGTCGTCGGCTATGTGGCCGGCCTGCTCAAGCCGGAGACGGGGCACCTGCGTTCGGTGCTGACGCCGCTGATGGTCGTCGCCGGCGCAGCCGTCGGCTCCACGCTGCTCTACGCCGGCGTCGGCGCGCTGGTCGGCGACACCGCCGCTCGGCACGTCGGGCTGACCGGGCTGCTGGTCTCGTCTCTCATCTACGACGTGCTGCTCGCGCCGTTCGTCGTGCCCGGCGTCATGGCGCTGGCCCGACGCACCGTCACCGACCCGGCCGCCGGCGGCGCCGGGCAGGGGCCCGCGCCCAAGCCGCGCCGGATCGGTCTGAACCGCCGCGGCACCTTCTTCGCCGACCGGGGCACCCGCACCGGCGGTACGGCCGGTCTCGGCACCGTTCCGGGCTTCGGTCCGGGCTCCGGCGCCTCCACCAAGCCGAGCCGGAGCGGCAAACTCAGCCGCCTCGCCGGCAAGTCCCTCAAGAACTGACGCCGCGCGAGCGGCTGTACTCGACCCAGCGGAAGCCAGGAGGGGAAACCCGTGGGCAACATCCCGGAGACGGGCCGCACCCGGAAGATCACCGGCCGGCTGCTGGTGCTCCAGGTACTGGTCCTCTCCCTGCTCGGCACGCTCGGCGGCCGGCTCTGGTACCTGCAGATCCGCAACGGGGCCTCCTACGAGCAGCAGGCCTCGTCCAACCACATCCGCACGGTGGTCGTCCCGGCTGTGCGCGGTGAGATCCTCGACGCCAACGGCGTGCCGCTGGCCACCAACACCACCAAGCTGGTCGTCTCCGTCTCCCGCACCTCGTTGATAGGGCAGAAGGACGGCGGCGTGGCCGTACTGACCCGGCTCGGGCAGGTGCTCGGCATGAGTCCGCAGCAGGTGGAGGACAAGGTCCGGCTCTGCGACGCCAAGACACCGGCGCCGTGCTGGAACGGCTCGCCCTACCAGCCGATCCCGGTGACCCAGACCGCCACCACCCAGCAGGCCATGCAGATCATGGAGCGCCAGGAGGACTTCCCCGGCGTCACCGCCACCCCGGCCGCCGTGCGCACCTACCCGGCGCCCGACAAGGCCAACGCGGCGCAGATACTGGGTTATCTCTCCCCGGTCACCCAGGACGAGATCAACGCCGCGACCGACTCCAGCGGCAAGTCCTCGCTGTCGCCCTCCGACCAGGTCGGGCGGGCCGGACTGGAGTTCCAGTACGACAAGTACCTGCGCGGCTCCAACGGCACCAGCAACCTCGAGGTCGACAACCTCGGCCGGGTCATCGGCACCGCCGGCGGTGACGCCGCGGTCCCCGGCGACTCGGTGGTGACCAGCCTCGACGCGCGTATCCAGGCCATCTCCGAGCAGCAGCTCCAGCAGGCGATGGTCACCCTGCGCAAGACCTGGGACCCGGTCACCCACGAGAACTTCAAGGCCGACTCGGGCGCCGTCGTCGTCATGAACGTGCACACGGGCGCGATCATCGCCATGGCCAGCGCCCCGACCTACGACCCGAACATCTGGTCCGGCGGCATCTCGGCGAAGGACTACGCGGCGCTGAACAGCACGTCGTCCGACTACCCGATGCTGAACCGGGCGATCCAGGGCCAGAGCGCCCCGGGTTCGACCTTCAAGGTGGTCAGCACCACCGGCGCCCTCAACGCCGGCTACGGCTTCGACTCGACATTCCCCTGCACCTCGTCGATGACCATCGGCGGCCGCGTGTTCAAGAACTTCGAGGGTGAGAACTTCGGCGCCATCAACCTGTCGAAGGCCCTCGAGGTCTCCTGCGACACCGTCTTCTACAACATCGCCTACCAGCAGTGGATGAAGGACGGCGGCACCAAGCCGAAGAACCCGAAGGACTGGCTGTACAAGACGGCCCACCAGTTCGGCCTCGGCGCCCTCACCGGCGTCGACCTGCCGGGCGAGGTCAAGGGCCGGGTGCCGGACCGTCAGTGGCACGTGGACTACTACAACGCCATGAAGGACATCTGGTGCCGGCAGGCCAAGACGGAGACCGACGCCTACCTCAAGGCCATCGCCACCGAGGACTGCGCGGACTTCGCCACGCTGCGAGCCGGTGACGAGGTCAACTACGCGATCGGCCAGGGTGACACGCTGGTCACCCCGATCCAGATGGCCCGGATCTACTCGGCTCTGGCCAACGGCGGCACGCTCTACCAGCCCGAGCTGGCCAAGGCGATCGTCAGCCCCGGCGGCAAGTCGGTCCAGATGGTCAAGCCGGTCGTCCAGGGCCGCCTGCCGGACACCCCGAAGATGATCAACTACATCGACCAGGCCACCGCCAACGTCGTCACCAGCGGTACCGCCGCCTGGAAGTTCCAGGGCTGGCCGCAGGACAAGATCCAGCTGCACGCCAAGACCGGTACCGCCGAGGTCGTCGGCAAGCAGACCACGTCGTGGTTCGACACGTACACCAAGGACTACGCGATCGTGATGACGATCTCCCAGGGTGGTACGGGTTCCGGTGGCTCCGGTCCGGCCGTGCGCAACATCTACAACGCGCTCTACGGCATCCAGGCGAACAACTCGATCGACCCGAGCAAGGCGATCCACCCGCCGGCGGAGAACCAGCTGCCCAACTTCCACGCGGACGGCACGGTCACCAGCCCGGTCGACTACACCGTGCAGCTGCCGCCGCTGGCCTCCACGCCGGACCGCCAGGCCCCGGTGCTGCCCGCGTTCGACATCGTCGCCCTCGCGCCCGAGAGGAGGGCCGACACGTGATCGAGCGAAGCGACATCACCAAGAGGAGGTGTGCTGCCCGCGAGGCGGCCGCCGAGCGAAGCGAGGGGGACGCATGAGCGGCCTGACGAGTCCGAGCTGGTCCACCCCCCGGTACAAGCCGCGTCGGGACGGGATGGCACGGCTGCTGGAGCGGGACTCCCCGTTCCGGCGGATGGACTGGATCCTGGTGCTGGCCGCGCTCGCGCTCTCCGGCATCGGCTCGCTGCTGGTGTGGTCCGCGACCCGCTCGCGGGTCGAGATCAACCACGGCGACCCGCAGTACTTCCTGGTCCGGCACCTGGTGAACCTCGCCATCGGGATCGGTCTGTGCACGGGCGTGGTGCTGCTCGGTCACCACCGGCTGCGCACCGCCGTGCCGTTCATCTACGGCCTGTCGATCCTCGGCGTCCTCGCCGTGCTGAGCCCGCTCGGCTCGACGGTCAACGGCGCGCACTCGTGGATCGTCCTGGGCGGCGGCTTCTCCATGCAGCCCTCGGAGTTCTGCAAGATCTCCATCATCCTGATCTGCGCGACGATACTGTCCGCCCGCGTCGACGCGGGGGAGATGCAGCGGCCCAACACCCGCTCCATCCTCCAGGCGCTGGGCCTGGCGGCGGTGCCGATAAGCATCGTGCTGATGATGCCGGACCTGGGCTCGACCATGGTCATGGTCGTCATCATCCTCGGCCTGCTGCTCAGCTCCGGGGCCTCCGGGCGCTGGCTCGCCGGCCTCACCGTGGTCGGCGCGATGGGCGCCACGGCCGTGGTCCAGCTGCACATCCTGAAGCAGTACCAGATCGCCCGGTTCGCGGCCTTCGCCGACCCGACGCTCGACCCGGCCGGCGTCGGCTACAACACCGCGCAGGCCCGCATCGCCATCGGCTCCGGCGGCCTGCTGGGCAAGGGCCTCTTCCACGGCACGCAGACCACCGGACAGTTCGTCCCCGAGCAGCAGACGGACTTCGTCTTCACCGTCGCGGGTGAGGAGCTCGGCTTCGTCGGCGGCATGGTCATCATCGGCCTGCTCGGAGTCATCCTCTGGCGCGCATGCCGGATCGCCCGCGAGGCGACGGACCTCTACAGCACGATCCTGGCCGCGGGCGTGGTGACCTGGTTCGCCTTCCAGGGCTTCGAGAACATCGGCATGACGCTGGGCATCATGCCGGTGGCCGGCATCCCGCTGCCGTTCGTCAGCTACGGCGGGTCGTCGATGTTCGCGATCTGGATCGGCATCGGGTTGCTGCAGTCGGTCAAGATGCAACGGTCGATAGCGGGCTGACGCCTCTCGTGCGCGGAACCCTCCGGTAGGGCGACGGAGCGAGTCCGCAGCTGCACGGCTTCGGCCTGGGAACTCCCGTGGCCCATGCGATCGAGAATCGGTCGCATGGGCCACGTTCGCTTTCCATGAGGGACCGACGACTTCGCCGCGTCCCGGGCGTCGCCCGGGGCGGGAGGTCAGCCCCGCTCCGGGAACCGGTACGCGTCGACCTCCGCCAGCAGCTTCTTGCGCCGACCCTCGTCCTCCTCCAGGAAGGAGGCCTCGAAGGAGTTCCGCGCCAGCAGCCGCAGCTGGTCGTCCGTCAACCCCAGCGCCGCGCGGATCCCCGCGAAGTTCTCGTCCACATACCCGCCGAAGTACGCCGGGTCGTCGGAGTTGACGGTCACCAGCAGGCCCGCCGCGAGCATCGCGGGCAGCGGGTGGTCGGCGAGGGTGTCCACGCAGCGCAGCCGGACGTTCGAGAACGGGCAGACGGTCAGCGGGATCCGCTCCCGGACCAGCCGCTCCACCAACTCCGGGTCCTCGATCGCCCGGATCCCGTGGTCGATCCGCTCGACCCGCAGCACGTCCAGCGCCTCGCGCACGTACTCGGGGCCGCCCTCCTCGCCCGCGTGGGCGACCAGCCGCAGGCCGGCCTCCCTTGCCAGCCGGAAGACGTCAGCGAACTTCGACGCCGGGTGACCGACCTCGGCCGAGTCCAGGCCGACGCCGTCGATCGCCACGCCGAAGTACGGCCGGCAGGCCTCGAACGTCGCCAGCGCCGACTCCTGCGGGAGGTCCCGCAGGAAGCACATGATCAGCTTGGTGCTGATGCCGTGCCGCTCCGCCGCCGCGTCCATGGCCCGCCGCAGGCCGCGGACCACCGCGTCCAGCTCCACGCCCCGCGAGGTGTGCGCCTGCGGGTCGAAGAAGATCTCCGCGTGCCGGACCCCCGCCGCCTCAGCGCGGGCCAGGTAGGCCTCGGCCAGTGCGGTGAAGTCGTCCTCGGTCCGCAGCACGTCCATCAGCTGGTAGTACAGGTCCAGGAAGGACTGCAGATCGGTGAAGGCGTAGGCGGCACGCAGCTGCTCCGGGTCCGCGTACGGCAGGTCCACCCCGTTGCGGTGCGCGAGCTCGAAGGCGAGTTCGGGCTCGAGTGTGCCCTCGATGTGCAGGTGCAGTTCCGCCTTGGGAATCGGTGACACGGTGCGCTACCTCTGAAGTGAGCTGTACGGGACATTCGGGTCAAACCACTTACCTTAGTCCCTGCGGTAACCTTGAGGGTCACCCCGGCGTCCACACGAAAGTCCTTGCCTCTCATGCCTGTCGAGTCGGTCTTCCCGCGCCTGGAGGCCCTCCTCCCGCACGTCCAGAAGCCGATCCAGTACGTCGGCGGCGAGCTCAACTCGACCGTCAAGGACTGGGACGCCTGCGATGTCCGCTGGGCCCTCATGTACCCCGACGCGTACGAGGTCGGCCTGCCCAACCAGGGCGTCATGATCCTTTACGAGGTGCTCAACGAGCGCGAGGGGGTCCTGGCCGAGCGCACCTACAGCGTCTGGCCGGACCTCGAGGCGCTGATGCGCGAGCACCGCGTCCCGCAGTTCACCGTCGACGCCCACCGCCCGGTGAAGGCCTTCGACGTGTTCGGCCTGAGCTTCTCCACCGAGCTCGGCTACACCAACATGCTCACCGCGCTCGACCTCGCCGGCATCCCGATGCTCGCGGCCGACCGCACCGACGAGGACCCGATCGTCCTCGCCGGCGGCCACGCCGCGTTCAACCCGGAGCCGATCGCGGACTTCCTCGACGCGGCCGTCGTCGGCGACGGCGAGCAGGCCGTCCTCGACATGACGGAGATCATCCGCGCCTGGAAGGCCGAGGGCCGCCCCGGCGGCCGCGACGAGGTGCTGCTGCGCCTGGCGCGTACCGGCGGCTTCTACATCCCGCGGTTCTACGACGTCGAGTACCTGCCGGACGGCCGCATCGCCCGCGTCGTGCCCAACCGTCCCGGCGTGCCGTGGCGCGTGTCCAAGCACACCGTCATGGACCTCGACGAGTGGCCCTACCCCAAGCAGCCGCTGGTGCCGCTGGCGGAGACGGTCCACGAGCGCATGTCGGTGGAGATCTTCCGCGGCTGCACCCGCGGCTGCCGCTTCTGCCAGGCGGGCATGATCACCCGCCCGGTGCGCGAGCGCTCCATCACCGGCATCGGCGAGATGGTCGAGGCGGGCCTGAAGGCCACCGGCTTCGAGGAGGTCGGCCTGCTCTCGCTCTCCTCGGCCGACCACACCGAGATCGGCGACATCGCCAAGGGCCTGGCCGACCGCTACGAGGACGACAAGGTGGGCCTGTCCCTGCCGTCGACCCGCGTGGACGCCTTCAACATCGACCTCGCCAACGAGCTCTCCCGCAACGGTCGCCGCTCGGGCCTCACGTTCGCGCCCGAGGGCGGCAGCGAGCGCCTGCGCAAGGTGATCAACAAGATGGTGTCCGAGGAGGACCTCATCCGCACGGTCGCCACCGCGTACGGCAACGGCTGGCGCCAGGTGAAGCTCTACTTCATGGCCGGTCTGCCGACGGAGACCGACGACGACGTCATGCAGATCGCCGAGATGGCGAAGAACGTCATCGCCAAGGGCCGCGAGGTCACCGGCACCAACGACATCCGCTGCACCGTCTCCATCGGCGGCTTCGTGCCCAAGCCGCACACGCCGTTCCAGTGGGCCCCGCAGCTGGGCGTCGAGGAGACCGACGCACGCCTGATCAAGCTGCGCGACGCGATCCGCGGCGACCGCAAGTACGGCCGCAACATCGGCTACCGCTACCACGACGGCAAGCCGGGCATCATCGAGGGCCTCCTCTCCCGCGGTGACCGCCGCGTCGGCGCGGTCATCCGCGCCGTCTACGAGGACGGCGGCCGCTTCGACGGCTGGCGTGAGCACTTCTCCTACGACCGCTGGATGCGCTGCGCGGACAAGGCCCTGGCCGGCGCCGGCGTCGACGTCGCCTGGTACACCACCCGCGAGCGCCAGTACGAGGAGGTCCTCCCCTGGGACCACCTCGACTCCGGCCTCGACAAGGACTGGCTCTGGGAGGACTGGCAGGACGCGCTCGAGGAGGTCGAGGTCGACGACTGCCGCTGGACGCCGTGCTTCGACTGCGGCGTGTGTCCGCAGATGCAGACCGAGATCCAGATCGGCCCGACGGGCAAGAAGCTGCTTCCGCTGACGGTCGTCAACCAGTAGCGCCCGCACCGCGTCACACCACGAGCGGCCCTGCCTTCCGGCAGGGCCGCTCGTCGTTGTTCGGGGGTGGGGTCAGGACAGTCGGCTGAGGCTCATCGCCGACGGGCCCTGGCCGGGCGTGTCGGTGCAGGACCAGTCGCCGGAGGGTTGGGCGGTGATGAGGGAGAGGCAGTGGCCGAGGGCCTGCTGGCCGTAGGCGTTGGGGTGGAACGACTCCTGTTCGGTGCCCTGGGTGGCGCCGGTGGTGAGGAAGCGGGCCCATTCGCTGGTCGCGGGGGAGGGCGGCTGGGAGGAGGTCGCGAGCTGGTCGTGGGTCGAGCAGACCTCGTGGCCCTGGAGGGCGTTCTCGAGGTCGAGGAACTGGACGCCCTTGGCGTCGGCGACGCCCCGCAGGGCCGAGGAGATCTCGGGGATCAGGGTGTCCCGCGCCCAGTCGGAGTCGCCGTTCCAGAACGGGCAGCCGCCGGTGTCGGTGCGGGACCAGCCGCTCTCGGAGTAGCGGTTCTCGCCGCTGCGGGGGATGGGGGAGGGGTAGGACTGGAGGATGATCCGGTAGCTGCCGGGCGCGTAGCCGTCGGAGGCCATCGCCGCGTTGACGGAGTCGATGGTCTTCCCCACGTTCGCCATCGCGCCGGGGAGTGCGGAGGCGATGGCCTGCTGCTCGGAGGGGTTGCAGTAGCTGTACCAGATCTCGTAGTCCTCGACGCAGGTGGTGATCACGTCGCTGAAGCCGAGGTCGTTGCCGCCGATCGAGAGCACGATCGTCTGCACGTCGTCGGTCGCGGCGATCTGGGCCAGCTGGTCGGCCTGCGGAGCCTCGCCCTTGAAGGACTGTCCGCCGTCCGCCGCACGCAGGACGTCGGCCGTGGTGGCGCCGGAGCAGGCGATGTTGACGCGGGTGGACTGGGCGAGGCCCGGCGCGCTGTTCACCTCGGCGGTGTCGGAGCGGTCGCAGCCGCTGTTGTAGGTCGGGCCGTAGACGACGGTGGGTTGGTAGCTGCCGCCCACATAGGCGCGGTCGGTGCCGTCACGGCTTCCCGAGTAGTCGTCGCTGTTGCCGAGCCAGCGTCCGGCCTCGCCGGAGATGTAGCTGTCGCCCATGGAGACGACGGCGGTCGGTCCGGTGACGGCCGCATGCGCGGTGCCGCTTCCGTTGAAGAACGCGAGAACAAGGGTCAGGGACGCGACGCCGAGTCGCATCCCTCTGGCGGAGCCAATCATGGGTGAACTCCAGGTGAGGGTTGGGGTTCACCGGCCGGTGCGCAGAATCTGGCACACGGCTGATTGCTACCGCAAGGTAACTACGGCACTTATTTCTTGAGGAGTCGTCCGGAAAGGGGCGCGTGGCAATTACGCCCCTTTCCGTAGCGAAATTCGGAACGCGTCCGGCCTCAGCAGGCACAGAGGCAGAACGGGTGGCCGGCCGGGTCCGCGAAGACCCGCCAGGACTTGGTGCCCGCCCAGTCCTCGAGGAGTGTCGCGCCGAGCGCGAGCACCTGCGCCTGCGCGGCGTCGAGATCGGTGACGCCGATGTCGATGTGCGCCTGCTGCGGGACGTCCTGCCCCGGCCAGGCCGGGGCGCGGAACGCCTCCGTCTCGACCAGCTGGAAGGCGAGCTTCGTGCTGTGGTCGCCGACCAGCTCCACCCAGCCGTCGCCCTCGTCGACGACCTTGCCGCCGACCAGCTCGGCGTAGAAGGCGGCCAGGGCCAGGGGGTCGGGACAGTCGAGTGCGTAGGCGCGCAGTGTGCCGATCATGTCGTGCCTCCCGTGAGCGTTACCGCAAGAAGCGGTCCAGAGGTAACTGCTGGCGTTACCGGATGCTGCCGCACTATCGGTAACATCGCAAGCATGGGAGACGCCCCGGAGCCGCTGCGGTTCGTCCAGGACCTCGTCAACACCCTCGACGTCGAGAGCGGTGCGGACGGTCTGGAGGCGTTCGTGGGCGAAGGCGTCGAGGTCGAGCGGGTCCGTGCCTTCCGGGAGCTGCTGCGGCTTATATGTATGGCGCATGGCGGCATGAATATGACTTCGGAGTTGATTGAGATATTCGAAGGCGAGCTCGCCACCGCTCCGCTTGTTCTCGCACTCCGCCCCGACGGGGAGGCGGAACTCGTCCCGGCCCCCGGACTTCCACCGACAGAGCTGCTGTTCGCGCAGGTCGCAGCCGCCGTCGCGGCTTCCGGAAAGGACTGGCTGCGGCTGAAGGCGTGCGCCGACGAATCCTGCCGCTGGCTTTACTACGATCGTTCTCCGGCCGGGCTTGGTCGCTGGTGCAGCATGGCCGTATGTGGAAGTCGTGCGAAGATGCGTGCTTATCGGGCCAGAGGAAATGTTTCTGCAGTACCTCCGGCCGAATATGCTGAATAGCATGGCCAAGACCCTGATCGACCTGGACGAAGAGGCGTTGGCGTTCGCAGCCGAGGTGCTCGGCACCAAGACCAAGAAGGACACGGTCAATGCCGCACTCCGGGAGATAGGGGCACGGGCCAAGCGTGAGCGGGCTCTGGAGCAGATGATCCAGCTGTTCGAGTGCGGGGCCTTCGACGACTCCATGCAGCGTCAGGGACGCCAGGGGGGTGCGCGGGTTTGGCCGGAGCAGGCGGCTTCCTGATCGACACCTCGGCCGTCGGGCGCATGATGCGCCCCGACGTGATCGAGCACTGGCGCGAGCAGACCGCGTCCGGCCAGGTCGGCATCTGTGACGTCACCCGGCTGGAACTGCTCCGCACGGCCCGCTCCGGCGAGGAGTTCACCCGGATGCGCGCCGGCGTCGAAGCCCTCTACACCTGGTGGCCGATCCCCGAGAAGGCCCTGCGCCGGGCCCTCGACTACCAGGAGCGGCTCGCGGAGGACGCGGGGCGGGGCGCCCTGCGCCTCGTCGGCACGGCCGGCCTGCTGCTGGCGGCCACGGCCGCCCACCACGGCCTGACGCTCCTCCACTACGACACGGACCTGGAGACCCTGGGCGGCCTCACCGGCCTGCCCACCCGCTGGCTCGCCGAGCCCGGATCCATCCCCTGACGCGCCCGCGTACCCTTGTAGGCGCACAACCGCCCCTACTCCCGAAGGACTGAGCGCACTGGCACGCCGCACGCCCGATGGTCCGCCGCCCGCACCCGTGGTCCAGCGGATCCGTCTCCGCTACACCAAGCGCGGGCGCCTCCGCTTCACCAGCCACCGCGACTTCCAGCGGGCCCTCGAGCGCGCCCTGCGGCGCTCCGCCGTCCCCATGGCCTACTCCGCCGGCTTCACCCCCCACCCCAGGATCAGCTTCATGAACGCCGCGCCCACCGGCGCCGCGAGCGAGGCCGAGTACGTGGAGCTGGCCCTCGCCGAGCATCGCGACCCGGAGCTGCTGCGCAAGCAGCTCGACGAGTCGCTGCCGCCCGGCCTGGACGTGATCGACGCCGTCGAGGCGCAGGGCAAGGACTTCATGGAGCGGCTCCAGGCCTCGGTCTGGCAGCTGAAGCTGGACGGCGTCGAGCAGGACGTCGCCCGTGCCGCCGTCGCCGGGTTCCTCGCCGC
Source organism: Streptacidiphilus melanogenes (assembly GCF_000787835.1). GTDB lineage: Bacteria > Actinomycetota > Actinomycetes > Streptomycetales > Streptomycetaceae > Streptacidiphilus > Streptacidiphilus melanogenes. The sequence continues at coordinate 77,592 of NZ_BBPP01000041.1, forward strand.
CGACGAGGTCACCGTGGAACGGCAGACCAAGAACGGCCTGCGCAGCTTCGACGCGCGCGGCGCGGTGATCTCGCTGCAGGTCGTGGATGCGCAGGTGGACGCGGGTGGCACCGCCCTACCGGAAAGTACGACCGATATCCCTGCAGGCCGCGCCTGTGCGATACTGCGGCTGGTTGTTCGGCACGCCACACCCGCCGTCCGACCCGACGACGTCCTGACCGGGCTTCGTGCGACGGCCGACCTCGCGCTGCCGGTCCCCGCTGGGGTGACCAGGCTGGCGCAGGGGCCGCTCGACGAGGAGTCCGGCGCGGTGACCGACCCGTTCGCGTCCGACCGCGACGCGGCTGCGGCCCTTGGAACCCACAGTTCCGAGGCGGCCGGGCCGCAGTTCGCGTAGCGGCGATCGGTCGGCGACGCGGCGTCGCCGACGCCCGACCGGCGCCCTGGGAGCCATCCGGGGCCGGGTCGAGGGGTGCGACCAGAAGACTTCGGCACGCCCGCGAGCCTCGTGGGGGTGCCACGACGACATACGCGAGCCCCCGTGCGGCGCCCGCCTCACCGGCGCGGCGCCCGGGGGCGTGACGGGAGAACCGCCCGCATGCCCGACATCACCGACAACGAATCCAACGAACGGCGCGACCAGAGCGACACGCAGGCAGCGGCCCCCAAGGCCGCTCCGCGCCGCCGCCGCGCCGCCAGCCGCCCGGCTGGCCCCCCGGTCGGGGAGGCAGCCGCCTCCGAGCCGCAGGCCACCGAGGCCGCCGCGCCGAGCGCGAACGTCACCGCCGCAGTGGCAGGTGCCGAGACCGCTCAGA
>NZ_BBPP01000040.1 GCF_000787835.1 Streptacidiphilus melanogenes
CAGTCTGCGAACGCGACGCAGCAGCCGGAACCCCAGCTATCTGGGGTCTTTCCCAGCAGTACGTCGAAGTCGGGACGGCGTTCAACGGCGACGAGAAAGCTCTCAGGGCCAATCCAGGGCCGACAGCCGCGAGCAGCGGCGACCCTGTCCGCGAAGCCAACAGACGCCCGATCCTCGGCACGCCGCCGACCCACTGGACCGATTGCGACCGGCTGACCTTGGACGAGCAGCTTGGCTGTTTCGGCCCGACCCTGCGTTCCTGTTCAGCATGCTGGTGGCCAGGGCCGAGCGCGGCAAGCGTCGGATGCTTCGGAGGGTGCCTCCGGATGTTCGCCGCATGACAGCCACGTAGGCTGAGAAGGGCCGATCTGCGGAGTGCCGTCTCGGGTAGCCCGGGATGCCGACCGCGAAATTCCGCTGGCGCAGAAGCCCGGGGTTGGTGCGAGCAAGTGCTGCACACGGCAGGCGATTCAACCCGCCGGAATCGCAGGGGGAACCGAATCAAAGGATCCACCATGACGAACGCGAATGCTGAACTGATCGGACAGGGGTATCGTGCCTTCGCCGAAGGCGACATCCCCGCTGTCCTTGAGCTCTTTGATCCCGACATCACCTGGCATGTTCCGGGGCACAGCCCGCTGTCCGGTGACTACCACGGCCCCGAGGGGGTCTTGAAGTTCTTCGGCCTGTGCATGGAGCTCTCCGGCGGAACTCTCAAGGTCCCGGCCGACGAGATCCTCGCCGACGGAGAACGCGTCGTCGTGCTCAGCAACGTGTCAGCCGAGCGCCACGGGCAGTCCTGGTCCTCCCCGGAGGTCCACGTCTGGCGTGTCGTTGCCGGGCGGGCCGTGGAGTTCCGCGAGTTCCAGGGCGACGAGGAAGCCGAGGACGCTTTCTGGTCCTCGTGAATCGCCGCCGCCCGCAGGAGCGAAGGGCCAGGCCCGGCAGTCACACGGACTGCTCGGGGTGAGAAGATCTGGCGCTGGGTGTGGTCAGGATGTCACGACGTTAAAGGCCGGGTAAATCTTCGGCTGGACCTCCGGTGCACCGACCTCCTTGAGCATGGGCATGAGGACTTCGCCGAACTTTCGGAAGGCTTCCTCTGACTCCCAGACGTCCACGACGAGCCAGCCGTTCGGCGTGGGGGCGGCCGCGTGAGAGATGAGGCCTGGGACGGGCCAGTCGGACACCTTCTTGACGCCCCCGTGCCCGCCGGTGATTTGGTTGGTGCCCTGCTCGTACATGGCCTGGGTCATGCCGGGCGCATCGAAGACGGCGATGATCGCCATGGTGGCTCTCCTGTGTCAGGGTGGGATTGGACGAGCCCCAGTCGAGCACGCAGCCGGTCCCGTCGCGCGCTGGTCTACGACGGACGAGTGACCCGAGCTGGGGCGCGATCTCTGGCCCGTGCGACTTCCTAGTTCGGCCCGCCAAGGGCTATCCGGCAGCAGTCCGCGGTGGCGGCGTGGGGGACGGGGAATCCGGTGTCAAACTGCCGGGGCGCGTCGCCGATTCGGTGGCTCGTCCCTGGATGCCGCCGTTGAGGCTCCATCAGCCCTGTGCGAATGGATGGTCCGCGAGGCTCGGACGGCGCTGCCCTGTGAGAGCGCTTGCTGCGTATTTCAGTGGTTGGCGGCAGTGGTGAGTGAGGAACGAAGAGGCCCGCCCGGCTCTCCTGTCTGGGCGGGCCTCTCGGGCATGCGGGCCGCCCCCGCGCTCGGCCCGCATGCGTGGAAAGCCCCGGCCGAGCACGACGGCCGGGGCGACCTCGGCTCATGGAGCCAAGGTCCTACGTGATGCTCGCTGAGGCAGGTGACCGCGGGTACCACTGGCCGGTGGGATCTGCCCCGCCGACCGGCGGAGATGAGACCTGGCCCCGCACCAACCTCTTTGCGCCCCGTGACACAGTCCGGTCCCATGAACCCCAGGGCCAACGCGCTGGCCGACGCCCCACCGCGCCGTTTGGCTCGGCGAACAGTCGGCTCAGCTGTCCGCGCCGGCTACGCCTGGGGCGATGAAGCGGCGGTGAAGGGGCCGGAAGCTGGTCTCCGGTTCCCCTTCGATGCCGGCCTCCTTGACCGCGGCGGCGAGCCGGTCGGCAAAGAACCGCTCGAAGTCTGCCTGCGACTGCCACACGTCGGTCACGTGCAGCGCGCCGCCCTCGAACGAGGCGACGTGGAGGAACGCGCCAGCGGGCGTGTCCTGCTCCCAGCGGACCATGTCGCGCACCGAGTCGTACTGCTCGGGTGTGACGCCGGCCCAGCGCATCGTCATCACGACAGCCATATCGATGATCTTCCTTCCATGTTGAGGTCCCCCTTGGACAGCAGATAGCAACAGGTGGGGTGCGGCACGCCGGGCGAATGCCTTCGCGCGAGAACGCTGTATGTCGCTCGGGCCGCCCGTCGCGCCGGGGGCGACGTCGGGCAACGTGCCGCGGCGGCAACCGGGGCCTAGGCTGAGGGAGTGAGGTTCGAGTGCCGTACCGCTCGCACCAACCGGGAGGTCCCGTGCGCGGCCTGGCCTCACCGCCGACCTCGACACCCGCGTCGGGTCGATCCCAATTCGTGCTGCGCGATCGCGACAGCAAGTACACCGAGGCCTTCGACGCCGTCTTCGAGGCCGAAGACATCGATGTGCTGCTCAGCGCACCCCGAGCGCCGCGGATGAACGCCTACTGCGAGCGCGTCATCGGCACGATCCGCCGCGAGGTGCTCGACCATGTTCTGGTCATGAACGAGGCCCACGCCCGACGCGTCCTCGCCGAGTACCAGGACCACTACAACGCCCACCGACCGCACCGATCACGAGACCAACGGCCACCCGAAGCCGCGCACCAGCAGCCGGACCTGCCTGCAGGTGAGCCGGGCAAGCTCCTGCGGACGCGCATCCTCGGCGGAGTCATCAACCAGTATCGGTACGTGGCTTGAGCCATGGCGATGACTTTTCGAGCCCCACAGGGTCGGGGCCCGAACCACTCCTCGGTCCGTTCACCGCACTGTTGGAGAACGAGAGCCTGGCCCCGCAATCGGGCTACCTGGGCGAGATCACGGACATGCTGACCCGTCTCGACGCCGGGCTGTCCACTCGGCACCGGGCCCGGCTGCGCCGGGGCGTCACGGAATTCGCGGAGGGCTGCCTAACCGAGGCCCGCCTACGCGCCGGCTTGGCGCGGCCTGGGCCGCCCTTGGCGTCTCCAATCTGGGACAGGCCGGGACCGTCGGGCCCGGGGAGTGGGAACGAGTGCGGCTGCAGCCTTATCTGACGGAGCGGATGCTCCGGCTGTCCCCGGCGCTCGCCCCTGGGGGCGAGCGCGGTGCAGTACGGCGAGCGGCTGGACGGCTCCGCTACCCGCGCGGGCTCGCGGGCGGCGCGATCTCCTGGCCGGGCCGGATCCTGGGCGTCGCGGACGCGTACCAGTCGTTGATCGAGCCGCGCCCGCACCGGGTGGCGCTCCAGGCGGCGCAGGCCGCTGCGCAGCTGCACGCCGAGGTCGCCGCCGGACGCCTGGACGGAGAGGCGGTCGCCGCGGTCCTCGCGGCCGCGGCGACCGCAGGCCGCGGCGCGGCGCCGGGCCCGCTGGCCTGGCCACCCGTGAGATCGATGTGCTGCGGTTGCTGGCTCGTGGCTGCTCCAGCAAGGAGATCGCCGTACGGCTGGTGGTCTCGCCCAAGAGCGCGCGCAACCACATCGAGCACATCTACGCCAAGATCGGGACCTCTAGCCGGGCCTCGGCCTGCCTCTTCGCGCTGCAGAACGGTCTGCTCTGAGAGCGGGGGACGGCTCCGTGAACGACGGCGCCGAAGATGGGGCATCCGCCCCATGTGCCGGGCACGGCGCGGGCCTAGCGTCGAGGCAGAACGTCGGACCGTGAATCGAGGCAGTCATGGGTGTCAGAAGCACACTGTTCGCGGTGACCTACGACCGGATGATGGCCAAGGCCGAGCGGCAGGGCCTGAGCGATCTGCGTCGCCGGCTGATCGCCGAGGCGGGCGGCCGGGTGCTCGAGATCGGCGGCGGCACCGGGGCCAACCTCGCCCTCTACGGCGAGGGCGTCGAGTCGCTGACGGTCACCGAGCCCGAGCCGGCGATGGTCCGCCGGCTGGAGCGGCACGTCGCGGAGCGGGCTCCGCGCACCACGGTCCTGCGGGCCCCGGCCGAGGACCTTCCGTTCGAGGACGACAGCCTCGACGTCGGCCAGGGCCACGACGGTCCTTGTGCCGTGGATCGGCCTCCGGAGCAGGCGTGATTGTGCTGTCGCGGTCCAGTTGGTCGCCCCTGAGCCGGCACTCGCGCCCGCCGGGGCGGGCCCTGAGGCGGGCTCGGGGGCGGGCTGCGGCGGCAGGGGGCGGTCGGGGACCGCGGCTGCCCGGGCCGGCTCGCGAACCTCACCGTGATCGTGGACGTCAACCGCCTGGGACAGCGCGGACCCACCGAGCTCGGCTGGGACCTGGACGCATACGCCGGCCGCGTCGAGGCCTTCGGGTGCCGCGCCCTCATCGTGGACGGCCACGACCTGGCCGCCGTCGACGAGGCCATGACCGCCGCCCAACAGGCACAGGGCCCGACCGTCATTCTGGCCCGCACAGTCAAGGGCCGAGGCGTACGTGAGGTGGAGGACGCCGAGGGCTGGCACGGCAAACCGCTGCCCGCCGAGATGGCCGACCGCGCCATCCAAGAGCTCGGCGGCCCACGGCATCTGACCGTGTCCGGCCCACAGCCGCCCGCCGCCGGACCGCGATCCGGACAGCCGGCGCACCACCCCGTCCAGTCCAGGGACCGCGGTTCGAGACCGGGCAGAGCATCGCGACCCGGTCCGCGTTCGGCCAGGCCCTGGTCGCCCTGGGCGCCGCCCGCCCGGACGTCGTCGTGCTGGACGCCGAGGTCGGCAACTCCACCCACACCGAGGAGTTCGGGCAGGCCTACCCTGGCCGGTTCTTCCAGTCCTACATCGCCGAGCAGCAGATGGTCGCCACCGCCGTAGGTATGGCCGTGCGCGGCTACCGCCCCTACGCCACCACCTTCGCGGCCTTCCTGACCCGTGCGCATGACTTCATCCGCATGGCGGCCGTCTCCCATGTCGCGATGGCGCTGTGCGGCACCCACTGCGGGGTGGAGATCGGCCAGGACGGACCATCGCAGATGGGCCTGGAAGACCTGGCCATGATGCGCTCCGTCCACGGCTCCACGGTCCTGTACCCCAGCGACGCGACCAGCACCGCCGCGCTCACTATGGCCATGGCCGACCTGGACGGCGTCTCGTACCTGCGCACCACCCGCGGCGCGTACCCCGTCCTGTATCCGCCTGGTGAACAGTTCCCGATCGCCGGATCCAAGACCCTGCGCAGCAGCGAGAGGGACCAGGTCACCCTCCTCGGGGCGGGAGTGACCGTCCACGAATGCCTCAAGGCCGCCGACGCACTCGCCAGCCAGGGCATCACCGCGCGCGTCATCGACCTGTACAGCGTCAAACCCCTGGACGCCGAGACGCTGTTGCGGGCCGCACGGGAGACCGGCGCCTTCGTCGTGGCAGAGGACCACCACCCAGAGGGCGGCCTGGGCGAGGGGGTCCAGTCCGTGCTCGCGGCTGTGGGCAGCAACCCCACCGTCGCGCACCTGGCCGTCCGTAACCTGCCCGGATCCGGCACCCCGGACGAACTCCTCGCCGCTGCCGGCATCGGCGCCGACAGCATCACCCGCGCGGCCGCCGGCCTGGTCATCGCGCAAGGACGCGGGCTGTGAACGCGGCAACCATTCAGGGGTCCGTCGAGGAAGCCGTCCGGGACCTCCTCCTGCAGAGTCGTTGAATCCGGGCCGGACGTCCGAAATTCGACGAGATGGCGCCTGGCCCCCTGGCGAGGATCCCGCCGCCCTGGGCCTACCCAGAGCCGATTCGTAGACCTACCAGCGCTCGAACAGGGGGGCCTTGATAGCGAAGCCGACCGGAATCTCCAGGCCGGCGAAAGAGCTGGGGTGCTCCTGCAGGGAGCCGGGTCGCGTCAGGCAGATGGCCGCGCGAGGATGGCAACAAGGGGGTTCCGTCCGCCGTGCTTGCGTGAGCGGATCATCCGCTAGCTAGACGTCCGATGAGGGGTGACGAGGTGTCCACCGACGCGATCGTGCTGTTGAAGGAAGACCACAAGGAGATCCGGAAACTGTTCCGGGCCTTCAAGGCCACCGGTCCGGACGCACACGCGACCCGGGCCAACCTGACCGACAAGATCCTCGAAGCGCTGACCGTGCACACCTACGTCGAGAACGAGGTGATGTACCCGCGGGTGAGCGAGCTCGTGCCAGAGCTTCGGGCAGAGATCCTGGAATCGTTCGAGGAGCACCACGTCGCCGACGTGCTGTGCCAGGAGCTCGCTTTGATGAGCCCGGAGAACGAGCGCTACGACGCCAAGACGTTCGTCCTCATCGAGGCCGTCAGCCGCCACATCGAAGAGGAGGAGGACGACTGGTTCCCCAAGGTCCGCGCCGCGCTCGGCCGCAAGGAGCTCCAGGACATCGGCGCCCAGCTGCTGGACGCCCGCGCCAGGGCACCGCACCGGCCCGAGCAGCCCGGCGTTCTCAGGAAGGCCGCCGACGCGCTCCTTGGATGATCACACCCCGCCTCGGGCCGCGCTCCTCGCCCCTACCGTCAACGACCGCGCAACGCACGCCGGGCGCCTGCCGCAGCGGGCTCTCTTCGCCGCCACCGTGCGCGACGATTCAACGTTGGTGAGAACCGGTGGCGGCGCGCGAGGTCAGCGCGACCAGCAGCCTGGCGACGGCGGGTCCGGCGCAGGCGGGTGGCACAGCTTGGCGCCGGGAGGTACAAGTCCGGCAGTCGCGGGAACGCGGCTTCGGCGCCCGATGCGCGCGGACGAAGTCGACTCCCCGGCCGCCTGGGCGGCGGGACGCGCATACGCCTGTATGCTCTCGCGTATGGCTACTCGTACGCGGACCACTGTCACGCTGCCGGATGATCTGCTGGCCCACGCCCGAAGCGCGTCGGGCGGCAACCTGTCGGCGTACATCGAGCAGGCGCTGCGCGCCCAGCAACTGCGCGACGCCGCCCCCGTCGTACAGGCCTGGCGGGGAGATCGGGGCGTCGCGGACGTGGAGGAGTTCTCCGACCTGTTCGGCGAGGACGTCGCGTGACCGGTTTGGCCCGCGGCCAGGTCTGGCGCGTCCAGCTGGCGACCAAGACCCGCGCCGTGGTCGTCGTCGAGTCGAACGCCGCCCTGGACGCTCTGCCCGGCACCGCAGTCTGCATGATGATCGACGAGACCCTGGGCGCGCCGGACACCGTGGTGACCATCCCCATGACGCACCCCGTTCGCGGCGCCGCCGTCTCGGTCGACCTCACCGCGCTGACTGACAAGCGGCTTCAGGCCGGGGAGCTCTTGGGCGTGGTCGACGCCGCGACCATGGAACGCATTTCCGCGGCGCTGCGGGTGACGCTCGACCTGACCTGATGCCGGCGAACCCGAGTCCTTGCCTGGTGAGCCCCCTGTCCGGGCTGCTGTTGTGGCAGGGCGTCCGCTACAGCAGTCCGCCGAGCGGCAGGACGCGCTCGGTGAGCCGGCCGGGCAGGCGGCCGTCGCGGGCAGTGGCGTCGGTGAGCCAGTCGGCGGCGACCAACACGTCGACGTGTTCGGCGATCCCGTCCTCGGGGAGGGCGCAGAACGCTGCGGCCTGGGCGAGGCCGAGTCCGCTGCCCTGGTCGCGGCCGAGGTGCCCGTCGGGGCGCGTGTGGGCGGCGGTGTACAGGGCCAGGAGCTTTGTCTGGACGCCGGCCTTCTTCTTGCGCATCTTCCGGTCGCCGACAACCTTCTGGGCCCAGCCGGAGATCTTGGAGCGGGTGGCCTTGCCAAAGCCGAGCAGCCGGGGCTGGTCGGGCAGCAGCGAGGGGACGGTGAGCGCGGCCGGGTCCTCCGGCCGGGAGGCCATCACCTCCTGCACCGTGCCGGGCAGGCGCAGCCAGTCGGTGTCGACCATCTGGTCCAGAACCTGCGCCGCGTCACCGCCGAGCCAGCCCGCCAGGTCCTGGCCATTGACGTTGCCGGCGCCGGCGCGTGCCGCGCGCAGGGCGAGCAGGAGCACCGCAAGGCGCACCTCAGGCTGCGGGCCGGGGGCGTGGGCGGCGGCGTAGTCCAGGACGTCGCGCGCGTGGGCTGCCTGGCCTGCGGTCAGCAGGCGCTCCACCACCGGCCCGTCGACGGCCACGGCACCCGCCGCGTCTGCGGTACCTGCCAGCGCGCGGGGGCCGGCGCCCTGGCGGTGGGTCTCCTGCGCCGCCTTCTGCGCGCGCTGTGATTCCTGGCGCAGTGCGTCATCGCCGGTGACGTCAGCCCATGAGTTGAACGCGCGCGCCCTGCGCTCGAGGAGAGTGGCAAGGACCGAGAGGTCGGGACGGCCGACCTGGTAAGCGCGGAAGGCGTCCCCGAGTTCGATCAACTCGTCCCGCAGGACCGTGGGCTGAAGGCCGGCCGGCACGGTCCACTGCCCGACCTTGCCCCACTGCCGCTGCCCGTTCCTTCGCGACACCCGTGCGGTGGCGGTGCGCGCCTGCGGGATGAGCGGCGTGGTGTCCGGGGACGGATCGCCACCCGCCGAGGCGGGATTGGCGCCGGAGAAGAGCGCCGTCACGGGCACTTCGCCTTCCGCAGGCGGCCCTGCCGGCGTATGTCCGCTGCCGACGGTGGCTGGCCGCGCCGGCGGTGGGGCGGCATCCAGGACCTGGGTGTCGGGGGTGGCAGCGGCGCAGCGTGAGCACGTCGCCGCGATCCGCCAGAACCTGCCCGCGCGGTCCGCGTACCCGATCAGCACCACCGGGCCCCCGCACTTGCCCGTCCCCGTCGATGTGGGGGCCGCTGGCCTGCCGTGGGCTCCGGCGATCGGGTCGGGGGTGTGCCACGCACACCCGGCGGAGCGGCAGGCACACCACGCCTCGCCGTTCGGGCCGCCACCCGCGCGGATCCGGGCGAGGTGCTGCTTGACGTGGCCGACGGCTTTGCGTCCGGCGCTCGCGCCGTGAGGAATGCGCTGATCTGGGCAGGTGGGGCGGGAGCAGGTGAGCTTGACCTGCCCGGCGGACGGGCGCCCGTAGGCTCCCGGATCATCCACACCCGTCCCTTGACGCGCTGGGTCTGCCGGCTGCCCGTCTCTGCCGTCATGCGCACTTTCCCCAGTTCCTTGATCCGTCACCCATGGGCTTCCCATCATCGGGGATCGGGTCGCGCAGTCCGGGTAGACACGATCGGCTTTGCACTGACGGACCTGGACGACAGCCGCGCCGTCAACGCCATGACCACCTGGCTGGACTGAGCCACCCGGACCGCGAAGCCTGGCCGGGTAGGTGACAGCGGGGTCTCGGCTTGTCGGCGCTGTTGTCTGCCAGAACCGACGCGTCGGGTTCGAGGACCGACCGGGGGCGTCTGTCTCCGGCGTCGCGGGTGGGCGCTTGGGGGCGGGGTAGCCGCGAGGCAGTTCCGGGACCGCGATGGCCCCGAGCCTTTCCTCAGGAGGAGGCGCTGATGTCTCTCCGGCACCCTGCCGAGCGTGCGGACGGAGGTCACGGTGCTTTCGAGCGCACCGCTGAGGCGGCCTCGAACTTCACCAGCTCGCCCGTCTTTCTGCTCGTGTGTCTGCTTCTGGTGGCGGCCTTCGTCGCGGTCCACGCCGCTGGGCTCTCGCTCGGCTGGCAATTGCTCGCCGGAGACCTGATGACCGCCGTCACCCTCCTGCTGCTCGCCCTGCTCAAGAACACGGAGCGCCGCGCCGAACACGCCATCCAGCGCAAACTCGACGCGATCGCAGCCGCGCTCCTGGAGCGGGGCAGTGGACACACCGACAAGTCCGTCGAGTCTTTGGAGGAGGCGATTCGCATGGAGGAGGACTCGTGAACCGCCCCCGGGAACCACTGGGGCAGGGAGACGTGCTCAGGTGCCAGTGTTCTCGCCAGTAACTATCCGGCCGGCGGTGCCGCTTGGCTCATACCCACACCTGGGGTCCGCCACCGATCCACTTCACCATGTCGTCGGCCTCCAGGTCCAACTCGTCCAGACCCGCGCGGCGGCACAAATCTGCGACGTCCGCCAGCTCGTACGCCTTGCCGACCTCCTCACCGAGGATGTCGACGCGCCGGTACGGGCCCGCCATGGGCTCGGTCTCCACACCGTGCACGACCACGTGTGCGTGATGACCTGGGTTTGACTCACTCATGTCCCAGGTTCGTTCCCGCCCGCGCCCAGCGCATCCCCACCCGACCAGGCCGCAGCCCTGCACGGTGCCTTTCGCCTCCGCCAGCGGATGAGAAGGCCCGCTTCGTGAGGGTGGTGAACGCCGCCAGGAGGGTGACGCCGGTGGCGAGCCAGGCGGCGTTGTCGCCCAGTCGCCCTGAGTGCGGGCGGCGCAACGGCACGATCAGGCGTCGTGTGCCGGCTGCGGCGAGGTCGCGCGGGCGGTGAACGGGGATACCGGGCAGGGCCAGGTCCCCGGAGTGCGATCGCGGCGAGGGCCACCGCGAAGAGCGTGGACAGCACTCCAAGCGCGGTGCCTTCGCCGGTCCACCTGGCCGCCGTGGCGGGTGCGGGCGGGTCGGCGGGCCCGGCTGCCGCCAGGTAGTCGGCTGGGTCGGTGAACAGCTCGCCCGCGCGGGTGAGGGGCGGACCAACGCCTGGCCGCGGAGCTTGGGGATCTTCGGGTGCCCCTCGCCGTTCCTGCCCAGCAAGATCACATAGCCGCCCGGTCGCACCTCGCCTGCAAAGAGCCGGCAGGGAGCTCCGCCCAGACAGCTTTGCCGGAGCGGCAGGGCACCCAGCCCCAGGCGGTCGACAGACGGTCGATGATGTAAAGGCCGTGACCGCTCGTGCGTTCCGGCAGGTGCGGCCGCACCTGCCGCGGCGGCAGGGGACTGACGTCGGTGACGGTCAGGCACAGCGCGCCGCTTCGCGGTTCGATGTCGATCGCGGTCGCGCCGCCGCCATGACGCTCGGCGTTGCTGAGCAGTTCGGCGGCGACGAGGAGCACGTCGACTGCCTGCTCCTCATCACCCCCCAGCGCCTCTGTTCCTACCTGCCACTCGGACACGGCCCGGCGCACGAAGTCGATCCCTTCGGCGACACGCTCGTGGCCCTCATGCCATTCGATGTCCGAGAAGGCGAGGTGGCGATGCCCCGGTGAGGGCGCGGTCGCCCGCGCGCGGCTCATGGCGCTCTCCCTGTGCGTCCGTGCTCCAGGCCGCGAGGCTTCAGATCCAATGACGCAGTGCCGGCGCTCGCGGCCTGCCAGTCGGGGTAGACCGGGAACAGCGAGGCGGCGTCGGTGAGTTCGAGCAGTCTCCTGACGCGTGCGCTGGGCGCCACGAGCGCGAGCGTTCCTCCACGGCTGTGGCATTGTGCGCGCAGTGACAGGAGCAGCGCGAGACCGGCTGAGTCGCAGAAGTGGACACCCGCCATGTCGATGCAGAGCACGGGCGGAGGCCTCGTGAGGGCGTCGTTGACCGCGGTTTGGACGATTGATCGCGTATGCAGATCAAGGTCGCCGTTCAGCAGGCACAGGACGGTGCCGGCGGTTTCGTGGACGTCGGCCTTCAGCCGAGGTCCCGCGTGCAATCCGGCAAGAGAGGTGGGAAATTCGACGTCACGCACGGAAAACCTCCCCTGCGGTCTGTTCGTCGTCCGGGCCCGGGGTCGCAGGTGAGCGCCTCCTGGGCCGTCCGGTGGCCTTGTCCATGCCAGCCGCCTCCGATCGTCGATGTCTTGGGGCGGATACCCCGACGCCCGACCTGAAACGGTCCCGTGCGAAGTCGTCTCGAGGTGCGGCTGGGGGACAGCGGGCCGAAGGGCCAGCAGCAACGCCGATGACAGCATCGATCGAGGAGATGTCTGCCAGCGGGAGTGGTCGGCGGGAGCGCCGAGGACGTCGCGCCGTGCGTGTCCCCGGCTGACCACCGCCCTGGTCTTAGCTGCGTGTCAGAGGACCCGCGCGTGACGCGGCTGAGTCGCTCTCAGGGGCGGCTCACCACCGGTACCAGCGTCGGCGTCCGCCTCCCACTCCTTCTCCCGCTCGGAAGAGGAAGCCGAGGAGCCACAGGGCGAGGACTGCTAGTGCGACCCACCACAGCACATGTACGGCAAACCCGGCGCCACCCAGGATCAGGGCCAGCAACAGAACAAGAATCACGACAACCATGAGATATCAACCTCCTAGGCGCGCGTCTGCCCCTCGTCGACGCGTCCATGCACGCGACCCGCGCGCCGGCGTCGTCACCGTCCGCGCCGAAACCAGAGGGAATGGACCGAGCTGGATCCGGCGCGCACGCCGTGACGCGCTCCGCCACGGGCCGTGCTCTGGCTATCGGCGCCCAGTCCGTCCTCCGAGGATGGCTTTCGGCCCTCGAAGACCCGTCACCTCACTGCGCAACCATCCGCTGCGACCGGTCCTGGTTCAAGGAAGAGGCGGTCGCTTCAAGTTGTCCCGGCGATCTGAAAAACGTATGCGATGGAGCACATATGACGGTCAGTGCGGTATGCGAAGAACGGTTCGCCGGAGGCTACTTAGTGGCGATGAGGCCGGAAGCTGGTGGGCAAGCCGACGGCGTGGCCGGTGTAGCCGAATTCACGCGGCAGCCGGGCCTGGACCCGCCCTGGTCCAACCCGAAGGGTCGCGGTGAGCGACCGTACGGTGTCCAAGGCCCGGCCGGACCGCTCCTGGGGCCGCGGCATCGGTGGTGAGGGTAGAACGCCGACCACGGGGCAGACGCTCACGGATGAACCCGATCCTGGGAGGAGAGGAGAATCCATGAGCGCGGGAAAGAAGATCAAGCACACGGCAACGACGGCGAAGGGCAAGGCCAAGGAGGCGGCAGGCAAGGCCGTCGGCAACGAGCGGCTGGTCGCCAAGGGAAAGGGCGAGCAGATCAAGGGGGACGTCGCGCAGGCCGGCCAGAAGGCCAAGGACGCCTTCGAGCACTGAGGCCCCACCGGGTCGGCACCGCCATCTCCACGCGGGGAAGGCGGTGCCGACGCGCGCAACTACCCGGCAAGCGGTCACGCACAGTCATTCGCGTGCGGCGCCTTCGGGACCGAGCCCGAACGTCCCGCCAGCAGGACGGATCCAGAGCAACGTGACCTGGCCGCAGTCGTCGGCGCCGGCTACGTTCCGACCAGTCCGGCCGCGGGGAGGTGGATGAGCGTGCGCCCGGGACTGCTGGGGCAGCTGATGCAGGCCGCCGGGCGGCCGCCGCCCGCGTGGATGCCAGGGCACCGGGCCAGGCCTCCACCCTCCACCCCGCCGATAGCGGTCTCTAGCCTGCGCGTTTCATCTGGGGTCGCGTCCGGATCGTGATCGGAAAAGCGAAAGCGCCTTCTGAGCTGCAACGATGAGGCTTATCTAAGGTCCCAGTCGTTCGAGCGGAAAGGCACTTTCTGCGTGCAGACCACCCTGTCGCGCCCCAGCTCGTCGTCGGCGCCGACAGGCATGGGGTGGTCAGCCACGCCGGCTCACGTCACTTGGCGGGGTGTCATACTGCGCGCGTGGCGGAGAACGTGAACACAGATGAGATCGCCGGCGCGCGAGTTTTGGAGTCCCTCCTGGAGGCTCTTGTCGCGTGGCCGGACCTCGGAATCAGGGCGCGCCTCAGCGTCGAGCAGTGGAGCAGCCTCACTGCGGACGAAGCGAAGGCCTACCAGGATGTCAGCATCTCCGCCGTCCGCAGCGTTGCCGGTGGACGGGCGGTTTCTGACCAGATCCGGGCACTCGGGCGGTTGCACTACGAGCCGTCCGTCTCGACATTGATCGGGCTGTGGGAGCAGTGCCCGGTCCAACCGGTCGCGGTGGCTGCCGCCCATGCACTGTTCGAGATCGGGACCGCCGAGGCCCGCGACACGCTGCGGAAGGGGATCCACGATCACGATCACCTCGGCCGGTTCATGGCCCTGAAGGTCATGTTCACCGACGAGGGGGCGGCCTGGGACAACGTCAGCCACCTGTTCGCCGACGAGTGTCTGACTGGTGCGCCCGGTCAGATCGCTGCCGTCGAGGCTCTCGGGCTCCTGTCACCATGGAGCTTCTCCCAGTCCGGTCCCGAATGGCACTCCGAGGATCTCCGCAACCTGGTGTCCCGGGATCGCCGCTGGCTTGACCTCTGCGTGGGCCTCCGCGACCACGAGGTCCTGGGCGGGCAGGCCCGCGAGGTGCTCAAGTATGCCGATCCTGCTGTCACCGGCCCAGCGCTGGACGCAGCCAGAGCGGCGCGCGCGACGCAGCCTCGGTCTGCCCGCCCGCAGTGGCGGGCGGGGGATCTCGTTGCGCGCTATGCGAACGGGGACCACCAGGGCGTTTGGCGCGAGCTCGGCACCCTCGATCACCTGGACGGCTCGCAGCGCGCCGAGGCCGAGCAGGTGGCCGCCATGACCATGGAGCGTGTTCGACGAAACGCTCACAGCCTCGCCGGCGCTCTCATAGCCCGCGGCTGGCCGGTCACCCTGGACCAGGCGCTGCCGGGACCCGCTCCGGACGTCGAGGACCACCTGAGGCACCTGGAACAGATCACAGGCTCGCCGGCGCCACTGGCCCTGGCCGCCTACTGGCGCATCGTCGGAACAATCGACCTCGTTCCGCGAGAGACGTGGAACGCCCCCTTTCCGCCCGGCGTGCCAGAACAGCTTGCCGTCGCCGACCCGTTGGAAATCCTCGACCTCACCACCGCGTGGTTCTCGGTCGACGAGTGGCAGGACGAGTCTGCAGACGTGCACCCCGAAATCGCCGGCCCGCTGGAACTGACCATTGCCGCCGACTACCTCCACAAGGCGAACATCAGCGGCGGGGCCCCATACTCCGTCTGGCTTCCGCACACAGGCGCCGATCCGCTCGTCCGTGAAGAAGAACATTTCCTGAGCTTCACTGACTACTTGCGGAGGGCGTTCGCGGGTAAGGGCTTCCTCCGGCTCGACCGGCAGGACGAATGGGTAGCCCACGGTCTCACCCGCGACCACCTGGCCGAGCTGACCGGCTGGCTGGAGAGCGTCGAATACGAGCACACGGGCTTCTGACGCGTCCGGATCATGATCGGAAAAGCGAAAGTGCCTTCTGAGCTGCGACGATGAGGCTTGTCTAGGGTCTCGATCGTTCCAGAGGGAAGGCACTTTCTGCGTGCTCACTACCCGGTCTCGCCCCAGGCTCGTCGTCACTGCCGATGGGAACGGGGTGGTCAGCCACGCCGGCTCGCGGCTGCTCGCGGATCTGGCCGATGCCACCTCGCTGACCAGTGCCCTTTCCGACGCTCTGTGCCGGCTGCGGCCGCGCGGGACCGGGCACGATCCCGGCCGTGTCGCGGTGGACCTGGCGGTGATGCTCGCCGACGGTGGCGAAGCGATCGCCGACCTGGCTGTGCTGCGCGACCGGCGCGAGGTGTTCGGTCCCGTCGCTTCCACCCCGACCGCCTGGCGGGTGCTGGCCGGCATCGACGAGGCGGCTCTGAACGCACTGCGGGCGGCCAGGGCCCAGGCCCGCGAGGTCGCGTGGCTGCAGGCCGACGAGACCGGACGCGCGATCCCCGCATCCCGCGCCGGAGGGCGTGAACTGCCGGGCCTGGTCCTGGACATCGACGCGACCCTGGTCACCTGCCACTCGGAGAAGGAACAGGCCGCGGCAACCTACAAGCGCGGCTTCGGCTACCACCCGCTGCTCTGCTTCCTCGACAACACCGGCGAGGCCCTCGCCGGTCTCCTGCGGGCGGGAAACGCCGGAGCGAACACCGCGGCCGACCACATCACCGTCCTGGACCAGGCTCTCGCGCAGATCCCCGACGCCCACCGCCACGGCACCCCGATTCTGATCCGCGCCGACAGTGCGGGCGGCGCGCAGGCCTTCCTCGCCCACCTGCGTGGGCTGCGGCAGCGCGGGATCCGCACCACCTTCTCCGTCGGACACGCCGTCACCGAACCGGTCCGCAAGGCCATCCGGGTCCTGCCCGACCAGGTCTGGCACCCCGCCCTGGAACAGGACGGGACCCTGCGCTCAGGTGCCGAGGTCGCCGAGCTGACCGGCCTGGTCGACCTCAGCGGATATCCGGACGGCACCCGCATCATCGTCCGCCGCGAGCGCCCGCACCCGGGCGCCCAGCTGTCCCTGTTCGACCAGAACGAAGGCATGCGCCACCAGGTCTTCCTCACCGGCACGCCCGTCGCCGGCACCGGCTCGCTCCAGCACCTGGAGGTCCGCCACCGGGTCCACGCCCGGGTCGAGGACCACATCCGCTGCGGCAAGACCACCGGCTTCGGGCGCTTCCCCTCCCGCCGCTTCGCGATCAACCAGGCCTGGCTGGAGCTCTCCCTGACCGCGATCGACCTGCTCGCGTGGACCAGGAGCCTTCTGCTGGACGGGGAGTTGGCCACCGCCGAGCCCAAGAGGCTGCGCTACCGCGTGCTGCACGCCGCCGCCCGGATCACCCGCGGAGCCCGCCGCCTCCACCTGCGGATCGCCGCCACCTGGCCCTGGCGCCACGAACTGACCACGGCGTTCCGCCGTCTGGCGGCGCTGCCCCGACCGGCCACGTGACCGTCGACTCGCCGCTGACCACCCACGACCCGAGGACCCAGGAGCACCCGGCCACAGCGCCGGGCCTTCGGCATGCCGACCATCCGACCGCAGCCCCAGGACCTCCAGCACACGGATCACACCAGATCAGCCGAGGTGAACCGAAACAGCGAGGCTAGTCGGCGACGAGGGATTTCAGAGCGGATGCCAGGCTGGGGTGGCGGGGGAACAGCGGTGCGGTGTCGGTGATCTCCAGAACCCGCGCGGTGTTGGCGGGCGGCGCGGCCAGGTGGACGGTGACCTGGTGCTCTGTGGCTGCGGCGCGCAGGCGCAGCAGGGCGTTGAGGGCGGTGGAGTCGAAGAAGGTGACGTCGGCGAGGTCGACGACGACGGCCCTGAGCGCGTCCAGGGGTGCGTCGAACGCGAGGGCGTCGCGGGCGCCCATGTCCAGGTCGCCGGTCAGCCGATAGACCAGGACGTCGTCGCCGACGAGCTCTTTCGAGCACCCGGCAGCATGCTCCTCGCGGTCGGGCGGATCGTCCATCGGCTTACGCTCTCTTCTGCGTCGTGGAGGGTCTCGGTGGGCAGAGGTACAGGGGCTGTCCGCGTCTCCGGTGTTCGGCCGGCCGAGCCCGGCCGGCTTGGAGCGGGTCAACGCTCGGATGGGGCCGGGAGCGCGGCAAGGAGCGCGGACGTCGCCCCGGCCTGCCGTGGCGCGGGCGGAGCCTTGTGCGGGTAAGGGGCGTTCGGCCACTGTGCGGCGATCTCCTGCAGTCGCTCCCACAGGGCCTGGGCGCGTTCCCGTTCGGCCGCAAGCCCCCGGGGTGCGGGATGCTGGTCGGCGAGTTGGAGGTAGGCCTCGATGCCGAGAATGGCCTGCTCGACGGTGCGGTGAAGACCGCCGCGTCCGGGCGTCCCCGTGACGGGGAGCGCGCGGGCGCCGAGGTGCCTGCGCAGAAACCGGGCGAGGAGGTCGAGTTCGTCCCTGGTCATCGTGGCACTTCCTCCGGGACGCGTGCGCATGCGGATGGGAACATGCGGACGGTTTGCTATTGGTCCCAGGCTCTGCCCCTGTTTGCGAGCCTGTCAAGCATTGCACGAAAGAATTGTCAGTCTTTACGAAGCCTGAAACGCTGGTCGTACGATGGTGGGCATGGAGCAAGTGCCCGGTCCCCGCGCCACCTGGACGTTCCTGACCAACCACGCGAGGGTGCTGGTGCAGATCTCTCGCGATCCAGGGATCCGGGTCCGCGACATAGCGGCCCGCTGCCTGCTGACCGAACGTGCCGTCCAGCGGATCATCACTGACCTGGAAGACGGGGGTTACCTGACCCACACCCGGGTCGGGCGCACCAACCACTACCAGGTCACGGCTTCAAGCCCACTGCGGCACCCCGCTGACGCCGGCCCCCGGGTCGCCGACCTCCTCGCGCTCCTGACCCCGCACGAACCGGCCACGGCCGGGCTTGCGGACGGCGTACCCGCCGTTGAGGACGGCAGCGATTCCTGACGCTTGTCCGGTGTGACAGCGGCTGTCGAGCCGGTCTCCGTATGGCCTGGCGGTCGTCATGGCGCGGCGGGGCTTGCCAGCCGACCGACGCTATCGAGCGATTGCATCTCGCAACGGCTCCGGCCATGGATGTGCTGCTGGGAGCTGCTCCTGTTGGGTGCGGGTCACGTCGTCGTTTCTCACATGGATGGGCGCCGGTGGGGCCGGGCGCAGAGCGGTCCCTCTTCATCCGGCCGGAGCGTCGCGGGGTCTTGACGTCATCGGTGGGGGCGTGGGTGTCGTCGGGCCCGAGCGGTGAACCGGCTGTTGACGTGCTGCTCGGGGCGTCGCTCTTCCTGTCGGGCGATGCTGTCCAGGACCTGCCGGTCGGACCGGGTGAGGGGCGGCTGGAGGAGGGAGCGGGGCCACAGGCGGCGCTCGGCGACGACGTTCACCTCAGCGGCGTAGACGGTCAGCTGGGCGCCGAGGTAGATCCACCACAGCAGGCCCAGGACGGTCCCGAACAGCCCGTAGACCGCGGTGGCGTGACGCAGTTGGTGGGCCACGAGGATCCCGCCGAAGGCCTGCAGGGCGGTCCAGGCCGGCCCGGCGATCAGGCAGCCCGGGACCAGGCACCGCCACCGGATCTCCCGCGGGGTCAGGATGCGGAAGCAGGCGAGGTACAGCCCGGTGTTCACCAGCGCCGAGGCCGCGAGCCCGCCGATGGTGACTGCGGGCCCGGCGCTGATGGAGGCCACGACGCCGGTCGCGGTGGAAGAGGCGAGCAGCCCGATCCCGAGCACGGCGATCAGCGCGACCGAGCGCTCGAGGCGCGGCAAGTATCCTGGGCGTTTCACGCCGGGGATGTTCCAGACCTGCGCCATCGCGAACTGCAACGTCTGGGCGATCCCGAGCGACCCGTACAGCAGCCCCAGCGATCCCAGCACCACTGCCGGCACGCTCCCGCCCAGGGAGTGCACGTTGCTGTGCAGTTGGTCGCCGATGACGGGGAAGTCCGCCAGCGCGGAGTTGAGCAGGCGCTGCTGCAGCCCGGGGTCCCCGTGCAGGGTGTAGCCGAGCACGGTGGTGAGCAACAGCAGCAACGGGAACAGGGCGGCGAACCCGTAGTAGGCGATTAGCGCCGAGAGTTGCCCGCCGCGGTCGTCGCCGAACTTCTTCACCACCCCGAACGCGAACCCCGCCCCGGTATGCCGCTGCTGCCAGCGGTCCACACCCCGCAGCGCCCGCTCCACCTTGTTCACCGCCACTCCTTCCATACTGTCCGGCGCGATTCCGGAGGCTGCCCGGGACGGGCGACCGGCGGTTCGTCGCCGGCCGTCCGCCTTACGTCTCTCAGCGGTCAGAGCGCTGCGACGCCGGGGTGCCACCGCTCGCGGTGGCCGGGGTCGCGGGCCAGCCGCCACACTGCGAGCGCGAGCCCCACCACCGCGGCGGCGCCCAGTGCAACCGGCCAGCGCCGGCGCGTCGGCGACGGCTTCGCCCGGGCCGTGAGGCTTCCGGCCGTACGCCGCGCGCCCGCAGTCACTTCCTGGGCCGACCCGCGCACCTGAGAGGCGGTGTCCCTGATGTGGCCCGCGGCCGAGCGGGCCGATTCCGCGGCGTGCCCGGTGTGGGCTCTCGCGGCCTCGACCGCGCCGACGGCAGCGTGCGTGGCGTCTTGCAGACGCGTCTGGGCGAGGGTGTGCTTGCGCACGAGTGTCCCCTTTCCTGAAAGCTGCGCTTGGTCGACGAGCGTCTATCCCAAATCGGCGCTTTCTACGCGAATGACTCACCAACGGTCGATCGGCCAGACGCCTGTCCACGTCGGCGGCGGTTCTTGGAGTTGCTGTGGGTATGAGCGGACGGGCTGCCCCGGTGAGAGCCGAAGCAGCCCGTCCGTCGACTTACTTCCTACCGGCGTGTTCGTCTCCGGGAGCGGTCGGCTGGTTGGCTTCAGGCCGCGACGCGCATGGGGCCGCGACGCCGGCGACGGCGCAGCGCAGCAGCACGTTCGTTCTCGCTGAGTCCGCCCCACACCCCGTAGGGCTCTCGGGCGGCCAGCGCGTACGCGCGGCACCTCGCAATGACGGGGCACTCGGCGCAGACGCGCTTCGCGGCCCTTTCCCGGTCTTCGAAGTCCCGGCCGCGTTCACCTGCCGGGTGGAAGAAGAGCCGGGCCTCCTGCCGTGCGCACGCGGCCTTCTCCTGCCACGACCACGCCGATTCCATCGGCCCGGGCAGTTCCGGCTTGCGTCCCATCAGTTATCCCTCCTCGCCTTCATCCCTGTGTCATCGCCTCGCATCCGCGATGGGGCGGGCTGGTCATGTGAAGAGACCGGGCGAGGTGCTACAGGGGCCAGGGGGCGTAGTAGGAGCCGATCTTCTGCTGGTATTCGAGGTCGTCGTCGTGCTTGTCGCGGTCGAACTCGGGGGCGTTCTTGATCTCGTCTTTGCCGCGGTCGACGTACACAACTCGGTCGAGGGGGTCGATCCTGACGATCGTGCCGACGGGCAGCAGCACACGCTTGCCGAAGATCCAGACGCCGGTGTCGACGGCGATGCGGCCGGCGTCGGCCTCGTCGGTGTGCTTGTCGACCTTCCCGATCCTGCCGTCGGTCGCCTCCACCTCGAACCCGGCGAGGTTCATGCCCGGCTGGTAGCCGGTGCCCTGACGGTAGGTCCAGATGCTGCTCTCCACGCGCACTCCTCCTTCGGGACGTGAACGCGGGCGCTGTTCTGCGCCCGTAGGCAGCGCCTGCCCCACGAGGCGGTTTCCACACCCCGCCGTGTGCGGAACGCTGGGACGCGGGTGAACCCACGGACACGCAGCAGCACCCGGGGAGCCTGTCCGTCCCGCGATGATTCAGTGCGCTTCGGGAGTCGCGGGGGTGGTGGAGTAGCTGCGGGCGCGCGGGGCACACGCGGGGCATGCCAAGGAACATGCACATGGAGCGTGAGATCACATTCGACGGGGCGCTCGTCCAGGACCTGACCGACGCCCGGCCCCGCGAGGTGGCGCAGTCCACCGACGGCGGGACGCAGGTGCTGGACGCGGTCTACTTCGACACCCCGGACCACGGACTGCTCCGGCGGGGTGTGACACTGCGCCGCCGGGCAGGCGGCCAGGACCAGGGCTGGCATCTGAAGATCCCCGGCGAGCACGGCGGGCGGCGCGAGTTCGGCTGGCCGCTCGACGCGGGGTCGACCGAGCAGGTGCCCGAGGGCCCGGGAAACCTCGCACGTGCATATGCACGCGGCCAGACCCTGCGCCCGGTGGCCCACCTCCTGACGCACCGGCGGCGCCGGGTCTGGCTCGACGCGGACTCCCATCCGCTCGCCGAAGTGGCCGCCGACCACGTCGCCGCCCGCGTCCTGGACGGCCATCTCGGCCGCGGTGCGCCCGCGGCCGAACTGAGCACGTGGGACGAAACGGAGATCGAGCTGACCGGCGGCGGCCCAGGCCTCCTGGACGACACGGCCAGTCACCTGGCCGAACGGGGGATCTTCCCGGCCGAACACGGCATCAAGCTCGCCCGGGCATTGCACTGCGCCGGGCTGGACACCCGCCCGGCGCCGCCCGCTGACCTCGCCGGCGCCGGGAAGACGGCCAGAGCGGTGGTCACCGCCCTGCGGGAACTGACGGACCACCTCACCAGCCTCGACCCAGCCGTCCGCCTCGACGAGGAAGACGCCGTACACCAGATGCGCGTCACCGCCCGCCGGCTCCGCAGCCTCCTGCGCGCATGCGAGCGCCTCTTCGGCGGCCACATGGCCGGCGACCTGGCCGCGGACCTGCGCTGGCTCGGACACCAGCTCGGCGCCTACCGCGAACCCGAGGCACTCCGCGCACGCCTTACGGCCCAGGCTCGGGAACTTCCTGCCGACTGCACACCAGGAGAAGCCGAACGCAAGCTGCGCAAGGTCCTCGGCAGGCGGTGCCGCCACGCCCACCGTGTATTGGTGGCCGCGATGTCCTCGCGCCGTTACTACACGCTCCTGGACCGTCTGGAGTCCTTCGTCGCCGACCCGCCTCTGGCCGCCGGCCAGCACCCGGGTCGCGCCCGAGCCTCCAGGATTCTGCGGCGCGAGCGGCGCCGCGCCCGGCGGAGGCTGCGCACGGCCATCGGCCTGCCGCTGGGGCGGCGCCGCGATGAGGCTCTGCACCGCGCCCGCAAGGCGGCCAAGCGGACCCGCTACGTCGCCGACGCCCTCCAGCCCGTGCTCGGGTCGGCAGCCAAGCAGCAACAAGCCCGCTACAAGGAGATCCACAAGCGGCTCGGGCGGCATCAGGACGCCCGCAGCGCGGAGCAGGCGCTGGCCGAACTGGCGCATGCCGGAGGAACCCGCTCCAGCGAAGCCTTCGCGTTCGGAGTCCTGCGGGCGCGGCAGCGTGACAGCTCGGCGGCCGACATAGAGGCAGCACGACGCGCGGCCGGCCTGTGAGTGCTTCGGGCTGTCGGGCCGGACGTGCTGTTGCGGGAGGCTGCCGGAAGGGCCTGCCTCCTTGAGCAAGCGGTGCGGGGCTGCCTTTCCGGGGCGGCGCCGCCAGGGGTGCTGCCTCAGCGCGACGCTGCCGGGATGCTGTCGGGGTAGGTGCCGGTGACGAGGTAGACGACGCGCTCGGCGACGGAGACGGCGTGGTCGGCGAAGCGTTCGTAGAAGCGGCCGGCCAGGGCGACGTCGACCGCGTCTTCGACGCTGTGGTGCCAGCGGTCGTCCATGAGTTGGCGGAACAGGGCGCGGTGCAGGTCGTCCATCGCGTCGTCGTCGCCCTGAAGTTCCAGCGCGGTCTCGAGCGTCCGGGTGGCGATGACGTCGGCGGCCTTGGCCATCAGGCGCTGGGCGACGTTTCCCATCTCCCGCACGGTCGCGTACAGCTCGCCCGGGACGGCGTGGTCGGGGAAGCGGCGTCGGGCCAGTTTGGCCACGTTCAGGGCCAGGTCGCCGGAGCGTTCCAGTTCGGCGCTGATACGCAGCGCGGTCACCACGGTGCGCAGCTCGGTGGCGACCGGCTGCTGGCGCGCCAGGACGGCGATCGCGCGTTCCTCCAGGTCGCGCTGCTTCCGGTCGAGCCGGTCATCGGCGGCGATCACACTCTCGGCGAGCTGAAGGTCCGCGTCGAGCAGGGCTGTGGTGGCGCGGCCGATCGCCGAGGCCGCGAACCGGGCCATCTGCCCCAGGCCGCCGGTGATCGACTCGAGCTCCCCGTGGTGCACCTCGCGCATCGCGCCCCTTCCTGTGGTTCCTGCGGCCACTGCTCCATGTGTTCAGCGGGTGGGGCGGCGTGCCCCGTGGCGGAACCTGAGCGCGCCCAGGAGCAGCGCGCCGAGGAAGATGATCACGCCGATGACCAGGAGGTAGAGCAGACCCTTGGCGACCGCGCCGATGATGCCGAGCGCGACGGCCGCCAGGATGAGAAGCAGCACGAGGACCATGTCACGTCTCCCGTCCGCTATCGGCGCGCCAGGCGGCGCTCGCCGCCGGCACCGGCGGTGTAGGACAGTTCGTAGTGGGCGAAGACCGCGGGTTCCTCCTCGGCGGGCAGCACACCGTCGGTGTCGATCGTCGGCGCGTCCTTGACCAGGGATCTGGGGTAGGCGACCTTCACGTAGCCGGGGCCGACCTGCGCGCCGTCCAGGGGGACGAAGACCAGCCGGTGCCTGGTGGGCAGGCCGACGACCACGGTCCCGAAGAAGGGTTCGTCGGTGGCGGTGTCCACGTACACGGACTCGAGCGTGCCGATTTTCTTGCCGTCGGGATCCACCACGTCGTGCATGCGCCACTCGCGGACATCAGCCATCGTGATCATCGCTCGGCCTCCTTCATGGATCGTGGTGTGCGGTTGCAGGTCAGGCGCGGTCGATCTCGAACCAGACGGCCTTGCCGTCCTTCCTTGGCTCGCAGCCCCACGCATGGGAGAGCCGTTGCAGGACCCGCAGGCCGTGGCCGCCGGGGTGCGCTGGGACTGCGGCACGCACCACCGGTGGCTGGTCGGTGCCGTCTTCGACCTCGACCCGCAGCCGCCCGCCAGTGCTGGAGACGACCAGCTGACGTGGACCGCCGGCGTGCAGGCATGCGTTGGTGACCAGCTCCGACGTCATCAGCAGGACGTCTTCGACGACGGCGCGCTGCTCGTCACCGGGGCCGTCGAGCCAGCCGCGCTCGTCCAGGCATGCCCGGACGAAGTCACGGCAGCGGCCCACCACCCCGCGGCCCTCGGACACGACCATCCGGTCCACCCGGGGACCCTCCGCCGAATACATCACTCTGGCCACCGGGGCCCCCTCTCAGCCGCCGTCGACCTGGGCGTCCGCCAGGGACGCGTACTGCGGGAAGAGCGTGCCCGCCCCGGTGGTCTTGAACAGTCGGGCGACCGGGGCGGGCATGCCCACCAGGGCGACCAGCGCTCCGCGTTCCTGGGCCCTCAGGCGAGCCTCCAGCAGCAGGTTGAGCCCGGTGGAGTCGCAGAAGCCGAGTTCCGAGAGGTCCACCAGGACCCGCTTGGATCCGGTTTCCTCGCAGCGCCGCAGGGCATCGCGCAGTATCGGGGCGGTGTCGTGGTCGAGTTCGCCGGCCAGGCACAGGACCGCCACCTGCTCGGCCAGGGTCTCCGCGACCGTGAGGTGCTCGCCGTCGCCTTCGCCGGGCTTTGGGATTTCGGACGGCATGGCCACTCCCTCTCCCTCCGGTGCGCGCGTCGGAAGATCTTGTCTGGCGCCATCATCTCCCGGCTTCGGTGGTCGGGCAGCCCGGCTTCCGGGCGGTCCTGGCGTGTCCACCGGCTGTGTCGTCGCTTCTGCCCACCGGCCGCGACACTATGCCGCGCCGGGTGCCCCGGGTTGACCTCGGCAGAACCCCCTCACCAGATTCCGTTCCCTGGCGCAACGGTCAGGGCCTCGGTGCTGTCCTGGCGGGAGGCGTGGAACGATGAAAGCGAGCCAGCTTCTGACTCCCGGGCCGTCGATTTTAGGGCGGCGGGCCGACCAGCCGTGAGAGGCCGCAGATGGACAGTCATCCGACAACCGGTGCCCCCGTGCCGGGCAATGGCTCCGATCAGCGGGACCGTGAGGGTCTGGCGCAGTTGCTCGCGGGCCTGACCGCGGTCCGCGACGGCGACTTCTCGGCGCGACTGGCGCCGGGCATGGACGGTTCGGACGGGCTGCTGGGCGAGATCGCCGTGGTCTTCAACGACATGCTGGACCGGCTCACCCTGGTCACCTCGGAAGTCACCCGGGTGGCCCAGGAGGTCGGCGGTCAGGGGCGACTGGGCGGGCAGGCGCAGGTGCCGGGACTGCGCGGGGTATGGCGGGAGCTCGCCGACTCGGTCAATGCGATGGCCCGCAATCTGACCGACCAGGTGCGCAATATCGCCCAGGTGACCACGGCGGTGGCCAAGGGCGACCTGACGCAGAAGATCGAGGTCGACGCCCTCGGGGAGATTCTGGCGTTGAAGAACACGGTCAACACCATGGTCGACCAGCTGTCCGCGTTTGCCGACGAGGTCACCCGGGTCGCCCGCGAGGTCGGCACCGAAGGGGTGCTGGGCGGTCAGGCCCGCGTGCCCGGCGTGGCCGGAACCTGGCGTGACCTGACCGACAACGTCAACTCCATGGCAGGCAATCTGACCGGCCAGGTGCGCGCCATCGCGCAGGTCGCCACCGCGGTAGCAACGGGCGACCTGACACAGAAGATCGCGGTAGACGCCCGGGGCGAGATCCTGGAGCTGAAGACCACCATCAACACCATGGTCGACCAGCTCTCCGGCTTCGCCGACGAGGTCACCCGCGTCGCCCGCGAGGTCGGCACCGAGGGCAAGCTCGGCGGCCAGGCAACCGTCCGCGGGGTGGACGGGACCTGGAAGGACCTCACCGACAACGTCAACGTCATGGCCTCGAACCTGACCGGCCAGGTCCGCTCGATCGCGCAGGTCGCCCAGGCGGTCGAGCGTGGGGACCTGTCCCGGAAGATCTCCGTGGAGGCGAGCGGCGAGGTGGCCGCTCTGGCCGAGGCGATCAACACCATGGTGGACATGCTCTCCGCCTTCGCCGACGAGGTCACCCGCGTCGCGGGTGAAGTCGGGACCGAGGGGGTCCTGGGCGGTCAGGCTCGCGTCCCGAACGTCGCCGGGACCTGGAAGGACCTGACCGACAACGTCAACTCCATGGCCACCAACCTCACCGGCCAGGTCCGCAACATCGCGCAGGTCACCACGGCCGTCGCCCGCGGTGACCTGACCCGCAAGATCGACGTCGACGCCCGGGGCGAGATCCTGGAGCTGAAGACCACCATCAACACCATGGTCGACACCCTCTCCTCGTTCGCGGCCGAGGTGACCCGCGTCGCCCGCGAGGTCGGCAGCGAGGGCCGGCTCGGCGGCCAGGCCGAGGTCGAGGGCGTCCACGGTACCTGGAAGCGGCTGACGGAGAACGTCAACGAACTGGCCGGGAACCTCACCCGCCAGGTCCGCGCCATCGCCGAGGTGACCAGCGCCGTCGCTGAGGGCGACCTGACCCGCTCGATCACCGTCGAAGCGCCGGGCGAGGTGGGCGACCTCAGGGACAACATCAATGCCATGGTCGAGTCGCTGCGTGAGACCACCCGTACCAACCAGGAACAGGACTGGCTCAAGGGCAACCTGGCCCGGATCTCCGCCCTGATGCAGGGCCCCCGAAGCCTGGACGCCATGGCCGAGCTGGTGCTGGAGGAGCTGACACCGCTGGTCGACGCGGTGTTCGGCGCCCTCTACCTCGTAGAGGAAACCCCGCAGGGCACGGAACTGGTCCGCGTCGGCGCCTACGGCGCACCCGCCGGGCAGCCGGTCCGCTTCGCGATGGGCGAGTCCCTGGTCGGGCAGTGCGCGCGCAGCCGCCGAACCCGGGTGATCGAGAACCTGCCGCCGGGCTACCTGACCGTCTCCTCCGGCGCGGGCAGCGCCACCCCTGCCTCGCTGGCGCTACTGCCGGTCGTGATGGAGGACCAGCTCCTCGGTGTCGTCGAACTCGCCTCGCTGGCTGGCTTCTCCCAGCTGCACCGAGACTTCCTGGGGATGGTGACGGAGGCGCTCGGCGTCAATGTCAGCTCCCTTCTGGCCAACACCCGGACCGACGAGCTGCTCACCCAGTCGCGCCGGCTGACCGCCCAGCTCCAGGAGCGGCAGCAGGAGCTGCAGCGCTCCAACGCGGAACTGCAGGAGAAGGCGGCCCAGCTGGCCGACCGCAACCACGACATCGAGGCCAAGAACCTCGAGATCGAGCAGGCACGGCAGGAACTGGAGGAGCGGGCGCACCAGCTGTCGACAGCGTCGATGTACAAGTCGGAGTTCCTGGCCAACATGAGCCACGAACTGCGCACCCCGCTCAACAGCCTGCTCGTGCTCGCGCAACTGCTCGCACAGAACCCCGGCGGCACGCTGACGGACACACAAGTCGGCTACGCCACCGTGATCCATTCCGCCGGCTCGGACCTGCTGGAGCTCATCAACGACATCCTCGACCTGTCCAAGGTCGAAGCCGGCAAACTCGGCGTGAACCCCGAACCCTTCGCGCTGCGCCCACTGCTGGACGCGCTGGAGACCACCTTCCGGCCGCTCACCGCCGAGAAGGCACTGGAGTTCCACGTCAGCACCGGCCCCGACCTCCCCGCTGAACTCGTAAGCGACGAGCAGCGGTTGCGGCAGGTCCTGCGCAACCTGCTCTCCAACGCGGTCAAGTTCACCGAGAGCGGCAGCATCGAACTGCGCGTCGAGATCGCCACACCGGACTCACTGCCCGACGAACTGCCCGCGCCCGGCATCCCGGTGCTGGCCTTCCACGTCAAGGACACCGGCATCGGGATCGCCGAGGAGCACCTGGAGACCATTTTCGGCGCCTTCCTCCAAGCCGACGGCACCACCAGCCGCCGCTACGGCGGCACCGGCCTCGGCCTGTCGATCAGCCGCCAGATCGCCCACCTGCTCGGCGGCGTCATCCAGGCACAGAGCTCCCCGGGCCAGGGCAGCACGTTCACCCTCCTCATCCCCGTCCGCACCCCCGCCGGGCCCACCTCATCCGAGCCCACGACCGCATCCCGGGCCCCGGCCCCCGCGTCCGCTGAAGACGCCCGGCTCGGCACCGGCCTTGAGGGCCGGGTCGCTCTCATCGTCGACGACGACCAGCGCAACGTGTTCGCGCTCACCGGCGTCCTCGAGCTGCACGGCGCGCATGTCCTGCGCGCCTCCAACGGCCAGGAGGGTGTCGACGTTCTGGAGGCTCGGGACGACATCGACGTCGTACTGATGGACGTGATGATGCCCGAGCTGGACGGCTACGAGGCCACACGCCGGATCAGAGCCACCCCTCGCTTCGCGGACCTGCCGATCATTGCGGTCACGGCCAAGGCGATGCCCGCGGACCGGGAGGCGATCCTGGCCGCCGGCGCGACCGACTACATCGTGAAGCCGCTGGACGCCGACGACCTCCTGCGCCGGATCCTCCGGGTGCTGGCCTGACTGGCGCTATTGGTGCCTGGAGCGCCGATATCGCCAGTCTGACCGCTGCCCCGGGGCGACCGACCGGGGCCGCAGAAGAGGAGGATGGCAGCTCAGGGGTACTGATCTGCGGGCCCTATTGGACGCGGATCAGCACCAGGCTGGCGTCGTCGTCGGTGTCGCCCCGAGCTGCGGCCAGGAGCGTGTCGGCGCCCGTCTCCAGGTCGTCGGCGTGATTCAACCCCTCGAGGGCTCGGGCCAGCATGGCCAGGGCGTCGTCGATCGAGGACCGGCGGCGCTCGATCAGCCCGTCCGTGCACAGCAGCAGCAGGTCGCCGTCGCGCAGGTCGACCTGTGACTCCTGGTACCGGGTGCCGGGCACCGCCCCGAGGAGCAGGTTGGGTGCGGACTCCAGCAGCCGCGCTCGCCCGTCGCGCAGCAGCAGCGGGGGCAGGTGCCCGGCGCTGGTCCACCGCAGCGTCTGCCGCTCTGGATCGAAGTAGGCGCAGATGGTGGTCGCCGTTGGGTGTCCGGTGGTGCGCAGCGCCGCCTCGTTCAGCGAACGCATCACGTCACCTGGCTCGCCGCCGGAGCAGCTGAGCCCCCGCAGGGCGTTCTTCAGTGCCACCATGCCGGTGGCCGCGTCGATGCCGTGTCCGGCGACGTCGCCGACCGCGATCAGGACCCGGCCGTCGGGCAGGTGCAGCACGTCGTACCAGTCGCCGCCGACCCGGTACTCCTCGGCCGCCGGGCGGTAGCGTGCCGCGACCCGCAGGCCGGGCAGCGCGTCCAGGCCGGACTGCTCGGGGACGATCGCCTGCTGCAACTGCAGGGCGAGTTTGTGCCGAAGATCCGCCTGCGCCTGCACCGAGCCGAGCCGGTCGAACGTCGCCGCGAGCGCCACCTCGGTCTGGTGCTGGGCGGAGGCGTCCTGGAAGAACCCGGTGAGGCCGGTGAGCGTTCCGTGGGTGAGCAGCGGGTCCGCGATGAGCCGGATGTGGCGCACACCCCCTTCCGGCCGGGGGACCCGCAGCATCCCCGAGACGCCCTCCAGCCGAGACGTCAAAGCCTCCAGCATCCGGGACAGGTCCGGCCTGTCCTCGGGGACGACCAGGTTGGCCAGCCGCTCGAGCGGGAATGGCTCCGTGTCGGCGGGCAGACCCAGTAGCGGGGCGACCTGCTCGCTCCACTGCGTCACCCCCAGGGCCCGGTCGTCCTCGAACGCGGCTAGGGAACCCAAACGCCCCGCGCGGTTGAGCACCGAGAAGCTGTGGTCGCGTCCCTCCGCGTGCCACAGCACCGCACACCGTTCGGCGGAGACCGCGAGCACACGCACGTTCAACAGCGGCACGGTGCCGGGCTGCTTTGCGACGGGAAGCCGGGGCACCCGCTGCACCGCCCGGTGCCGGTACGCGTCACCGACCAGCGCGGTCAGGTCGTCCGCCACCTGCGGCAGGACATGCGCGAGTGGCCTGCCCACGGGCCTTGGCACTCCACTGCCCCTGCGCTGCGCGGCCGCGTTCATGTGCTCCACGAACAGCACCGGCGATCCGTCCGTGGTCTCATTGCGTGCCCTGCGCAGCATCATCGCCGGCTCGGCCAGCAGATCGAGCGTGGAGGCCAGCACCGGCAGGGTTGCGCCGGGATCGGTCAGGTGCCGGACACTCCCCAGTACCCGGGCCAGCACATCCAGCAGGCCGCTCACCCGCAGACGCAACTCCCGGTCCAGCTCGCGGGCCTCGCGCCAGGCCACCAGAACCACGCCGCAGGAAGTCCCCTCGTGCCGCAGCGGCAACACCGCGCGCGCCGCCTCCAGAGCCGGTCCCGGCAGCTCACCCGCGTCCCCGACGCCGCGCGGCAGCCAGATCGGCTCCGCCTCGGCCAGCGCCCGCTGCGGCAAGGCGTGCCACTGCGGCGGAATCTGCGACCACTGCGCGCGGTCCAGGGACGTGAACCCCGCGGAGGCGGTCAGACGCAGACAGTCGCTCGATGTGCGCCGCCACACCATCAGCCCTCGCACCCCGACCGGCCGCAGTGCGCCGAGGAGCGTGCCCGTGACCTCGTCCAGATCTCGGCTGACCTCCGCCGCCGTCGTAGCCTCCAGCCGGGCCCGCGAGCCTGCCAGCGCCGCTTCGGATGCCTCGGGCGCCTCGATGGAGGCCCCGCACGCGCCGCTGACCAGGTCCGCCGCCAGATCGCGGACCGGGACCCCGGCCCGCGCCGCGAGCTGGCGCAAGGACTGGGCCGCCATCGTGGGTTCCATCGCCTGCTGCGCCACGAGAACACCGGCAGCGAGATCCAGCAGATGGCGATCCTCGCTCCGCGCCAGCTCGGCCGCCAGGTCCAGGTACGCCGCCGGCAGAGACCGCGCGTCTGGCGCGGACCGGTCCGACGGGACATCGCTGTCCTGTGCCATGACGCCTCCCCTGACGGCCTCGCGACGAGAATGACCTCTCCAGTCTGCCCGTCTGAGGTGTTGCAGAGGAGACCGGCTGGTCCCGCGGCGACCTGCTGTGCAGGGATTGGGCAGGTCCGGTCACTCACGTGGGTCGGTGCGAGCCACTGTCCTCGGCGCTACGGCCGGTGAGCGCGAGCAGGCGCGTCTGCGGGTCGGCGCCCTGCGGCACCGGCACCGGCAGCGGCGGGTCGAACAGCCCGGTGGCGGCCAGCCGGTCGGCGTAGCCGGACAACTCACGCAGGGCGAATTCCACCAGCGGGTCGGGGAGCCGTTCCTCGGCACCCAGTGCACGGGCGAGGTCCCAGGCGTGCACCACGGTGTCCATGGCGATCTGGCTGCACAGGTGCGCGGCAGACGCCGGCCCCGCCGACAGCACGACGGTGCGATCGAGGGCGCCGCCGGTGTGCACGGCCTCCTCGGCGAGCGTCGCGGCCCGCTTCCAGGCCAGGACCGGGGCCGCGCCGAGCACGTCGGTGCCCTCCCGATCCGCCAGAGCGACGGCAGGGGTCCCGGCCAGCAGCGGCGGCACCCACAGGTGCTGGACGATGACGTGGTTGGCCAGGGCCCGTACCGACCAGTGTCGGCACGGTGTCCGGTGACCCCACTGGTGGGGCTCGACCTGCCGGAGCAGGTGCCCGAAGTGGTCCAGGGCCGCGCCGTAGTGCTGCGGAAGCGTGTCAGCGTCGTCCTGCCTTTTGGTGACCATGGCGTCTCCTAGGGTGCTGCGCCGGACCGGGGTCCGGGCCAGGAGAATGCCCCGTGGCGACGGCTTCACACCCGGCGATCACCACACCCCGGGAGCCCGCGCGTACTGACAAGGTGTGCGGGGCGTGCGGAGGGGTAGCCGACGTGCGACAGTGCGAAACCCCTCGCGCAGTGCACCGGGGAAGTGATCACGGTGAAGCAGATGACGATCGAACTGGTCTGCCTGACGGACGGCGAAGTGATGGTGCCCGCGCTCACCCTCACCTCCCTGCTCCGCGGTGTCAGCGAGGAGATGTCCGGCTGGACCGCCCGGGAGGGTGATCCGCGTACGGTGAGCGCGGTCAAGGACATGCTGGACAGCCTGGCCGACCGCATCGACGTGGACTGCATCGCCGTGTCCACCGAGGCCGCGGCGCATGCCGAAGGCCCGTGAGCACCAGCCGTGGGAGCTCCCGGCGTGCAGGCACAGCTGGTCATCGCACCGGCCGTGGACGGGGGACTGGGCCGTGCCCTGCGCACGGTCGACGACGTCTCCACCGGACTGCTCGTGGTCACCACCGGGCCCTGGTTCTTCGGCAGGCTTCTGGCCGTACCCGCGGGTCTGATCGCCGAAGACGCGAGCGGCACCGTCCGCCCAGCGCTGCGGCAAGCAGAGCCTCAAGCGTGCACCCGAGTACCGCGCCGCCTCCGCGGACGCCTTCGCCGATTACCGGCAGAAGACCGGCAGGTACTTCGACGACGCCCCCGGCTCCGACGGGCTCCTGGTGATCTCGAACAGCGTTGGCACAGCAGACCAGCTGCCGGTTTGAGCCGCCGGGAAGGGGACAGCCGCTGGCCATGGAAGAGATCACTTCGGCTACGGCAGCATCCGGTCTCGGCTCCCGTTCCGCACGCAAGGCCCTCGATGCTCTGGGCGAGCTCAGCGTGCTCGACCCGCTGGCGCGAGCGGCACGCGCAGCCGTCCGCAGACTTCCGCTCGGACAGTCCCGGGAGGTCCTGCACGGGACCTGGCTTGGACACCCGGTGCATCCGGCCCTCGTGCAGGTCCCGCTCGGCTCGTGGATGAGCGCCGCGGTGCTCGACCTCGTGCCGGGCAACCGCCGCGCGGCCGCCGCGCTGGTCGGGCTTGGCCTGCTCGGAGCAGGCCCAGGCGCGGTGGCGGGCTGGGTCGACTGGGCAGAGCAGAGCTCCGAGCAGCAACGCACAGGGCTGGTCCACGCGGCCGCGAACCTGACCGCGACAGGCCTTTACAGCGCGTCCCTGCTGGCACGCCTGGGCGGTCGCCCGGTCCGGGGCCGGATCCTGGGTTGGTCTGGGCTCACCGTGGCGGCAGTGGGCGGGATCATCGGCGGGCACCTCGCCTACCGGCAGGGCACCGGCATGAACCAAGCGGGCGACGTGGCGCAGCTCGCAGAGCCCGGTTGGCAGACGGTGGGGCCCGTCGACGAGCTGCCGGTCGGCGAGCCGGTCCGCCGCGACGTCGGCGACATCCCGGTCGTAGTGCTGCACCACAAGGACGGCACCGTCCATGTGCTGGCGGAACACTGCAACCACCTGTCCGGACCGCTGTCGCAGGGCACCCTCGAGGACGACTGCCTGCGCTGCCCCTGGCACGGCAGCCTGTTCCGGCTCAGCGACGGCGAGGTCCTGGAAGGCCCTGCCACCTCGCCCCAGCCCGCCTTTGCCACCCGGGTCATCGCCGGCTGCCTGCTGATACGCGCCCCCGGCGCGTGACCGTGCCCAAGGTACCGACACGGTGAGCGGACGACTACATTCTGTCGGCACGCAAACAGCTCGAGGTTCAGTCCGATTGGGGGATGCGTTGCGGGGTAACCGCTGGCAGAACGCCCCGAAGAAGGGACGGCCCCCACCACATCCAGTCGTGCGGGTGCACTCCGCCCAAGGACCCGTTCCATGTCCCACTCACGCACACTCGCACTCGACCGGGCACCCGCGCGGCTGCCCGCGCCGCACGCCGTCGACACCGAAGAAGCCCGCGAGCTGTCCAGGCAGCTGTTCACGCGCCTTCGCGAGCTGGACGAA
Organism: Streptacidiphilus melanogenes; assembly: GCF_000787835.1. GTDB lineage: Bacteria > Actinomycetota > Actinomycetes > Streptomycetales > Streptomycetaceae > Streptacidiphilus > Streptacidiphilus melanogenes. Next base: position 33,688 of record NZ_BBPP01000040.1, read on the forward strand.
GGCACCGCGGACTACTCCTACGTGCGCAACACCCTGGTCGAGCTGAACCTCGCCCTGGTGCGCTACGCCGTGGCCCAGTTCCGGCACCGCAACGAACCGACCGACGACGTCCTCCAGGTCGGCATCGTCGGCCTGATCAAAGCGATCAACCGCTTCGACCCCGACCGCAACCTGGAATTCTCCACCTTCGCCCTGCCGACCATCACCGGAGAACTCAAACGCTTCTTCCGCGACACCAGCTGGTCGGTCCGCGTGCCCCGCCGACTCCAGGAGCTGCGCCTGCGCCTCGCTAAGGCCACCGACGAACTCTCCCAGAAGCTCGAGCGCGAACCCACCGACGCGGAACTGGCCGCCGCCCTGGACGTGACCGAGCAGGAGATCGCCGAGGGCCGCACCGCGAGCAATGCCTACACCGCCGGGACCCTGGAAGCCCCCGACGACGGCACCGACTGCGAGGGCCCGCAGAGCCGCCGGTTCGGCTACACCGACGCCGCACTGGAGGGCGTCGAGAACCTGGAGTCCCTCAAGCCGCTGATCGCCCAGCTGCCCGAACGCGAGCGCACCATCCTTGCCCTGCGCTTCACCGGCGAGCTCACCCAAGCCGAGATCGGCGCACGCCTGGGCATCTCTCAGATGCACGTCTCACGGCTCCTGTCGCGCGTGCTGGCACAGCTGCGCGAGGCACTCCTGGCCGAACAGTGACCGCCCGTCCCGGCAGGAGATCTGAGCCATCGTCACTCACCCCGTGGAACCGGAAGGCCCACCGCGCCGTGCGCTGAGCGGGATCGCGGCGGAGCGGGATCTCAGCGTCATACGTGGCCTTGTCGGGCTGGTCGCGGCTCGGGCGCCGTCGGCTTGGGTGGATCCGGGTCGGGGTAGGGCAGGGGGTTCGGGTCAGGTCCCGGCTGCGGCACCGAGGCGGGCGCGGTGGCGGACACGGCTGCCTCCTCATTCGCTGGACTGCTGTGGACACAGCCTCGGTGGCGGGGCGGTGCACCTGGCTGCGCCTAACCGGCATCCTTCGGCGGAAACCCTCCATCCCCGCCAGGATGCTGACTGGGTGTACTCCAGGCGATTGCGGGCAGGCGCGTCGCACCGGCATCCCGAATCGGCAGGAGGCCCGACCGTGGACGCGCAACACACCCCGCCCTCCCGGACGCCCACAGGCGCGAGCGGCGGCACAAGCGGAACCGTGACGGATGTCGTCCGGACCCAGATCCCCGCCCGCCTGGACCGGTTGCCCTGGTCCCGTTGGCATTGGCGGATCGTGATCGGCCTGGGCACCGTATGGATCCTCGACGGGCTGGAAGTGACGATCGTCGGCAACATGGCGTCCCGCCTGGCCGAGCAGGGTAGCGGCATTCACATCAGCGCCGCGCAGGTCACCACTTGGGCCGCGGCCCTCTACGTCGCCGGCGCCTGCTGCGGCGCCCTGTTCTTCGGACACTTGACCGACCGTTTCGGACGCAAGCGCCTGTTCATGATCACGCTTGCCGTCTACCTCTCGGCCACCGCACTGACGGCCCTGTCCTGGACGGCCTGGTTCTTCTTCCTGTGCCGCTTCCTGACCGGCCTCGGCATCGGAGGGGAGTACGCGGCCATCAATTCCGCGATCGACGAGCTCATCCCGGCGCGCGCCCGGGGCCGCATCGACTTGATCATCAACGGCAGCTTCTGGATCGGCGCCGCCGTGGGTGCGCTTGCCTCCATCGTCCTGCTGAACACCGCGCTGTTCGCCACCGACCTTGGGTGGCGGCTGGCCTTCGGCATCGGCGTCGTACTGGGCCTGGTGATCCTGCTGGTGCGCCGCCAGGTCCCCGAGAGCCCGCGCTGGCTACTCACACACGGCCGCGCCAAAGAGGCCGAGCGGCTGGTCGACTCCATCGAGCACGAGGTCAGCGAAGAAACCGGGCACGACCTGGAGCCCGTCCGCGATGAATTGGCCGTGCAGCAGCGCGGCGTGATCGGCTTCACGACGATCGCCCGCACTGTGCTGCGCGACTACCCGCGACGGGGCCTACTCGGGCTCGCCCTCTTCATCGGCCAAGCGTTCCTCTACAACTCGGTGACGTTCGGTTACGCGGTCATCCTCACCACCTTCTTCAAGACCCCGACCGGCGACACCGGCTACTACTTCGTCGTCATCGCGATCGGGAACTTCCTCGGCCCACTGCTCCTCGGCCGGTACTTCGACACCGTCGGCCGCAAGCCTCTGATCGCCGGCACCTACATCCTCTCCGGCCTGCTGCTGTTCGGCACCGCCGCCCTGTTCCAGAACGGCATACTGACGGCGGCCACGATGACGGCTTGCTGGACCGTGGTGCTGTTCTTCGCCTCCGCCGGGGCGAGCGCCGCCTACCTGACCGTCAGCGAGATCTTCCCCCTGGAGACCCGGGCGCTGTGCATCGCCCTGTTCTACGCGGTCGGTACCGCGCTCGGCGGAATCACCGGCCCCCTGCTCTTCAACGGCCTGGTCAGCAGCGGCAAACCGGCCGACACCACCCTCGCGTTCTGCATCGGCGCAGGACTGATGTGCGCTGCCGGCCTGGTGGAGGCCGCGATCGGGGTGCGCGCAGAGCGCCGCAGCCTGGAAGACCTGGCCGCACCGCTCAGCGCCGTGCCGGCCTCTGCATCCGGAGTAGAGGCTTGAGCCGCCGGATCAGCCCGGCATCGTCCTAGGGCCGAGGGGCACGACCCGCACCACCTCGGTGGTGCCGCCGCCGGTCTTCGCGTGCACGCCTGTCTGTCAGGGCAGTCCGGTCAGGTCGGCTGCTTGGGTGGAGGGCTGCGGGTCGGTGCCGAGCCATTCGCAGAACAGGATGGTCGCGTCGTCCTGCAGTTCGCCGTGGTGGTAGTCCAGGACCGCGTGCACAATGCGGCGCAGCGTCTCGGGCACGGGAAGGCCGTCGGCGTGATAACGCAAGAGGAGTTCGACGAACCGCGCGAGGCCGAACTCGGGGCCGCCCGCGCGCCGGGCCTCGGTGATGCCGTCGGTGTACATCACGATCCGGTCGCCTGGTTCGAGCTGCTCACGGCACAGCGTGAGGGGCAGGCCGAGGTCCGTGCCCATGGGGTGGGCGGGCTCGCACCGCAGGCTGGCGGTCCAGCGCCCGGCTCGGATGATCAACGGGAGGTGGTGTCCGCGGTTGACGAAGGTGAGCTGGCCGCTGGTGGTGTCCAGGTCGGCGAGGATGCCTGTGGCGTAGCGGCTGCGGTGGAATTGTTCGAGCAGGTCTGCCTCGATCCGTTCGCTCGTCTCCACCAGGGAGCAGCCCTGGCGTCGGGAGCTGCGGCAGGTGGCCATGGCCAGGTTCGCGGTCAGTCCGGCGGCGGTGTCGTGGCCCATGGCGTCGAAGATCGACAGGTGGACGTGCGTGCCGGCCGTGGCGTAGTCGTAGGCGTCGCCGCTGACCTGGTACGCGGGCTCCAGGGCCGCGGCGATGACCACGCGCCCGTCGGCGTAGGTGCGCGGGGGCATCAGATGCCACTGCATCTCGGCGCCGACCGACATCGGGGCGGTGCGGGTCAGGCGGGCATAGGAGTCACTTCGGTCGCGCTTGCTCGCGACGGCCAGGGCGGTCAGCGCCGCCAGGGCCTCGATGTCCCCGCGGACAGCATCGTCCTCGCGCGCGGTGCTGACCTGCAGGACACCCAGGCGCTCGGTGCCGTTGAGCATGGGGACCCACCACCGGCGCGGGCCGCCGGGCTGTTCCGAGCCGGCGGCGAGGATCTCCCCGACCTGGTAGGCGCGGCCCGCGAGGGTCCCGTCGATCCGCAGCTCGGCGGGATCACTGCCGGGGTCCTGGCCCGCGTCCTGGCCCTTGCCGGTGAGCAGCCGCAGGTGCCGAAGTTCCAGGTCCGCCAGGTAGACCAGCACGTGCGTGAATCCGGCCAGGGCGGCGCAGCCGTCCAGAGTTTCGGGAAGGGTCTCCAGCGGCATCAGGTGGCTGGCCGAGAGCAGGCCCGACAGCATCCGCCGGGCCGGGCCGTCCCACTGGTTCGTCTCGGCCACGGTCATCTCGATCACCGCCACAGGTGAGGGCGCACGTTCGCCCTTCAGTCTTCCGGTCGGCGCGCTGTCGTGCACCCGGGATCGCATGCGGGCCGAAGGCCGGGGCGGCACCCTCGCTTGCGGCCTTCGCCACCGATGGCACAACCAGCACGGAAGCACCCCCTCGTGGTGGATGGCCGGTGCCCTCGTTGACTCTGCACCTGCCCGTGGCTGCTACCCATCTGGTCAGCTGCCCCCGACCGTAGGGGGTGCGGGCGTCGCCATCGACGCATACGCGATCGCCCGCAGGGAAGACGCAGCGACACCGACCATGAGGAGGCCTGTCATGGAGGCAAGGGACGGGCCCGCACTCTCGCGGCGCGAGCAACAGGCGCTGACAGACATCGAGCGCGAGCTCCAGCAAGACGAGGAACTCGACCAGTCACTGCGCACCATGCGATTGCCTCGGCCCCGGTGGCTGCGTTCCCTGCGGCGGCGCAGCCGGCGTGACGGCCGCGGGCAGGGCAGTAGTGCCAGGTGAGGCGGGCGCTCCGCCAACCGGAATGGATGAACCGTCCCTGCCCCGCTCGTCGACGCCCGCCGCCGCCCGCCCGTTGGGACACGAACATCTCCACTCCCACGAGCCGCCTCGCCCCGGTTTGTGTTCTCGCCGACGGGTCACACGCGGTCATGACGGACCGTTCGAAAACCTTTGACGGAAGGAACCCGGAATGCTGCTCCTGCTCGGCCTACTCCTGCTCTGCGGCACCGCGGCCTTCACCGGCTTGCTCATCGCGGACAACCTGTCCGGAGGCCCGGACTACTCGGTCACGATCCTCGGGAACACGATCGCGACCATGAACAGCCTGGAGATCTTCCTCTCCGGCCTGGCCCTGGCGCTGATCTTTTGCTTCGCCCTCGCCCTGATGGGCATCGGCGGACGGCTGTCGAGTCGACGCCGCGCCCTGCTGCGCAGCTCGCACGGTGCGCACGCGGCCACGCCGCACGCCACGACCGCTCGGGCCGACACCGACGTAGCCGTCGACGAAGCGACCGGGACCCCGGCCGGGACGGCTGCCGGTACACCGGCGCGTTCGCACCGTCCGCATCGTCATCTGTTCGGACACTGATCCCGATCCGGGCAGACGGCGCCCGCGAGCCGGGTCGCAGCCGGGATGAGCGCTCCGTCTGGCCAGCACGCCGTCGGTTACCGGCTTGCTCCGCCAGGCGGAGCTTCGTCGTCACGGCCGGGTGCGTCGCGCCGGCGCAGGTGCAGTGGGAGGGCGAGCCAGCACAGCGCGAACCAGACCAGCACTGCGGCGACGATCGGCCAGGCGGCCCAGCCCAGCCCGGCGACGCGAAGCAGCAGGAGCAGCGCCGCCCCGATCGCGGCCGCCAGCAGGCACACCCCGACCGCCACCAGACGGCTGACTGCTCCGACCATGTGTGATTTGACGTGGTGCCCGGCAAGGAGCCGGTGGTAGGTGACCGGCGCGATCAAAGTGCCGGTCGCGAGAGCGCCGAGGACGACCACGACGACGTACAGGCCGCGGTCGAAACCATGCAGCCGCGCGAACCTATCGGTGAAGGCCACCGAGAGCAGGAAGCCGAACATGATCTGCGATCCGGTCTGGGCGATCCGCACCTCCTGCGTCAGATCCGACCAGCGCCGGTCCGCTGACTGCGCCTGGGTCTCATGGCGCTCCCGCGCGCCCACCTCCTCGTCACTCACGGCGCAACCTCCTGACTCCACCCGTCACAGCGGGCTACGACAGGCTCCTAACCCGAAAGCCCGAAGCCACGCCCACGTGCCGCTCCCGTTGCAGGCCCAGGGGATTCGGGGTCCTGGTCAGCCCTTGGGTGCGCCGGCCGCAAGGGCGATAACGATCGGGAGCGCGAACAGGACCACGACACAGGCTGCGCGAAGTTCAGGGTCCGGCCGAACCCGATCCGTTTGGGCACGAGAAGCCGCCGGTCGTCTCGGTTGAAGTAGAACTGGCCGGCCTTCCAGCAGCGGTCGTCGTCCCAGTTCACATGCTGCTCCCCGGCCGCAAAGCCGATCACCGCGCCGTCCGGGGGGACGCGCCATGAGTGGCCGGTCAGGACCGAACCGGAGATCAGGGGCGAACGGCGCGAATCGGTGCCTGGCCTGGCGGACGGACAGCGCGGTCCAGGTCGTGGTCTTGGGCCTGCCGCGTTGGCGCAGGCATGCGGATGAGGCGGAGGGGCCAGCGGAGTGGAGCCACCATGCGTGCCCAGGCCTGGCCAGTTCCGGTCCGGGCGTTAGTCACGGATTCGATGCAAGATTGAGGTCCGATCGCTGGGCGGGGGCGGGGCGTTTGGCCAGGGGCGTCTGCGCGTCCTTCATGACACGAAATGGATGTCGCGTTTGCAATGCCGTGATAATCGGGTCATTGTGGGGGGATGGAGCAGGAGACCACCACGCCTCGGGCGACCCGGTGGACGTTCCTGACAAGCCATGCACGGGTCCTTGCCCAGATCGCCCGCGACCCCGGCATCCGGGTGCGCGACATCGCTGCGCGCTGTCTGCTGACCGAGCGGGCGGTGCAGCGCATCATCGCCGACCTTGAAACGGGCGGCTACCTCAGCCATGCCCGCAACGGACGTGGGAACCGGTACCGGGTCCAGCACGGCACCAGGCTTCGGCACCCCGCCGACGCCGGCCCCACGGTGGACGACCTGTTGGCTGTCCTGACCGCACAAGCCCAGCGACCCGACGACGTTCTGGCGCCGCGGCACCCATGAGACCGGCCACCAGCCGTCACGGGCATGAAGCCCATGGCGGCGGGCACACTTTCGCGGCCCATGCACGCGGAGCCGCATCAGCATCGAGGAGGGAAGAGAGACCGTGTCCACGGCATCCGCCCATCCGACACACAACAGCTCCGACCGCTCGCTCACGACGCTGCCCGCTGCCGCCCAGGACGAAGTCCGCGAGGCGGTGGCTGGGACGGCCCCGATCTCCTGCGACCCGGTGACGCTTGAAGTGATGGAGATCCGGGCGCTGACGGACGTGCTGCTGCTGCGGCTTCGCGAGCTGGAGGAGGGCAGCGCCACCTACTCCTACGTCCGCAACACCCTGGTCGAACTCAACATGAGCCTGGTCCGCACCGCAGCCCAGCGGTTCGCGCACCGCCGTGAATCGGTAGAGGACGTCCTCCAGGTCGGTGTCATCGGGCTGATCAAAGCCATCAACGGCTTCGATCCGCACCGAGAGGTCGAATTCGTCACCTACGCCCTGCCCACCATCACCGGCGAGATGAAGCGCTTCTTCCGCGACACCAGCTGGGCGGTCCACGTACCGCGACGCCTCCAGGAGCTGCGCCTGCAACTCGCCAAGGCCGGCGAGGCGCTGGAGCACGAACTGGGCCGGGAACCCACCCGCCACGAACTCGCCGCCCGCCTCGACACCACCGAGGAAGAGGTCACCGAAGGCCTCCTCGCCAGCGACGCCTACACCGCCGGCACCCTGGACCCCCCAGCCGGGGACGAGGAAGGCGACAGCCCCCTCCAACGTCGCCTCGGCGCACTTGACCGTGACCTGGAGAACATCGTCGACCTCACCGCGCTGCGGCAGATCCTCCCCACCCTGCCGGAGACCGACCAGCGCATCCTCGCCCTGCGCTTCGCCGAGGACCTCACCCAGAGCGAGATCGGGGACCGCATCGGCTGCTCCCAGATGCAGGTCTCCCGGCTCCTCGCCCGCATCCTGGCCGAACTGCGCGCCCAACTCGACGACGAGCGGTAGCCACGCAACCCTTCACACCACCGTCGTCCACTCCAGATAGGCGCGCGGATACCCCAGCAGCACCTGGGCCAGCCGTACGAGGCCGTCCCTTTCGGACGAGGCGAGGGACTGGACCGAGAACACCTCGGGCAGCCGCTCGGCCTCCCGCTCCATCTGTCCGCAACGGACCTCGATACGGCGAACCACCCGCTCGGCCGCCGCGTCGAGAGGCAACCTCGCCTGCTGCGCGACCGCCATCACGTGGTTCACGACCCAGGTGACACCAGAACCGGCCTCGGCCGCGGCGATGTCCTGGCACCAGGCCGTGACGTCGTTGACCCCGTGGACCAGGGCCCGCCAGGCATTGGACCGGTACACATCCGCCGGCACCGGCACGCCCAGGAGAACCTCGGGCAGGTCGAACAGCCATGGGCAGTTCACCGCACGCCGCAGCGCCGGGTACCGGTCCGGCGCGGGGATCCGCCTCAGCGCCGCGTAGTGCGCCTGCTGGGCACGTGCCCGTTGGTGCTGGCGCAGGTGGTAACGGAACCGGCGCGCCCACATGCCGTCGGGGAGCGGCCTGGTGCGCTGCCACAGCCCACCCGCGGCGTGGCCTGGATCCCGGTCGCGTGAGGCGGCACCGGCCGAGCAGGCCGCCAGCCACGCCTCGAACAGTTCCGGCAGGCTCCGGCCGTCGGCGGCCAGAGCCTGCCGGTCGGGGTGCAGGGTGGCGGACCATGCGGCCCACTGGCCGAACAGGACCGCAGCGGTGGGAGCAGCGTCGGGGAGGCAGTAGGAGGCGAGCGTGCCGAAGGTCGAAGTGCCGTCCAAGCCGGCGTCCGCCGCCCAGGAGCCCACCGCCGATTCGATCTCCGCCACGTCGTCATGCACGGGCGAGGGCCCGGACAGGAGCGGGATCCGAGCCTGCAGCGACTCCAGAACCGCAGGGCCGCCCACCTGCCGTCGCGTCTCTGCCGGGTCGGTGGGGTCGCTGTTTGAGTCTGCGGCGGTACCTTGATGGCCCGTCACCACTGGCGTCCTTGCGACCGTGCCGCCGGTTCGTCGAGTTGGACGGTGGTGAGAGCGGCCGGGTGCATGGCACGAGCGTAGGCCACTGCACGGGCGGAGCGGCTTGGGGCGCACGCGGTGTTCCCGACCGGTTTCACAAGGCGGTTTGGCCAGGTCACCCTGCGCTGGCGCCGTCTGCTTCTCTCCGGTGTGGGCGCCGGCAGAGGAGGCGAAGGTACGCTGACGGGGTGCGGCGCCGTGGCAGACCGCTGCGCTCAAGCGGGGCGGCCGGCTCGAAGTGGCGGACATCCTGGCACATCATCAAAGCCCGGCTGCTGTTGGCAGTCCCATCACGCCGCCAGGGCAAGAATCCCCGCATGATCGCGGCGCCGGGCCGGCCCTGCCTCCAGTCTGTCCTGGCGAACCTGTGGATGCCGTCGGCGCCGGTGAACCGGCGTCCGCACGTGGGGACGGATATGGCTCACGCCCTCAGCGCGGCCCGGATGAGTTCGCGCAGTTCGGCGTCGGTGACGCCCACGTCCGTCGAGCGCAGGCGAATGGTTGCCTTCCCGGTGACGAGCTCGGGATGCCGTCTGGTGAAGCCGCCATCGCGGTCCGTGCCCCACCCGTAGAGCGAGATGCCGTGCTGCCAGGCCCCGACATGCAGCTTGCGCTTTCCGACCCGGTAGGTCGGCATGCCATAGGACAGCACTGGGCTCGCCCCCGGGAAGCTCTCCAGGATCAGCCCGCTCACCCGGTCGAAGAGGGGCGGTGATCAGGCGCGATGGCGTCGATGTACTCCTGCACAGCGTCCATACCCACCATTCTGGCCGTCCTGCTGCGTGGCCAGCTGAAGATTGTGGCGGTCACAGTTGCACGGCGAGTGCCGCGCACAGGGCCGCGACACCCACGGCGAGCCACGCCAGGTAGTCGCCCAGGTGTCCGGAGTGCAAGCGGCGCAGCGCGCGGACGGTGCGGGCGGCCGGGTGGGAGCGGCGCAGACGAGGGCCGCGCGCGTGGACGGCGGCCGCCGCCAGGGCGACGGCCAGCCCCGTGGACAGCAGGCCCAGCAGAACACCGGCCACCGTCCATCCCGTGGCCGGCGCGGGCACGGCCAAGGGACCGGCGTGCCCGGTGGTGACCGTAGCTGTGTAGTGGGCAGGGTCGGTGAACACCGCGGCGCCGTGCGCGAGCGCGGCGGCGAAGCCCGGCAAGCAACCGGCCACGGCAGCGAGAACCAGGAGAAGCGCCGGGACGAGGGTCAACGTCGCGGGCAGGGTCCGCTCGGGGGACCGGATCTCGGGCTCCTCGCCCTCACCCGTGGTCTCCTCCGAGTCCGGCGCATCGGCGGGCACGGGGCCAGCGCCCCAGAAGATCCGCAGGCCTGCACGAAGGACGGCTCCCCCGGTGACGGCCGAGGCCACCACGAACACGACCGGCAGCCACGGTTGCCAGCGTGAGGCCGCGTCCTCGCTGAGGGCCTTGCCCAGCCCGGTGCCGAACGGCGGCAGGCCGACCAAGGCCAGCGCGCCGACGACGAACAGCACGCCCACGGCGCGCAGCCCCCGGGCCCTGCCGTGCAGACCGTGCTCGTCGACGGAGCCGTAGCGGTCCAGCAGCACGCCGGTCAGCGCGAAGAGCGCGGCTTTGACGCAGCCGTGCGCAGCGACGTAAACGGCGGCGCCCGCGACGCCGGCCGGGGTGAGCAGCGCGACGGCGGTCAGGAAGAGGCCGATATGGCTGACGGTGGAGAAGGCGAGCAGGCGTTTGAGGTGCCGTTGCTGCCAGCACATGAGCGCGCCGACCAGGGCGGTGAGCACTCCGAGCGCCGCGAAGGTGGTCCGGAACGCCGTATGCGGGATACCGCCCGGCCCTGCGAACACGGTCCAGTAGACGCGGGCGACGCCGTAGACGCCGAGTTCAACCATGACGCCCGACATCAGCATGCAGACCGGAGTCGGCGCGACCGCGTGGGCGTCGGGCAGCCAGAAGTGGAAAGGCACGACGGCCGCCTTGACGAGCAGCGCGGTGCAGATCAGCACGAACGCGACAACGGTGAGTACGTCTGTGGGGTGGGAGGCCAGGTGCTGGCCGAGGCGGGCGAGGTTCAGCTCGCCCGTGCGCGCGTACAGCAGGCCGATGCCGAGCAGGGAGCAGTAGGCGGAGAAGGAGGTGACGATGCCGAAGGTCAGCGCTCCCTGGAGCGGTCGGGGGTCCTCGATGTGGTAGCCGGTGAGCGCGTAGGCGGCGGCGCCCATGAGTTCGAAGAACACGAAGGCGTTGAACAGGTCGCCGGTGAGGGCGAACCCGGCCATGCCGGCCTCGAAGAGCAGGATCAGGGCAGGGAAGACGCCGGCGTGCTCGCCCCGCGGTTCCTCGAAGTACCGCCAGGAGTACACGATCACGGCGAGGACCAGCACTCCGACCAGAACCGCCAGCCCGGCCCCGATCGGGTCGGCGGCCAGCACGATGCCCACGCTGGCGGGCCAGCCGCCGAGAGCGGAGACGCCGGTGTCGCCGCTGCGGGTCCACACCAGGGCCAGGCAGACCAGTTCGGCGGTGGCGGCGGTCGTCGCGACGATGTCGCAGCCGGTCCGTGGCAGCCAGCGGCCCACGACGGCCAGCAGCGTGGCGCCGAGCAGCGGGATCGCGACGGCCAGCGGCAGCAGATGGGCTGCGGTCACGGTCCGTCAACCCTTCAGGCCGGTCAGGGCCTGCGGGTCGACGGTGTGGTGGCGTTTGCGCAGCTGGATGGTCAGGGCGAGCAGCAGTGCAGTGACGGTGGCGCCGACGACGACATCGGTCAGGGCCAGGGCCTGGACGACGGGGTCGACCACGGGCCGGGTTCCGGGGGTGAGGTCCGAGAAGACGGGGGCGGTGCCGTTGCTGCGGTAGCCGACCGCCAGGAGGAGGAGGTAGGTGGAGGACTGGGCGACGGCGAGGCAGCCGATGGCGTGGATGAGGTTGCGGCTGGTGACCAGCCCGTACAGGGCGATGAGCAGGACCCATCCGGCGGCGAGGTAAGGCCCGATGCCCATTCAGGTGCCTCCCTGGGCATTGGCGTCAGGCGTGTCTCGTTGCTCGGGGTCACCGATTTCGACGGCCTGGTCGAGGAAGTGGGCGAGCAGCGCGATCAGGCCGGAGGCGACCTCGACGCCGACCGCGGCGTTGAGGACCGGGACGGTGCCGCCGGAGGTGATCTCGTTGAACGTGCCCAGCGGCGCGATGTTCTTCAGGAACGCACCAGCGACGATCAGCCCGGTCAGGCCGATGATGCTGTAGGAAGCGGCGGCAATGGAGTCCGCGACGTCCAGAACGGCCAGCGGCCGCAGGCGTTTGAGGACGCGATAGTCGGCGGCGACATAGGCCAGGTGCAGGGCGGTCGCCAGAACGACGCCGCCCTGGAAGCCGCCGCCGGGACTGAGCTGGCCGTGCGCGACGATGTAGACGCCCACGATCAGGGCGACGGGCAGCAGCAGCGCCCCAAACAGGCGGGTGGTCGTCATGACATCCTCGGCCTGCGCGCGGACGTGGCGTTCGTCGCGGGCCCGGCGCAGCAACAGCGTCGCGCCGAGCACGGTCCCGAACAGGATCGACTCCTCGCCCAGGGTGTCGAAGGCCCGGGTGTCGAAGTTGACCGAGGAGATGACGTTCGCGGTCCGGTGCTCCAGTGCTGCTGCCACCGCGCGGTCGCCGTAGGGGTGACTGGCCGACCCGAAAGCTGGGAGCCGGACACACGCGACAGCGAAGAAGACCGCGATCACCGCGGCGGCGGCCAGGAACATGAGCAGCCGGGCGCGCGCCGTCACGTCCTCTCCGGGTCCGAGCCCTCGTTGCGATTACTGGACAGGTCGCTGCTCCCGTCGTCGGGACGGCGGGTCACCTTGCGGACGCTGAGGAGGATCAGGAGCGGGGTCAGCGCGGTGCCGACGGCGAGTTGGGACAGCGCCACGTCGGGGGCCTGCAGCACGGCGAAGAGCACCGCAAGGCCAAGCCCGAGCGCGGACAGGACCACCGCCTGCCGGGCCGGATCGCGTGTGAGCACCGCGAGGGTGGCGGCGAGTACGACGAAGACGACAGCTATCCCGATCAGCCACTGGTCCACTATGTCCCCTCCTCTTGTTGGTCGTCGCCTTCGGCCTGGCGGGAGGCACGTGCGATGGCGATCGTGGTGACCGTGCCTCCGACGGCGAAGAGCAGCCCGATGAACAGCGTCTTGACCGCGGACCGGCCTGCCCCTTGGTCGACTGCGATGGCCGCAGCGATCAGGGGGACTCCGGCCACCGACGCCGGAGCCAGGCCGTGCAGCCGCATCAGCGTCCCGCGTAGCCGCACCACGGCCACCGCGGAGAGCAGCACGCACGCCACTCCCGCCCACAAGAGGAACAGGACAACATCGTGACGCGCAGTCACTGTCGTTCTCCTTCACGAGCGGGGCGGACGTCGCGGCGCGCTCCGATCACGAAGCGGGTGAAGACCAGCGTGCCGGCGGGCGCGAGAACGCCCAGCATCAACGCGAGGTCCTGGTAAGAGGGCCGGTCGTAGGCCTGCGGCAGCAGCAGGAACACGGCGCCGATCACCGTCGACAGCAGCGACGCCCCGGTTAGACGGCGCACCGCCGTTCCACGCGCCACCACCCACAGACACGCGGGAACCGAAACGGCCAGCAGGACTAGGGCGGCCGCGGCCCAGGCGTTCACCGAGTCCCTCCCGGATCGCGGTCTTCCGCGAGGGCGCGTTCGACTGGGCCCTTGCCTGGACGCAGAGTGTGCACGACCACCTCGTCCGGGCACGGCACGTCGACCACGCAGGTGTCCGGGGAGGCCCCGAGCAGCACACCGGCCCAGCCGGCGTCCGCGCCCGGCCGCAACCTGATACGGCGCACAGCCGCATCCGCCGGATTCGCCAGCGCGGCGACGAGTACGGCCAGGCCGCGCAGGACCGCGCGTGGCAGTGCGAGCACTGCCGCGACCGCACCGCGGACACCTGTGAGGCGAACTCCGGCGATGCGGCGCATCCGTACCGCCGCCAGGGCCCCGCCCACGGCCGCCACACCCGCGACCAGCAGCTCGACCGGCGTGACGGAACTGATGAACACCACCGTCAGCCCGGCCAGCACCGCCCACCACACCACGAACTCGACCACCGCACGCAACCCAAGCCTCCCAACCCCACCACACTCGACCATTGCCCTACCTCGCCTTGGCCGACAGGCCGCGCCGTCGTCGAGGGTTCAGTCGGGTGGCTCCTGCGGGTGCGCCTCGCTGGGCCGGGGCGGTTCAGGGGCCGGACCGGGCTCGGGGCCGGGGGCGGGCTCGCCCGGGCCCCGGGGCTCCGGCGGCGGAACCGGCCGGCCAGGCGGCTCCGGCGGATCCGGTGTCACCGGCGGCTTCACCGGATCCGGCGGGCCGGGCGGTGACGGGGGATCAGGCGGCGGCACAGGGGTGATATCGGGGTCGGGCGGTACAGGGACGGTGCCCATCGCTGGCTCCTATCGGCCCAAGGCCTCTTCGAGCTGCTTCTTGTTCATCTTCGAGCGGCCGTGGATGTTGCGCTGCCGGGCCTCGTTGTACAGCTGCTCCTTGGTGCGCCCCTGGGCTCCGCTGTGGGAGCGCAGCCCGCCGCGCCGCGAGGAGGAGATGTCCTCGATCGAGGTGCGGCTGGCGGTCTTCGACTCCCCGTGCCGGGCGCGTTCCTTGTTGACGGTGCGGGCCGCGATCTCCTCGGCGCCCTTCTCGCTCGCGCCGCGGTCGAGCTCGCTATTCCTGATGTGCTCGTACTGCTGTTCCCGCTTGGGGGATGATCCACGGGGCATGCTCACTCCCTGTCTGTGTCCGTTGGCTGCGGGACTCGTCGTGTACCCCCACTCGGTGACGTGGACCCGCTGGAGGGGCCCGCCACACGGGCTATCACCCGTTCGGCGCCCTGGCGTACCCGCGTCGCGAGGGTGCCGAGCGCGTGTGCGGCCTCCTGCTGGGCGCTGAAGCCGTGGGCGCGGTCATCGAAGCGGCCGTGGGACCCGAAGTCCCGGAAACCGTCCACTGGTTCGAACAGATTGCCCGCTTCCCTTCCCGGCTGCCGGTGTCCGTCCTGCTGGGAGGCGAACCCGGTGCGGGCCAGATAGCGGTCCAGCAGGCCCGGGGCGATGGCATTGGCCACGAGCGTCGCCACGGTGCTGGCACCGACCCAGTACTCGCGCCGCCCAGGATGGTCGGCGGCGTACAGCACGGCACGGGCGGCGACCTCGGGCTGGTAGATCGGCGGCACCGGCTGGGCGCGCTCGGGCAGGCGGGAGCGGACCCAGTCGAACTGCGGGGTGTTCACAGCCGGCATCTGCACCATCGTGGTCCGCACCCGGGTGCCGCTGGCCAGGAGTTCACAGCGCAGGGCCTCGTTGAAGCCCTGGATGGCGTGCTTGGCGCCGCTGTATGCGGTCTGCAGCGGGATGCCGCGGTAGGCGATCGCGGAGCCGACCTGCACGACCACGCCTCGGTTGCGCGGCAGCATCCGCCTCAGCGCTGCCTGGGTGGAGTACACGTAGCCGAGATAGGTGACCTCGGTGACCCGCCGGAACTCGTCGGGCGTGATCTCGGTGAAGGGCGCGAAGACGGACGCGAACGCGTCGTTGACCCACACGTCGATCGGGCCCAGCTCGGCCTCGGCTCGCGCGGCAGCCGCGTCGACCGCGTCGGGGTCGGTGACGTCGGCCTCGATGGCGATCACCTTGGATGCACCGGCCGTCTCCACCTCCCGCACGGCAGCGTCCAGGCCAGCTCGGCCCCGGGCGACCAGCGCGAGCCGGTCGCCCCGCAGGCCGAATGCGATCGCGCAGGCCCGCCCGATCCCTCCACTGGCCCCCGTGACGACTATGGTGCGAGGCGCGATCTCCACAGATTCCATGAGGGGCGGCTTTCCCGGATCCACCGCAGCAAACGCACCGCTGCCCCAGGGTGCGACAAGGCACGGCATGCGGAGGGTGTTAGGTCCCGGCCTTCGGGGGCACACGCGCCAGCGTCAGCGCAAAGTCGAGCGAATCGAGGCGCGGCATGAGCATGGTGCAGGAATCCGTTGAGGTGGAGGTGCCGCTGCACACCGCCTACAACCAGTGGACGCAGTTCGAGGACTTCCCCCGGTTCATGGAGGGTGTGGAGGAGGTCACCCAGATCGACGCCCGGCACAACCACTGGAAGACCCGCGTCGGCGGGGCGACCCGCGAGTTCGACACCGAGATCGTGGACCAGATGCCCGATCAGAAGATCGCCTGGCGCACCATCGGCGGGGACGTCCAGCAGATGGGGGTCGTCACGTTCGAGCCCCTGGACGCCCGGCGTACCGCCGTCCGTCTGGCCATCGACTTCGAGCCGGAAGGCGTGGCGCAGAAGGCGGCGGACGTGATGGGGATGGTCGACCGGCGGGTCAAGGGTGACCTGCGGCGCTTCAAGTCCTTCGTCGAGGACCGCGGCATGGAAAGCGGGGCGTGGCGGGGCCGAATCACGCCAGCCTGAACCCCGGATGTGAGGGTGCCGGCCATGTGGTCGGCACCCTCACCGCTGACATCACGCAGGGATGGGCGGCTTCGTCAGGCGGTCGGGCGGGCGAGGCGGGTGGCTGTCTCGAGCAGCAGCGCGTGGACGAAGGCCTGCGGCAGATTGCCGCGCAACTGGCCCTGGGCGACGTCGAACTCCTCGGCGAACAGTCTTGGGGGCCCGCATGCGGCGCGGTTGCGTTCGAACCAGCGTGCCGCCGGGACGTGGTGGCCCTGCTGGTGCTCGGCCGCTGCGACGAGGAACCCGCAGAGCAGGAACGCGCCTTCCGCGTCCTGGAGCGGGCGTCGGTCGTGACGGAAGCGGTAGGCGTAGTGGTCCACCGCCAGCTCCTGATGCACGGCACGCAACGTGGCCAGGGTGCGCGGGTCGTCGGCGGACAGGGCGCCGCGCAGGCTGGCAGGAGCAGGGCCGCATCCACGCCCGCCTGGGTGGGTGAGCGCTGCCACCGGCCGGTGGGGTGGAGGCAGTCGGATGCGGTCTCGGCGACGATCTGGTCCGCCAGCGCCTCCCAGCCGGCGGCTCGACCGCGGTCCGCGCGAGGGGCGGCGGTGGCCAGTGCGCGCAGTCCGGCGGCGCAGGTGAGCCGGCTGTGGGTCCAGCGGTCGGCGTGCAGTTCCCAGATTCCGGCGTCCGGCTCGTGGCGGCGGGCGGCGATCGCGTCGACGGCGGTGACCGCGGCTCTCCAGCCGTCCGTGTCCAGCCGGTCGTGGCGGGCGGCCGCCGCGAGCAGCAGCAGGGCCTCGCCGAACCCGTCGAGCTGGAATTGGTGGTTGACCTGGTTGCCGACCACGTCGAAGCCGCCCGGGTAGCCGGGGAGGTCGAGACTGCGCTGGTCGGGCAGTGGCTTGCCGGTGGCGGTGTAGGCGGGTGTGAGCGCGGGACCGTGGTCGAGGAGGCGGGCGGTCACGAACCGCACCGAGTTGTCGAGCAGAGTGTGCGCCCCGGCGGCAGCGGCGGCTTGGCCGATGATGGCCTGGTCGCGGATCCACACGTAGCGGTAGTCGTAGTGGCGGCCCTGCTCGGCGCGCTCGGGCAGGCTGGTGGTGGCTGCGGCCACGGTGCCTCCGCCGGCCGCGGACATGCCGGCCAGGACTGCGCAGGCGTGCCGGGCGTCGCGTGGAGCGAGCGTCTGGTCCAGGCCTGGGATGGCGGCGGCCCAGCGTGTTTCGGTGGCCCGCCACAGCATGTCGGTGGGTTCCCGCTCGGGGAGGGGCCGGTCGGAGATCTCCAGGTCGAGGTCGTGGTGCGTTCCGGGATCCAGTGCCAGCGCGGCGCGCAGCGTTCCCTCGGCCGGTTGCGCGTCGGGCACGCCACTCCAACGCACGTACAGGTCACCAGACCTGCCTGTCCAGATGCCGTGCTGGTCGCGCTTCATGTCCTGCAAGGGGTGCCTGCCGAAGCCTGAGACCAGGCGCAGCACCACCTCCACACGGGCATGGCCGTCGACCGCCATGAGCCGACGCAGCAGCACGGCGTGGTGCGGGTCACCGGGGTAGGCCAGGGCCTCGCGGCACTCGGTGATCCCGGTCGTGGTGACCCAGCGGCTGCGCCAGATCAGACCTCCGGGCTCGTAGTAGCCTCCCCACACGAACGGCGTGACCGGAGTGACGGAGTACCAGCCGTCGCCGCCGATCAGCGCCGCGAAGACGGCGTCGCTGTCCCACGCTGGCGCGCACATCCATACGATCTCACCCCGGGGGCCGACCAGGGCGCCGCGTTCCCCGTCCGCGAGCAAGGCGTAGTCCCGCAGGGCGTGCGGGGCGGGTGCGCCGCTGACTGTGGCTTTCATGGCGTCACCTCCACGAACAGGTAGGGGAGGCGGCCGTGTCCGGAAGGGGCCGTCCTGTGGCTCAACTGGCCTGCCGGGCAGGGTTTAAGCCGGGTGGTCTGGGAACAAGCCCGGCAGAGCTTCATGTGACCTGGGAGGTGAGGGAGATGGCCGGTATCAGGGTGGTCAAGGTGGTCAAGCGCCCTGCGCCGCAGCGCCCGCAGCCTCCGCTGGACCTGCGGACGCCGTCGGGGCGCATGCTGCCCTACTGAGCCCGCACTTTTGTGCCGCAGTCCCTGGCGCCAAGGCCACAGCAGGTGCAGTGTGCCGTGGGCCGGCGGCAGACCACTTGTTGCCGTCCGCAGTTCAGGAGTGCGCACGGAACCGCTCCGCTATGTCGGGCCGGACGGTCAGGCCGAGCCCGGGTTCCCCGTCCTGGCCCGGATGCAGCGCGCCACCTGTGGGGTCGAGGGCGCCCTCGAACAGGAGATTCTCGATTCGGACGTGATCGTGGAACCACTCCAGGTGGCGCAGGTTGGGGATCGCTACGGCCGCGTGCGCGTGAACGTGTGGGGCGCAGTGGCCGGACAACTGGAGACCGTGGGCTTCGGCGACGGCTGCGGCGCGCAGCCAGACCGTGATGCCGCCGCATCGGGTCGCGTCCGCCTGCAGGCAGTCCACCGCCGGGACCATGCGGGCGAAGTAGGGGAGGTCGTATCCGTATTCTCCGGCCGTGACGTCGGCGGTGATGGCGTCGCGCACCTGGGCCAGGCCGGTGAGGTCGTCGGATGAGACGGGTTCCTCGAACCAGCTCACACCAAGCCCGGCGAGGGTCCGTCCGATGCGGACGGCCTGCTTGCGGGTGTATGCACCGTTGGCGTCCACATACAGTTCGGCGTCGTCGCCGACGAGCTTGCGGGCCTGTTCGGTGCGGTCCAGGTCACGGTGCTCCGCCCCTCCCCAGTCCTCACCGATTTTGATCTTGAAGCGGTTCATGCCCTGCTCCGCCCAGCTTTCCAGCTGCCGGGCGAGCTGCTGCTCGTCGTAGGTGGTGAAGCCGCCGCTGCCGTACACGGGGACGTCGCCGCGCGCACGGCCGAGGAGATCGGCCAGGGGCAGCTGCAGAAGACGCGCTTTGAGGTCCCACAGGGCGATGTCGACCGCGGAGATCGCGCCGGTGATCAGGCCGGGACGGCCGGCGTTGCGCACGGCGCGGCTCATCGCCTCGTTCACCGCCGGCACATCATGGACCGGACGGCCGACGACCGTGTCACGAAGTAGATCGGTGATCACATTCGCCGTGGCGGGGTCGCCGTAGGTCCAGCCCAGGCCAGATGCGGTGCCGCTGCCGGCCTGCACGAGGACCATGGTCGTTTCGTCCCAGGCGAGCGTGCCGTCCGCCTCCGGGGTGTCGGTGGGGAAGCGCAGGACCTGTACGTACAGCTCATCGACGGCCGACCTGTGGGCTGCGGTGGCGGTTTGGGCGGCGCTCATGAGGATTCCTCGGCGGCGTGCTGGGCGGCCGCGCGCGCGAACTGGAGGAAGTCGGCCCCGGCGAGGGTGGCGAGTGTGGCGGTGGCGAGTCGGGTGGCGCGCGGGGCGAACACTGATCCCGCGGTGCATGCGGTCGCGGCCCACAGCCCGATGCAGAAGGGGCAGGTGAGCATCTCGCCGACGGCCTTGCGGGCGCC
This sequence comes from Streptacidiphilus melanogenes, assembly GCF_000787835.1. Taxonomy (GTDB): domain Bacteria; phylum Actinomycetota; class Actinomycetes; order Streptomycetales; family Streptomycetaceae; genus Streptacidiphilus; species Streptacidiphilus melanogenes. The sequence goes on from NZ_BBPP01000040.1 coordinate 53,441, forward strand.
GGTGCCGCGGACGTCCTCTTCCAGCTCGGCGGGTCCGGAGGTGCCTTCGAAGCGGGTGAACGGCGCGCGCAGCGGGCTGGTGACTGGATCTTTGGCGATCAGGCGGGAGAGCTGGTGGGTGGCCAGCGTGTTCAGCATCAGGTCCCACGGGCTGGGAGAGGGAAGGGTCCGGCGGGTGAGCCGGGCGGCGACGCTGATGCCGGCCACGGAGGTGGCGTAGAGGGCCATGAGGCCGCTGTAGGCGGCCAGCGGCCGGTCCGCATTGCCCGTGTAGGCGCGGGCCTCGTCGTGGATGCGGTCGTGCAGGGCCGATGTCATCGGGTGGACCTCCTGGTGCGGGCACGGTGCTGGGCTGCCAGCCCTACTGCTGCGGCCGAGGCGGTGGCCGCGGCGACGCCCGCTGTCAGCAGCCGGCCTGCCATAGGGCGGGGTTCAGGACGTGGGGCGGCCTTCTCGGGGTGGTCGCTCGGTGGCGGCCCGTCGAGGGCCATGGCGAGGGCCTCGGCCAGGTGCAGGGCGCTGCGGCCGGTTGCGCCCTGGTCGATCTGGGTGCGGCAGGAGAAGCCGTCGGCCAGGACGAAGGCGCTGGGAGCGGTGTCGCGGACGGCGGGCAGGACGCCCTGCTCGGCGATTCTCAGCGAGAGGTCATGGTGGCCTTGTTCGAAGCCGAAGTTGCCGGCCAGGCCGCAGCAGCCGGCGTCCAGGACGTCCGCGTCGATTCCTGCTCGTCGCATCAGTTCGCGGTCCGGATCGGCTCCGAGGACGGCGTGCTGGTGGCAGTGGGTCTGGACGGTGGCGGCCCGGGACAGTCGCGGTGGCTGCCAGCCTTCGGGAGAGTGGTTGACGAGCTGCTCGGCGAAGGTGCGGGTCTGTGCGGCGAGTCGGGCGATGTCCTGGTCCCCTGGCATCAACTCCGGCGCGTCGGAGCGGAACACGGCGGCGCAGGACGGCTCCAGGACCACGATCGGGGTCCCGGCCTCCAACCACGGGCGCAAGGCCGCGGTCGTGCGTCGCAGAATGCGTGTCGCGGTGTCTAGTTGACCAGTGGAGATCCAGGTGAGGCCGCAGCAGACCGAGGCGTCAGGGACGGCCACGTGGAAGCCCGCGTTCTCCAGAACACGGGCGGCGGCTTGTCCGATGTGCGGGTGGAAATGGTTGGTGAAGGTGTCCGGCCACAGCACGACCGTGCGCGGGTCAGCGGGCTCGGGCGTGTTCCGGGTGATCGCCTGCCACGACTCCTGGAACGTCTTGGCCGCGAAGAGCGGGGCATCCCTGTCGGGCGCGACGCAGGCGAGCCGCTTGCCGAGACCTGCGAGGAGGGGCGCGTGAAGGGCGGCGTTCGCGATCCCCGGGGCGATCTGGGTGAGACGAGCCCACAGGGGCAGCCAGCCCATGGCGTAGTGGGTGCGCGGGCGGATGCGGCCCTGATAGTGGTGGGCGAGGAACTCGGCTTTGTAGGTGGCCATGTCCACCCCGACCGGGCAGTCGGACTTGCAGCCCTTGCAGGCCAGGCACAGGTCCAGGGCGTCGCGGACCTCGGTGGAACGCCAGCCGTCGCGGATCGGGGTGTCGGCGTGGCCGCCGAGCATTTCGAACAGCAGCCGGGCCCGGCCGCGGGTCGAGTGCTCCTCCTCACCGGTGGCACGGTAGGAGGGGCACATCACCCCGCCCTCGTGGGTGCGGCAGTTCCCGACTCCGACGCAGCGCATGACCGCGCGGGTGAAGTCGTGGTCGTCGTCCGGGTAGGCGAAGTGCGTCGGCTGGGGTTCCGGGCGCCAGTTCTCGCCCAGTCGCAGGTTCTGGTCCACGCGGTGCGGGTGGACGACCTTGCCGGGGTTCATCCGGTCTCCGGGGTCGAACAGGGCCTTCACCTCGCCCATGGCGTCGATGAGGGGCTGCCCGAACATGTGCGGCAGCAGTTCCCCGCGGGCCTGCCCGTCGCCGTGTTCCCCGGACAGCGATCCGCCGTAGGAGGAGACCAGGTCGGCGGCGTCGAACAGGAACGCGCGGAACGCTTCGATTCCCTTGCCGTCGCGCAGCTCGAACGGGATCCGGGTGTGGACGCAGCCCTGCCCGAAGTGTCCGTAAAGGGACGCCTGCTGGTAGCCGTAGCGTTGGAACAGCTTCTCCAGATCGCGCAGGTAGGCGCCCAGCTTCTCCGGCGCCACGGCCGAGTCCTCCCAGCCCTCCCACGTCTCACGCCCGTCGGGCGGACGGGCCGTCACGCCCAACCCGGCTTCCCGGGCCTTGAGCATCTCCTGCTCCCGTTCGGGGTCGTCGGAGAACGCCACCGACGGGTCTTCCTCGGAGAGGCCGAGGGACTGCAGCAGGTCGCGGGCCTGCTGGTCGGCCTGCTCCTTCGAGTCACCGGTGAACTGGACCAGCAGCCAGGCGTCGCCCTTGGGCAGCTGTTCGAGGGAGTCCAGGAAGGCGTGCTCCTCACGCATCAGCTGGGCCATGCGCCCGTCCAGGGCCTCCAACTGGGCGGGACGGGCGTGCTTGAGTAGGGTGGGCACGGTGTCGGCGGCGGCGTAGATGTCGTCGAATCCCAGGACCAGCAGAGCCTGGGCCGCAGGCACGGGGACCAGGTCCAGCTCTGCCTGAAGCACGGTCACCAGCGTGCCCTCGCTGCCCACCAGAGCTCGGGCGAGGTGGAAGCCGTTCTCCGGGAGAAGCCAGTCCAGGTTGTAGCCGGACACCCGCCGCGGGATCTTCGGGTAGCCGCGCCGGATGTCGGCCAGGTTCCGGCCGACGATCTCCTTGAGGCCCTGGTACATGCGAGCCCTGGGGCCGCCCTCGGCCACGATCCGCGTGTGCTCGTCGTCGCTCGTGGCACCGGCCCAGAACCGGGTGCCCTCGTAGGTGAGGACCTCCAAACGGCGGATGTTGTCGCAGGTCTTGCCATAGGCTTGAGCAGAAGCGCCGCAGCTGTTGTTGCCGATCATCCCACCCAGCGCGCAGTGGCTGTGCGTGGACGGCTGAGGCCCGAACATCAGGCCATGGACAGCGAGTTGGCGGTTGAGCTCGTCCAGGACGATGCCCGGCTCGACCACGCAGGTCCGCGCCTCCGGGTCCACCGACACGAGGTGGTCGCAGTACTTGGTCCAGTCGAGGACCACCGCATCGTTCGTGCACTGGCCGCCCAGGCTCGTGCCGCCACCACGCGACAGCACCGGCGCGGCGAACCGCGAGCACACCGCCACCGCCCGAGCTCCGGCCTCCACCGTGCGCGGTACCACCACACCGAGGGGGACCTGCCGGTAGTTGGATCCATCCGTCGCGTAGGCACCGCGGCTGCCCGCGTCGAACCGGACCTCGCCGTCGACCTCCTCGCGCAGGGTGTGCTCAAGCCCGGCAAGGTTCACGCCATTTTGCGTGGGCATCGGCTACTTCCGTCCACTGCCGGGCAGGAACTCCTGGATCTTCGCCTTCACGCCTTGCTGAACCACCGACGCCCGGTCGCTGTCGCCGCGCAGGACCGAAGCCGCGGCGGCCTTGATCTGGTCCCAGGTGGCGTGCGGCGGGATTGGCGGCACCGCGGGGTCGGTGCGGAAGTCGATCACGAACGGCCGGTCCGCGGTCAGAGCCTGACGCCAGGCCGGCTCCACATCCTGCGGCTTCTCCACCCGCACCCCGTCCAGGCCCATCATCCGGGCGATGTCGGCGTAGCGCAGGTCCGGCAGGTCCTGCGACGGTTCGAACTGCGGAGCGCCCTGCATGGCCCGCATCTCCCAGGTGACCTGGTTGAGATCGTGGTTGTTCAGCACCGCCACCACCAGGCGCGGGTCCGACCACTGCCGGTAGTACCTCGCGACAGTGACCAGTTCCGCCAGGCCGTTCATCTGCATCGCCCCGTCCCCGACGATCGCGATAGCCGGCCGGTCCGGGTGCGCGAACTTCGCCCCGATCACGTACGGCACCCCCGGCCCCATCGTCGCCAGCGTTCCCGACAGAGACCCGCGCACCCGGCCGCGGAACCGCAGGTGCCGCGCGTACCAATTGGCCGCCGAACCGGAGTCCGACGCCACGATCGCGTCCTCGGGCAGCAGCGCGTCCAGCGTGTGCACCACGTACTCCGGGTTGACCGGATCCGCGGACACCTCCGCGCGGCGCTGCATGACCTCCCACCAGCGCGCCGCGTTGTCCTCCACCGTCTTCTGCCATGTGCGGTCCGTCTTGCGATCCAACAGCGGCACCAGCCTGCGCAGCGTCTCCACGGCGTCACCGACGAGGTTGACCTCGAACGGGTACCGCAGCCCCACCATGGACGGGTCGAGGTCAATCTGCACCGCCCGGGCCTGCCCGAAGTCGGGCAGGAACTGGGTGTAGGGGAAGCTGGAACCCACCACCAGCAGGGTGTCGCAGTCCCGCATCATCTCGTACGAGGCACGGGTCCCGAGCAGACCGATGGACCCAGTCACATACGGAAGGGTGTCCGGCAGCACGTCCTTGCCCAGCAGGGCCTTGGCCACCCCTGCGCCCAGTATCTCGGCGACCTGCTCCACCTCGGGCCGAGCGGAACGCGCGCCCTGCCCCACCAGCATCGCCACCCGATCACCGGCGTTGAGCACCTGCGCCGCCCGCTCCAGATCCTCCGCGACCGGGATCGGCGCGTACCGCGGGAGACCGAGGCTGGACGGGACCTGCTTGAACGCGTGCGCCGGCGCCTCGTAGTCGAGCTCCTGCACGTCCGCAGGGATGATCACCGCGGTGACCGTGCGCCGAGTGGCGGCCACCCGCATCGCGCGGTCCAACACGTTCGGCAACTGAGCCGGGACCGTGACCATCTCACAGAACTCCGACGCCACGTCCTTGTAGAGGGACAGCAGGTCGACCTCCTGCTGGTAGGAGCCGCCCATCGCGCTGCGGTCGGTCTGTCCCACGATCGCGACCACCGGCACGTGGTCCAGCTTCGCGTCGTACAGGCCGTTGAGCAGGTGTATCGCGCCCGGGCCCGACGTGGCCGCGCACACCCCCGTCCGGCCGGAGAACTTCGCGTACCCGACCGCCTCGAAGGCTGCCATCTCCTCGTGCCTGGCTTGCACGAACCTCGGCCGGTCATCCGCCCGCCCCCACGCCGCAAGCAGCCCGTTGATACCGTCCCCGGGATAGGCGAAGACGTACTCCACCTCCCACTCGCGCAGCCGCTCAAGCACGTAGTCGGAAACCTTCATCACGAACTCCTCCGCAACACGGTGCTGCACCTCTGGTGCACTGACGGGCCCTCGCCACGCGGCTAACCCCTCACGCCGCGACGAAACAGCCGAGCGCACGCAGGCGGGGATGGTTGCTCCACCGGGAGAGGCGAGAGGCCCGGCCGGAGGCCACCGGGAGAACTGGCGCGCCTCTCTGTGCAGATGCCAGATAGGTGGGCGCGGAGAAGCGGCGGGACACGGTGTGTCCGGCCCCTGCGCTTCGTGATGGGCGGGGCGCCGCTCTGGACGCGGCCAAGGTGGAGAAGCTACGGCACTGCACACCGAGGCCCGCCAGCCCTGGTGGGCACCTCGGTGGCCGCCCTGAACGGCAGCGTCATGGCTGTTCGATGGTTGCCAGGATTCCTAGATGATCAATTCCAAGGGGTCGTTGGATGGTCGTGAGCGGTTTCGCTTTGGTGGATCGGCCTGCGAGAGTGTGGCCATGAGTGACGTTGTTATCCGTCGGGCCGATTCCGATGACGCGCCCGCGCTGGCAGCCATGCGCTGGCGGTTCAAGGTGGAGGACGGCGGAGACGAAGTCCCGCAGAACGAAGAGGAGTTCACCGCCGAGTGCGAGCAGTGGCTACGTTCCCGGATGGTTGGGCCGTGGCGTGCCTGGGTCGCGGAAGTGGGCGGTCGGCCCTGTGGTCACGTGTTCGTGTGTCTTGTGGAGAAGGTCCCGAGTCCCTATCCGGGTTCCGACGCCCTCGGCTACGTGACGAACTTCTACGTCGTTCCTGAACAGCGCAATCGCGGTCTGGGCAGGGCCCTACTCGACGAGGCCACCGGATATGCGCGCGCTCACCGCCTGGACACGTTGATCGTGTGGCCGTCCGAGCGCAGCGCGCCGCTGTACCGGCGCTGCGGATTCGACGAACCGGACGAGCTCCTCGAACAGCCCGTCGCGCCCAGCTGAGCGAAGTTCTGGCAGTGTCTGCGCGGACGATGCGAGGGCGCCCAAGGTCAGTCTGTGACGAACGACCTGGACACCCTCGCGACCGCACTCTATGTGAAGACCGACGACCTGCTGAAGGACTCGCCGCAACTCGCCCCGCAGCGTCCGGCCGTGGGCATCGTGCCGCAGCTCAGCGACGCCGAGCTGGTAACGCTGGCGATGATGCAGGCGATGCTCGGTTTCACCTCCGAGGCCCGCTGGCTGCGCCATGCCGGCGCCCACCTGCGCCACCTCTTTCCGTACCTGCCCCAGCAGCCCGGCTACAACAAGCGGCTGCGCAAGGCCGCCGAACTGATCCGCCGGGTCACCCGAGCACTGGCCCGCGACACCACACTGTGGAGCGACGACGTGTGGGTGGCGGACTCCACGCCCGTCGAGTGCGGACGCTCCCGAGAGACCGTCAAACGCTCCGACCTGGCCGGATGGGCCCAGTACGGCTACTGCGCCAGCCACTCGCGCTACTTCTGGGGACTGCGGCTGCACCTGGTCTGCACCCTTCACGGCCTGCCGATCGCCTTCGCACTCACCGGGGCCAAGGCAGACGAGCGCGAGACCCTGCTCGACCTGCTCGCCGTCGAACTCCGTCTCACCGCGGAGCGCCCGGGGCAGACGCTGATCGGCGACAAGAACTACTTCGGCCGCGAGTTCGAACAGCGGCTCGCCGACATGGATATCCGCCTCCTGCGGCCGGCCCGCAAGGGTGAGCCGCAGCGGCCCGGATCACAGCTGTTCAAGCCGCTGCGGCAGGTCATCGAGTCGGTCAACGAGACCTTCAAGGGCCAGCTCGACCTCGAACGGCACCGAGGCCGGACCCCCAGCGGTGTCGCCGTCCGAGTCCTGCAACGCATCCTGGCGCTCACCACCGCTGTCTGGCACAACGACCGTACCGGCCAGCCGGCCATGCGCGCGCTCACCGCCTACGACCACTGAACCCCTTGGAATTGATCATCTAGGAACCACTGCGTCGGCTGCTGGAGGAGCACCCTGCCTGCCGCGGTATCCGGAGCGTGGCTCGCGAGCATCGAACGGGCAGCGGAGCACTGGTTGACTCGCCCCGCTGGTCGACGCGCGGTCACGCCGAACACCGCGACCCTGGGCAATCCGCCCGCTCTCGTGGTGCTGAGGGTCCGGGCTGTCGGCGGGCGGTGAACAGTTCGCACGGCCCGGATGCCACGCCCTTATAGGCCCGTGGCATCGGTGAGCCAATGCGCCACACCGGTGCCCCGGGTGGTGGATGCCGCGGCGATCACTACGAGCAGACGGCCGCCACGCTTCACGGACAACTGGCCGCATCGCTCGCGCCTCCGTTCGACGGGTCCGAATCAGCGGTGGCGTGCGGTGCAGGATTCGCTGAAGGCCTGCGGCGACCCAGGGCATCACGGGGCGGCCGGTTGAGATTCGTCCACGCTGCGCGTGAGCGACGCCTGCCTGGGCTGGGTGGTTTCTCCGTTAGCGCCTGCGGTGGCCGGTCGCGCTTGATTCGGTGGCGTCGGTCTCGTCCTCCTCGGCTTCCCACTCGTCCTCGTCGTCGTATTCCTCGTCCTCGGGCTCCTGCTCGTCGGACTCCTCGTGGCTCTCGCCCTCGTCGTCTGGCTCCTCGCTCTCGTCGTCTGGCTCCTCGCTCTCGTCCTCGTCGTCGTAGTCGTCCTCGGCTTGCTCGTCCTCCTCGGCTTCCCACTTGTCCTCGTCGTCGTATTCCTCGTCCTCGGGCTCGTCGCCCTCATCCTCGTCCTCGGCGTCGTAGCCGACTTCCTGATCCTCTGCGGCGGCTTCCTCCTCTTCCATGGCCTCGTCGTGGGTCCGCACGACTTCGCCGTCGCGGATCTCGCCGCGCCAGCCCTCCACCTCGTCGTTGCCGAGGGAGACATGGCGCTGGAAGTGCTTGAGGTCCAGGCGCATGCGCCGGCCCTGGGCCCGCCAGATGTTCCCGGTCTTCTCGAAGAAGCCCGCGGGGTAGTACTCGACGACGAGGACGATGCGGGTCAGCGTGGGGGTGAGCTCGTGGAAGCTCACGGCGCCGCGGGTGCTGCCCTTGGCGCCCTCTGACGTCCAGACGATGCGCTCGTCCGGTATCTGCTCCTGGACGGTTGCCTTGAAGCTCCGCTTGGAGGGCCCCACCTTGACCTTCCAGTCGGTCGTGACCTCGTCGCCCTGGGAGACGCTCTGCACGCCCTTGGCGAAACCGCTGAAGTCCTCGTAGGTGGTCCAGTGGTCGTACGCAGTGCGCAGCGGCACGCCGACGTCGATGGTCTCGACGATGTTCATCGGCTTCTTGCCGGACTTCCGTCCAGGCTTTCCGCCGCCGCCGAAGGCTCCCTTGACCTTGTCGACGACGTTGTCCTTGATGCTCTTGGCCTTCTCGCCGAGGAAGGCCTTGGCCGGTGAGTCGCCCTGCAGAACGCGGGCGCCGACCTTGGGCAGCACGCCCCCGTTCTCGGCGACATCGCCGAGTTGGCCTGTGAGGTCGGAGACCTTGTCGCCGGCCTTGTTGACCAGGTGTTCCAGCTGGGCTCCGAGATAGTGGACGGCTTCCTCGCGCAGCTTGTCGAAACCCGAAGTATCGGGCGACTTCTGGTCCGTGGTGGCCATGGCCTACCTCCTGCGGGTGGAGGGTTTGGCTGCTGCGGTCTTCTTGGCCGCGGTCTTCTTGGCGGCGGTCTGCTTCGCCGGCGCCTTGGACGCCCGTGCCGTCGAGCGCTTGGCGGGCGCGGCGGTCTTCGCGGGCGCCTTCTTGGCTGTTGCGGCCGACTTCTTGGCCGGTGCCTTCTTCGCAGGCGGACGGTCGGTCGAGGGTTTGGCCTGTGCTCGGGGGGTCGACGTCCGGCCGCGCTTGGGGGTGCGGTCGCTGCTCGTGGTGCTGCGGCGTCGCGGCGCAGGTGCCTTGCGTGACTGCGCGGGCTCGGCGTCCTCTTCTTCCTCTTCCTCTTGGTCCTCGGCCGGCCGCGAGGGACGCCGCCTGCTGCGGTTGTCACTGGCGGTGGTGCGGCGCCGCGACCTACGGGGTTCCTGCGGCTCCTGCTCGTCCTCTTCGTCCGCCTCCGCCACCTCCTCGTCCTCTTCCTCTTCCTCCTCAGGCTCTTCTTCCTCCTCGGGGGTCTCCTCTTCGTCCCACTCCTCCTCTTCGTCTTCGTCCTCGTCCTTGGGCTTGCCGACGTTCAGCGTGCGCTCCCTCAGCGAGTCCGCGAGGTCCGCGACGCGCCGGTTGGCGGCGGCGACCAGCGCCTTTTTGCCGGTGTCCAGCAGTTCTCCCTTGACCTGCTCGTTGAGCTCGGCCACCTGGGGAACCTCGCCGAGCTTCCGCAGGCCTTCGGTGGCAAGCTGCCGCGGGTCCAACCCAAACCTTCGTCCGGCGATGTACGTCGCGGCGGCGAAAGCAAGCCGCCCCTTCTTCACGCGGCCGAGTACGTAGCCGCCGGCGACGGCAGCCGCCAGGGCGATTTTCGTCGTGTCGTTCATGGGTATTTCTCTCTTTTCGTGGTGCCCTTCTCGATCGGTTACGGCACAAGGGGCACGCGCGGCTGGGAGGACATCGCCCTTGGCCGGCGCTCGGCGGCCGGCCCGGCCCAAGTGCTTCGGGCGGCCACGAAGGGGTGGCCGAGCAAAGGTCCCAGTGCCACAGCCCGTCAATTCGGGTGACACGGATGTCCTCATGTTCTTGTCGCGCTCACCGGCGTCTGCCCGGAGCGAACCTGATTGCGGCCGGTAGGCCCAAGAGGCGGCTGCGCCCAGTCGGGCAGTCGTCCGGGTGGACGCGTGCTGGGGTGCCGCGCTCCTACCCACGAAGCCGCGGCCGAACCCGGCAACATTCCCTCGCCCCTTCCGCAAGGACAATTGCTCCAATCTCGGACAGGGATCAGGTGCGTGAAAGTCCAGGGCAGGGGAAGAGGCGCAGGCAGGGCGGGAGAGCAATACGCATTGGCAATCGAGTCTCCTACTGCGGAGAAGTGACATGGCCGCCGAGAAGGAGGACGGCGCGAGGCGCCGTACATCTGCCCGTGACGACGTGCCCGAGCGACGCCCGGCCCCTCGCCACCGTCCTGCGGCGCGCCCCCGACGGGTCTCGGCAGCGAGCGCCATGCGCAACGCGGCCGAGCAGCTCGCCGAGCTGCTCGGCCGGACGCCGGACTCAGTGTCGGCGCTGAAGCCGACCGACGAGGGCTGGCAGGCCGACGTGGAGGTGGTGGAACTGGAACGCATCCCGGACACGACCAGTGTGATGGCGAGTTATCGCGTCACCCTCGACGAGGAGGGCGAACTCCTCGCCTACCAGCGGATACGCCGCTACACCAGAGGACAGGTCGACCGCCCCATGTAAGCGCATCCGGCTGTGGTCGACAGCACCATCCGCCCGGCTCAGGGCTGGGCGGCGAAAGGAGGCACCCGTGACCGTGGTGCCGCAAAGCCAGGCCAGTGTGTCCCGCGGCGGAAGCACCGGCAGTCTCTACGACATTCTCGAACTGATTCTTGACCGCGGCCTGGTGATCGACGTCTTCATCCGGGTCTCCCTCGTCGGCATCGAGATCCTCAAGATCGACATCCGGATCGTCGTCGCCAGCGTCGACACCTACCTGCGGTTCGCCGAGGCCTGCAACCGTCTCGACCTCGAGGCAGGGCGCAAGGCCCCGACGCAGCTCACCGACATCGTCGGGGAGGTCACCGAGGGAGGAGCCCGCGGGAAGAGCAAGGGGGCCCTGTCCGGCGCGATGGAGGCGGTGACCGACACCCTCCACGGTGGACGCGACCGCGACGACGACGAGGAGAAGGAGCCCGCACCCAAGCGGGAGCGGCCGGCCCGCAGGCCCACCAGGCGCAGGGAGGAATGACGTGGCCGTCTACGTGTACTCCATCACCGCAGCAGCGCACCCCCGGCACTTGGACGGCCTGACCGGGGTCGGCGATCCGCCGTCGGTCCTTCGGAGCGTCCGCGCCGGGCCGCTGTGCGCGGTCGTCAGCGACGCACCAGCCGATCTGCGGCCCAAACGCCGCGACCTCACCGCGCACCAGAACGTACAGCAACGGCTCATGGCCGAGGGCACCGTGCTGCCGCTGCGCTTCGGCCTCACCGCCCCGGACGACGAGGCGGTCCAAGTCGCACTCGACGAACGCCGTGAGGAGTACACCCGTAAGCTCACCGCGTTGGAGGGCTGTGCCGAGTACCATCTCAAGGCCGCGACCGACCAGGACACCCTGCTGCGGCAGATTCTGCTGGAGACATCCGAGGCCCGGCGGCTCAACGACGAAATCACCGGCGGCAACACCAACCCCGACCTGCCGCTCGCCCTCGGCGAAATGGTGGCCAAGGAGGTGCAGGCGCGCCATGGCGCTCTGGCGGCGGGAATCGCCGTGGCCCTGCGTCCCCACACGCGCCAGCAGCTGAGCTCCGCGCCGACCGGCGAGGACTTCCTCAACGTCTCCTTCCTGGTGGACCAGGAGCACGAGCAACAGTTCCTGGCGGCCGAGAAGGGCCTCGCGAGCGAACTCGGCGACGACGTCGACGTCCGCCTGTACGGCCCCCTGCCCGCCTACAGCTTCGTGTGATCCGGAAGGAGGCGCCGTGGGCCTGTTCAGCCAGATACTCACCCTCCCGCTGGCCCCCGTCCGGGGCACCATCTGGGTGCTGGAACGCGTCGTGGAGACAGCCGAGAACGAGTACTACGACCCGGGCCCCATCGAGCGCGAGCTCGCGGACCTGGAGAAGGCGCTCCTGGCCGGCGAGATCGACGAGGAGACGTTCGACCGCTGCGAGGACGAGCTCCTGGACCGCCTGGACGAGATCAGAGCCTGGAGGGAGCGACAACCGTGACCGATCCACTCGCCAACCGGTTCGACTCCTTCCCCTCCAGATCCGCTCCGCCGGGCGGACAGTCGTCGGCCAGCCTCGCCGACATCCTGGAACGCGTGCTGGACAAGGGCATCGTCATCGCCGGGGACATCCAGATCAACCTCCTTGACATCGAGCTGCTTACCATCAAACTCCGGCTGCTGATCGCGTCCGTGGACAAGGCCAAGGAGATGGGCATCGACTGGTGGGAACACGACCGCTCGCTGTCCTCCCACGCGGAACACCGCCAACCGCTGGAGAAGGAGAACCAACGACTGCGCGAACAGATCGAGAAACTGCAAGCCCAGACCGCACTCCCACCTGCCGCAGACGCCGACGCAGACCCCACGCCCCGCCGAGCCACAGCCAAGCGAGCGCAGCCCCGGTCCCGCCCCACCACCCGAGGCGCGCCATGACCGGCCTGTACCTGGCCTACACCTACGCCGTCGCGCGACCGACTGACGGACTGCACCGCGTCGCCACGACCCTGTCCGGGGTGGCCGGTGCGCGGGCCCATCTCGTCGAACCCACCGACGCCGGTGAGGTCGTGGCGGTGGTGAGCCCTGTTCCTGCCGCCGACTTCGACGAGGCTGCGCTGCGACACCATCTGGAGGAACTCACCTGGCTGGAGGAGATCGCCCGGGCCCACCACCACGTGATCGAGGAGATCGCCGCGCACACCACTGTCCTGCCGCTGCGGCTGGCGACGGTCTACCTTGACGACGACCGGGTCCGCGCCGTTCTCGACGCACGGCACGATGCCTTCCGCGAGCGCCTGTCCCAACTGGCCGGCCGGCTTGAATGGGGCGTCAAGCTCTACATCGATACCCCGGCCGCGCCACTCACTGCCCCGCCGCAGGACCTCGGCCCCGGGCGCGCCTACCTGCACCACCGTCGCGCCGAACAGGACCTGCGCCAGGCCGGTTATCAGGCAGCCCAGACGGCCGCCGAGCGGATCGACGCGGCCGCCCGCCTCCACGCGATCGACCGCGTCCGCCACCGCGTCCAGCAGGGCGAACTTGCTCCGGGGCCCGGCACCAACGTCACCAACGACGCCTACCTCGTGGAGACGGAACACGCGGACGCCTTCCACGCCGCCGTGGTCCGATCCACGGACGACCTCCCCGGCGTCAGGGTCGACATCACCGGCCCCTGGGCCCCCTACTCCTTCGCCACCCCGCACCAAGACGAGGAGTCCGCACCGTGACGGCGTCCGACCGCCTCCCGACCAACCCCGGCGCCCCCCTGCCGCAGCGGCAGGTCGCACTGATCGATCTGCTCGACCGTCTCCTGGGCAGCGGTGTCGTCCTCAACGGCGACATCGTGCTGTCCATCGCCGACATCGACCTCGTCCGCATCTCGCTGCGAGCCCTGATCATGTCCATCAGCGAGCAGCACCCCGCACCGTGGACTACAGGCGCAGCGCAACCACGCGCACTCCCATGACCAGCAACCCCCCGCATCCAGACCGCTTCGACGAAGTCGCCGAAGCAGCCAGCCGTGCCTTCAGACTGCTACCGGCCACATCTCACGATGCCTGTGACCGCCTGCTGTCCGGCCCCGATTCTCCGCCGCGCAGACTTGCCACCGGCCCGGACACCGTCGAGCGCGATCTGATGAAACTCGTCCTGACCATCGTCGAGCTTCTCCGCCAACTCATGGAGCGCCAAGCTCTCCACCGCGTGGAGTGCGGCGACCTCACAGACGCGCAGGAAGAAACCCTGGGAGCCACCCTCTCGGCCCTGCATGACCGCATGACCGAGCTCTGCAACCGCTACGGCCTGACCATGCAGGACCTCAACCTCGACCTCGGCCCGCTCGGCACCCTCCTGCCACCAGCAGACTGACGCCGATCGCCGCGTCCACGCCGATGGACCGGACGAGCGCGGCTGCACGGCCCGTGCCGACCGAATGCGACTCCGCCCACCCCACCCGGCACTGGCGTTTGGCCAGTCGCGCCCTCCGAGCGTGCTCGCGGGCCGTCCTCGAGTCTCGTATCCCGATCGGATCCGGGGTCGCCGCGTTGAGGCTCATTGAGCGGGCAGGAGCGAAGCAGTGACAGGTGATCCCACGGCCGTAGACCGCAGCGGTCCGCGGTCAAGGCCGCCGGGACGTCCAACAACTCAGCGAGGAGGGAGCACAGCCATGCACGCAGGCCGCAGAGCCACAGGCGATCGGAGGTTCCCGGAGCCTGGGCGCGTGCGGCGACTGGAGCTGGGCGGTGACGAATCGAGTGCGGCGCCAGCCGCACCTTCACCCGTGCCGCCATCACCGCTTGGGAATTGGACTCCGAGCCGGAGCAACCGGATGACTTCGATCTGATGGCGGACGCCCTGTTGTCGGTGTCCGAGCTGGTGACGAACGCGTGCCGGCACGGTGGCGGCGCCTGGCTGCTGGAACTGGTCTGGACCCCGCCGCGTCTGCTGCACATCGAGGTCTTCGACACCAGTCCCCGCTCCCCGCGCCGTGCTTCACCGGGCCGCTGGAGAGCGCAGGCGGGTACGGGCTCCAGGTACTCGGGGTGCTCTGCGACCGTTGGGGCGTCACGTCACGCCGGGGTGTGCTCGGCAAGTCGGTCTGGGCGGAGCTCGAGGACGAGGACCGTCGACGCGGCTGAGCCCTGCCACGAGGTCGCGCCTGTCGCAACGCCAGCCGCAATCCTTCCGCTGCAGGGCAGGCAGGCGGACCGCTTCATCGTTCGGCGAGGAGTACGGCGCGCAGTCGGTCAAGGACCCGGGCCAGGATGCGGGAGACCTGCATCTGGGAGATACCCAGCTCAGCGCCTATCTGAGCCTGGGTGAGCTCCCCGGTGAAGCGCAGCGCGAGAACGGTCCGGTCGCGCTCGCAGAGGGCCGCGATGGCAGGGCGAAGGGCCTCCCGGGCCTCGACGCGCTCCAGACCGTAGTCGGTGTAGCCGAGTCGGCGGCTGAGAGGGCTCTCGTGCTCCTCCCCGTCGATGGGGGGTTCCAGCGTTCCGGCGGTGTAGCCGTTGGTCGCGATCCTCGCTTCGGCGATGTCGGCCGCGGTGGTCCCCAGATGTGCGGCCAGTTCCGGGTCGCTGGGTTCGTGCCCGAGCTGCTGCTGGAGAGTGTCGTGACTACGAGCCAGTTTTAGCCGCAGCTCCTGCAGGCGCCGCGGCACCTGTACCGCCCAACTGGTGTCGCGGAAGAAGCGTTTGAGTTCGCCGTCGATGGTGGGCAGTGCGAACGTTGCGAACTCCACGCTACGGCCCGGGTCGAAGCGGTTGATGGCCTTGATCAGGCCGACGATGCCGACCTGGATGAGGTCGTCGGTCGGCTCGCTGCGGTGGCGGAAGTGGGAGACGCAGGCACGCACCAGGGCGATGTTGAGCTCGACCAGGGTGTTGCGCACGTAGGAGTAGTCGTCGCTGCCCTCGGGCAGCGCCCACAGACGCTGGAAGAGCACTCGGGACAGCTCGCGTGACTCGTCGACGGTGAGGCAGTTGGGGGCCGGCAAGCGCGGAATCTGCGCGGGGGCGGGCAGCCCGATGGGATGTCGCGGGCTGGTTGCGGTCAAAAGTGTGCGGGCCATGGTGTCCTCCGGGTTGTGCCGCTCACCGGCTGGTTCGGGCGGTCCCCCCTGATGACGGATTTCGCGCACCGGCTCCTCGGTTTCCGGGTCCCGGCGCAGCGGTCCGCCTCGCGGCCGCCGGTTGGGGCGGCCCGCGGGGCGGGCACGTGGGTGCTACCAGCGGTACCAGCGGCCACGGCCGCCGGCACCTGCGCGTTCGCCGCGGAAGACGAAGCCGAGCAGCCACAGGACCAGGACCACCAGCGCGATCCACCACAGCGCGTGCAGGGCGAAGCCTGCACCGCCCAGGACCAGCGCCAAGAGCAGGACAACGATCAAGAGAACCATGAGTAACACCTCCTTCGTCGGATCGGCGCACGCAAGGCCCGTGGGACTCAGCCGCTGCGGACCGGCCCCAAGGCTGCTGGGGCCAGGGGGTCAGCGGCCGCGGGACCCGTAGTAGGTGCCCAGGGTGATGCGGTAGTTGGCGTCGTCCCGGTGGAGCGCGGGGTCGTACTCGGGTGCGTTCTTGATCTCGTCCTTGGTGCGGTTGACGTGGATGGTCTCCTGGTCGGTCTCGACGACGGTGATGGTGCCGGCGGGCAGCATCACGTGCTTGCCGATCAGCCAGGGCTTGCAGTTGACGACGATGAACGCGGAGCCGACCTGGTCGGTGGCGTCGTCGACCTTGCCGACGTGGCCGTCGGTGGCCTCGACCTTGTAGCCGGTCAGGTCCATGCCGGAGGTGTACTTCGAGGCGGGGCCATAGCCCCAGATGTCGCTCATGTGCTGTTCCTTGGAGTCGTGGGCCCGAGTCCGGGCCCGGTTGCAGGTGTCATGGCGGCCAGGGTCAGTGCTTGAAGGCGTCCTTGATCTTGGCACCGGCCTGCTTGGCATCGCCCTTGATCTGGTCGCCACGGCCCTCGGCCTCCAGGGCGCGGTCGCCGGTGGCGCGGCCGACGGCCTTCTTGGCGCCGCCCTTGACTGCTTCGGCCTTGTGGGCGGCCTTCTTGGAAACGCTCATGGCTGTGCCTTTCGAGTGGAGTGCGATGGGGTTCGGACTGGGAAGATAAGCGCGCGTCGGCGCCCTGCCACGTACGGCGTGTCAGCTGCGGCCCGCGCGGTGGCCCATCAGGTGCCAGCGGGACTCGTGCTCGTCGACCCCCGGTTCCGGCTCGTGCTCGTCGACGCCTGGTTCCGGTTCGCCAGAGCGTGTACCCGGCGATCCGGAACGGACACGTCGGATCGTGCGAAGGAGCCCGTCCCGCTGCTCCGCGGCCGCGTCGCGCTCCAGGCCGGCGGTCGCGGCCTCGGTCCGGGCGGCGTCACGCTGGTCGACCAGCGCAGCACGGTCCTTGTCCGCGGCGGCCGTCTCGCTTCGGGAGTGGCGCAGCGCGCGGCGTGCCTCCAGGCCGCGGCGGGAGGTCCGGCGGGCTCCGGTCAGGAGCAGGCCCAGGCCCAGCATGCCGGCGGCGCCGACGATGATGCCGAACAGGAAGAGCGTGCCGGTGGAGCCGGTCATGTGGTGGCCGAACACGGAGAACGCGCCGCCGACGGTGTGGGCACTGCCGGTGTTGCCGAAGATTCCCGCCAGGGCCAGGACGGCCGCGATGGCGAGGATGACAAGTCCGAGGATAATGATCATGACGCGATCCTCCCAAAAGGGATATACGCCGTAGACCTACAGTTAACGCCTCGACTAGACTGATGTCTACACCGTAGGTCTACGGACTGCGGCTCGGGCCTGCAGCTGGGTTTGCAGGCCGGGCCATGAGAGGTGGTGGTGGCATGGAGGCGAGCTCGGCGGACTCCGCCCCCCGGGGCGGCGAGCCACACCCGGACGGCAAGCTCACCCGGGAGCGGATGCTGGCCTGCGCCCTGGAGATGGTCGACCGCGAGGGCATCGACAAACTGTCCATGCGGGGCCTGGCCCGTGCGCTCGGCCGCGACCCGATGAGCCTGTACCGTCACGCGGCGAACAAGGCCGACCTGCTCGACGGCGTCGCCGAGACGGTCCTGGCCGAACTCACGGTCGACCCGAACGACACCGACTGGGTAGCGCAACTGCGGGCAGTGGCCCGCCAGTTCCGCCGGATCGCACTCAGCCACCCTCACGTCGTACCTCTGCTGGTCACCCGCCCGCTGGCCACGCCGCTAGCGCTGCGCCCCCGGGGCACCCTGCGCCCGCTCGAAGACGTCCTCGCCCTGCTCACGCAGGCCGGATTCAGCGGCGCCGACGCCCTGCACATCTACCGCGCCGTGTTCGGATTCCTGAACGGACACATCCTCAACGAACTCCAGGAGATCGTGGAAAACCCCGAGGAGACCGACGATCTGCTGCGCCTTGGCCTGCACCGCCTGCCCATCCACGAGTTCCCGAACCTGCGCAGCCTCGCCTCGGTCCTAGCGTCCTACGACGGAGCGGCCGAACTCGAACGCGGCCTGGACATCCTGCTCGCCGGACTCCCCACCGTCAGCACCTCCGCGATGTAGCAGGGCGCCCGGGCTTAGGGACGCCGCCGGCCCGGTCGGAGCTCCGGCTGCGCGCTACTGCCTTGCGATCTCCAGGGTGTAGCAGTTGATCTCAGCGCGTCGTACAGTACGCAACAGAACACCTGTTTGCAGGGTTGGCGTCAACGCCCGAAAGCTCTGGACGTGGTCGCCACGACACCCGGCCTGCGGCCGCTTCGCCGGCCACGCAGGGCTGCCCCGGACCCCGGCGGTCTCACAGACGAGACACCCGAGGAGATCTGGATGTCCGCGGACCACATCGTGGCTCGACGCATGCTCGTCGACCACGGCCACAGGCCGAACCTGCCCCGAGCGGTGTCGGCGACCTGCACGGTAGAGCGGCACGATCGCGAAAACAGTGCGCAGATCACCCTGAGGGGCGACATCGACCTGGAGTCCGCGCCACTCGTGCGGCAAGCACTGACGCGGTGCCTGCTCGACGGAGTGGGCACCATCCATGTCGATCTCACCCACGTCGACTTCTGCGACTGCAGCGGACTGAACGCATTCCTCCACGCCCACCACCTCGCCGGACAGGTCGGCGCGGCTGTCCACCTGCACCACCTGGGCCCGACGGTAGCGCGCCTGCTGGCCCTGACCCGCACTGACGCCATCCTGCTCGCACGCGCAGGCCCGACGTAGAGCCGATCCACAGCCCCGCACGGAGCCCGCGCCACGCGCCATGCCACGAGGAATGGCCAGCCAGGCACGCCCCGGCCCCGGGCCCTGCGCGGTTGCGGTGCCGGGATGGGGGTAGCCGCACGGCACGCGGAAGGAGGCCCCGATGTACTACTGCGAACTTCGCATCACCGAGGAAGCGGGCTGCGATGCCCGCGTCATCGCCCCGAGCACACCTGAGAACCTGCCCGTCAGCGCGAAGGAACTGGCCCGCCAGCACCTCCTCGCAGAACTGCAGGGCCGGCAGTTCACCCTGGAACCCATGCCCCACCGCGTCGAGGTGCGGATCTGGGAAGAGCGACCCGATGGCCATCCCGACGCCACCGCCGTGTGGACCCTTGACGAAGAGAGCCTCTTCCGATTGTCCTCCGGGCCCGCCCCCGTGGCCGACACCGATGAGACGCGTCGGTCTGACCCCTCACTCACCACCGCCGGCTCTCAGTGAACCGCACCGCGATGCTCGGCACCTCCGCCCACGCTTCCTGTGAATGCCACGACCTCGGACACCTTCCGGGATCCAGACGCAGGCAGCAAGCCGGGCTGCCGGTTGGCGCGTCCGCTCGGAGCAGAGCCGAGTGTGGCAGTATCGTTGGCCTGCCTGCGCGCCCCTCGGCTGCGTCGTACGTTGCTTTGAGGAGGCCGCGACGGTGTTGCATCGACGAAACTCGCCCCTTCTTCGCGCCGCTGGCACTGCTCCGCCGCACGGGCTGCGGCGCGTTGAGCCCAAGCGCGATTTGCCCGGGATGGATCCCTGGGGAACCGGCCGTCCTGCCACGTCCCGGGGCGTCTCGTGATCAGTGACGGCATGGCCGAGGTTCTGCGTCTGCTCCAGCTCGACGACGGGTTCGACGCCGCGGCGGAGGTCGCCGTGCGGGCCGCTGAGACCCTGGGCGTGGACGGGCTGACCGTCTCCCTGGCAACCGGCGGTGAGCAGGCGGAGCTGGTGTGGTGCACCGACGAGGCCGCCGGACAGTTCGAGGACCTGCAGTTCACTCTCGGTGAAGGCCCCGGACCAGATGCTGTGCGCGCGGGTGCGATGGTGCTGGTGCCGGACCTGGCGCGGGTGCGAGCCCACCGGTGGCCGGCGTTGTCCACGGAGTCCGGGGCCTTGGCGGTCTGTGCGGTGTTCTGCTTCCCGATGGCCATCGGGGCGATCCGTGTCGGTGTACTGACGGTCGTGCGCAGTCAGGGGGTCCACTCAACCGACCCGGCACCGACTCCGCATACCCCGCCCAGAGGCACTCGCCGTCGCCGTGTGGGCCTCCCAGCTGGCGTCTACCCAGGTCGACCCGCGGGACGGACCAGCCCTTTACCGGGTGCGGCCCGGCCGCCGAGTCGTGAGGAGATCTTGCGGGCGTGACCTGGTGTGGCCGTACGAATCGAGGGCAGGCGCACGTGCACCTACTGATTCGGGACGTATGGGAGAGCCCATGAAGGCACTGGTTTACCAGTCCCGTGCGACTGCCCGCGGAGCTCTGGCACTCCTGGTGCCTGGGAGGCTCGCCGCCCTGAAGCTCCCGTGGGGAAAGTAGGGGCAGCAGCGCGGAAATGTCGGCGTGTTCCCTGGAGACATCAAGCCCGAGGTGGTGGCGACACCTGAAGGGGCTTCCGCCGGGCCGAGGTTGGTCGCCGCCTGCCGCGGGAACCGTCCGCGGAGCAGGAAGCGGGCGGACCGTAGAAGCAGAGTTCGCCAGGGCCGGTGGCGCGGCTCCTCCCGCTCAGCTGGCGGGGGCCCACTCGACGGTCCGCGTGCGGAGCTTGGAGGCGACGGCGGCGAGGCAGCCGCCGGGCAGGTCGGTGACCCAGTCGAAGGCGTCGAGGTTGATGCCGTGCTGGGCGGCGGCTTGGAGCATGTCGGCCAGCAGGGCCGTCGCGGCGGCCTTCTCTTCCTCGGTGCGGGGGGTGCTGCGGCGCTCGGCGACGTCGTTGATGCGGTCGGCCAGCTCGCGGTGTCGGGCCACGGCGCGGTAGCACGTGCTGGGCAGGTCGGTGACCCAGTCGAAGGTGTCGAGGGTGATGCCGTGCTGGGCGGCGGCCTGGAGCATGTCCGCGAGCAATGCCGTCGCAGCGGTCTTGTCCTGCTCGGTGCGCGCGTGGGTGGGGCGGCGTTCAGCGGCGGTGTTGACGCGGTCGGCCAGGTCGTTGTGCCTGGTGACGGCGCGGTAGCAGCCGCCGGGCAGGTCGGTGACCAGGTCGAGGGCGTCGAGGTCGATGCCGTGCTTCGCAGCGGCTTGGAGCATGTCGGCGAGCAGGGCGGTGGCGGTGGCCTTGTCGTGGTCTGCGCTGGCTTGGGCGGGGCGGCGTGCGGCAGCGTCGTTGATGCGGTCGGCCAGGCTGCGGTTCTTGCGGTCGGTGTAGGCGTACACGTCTGAGGTCTCCGTGGTCGGTCGGGTGGCCGCCGGCAAGCGGCCGGTTCCGTTCTGGGCGCCGGGAACAGGGGAGCTTGGTGTTGCGTTGCGGGCCCGTCGCGCCCAGGTGGCGCGCCGGGCTATCCGAGCCCGTCGTGGTCTTGTCGCTGTCGGGGAGCGGGTGCGGCCGACCAGTCGGATGGCCGGGTCGGCCGCACGCCCCGAGGGGTTACAGGGCGTTGGTGAGGCGGTCGGCCAGGAGGCGGGTGAAGCGGGCGGGGTCGGGCAGGTCGCCGCCTTCGGCGAGTAGCGCGCTGCCGTGGACGAGTTCGGCGATCTCGGCGATGGCCGGGTCGTCGCTGTTCCTCGCGTGCGCCTCGCGCAGGGCGGTGACGAGGGGGTGGGTGGGGTTGAGTTCGAGGATCCGCTTGACGGCGGGGAGCTCCTGGCCCATGGCCCGGTACATCTTCTCCAGGGTGGGGGTCAGGTCGTGGGCGTCGCCGACGAGGCAGGCCGGGGAGGTGGTGAGCCGGCTGGTTAGGCGGACCTGCTTGACGTGCTCGGACAGCGTGGTCTGCAACCAGGCGAGGAGGCCGACGAAGTCCTGCTCCTGCCGGGCCTTGGCCGCCTTCGCCTCCTCACCGCTCTCGTCCTCGGCGTCGTTGCCCAGGTCAACCTGGCCCTTGGCGATGGACTGGAAGCGGTGGCCGTCGAATGCCGAGACCTGGTCGGTCCAGACCTCGTCGACGGGGTCGGTGAGGATGAGGACCTCGTAGCCCTTGGCGGTGAAGGCCTCCATGTGCGGGGAGTTCTGCACCATGGCGCGGTTCTCGCCGGTCAGGTAGTAGATGGTGTTCTGGCCGTCCTTCATCCGGGAGACGTACTCGCGCAGCGTGGTCGTCTTCTCCGGGTCGTGGGTGGACGCCGCGGAGACCAGCTCCAGCAGGGTGTCGGTGTTGTCGCGGTCCTCGATCAGGCCCTCCTTGATCACCCGCCCGAACTGCTCCCACAGGGTGGTGTAGGTGTCGGTGTCGGTGGCCTGCAGGTCCTTGATCGCGCCGAGGACCTTCTTGACGAGGCGTCGGCGCACGGCGGTGATCTGGCGGTCGTGCTGCAGGATCTCGCGGGAGACGTTCAGGGACAGGTCGTGGGCGTCGACGACGCCCTTGACGAAGCGCAGGTAGTTCGGCATCAGGGCGTCGCAGTCGTCCATGATGAACACCCGCTTGACGTAGAGCTGCATGCCGCGCTTGGTGTCGCGGGAGAACAGGTCGAACGGGGCGTGCGCGGGGAGAAACAGCAGCGCCTCGTATTCGAAGGTGCCCTCGGCGCGCATGTGGATGGTTTGCGCGGGGTCCTGCCAGTCGTGGCTGATCTGCCGGTAGAACTCGTGGTACTCCGCCTCCGTGACCTCCGAGCGCGGACGGGCCCACAGGGCCTTCATCGAGTTCAGGGTCTCCAGCGTGCCTGCGGTTTCGCCGTCGGCGCCGGAACTGCTGCTGTCGGCGTCGGTGTCGTCTTCGCTGGTGACGGGGCTGGGGGCCTGGGCGGCCATGCGGATGGGCCAGCGGATGAAGTCGGAGTACTGCTTGACGATCTGGCGGATCTTCCAGGCAGCCAGGTAGTCGCCGAGTCCGTCCTCGCTGTCCTCCGCCTTGAGGTGCAGGGTGACCGTGGTGCCGACGGGCAGGTCGGCGGCGTCGGCGATGGTGTAGGTACCTTCCCCGTCGGACTCCCACACGGTGCCCTGGTCGGTGCTGGCGCGGCGGGTGTGCAGGATGACCTTGTCGGCGACCATGAAGGCGGAGTAAAAGCCGACGCCGAACTGCCCGATCAGGCTCGCCGCGTCGGTGTCCTTGTTCTCCTTGGCTTCCTTGATCTTGGCCAGCAGCCCGGCGGTGCCGGACTTGGCGATGGTGCCGATCAGGTCGACGACGTCGTCGCGGGTCATGCCGATGCCGTTGTCCCGCACCGTCAGGGTGCGGGCGTCGCTGTCGGCTTCCAGGGTGATGTGCAGGTCGGAGGTGTCTGCGCCGAGGTCGGGGTCGGTGAGGGATTCCAGGCGGAGCTTGTCGAGGGCGTCGGAGGCGTTGGAGATCAGCTCGCGCAGGAAGATGTCCTTGTTCGAGTAGATCGAGTGGATCACCAGCTGCAGCAGCTGGCGGGTCTCCGCCTGGAACTCCAGCGTCTCGGTCGTGGCGGCCACGGAAAGTGCTCCTTGAGGTGAGGGGTGGAAAGGGTCGGGTCGAGTAGCGGTTCGGGGGTGCCGCCCAAAAGCAGGTGGTGTTCTGCTTGCGGGGACGGCCTGGCATGGGCGATCTCAGACGTGGCTGAGGGGCTGGTAGGGCTGCTCGGGTTTGGTGCGGCCGGGGCGGGCGGTGCCGTAGCAGGACAGGAAGAGCTTCCAGCCGTCGCGGCATTCCAGGGTGGCGCCGTAGCGGACCGCGGGCGGGTTCGGGCGGACGCTGTACCGGTCGGCGCGAATGACGCCGCCGGACGGATCGTCCGCGCTGGTGGCGGTGGCGACCAAGGCCTGCTCGACCTGGGCCACCGGGACCGAAGATCCCTTCAGGTCTGGCACCGGCACAGCAGTGGTGTCGGCGTCCCCGGTATCACCTGTGGTGGCGGAGGCAGGAGCTGGCCCGCTGGCGCCGGTGATGGTCCACCACACCTTCCCGCCGCTGGTGAGAGTGACGGTCAGTCCGTAGGGGCTGTCGTCGTCGCGCTTGGTGGCGTCGGTGATGCCGGGGATGGTGGGGGCGCGCTCGATGAGGAGGTGCTGGAGGTCGGCTGGGGTCATGGTCGTCGGTGGGGTCGGGGACGGCAGGGCCGTCGCAGAACGGGCGTGACGGGTCGGCCGTGAAGCCAGTCAGCGTGAGCGCTGCGCTCCGGAGTTCGTGCGGCGCCTCAGGCGCAGGGGAGTTGTGTAGCTGATGTGGCAGCCGGCGCGTCGGGCGCCCGCGACGGTCTGGGTGAGGGCGTCGATCGCGGCCTGGTCGTAGAACGTGGCCTGGGACAGGTCTACGGTGACTTGCCGGTGGTGTGCCGCCTGGTCTTCGATGTGCTGGCACAGCTGGTCCACGGTGGCGAAGTCGACTTCGCCGCGCACCGCGATCACCGGTGCCGGGCACGCTGCGGTGTCCCGGCGCGGCAGGAGCGGGGCGGGCAGTAACGCGATGGGCGGCACGGGGACCTCCATCTTGCTCAGTGGGCGGTGGTGTAGCGGGCGGGGTCGTTCCAGGCAGCACGCCGTTCCACGGTGCTGACGGGGTGGTCGTGCCAGAAGCTGGAGCCGGTCACCAGCGCGGTGCCACAGCGCGTGGGCGCGCACCCGGGCCGGCGCGAGCGCATGCGGGTCGGGGGTAAGTGAGGACCCTTGCACCGCGTCCACGCTGTCCTGCAGCTGCTGGGCATGTACGTGGCCTGCGCTGTGGGCGTCGCGGATGCGGTCGCCCAGGAACCAGGTCAGCTTGGCCAGGCTGTAAGCGGTGACCGAATCCCCGCTGACCGCGCTGGCCGGGGTGCCGCTGGGGGTCATGGGGTGGGGGTGCGGCGCTGCCGGGTGTTGTCGGCGCGCAGCTGGTCGGTGCGGGTGGTGAGCTGGTCGAGCCGGTCGGCGATCTTCGGGTGGTCCGCCTCCAGCAGGGGGCGGGCTCCGGCGAGGGGGGCGAGCAGACGGGCGGGGTCGTTGTCGCCGAGCGCGTCCAGCAGGCGCTCTATGGCGGGGGCTGCGCTGGCGCCGAGGTCGTCCAGGGCGCCGATCTGCCCGGCGAGGCGGCGCAGGTCGGCGGCGTTGTCGCGGGCCCAGCCGGTCACGGCGCGGTCGGCCGCGCGCTGGTCGCGGGCGGCTT
>NZ_BBPP01000039.1:0-4111 GCF_000787835.1 Streptacidiphilus melanogenes
GAGCCCGGAAGAGTGGCACAGCGACGAGGCCAAGGCCGCCGAGCTGTCCGCCCGCGTCAGCGCGCTGGCCGCCAAGCACCCGCTGTACCCGGACCGGTGACCTTCGGGCTGGTCAGACCGGAAGGGCGAACGCCTCGCCGGAGCGGTATGAGCGCAGTGCGACGCCTTCCGGGGTGTCCTGCGCCTGTACGAGGTGCACCCGGCCGAGCCCGGAGACACGTGCTCGGCCGCCGTCCACGGTGAGCAGGGTGTCCTCGTCGATCGCCACGCCGTACGGAACGGCGCCGAGCGAGACGGCCTCGATCAGGCGCGGCAGCGTGCCCCACTGGGCGGCGTGAACGTCGACGGCGAACGGTACGAGACCCAGGCCCGGCCGCACCTCGATCTCGTCCAGGTCCTCGCCCGTCTCCTCCGCGCAGACCTGGACACCCCGGGAGCGCCAGCCCCCGACCAGTGCCGTGCCGGCGGCGACCGCGGCCCCGGCGGAGAAGCCCGCGTAGGGCATGCCCCGAGTGCCCAGACGAGAGGTCACCTCGGCAAGGACCGGCGCCAGCGCCTCCTGGTAGGCGGGGGTGAGCCCACCGCAGACCAGCAGCGCGGCGTGTCCGTCCAGCGAGGCCGGATCGAGGCGGCCGCCGAGCGGCACCAGAAGGGGCACCGGCCTGCAGGGAGCCACCGTGCGCAGCGCGGCCTCGAAGCGCGCGAACTGTGCGGCGCCGTCGCCCTCGTCGACCAGCAGGCAGGCCACCACCGGTTCCGGGCCGGCCGCCGCGAGGAAGGGTCCGTAGACCAGAGCCGCCGCCTCGTCGTTCCAACCTCCACCGATCAGGTACGTCGTCACAGCTCTTCTCTCTTCGTCATCCGCACAGTCGACTCTGTGGCGCGCCATCGGAACCTAGCAAGCCACCGACGGTGCAGGCGAGAAGATTTGTTCCACGTGCGGCGCTGCCGCACAGCGACGGGGCCGAGACCGCCGAGCTGTCCGCCCGCGTCAGCGCACCGGCCGCCAGGCACCCGCTGTACCGGCATCGGTGACCGGGCCTTCCACGGAGTGATACCGGGTGCCGGGTTCCACCGGGAGGAACTCCGTGTATCCGCGGCTCTCTCCCGTGACCTCCTTCGGGATCTCGCCGCGGATCAGGTCATGCAGGAACCGCTCGAAGCCTTGTGGGAACTCAGCCCACCGGGTGTCCCCGTAGTCGGCGAAGTCGTGCCAGACGACCGGCCAGGCGTCAGGATCCGTGTCCGGCTCGGCCGCGAAGTAGAACTCGAAGTCCTCCGACGAGGCGGCGAAGCCCACGAGACCGCCCGGCTCCGGGAAGACCGGACGGGAGTCGTGCCCCCGGTCCCTGCGGCCCAGCAGACACTCACGCATGAACTCCATCTGGCCCACGATGTCGCGGCCTGCCAGCACCTGGTTGGGGTGGCGGAAGAGCATGCGGTCGAAGCCGCCGGCACCCAGGGTGCCGGTGCCGTAGGTCTCGACGAACCACTTGTAGCCGACCGGCAGGTCCGCACCGAGGTAGGCGACGACGGCGCTCCAGTCGGCCGGCGGTACCTCGCGGGCCGGAGGAGGCAGCAGGCGCATGATGTCGTCGCGGCGATTCATACGCCGATTGTCGACGGTCGGCTCCGGCCCGCGCACCGACGTTTCCGGTCCTGGACCGCCGCGGCAGGACGACACGGCACCGGGCAGGGGAGCGGTGCTACCTGATGACCGGGAGGACGGCGTCCCGGGTACGCCCGGCCGCCGCCTCGATGAAGACGGTCGGATCCACCACGTCCACCAGCACGTCCCGGGTCACCCGCAACGCCGCGGCAGGTGGTGGCGGGCCGCCCACCGCGTCGATCAGATCGAGCAGATGGACGGTGGCCTCCATCACCGCGACGTCGAGCAGCGCCCCGAGCGTGACGGTCCCGGCCGGATGGGCGAAGGTCACCTCCGGCGGGAGGTCCGCGAGTTCGGCGACGGCCGAGGGGTCCGACTCGGCGAACCGCCTGATCAGCTCCTCGGGCGCCACGGTGTCGGCCGTCGCCCGGGCCTGCGTGGCCACGGCGCCCGCCGCGGTGTGGGCCACGCCGCCCGGGCGGTTGAAGATGCGCAGGATCCCGGCTCCGCTGAGGACGGTCGCGGGTCGCGTCACCACAGCATCGCGCAGCCCGTCGAACATCGCGGGATCGGGTGCGACATGGGCGTACAACGCCTGCACGGACCAGCCCGGCAGCCGTGTCGGGGTACTCCAGCCGGCCGACCCCAGCGCGGACCCGCGCTCCGCCCAGGAGCGCCACAAGCCGGTCAGCAGCTCGGCGCTCGCGTCGGTGTGATGTCCCATCACCGCCTCCCTCGCCTGCCACCCTACGAGGTAGCCGGGCGGAAACACCTGCGGCAGGGCCCCGCGCTCCTGGGGAAGGCGGAGTGCGGGGCCCTGCGGGTGTTGCGAGGCGGTGTCAGACGGCCTTGTCGTGCCGGTAGAACTCCGCGTGGTCGGGGTCCAGCGGGGTGTTGCCGAGGATGAGGTCCGCGGACTTCTCCGCGAGCATCATGACCGGGGCGTAGATGTTGCCGTTGGTCACGTACGGCATCGCCGAGGCGTCCACCACGTGCAGGCCCTCCAGGCCGTGGACCTGCATGGTGGCCGGGTCGACGACGGACATCTCGTCCGTGCCCATCTTGCAGGTGCAGGAGGGGTGCAGGGCGGTCTCGCCGTCGCGGGCGACCCAGTCGAGGATCTGCTCGTCGCTCTCCACCGAGGGACCGGGGGAGATCTCGCCGTCGCTGAACGGGGCGAGCGCGTCCTGGCCAAGGATCGAGCGGGTGACCCGGACGGCCTCCACCCACTCGCGCCGGTCCTGCTCCGTCGAGAGGTAGTTGAAGCGCAGCGCCGGATGGACGCGCGGGTCGGCCGACTTGAGCTCCACCGACCCGCGTGCGTCCGAGTACATCGGGCCGATGTGCACCTGGTACCCGTGCCCGCCCGCCGGAGCGGACCCGTCGTAGCGGACGGCGATGGGGAGGAAGTGGAACATCAGGTTGGGGTAGGCCACCTCCTCGTTGCTGCGGACGAAGCCGCCGCCCTCGAAGTGGTTGGTCGCCCCGGGGCCGCTGCGCAGGAAGAGCCACTGGGCGCCGATGAAGGGCCGCCGCCACATCTTCAGCTGCGGTTGCACGGAGACGGGCTGCTTGCAGGCGTGCTGGACGTAGACCTCCAGGTGGTCCTGGAGGTTCTCGCCGACGCCAGGCAGGTGGTGCACCGGCTCGATGCCCAGCGCGGCGAGCTCGTTCGCGTTGCCGACGCCCGAGAGCTGGAGCAGCTGCGGGGAGTTGATCGAGCCGCCGGACAGGATGACCCGTCCGGCCGCGACCTGCTGCGGCGTCCCGCCGCGCGGGGTGTACTCGACGCCGATCGCGCGCTTGCCCTCGAAGAGGACCCGGGTGACGAGGGCCCTGGTCCGCACCTCGAGGTTGGGCCGGCTCTTGACGGGGTGCAGGTAGGCGCGTGCGGCGCTCAGCCGCCGCCCGCGGCGCAGGTTGCGGTCGAAGGGGGCGAAGCCCTCCTGCCGGTAGCCGTTGACGTCGTCCGTCAGCGGGTAGCCGGCCTGCTGGACCGCCTCGAAGAAGGCGCCGAACAGGGGGTTGGCTGCGGGCCCGCGTTCCATGACGAGGGGGCCGTCGTGCCCGCGCCAGCCGCTGCCGGGGTCGGCCAGGCAGTTCTCCATCTTCCTGAAGTAGGGCAGGCAGTGGGCGTAGTCCCAGCTCTTCATGCCCGGATCGGCGCCCCAGCGCTCGTAGTCGAGCGGGTTGCCGCGCTGGAAGATCATGCCGTTGATGCTGCTGGACCCGCCCAGCACCTTGCCCCGGGCGTGGTAGATGCGCCGGTCGTGCATGAACGGTTCCGGCTCGGACTCGTACTTCCAGTCGTAGAAGCGGCTTCCGATGGGGAAGGTGAGCGCCGCCGGCATATGGATGAAGACGTCCCAGGGATAGTCCGGACGCCCCGCCTCCAGGACCAGCACCCGGTTGCCCGGATCCGCGCTGAGGCGGGCGGCGAGCGCGCAACCCGCCGATCCTCCACCGACGATGACGAAGTCGTAGTTCTGCAAGGTCATGGGG
>NZ_BBPP01000039.1:4545-44693 GCF_000787835.1 Streptacidiphilus melanogenes
CACCCCGCCGATCCTCCACCGACGATGACGAAGTCGTAGTTCTGCAAGGTCATGGGGTTCCTGCCGTATCTCTCGGCAACCGGGCAACCGTGACGTCGACGGCGAGTTTCATCAAGTGAAACGCGAACCGTATGGCGCAACAGTCTCCGGCTGCTCCGATGGAGCGTCAAGAGAGCTCGTCACGGAACAATCTCCCCCGGAGTGTTGTGGGTTACGCAACACCGTGCGTAATCTGAAACAAGTTCGCCGCCTCCGCACGTCCTGCGTCAGGGAGGAACCCGCCGATGCCCGACCAGCTGCCGGAGCACCCCGACTGGCTGTGGCGCACACCCGATCCGAAGCCGTCCTACGACGTCGTCGTGGTGGGCGCCGGCGGCCACGGCCTGGCCACCGCCTACTACCTCGCCCGCAACCACGGCATCACCAACGTCGCCGTGCTGGAACGCGGTTGGCTGGCCGGCGGGAACATGGCCCGGAACACCACGATCATCCGCTCCAACTACCTGTGCGAGGAGAGCGCGGCGATCTACGAGCACGCCCTCAAGCTCTGGGAGGGCCTGCCGGAGGAGCTGGAGTACGACTTCCTCTTCAGTCAGCGCGGCGTGCTCAACCTCGCCCACACGCTCCAGGACGTCCGTGAGGGGATGCGCCGCGTGGGCGCCAACCGGCTCGGCGGCGTCGACGCCGAGTGGCTCGACCCGGACGAGGTCCGGGCCTTCTGCCCCATCGTCAACACCTCGCCCGACGTGCGCTACCCCGTGCTCGGTGCGACGCTCCAGCCGCGCGCCGGGATCGCCAAGCACGACCACGTCGCCTGGGCCCTGGCGCGCAAGGCCGACGAGTACGGCGTCGACCTGATCCAGAACTGCGAGGTCACCGGCTTCGTGCGGGACGGCGGCGGCCGGGTCGTCGGCGTCGAGACGACGCGCGGCCGGATCGGCGCCGGTCGGGTCGCCCTCGCCGCGGCCGGACACACCAGCACCCTCACCGACCTGCTCGGCCTGCGGCTGCCGATCCAGAGCCACCCGCTCCAGGCGCTCGTCTCCGAGCTGCTGGAACCCGTGCACCCGACCGTCGTGATGTCCAACCACGTGCACGTGTACGTGAGCCAGGCGCACAAGGGCGAGCTGGTCATGGGCGCGGGCATCGACTCCTACAACGGCTACGGCCAGCGCGGCTCGTTCCACCAGATCGAGCACCAGATGGCCGCCGCACTCGAGCTGTTCCCGATCTTCGGCCGCGCCCACGTGCTGCGCACCTGGGGCGGCATCGTCGACGTCACCCCGGACGCCTCGCCGATCATCGGTCCGACGCCGGTCGAGAACCTCTACGTCAACTGCGGCTGGGGCACCGGCGGCTTCAAGGCGACGCCCGCCTCCGGCTGGGTGTACGCCGACACCATCGCCCACGGCCGGCCCCACCCGCTGGCCGAGCCCTTCGCGCTGGAGCGGTTCACCACCGGCGCGCTCATCGACGAGCACGGCGCCGCCGCCGTGGCGCACTGAAAGCTTCCAGGAGGACGCATGCTGCTCATCGCCTGCCCCTGGTGCGGGGAGCGCGACGAGACCGAGTTCCACTACGGCGGACAGGCCCACGTCGCCCACCCCGCCGACCCCCACGCGCTGACCGACGCCGAGTGGGGCGCCTACCTCTTCGTCCGTGACAACCCCAAGGGCGAGTTCGCGGAGCGCTGGGTGCACAGCGCGGGCTGCCGTCGCTGGTTCAACGTGGTCCGGCACACCGTCACCCACGACATCTCTGCCGTCTACCCCGCCGGGCAGCCCCGGCCCAACGAGCAAGGCGAGGGGACCGCATGAGCAACCGTCTGGCTTCGGGCGGCCGGGTGGACCGTTCCTCGCGGCTCCGCTTCACCTTCGACGGCGTCGAGTACACCGGGCTGCGCGGCGACACCCTCGCCTCCGCGCTGCTCGCCAACGGCGTCCTCGCCGTCGGCCCGAGTCTGTACCGCGAGCGGCCGCGCGGGATCGTCACCGCCGGGGTCGACGACCCGCACGCGCTCGTGCAGCTGGAGCGCCCGTTCTCCGAGCCGATGCAGCTCGCCACCACCGTCGAACTGTGCGAGGGGCTCGCCGCCACCGGCCTGCGGGGCCGTGGTCGGCTCGACGAGGCGTCCGACGAGGCCAGGTACGACAAGACGTACCTGCACACCGACGTCCTCGTCGTCGGCGCGGGCCCGGCCGGCCTTGCCGCCGCCCTCGTGGCCGGGCGCTCCGGCGCGCGGGTCGTCCTCGTCGACGACCAGCCCGAGCTCGGCGGCTCGCTGCTCGGCGGGCGGGAGGAGATCGACGGGCGCCCCGCCCTCGCCTGGGTCGACGAGGTGCGCGCGGAGCTGGACGCACAACCGGAGACCCGGGTGCTCACCCGGGCCACCGCGATCGGCTACCACGACCAGAACTACCTGCTCGTCGCCGAGCGCCGTCCCGACCGGCCGGGAGGCGGCGGACGGCTGTGGCACTTCCGGGCCCGCCACGTCGTGCTGGCCACCGGCGCGCACGAGCGCCCCCTGGTCTTCGCGGGAAACGACCGCCCCGGCGTCATGGCGGCCGCCGCCGTCCGCTCCTACCTGAACCGATACGCCGTTCTGCCCGGCGGTCGCGCGGTGGTGTTCACCACCGGTGACAGCGCCTACGCCACCGCGCTGGAGCTGGCAGCGGCGGGCGCCGAGGTCCCAGCCCTGGTGGACACCCGTCCGGAGCCGCCCGTCGCCCTGGTCGAGGCCGCGCGTGCCGCCGGGATCGAGGTGCTGGCCGGGTCCGTCGTCGTCGGTACCGAGGGCGGGGCACGGCTCACGGGCGTGCGGGTCCGCGCGCTCACCGCCGACGACGAACTCACCGGCCCGGTCCGCGAGGTGGCGTGCGACCTGCTCGCCGTCTCGGGCGGCTGGAGCCCGGCGGTCCACCTGTGGAGCATGGCCCGCGGCACCGTCCGCTACGACGAGGCCCTCGCGGCCTTCGTCCCGGACCGGGCGGCGCAGCACGTCCGGGCCTGCGGTTCGGGCCGGGGCCGCTACGACCTGGCGGGCTGCCTCACCGAGGGGCTCACCGCCGGGGCCGAGGCGGCGACCGCCGCCGGATTCCCCGTCACCGCCCCCGCGACGCCGCCCTGCACGGGCGACGAAACCCCTGCGCCGCCGCGTCCCGTCTGGCTCGTCCCCGGCGAGGAGGGCGACCCGTCGGGCTGGCGCGACCACTTCGTCGACGCCCAGCGCGACGCCACCGTCGCCGACGTGCACCGGGCGATCCGGGCCGGGATGCGCTCCGTCGAGCACATCAAGCGGTACACCACCATCGGCACCGCCCACGACCAGGGCAAGTCCTGCGGCGTCGCGGCGATCGGCGTCATCGCCCGGCTGCTGGGAGCAGGCTCGCCGGGGGAGGTCGGCACCACCACCTTCCGCGGGCCCTACGTCCCGGTCTCCTTCGCGTTGCTCGCCGGACGCGAGCGCGGGCCGCTCTTCGATCCCGTGCGCACCACGGCCGTCCACCCCTGGCACGTTCGACGCGGCGCGGTGTTCGAGAACGTCGGCCAGTGGCACCGCCCGCGCTACTACCCGCGCCCCGGCGAGGACATGGACGCCGCCGTGCTGCGCGAGTGCCGGGCGGCCCGGGAGGGCGTCGCCATGATGGACGCCTCGACTCTCGGCAAGATCGACGTGATCGGCCCCGACGCCGGGGCGTTCCTGGACCGCCTCTACACCAACGGCTTCGCCAAGCTGCCGGTGGGCTCCGCCCGATACGGCGTCATGTGCCGGGCCGACGGCATGGTCTTCGACGACGGCGTCACCGTGCGGCTCGCCCCCGACCACTACTACCTCACCACGACCACCGGCAACGCCGCCGCCGTCCTGGACTGGATGGAGGAGTGGCTGCAGACCGAGTGGCCCGAGCTGCGGGTGCACTGCACCTCGGTCACCGAGCAGTGGTCCACGGTGGCCGTGGTCGGCCCCCGCTCCCGCGAGGTCCTCGCCGCGCTGGCGCCCGACCTGGACGTCTCCAACGAGGGCTTCCCGTTCATGACGGTCCGGGACGCCGTGCTCGCCAACGGCGTGCCGGCCCGGATCTGCCGGATCTCCTTCTCCGGCGAGCTGGCCTACGAGATCAACGTGGCGAGCTGGTACGGGCTCGCGGTCTGGGAGGCGGTGTTCGCCTACGGTGCGCACGCCGGGATCACGCCCTACGGCACCGAGACCATGCACGTGCTGCGCGCCGAGAAGGGGTACCCCATCGTCGGACAGGACACCGACGGCACGGTCACCCCGCAGGACCTCGGCATGGCGTGGATCGTCGCCCGGCACAAGGACTTCGTCGGCAAGCGTTCCTTCGGCCGGGCCGACTCCGCCCGTGCCGACCGCAGGCACCTGGTCGGGCTGCTGCCCGTCGACCGCGCCGAACTGCTGCCCGAGGGCACGCAGCTGGTCGCCCCCGGAGCCGATCTCGCGGCGGTTCCCGTGGACTCGCTCGGCCACGTGACCTCCAGCTACCGAAGCGCCGCCCTGGACCGCACCTTCGCCCTCGCGCTGGTGCGCGGTGGCCGGGACCGGATCGGCGACACGGTCCTGGCACCGCTCCCGGACGGCCGCACGGTCGCGGCGACCGTCACCGAACCCGTGCTCTTCGACCCGAAGGGAGCCCGCCGTGACGGTTGACGGCTTCGCCCTCGCCCATCTGCGGCGCAGCCCGCTCGGCCACCTCGCCGACCGGTTCGCGGCGAGCTCCGTCCCCGGCCCGGGCGGCGTGCGGCTGCGCGAGCTCCCCTTCCTCACGCAGCTGAACCTCCGCCTCGACCCCACCGGCCCGGCCGCCGCCCGCGCGGCCGAGGCGCTGGGCGCGCCGCTGCCCACCGGCGCCTGCCAGGCGGCCGGGACCGGAGCGCTGCGGGTGCTCAGGCTCGGACCGGACGAGTGGCTGGTCGTCGGCCCGGACGGCGCCGCCCCGACGCTCGGAGACACGCTGCGCCAGGCCCTCGGCGAGGAGCCGGGTTCGGTCGTCGACGTCTCCGCGAACCGCACCACCCTGGAGCTCGCCGGCCCCTCCGCCCGCCCCGTGCTGGAACAGGGCTGCTCCCTCGACCTGCACCCGCGCGCCTTCGGCCCGGGCCGCTGCGCCCAGACGACGGTCGCCAAGGTCCAGGTGGTCCTCGACCAGCTCGACGACGAACCCTGCTACCGCCTGCTGGTCCGCGACTCCTTCGCGCAGTACCTCGCGGACTGGCTGCTGGACGCGGCGGGGGAGTCCCAAGCCCCTCTTCTTGCGTCCCAAAGTGCAGGTCAGAGCGGTGGGAACGCGATGAAACGCTGAGACGGGGATCAAGGTTGCCAACCAAAGCCGACGTCCCGCAAGGTGGTTGGACCAGTGCGTGTCCGAACCACGGGGGAGTTCGTCCCCTGTGGCCACCTCGGCTGAGGAGCCAGCAACCATGACCGTCAAGTCCCGCATGACCACGGCCGCCACGGCCGCTGCCGTCGCCGTCGCCACCCTGGGCCTCGGCCTGGGCACCGCCACCGGTGCGCATGCCGCCGCCCCCTACGACAACAACTGCGCCTACTACAGCACCAGCGAGCCGATGCTGGGCTACGGCTCCGCCGGGGCGCCCGTGAAGGCCCTGCAGTGTCAGCTGAACATGACCGTCCGGGGCGTGAACCTGGACGTCGACGGCATCTTCGGGCAGAACACCTACAACGCGGTGAAGAAGTTCCAGGGCTGCGACCACCTCGCCGTGGACGGCGTGGTCGGCCCCAACACCTGGGGGCAGCTGGACTCCTGGTCCGACATCGACACCTCCGCCAACTACGTCTGCTGATCCCCTCGCGCCGACCCCGTCCGGTCAGACCGCCTGCGGGTAGTCGAAGAAGCGGGTCGGGTCGTAGCGGTGCTTGGCGCGCACCAGACGGGGGTAGTTGGCGCCGTAGTAGGCCGAGCGCCAGTCCCTCAGCTCGGGGTCGGGGAAGTTCTGGTAGGACTGCGCGGGCGGCGCGGCGCTGAAGATCGCGTCGTAGAAGCCGTCGAGCCAGGCCAGGTTGGCGTGGACGGTGGCGGGGTGGTCGTGGTCCGCCCAGGAGGTCTCGGCGGCGAAGACGAAGACGCCGTCGCGGTGCACGAAGGCGGTCGCACCCGGCGGCACCCTGTTGATCTCGCCGCCGAGCCCGAACATCGCGAACCCGGCGCCGTCGTCGTTGCCGCTGCCCGGCCAGGCGCGCAGCAACTCGGCCGCCGCCGCGACCTGGCGTTGGCTCAGCAGCGCATGGCGTCCGAGAATCGCCGACTTGGCGGCGAACCGGTCCACCGGCGTGGTGGCGCTGAGGAGGCCGCTCGCCTCCGCGGGCGTGACCTCGCGGACCGCCGCGCGGTTGCGGGCGCGTTCCTCGGGCGTGCCGAGGGCCAGCAGCGGGGTGAGGATGTCGCGCAGTTCGCCGATGGTGCCGTAGTGCTGTCCGATCACGTTGACGTTGGCGTTGCGCTCGATCTGCTGCCGGGTCCGGCCCTTGGTGCCGATGCCGAGGCGGCAGTGGAACCGCCGGTCGTCCGCCCTCTCCAGGGCGGTCCGCTGCATGGCGGCCATCACCGGCAGGACCGAGTCCAGG
Source organism: Streptacidiphilus melanogenes (assembly GCF_000787835.1). Classification (GTDB taxonomy): domain Bacteria; phylum Actinomycetota; class Actinomycetes; order Streptomycetales; family Streptomycetaceae; genus Streptacidiphilus; species Streptacidiphilus melanogenes. The sequence continues at coordinate 11,147 of NZ_BBPP01000039.1, forward strand.
CTCCAACGGAGGCTGTAGAAGCCGACGTCGCCGTGGAACTTCTCGTACCGGAAGGTGAACGAGGTGTGCACGCCGAAGTTGTTGCCCGCGCCGCCGCGGCAGGACCAGAACAGCTCCGGCTCGGTCCGGTGGTCGGCCGTGACGACGCTGCCGTCGGCGAGCACCACGGTGGTGGCGGTGAGCCGGTCGCAGGTCAGGCCGAACATCTTGTCGCTGAACCCGATGCCGCCGCCCAGCACCAGGCCGGCCACGCCGACGGTGGGGCAGCGGCCGGTGGGCACGAACATCCCTTCGTTCTCCAGCAGCGGGTGCAGGTCGCCGTTGGTGACGCCGGCCCCGACGGTGAGCGTGCCCGCGTCGTGCACGACCTCGATCGGCCCGTAGCGGCGGCTGCGGGCGCTGCCCGGCCGGGGGTCGGCGGTGATGGACTTCATCCGGGCCATGTTGAGCAGCAGCCCGGTGGTCGTGGAGTAGCCGGCGTAGTTGTGGCCGAGCCCCGAGCGCGGCACCGCGGGCAGCCCGACCTCACGGGCCCACCGGATCGCCGTGCTGACGTCGCCGGTGGTCGCGCAGGCGACGATCCCCGCCGGGCGGATCCCGGCGTAGCGGTGGTTGAAGGGGAGCGCGAGCGGCGGATAGGCCGGGTCGTTGGGTCGGTAGAGCGACGCGCCGGGCGAGAGGGCGGCGGCCAGCCGCCTCCAGGCGCGGGCGGGTACCTTCTCGGCCGGTCCGGGGGCGTCGGCGACCGCGGGAGGAAGCCCGCCGAGGGCCGCCGCGCCCACCGTGCCCGCCGCGCCGAGGGTTCCCACGGCGGCCGCACGCAACACGTCCCGTCTGTCGATCACTGTGGCCGCCTTCCGTACCGCCGGAGACCCGGACGTCTCCGGCATGCGCTTTAAGACCGTGTACGGACAAGTGGCCGCTCTGTCCACGCGCCGCACGGGTCCGCCTGCGGAGATTCACCCGCACGCCCTCCGTTCCGGCGCCGGGCGACCCGGCCCTCTGCCGTCGGCGAATCTGCGGCGGGCAGAGAAACGGTCGCTCGGGGGCGCGCCGGGTCAAGAGTGGAGGCGACGGCATCCCCGCCTCGACCAGGAGACCTGATGGCCCCACTCACCACGCTCGCGCACCCCCTCCCAGCCCGTGCGGAGCAGGGCGACACCCCGCCCAGCCGCTTCGACGACCACCTCGCGGCGCAGCTGCTCGACCAGCGGATCATCGTCCTCGGCACCCAGGTCGACGACGTGTCCGCGAACCGGGTGTGCGCGCAGCTGCTGCTGCTGTCCGCGGAGGACGCGCGCACCGACATCAGCCTGTACGTCAACAGCCCCGGCGGTTCGGTGACCGCGGGTCTCGCCATCTACGACACCATGCGGCTCATCCCCAACGATGTCTCCACGCTGGCGATGGGCTTCGCCGCCAGCATGGGCCAGTTCCTGCTCACCGTGGGGGCGCCCGGCAAGCGGTTCGCGCTGCCGAATGCGCGGATCATGATGCACCAGCCCTCGGCGGGCATCGGCGGCACCGCCTCGGACATCGAGATCCAGGCGGAGAACCTCCAGTTCACCAAGAAGGCCATCGAGCGGATCACCGCCGAGCACACCGGACAGAGCGAGGAGACGATCGCCCGGGACGGCGACCGGGACCGCTGGTTCACCGCCGAACAGGCCAGGGAGTACGGGATCGTGGACCAGGTGGTGGAGTCGCTGACCGACATCCGCCCGGCCGCCTCGCGCCCGCGGATGGGGTTGTGACATGGGGTCGTACACGGTTCCCTACGTGATCGAGCGGACCGCGCAGGGCGAGCGCTCCTTCGACGTCTTCAGCCGGCTGCTGAACGAGCGGATCATCTTCCTCGGCACCGAGATCGACGACGGCATCGCCAACGTCGTCATCGCGCAGCTCCTGCACCTGGAGTCGGCGAACCCGGAGCGCGAGATCTCCCTTTACCTCAACTCGCCCGGCGGATCCTTCACTTCACTGATGGCCATCTACGACACGATGACCTTCGTCCAGGCGCCGATCTCCACCTTCTGCGTCGGCCAGGCGGCCTCGACGGCGGCGGTGCTGCTGGCCGGGGGCGACCCCGGGCGGCGGTTCATGCTCCAGCACGCACGGGTGCTGCTCGGCCAGCCGGCCAGCGGCGGCCGCCAGGGGACGGTGTCCGACCTCAGCCTCGCGGCCAAGGAGATGGTCCGGATCCGCTCGCAGGTCGAGGAGGTCCTCGCCCGGCACACGCACCACGACGTGGCGACGCTGCGGGCGGACATGGACCGCGACAAGGTGTTCACCGCCGCGGAGGCCGTCGACTACGGCCTCGCCGACGAGGTGCTGAACCGGCGGCTCGCGTTCGTCTGACCCGCACGCCGCGGTCACCAGGGCTGTCGGACCGGCCTCCAGCGGCGGTCGGTCCGACAGCGGGTCGGGCGTCGGGCCCGGCGGCCGGTGGTCAGGCGGCGAGGCAGAGGCCGTCGTGACGCGCCGGGGGCGAGGTGCGGCCCCCGCCGGCCAGCGGGCTGACCCGGCCCATCCGGTTCCTCGCGTGCCGGGCCAGGTCGTCCTGGGCGAGCGAGAGCAGATCCGCGAGGCCGAGCCCCAGCGCGCCCGCGGCGGCCGCGATCACCTCCGAGGAGGCCTCCTTGCGTCCGCGCTCCAGCTCCGACAGGTACGGCATCGAGATGCGCGCCGCGTCCGCGACGTCCTTCAACGTGCGTCCCTGACCGAGCCGCTCGCGCCGCAGCACGTCGCCGACGACGTCGCGCCAGAGCGGCTCCCTCGGTGCGGGCGCGCCCTGCGGCCCCGTCGGTCGCTGCGGGGCGCGGGCCGGTTCGCCGGCGCCGGAAGGCGGGGTCTGCGGACGCGGGCGCAGGGGGACGACGCGGCGTTCGTTCGGCGCATGCATGCTCACCCCTTCAGCGTAGACAGCCCGGACGCCGGGGGAAGGGAACGGTGTTCTGCCCTGCGAGAAGTCCCTTTCCGCCGCCGTCCCACGCGCCCCGGAGGGCATTACACCTCTCTTACACCCCCTTGCGTAACGGCGACTGCGGGCCTTCTCGGCGGCAGTCTGTTCCCCACCCGAGCGAAAGGGAGCAGACATGCCCGGCATACGACGCACGGTCGGCAGGGTTCGTTCGGAGCGGCACAGGCGCCGTCTCCTGTTCGGCTTGCCGTTAGCTCTGACCGTGGTCGTCGGCGGAGGCCTGGCCTTCGCCGACGTCACCCCGACGCCCCCTCCGGTCACCGGTGCGACGGCCGCGCCCACGAACTGGGGCGGCGTCACCACCCAGACGGCCACCAACGCCCCGTCGATGACGAGCAGCAGCGTCATCGCGGCGAACATCTCCTTGTCCACCGTCAAACTGAGCAGCGCCTTCAGCTATCTCTCGCCGGGCGGCAACGGGATGCCGCAGTGGACGCCGACGGTCACCGCCGTCGCCCCCAACGGCACGCTGGAGGTGGCCTGGCAGGCGGCGAACGCCGTCCACGTCACCCCGGTCGACCGCTGGCTCCACCGGACCGGCCCGGACACCGTCGTCACCGGCGCCCACGAGATCGGCGGCCTGGTCGCGTTCAACGACGGCTTCGCGCTGCTCACCCGCTTCGCGGACCACAACCGCTGGGGCGAGACCGCCGCCGAGCTGATCCGGGTACGCGACCGCCACGTCGTCTTCGCCGTCAAGCTGACGGGCCCCGCCAGCCACGACACCGCCCCCATGCTCGACGGCAGGCTCAGCTGGAACGGCAGCCGCTACGCCGCCGTGTTCACCGTGCACGGGGCCGGCGGCTCCGAGAACGGCCGGTGGGGCGACAAGATGGTCTACGTCGACGACTCCGGACGGATGCTGCCCGGCGGCCGTTCGTGGGGGTGCCGCGGCGACGCCGGCCGCACCCTCGGCTGGTCCGGCTCGTCGGCCGCGTACAACTGCTACGACGACGGAACCGCCGCCGGTTCGGCGTTGACGAGCGGCGACGACATGGTGCAGGCAGGAAACGGGAGCTGGGTGACCGCGCTCTCGTCCCTGGGACCGGTCTCCTACCGGAAGAACGTCCTCACCTGGAAGATCACCCCGCGCTGGAGCACCGACCAGGCCGTGCTGTTCTTCGTCAACCCCGCTGCGCACAGCGCGCGGTCCGTCGTGCTGACCAGCACCCCGGGGACGCAGAACGTCAACGTCCACGTGGCGCCCTACGGAAGGACGGCACTGCTGGTCAGCTGGGAGTCCGTCAAACACGGGACCTTCACCGGCACCCACTTCCGGCTGGTCGACCTCAGCGGCCGGTTCCTCACCCCGGACCTCGTGCTGGACGTGCACATCTCCGGCACCATCACGGTGCTGGCCAACGGCGACCTGGTCTGGGCCTTCGTCCGGCAGACCCCCGTCTACGGGCACCGGATGAGCCGGTGGCCGACCGTCACCTCGCTGTTCCTCGCCCGCCTGCACGTGAGCCTCACCGGGACCTCGGCCTCCCCGACCCCGAACCCGACACCGAGCATGACCCGTCCCCCCACGCCGACGACGACGCCCATGCCCACGACCTCGCCGACGACGATGCCCAGCCTCCCCGCGGCACCGTCCACGGCCGTGGGCACGCACTTCTGACCGCCCCGCCCGACCAGCGGCCCCCGTACCCCCGCGGGGGCCGCTCCCTTTCCCGACGGCCGAGCATGCCGACGGTATGACGGCTGGTCAGCAGGCCTTTTCCGCAACCCGAACGGTTGCGCGGGATCGATTACCGATTCCTAACGTGCGGGCTTCGGAACGGGGCAACCCGTGGTTGATCTGCGAGGCTCGCCGCCGGGGGGAACGCATACGGCACACCAGGCTCCGGCACCTCACCGGTCACAGGAGCCAAGTGGATCGCGGCCCACAGTCGTTGGGCCGGATTGGAGTTGAGTCGCACATGCGCCACACGGACAGGCCCCAACACGCGCGCTTCACACCGGACCGACGTCGTCGGCGTCGCGGGAGGAGGTCGACCTGGATAGCCCTGGTGGTCGGACTCCCCCTGGTCGCCGGAGGTCTGGCCACCGCCCTGGCGGCGAACAACCAGCAGGCGGCCGCGGCCCCCAACCCCAACTGCACCCTGGTCGTGCCGCCGAACCCGCTCAGTGCCAAGGGCCTGGCCACCCCGTACAAACTGGTGGCCACCGACGCGGCCGCGGGCCCGTGCAACGAGGCCAACGCCAACCAGTCCGCGTTCGTCGAGGCCGCCATCGTCGCGCCGGGGGGACAGGTGACCCTGTACGACCCGCTGGTGATCGACAAGGGCACCCAGCCCGCCGCACCGACCACGCCCGCCACCGTCCCGGCGGGATCGACGGTGGGGATCTGGTTCGGCTTCAACGGCACCAACCTGACCCTGAAGAGCACCGCCGGCACCAACTCCCTGGGCCAGGGCCGGTGCGTGAACGGCCTGCAGGGCTCGATCTTCGGCCAGTTCGCCGACTGCAACGCCCCGGCCTTCTTCCGCAACGCGAACCAGCAGATCGCGGCGAACCAGCTGCAGGTCCCCGCTGCAGGCACCGCCAAGGACGGGCTGCCCTGCCCGACCACCCGCGACTTCTCGGTCGTCGACCAGGACCAGAGCGACAACGTGGTCACCCACTACCTGGCCACGGCGAACGGCCAGATCGCGCAGAACAACGCGGCCAACAAGGCCGCGTTGCAGAACCAGCAGCTGGTGGACCTGGCCAACGGCAGTGACAACCTGCTGCTGACCCAGTTCATCGACCCGACCCTCGGCTGCACCCCCTGGACCCGGCCCGACCAGTCCAGTGACGGCATGGCGGCCGGCGCCCTCCCCCTGGACGAGCTCTCCGCGGCGGCGAACCAACAGGCCCCGATCGCGCTGGTCCCGGTGAACGACCCGATGACGCTGAACAACAACAACGCCAGCAACACCAAGACCAACCTCTACCGCGCGGGCGTCGACATGAACCCGATCGGCGCGGCCGACAACGCCAGCGGCACCAGCTACTGCCAGAACCTGTTCGGCAGTCCGATGGGCATCCAGCGCGTCTTCAAGGACCAGGCCATCTTCATGAACGGTCCGTCGGTCGACGCGGCCATGGCCAACAACCTCTTCACCTTCCTGGCCATGCGCGCCAACCAGAGCTTCACCAACCTCAACTGCGGCGGTCTGCTCAACGTGGCCAACCCGATCACGCTGACGACGGACGGCAACGGTGTGGTGATCAATGCGACGTTCACCCCGCTCGGCCAGACGCCGACCGCAGCCGCGTCCGGCGCGGCGACCCCCACCGCGACCTGCCCCGTCGCCTCGCCGACCACCGCACCCGGCAGCACCGCCACCGGGGCCGCCGGCATGACGGCCACCACCTCGGCGTCCGCCTCCGCCCCCGCGCCGATGTCTCCCTCCGCCCCTGCCTGGATGTCGGCCTCGGCGTCCGCGTCGATGTCCGCCTCCGCTCCGGCCCCCGCCTCGATGTCCGCGTCCGCCCCCGCGTGGATGTCGGCCTCGGCGTCCGCGTCGATGTCCGCGTCCGCCCCGGCGTCCGCCTCCCCGTCGGCCCCGGCGGCGTCCTGCGGCTCTCCGGTACCCGTCGCGACCAACACGGCTGCGGGCGGCGCCCCCATCCCGACCGCGTCCGCGACCGGGACCGGCCGGCACCACCATCACATGAGGTGGTGACCCGGGCGTGGCCGCCCCGCAGGCACGGGACACCCCCGGGTGTCCTCCTCCCCCCTGCGGCGGCGGCCCCGCCGTCGGCATCCCTGGACACGCGGCGGCTTGGGCCGAACGGGCGAATTCGCCGCGGTCCCTGGGTGTTTCCCGGGCCCGAGGGGGCCGGGCGCGCCGTTGGCTGGCAGGTTCAGGCAACAGCCTCCTGATGCCGAGAGGAACCCCCATGACGCCCCCGACCCCTGTCGTCTTCGTCCACGGGCTGTGGCTGCACAGCAGCTCCTGGCAGCCGTGGATCGACCTCTTCCGCCGCGAGGGCTACGACCCCTCCGCCCCGGGCTGGCCGGGTGACCCCGACACCGTCGCGGAGGCCCGGAAGCACCCGGAGAGCATCGCCGACCACGGGATCGACGAGGTCGTCGACCACTACGCGGCCCTGATCGCCGAGCTTCCGGCCCCGCCGATCCTGATCGGCCACTCCTTCGGCGGCATGATCGCGCAGAAGCTCCTCGGCCAGGACCGTGGCGCGGCCGCGGTCGCGATCGACGCGGCGCAGATCAAGGGCGACCTGCCGCTCCCCCTCTCGGCGCTTCGGGCCACGCTGCCGGTGTTCAGGAACCCGGCCAACCGGCACCGCTCCGTCTCGCTGACCGCCGAGCAGTTCCGCTACGCGTTCGGCAACGCGATCTCCGAGGACGAGTCCGCGGAGCTCTACGAACGCTGGACCATCCCGGCCCCGGGCAAACCCCTGTACGAGGCCGCCGCGGCCAACTTCAACCCGCACTCGGCGGCCAAGGTGGACACGGAGAACTCCGGCCGCGGCCCGCTGCTGCTGATGTCCGGCGGCAAGGACCACACCGTCCCGGAGTCCGTCGTCCGCGCCACGCTCAAGCAGTACCGCCACTCCGACGCCGTGACCGAGATCATGACCTTCCCGGACCGCGGCCACTCGCTGACGATCGACGGCGGCTGGCGCGAGGTCGCGGACGCCACGCTGACCTGGCTGCGTCAGCAGGACCTCGGGGTGCCGCAGTGACCGTCTCCCCGTTCGACCTGAGGCTGGCCGGGCAGACCGTCGTGGTCACCGGGGCGGGGCGCGGCATCGGACTCGCCGTCACCACGGCGTTCCTGGCGGCCGGGTGCACGGTCGTCGCCGGGAGCCGCCGGCGCACGGAGGGGCTGGACCGGCTGCTCCGGCAGAGCGCCGACCTCACCGTGGTGGAGGTCGACCTGGCCACCCCCCAGGGCCCGGCCGAGCTCGTCGCCGCCGCGGTCGCCGAACACGGGCGCATCGACGTGCTGGTGAACAACGTCGGTGCGGTCCGGCCGCGCCTCGACGGCTTCCTCGCCACCACCGACGCGGACTGGGAGTGGACTTTCGCGGTCAACTTCACGGCGGCCGTGCGGGCCACCCGCGCCGCCCTGCCCCACCTGGTCGCCACCGGCGCCGGCCGGATCGTGACCGTCTCCTCCGTCAACGCCCGCCTGCCCGATCCGCTGGTCATCGACTACTGCGCGGCCAAGGCCGCGCTGTCGAACTTCTGCAAGGCGCTCTCCAAGCAGCTCGGACCCCAGGGCGTGCGCGTCAACTGCGTCAGCCCCGGGCCGGTGGAGACGGCGCTGTGGAAGGGCGAGGGCGGTATGGCCGCGACCGTCGGCCGGAGTCTCGGCGTGGATCCCGCCGACGTCGCCGGAAACGCGGCGGCCCAGGCGGCCACGGGCCGCTTCACCACACCGGCCGAGGTCGCCGACCTCGTGCTGTTCCTCGCGAGCCCGCGCTCAGGAAACGTGACCGGCGCGGACTACCTGATCGACGGCGGCCTGGTCGACGCTCTCTGACGGACCGTCATGGACTGCCATGGCGAAGTCCGTCGGCAGAGGTTCGGTGAGGCCAGAGGCGAGGCCCCGCCCTTCCACGTCCACACGCGCGAGGACGAGGTGCTCCTCCTGCTCAACGGCGAGGCCCTGGTGTGGCCGGGGACGAGCGCCACGAGTTGTCCGAAGGCGTCGTCGTCCACCTGCCCCAGGACATCCCCCACCGCTACCGCATCACCTCCGACCGCGCGGACCTCCTTGTGGTCACCACGCCTGGGGGCATCGAGGAGACGGTCCGGCACGCCGGACGTGACATCACCCCCCCGCCCCGACGGATTCGGGATCACCAAGGAGATACTCGCCGAAGCCGCCGCCCTGCGCGGCAACATCCTCCTCGGACCGCCTCGGTGGGCGGGGGGTGACGGCGGCTCACCAGGCGACGGGCAGCTCCTCGACGCCGTAGACGGCGGCGTCCGTGCGGTAGCGGATCTGCTCGGCAGGGACCGCGAGGCGCAGCCCCGGCAGGCGCCGGATCAGGGTCTCCAGCGCGATCTGCAGTTCCAGTCGGGCCAGGGGCTGGCCCAGGCACTGGTGCACGCCGAACCCGAAGGCGACGTGCCGCCTGGCGTCGCGGCCGACGTCCAGTTCGTCCGGCGAGGCGAAGACGGAGCCGTCCCGGTTGGCGGTGGAGAGCATGCAGATCACTCCCTCCCCGGCTGCGATGGTGGTGCCGCCGATCTCGGCGGTCTCGACCGCGACCCGGACGGTGCCGCCCTGGACGATGCTCAGGAAGCGCAGCAGCTCCTCGACCGCGCCCTTGATCAACGTCGGATCCTTCCGGAGCCGGGCGAGCTGGACCGGGTCGCGCAGCAGCGCCAGGGTGGACAGGGCGGTCATGTTCGCCGTGGTCTCGTGGCCGGCCACGAGCAGCAGCAGGCTCATGGCGGCCACCTCCGAACGCGTGAGGTCCCCGCGGGCGAGCAGCCGGCTGATGATCCGGTCGTCCGGATCCTGCGCCTTGCGCTCCGCCAACTCCTCCAGGTAGGCGGAGAGTTCGTCGCGTGCGCGGCGCACCTGCTCGGCCGTGCTGTGGTTGCGCAGCAGGATCCGGCTGCGCTCCTGGAAGAAGTCGTGGTCCTGGTACGGCACGCCCAGCAGCATGCAGATCACCAGGGACGGCACCGGCAGCGCGAACTCCGCGACGAGATCGGCGGGCGGGTGGTGCGAGGTCATCCGGTCGAGGAAGTCGTCGACGATCCGCTGGACCTCCGGCCGCAGCGTCTCCACCCGCTTGATGATGAAGTCGCCGGTCAGCATGCGCCGGTACCTGGCGTGTTCGGGATCGTCCATCCGGATGAAGGACGGGCTCTCCGCCGCCAGCTCCCGGCGACCCTCGCTGAGGAAAGGGAAGCCGGCGTTGCGTGCGTCGGCGCTGAACCGCCGGTCTCCCATGACGGCGCGGACGTCCTCGTGCCGGGTGACGAGCCAGGCGTGGGAACCGTCCCAGAGCGAGATCCGGCTGACCGGCCGCTCCAGGGCCTCCTGGTAGGCGGGTGGCGGCGCGAACGGGCAGCCGCCGCGCGGGGCCGGGAAGGTGATGGCGTCGATCGGCTCCACAGTGGTCACGAGTGGTTCTCCTCCACGCTTCCGCGGCCGGGCGGCGCGGATGGTGGGCGCCGCCGGGCCGCTCAGGACTCCTGTACGGAGATGGCCCGGCCCGGGCAGATGGCTGCCGCCGTGCGCACGGCGGACCGCAGCTCGGCCGGGGGCAGGGGCAGGACCAGCAGGACGACCCCGTCGTCCTCGGACTGGTCGAACACCTCGGGGACGGCTGCCACGCACTGCCCGGAACTACAGCACCGGTCCGGGTCGACACTGACACGCATGGCGGACCTCCAGGTCGATGGCATGAGCATGCACCCAGCTCCGTCGCCAACGTAGTCCAGGTCCACCCGTAGGTGTAGTACGCAACGGCCCTCGGGAAGACATTGGCCGGAAATGCTCCGTGCCCGTCCCATGCCCGGGATCGGGGGCGTAGCCTGCCGCAGGAGTCACCGACGGCTCCGACGAGCCGCATGAGGTCGATGCCGCGCGGCTCCCACGAGGTCGAGGAGTGGATCGCCCGGGTGTCAGGTTCCGCAGCGGACCGCTGAGTCCGGCGGCCGGCTCACCGGGTCGGTTCGGGCACCTCCTGCTGCGGGGTGTCGGGAGCGGCCGACGCGGCGACCAGGCCCGTGGTGTGCTGCGCCGTCAGGAACAGCGGGTGGGCCAGGGTCTGGCGCAGGAAGTCGAGCGTGGTGCGCACACCGGGGCCTGCCACCTTGAACTCGCTGAGGGCGCGGTCCATCCGGGTGATGGCCTGGGACCGGTCGGGGGCCCAGGTGACGGTCTTGGCGAGGAGGGAGTCGTAGTGCGGGCCGACCCGCCAGCCCGGGTAGGCGTGGGTGTCGACCCGGACGAACGGCCCGCCGGGCGGCACGAACTCCACCAGCTCGCCGGGGGCGGGCGCGAAGTCCCGGGCCGGGTCCTCGGCGTTGACGCGGCACTCCAGGGCCACGCCGTGGCACCGGACGTCGCTCTGGGTGAACGACAGCGGCTCCCCGGCGGCGATGGAGATCTGCTCACGGACGATGTCGATGCCGGTGACCAGCTCGGTGACCGGGTGCTCCACCTGGAGCCGGCAGTTGATCTCCATCAGGTAGAACTCGTGGTCCTGGGTCACGACGAACTCGAAGGTCCCGGCGCCCACGTAGCCCACGGCTCTCGCGCCGCGCACCGCGGCGTCCCACATGGCCTCCCGCACCCGCGCGGGCAGGTTCGGCGCAGGGGACTCCTCGACCAGCTTCTGATGCCGCCGCTGCACCGAGCAGTCACGCTCGCCGAGATGCACCACCGACCCGCTGCGGTCGCACAGCACCTGCACCTCGACGTGGCGCGCGTCGTCCACGTAACGCTCCAGGTACAGCCGGTCGTCGCCGAAGACAGCGCGGGCGTGCGCCCGGGTCTCGTTGAAGGCGGAGCGGAGCGCCGCCGGTTCCCGCACCACGGTCATGCCGCGCCCGCCGCCGCCGGAGACCGCCTTGAGGATCACCGGATAGCCGGTCTGCTCGGCCAGGTCCTGTGCCTCCGCGGCGGAGCTGAGCGCGCCGGTGCTGCCGGGCAGCACGGGCAGTCCCGCCTCGCCCATCACCCGGCGGGCCTCGGCCTTGTCGCCGAGCTGCTGCATCACGGCCGCGGGCGGCCCGATGAACACGATGCCGTCGGCCTCGCAGATCTCGGCGAAGTCCGGGTCCTCCGACAGGAACCCGTAGCCGGGGTGGATGGCCTGTGCGCCGGTCTGCCGGGCGGCCTCGACGATCGAGGGGATGTTGAGGTAGCTGTCCTTGGACGGCGCGGGGCCGATGTGGACGCTCTCGTCGGCGAAGCGCACCACCGCAGAGTCGCGGTCCGCGGAGGAGTACACCGCGACCACCCGGATGCCGAGCTCCCGGCAGGCGCGGGCGACCCGCAGTGCGATCTCTCCGCGGTTGGCGACCAGGATTGTCGAGAACAAGGGGACCACCATCTTCTTCGCTGTGCGGTGGCGGGCCGGCCGATGGCCGGCCCTGGGGAGCGAGCCTGGATGCGGCTGCGACGCCGCGTCAGCCGCGTCAGACCTCCTGGTCCACGGGGACCGGCGCGAGGGCGATCAGGCTCTGGTCGAACTCCACCGGCTGGGCGTTGGAGACGATGAGCTCGACGACGCGTCCGCCGACCTCCGCGGTGACGGTGTTCATCATCTTCATCGCCTCCAGCACGCCCACCGGCTGCCCCGGCTCGATGAGGTCGCCGACGCGCACGAACGGCGGCGCGTCCGGGGAACTCGCGTGGTAGAACGTGCCGACCATGGGGGCCCTGACGAAGCTGTGCAGGTCGTTCATCGGCTCGTCCGGCTGTTCCGCGTCGCCGGTGACCACCACCGGAACCGGTCCGGCGACGCCGGGCAGCGGATCCGGCCACTCGATCTCGACGCTGGCCTGCCCGTCCTGGAGCCGGATCCGCCGCGGCGGTTCGGGCGCGGACCTGGCCAGTTGGGCGAGGCCGCGGCACACCGCGTCGAGCAGCGCGCCGGTCCCGGAGGCGTCGGCGGCCTCCGCGTCGGTCGTGCCCGCTCCGGCAGTCTCCGGGCTGTTCTGCGGTCGCTCGTCGTCGGTCCTCACGGGGCTTCCTCCTTCGTCTTCGTCGCTCGGTTCGGTTCCTCACGGCCGAACTGGTGGAAGCGGTCACGGCGTGCGCGCACCAGGCGCTGCGGCTCCCACGGGTCCAGCTCGTCGAGCGCGCACTGGAGGGCGGCTCCGAGCAGCTCCGCCGCGCGCGCGGGGTCGGTGTGGGAGCCGCCCGGGGGCTCCGGCACGACGCCGTCGACGACGCCGAGACGCAGCAGCTCGGCCGCGCCCACACGCAGGGCGCAGGCTGCTTCGGTCGCCGCCTCGGGGTCCTTCCACAGGATCGCCGCGCACCCTTCCGGGCTGATCACCGAGTAGATGCCGTTCTCGCAGATCAGCACCCGGTCGCCGACCGCCAGGGCCAGCGCTCCGCCGCTGCCGCCCTCGCCGGTGACCACGGCGATGATCGGGACCGGCAGCCCCGCCATCAGGCGCAGGTTCTCGGCGATGGCCATCGCCTGGCCGTTGCGCTCCGCGTCCGGGCCGGGATACGCGCCGGGGGTGTCGATCAGCGTGACCACCGGCAGGCCGAGCTTGGCGGCCATCCGCATCAGCCGTGCGGCCTTGCGGTAGCCGCCGGGGGTGGGCATGCCGAAGCTGCGGCGCTGACGCTCGGCCAGTTCGCTGCCGCCCTTGTGATGGCCGATCAGCATGACCGGTCGGCCGCCCAGCCGGCCCGGACCGCCGACCACGGCGGGGCAGTCCTCGCCGATCCGGTCGCCGTGCAGCTCGTGGAATCCGTCGAGCAGGTGCGCGGCGTAGTCCAGCGTCGTGGGCCGTTCGCAGTGGCGGGCCAGTTCGACGGGCTCCCACGGGTCCGTCCCCTCGATCCGGTCGGCATGGCGCAGGATGTGGTCGCCGCGGTCGGCCGCGTCGTCCGCTTGGCCGGCCGGAGGATCGGGACGGCCGTCCTGCAGCGCGAGCAGCTGGGCCAGCACGGTGCGCTGGGCCGCCCGGGGCACGATGTCGTCGATCAGGCCGTGCTGCAGCAGGAACTCGGCGGTCTGGAAGCCGGGCGGCAGCGTCTCGCCGATGGTCTGCTCGATGACCCGCGGTCCGGCGAACCCGAGGCGCGCTCCCGGCTCGGCCAGGATGACGTCCGCCAGGGTGGCGAAGGAGGCCGCCACCCCGCCGTAGGTGGGATCGGTGATCAGGGAGACCACCAGGATCCCGGCCTCGTCCAGCTCCGCCAGCGCCTGCGCGGTCTTGGCCATCTGCATCAGCGACAGCGCGCCCTCCTGCATGCGGGCCCCGCCGGAGGCGGTGACCAGCAGCAGCGGCGTCCGCAGCTGCAGACTGGTCCGCGCGGCCTCGGTGATCAGCGCGCCGACGCTGCAGCCCAGGCTGCCGCCGAGGAAGCGGAAGTCCATCGCCGCCGCGACCACCGGCCGGCCCTCGACGGTGCCCTGCACGCAGACCACGGCGTCGTGCAGACCGGTCTCGGCGCGGGCGTCGAGCAGCCGGTCCGGGTAGGGCCGGGTGTCGGTGAAGTCGAGCGGGTCGTGGACGGCGTCGACGTGCGGGATCGGCTGGGCGGAGCCCGGATCGAGCAGCTGGTCCAGCCGCTGGTGCGCGGTCAGCCGGGCGTGCGTCCCGCAGTCCGGGCACACCCGTAGGGAACGGATGAACCGTTTGTCGTAGATGAGCCGGACGCATTGGTCGCAGCGGATCCACGCGTCACCCGGAGTTCGGACATCGACCATGGTGCTTCCTTCCCATCTGCCGGCGGTCGCCGGTGGCTGCAGCGCCGCGCGGGGCGGGCGGGTCAGCTCGGGGTGCGCTCCCAGCGGTAGAACTCGCGGGCCATCGCGTCCTTCGGTTCACGCCAGGTCTCGGGGTCGTAGGCCTGGACGTAGGCGGCGAGCCGCTCGCTGATGCCGCGGAACTCGGGGTGGTCGTGGAACCTGGCCACCTGGGGGCCGGGAGGCTGGTCGGACTCGACCAGATGCAGGTACAGGTCGCCGAACTGGAACAGACTGCGACCCGTGACGCCGATGAGGCCGGGCAGTTCGCCCCGGTCGGAGGCGGCGAAGGCGGCGGCGATGTCGTCGGCCGAGTCGGGCTTCATGCGGGCGATGATCAGTGCGCGGTGCATCGTCGGGGTTTCCTTGTCTCACATGCTGCCGGGCCGGCGCGTGCGTCGGCCGAGGCGGGGGTCAGTCGGGCAGCGGCGCGGTCGGGCGCCAGCCCATCTCCTTGGCACGGCGTTCGACCTTGTCGCGGATCACGTCCATCTGCACGCGGCTGTTGCGGTTGATGAGATCGGTCATCGCGAGGTCGTCCACGGGTGCGGTGGGCTTCATGGCGAAGTCCTGGATCCAGCGCATCGAGGTGCCGCCGGCCAGCTCCTGGTACTGCCAGACGATGTTCATGTGCGCGAAGGGGCCGGTCTCCACCCGGTGCGCGCGCACCGTCAGGCCGGACCGGTCCGTCTCGCGCTGGGAGACCCAGGACCACACCTGGCCGTTCTCGTCGGGGTGCATGGTCAGCCGGAAGGTCACCCGGTCGCCCGCGCGCTCCAGCACGTCGACGGAGGCGTACTCGGTGAAGAGAGAGGGCCAGCCCTCCAGATCGTTGGTCAGCTCCCAGGTGAGGTCCACGGGGGCGGCGATGGCGACGGTGTTGTCGGTGTGTCCGGTCATTCTCAGGCTCCTTGGGTGAGCTGCTCGTTGACGACGGTCAGGAAGGCGCGGGGGGTCTTGCACATTTCCGGCTCGCCGCCGATCGAGCGGTCGTAGCGCTTCTCCAGCTCGGAGACGATGCCGAGCAGGCCGAGCGAGTCGAGGTCGAAGGTGGCGAACTCGGCGTCGGGCCGCTCCTCCAGGGCCGCGGCGTCGACGTCCAGGCCGGCCCGGCCCTTCATCAGGGTCGCCAGCTCTTCGTAGGTCACGGGGCCGTTCATCGGGACTCCCTTCTCCCGCGCGGCGTTCTCTCCCGCGGGGAGGTCGGATGGGTTCGGTCAGGTGCGGGGTTCCTCGGCGCGGCGCAGCACCAGCGCCGAGTTGCAGCCCATCAGGCCGCGGCTGAGGACCAGGGCGGTCCGCAGCGGTGCGGTACGGGGCTGGTTGGTGACCACGTCGAGGTCGACGCGGACTTCGGCGATGTTCGGGGTGGGCGGGACGATGCCGTGCTCCAGCGCCAGGACGGCGGCGGCGACGTCCAGCGTCGCGGCGGCCGAGAAGGCGCGCCCGAAGCCGGACTTGGGCGCGGTCACCGGGACGTCGGCGGCCCGCGCGCCCAGCGCGTCGCCGAGCGCGAGCGCCTCGGCCTGGTCGGCGGCCGGGACGCCGAGGGCGTCGGCGAACACCACGTCCACCTGGTCCGGTGGGCAGGCGGCCTCCGCCAGGGCGCCCTGGATGGCCCGGGCGAGCCCCTCCCGCGAGTGCTCCCACCCCCGGGTGCCGGTGAACGTCGAGGCGTGGCCGGCGATCCGGGCGCGGGCGCGGGCGTCCCGTTCGCGGGCGGAGTCCTCGCGCTCGACGACGAACATGGCGCCTCCCTCGGCGGGGGAGAAGCCGCAGGCGTCCTCGGTGAACGGGAGGTAGGCCCGGCGCGGGTCGGCGGCCAGGCTGATCTCGGGGTAACCCAGCTGGCAGACCATCGAGTAGGGGGCCAGCGGGGCCTCGGTCGCGCCCGTCACGACGGCACTGGCACCGTTCCTGACGGCACGGCAGGCGTGCGCGAACACGTCTAGCCCGCCGGCCTCGTCGTTGGCCAGGACTCCGCACGGTCCGCGGAAGCCGCCCCGGATCGAGATCTGGCCGGTGCTCGCGGCGTAGAACCAGGCGATCGACTGGTAGGGGCCGACGAAGTGCGGCCCGTGTCCCCACAGCTCCTGGAGCTCGTGCTGCCCGAACTCGCCCCCGCCGGATCCGGCCGCGGTGGTGACGCCGACCGCGAAGGGCGCGTCGGGGTCCCCGGTGAGCCGGGCGTCCTGCAGGGCCAGGTCGGCCGCCGCCATGGCGAAGTGGGTGAAGCGGTCGGTCTGCACCAGGAAGCGGTTCTCGATCAGCCGTTCCGGATCGAAGTCGCGGACCTCGCCCGCGACGCGCAACGGGAGCTCGGTGCACCCCTCGCGGGTGACCCGGTCCAGCGCCACGACGCCCCGCAGGAGGGACTTCCAGAAGGCGTCGCAGCCGTCGCCGTTGGGCGCGATGACGCCCATGCCGGTGATCACGGCGGACCGCGGGGGGAGGTCGCTGCTGAAGGTCATGGCAGACTCCGGTCGGGATGGGTGAGCACCACCGCGGACTGGAACCCGCCGAACCCGCTGCCCACCGACAGCACGTGTCGCAGGTTCTGGCGCCGCGCGCTGCACGGCACGTAGTCCAGGTCGCACTCCGGGTCCGGGGTTCGGTAGTTGGCGGTGGGCGGCACCATGCCCTCGGCGACGGCCAGGGCGCAGGCCGCCAGTTCGATCGCGCCGATGGCGCCCAGGGAGTGCCCGACCATCGACTTGATGGAGCTCATCGGAACGGAACGGGCGTGCTCGCCGAGCGAGCGCTTGACGGCGGCGGTCTCGTGCCGGTCGTTCTGGCGCGTCCCCGATCCGTGGGCGTTGACGTAGTCCACCTCGGTGGGGGAGACCCCGGCCTGCGCGAGCGCGCGGTCGATGGCCTCGGACATCTCCCGGCCCTCGGTGGTCAGCCCGGTCATGTGGTACGCGTTGCCGAAGGTCGCGAAGCCGCTGATCTCGCAGTAGATCCGGGCCCCGCGGGCCAGGGCGTGTTCCCGTTCCTCCAGCAGCAGCACGGCGGCGCCCTCGCCGAGGACGAAACCGTCGCGGTCGGCGTCGAAGGGACGGGAGGCGTGCGCCGGGTCGTCGTTGCGGGTCGAGGTCGCCTTGATGGCGTCGAAGCAGGCGACGGTGATCGGGGAGATGGGGGACTCCGAGGCCCCGGCGGCGATGATGTCGGCCTTGCCCTCGATGATGGTCTCGAAGGCGTGCCCGACCGCGTCCAGCCCCGAGGTGCAGCCCGTCGAGATGGTCTGCACCGGCCCGCGCGCGTCGAGGAACTCGGCGACCTCGGAGGCGAGCGAGCTCGGGGAGAAGGCGCGGTGCAGGTGCGGGCCGGCGGCCCGCGGGTCGACGTCCCAGCGCCCGCCGTGCTCGCTGACCGCGACGTAGTCGTGTTCGAGCCGCGTGGTGCCGCCCACGGCGGTGCCCAGGGACACGCCGCTGCGCCAGGGGTCCAGCCGGGACGTGTCGATCCCGGAGTCCCGCAGCGCCTCGGCGGCCGCGACGAGCGCGAACTGGATGTAGCGGTCGCAGCGTTCGACGGTCTCGGGGTCCAGACCGCAGGCGACGGGATCGAAGTCGCACTCCGCCGCGATACGGGAACGGAACGGTCCCGCGTCGAAGAGGGTGATCCCGCGGGTCGCGGTGCGCCCCGTCGTCAGCAGCTCCCAGAAGGACGGGACGCCTATGCCGCCCGGGGCGACGACCCCGAGGCCCGTCACGGCCACCCGGCGCGTCATGTGCTCGCCACCGGGGCGTCGCCGGAGGCAGCGGGCTCGCTCTCCGTGTCCACGTGCCCGAGGTCGGGCCTCGGCGCGAGCGGGCCCAGGTGGAAGACCATGCGCGCCTGGGAGCCGCCCACGTTGCGGAAGCGGTGGCGCACGTCCCGGGGGATCATCAGTCCCTGCTCCGGGCGGAGCGGGTGCGTCTCGCCGTCCAGGTCCACCTCGAGGTCCCCGGCGACGACGAAGACGAACTCCTCGGAGTACGGGTGGTAGTGCTCACCGATGCGCTCGCCGGGCTCGATCAGGGCGAGGCCCATGAAGCCGCTGGACGAGCCGACCGAGGTCGGGGTGAGCATGGCGCGCAGGTCGCCGCCGCGCCGTCGGTTGGGCGTGGTCTCGGCAAGGCTGACGATGCGTGCGGACGAAGTGGCCATGTCGGGGTCTCCCGGACTGTGCGAAGGGTGGGCGCGGGTTCAGGGCGCGGATTCAGGACGCGGGGGCGGCGCGGTCGGTGACCAGGCTCATCTCGCAGCCGGTCAGGAAGCGCACGAGGGCCGACTCGTCGGCCGCGACGGCGGGATCGCCCGTGTCGAGGAGGGGGAGCAGCCGCTGCGCCACCCGGGGGGTGATGCCCGACGCCTGCACCGGCACGTCCTGGTAGGGACGGCTCAGGTCGACCATCCGCATGAAGAGGCCTTCGCGCACGAACATGGTGCTCTGCACCAGCGGGCTCGTGGCGTCGGCTGCGGCCTCGCCGTCCTGCTCGCCCAACAGCCGGGCCACGGCCGCAGCTTGGCCGGGACGCACGGGGTAGAGGAAGGCGTGGCGGGTGACCTCGGCCGCGGCGAGCGCCTGCGGGCCGCCGGCGTGGTGCACCGCAGGAAGCGCGGCCCGGGCGAAGAACGCCCGTGCGGACGTCGGGTCGGTCAGGTCGCGGGCTTCCTCGAGGTACGGGTTGACGGCCTCCTCGACCTGTCGCACCTCGGGCTGCTCGGCCACGTGCCGCAGCGCGTTCCCCAGGTCTCCCTTGACCTCCACGGCCCGGACGACCTGGTTGCCGCGCATGAACAGCGAGGTGCGGCACAGGCGCGTGTTGGCGTCGACCCGCGCCTCGGGCGAGGCGTAGCCGGCCAGGATCCGCTCGACCTGCTTCTCGCTGCCCGGCTTGACGGTGAAGGCGATCGCGTGGCGCACCAGCCCCCCGCTGGCCAGCGGCGGCCGCGGCAGCGGGTCGGTGCGGAGGGGCCGCTGGGCGGGGCGCGCGGGCTTCGGAGCCTGCGCCGCCTTCGTGGACTGCGCCGCCTCCACGGCCTGCCCCGTCTCCGGGATCTGGGCAGTCTCCGGGGTCAGGGCTGTCTCCGGGGTTTGGCGGGCGATGACGAACCGAAGCGACCGCGTGTCCGCGACGCAGTCGTGCAGGGGCTGCACCAGCGCGCGGTGGGCGGCGCTGTCCACCCAGCTCAGGAACGGTTCGGCGCACTCCCACTCGCTGGTGATCAGCCACTGCGAGGAGTTGCCCAGCGACTGGCACAACTGGTCGCTGATGTGGCCGGGCACGTCCGCCACCTGATGGCAGATCTGGTCGTAGGCCGCCAGGAACTTCTGCTCCTGGCCCTCGTGCACGTCCAGCAGCAGGACCACCCGGAGACGCTGGTCTGCTGTTCCGGCCGCGGAGGTGTGCGTGTAGTCCGTGGTCACCACAGTGGTTTCTCCCTCTCGCCCGCCGGCGGTCAGGGCTCCGCGCTCTCGTCCGCAGCGGGCGCCACCGGGGGCATCCGGTCGGGGCCTCGGCCCTCGACTCATGACCGTCGGCATATGCCGACGGTGCGATACGTACACGATCGTGACGTGCACTTTGCGTGAGCGCGCGGTGTGTGTGGCAGTCGGGTGAAGAACCGGTCGACGGGCTCGTGCCCGGGGACGGATACGAGCGACCCCGCACGGCCGTCGGCCGCATTCCGCGGCCGCTGCGCCGGCGCCGCCCCCGAAGCACCGTCCCCGAACCGGAGAGCATCAATGACGGCCAACGCCGACGAGAACGTCCCCGTCCTGATCGTGGGAGGCTCCCTTGTGGGGCTGTCCGCGTCGCTGTTCCTCGGCCGCCTCGGCGTCCGGCACCTCCTGGTGGAACGTCACGCCGCGACCTCGCACCATCCGCGCGGCCGCGGCAACAACGTCCGCACCATGGAGCTCTACCGGACCGCCGGCGTCGAGCCGCGCATCCGTGCCGCCGCCTCCGTCCTGGCGGACAACCACGGCATCCTCCAGGCGGACACGCTCACCGGAGCGGAGCAGGAGTGGCTGTTCCGCGAGATCGACCCCGGTGGCGGCCTGGCCAGGCTCAGCCCCGCCGGCTGGTGCCTGTGCTCCCAGAACGACCTGGAGCCCGAGCTGCTGGCCGCGGCCCGGGAGCTGGGCGCGGACATCCGCTTCGGTACCGAGCTGGACTCCTTCGAGCAGGACCAGGACGGCGTCACCGCCGTGGTGACGGACCGTGACAGCGGCCGGAAGCGGACCGTCCGGGCGCAGTACCTGGTGGCCGCGGACGGTCCCCGCAGCCCCGTCCGTGAGCGGCTCGGCATCGGCTGCGGCGGCCGGGGCGACCTGTTCCACAACGTCAGCATCACCTTCCGCGCCAAGCGCCTGGCGGACGAGGTCGGGGACCGGCGCTTCATCGTCTGCTACCTCAGGAACTCCGAGGGCTCCGGCGCGCTGCTGCCCGTCGACAACAAGGAGTCGTGGGTCTTCCACGCGCCCTGGCGGCCCGACTCCGGCGAGACGTTGGAGGACTTCACCGACGAGCGCTGCACCGCGCTGATCCGCGCCGCCACCGGGGTGGCGGACCTGGAGGTGGAGATCACCGGCAAGGCGCCCTGGCACGCGGCCGAGCGGGTGGCGGACGGCTACGGCCGGGGGCGGGTCTTCCTGGCCGGCGACTCCGCCCACGAGATGTCCCCCACCGGTGCGTTCGGCTCCAACACCGGGATCCAGGACGCCCACAACCTCGCCTGGAAGCTGGCCGCGGTCCTGCAGGGCTGGGCCGGACCGGAGTTGCTGGACAGCTACGAGGCGGAGCGCCGCCCCGTGGCCCTGGCGACCGCCGCGCGCGCCTCCGCCCGGTCGGCCGAGCACCGGCACCCCGGATACGACGTCAGCCCGGGCACCGGCAAGCAGGCCGGCATGCTGGCGGTGGTGCTCGGATACCGCTACCACTCGGGCGCCGTGCACGGCGCCGACCCCGAGGAGTCCGCCGTTCCTGAGCAGTTCCGCCCCGGCGCCGAGCCCGGCTCCCGGGCGCCGCACCTGTGGGTGAACCGCGACGGCGTCCGCCTGTCGACACTCGACCTCTACGAACGGGGTCCGGTCCTGCTGACCGGGCCCGGGGGGCGGGCCTGGCACGAGGCGGGGCTGCGGGTCGCCGAGGAACTCGGCGTGCCGCTGGAGTGCCACCGGATCGGCGGCGAGCCGGGGCCCGGGTCCGTCCTCCAGCCGGACGAGGGGGCGGACTGGGCCCAGGCCCACGGCGTGGCCGAGGACGGCGCGGTCCTCGTGCGGCCCGACGGCTTCGTCGCCTGGCGCGCCGTCACCGGGGACGACCGGCCGCTCCAGGTCCTGACCGAGGTGCTGGGCGCCGTCCTGAGCCGGGCCTGACGCCCGCCCGGGAGGAAGCGGAGCCCTGGCCGGGCGGGAGTCCGGTCAGGGCTCCACGAGGTAACGGCCCACCATGCCGCCCATCATGTGGTCGGTGATGTGGCAGTGGTAGATGCGGTCGCCGCTGCGCCAGCGGCGGCCGTGCACGTGGAAGACGTGGAGGCCCTGGCCGAGCGTTGCCACGCGCCAGCGCACGCGGTCGCCGACGCGGGCCCGGAAGGTGGGCGCGCGCGGAAGCCGACCGCCCAATATGTCGTCTGACGGCTGGTGAAGTGCTGGACCGTCATGCCGTCGTAGCCGTTGGGTACGGCGCTGCGCTCGAAGGAATCGGCCGTGCGCCGAGGACGGCATCGCGGGCCCGCGAGGGCTGCCACGGGCGGCGCCGGTCGTCGCCGTCGAAGGCCTTCGTTGCCCGGGGACGGGCATGGGCTCCCCCTTCGGATCGCTGCTCCGGTGCTCCGCAGGGGCGTGTCCGCGCCCGCGCGCGGCGTTCTCCGTCGCGTTCCGGCGACACCAGGCGGTGGTCCCGTGCCGGTGGCGCAGGCCGCCACGTGCCTCCGCCGGTCGGCCGAAGAAGTTCCGCCGTGCGTGAGCTGACGGGCCCCGGGTTGCGCCGCCCGGCGCCGACGGGCCGGGGACAACGGAAGCCGGGCCGGTACGAGGGCGTCCCGTACCGGCCCGGCTCTCCCGTCACGTCGTGTCAGGCGGCTCCGCTCACGCCCGGCGCCACGAAGCGCCGGTGCAAGGGTGAGAAGGTCACCTGCGGCTCTCCGACGACACCGAGCCTGCGGACGACGGGCATCAGCCGTTTGAGGCTGAAGTGCTCGAACGCCGCCTCGGAGTCCCAGACATCGATCACATGCAGCCCGTCGTCCTCGAACCAGGACGCGTGGATGATGCCGCCGTCGGGAGTCCTGTCCTCCCAGTGCACCACCGTGCGGGCGGCTTCGTACTGCTCGGGCGTGACACCCGCCCAGCGCATCGACATGACGACAGCCATTGGGGGTCTCCTTCGATGGACAGTCGCTGACTCCCCCCAGCACGACCATAGATCACGGTCGTCCAGGGGGCACCAGGGAACGGTCCTTCGTGTGCGGGCGGTGGCCACGGCCCGTCGTGGCGTGCGCCCGTTCGACACTCTCGACGTGCGGTGGCGGACGGGCGTTCGTAGCTTCGACACGAGACGACGCACACGGCGTCGGTGTCCGAAAGGGCGGTTGAGGGAATGTCGTCAGGATGGCTGTTCTGTGGCCTGCTCGGTGCCGCGGTCTCACTACCGGTCGCCGTGCCCGCCTATCCCGAGTCCGGGACGGCGGTCCATCTGGTCCACCCCGGACAGTCGATCCAGGCGGCGGTCGACGCCGCCCGGCCGGGGGACACCGTCCTGGTCCAGGCCGGGCACTACCACGAGAGCGTGCTGCTCAGGACCTCCGGGGTGACCCTGCGCGGCGCCGGTCCGCTGACGGTGCTGTCCCCGCCCGACGGCGCTGCGACCGGCGCCTGTGCGGCGGCCGGTGACGGGATCTGCGTGTTCGGGACGGCCGACCACCCCGTGACCGACGCCCGCATCGAGTCGCTCACGGTCTCCGGATTCCGCATCGACGGCATCTCCGCCTCCGGCACGGACGGACTGACGGTCCGTTCCGTCGAGGCCCGGGACAACGGGCAGCAGGGCATCAGCGAGGAGAAGTCCGTTCGCAGCCGTGTGGCCGGCAACACCGCGCACGGCAACGGGCAGGCGGGCGTCTTCCTGGCCAACATCGCGGACGGCAAGGGCGTAGGCGTCGACACCGACGGCACCCGCGTGTCCGGGAACCGGCTCTACGGCAACCGGTTCGGCGTCGTCGTCCGGCGGTTGCGGAACCTCGTCGTCGCACAGAACACCGTCACCGGCAACTGCGGCGGCGTCTTCATCGTGGGGGACGACACCCGCCCGCGTGCCGGCGACCTGACCGTCCGGGGCAACCTGGTGAACGACAACAACTCCTACTGCCCGGCGACCGACCGGCTGCCCTACATCCAGGGCAGCGGCATCGTGCTGACCGGGGTCGAGCAGACGCTGGTCACCGACAACGAGGTGGACGGCAACGTCGGAGCCTCGCCGCTCTCGGGCGGAATCGTGCTGTTCCGCAGCTACGTGGGCGGTCAGAGCACCGACAACACCGTCCGCGACAACCTCGTGGTGGACAACCGCTCCGCCGACCTGGCCGACCGGGACGGCGGAGCGCGCAACGTGTTCGTCGCCAACGTCTGCCGCGTGTCCGAACCCGCCGGACGATGCTGACCGGCCGTCACGGGGCCCCGTCGGGCCCGCTGATTCCGAACGCCCCGCACAGACGCGGGTCAGAAACGAAGGGTTGTCCCAGATGACCACTGCCTCCAAGGTCGAGCAGTCGAAGCCGCCGGTCGTGCAGCTGCGCGAACTCGCCTTCAGTGCCGCCTGCGCCGCGGCGGTCCGGGCGGCGACGCGCCTCGGCGTGGCCGACGCCCTCGACGACGTCCCGCTCAGCGCCGAGGAGCTGGCCGCCGCGACCGGCGCCGAACCGAGAGCCCTGACCCGGCTGCTCCGCGCCCTGTGCTGCTTCGGCATCTTCGCCGAGGAGGAGGGCGGGTTCGCACACACGGAGATGTCACGACTGCTGCGCGAGGACGCGCCGAACAGTCTGCGCTACATCGTCCTGTGGTGCACCGAGCCCTGGACCTGGCAGGCGTGGGGGTCACTGGACGACGCGGTCCGCTCCGGCAGGAGCGTCTTCAAGGACCTGTACGGCAAGGAGTTCTTCGAGTACCTGCACGGTGAGGCGGCCGAGTCCGCCCAGGTCTTCAACCTGGCGATGACCCACTCCAGCCGGCAGTCCGCCCAGGACTTCGCCCACGCCACGGACCTCGCGGGGGCGTCGACGGTGGTGGACATCGGCGGGGGACAGGGCCACGTGCTGGCCGAGCTGCTGCAGAAGTACCCGAACCTGCGGGGCACCCTGCTGGAGCTCCCCGAGGTCGTCGCCAACGCCGACCCGCGCCTGCGCCCGGGGGGCGAGCTCGCCGACCGGGCGACCCTGCTCGCCGGGGACTGCCGTCGCGCGGTTCCCGTGCAGGCCGACGTCTACGTCATCAAGAACATCCTGGAGTGGGACGACGACAGCACCCGCCGGACGCTCCGCAACGTCGTCGGCGCCGCGCGCCCGGGCGCGCGGGTCCTGGTGGTGGAGAACCTCGTCGACGACAGCCCCTCGATGAGGTTCACCACGGCCATGGACCTGATGCTGCTGCTGAACGTCGGCGGGGCCAAGCACACCCGCGCGAGCATGAGCGCGCGGATGACCGAGGCAGGTCTGGAGATCACGGACGTGCGGCCGGTCAACGGATACCTGCACGTCTTCGAGAGTCTGGTGTCGCAGGGCTGATGACGGAACGTTTCCCCCGGCCCGGGACCGGTGAAGTCCCCCGGGGCGGCGGCCGGTTCGACGGTGTGAACGCGCCGACGGGGGCGCGGCGTCGACACTTCACACCCTTCAGGGGCTAGCGTGGCCGCGTCAGCCCCGCCAGGCAGGGAGGCGCAGCGCGTGCTGCGCGCTCCGGCCTCGGTGCGGGCCGTCAGGCCACCGCGGAGGGGATGTCCATGACGCCCAGGCTCAGCCCGTTGGACCACGCCTTCTGGTGCCTGGAGTCACCCGACGCCCCGATGCACATCGGCGCCCTCGCCGTGTTCGGCGGCGGGCCGGCCGGACCGGCTGGGCCGCCCGGACGGGTCGATGCCGAAGCCGTCGCCGCGCTGCTGGCCCGGCGGGCGCAGCGGATCCCCCGGCTGCGCCGACGGGTGCAGCCCTCGCGCAACCCCCTGGAGGGCCCTGGCTGGGAGGACCAGCCGGACTTCGACGCCGCCACGCAGACGGTGTGTCACCAGCTGCCCGCCGACGTGACCGCGGACCCCTCCGACCCGCGGCTGTGCCGGATCGTCGGCGAGCTGATGGCCCGCCCGGTCCCGCGCGAGGCCCCGCCCTGGGAGATGCACCTGCTCAGCCCCGCAGGCATTGGCGGCGCGGACGGCGAACCGGTGCTGTTCCTGCTGCTCAAGGTCCACCACGCCGTCGTCGACGGCCTGCGTGCACTGGAACTCGGCATCCGCCTGCTCGACGGCCACTCCGAAGCTCCCGACCCGGCCGACCCGGAGGCGTCGGCTGCCCCCACGCCACTCGCGGCGGCGAGCGGACCGGCCCCGTTGCGACTGCTGCGGTCGCTGCCGATCGAGGCCCGCCGGACCCTGCGCGCGACCGAGATCGCGGCCAGCGCGCTGCTGGCCGCCGCCGACGGCGTGGACCGCGCCCTGCGACACCCCTCCCCGATGCGGCCCCCACTGCTGCGCGCCCCCGCCACCTCCGGCCACGGGTTGGCCCTGCCCGCCCTCGTCGTCGACGACGTCCGGATCATCCGCAAGACCCACGGCGGTACCGCGAACGATGTCGTGCTGGCCGTCCTCGCGGGCGCGCTGCGCGGCGCGGGCGAGCGCACGGACGTGCGGGTGATGGTCCCGGTCAGCCAGCGCGGACGTCGCACCGCCACCGGCACGCCCGCCGCCGGGAACCGCCTCTCCGGCTTCCTGGTGGACCTGCCTGTTTCCGAACCCGACCCCGTCGCCCGACTGCGTCGCGTCCGCGCGACGATGGACGCCCGCAAGGCCGCCGGGCCGCGGCGCGGCGCGGGCGCGGTCGCCCTGCTGGCCGACCTCGTTCCACCCGCCGCCCACCCCCTCGCCGCACCGCTGCTGCGGCCCTCCGCAGGGCTGCTGTTCGACGCCCTGGTCACCAACGTGCCGCTCCCTGACCGGCCCTTCGCCCTCGCCGGCATGCCGCTGACCGGCCTGCACCCGCTGGCCCCGCTCGCCCGCCACCAGGCCCTCTCCGTGGCGGTCAGCTCCTTCCGCGGCCGCCTCCACCTCGGCCTGCGCGGCGCGTTCGCCACCCCGGAGCTCTCCCGGGCCGTCGAGGCAGCGGCGGCGGAGCTCCTCGCCACCTGCTGAACACGACTGGGAATACGGCTCGTTGGGCGCTGTCGGCGGGAGCGTCGGAGCGAAGGCGCCTGGAGGACGAGGACCTTGTGTGAAGACCGGTCGGCTGGCACGCTCGGCCTGTGATCGAGGCGCAGGAGAGCTTCGCGGTCGCTCGGGCTGCCGACGGCTGGTGGTTACGGGCGCTGCCCCGGGACGAGCGGGCCACGCGGGAGAGGCCGGACTGGGCCCTCTTCGTCGATCGGGCGCTCGCTGCCGTGCCACCGTTCCGGCCCATGGACGGACCGCCAGGAACGGCGGGGTTCGAAGCGGTCCTTGCGCCGCTCGCGCGGGCGGCCGCCGAACGGATCCCGGCGGGCCCCGCGGCCGGAGCGGTCGATCTCGCCGCCGTGCGGGCCGAGTTCGTCCGGCGGCTCGGTGCCACCCTGGCGCGGCGGTCCGCCCGGACGCTGGTGCTGGAACTCGACGCGGCGAGGCGGCGCGGTGACCTCAACGGTGACACGCCGTCCGAACGGTTCCACAGCTTCGCCGCGATGACCGGCTGTCAGTCGGGCCTCGCCGCCCTGTTCGCCGCGTACCCCGTGCTGGCACGCCTGTTGGGGCAGACCTGTCTGCACGCCGCCGAGGCGCTGGCCGAGTTGCTCGACCGCTTCGAGGCCGACCGGCCGGACGTCGTCGCCACCCTGCTCGGCGGAGCGGACCCGGGCGCCCTGGTCGGCGTGGCGAGCGGAGCCGGGGACGGGCACCGGCGCGGCCGGAGCGTGGCCGTTCTCCGCTTCGCCGACGGCCGCCGCGTGGTCTACAAGCCGCGGCCACTCCGGGCCCACCGGCACTTCAACGACGTCGTCGGCTGGTTCAACGCGCGGCCCGGCACGCCGGGTCTGCCGGTGGCGGCCCTGCTGGACCGGGGCGGGTACGGATGGGTCGAGCACATCGCCCACCTGCCGAGCGCGAGCGAGCAGGACCTCGAGCGCTTCTACCGCCGCCAGGGTGCTCTCCTGGCACTGCTGTACGCCTTGGACGGCACCGACTTCCACCACGAGAACCTGATCGCCCGGGGCGACGAGCCGTTCCTCATCGACGTCGAGACGCTGTTCCACCCGCCGCCCACGGGGCCCGGTGTCGACGACCCGGCGGCCGCGGCCCTCCAGGCCTCGGTGTACCGGACGGGCCTGCTGCCGCACCTGCTCCTCGGGGACCGGGCGGCCGTGGACGCTTCCGGGCTGGGCGGTGACGCGGGCGCGCCGCTGCCGGCGGACGCGGTGACCTGGGCTGATCCCGGAACGGACCGGATGCGGCTGGTCCGCGGGCCGCAGGTGCTCACCGGTGCCGCCAACCGGCCGAGCCTCGCCGGCGTCGCGGCTGAGCCCGCGGCCTACCTGGACGCACTGCTCGACGGCTTCCGCGCGGGCTACCGGGCCGTGGCCTCCGGCAGGACCGAACTGCTCGGCTCGCAGGGTTGGTTGGCGCGCTTCGCAGGGGCCGAGGTCCGGGTCGTGGTGCGTCCCACGCAGACGTACGCGACGCTGCTGGCCGAGTCGACCCACCCCGACGTGCTGCGGGACGCGGCGCAGCGGGACGCGCTCTTCGGGCTCCTGGGCACGAACCGAGCCGCCGGTCCGGGCCACCCCGGCGTGCTCGGCCACGAGATCGCACAGCTGTGGGACGGCGACGTGCCGCTGTTCACCACCCGGCCGGACTCGCTGGACCTGTGGAGCGGCGACGCAGGACGGATCCACGGCGCGCTGGACCGCACCGGCCTCGACCGGGTGGCCGAGCGGCTCCGGAGCATGGACGAGAGCGACCTGGAGGCGCAGCAGTGGGTGATCCGGGCGTCGATGGCCGCGCGCTCGACGGCCGCCGCCCATGCGCCCGCGGCCCGGCGTTGGGCGTCGAGCGGACCGGGGGAGCCGGACCCGGGCCGGGAGCCGGACACGGATCCCGAGCAGTGGCTCGACGCCGCGTGCCGCATCGGTGACCTCCTTCTCGCCTCGGGCCACCGCGGCTCCAGGCGGACGAACTGGCTCGGCCTCGAGCTCATCGCCGACCGCTACTGGCAACTCCGGCCGTGCGGTGCGGACCTGGGCGGCGGGTACACCGGCGTGGCTCTGTTCCTCGCCCAGCTCGCCGCCCTCACCGGGCAGGACCGTCATGCGGAGGCGGCCGTCCGCGCGCTGGCCCCACTGCCGTCGGTGCTGGAACGGCTCGCGGCCAGCCCCCAGGACCTCGCGGCCGTCGGCCCCGGCGGGTACGCCGGGCTGGGCGGCATCGCCTACGCGGTCACGGCGGCGGCCGCTGCCCTGGACGACCCCGGCCTGGCCTCCCTGCGCGACCGGGCCGTCGACCTGACCGTGCTCGCCGCCGAGTCGGAGCCGGCTGCGGGACCGACAGAGGGACCGGCGGAGCGACCGGCGGGCGGGCTGACGGAGGGTCTGGCGGAGGGTCTGGCGGGCGGCCTCGCCGCGCTGCTCGCCGTCCACCAGGCGACCGGTTCGGCCGGGGCCTGGCGCGGAGCGCGAGCGTGCGCGGCCCGCCTGGCCGCGCGTCCGCTGCCGCCCGAGCCGGGCTTCGCGAGCGGCGCGGCCGGGGTCGGCTGGGCGCTGCTCGGCTTCGCGGAGGCCGCGGGTGACGCGGACTGCGAACGGGCCGGTCTGGCCGCGCTGCGGGCTGCCGCCGTCGGAACCGCCGCGGACCGGCGGGCCGAAGGCGCCTGGTGCCGCGGGCTCGTCGGCGTCGCGCTGGCGGTGGCCGACCGGCCGGTCGCGTCCGGCGACGCGCAGTTGGCGGAGCTCGTGGAGCGGACCCTCCGGGGCCTTGACGCGCGGCCCGGACCGTTGCCGGACCACAGCCTCTGCCATGGCGAGCCGGGCGTTCTGGAGCTCCTCGGCCGGTCGGCCGCCCTCGTCGCCCCCGTCGCCCCCGGCGCGCAGGCTGCGCGGAGGCGGCGGGCGCGGCGGTGGGTGGCC
Organism: Streptacidiphilus melanogenes; assembly: GCF_000787835.1. Lineage (GTDB taxonomy): Bacteria > Actinomycetota > Actinomycetes > Streptomycetales > Streptomycetaceae > Streptacidiphilus > Streptacidiphilus melanogenes. Next base: position 40,897 of record NZ_BBPP01000039.1, read on the forward strand.
GTGCTCGAACGGCACGGGCCCGTCTGCGGCACCCCGGCGGCCCTGGCCGTGCCCGGCCTGCTGACCGGTCTGGCGGGCGTCGGCCATGGCCTGCTGAGACTGGGCTTCCCGGAGCGGACGCCCTCGGTGCTGCTGCTGCAGGCGCCGACACCCTGAGTGCGCGTCAGCGGCGCCAAGGCCCTGACGCTCGTAGGAGAGGAACGGACCCACCCATGCAGACCACCGACGCCGTCCCAGCGGCCGACACCCTTCCCGTGCCGGAGCGGCCGCACCTTCCTCCCGCGGAGGCGCAGGAGCACCCGATCGGCGGGATCACGCTGTGGAGCACCGGCGCCCTGGGGCGCCGGGCGAGCGCGCTGTCCGGCGGCGGCGAGGCGCTCATGCTGTCGCACGACCCGTGGGAGACCATGACCTGGACCTCCCGCGACGGCAACACGGACTTCTAGGCCGCAAGCGCCGCCGGGCCCCCGCGGCCGGCCAGGGCCGCGCTTTCTTCCCTACCCGATCGTGATCGACTCGCATAGCCTGCGGCCATGTTGACCAGATCACCCGTCACGGTCGGCCGGACCGAGGAACGTGTCCTGCTGGAACGTCTTCTGGCGGACTGTCAGAAAGGGCGGGGCCATGCGGTGTTCGTCTCGGGGGAGGCCGGGATCGGCAAGTCCCGGCTGGCCGGGGAGTGCGCCCGGCACGCCGCCGGTCTGGGGCTGCCGCTGCTGCGAGGCCGCAGCAGCCCCAGCACGGCCGCCTCGCCGTTCCGCCCCCTCGCCGAGGCACTGAGCTCCCATCTGCGCCGGACGGGCCCGCCGGAGGCGGCGGAACTGCTCCCGTACCGGGCGTCCCTGTCGCAGGTCGTCCCCGAATGGCGGACCGGCGACGTTCCGGGCCGTCCCGAGTGCGTGACCGATCTCGCCGAGGCCCTGCTGCGGCTGCTCGCCGTCATCGGCCGGGAGACCGGCTGCCTGCTGGTGCTGGAGGACATGCACGACGCGGACACCGAGACGCTGGCCGTGGTGGAGTACCTGGTCGACAACCTCGCCGACCTGCCCGTGCTGCTGGTGGCGACGCTGCGGGCGGAGGCAGGCGCCGCGTTCGACCTGATGCAGGGCGCCGAGCAGCGCAGGGTCGCCACCGCCCTCGCGCTCGGACCGCTGGGCGCGCCGGAGGTGCACGACATGGCCGCCGCCTGCCTGGGCGTGCCGGTCGGCGGGGTGCCCGCCGGCGTGGTCGACCGGCTCGCCGAGGTGGGCGGCGGAAACCCCTACCTGGTCGAGGAGTTGCTGGCGGACATGGTCGGCAATGGCGCGCTGCGGCAGGAGGGGTCCGGCTGGCGCGTGGCGGGGGACCTGGCCGCCACCGTCCCGTCCGGGGTGGTGCGCGCGTACGCCGCCCGGACGGCCCGCCTCGCCCCCGCGACCCGGGACCTGGTCGTCCTGGCGGCCCTGCTCGGCCCCCGGTTCACCGTCGACACCCTCCGGCTCGTCACCGGGCGCGACGAGGGCCGGCTCTTCGCCGAACTGCGTGAGCTGGTCCATGCGGAGCTCGTCGTCTCCGACGGCGCCGTGCCCGACGGCTACGCGTTCCGCCACTCCCTGATCGGCGAGGCGCTGGCCGCCGGCCTGCCCTCCGCCGAGCGGGCCGCCGTCGCCAGACGGGCCGCCGCCGCGCTCCGCGGGACCGTGCCCGAGGCCGACGAGCGGCGCCACCTCGCCGCCCGGCTGCTGGAGGTCGCCGGGGACGGAGCCGCCGCCGCACTGTTGTACGCCGAGGCAGGGCGGCAGGCGCTGGCCGCGGGCGCCTCGGGTGCGGCCGTCCGGCTGCTGGAGCAGGGACACCGGCTCGCCGCCGGCCCCGACCGCGTCGCCGTCACCGAGTCACTGGTCCACGCCCTCGCCGAGGCCGGTCGCCTGGACCGCGCGCTGGAGCTGCTCGACACCCTCCCGACCACCGGCGCCGCGGCCCCGAGCACCGACAGCAGGATCGAGCTGCACACCCGGCTGGCCTGGACGGCACTGATGGCCGGGCGCAGCAGCGAGGGCGTCGGGCAGTTCGCGGCCGCGCAGGAGCTTCTCGGCGACCGGCACGCGCCCGCGCTGACCGCCGCCCTCGCGGTGGTCAGGGGCCATCTGGCGCTGCTGCCCGGGCAGCAGGAGCTGCTGCCGGGCACCGAGCAACGGGCCTTGTGGGCCGCCGAGTTCGCCCAGCACGCGGACCTGCCGGAACTGGCCTGCAAGGCCTGGCAGCTGCTCGCCCTGCTGGCCAGGGAACGCGGCTTCGACGAGGCCGACGCCTGCCTGGCCCGGATGCTGGCGGTGGCCGAGGCGCACGCGCTGCCGCACTGGCGGTTCGAGGCGCTGATCCGCCTCGGCGCCAACTCCTTCATGCGCAAGGGCGACGCCCGCACCCTCGAGGAGGCGCTGGCCGCCGCCCACGAGCTGGGCTCGCCCGGACGGGCCCACCGGACGGAGGCGTTGCTGGCCATGTACGCGGTGCTCACCGGCGACCCGCGGCGGGCCCAGGACATCATCGACCGCTGTCTGGACGCCACGGGCCGGATGCGCGCTCTCGGCACCCACCAGTACCTGCTGCTCACCGCGGCCACGCTCGCCGGACACCGGGGCCAGGCGCGGGCGATGGAGGAGCGGTCGCTCGCCTTCGACCGCGCCGGAGGCGGGCGGTCGTTCCTGGTGCCGGTGATGCTGGGCCTGAACCGGGCCGTCTGCGCCCTGCTGCAGGAGAACCGGCCGCTGGCCGAGGCCGAGTTGGCCGCCGCCGCGGAGTGGGAGCGCGGCCGTCCGAACGTCTTCTACCTGGCCGGCCGGTACGGCCTGCGGCCGTTGCTCGACGTCCTGGCGGGGCGCGCCGGCCGTCCTGCGTACGCCGACGTGTCGGCGATGCCGGCGGCCGACCTCGCATGGAACCGCCAGTTCCTGGTGGCCGCCGACGCCGTGCTGCTGGGACGCGAGGGCAGGCCTGAGGACGCGGCGCGGGCCGTGGCCGAGCTGCGGCGCTATCGGAAGGTCTTTCCCACCGGCGCCCATCTCGCCCTGCGGCTGGTCGCGGAGGCGGCACTGGCGGACGGTTGGGGCGACCCGGTGGCCTGGCTGCGCACCGCCGAGGAGTACTTCCACGGGCTGGAGGCCTCCGCGGTGGCGGGAGCCTGCCGGGCCCTGCTGCGCCGTGGCGGCGCCACCGTCGCCCAGCGCCGCAGCGGCCGGGACCGCATCCCGGACGTCCTGCTCTCCTCGGGCGTGACGACCCGTGAGTACGAGGTCTTCGCGCTGATGGTCAACCGGCCGCCCAACCGGGAGATCGCACATCGACTGGTGATCTCGCCCCGCACGGTGGAGAAGCACCTGGCGAGCCTGCTCCGCAAGACCGGCCTGCCCGACCGTGCGGCGCTCCATCGGCTGGCCGCCGACCTGGTGGCGGGCGAGGCCGACGGCTGAACCCGCCCCGCTGAGCCCCCGCTGCGTTCGCTGCGAAGAGGCCGGGGGACGCGCGGAGAACATGGGTGGGGGCGGGGGAAAACATGGGGCGGTATCCGGCATGTCCACGATCACCGGCTGCTGTTGACTGGGCCCAGCCGATCGGCCAGGCCCTCTCACCCGGGAACGCGACCTCGCGTTCCCGCACCCTGAAGGAGTGATCAGGATGAGCGTTCTCAAGCTCCAGAACCTGCAGCCCCGCGTGGCCCCCGCGAAGGCCGGGATCATCAGCGTCACCAGCAGCTCCAGCGACTGCTGCAAGACGACCACGCCGCCGAACCACAACTGACCCGGCGGGGCCCGTGCGGG
>NZ_BBPP01000039.1:45001-58046 GCF_000787835.1 Streptacidiphilus melanogenes
GGCCCGTGCGGGAGTGCGACGCACTCCCGCACGGGCCCTCCCGTCTCACCGACCGCCCCCGCGGCAGCACTCGGACGACCACACAGAGGCGGACATGCGCGACGAACGATGGGTCCACCGATTCCTCTACACCTGGAACGACACGCTGTTCTTCGACCCGCTCGACGTCTACTACGAGCCGAGGCCCGACCACTTCCTCGCCTCGCTCGACGAACGGCAGCGGGCTCGGTTCGTCCGCAGCGGCATCTGGTGGAGTCACCGGCACGACCCGGACCTGCCGGCGCAGGGCTGGAAGATCCACGTCTCGGCGAACCACCGCAACGTACGCGAGGTGGCTGCGGCGGTCGTCGGGCATCTGACCGCGCGCGGCACCGACTTCAAGATCGCGCTCGACCTGAACATCTTCGAGATGCTCAACTCCAAGGGCATGGCACGTGGCAGCGGCGGCAAGCTGGTGACCGTCTACCCACGCGACGAGGACGACTTCCGCGCCGTGTTGGCTGAACTCGCCGTCGTCCTGGACGGATCCGAGGGCCCCTACGTCCTGTCCGACCTGAGGTACCGGGACTGCAAGTCCCTCTACTTCCGGTATGGGCAGTTCCAGCGCACCCACACCCTCGACGTCCTCGGCCGGCAGGTGCCGACGATCACCGGTCCGGACGGTCCGATCACCGATGACCGGCGGCCCGGGTTCGCCCAGCCGTCCTGGCAGGCCTGGCCGTTCACCGACTGGAAGCCCGAGGACGAAGCCGACGACGGAGATCTGCTCGGCGGCAGGTTCCGGGTGACGGACGCCATCCAGTTCTCCAACTCCGGCGGGGTGTACGCCGCCGAGGACACTTACGACAGCGACCGCAAGGTCGTCGTCAAGGAGGCCCGCCCGTACACCAACCCCAACCCGCGCCAGGACCACGACGCCCTGGACGTCCTCGCCCGCGAGTGGACCTTCCTTAACCGCCTGGCCGGAACGGGTTCCTTCGCCGCGCCGATCGCCGAGTTCCGCCAGTGGGAGCACCACTTCATCGTCCAGGAGCACGTGGAGGGCACCGACATCCGATCGGTGCTGCTGGAGCGCAACCCGCTGGCCCGCCCCGCGATCACCGCCGACGGGTCGCGCGCGTTCCTGCGCATCTACCTCGCCGTCTTCCGCGGCCTCGCCCGCGCCGTCCGGGCGGCCCACGAGCGCAACGTCGTCCTCGGCGACCTCTCCCCGTCGAACCTGCTCGTCGACCCGGACACCTACCACGTCACCGTCATCGACCTGGAGGCGTGCCGACTGGCCGGCCCCGAGGCGGTCGACGCCCACCTGGCGAAGCCGGTCGAGTTGTACACCCCCGGCTTCAGCCACTCCCGCACCCGCTCCGGACCGCCCGAACCGCGGGACGACCTGCACGCCCTGGCCAACACCATGGCCTACTTCGTCTTCCCGATCGCGGCGATGTCCTACCTGCGGCCGGACGTCCTCGGCCTCTTCCGGATCTTCACCGACGCCCTGGGCTGGCCCCCGCTGATCCACGACCTCCTGACAGACCTGTCCCAGGCCAGGACCACGCTCCCCGAGGTTCTCCGTGTGCTGGAGCGGGAGGACGAACTCGTCGGCCAGGTCGAGGAGGTGACGCGTCGGCCGGTCGTCGAGTCGGCGCTCGGACTGGCCGAGGCCGAGAGCGGTGTGGCCGCCTTCGTCGAGGCCGCCGCCGACACCGACCGGGACACGCTCTTCCCCACGGACCCCTTCGCGCACGTCACGAACCCGCTGAGCCTCGGCTTCGGCGCGAGCGGCGTCCTGTGGGCCCTGGACGCCTCCGGCGTCCCGATCCGTCCCGAGTGGCGGCAGTGGCTGCGCCGCCGACTCGCCGACATCGACCCCGCCCGGTACCCGGACGGCCTGATGAACGGACTGGCCGGCATCGCCTGGACCACCGACGCGCTCGGATTCCACGATCAGGCCCGCGAGTTGCTGGCCCTGGCCAACCGACGCGGGCCGGAGGCCGGCGACCACACCTTCTACTACGGCCTCGCCGGGCTGGGGATGACCAACCTGCGCTTCCACCTCCGCAGTGGCGAAGGGAGCGACCTGGCCGCGGCCACCCGGTGCGCGCGGGCGCTGTGCGACTCCGCCCAGTGGGAGGGCCGGCACGTCTTCTGGCTGAACGGGTTCTCCACCGAGCGGCCGCTGACCGGGCTCGGCTTCGGCCAGGCGGGCGTCGCCCTGTTCCTGCTGCGGATGCACCAGGTCACCGGCGACGAGCGGTACCTGCGGCTCGGACGCGGCGCACTGGCCTGGGAGATGGACCACGCCGCGCCCGTGGACGACGACGGTCTCGTGATGTTCGACCACGACGGGACGATGGAGCCGTACGTCGAGGTGGGTTCGGCGGGCGTCGCCCAGGTGCTGCTGCGCTACGGCGACCTCGACGCCGCGCGGCACGTCCTGCGCGCCGTGGACATCGGCCAGTCGGTGCTCCCCGCCTACGGGTTCGGCATGTCCGGGATCGCGGAGGCCATGCTGGACGCCGCCGCGTTCACCGGCGACGGCTCGTACCGGACCACCGCCCTACGGCAGCTCGACCACGTCCGGAAGGTCTTCCTGTTCGAACCGGCCGAGCGCTTCGGGATGCCGCGCCGCGACGGGGTGGCGCCGCTGGGCGTGCCCGGCGAGGGGCTGCTGCGCTGCTCGACCGACTACCTGACCGGCTCCGCCGGTGTGCTCAGGGTGCTGCACCGCGCCAACCACGGCGGCACGGCCGACTTCCTGCTGGACGAGGTGGCGCGGTGAAGGACCTGTGGCACATCCTGCGCGGGCACCGGGCCCGCTTCGGCCTGATCGTCGCCGTCGTCACGGTCTCCGGCGGAGCCGAGGCCGTGCTGCACCCCCTGCTGCTCAAGGCGCTGTTCGACCAGGCGATCCTGGCCGGGAACTTCCGTCGGTTCCTCCTTCTCGGCGGCGGCTACCTGCTGCTCGGCCTGATCCTCAACGGCCTCGGCTACTGGATCTCCTGCGAGCGCAAGCGGTTCGAGAACGCGCTGGTGGTCGAACTCGAACTGGAGCTGCTGGACCGCGCGCTCGGCATGGACGGCCGGCAGCTGTCCGAGGCCGGCAACGCGTCCTACGTCAGCCGGGTCCACAACGACGTCTACGAGGGCGTGCTGCCGGCCATCGACGTGTGCGTCCGGATCGCCAAGCAGGCGGTCTCGTCGGTCGGCTTCCTCGGGGTGCTGCTCTACCTGTCCTGGCAGGCCAGCCTCATCCTGCTCGTCATCGTGCCGCCGCTGGTGGTGGTCAGCAACGCCATCGCCCGGCTGATCGAGGACAACACCGAGCCCGAACGGGAGGCCGAAGCCCAGTACATCAACCGGCTCACCCGCACCCTGGAGGCCTTCCACGCGCTGCGCGGCCTGAAGCTGCTGCTGCCCGGCACCCGGGCGGCGAACCGCGAGGCGCTGAGCCGCTACCTCGGCATCACCTTCGTCAACTACCGGCTCGCCCAGCGCCAGAGCACGCTGAGCGACCTCGTGATGAACCTCTCGGACACGGTGTCGATGGTCACCGGCGCGTACTTCGTCTTCGCCGGGCGGATGACCTTCGGCAGCTTCCTCGCGTTCGTGAACACGCTGTGGCGGGCCGTCACCGGGATCTTCGACCTGATCAACCTGATTCCGCTGGCCCGCCGGAGCAACGCCGTGCTGCGGCGGATCCAGACCCTGAGCGGCTCCCGGACGGCCCGCTACCACGACGAGGCACCCGCGGTGATGGTCCGCGGCGCCCGGGTCGCCTACGGCGAGGACGCCGCCGTGGCGATCGACGACTTCGAACTGGGCGCCGGCGAGCACGTCCTGCTGCGGGGCCCGAACGGCTGCGGCAAGACCACGCTCCTGCACGTCCTCGCCGGGACACTGGCCCCCGACGCGGGCCTGGTCTCGCTGCCGGGCAGGGTGGCGAGCCTGACCGCGCCCGTCCACCTGCCCCCGCTGCCGGTGCGTGACCTGGTCGCCGACGAGCGGCTGCGCACCGCGCTGGGCCTCATCGGCCTCGGGGAGCAGCTCCCCTCGGAACTGTCCTCCGGCCAGCGGCAGCGGGTCGGGATCGCCGCCCTGCTGTGCGAGGACGCCGACCTCTACCTCGCCGACGAGCCCTTCGCGAACCTCGACGAGCACGGCAGGGACCTGGTGCTCCGCACGCTGAAGGAGCGGACGGCGGGCCGCGGCCTCCTGGTCGTCCACCACGGCGACGAGCATCTCGACGACAGTTTCGACCGCGTGGTGACCCTCGGGCGGGCGGCCGTGGCCCCGGCCCCCTGACGGCCCGCACGGGCGGGTCACCGGGCGGGCACGCTGTCGCGCTCACTCCCTGCTCGGGGCGGCCCGCTCGGAGATCGTCAGGGAGACCGCGCTGCAGACGGCCAGCAGGACCAGAATCCCCCCGGCCACCCAGTCGGCGACGGCTGCCCGGCCGGCTTCGGAGTAGTGGGAGTAGCCCACGGCGAATGGCGCGATCACCAGCCACAGTCCCGACAGGCCGACGACGACGTCGCTGACCCGGGTGGGCGTGCGAACCAGGCGGGCGAGGCCGTTGAAGAAGACCACGATCCCGACCATGATCTCGTTGAGGTGGGCCTCCTGGGCCTGGTAGGTCATCGGGTAGTCGAGCAGCGCGGGCGTCGAGAACAGGAACAGGGCGATGAGGAGCAGTGGGTAGCCGACGGCCTCCCGCAGGTCCGCCCACCACAGGTGCCGGGGTGGGACGGCCCGCTTCAGGGGGACGACGTCACGTGTGCTGGTTGAGGTCACAAGCGCCATGGCAACCCCTCCGGTTCGGAGACGGGGCGCTGCTTGCAGCGGCATCTGGCAGCGGCATGTGTACTTGGATTGTCGCCCGCCGCCGATCACCACGCCCGGCGAAGGCCCGCGACCCCGCAGCAGTGCGGCGAGGTCCCGCTCCCGCCCGTCCTGGGTACCGCCGAACGGGTGAATGAGGACGCGGGGGCGGGCTGCTGCCGCGGTGAGCTCGGAGCACAGCTCGAAGAGAGCGGTGTCCCATCGGCTGGGCAGGTGCGCCCGCTCCCGACGGCGCCCTCATGCTGCCATGCCCGCAGCGGAGTTCGGCGCCGGAGTGCGTCCAGGGCGGAACGCCAGACGTGTAGCTTTTCCTGACGACGCCACCATGCGAGAACCGGCGCCTCGGCGGTCCCCACCAGGAGAATTCGTGCTCTTCCCGCTGACCTCGGACGACCTCGCCTCCCTGCTGCCGCCGGAACAGGTCGTGCTGGCCGACCGGTCCGTCGCCGAGCAGGTGATCGGCCGTGCCGACGCCGTGGCCTTTCTCAGCGAGGTGGGGGTGCCCAGGTGCAGCGGCCTGTTCGAGATGGACGCGTCGCTGGCCGTGGCGTCGACGCCGGAGGACTTCGTGGTCGACGACGAGGACACCTCGGTGTTGATCGAGACGTCGTCGCTCGGGCAGCTCGCCTCGCTGGGCTGTCTGCAGGACGCCTCGGTGTACGTGCGCCGAAGCGACGGTGCGGTCTTCGCGCCCCGGGGCGACGAGGACGGGGACGAGGACGTCGAGCAGCTCAACGCCGACGTCTCGTCGTTCGCGAAGCTGCTGCTGCTGATCGAGACGAAGTCACCCGACCCCGCGCTCGGCTACGCGGACGCGCTGCCGCTCTACTCCCGGGCGGCCCGGGAGATCAAGGAGGAGATGACGGCTGTCGACCCCGCCCCCTTCGCGCACTCCGACGGCTTCTGGACCGGCTACCTCGACTCCTTCGCCGGCGGATTGTTCCCCCGCGAGTCGCGGTAGCGATGCCCGAGACGTCGCTGTTCGAATCGACGGCCAACGGGCCACTCGCCGAGGGCTGGGCCGAGGCGGGGCCCACCCTGATGGAGGAGGACGACGCGAGCGTCCGCGCCGATGTCCTGCGTCACCGACTGCGCTCGCGCTCGGCCGCGCAGCGGACGGCAAGCCCGACGGCTTGCTCCTCGGACGGGTCGTCAGGGCTCTCGAACTCCGCAATTCCACGGATGTGCAGGCTCGCCCTGCGCGGATAGCGTTGCGGGATGGTCCGGGGGAGGGGCGCGTGGCTGGGGTGAGGCTTCACGTACGGGGTGGCCCGGGGGAGCAGCAGAGGCTGGTCCGATGGGCGGAGGAGTTCGGTCTGCTGCCGGCTTCGGAGCGACGTCGCGGACCGGCCCCGGACGGTCGTGCAGGAAGCGGCGTCGTGCGCGGCGGTCACGAACCCTGCCTGCTGGCCCTGCTGCGGGTGGCGGCGTCCGAAGAAGGCGGCCGTGGATTCTCCCTCTGGCTTCTGGCGTCGCTCGCCCGGACCGGTCGCCTCGCGTGGGCGGTCGAGCTGGCGTATGCGACCAGCGGCAGGCATGGAGGGGGCGACGCCCTGCTGGCCCTGGTGCAGGCCGCGGCCGATGCCGGCGACGCGGGCCCGCGCGCCGGCCTCGCTCGTGGAACTGTCGCCGCTGCCGCAGGCCCGCAGGCTTGCCGCGCAAGCCGTGGTCCTGGACGGCTGGGCCGTCGTCCTGGACGTCCTGGAGCCGATCGTGCCCCGGGCGGCGGCAACCGTCGCCGACCAGCTGTGCAGTCGGCAACTGACTGCGCCGGCCCACATCCTCTGAACGTCACCGTTGATTGAGAGCTCACTGCGTGATGGCGAAACTGCCTCTGGACAGCCCCCGTTGGGGCGACCTCGACGGTGTGTCGGTCGAGGAGGTGAAGGAGGTTCTGCAGGCGGTGGCGTCCACGGTCGCCACCGGCGCCGGGGACGACTGGAGGGAGCCCTGGAGTCGGCTTCTCGACGGTCTGTTGCAGCAGGAGACCCTGTTCAGCGGAGCCTTTGCGGTCCTGCCGCACCTCGTCGAGGCGGCGGCGGCCGCGCCCGGGCAGTTCGCGGACCTGTGGGCGGACCTCGGGTTCATGGTGACCGCGGAGCCCGCGGCCCCGGTCCCCGCCGACCTCGAAGCGGGTTTCCAGGCCGCCGTTCGGTCGGCCGAGCAGGCGGCGGTGCGGGGCTACCTCGCCGCCGGGACACCTGCCGCGCTCTGCGCGGACCTCGGGCTCTCCTGTGTGGCCCTCGCGGGCCACCACATCGGAACGTTGCTGTGGCAGCGGCTCGGTACCGAGGAAGACGACCTCGTGCTGTGCTGCCCCGGCTGCGAGTCCGAGCAGGAGATCACCGACTTCTTCGTGGACCCGATCCGTCCGCCCTTCGAGGCGCCGGGACTGCCTGATCCCATGGACGCGCGTCGGGGCGAGCACGTCTGGGGCGAGGTCGCCGAGGCGTTGCAGGAGGGGGCACTCGGCGAGGGGTGGGAGCCCTTCGTGCGCGTGGCGCGGGCGGTCGCGGCGGCCGGTGTGCCCGCCGGGACGCCGGGTCAGGCCGTCGTGTGCCTCGTCGCGGCCATGGTGGCGGTCAAGGGCACCCCGGACTGGGCCGGGAGGGAGCGGGCCCGGAAGCTGATGCTGCTGACGGGAGGCTTCCGTTGCCCGGACTGCGAGCAGGTCTGGGCGATCGCCGACTGCCTGGCGGAGGACCCGGATGGTGCGCGCCCCCTGAAGGAGGGTGGGCCGACGCGACGCACGGGCGGCAGCTCGAAGCCGACGAAGCCGATGAGGCCGACGAGGGGGACAGCGACAGAAGCGGCTGTTCTCTCCGCCCCCATGTCCGGTGTCGACGAGGGTGTGAACGCGCTCGCGGTGGTGTCGTGTCCCGGACGGCCGACACTGGTGGCCGCCGCCGGGGACACCGGCACGGTGTTCCTGTGGGACGCGGCCGACGGCCGCCCTGCTCACGACCCGCTTGCGGCACACCGTGCCCCGGTCCGGTCCATGACGGCCCTTCGGCTCCCCGAGGGAGAAGCCCTGTTGGCGATCGGACACGAGGACGGAGCGGTTGCGCTGTGGAGCCCGTTCACAGCGCAGCAGGTCTGTGCACCCGTAGCCAACTGGCTCGGTGCTGTGAACGGCATGTGCGCCGCGACTCTGCCGGACGGCCGTACCCTCCTCGTCACCGCCACTCCGCGAGGCGCGGTGCGGTTGCGGGACCCACGGACGGGCGAGTCCGTCGCGCGTCTCAACCCCTCCGGTCGCCCGATCGAGTCGATCGCCGCGATACCGGTCGCTCCCGGCCACACGCTGATCGCGGCCTCGGACACACAAGGTGACGTTCAGATCTGGGATCCGGCCGTCGAGGACCCGTGGGAGCGGGGTGCAGCGGTCCCGCTCAGCAAGCGGGCACGTGAGGACCTCCGGCACCGGGTGACCCTGGTGGCGACCGTGTCTGCGCACGACCGTGCCCTGCTGGCCACCGGGGACCGCCGTGGGGTGATCGTGCTGTGGGATCCCGCCACCGGCGACCCGGTCGGTGAGGGCCTGCCCCCGGACGCCTCCGGCGGCCTCCTGACCGCCATGACCGCCACCACGCTGCCGGACCGGCGCCCCGTCCTGGTCACCGGCAACGGACGCAGCCTGCGCGTCTGGGAACCGGAGACGGGCACGGTCCAGCACCTGGCCCTGGACGTGGCGGTCACCTGTCTGGCCGCCACCGGTTCCGACCTGCTCGTCGGACACGACGGCGGTGTGCTCCGACTCCCGCTCCCCCTGCGATCATGAGCGCCCCCACGGAGGACTCGCGGCCGGACGACCCTGCCTCGTTGGCCCGGTTCGCCGAGGACCGCAGCCTTGACGCGGGTGACCGCGTGTCCGCGGCCGAGACTCTTTCCCTCTGGGACGGGCACCGGGATGCCGGTGCCGCTCTGCTGGCCCACCTCGCCGACGACACCTCGCTCTCCGGCTACGACCGGGTGAGAGCGGCCGAGGTGCTGGCCCGGGTGGCAGGGCACAGCGAGAACGGCGCCGCGCGTCTGGCGCACTTCGCCGACGACGTCACCGGGGAGTGGCCGAGATCGCGATGGCGGCTGCCGGATCGGTTCCGGCTCGACGGGGACGAGGACGCCTACGCCCGTCTCGGCGCGGCCGTGGCCCTGTCCGCCGTGGACGGGCATCGAGAGGCCGGGGCCGCTCTGCTCAGCCGGTTCGCCCGGGACATCTCACTCAACAGCTATCAGCGCCGGACTGCGGCGGCGGCACTGGCGGGGATGGTCGAGTACCGCGAGCAGGGGGTCGCCCTGCTGACCCGGTTCGCCGAGAACGCGGCCCTCGGCGACAACGACCGCCTCAGCGCGGCCAAGGCGTTGGCCGACCTGGACACGCATCGGGAGGCCGGCGTCGCTCTCCTGGCCAGGCTCGCCGACGACGCGCGCATGCACGACTGGCGGGTGTGGGCGGCCATCGCCCTCGCCGCCAGGGACGGGCACACGGAGGCCGGAACCGCCCGTCTGGTTCGCCTCGCCGAGACCCCCACGGCCATGCCGGCCAAGCGATGGTGGTGGTCCGGCCAGCGGCGGCTCAAGGTGCAGAAGCGCGCCTTCGCCGAGGACGCGGGCCGCGTGCGCGCAGCCCAAGCCCTCGCGCGCATGGACGACTTCCGCGACCTGGGTGCCACACTGCTGGTCCGCCTCGCCACCGATCCCACCCTGCACGACGGGCACTGCCAGTTACAGGCGGCCCTGGCGCTGCTCGAACCGGACGAGCATCGGGAGGCCGGCGCGGACCTCGTGTGCCGCCTCGTCCGCGGCACACCCCTGAAGGGCAGTCAGCGCCTGGACGCGGCCCGGAGACTGTTCGAAGCGGACGGGTGCCAGGCGCGCGGTGCGGCACTCCTGACCGAGCTCGCCCACGACAGCACACTTGACGCCCGGGAGCGGACGGGGGCGGGCAGGACCCTGGCACTGGCGGACGGTCACCACCAGGCCGGACTGGCCCTCCTGACCGGCCTCGCCCTCGACACTACCGTCGAGCACCACCTGCGGATCCGCGCAGCCGAGACGGTGGCGGAGTTCGACGGCCACCGGGACGCCGGCGCCGCGCTGCTGATCCGGGTGGCCGAGGATCCCGCCCTGGAGAGCTGGCGGCGGGTCGACGCGGCGGGTCGGCTGGGCTGGGTGGACGGGTACGGGTATGAGGCCCTCCGTCTCCTTCACGGGCTGGAGGCCGTGGTCCGGGCGGAGCACCCGGGGGACGCGTGGTACACGGCCCGCATCCGGTCCTGCATCGACCTGATCGAGAAGGAGCTGGACGAGGAGGAGGGCCGGGGGCCGTCCGGGGCCCGGTGAGGATCCCCGCGCCCCGGCTCAGCGCCGGGGCGAGAGACGCCACAGGAGCAGGCTCATCGCCAGGGTGAGCACGTTGATCACGGCCTCGACGACGCCCGCGCCGCCGCCGGTGAACCAGATGCGGTGTTCGAGGTCGTAGAGGACGTCCATGCTGAACAGGTAGACACCGCTGCCGGCCGCGACGGTGAGCCAGAGCCGGGCGGCGGCCGCGCGGTCGCTCAGGCAGGCGGCCGCGGCCAGCAGCAGGGCGGCCGTCAACCAGGCGTCGGCGAGCGGGAAGGCGTCCTCGAAGTCGAGGTAGCCGCGTGTGGTCGAGCTGGCCAGGAGCGGCCGATCGGTGAACCACACCGCCCAGTACGCCACGATCACGGCGGCGGCCGTCAGGCAGAGGGCCGCCGTTGCGCGGGCGCGCCCACGGTTCCAGCCGGCCTGAGCCGGTGAGGGGGCGAGCGTTGCTGCACTGTGCTCCACAGGTGGTCAGAGTAGTTGCCCGCGACCTGACGGGCAATCAGTTCGACGGTCACGTCGTCGGCCCTCGCGCCGGATCGCGGTCATCCACGAACTTTGCCATTTCTTTACAGCAGGACCCCCAGCTGCGTCGTCTCTTCGGCCGATCTGGAACGCAACCCGCTGGTGTGCCCCTCGGGGAGCCCGGCGGACCGAACAGAAAGAAGCTGTTGATGCGTACGACTGTTGCTGCCGTCGCCCTGACCTTCGCCGCCGTGCTGGCCGGAGCGGGGCCCGCCCTCGCCGCCGGGGGCTCCGGCACCGCGACGCCGAGTGCGATGCCGTCCGCCACGCCGTCCAGTGGCTCCGGCTCGTCCGAGCCCAGCGCGGTGCCGTCCGCGACGCCGTCGGCCGGTTCCGGCTCGGGGGCGACTGCGACGCCGTCCGCGGTGCCGACGCAGGTCGGGGCCGTGCCCGTCGGCGCCCCGGACACCGGGGTCGCCCCGGTCACGGCCGGGAACGGTGGCGACGGCGCGGCCATAGGCGCGGGACTGGGCGGCGCCGTGCTGGTCGCCGGGGCCGGCACGTTGGTGCTGCGCCGTCGGGCCAAGGCCCGGGGCTGAGCCTTGCGACGGATGCGTGCGGCCGCGCTGACGGCTGCGGTGCTGGCTTCGGCGGCGCTCACTTCGGCGTGCGGGGGAGCCGGGGCGCCCCCCGCTGCCGCGCCCGCCTGGTCGGCCACCGTGGGCGGCACCGGCCCTGACAGCCCGTCGGCGGCCCCCGGCCAGGCGGCCGGGGCCGGAGCTCCACGGCCGATCGCGCGGTCGACGCCCGTACGCCTGCTGATCCCCAGCATCGGCGTGGACACGGCGGTCATGCAGCTCGGCCTGGCGTCGGACGGCACCGTCCAGGTGCCGCCGATCGCGGCGAACGCTCCGGCCGGCTGGTACCGGGGTTCAGCGACGCCCGGCCAGACCGGGCCCTCGGTGATCCTGGCGCACGTCACGGTGGGCCGCTACGGGGACGGGGTCTTCCTGCACCTGTCGCGGCTCAGGCCGGGCGACCGCATCACCGCACGGCTGCAGGACGGCGCCTCCGCCGTGTTCGCGGTCGACCGGGTGCAGACCGTCGCCAAGGCGCAGTTCCCCACCCGTGCCGTCTACGGGAACGTCGACCGCCCTGAGCTGCGTCTGATCACCTGCGGCGGCCCACGCAGCCGTACCGGAGGCGGATACCTCGACAACGTCGTGGTCTACGCCTCCCTGGTGTCCACCGCGGGGTAGCCGGCGGTCCGGCGGCTCCGCGCCGCCGGAAGGCCGCCGCAAGCCAGTCCCGCAGCCAGTCCCGCAAGAAGTGTCCGGCAGGACGTCCCGAGTAGACGTCCGGATGGTCCGGTCAGCCATGGAGAGCGTTGAAACGGTCCGAGAAGTGCGCAGCGTCCGAGCTGTTCGCCGTCCTCTACCCGAGCCTCGCCGGGTGGTGCCGTCGTCTGGTGGACGACGACGACACCGCCCACGAGATCGCCTCGGAGGCCTTCGCACGCCTCTGGGCGCGCTGGTCCTCCGTGGAGGAGCCGCGCGGCTTCCTGTACGTCACGGCGGCCAACCTGGTGCGCGACCAGTGGCGCAGGCTGGAGCGGGAACGCCGGGCCATGCGCCACGTCACCGCGCAGGCCGCGTTGGACGCGCTCCACCAGGGCGAGCGCGCGGAGTCCGTCGTGCCGGTCCGGCTGCTCGTGCAGTCGCTGCCGGAACGGCTGCGCACGCCCGTCCTGCTGTACTACTACGCGGATCTGCCGATCAGAGAGGTCGCGCTGCAGATGGGACGCAAGGAAGGTACGGTCAGGGCCGATCTGCACGCGGCCCGGGAGCTCCTGCGCGCGAGACTCGGGGGACACCTTGATCACACCCATTGACGGTGGCGACGACGCCGACCGGGCCGACGACGAGCTCGTGGTGCTGCTGCGCCCCGAGGCACTGCGACTGGCACCGCCGCCCGAGGCGTTCGAGCGCTCGCTGCGCACGTACACACGGCGTCGGCGCCTGCGCGTCGCGGCCGGGGCCGGGTTCGGGCTCGCCGTGGCCGCCGCGGTCGCGGGCCCGGTGCTGTTGACCACCGCCCCGTCCAGGCCGGTGCCCGTGGTGCCGCTCGCTCCCTCGACCTCGACGACGCACGCGGGGACGCCGACGCCCTCGGCGACGGCCACGCCGCGGGCCACTCCGTCGGCGCGTCCGTCGATCCGCCCGTCGGCGTCGCCCTCTTCCACCGGGCCGTCCGCGGTGCCCTCCGCCGCGTCGGCGACGCCGTCACCACCGGCGACCAGCGCCACACGTACGCCGTCCGCGGGGGCGGGCTCGGGGGCGGGCACAGGCGGGGGGCCGCGCCGCCCCCCCGCCGCGCCCCCCCCGCCCCCACCCCC
>NZ_BBPP01000039.1:58130-83148 GCF_000787835.1 Streptacidiphilus melanogenes
GTCCGATGGGTCGGCCCGGGGCCGAGCGGCCGAGCGGCCGGTCGGCCCCGGACTCGCTAACCTGGGCAAAGGTGCCGATGGCGGTCAGCCCGGGTGCGCCTCGGGTGACTGCCGCGTCAGGCCGTCGCGGAGGTGAGCGATGCCCGCTCAGGAGCGACCACAGGGGCTGCCGAAGGTCGCGGCTCTGGTGCTGAGGTTCCCTTTCACCCTGGCCACCGCTTCGACCATCCTGGTCGTCGGACTCGCCACCGGTGGTCTGTGGAACGCGCTGCAGGACCGCTCGTGGTACCCGGACGTGGCCTTCGGCCTGCCGTCTCTGCAGGCTGGGCGGTGGTGGACCCCGATCACGGGCTCGATGCTCGGCGCGACCCCGCTGGACTACCTCCCGATCATCCTCGGCTTCGTCCTGCTCGTGGGGTTCGCCGAGTTGCGGCTCGGGACCAGGTGGGCCGCCACCGTGACGGTGACGGGCCAGATCGGGACGGTCCTGCTGACGTCCGCGGTGCTGGCCGTGCTCCGGACCACCGGGTGGGCCTGGGCCCAGGAGCTGGCGCGAAGCGTGGACGTCGGGTTCTCGGCCGGTGCGCTCTGCGCCGGGGCGGTGGCCTCCGCCACCCTGTTCTCGCCGTGGCGCCAGTGGCTGCGCCTGGGCCTGCTGGTCTACGTCGGCGTCTCGGTGCTGTTCGTCGGCACCCTCAGCGACCTCGAACACCTGCTGGCCGTGGGCGGCGGGCTGGCGGTCACCCGCTGGGTGACGGTGCCGGGCGCGGCCGCCGCCTCGGGGCGGTTGAGCCGCAGACAGTGGCGGCTGCTCGCGGTCGCCGGACTGGTCGTGCTGGCCGCGATATCCGTGGTGGTCTGGCTCGCCCCGAGCCGCGGGCCGATGGGCTCGACCTACGGGCTCAGCGGCTCGGGCTGGCAGGTGCTGATCCTGGTGGCCCTGCTCGTCCTGCTGGCCGACGGGCTGCGCCGGGGCAGCCGGGTCGCCTGGTGGTGGACGGTCGTGGTGGCGGCGCTCTACGCCCTGCTCGGTCTGGTGGTGGCCGTCGTCTTCGCCGTCGGCAAGATCCTCGACCAGCAGGTCACCGTCCAGGGCGCGGCGGTGTTCGTCCCCACCGCCGTCGTGTGGTCCGCGGAGCTCCTGGTCCTGCTCGCCGGGCGGGACGCCTTCCGGGCGCGCCGCCCGCGTCCGCTCCTCGCCCGGTGGCGCGGCTCGCCCAACGGAGCCGGCCCGGCGCAGGACACCCAGCAGCGGGCGGCCGACCTGCTGCTGCGAGAAGGCGGCGGAAACCTCTCCTGGATGACGACCTGGCCGGACAACACCTACTTCTTCGCCGCGTCGCAGGACGGCTATCTCGCCTACCGGGAGCACGCCGGGGTCGCCGTGGCGCTGGGCGACCCGGTCGGCGCGCCCGACGGCCGGGCCGAGACGATCCGGCAGTTCGCCGACATGTGCGACCGCGCGGGGCGGGTGCCGTGCCTCTTCTCGGCCACCGCCGCGGCCGCCGGGATCACCGAGCACCAACTGGGCTGGCGCTCGGTGCAGGTGGCGGAGGACACGATCGTGGACCTGCCGGACCTGGAGTTCCGTGGCAAGGCCTGGCAGGACGTGCGCACCGCGCTGAACCGGGCCAAGAAGGAGGGCGTGGAGTACCGGATGGGGCCGTTGGCGGAGCAGCCCCGGGCGCTGCTCACCCAGGTCTGGCAGATCTCCGAGGAGTGGGTCGGGGACAGCGGTCTGCCGGAGATGGGCTTCACCCTCGGCGGGGTCGAGGAGGCGCTGGATCCCAGGATGCGGGTGGGCCTGGCGCTGTCCGGCGACGGCCGTCTCCAGGGCGTGACCTCCTGGATGCCGGTGTACGAGGGAGGAGCGGGAGGAGACGGTGCGGGGGAGGCCCCGGGCGCGAGGAACGGCCGGCCGCCTTCCGGATGGACGCTGGACATGATGCGGCGGCGGCACGACGGCTTCCGGCCCGTGGTCGAGTTCATGATCGCTTCCAGCTGCCTGGAACTGCGCGAGCACAGCGCGCAGTTCCTCTCCCTCTCCGGGGCCCCGCTCGCACGCAACCCGGCCGCCGGCACACCGACCGGCCTGCAGCGGATCCTGGACCGGCTGGGGAGCGCCATGGAGCCGTACTACGGCTTCCGTTCGCTGCACGCCTTCAAGGCCAAGTTCCAGCCGCGGTACGAACCGATGTACCTGCTCTACCGCGACGAGGCGGACCTGCCCAGGATCGGCGTCGCGCTGCTGCGCTGCTACCTGCCCGACGCCTCGGTGCGCGACCTGGTCACGGCGACGGCACGGCGGGGCTGACCCGGCGGGGGCACGATGAACTGGCAGGCCGTCGGCGTCTACGTCATCATCGTGCCGCCCAACCACGGGCTCGGCCTCTGGATGCTCGGCGCGTTCGTGCTGACCTTCCTGGGCACCCGCCTGATCACCCGGATGATCCGCAGCGGCCGGGGGCCGTTCCGCGACGTCGAGGTCGGCGGCATGCACCTGCACCACGAGGTCTACGGGATCCTCGGGATGCTGGTGGCCGGGGCGATCGAGTTCGCCTACCGGCCCGGCACCCCGGGAGCGCAGCTCCTCGCGGCGCTCTTCGGCGGCGGCGCGGCGCTGGCCCTGGACGAGTTCGCGCTCTGGCTGCACCTGGAGGACGTCTACTGGTCCAGAGAGGGCCGCAAATCGCTGGACGCGGTCTTCCTGGCGGTGGGCGTCGGCCTGCTGCTGGTCGCCGGGTTCAACCCGTTCGCCAACTCCGGCCGGACCAGCGCCGACCGCGTGGTCTTCGCCGCCGTTCTGGTGTTCAACCTGCTGCTCTGCGTCGGCGCGATCCTCAAGGGCAAGACCGCTCTGGGCGTGATCGGGCTGCTGGTCCCCACGGTGGCCGCCGTGGCGTTCGCACGGCTGGCCAAACCGACGTCCCCGTGGGCGCGTTGGCGCTACCAGCCCGGCTCCCGCAAGGCCGAGCGCGCCCGGAACCGCTACCCGGCGGAACGCCGGACCCGGATGGACGCGCTCAAGGACTGGATCGGCGGCGCATCCAGCCACTGACCACCACCGCCGGACGCATCCTGTCGTGACGACAGACACGCCACCCGCACTCGGCCGACGTTCGGAGCTCCACGAGCGGAGGTCCCGGTCAGTGCGGCTGTCGAGTCCGAAGGATCCGCTCGACCACGGCGGGGAAGGCCGGGACGGTCCAGGTCGGCCGGGCGGTGTTCGGTTCGGACGCTGTGTGGGTGCCGTAGGTGACGGCGACGGAGCGCATACCGGCGTTGCCGGCCATGTGCAGGGTCGCGGGTGGTGTCTCCGACCATGACGGCTTCGCCGGGCGGGAACCCGAGGTCGGCCAAGCCGGCGAGGTCGCCGAGGCGCGGTGCGGCGGTGTCGTAGCGGCGACGGCGGTCCTCAGGTGGTGGAGCCGGCGGCCGCGCCGGTCGCCAGGTCGGCGCCCCAGCGGGCGATGTCGGCCTCCAGGTCGAGGGCCCGCATCTTCGACGTGTCGTCGGCCGCCGGCCAGTCCTCGCGCGGCACCCGCCACATCACCTCGAACTCGTTGCCGTCCGGGTCCTTGGCGTAGAAGGACTTGGACTTGTGGTGGTCGGTGGCGCCGACGAGCGCTCCGCGCTCGCTGAGCGCCCGGCCGATCTCGGCGAGCTCGCCCAGCGTGCCGACCTCCCAGGCCAGGTGATAGAGGCCGACCCGCCCCTGCTGCGGGCCCGGCGCGTCGGCCCCGATCGCGAACAGGCCGAGATCGTGGTCGTTCAGGGATTCCTGGGCGCTGAGGAAGGCGGCCCGACCGGGGATCTCGACATCGACCTTGAAGCCGAGCACCTCGGTGTAGAACGAGACCGAAGTGGCGACGTCGCGGATGTAGAGAACGGCGTGGTTGAGACGGCGTACCGGCATGGGTGCTCTCCTAGCAACGTTCAACCCTGAACTGAACCCTTCCGACGATAGCCACTCATTCGAATTTGAACAAATGGCGGGTGGGGTGCGGATGCAGCGCGGTCACATCAAGCCGATGCGCCTGCGCCGGTCATGGCCGGGAGGGGCCACCAGCAGGCGGGGACGTCGCGCATGACCAGAGCGCAGTCCAGGGTCGCGGTCCCCGGCGGGAAGCGGTCCGGGTCGTCGAAGAAGGAGGACGCGGCGGAGCGAACCCGAGCGGCGTCCACGTGCCAGGCGTCGGTCCGCAGTTCCATGCCGTCCAGGTGATCGCCGGAGCCGGTCGCCGAGAAGCCCTTCGCTCCGCTCCGGAAGAAACGGGACGCCTCGGCGAGATCGGCGAACAGCTCGCTGCCCCGCAGCTCGTCGGAGAGCTCGACGGTGACGTCGACTCGCGTGTCGCCGTCCCGTGTCGTCAGTGCGACGCGCATCCGGTCCGGCGTCTCGTGCACCTGGAAGTCGGCTCGGCCGTGTTCGCCGGGGAAGAGGCGCCCTCCGGCCCAGACGTTGAGCCGCGAGGCGGTGTCCCGCTGTGGGATGTACACGCCGGTCTCGACGCCCGTCGGCCCGTCCCACTCGACGGCGATCCGATGAGCCGCGTTCTCGCTCCGCAGTCCGAACCCCATCGGCGTCCAGGCGGGCCGGACCTTTCCCAGGCGCAGCAGGCAGATCCCCGCGACCGCGTAGCCGTGGACGAGTTGCGGGCGCAGCGGCCCGGGGAGCAGGCGCGCCGCGGCTTCCGCCGCGACGCGGTAGTTCACCAGCAGCCTTCGCTCGACGACGCTGGACAGGCGCGGTTGCCTCACGAGCCCTCCCTCGGCGCGCCGGGGTCACCGGGGCGCCAGCTGGTGTGACGAAGCACGATCTGCTCCGGGCAGACGGCGCTCAGAAACCGACCGATGCAGGTCGCCAGGCGGTCCCCGGCCCGGGCGTAGAGGATCCGATTGCCCTCTCGTCGCTCGGTGACCAGTCCGGCTGCCTTGAGTACGCCGAGATGCCGTGAGATCGAAGGCGCGCTGATCGCGAACCTGGCCGCGATCTCGCCGGCCGCGAGCTCGCCGTCTCCAAGGTCCTCGAGGATCTGTCGCCTCGTCGGATCGGCGAGCGCACGGAAGGCTCCCGCCTCGTCCTGAGCCTCTGTCATGCCACGTATTTAGCACAATTGCTAAATAGCCGACAAGGGGTCACGGGCCTCCGTCGGCAGCCGCCACCGATCGCCTCGGGGCAGCCCGCCGACTCGGGCGCAGCGCCGTCCGCGGCGTGTCCGCAAGCGACCTGCCGCCACGAGATTCTCACCGGCTGCGTCATCACCGAGTGTCCGGCACGCTGGTCGACCTGGTTCGCGTACCGCTTCGGCTCCGGCCCGCCCGGCGGCTCGTGGGCGGGCTACCGGGCGAAGCGGCGGTAGAGCCAGAACGCGAGCCGGCCGGCGCCCCGTGCGCCGGTCTCCTCGCCCGCCTTCCGCGAGGCCTCGACGGCGGCGAAGCCGTAGGTGCGCATCTCCTCCTCGTAGCGTCCCACGGCACCGACCACGTCGTCCGGTGTCTCGATGAGGGCGCGCACCAGCACGCCCGCGTCCTGCAGCGCAGTGTTCGCGCCCGAGCCGCGCGCCGGGCTCATGGCGTGGATCGCGTCCCCGAGGACGGTCACCCGGCTCGGCGCCCACGCGGCCACCGGCACCGCGCTGCGCACGCGAACCAGGAAGGTCTGCTCGGCCTCGGCCAGGTCCACCAGCCCGCGCAGGTCCGGGTGCCAGCTCCGGATCGCCCGGCGGGCCAGCCGGTGCAGCTCGGTCGGGTCAGCCGACGCGTCGGCGAGGCGTGCGTCGTCGACGCCCAGCTCTCGGGCCTTCGCGGTGACCGCCCACATCAGGTAGTCGTCGGCCGGCGTGAGCTGTACCCACGGCGCGATCCGTCCGGCCGCCGACTCCGGGCGCTCGCGCAGACGGACCAAGCCGGTCGCCATGCCCACCTGACCGCCGACGACGGCCGTGAAGCCCTCCAGAAGCGCGGGTGGCAGCAGGGCTGACACGGCGTCGGTGAGCGGCGTCCGGCCGTAGAGGCAACGACCGCCTGTGTCCACCACCTCGGCGTTGGGCAGCATGTGCCGTCGTACGGCGGAGTGGACGCCGTCGGCGCCGACCAGCAGATCCGCCTCCTCCTCGCCGCCGTCGGCGAGGTGCACCCGTACGGCTCCCGCGTCGGAGTCGGCACCCGGATCCTGGCTGAACCCGGCGACCGCGCGGCCGTAGTGGACACGCCCGTCCAGACCGCCTGCGAGGATCTCGCGCAGCGTCCTGCGGTTGACCGAGGTCGCGAGAGTCGCGGCGGCGTACGCGTCGGCCCCCTGGTCGCCGGCCGTCTCGTGCAACACCCGCAGCCGCTCGCTCAGCACGGTGAAGCGGCGGCTCGGCGTCGCGCATGTGGCCTGGAACAGCGAGAAGAGCGCCGGTGGCAGGCAGCGCTCCAGCGCCAGCCCGGCGCGGGCGTCGAGATGGAGCCGGTACCCCTGCCGTCGGACGTCCGGGCCCGGGTCGCGTTCGAAGACGTGGACGTCGCACCCGGCTCGCAGCAGGCCCTGCGCCAGGCACAATCCACCCAGCCCGGCCCCCGCGACGGCCACCCGTAGTCCGTGCAGCACGGCTCGTTCCCCCGGCTCGCCCATGGTGTCGAGGATAGGGCGACCGATCCGACCGAGGCACTGCACTGGTGCCGGTTTCGACGTGTGGGGCGTGAGCGGCGGCCGCTGGGCCGGGTGTGGTCATGCGTCCGGCCCTCCGGCTGCAGCGTTCACGTCGGTGACGAATGGCAGGATGACGACCGGTCCGGTTCCACGACCCGGCCGGTGAGGGAGGCTGAGGTGGGGCAGGGCCAGGAGCGCAGAGCCGTGTTCGGGCGCGGGACGCGGCTGCTCCAAGCAGCACGCCGGACACTCGGCGAGTACCACGTCGCCGTGGACCGTGTCCGGGCGTGCGCCGGACTGCTGCGGGAGCAGGAGGTGGCAGGCGCGCTCGAAGAGATTCCGGTCGCGCGACTGAACGAGGTGACCGAGGGGCGTCTGCGGGTCGGCACGCTGGAGTCGGCCGGTTTCCGGACGGTGGGAGCGGTCCACCGCGCCGAGGTGTACGACCTGCTGCGCGTGCCGGGAATCGGGCGGGCCACAGCGTCCCAGGCCAAGGCTGCGGCGCAGGCCCTGGCCCGCGCCGCGCTCGAAGCCACCGCCGTCCGGGTGGACCCGGACCGCCGGACCGAACCGGCAACCGAACTGATCGCCGCTCTGTATCCGTTCGTCCAGTCCGGGCCCGCGCTTCCACCCGCCTGCGAAGGAGCCGCGGGGCTGGCGCACACGGTGGAACCGTTGTTGCAGGCAGCGGCTGCCGCGCGGTCCCGTGCCGCGTGGTGGTTCACCAGCCCGCAGCGCCGCGCCACCGCGCGGGACGCACTCAGCACCCTGAAGACGGTCCTCACCGCCGCTCGGAGCGACGGAGCCGAGGAGGCTCTCACACAGGCGGTGACCGACCTGCTGCGCCGTCCCGCATCGGTGGACGAGGCCTGGTGGGAGTTCGTCACCAGGCCGGTGGAGTTCTACACCGTGCTGGGGCGGCTCGCGGAGACCGGCCCGCTCGACGCCGCCGCTGCAGAGGGCCACCTGCCCGACGAGCTGGCCGAGCAGGTCCGCGCACAGGAGTTGGACGTGACCGGACTGAAGGTCTCCCTGCGCGGCTATCAGGCCTTCGGCGCGCGCTACGCGTTGGCGCGGCGCAAGGTCGTGCTCGGGGACGAGATGGGCCTGGGCAAGACGATCCAGGCGATCGCGGCACTGTCCCACCTGTCGTCCCGGGGGGAGCGGCACTTCCTGGTGGTCTGCCCGGCGAGTGTGCTGGTCAACTGGCTGAGGGAGATCGAGGCGCGTTCGACCCTGGCCGCGTTCCGCCTCCACGGTCCGGACCGCGATCCGGCCCACCGGGCATGGCGCGAGCGGGGCGGGGTCGCGGTGACCACGTTCGAGGGCCTGCGGCACCTCGACCGGATGCCACGAGCGGAACAGGCCGACGTTGCTCCGTTGGCGATGACGGTGGTCGACGAGGCGCACTACGTGAAGAACCCGGAGGCCCAACGCGCCCGGCACGTGGCGGCCCTGGTCGACCGCAGCGACCGGGCGCTGTTCCTCACCGGCACAGTGATGGAGAACCGTCTCGGGGAGTTCCGCAACCTGGTCGGCTACCTCCAACCGCGCCTTGCCGCGCAGCTCAGCGACAGCGACCAGGTGGCGGGCGCGGCAGCCTTCCGGCGCGCGGTCGCGCCCGCCTATCTGCGCCGCAACCAGCGGGACGTGCTGACCGAACTGCCCGAAGTGGTGCACACCGACGAGTGGGCCGAGTTCAGCCTGACCGACGCCGCCGCCTACCGGGACGCGGTGCTCGCGGGGAACTTCCAGGCCATGCGGCGCGCCGCTTACGCCGCGCCGGACCGGTCGGCGAAGCTCGACCGCCTGAGCGAGCTGGTGCGCGAGGCCTCGGCGGCCGGAGAGAAGATCCTGGTGTTCTCCTTCTACCGGGACGTCCTGCGGGCCGTCGAACGCCGTCTGGCCGCTGATCGCGGCGCCGGCCCTGCGCTGTTCGGACCGCTGACGGGAGGCACCGGCGCCGCGGCACGACAGGAGACCGTGGACGCCCTCACCGCCCACTCCGGTTCGGCCGTGCTGCTGTCCCAGATCCAGGCCGGCGGTGTCGGCCTGAACCTTCAGGCCGCGAGCGTGGTCATCCTGTGCGAGCCGCAGGTCAAGCCCGCACTCGAGCAGCAGGCGATCGCCCGCGCGCACCGCATGGGCCAGACCCGCCGCGTCCGCGTCCACCGCCTGCTCACACCGGACAGCGTCGACCAGCGCCTGCTGACCCTCCTCGGCCGCAAGGAGCGCCTGTTCGACGCCTACGCCCGTCGCAGCGACGCCGCCGAACTCGCCCCGGAGGCAGTCGACATCGCCGACGCCGGCCTGGCCCGGCAGATCATCGAGGAGGAACAGCAACGGCTGGCGGCGCAGTCCGTCAGCCCCTGAGAGAACGGAACGGGGCAGGCACCGGAGGCGCCGCGCGATCATGCTCCTGGGGGCAGGTCAACGTTCGGCGGGCACCCGCGGACGGGGAACGCCGTGGAACACCTGCCGGGCGTGCCAGGCGCGGTGTCGGAGGTGCACGCGTTGCACGCCGGCCTGCGGGCCGAACAGCGGCTGACCGGCCAAGGCGATCACCTGGCGTCCGGTGGGTCTCCCGGCGACGAATCGCTGGGAGACCATGACGGTGTCGTCGTCGACGAGGCCGAGGACCCCCATGTCGAAGAGCTTGTGGTGCAGTGAGCACAGGCACAGCCCGTTCTCGACCTCGTCGGGCCCGTCAAAGGCCCACCAGCGCACATGGGCTGCTTCCAGGCCGACGGGCACGGCGCCTCTGCGGCCGTCGTAGCCGCAGAGGGGGGAGTCGTCAGCGCAGCCAGCCGCCGTCCACGGCGCGGGCGCCGGCCTGGAAGCGGCTGCGTGCGCCGAGGAGGTCCATCAGCTCCGAGATCAGTCGGCGGACCGTGCGCTCGGACACACCGAGCTTGCGAGCGGCCACCAGGTCGGTCTCGCCCTGTTCGAGGAGCCGGACCAGTGCGAGGTGCTGACTGGACATACCGCTGACGTCGCGGCTCCGCGAGTCGCCCAGCGGGGCCGCGCCCGCCCACACCAGGTCGAACAGCTTGCACATCGCCGCTACGACGCCCTTGCCCTGCACCACCGTCGCGGCGTCGGGGCGGTCAGGATCCAGTGGCAGCAGCGCGACCTCCCGATCCACGATGATGAGGCGCATGGGCAGCTCCGGCACCGTGCGGACCTGGCCGCCGCGCTCGGTCAGCCAACGGGCGTACTCCGTGGTCGGCCGGTGGTTGCGCACCGAGTCGAGGAACGTCGTGCGCACGTCGACGCCACGCCCCAACAGCTCCTCGTCGAGTGGACGGCTGGCCTCGCGGGCCGCCTCGCTCTGACCCCCGCCCGGGATGAAGGCGAGGACCTGGGACCTGGTCCGCGCCCCGAGCTCGGCCAGGCGGTCCCGGATGGCGTCGACGCCGACGAGGTCCTCCGCCTGCGTGTACCGGCGCGTGGACGCCCTCTCGGCGAGGACGACCTCGAACGCGGCCTGGCACTGCTCGAGTTCGTGGCGGTGCGCCTCGAGCTCGGCCTGCTTCCTGGCCAGCAGCGCCTTGAGCCCCAGTTCCGGGATGACAGGCCGCAGCAGGAGCGGGTCCTCCCACGACGACCTCAGCAGGGAGAGCCGTGCGAGCTCGTCGTAGGCGGTCGCCACCTCGATCTCCGACAGGCCGAGTTCGGCGGCCACGTTGTTCCTCGCGAGGGCGGGACCGCGCAGCAGCGCCAGGTACACCCGTTCTGCCGTCCCGGTCAGCCCGAACGCCCGCAGCACGGTCTGCACGTCAGGACTCGGCGGAGGGGCGGGGTCTGAAATGGGCACGTTCGACCGTCGCCTGCATGCACGCCCCCGTGTTCCGAACGACCAAAACGTCGAGGTATAGGTCTAGACCATCATGCGATCCCCTGTCAAAGACTTTCCGGGCCCCTCGGTACCCGGTCCCGTGGCGGTCGCCACCGGGGTGGCGTAGCGGTCCGCCTGTCCGATCGGCTCGGTCGGATTCCAGGTCATGTACGGGATCTCGTCGTTCTGCGCCGTCTCGTCCGGCCGTCGCAGGACCACCGGGTGGTGGAGATGGACCATGAAGTCGTCGAAGGTGTAGAGCGCCGTCGACGACTGGAGCCGCAGGACGAGGTCCACGTCCTCCCCGCCCCAGCCCTCGTACCGCTCGTCCATGCCGCGGATGCGATCGAACACGTCCCGCCGGAGCCAGACGCAGCCTCCCACCGGCCGGCGTACCCAGAAGCCGCGCAGTGCCCGGGGATCCAGGGCCGGCGCGTCGTCGAGGCACCGGGTCCCGATGGCGAGCTCGCTCGACTCCTCGTCCAGATAGAGCATGTCGCGGTAGGGGAGCACCGCACCCGCGCCCGCCTGGCGCCGGAAGCGGTCGACGTTCCGGGCGACGAAGCCCCGGTCGGGCAGCAGGTCCGCGTCGAAGACGCACAGCGTGCCCGCGCGCGAGGCCGACTGGACGACCCCGACGTTGACCACCCACGCCTTGTTGAACGGGCCGGAATGCCGGACGAACAGGTACTCGTCCGCCAGGGGCTCGATCTCCGCCCGCCAACGGGGGGAGTCGTCGGCCTCCACCACGGTCACCGTGAACCCGCCGTCGACCGGGTCCTGGTCGCGCAGGCTGTTCAGGCAGCTCAGCAGGTTGCGGAGCCGGTGTCCTGCGTCCCCGCGGTCCCGGAACGGGATTACCACCTGCGCGGTCGGACCCGCGGCGGCGTCGCGCCGCCTCGCCGGGATCCTCGTCCCCGGGGGCAGCGTGCCGCGCGAGCCTGCGGCGACGTCGGCGCCCAGGTGGTGGCCCAGGCGCCCCTGGTGCGTCGCCTGCCATGCCAGGTCGGCGAGCTCGCCCATCCGCGCCGGGAAGCGGGCGACCATGGTGGTGAGGACGTCGACCAGACGGCGGTGGTGTTCCGGGACCGTCGGCGCCTGCAGCAACCGACGCGCCGCGGGCGCCCAGGGCGCGGCGTACTCGTCGGCGGCGAGGCGGGCGATGGACTCGGTCACCGGCTGCAGCCGGTACCAGTAGTAGGGATTGGCGTGGCGTGCGCCCAGATCCGCGTGGATCACCAGGGCGTCGGCGATCAGCACTGCCACGCGGCGAGGGTCGTCCGTCCGGAGCGACGTCATGATGGTCTCCCGTCCTCACCGGCTCGTCGCCGGTGACGTCGTGTCGGAATGCGGTTCGCCCGAGGGCTCCGCCGAGTTCGTCGAGTTCGCCGAGTTCGTCGACCTGACGGCCGCCGACGGCAGCAGGCGTTCACTGCGCAGGGCGCCCACGGCGCCGAGCGCCATGAGCGCGGCCACCGCCACCCACAGGGCGGCGGCGCCCCGCTGGCACAGCGCCCCGAACAGGGCCGGCGCGACGGCGGTCGAGGTGGTCCAGGTCAGCTGGAAGACCGCGTTGTAGCGGCCCACTGAGCCCCGTGGCGCGCTGGCGGCCACCACGGCGTTGACGGCGGGCGCGCACACCAGCTCCGCGGCCGTCACCGAGAGCACCGAGCCGCAGGCCACCACGATCCCGGCGGTGCGGGACACCTCGGCCGCCGCGACCATCAGGGTCGCCGAGACGGTGAACAGCCCCGCCCCGGCCGCCAGCAGCCTGGTCCGGCGCGCCCCGGACAGGGCTCGGGTCACCAGGCCCTGGCAGGTGAACACCAGGACGCAGTTGGCCCCGAACGCGGCGCTGAGCAGCCAGTGCGGCAGGCCCACCACCTGGACGAGGTAGGCGGGCAGGGCGATGGTGGGGATCGCCCAGCCGAACGAGATCGCGGTGAACGCCAGGCAGAACACGACGAACCCGCGGTCCCGCAGCACCCGGACGCCCTGTGCCCCGGCGGCGGCGCCGTGCTCCCTGGAGTCGGGCTCCCGGTCGCCGCGCTCCCCGTCGCCGGTCGCCCGGTGACGCTGGGACATGACCAGACCGCCCGCCACCACCGACGTCGCCGCGTCGATCATCAGCAGCACGTCGCTGCTCCGCGCGCTGACCGCGAGGACCACGGAGGAGACCAGGGCGCCGGCGCCGACCACTCCGTTCTTGAGCATGCCGAGGAGCGCATACCACCGGTCGAGCTCGGTCCCCTGCGCGACCTCGGCCACGTAGACCGGCCAACTGGCCCAGTACAGGCGGTCCGCAAGCATCACCAGGAACCCGGTGACGCAGATCAGCGCGAACGAGTGCGCGGTCAGGAACACCATGAACGCCGTCGCGGCGACCAGGTTGCTGAGCGCCAGCAGCCTGACGGGGCCGAAGCGGTCGACCGGGCCGCCCAGCAGCGGGCCGACCGGCAGGGCGAGCATCGTCCCCAAGGACAGCGCCAGACCGACGCTCGCGGCGGACAGGCGGGTGTGCTGCAGGAGGAAGAGGAAGGACAGGGGATAGAACACCCCGATGCCGAAGGCGTCGACGGCCGCGGCGAGCAGGACCCGTCCGTGCCCGCGGATGTCGGGCAGGCCGAGCCACGACCCGCTCATGCGGACTCCCACAGCCAGTGAGGGTCGCCGCTGCGACCGGGGGCCGACACCTCGGGCGACTGCCGTATCTCCTCAAGGGAGCAGTCCGACACGCCATGGTTGGACCGCAGGCGGGCGCCGATGCCCACGGCCCGCCAGAGCACGTCGGCCAGCTCCTGCGTCCACGTCTCCGGCCACTGCCCGGGCGACACGGGTCCGGCGCCCGCCCGTACGGCCTCGACCAGACAGCCGCGGACACCGCGGGCCGAACGCTCCGGCGGTGCCTGCTCCAGCAGCGCCCCGAGGGCGATGCCGTAGCCGACGACCTCCGCCAGCGGGAGCACCGCCTCGCGCGGAGCCGGGGACGGACGGTCCGCGATGGCCACGAACGCGGCCGCAGGGGCCACGCCCGGCCAGTTCCGGCCGACGCGCACCAGGTGGTCGGTCCACGCGACCTTCCTCCAGACGGCGTCGCGTTCGTCCCGGACGGCGACGTGGGCCCGGCCCCGCAGCAGGCGGGGAAGGACGCCGGGTGGCGGGCACACCTCGTCCCTCAGGGTGCCGGCGACGCGTGGGCACGCGCCCCGGCGACGCCGGGGCGCGAGCAGACCACGAACCCCGACCAGCACCTCCACGCCGTGCTCGCGCGCGAACGCCGCGACCGCCTGACCGTAGGAGGTGCCGGCGACGCGGTGGTCCTCGGCGAACTCGGCGAACTCGGCGGCCCGGTGCGAGGGCAGCACGAGAGCGAGCGTGGGCACGGCCCGATCCGGCACCGCCGCGGCCCAGGCGCACCCGCGAAGGGCCGCCAACGGCAGCGCGCTGCCGTTCCACGACTGTCCTTCGGGGCCGAACGCAAGGGCCGCGTCCGGGCGCCGGGAGACCGCACGGCGGAGCTCGTCGACGAGGCGGTGCACCGGTGCGGCGGGCGCCCGGACCACGAGGTGGTGCGTCGAGCCGGTGCCGGCCGCGGCGCGCCACGCACGCACGGCGGCCGGCAGTTCGCCCGGCGACGGCCCGGAGCCCAGGACCGCTGCGCTGATGGCGGGCGTCATGTCGCCGCCGCCAGCGGCCTCGCCCCGACGGCGCCCGCCGGGACCGCCGCAGTCAGCTCACGCAGATGCGCGGCCAGACAGGTGAGCTGGCGGCCGGTCAGGTCGTCGAAGGGCAGATGGAGGACGAGACGGTCGAGTCCGGAGGCCGCGTACCGCCGCAGCAGCGGTCCCACGCCGAGGGCGCCGACCTCGACCACCGAGATCCGGCCCAGGTCGCGGACGCCGAGCGGCATGCTCCGGTCCGCGGTGTTGACCGCCAGGCTCAGCTGCATCGTCGACGGCAGGCGGGCCGCCCCGGCCGGGCCTGTCGGACCGGTCTCGTCGAGTGCCTCCGGGGAGGCGCCGGGGACCATGTGACCGTCCAACAGCGGCGCCAGCTCGGTCAGGACCGTCGGGTCCCCGCTGGCCAGCAGCATGGGCGGCGCCTGGAACCTGGGTGGCGTCTCGAAGCGGACGGTGTCCGGCAGGAGACGCCCACCGCGGCGGAGCACGTCGTCCAGGGTGCGCACGGTGTGGATGAGGTTCTCCCGGCGCCCTTCGCGGTCGAGCCCGTAGAGGGCGTTGACGTTGGACCTGGACCCGGCGCCGATCCCGAGCACCAGCCGGTTGCCCGAGATCTGCTGCAGCATCACCACCGATCGGGCCATGCTCAGCGGGTGCCGGTACCCGGCGCACAGGATCGCCGTTCCGAACTCCTCGAAGGGCAGACCGGTGCCCATCGCATGGGCGAGGTCGGCGACGGGGTCGCCCGCGACGGCCCGGTCCACCCCGTCGTTCTCGGTCAAGGGCACGTCCCGGGTCCACACGCCGGTGAAGCCGAGTTCGGCGACCTGGTGCAGCCGGTGCAGGTCGTGCTGCCACGGGGCGTCGTAGAGGGGCAGGAGCAGTCCGGTCCTCATGGCAGCCACCGTCCCGTCTCCCGCGTGGGGCCCTCAAGCACGGAGCCCTGATGCGCCTGATCGGTGGAGGGACCGGCGGTGGGGTGCGGGGTTGCGGAGACCCGCAGGTCCGGACCGACGACCGCACAGGCGCGGAACGCCCACCCGGGCGCGTCCGAGAGGGTGCGGACTCCGAGATCCGCCACGGCGGCCGGGCCCGCGCCGAGGAGGGTGGGGGCGAGATAGGCGACGATCTCGTCCACGCGGCCGGCGGCCAGGAACCGGGAGGCCGTCACGGGGCCGCCCTCCAGCAGGACCGAGCGGATACCGAGGTCGAACAACCCCGACAGCAGTGCGTCCGGCGCGACCGTGCCGCCGGGCGTCGCCTTGACCTGGAGCACCTCGACGCCGGTCGGCACGGTGACGTTCCTGCCCTGGACGGTGAGGTCCCCGGCGTCGGTCGTGTCGGGGAGCACCAGGACGGTGCGGGCGGAGCCGTCGAAGACCCGGGCGTCGATCGGGATCGACGTACGTCCCGACGCCACCACGATCCTGGTGGGCGCGGGGCCGTCGACGCCGTGCCGCACGCCCAGGTGCGGGTCGTCGGCGCGAACGGTGCCGGCCCCGACCAGGATCGCCTGGTGGAGTGCGCGCAGGCGGTGCGCGTCGGTCCGGGCGGCCTCGGAGGTGATCCACCGGGAGGTGCCGTCGGCGGCCGCGATCCGGCCGTCGAGGGTGGCGCCGAACTTCCAGGTGACCCACGGCCGTGCCTGGGTGACGTTGGTCAGCCAGAACCGGTTGGCCCAGAACGCCTCGGCCGCCAGCAGGCCGCCGACCACGCCGACGCCGGCCGCGGCCAGGGTGGCGGCCCCGCCCGCCGCGGCCGGGAAGGGATCGGCGACGGCGTAGACGACGCGCGTGACGCCGGCCGCCCGCAGGGCCGCCGTGCAGGGACCGGTGCGACCGGTGTGGTCGCACGGTTCCAGGGTGACGAGCGCGGTGCCGCCCTCCACGCGGCCGCCGGCGGCCGCCAGCGCCATGATCTCCGCGTGCGGTTCGCCGTCGCGTTCGTGGCATCCCTCGCCGACGACCCGCTGGTCGCGGTCGAGCAGGACGCAACCCACGGTCGGGTTGGCGCCGGTGCGTCCGAGGCGTTCCCCGGCCAGCCGGACGGCCCGGAGCATGCCGTCGTACTCGGCCCGGGTGTGTCGTGCGGGCATCGGCTACACCCCCGCCGGGGTACGGAAGAGGGCGGCGAACCGCTGCAGCTCCGCGGCGATCGCCCGGCAACGCTCCCCGAGTTCGGGCGACGCCCGCGGCGGCAGGACCTCGCCGGGCAGGAAGTCCTCCGGACAGCCGGCCGCCTGGGTCGGGACGACCCAGCCGCCCATCGCCTTGGCCACGGTCCGCAGTTGCTCGCAGACGACGTTGCCGGTGCGTGGGCCGCTGCCGTTGGCCGCGACGGCGACGGGCTTGTCGACGAAGGCGTCGCCGGGAAGCCCGTCCAACGCGGCCTTGAGCAGGGCGGAGTACCCCCCGTGGTAGACCGGGGAGACGAGGACGACCGCGTCCGCCTCCCGCACCAGTGCCAGCAGGTCCTCCGCGGGCCGCCAGGCGGAGCCCGCGGACGGCACGGCGCCGACCTCCGTCGCGCCGACGATCCGGGGCTCGACACCGGCCGAGCTCAGCGCGTCCCCGAGCGCCCACGCGAGCGCGGCCGTGTACGAGTGCTCCCGTGAACTGCCGGTCAGGACAACAGCTTTCATGTCTCTGCTCCCTAGATTCCGCTGAGCGCCAGGGTGTGCCGGGTGACCCGAGCCTTGGTCTCGAGGTAGTAGCGGTTGTCCTCGGTGACGAAGACCCCGGTCGGCACCACGGCGACCACGTCGATCCCGTACTGCGCCAACTGCTTGGCCTTCTCCGGGTTGTTGGTCAGCAGTCGGATCGAGGTGAAGCCGAGCAGGGTGAGCATCTCGGCGGCGACGCGGTAGTTGCGCGCGTCCGGATCCAGGTTGAGTTCCTCGTTGGCGGCGTAGGTGTCGAATCCGCGGTCCTGCAGGACGTAGGCGTCGAGCTTGTTGTAGAGCCCGATTCCCCGTCCCTCCTGGCGCAGGTAGAGCAGGCATCCGCCTTCCGCGTCGATCTGCCGGGTGGCCTCCTGGAGCTGCGGGCCGCAGTCGCAGCGCGCGGATCCGAGGACGTCCCCGGTCAGGCACTCCGAGTGGAGCCGGACCAGCGGGACCTGTTCCGAGGTTCTGTTGCGCTCGCCGAGGGTGAGCGCGATGTGCTCCCCCGGGTCGCTGAGTCCGGCGAAGGTGTGGAGCTCGGCGGTCACGCTGGCGCCGCTGTTGAGGTGCATCGGGACGCGGACCGTCGCTCGCAGCCGCGCGGACGTGTGCGGCGCGGTGGACTTCTGGGCGGTCGTGTTCTGCATCGGTGCTCGTCCTCTCGTTGGTTGGGGCTCGTCGGCGGTCACTGGCAGGAGTTCGTGGCGGCGTCCCACATCAGGCTCGCCGGGCAGGAGTTGGCGGACTGGGCGGTGACTGCGGAGGCTGTGGGGGACCTGACCCCCGCGCCGACGACGACCAGGGCGGTGATCACCGTGGCGACGACGAGGGACGACGTACGGGCAAGCTGGAGAATCGTGGACATGACAGACTCCGTGTGAGAAGGTGGACCCGGCCGAGTTGACGGATGCGGACAGCCCGGCTCGTGGCGCGCCGCCGGTGGGCTTCACATGCGTGCTGCGTGCTGTGTGTCGCCTGCTGTCCCGTGCTCTTTGCAGCAGCCTCGTTCGCTGACGCATCAACTCTCGCCCACCGCCCGGGCCGCCGCCACAACCGCGGCTGGCCGAACCGTGCACGGCATCATCCGGCCAACTGGTCCGTCGCCGTACGAGTCGGCGCAGGTCGCAGATCAGCGCAGGTGGGCCGTGTCGTTGTAGAGGCGCAGGGACGGCGTCGATCCCGCGTATGCGACGCACGAGAAGGCGGCCGGGGAGAGTTCCATGGCGTGCACCGCCTCGGCCGGCGCCCGCAGTGCAAGCTGCACCAGTGCCTTGACCACCCCGACGTGCGTGACCGCGAGCACCCGCTGTCCCCGGTACCGCGACAGCAGCACGTCCTTGAACGCGTCCACGCGCCGGGCCACCTCGGCGAAGCTCTCCGCGCTCCCCGTGGGGGCCACCCGGGCCGAGGCGCGCCACGCGCGCAGATCCTCGGGAAAGCGCTCCTGCACCTCTGCGGAGGTCAGCCCGTCCCAGTCGCCGAAGTCCGCCTCCCTGAGCCCCTCTTCGACCACCACCTCGAGGCCGAGTCGACGGGCGACGACCGCGGCGGTCTGCCGGCAGCGGCGCAGCGGCGAGCAGACGACGGCCTCGACACCCGCGGCCACAAGGAGCGTCGACCCGGCCGCACGGGCCGCCTGCGACCGGCCCACCTCGGACAGCCCGGGGTCGGCGCCGCCGACTCCGGAGAACCGCCGCTCGGGTGTCAACGCGGTCTCACCGTGCCGCAGCAGCAAGAGGATTGTCAGTTCGGAGCGTGCCTGTTGATTCATCGCGTCAGGCTATCGACGGACCCGGACCGGCCGACTCGTCCGGCAGCGCGAGCGGCTGTCCTGATCCTGCACGGCCGGGTCCGGCCAGCCGGGCGCGCGGGTGGCGGTTCATCACCGACGTGGAGCTCCCGGCGCAGGTACGGCGCTCGGCCCTGAGACGCGGGATGCACCCCGCGCGATTGCGTGGGGTGCATCCAACAGACAACTGGCCTTCCGCGGCCCCGCCCCAGGCGCCCCCGACCGGCGGAAGGCCGAGGGCGCCTGGGGTGGTCATGTGAGGAGGCTCAGTCGGCGTAGTTGTTGACGGCCCACCAGTCCGAGCCCGACTGGGCTTGCGGGACGTTCACGGTCTGCGTCTCCACCAGGCTCCCGGTGGTGTACCCGCCGGAGCACGGCCCCGAGTACTCGTAGAGGGTGACGCTTCCCTCCCACCACCAGCCCCCGAACCGGTTGTCGCTGACAGGGGTGTCGAAGCAGTGGCGGGCCGGCTGGCCTGCCTGGTTCGTGCCGTAGACCGCGACCGAGCCGGTGTTGCCGATGTTGTCGAAGAACTCGATCTGCTGCCCGTTGGTGCCGGCGAACGCGGCACCGGAACCGGCGATGACAGCGGAGACTCCCAGTGCGGCAACGGCCGCACCCCTGGCGAACTTCCTCTTGATGCTCATGACGTCCCCGTGGTGTCGGAGACGGTCGTCCAGTCGCCGGACTGACTGAACGGGATGTACGCGGTGAAGGCGTCGGTCTGGTTCCCGGTGCAGTTGCTCCCGGCGTGGGCGTAGACCGACACCCAGCCGCCCCACCAGTACCCGCCGACCCAGGTCTGGTAGCCCGGCGTGTTGACGCAGTGGCTGACCTGGACGCCGGCCTGGTTGTAGCCGATCAGCTCGATGCTGTTGGCCACGTGCAGGTCGTCCTGGAACATGATCTGCTGACCGTTGCTGCCGGCGAACGCGGTACCGGAGCCGAGGATCGTCGCGCCGATGCCGAGGGCGGCGACGGCCGTGATCTTCGCGGCTTTGGACTTGAGTTTCATGGGCGGTTCCCCCTGGGTGAGTTGGATGTGCATGGAGCCTGGCCGCGTGAGCGTCAGTCGCTGGCGAACCAGTAGTCGCTCGACCAGTCGGTGGGCACGTCGGTGTAGAAGTCGATGACGACGTTGCCGGTGCAGTCGCTGCGGGTGAAGGCGGTCACCTCGACCTCGCCCTTCCACCACCAACCTGAAATGTCGGTGTCGGTGTAAGGAGTCTGGAAGCAGCCCTGCGCCCACTGCCCGTTCTGGTTGTAGCCCTGGAGCAGTACGGAATTGGCGAGGTGCTGGCGGTCGTGGAACTGGATCTGCTGCCCGTTGGTCCCGGCGAATGCTGCACCGGATGAAAGGACTGTCGCTGCGACAGCCGTGACTGTGAAAGCCGCGGCTTTCGCCATCGTGGACGTGATGTTCAAAGGGTGTTCCTCCGAGGAAAGAGGGGGCGACGTGGCGGTCGTGTCCTGCACCGCTCGGGTCGCCGCCTCCAAAGCTTCGCATTCGGATCCCGCCGAGATCGACGATCACCCGCATCACGGTTGCAGATGAGCCGTCCCAGGCCCCTGACCTGCCGATTGAGACAGCAGCACAACCAGCAGTGAGACGTGATCGGCATGGTTGGGGGCCACTTCCCCCATTCAGGAGCCTGCGGCGGCTTTCTCGACCGGCGCCCCCGGTGCGTCCCACGCTCAGCTGGAATCTGTCCAGGAACGGTCTCATTGGTCTCACGGACAGATTGAGACGCCGTCTTGTCGCAGTGGAAAGCCCGGCGGTCCGATACTTGGCAGGGCCGACGGTCGAAACGTGATCGCAGTCGAGAGCGACTCCCGGGCCAGAATCCCGTCTCGCTCTGCAGTAACTGCCCGGCAGGCGTCCTTTTTCGACAATGGCGGTTTGCATCCGCACCACCACTCCCGCACCACCACTACCCAGGGGGAAACCCAATGCGTAAGAAGCTCGCCACCGCTGTCCTCACCGGTGCTGCCCTGCTGGCCACCGGCCTCGGAGCGAACCCGGCCAGCGCCCTGCCCAGCAGCGCGACTTCCCCGATCGCGTTCAACAACGACCTGTGCATGGACGTGCCCAACTCCAACGCCGTCGTCGGCCAGCAGCTCCAGCAGTGGACCTGCAACGGCACCGACGCACAGATGTGGACCACCACGTGGGTTGACGCGACCCACTTCCAGGTCCACTCGGGCCTGAACTACAACCTGTGCATGAACAACTGGGAGGGCGGCGACAACACCGGCAACCACATCGCCCTGTACAACTGCGAGACCACCCCCGACGGTCTGTTCAACTACGTGTCCACCGGCAGCGGCACTCAGATCCAGCCCAAGAGCGCCTGGCACACCTGCGTCAACGGATGGGGCGGCGACGCTGCAGGCAACCAGCTGCGCTTGTTCACCTGCCAGGACGTCGACAACGAGGACCTGATCGAGCTCCCGATGCACTGACGGCCGCCGCCCCGATCGGCTGGATCCGGCCCCGGTCGACGGAGCCTCTGCCAGGCCCCCGGGCCGTCGCCGAATCGGCGACGGCCCGGGGGCCTGCGGAGTTCTCAACCGCCGTGAATGCGTCGAGGTACCCACCGCTCCAAGCGATACGGGCTCTTCTCCCTCGCCGTCCGCGGTGTTCGCGTCGCAGACTGTCCCAGCCACCAGCGGATCACCACGCAGCAACGACGCCTGAGCGGCAGACCAAACGCTGTCGGTCTTCGTGGCGGGGGAGCACGTCCAGTATGACAACGTTATCAAGTGACCCACCCGGCTTCAGGTGCGGCATTGAGCCCCTGGTAGAGGCCGCTTTTGTGCCCGGCAAGAAGGATTCGGACAAGAGTCGGCGGCCACCCGGGCGCAGGTCTCGGTGGCGTTGCCGTGGGCTCGTTGTGTTGGCTGCCTTGACAGTTTGACCGGGTAGGGCCACGCTCCCCCCACGACTTCATTGTCAATGACAACGTTGTCAGACTCCAGGCCATGTCATGAGCTTGGCATACCAGAAGGGAGCTCCAGAGATGGGACACCCAAGCGGGAGACGTCGGGGCGCCTTATCCCTGCTGGCGGCCGGGGCGCTGCTGGCGACCGGCGCCGCCCCCGCGTCGGCGCAATCGCGGCCGGCGCAGCACGCCCGTCCGGCGCTGGTCACCGCGCCGGCCTCGCTCGTCAACCCGTTCATCGGCACATCGAACTCCGCCGACGACTTCCCCGGGGCCGACATGCCGTTCGGCATGGTGCAGTGGAGTCCTGACACCCCGTCACGGCCGGACGGCGGCGGCTACGAGTACAAGGACTCTTCGATCACCGGGTTCAGCCTCACCCACATCGCCGGCCCCGGGTGCGGCGCCGCCGGTGACATCCCCGTCCTG
Organism: Streptacidiphilus melanogenes; assembly: GCF_000787835.1. GTDB lineage: Bacteria > Actinomycetota > Actinomycetes > Streptomycetales > Streptomycetaceae > Streptacidiphilus > Streptacidiphilus melanogenes. The sequence goes on from NZ_BBPP01000039.1 coordinate 80,108, forward strand.
CCGACCGTCGGCTCTGTCGACACCAGTGCCACGGACGGGTTCTCCCACACCGCCGAGTCCGCCTCTCCCGGCTCCTACACGGTCTCCCTGAGCAACGGCGTCAAGACGGAACTCACCGCCACCACCCGCAGCGGCATGGCGCGCTTCACCTTTCCGGCCACCGCACAGGCCAATCTCGTCTTCAAACTGGCTGGCAGTCAGAACAGTGACTCCAACACCCAGTTCACCGTCGTGAACCACAACGAAGTGAGCGGACAGGTCACCAGCGGTTCCTTCTGCGGCGCGAGCAACAGCTACACGGTCTACTTCGACATGGTCTTCGACCAGCCGTTCACTTCCAACGGCACCCAGGCAGTCAAGGCCACGGAGCCCCCAACAGCAGGCGTCCGCCCCAGCGAGAGTCAGCCCGAGCGGCAGAACCACCCGACCCTCCACGGCGCCCCACCGAGGAAGGCCGACACCGCCACTCCGCAGACGGCCGCCAAGGACGGCTACGTCACGTTCAACACCACCAGCACGCAGGTCGTCCAGGCCAAGGTGGGCATCTCCTACGTCTCCACCGCGAACGCGGTGGCCAACCGCACGGCCGAGAACCCCGGGTGGAACTTCGCCGGGACGGAGAGCAGCGCCCAGCAGGCATGGAACTCCCTACTCGGCCGGGTCTCCATCGCGGGCGGCACGACCGCCCAGCAGACGGTCTTCTACACCGCGCTCTACCACTCGCTGCTCCACCCCAACGTCATCAGCGACACCAACGGCCAGTACTACGGCTTCGACTCCAAGACCCACGTCGTCGACTCGGGCCACGGCGCCGCCTACGCCAACTACTCCGGCTGGGACGTCTACCGTTCGCAGGCCCAACTCGAGGCCCTGATCGACCCGCAGGCCGCCTCGGACACCGCCCAGTCGATGGTCGACGACTACACACAGACCGGACAGTTCCCCAAGTGGTCCGAGAACAACGGCGAGACCTACGTGATGGTCGGAGATCCAGCCGACGCCATCCTCGCCGACTACCACGCCTTCGGGGCGACCGCCTTCGACAGTCAGACCGCGCTCACCGACATGGTCGCGGAGGCGACGAACGTCAACAACAACCGGCCCGGCCTGACCTATCTGGAGCAGCTCGGCTACCTGCCCAGCGACGGAAGCTACGGCTGCTGCAACTTCTACGGCCCCGCCTCCACGACACTCGAGTACGACACCGCGGACTTCGCCGTCTCGGCCCTGGCCGGCGCGCTCGGCGACACCACGGATCAGACCGCCTTCGCCAACCGGGCGCAGGACTGGCGCAACCTGTTCCACGCCGGAACGGGATTCGTCCAGCCCCGTGACAAGTCGGGCTCGTGGACCGGGGGATTCTCCGCGACCTCGGGCAGCAACTTCGTCGAGGGCGACGCCTGGCAGTACACGCCGATGGTGCCGTTCAACGTGCACGGGCTGGCGACCGCGATGGGCGGCAACTCGGCGATGGCCACCTACCTCACCACCGACCTGTCCTCACTGACCGGCGCGAACGGCTACACCGATCTCGGCAACGAGCCCAGCCTGGACATCCCCTGGGAGTACGACTACATCGGCCGGCCCTACCTCACCGAGCAGGTCGTGCGGCAGGTCCAGGACCAGATCTGGACCGACAGCCCCTCGGGCCTGGCCGGCAACGACGACCTCGGCGAGATGAGTTCCTGGTACGTGTGGTCGGCCCTGGGGATGTACCCGGAGACACCCGGTACGTCCGACCTGGCGCTCGGCAGCCCGCTCTTCACCCAGGCGGTGGTCACCCTTCCCAGCGGCAACACCCTCACGCTCAACGGCGTGGGCGCCGCCGACAACGCCCCTTACGTCCAGTCGGCCAGCTGGAACGGCTCCCCGTGGAACAGCGCAGCCGCACCCACCGGCAGCATCACCAGTGGTGGCACGCTGACCTTCACCCTGGGCACCACGGCGAACACCGCCTGGGCATCCGCCGCATCCGCGGCACCCCCCTCCTACCCCGGCGCGCCCGGCTACAGCAACACGGGCATCTCGGCGGACTCCGCCTCCTCGTCGGCCGACTTCGACGGAAGCGGCTACAGCTACTCCGCCGCCGCCCTGTCCGCCGCCGGAGTCAACCCGGGCTCCACGGTCAGCGCTGCCGGAACAACCTTCACCTGGCCCGGAACCGCAGCAGGACAGCCTGACAACTACACCGCCAACGGCCAGACCGTCCCGATCTCGGGCACAGGCGCGATCTCCTTCCTCGGCTCGTCCAACAACGGCCCCTCCAACGGCACAGCCACCGTCGACTACACCGACGGCACCAGTCAGTCCGTGGCCGTCTCCTTCTCCGACTGGACGCTGAACGGCGGCTCGGCCACGCCGCTCTCCGGCAACACCACCGCAGTGACCACCACCTACCGCAACCACGCCGGCGCCTCCACCGATCCTGTGAAGACCTACGTCTTCGCGACCGCACCCGTGGCCCTGACCTCGGGCAAGACGGTCACCGACGTCCGCCTGCCCTCCGACACCTCCAAGGGCGGTCTGCACGTCTTCGCGATCGGGTTCACCGCCGCGAGTGCCGCGCCGACCGGGGCGATCGTCTCCGGCGTCGGGTCGAACCTGTGCGCCGACGACAACAACGGCGCCGCGTCCAACGGCAACCGGATCCAGATCTGGGGCTGCAACGGGACCGCTGCCCAGCAGTGGACAGTCGAGCCCGACGGCACCGTCCAGGTGGTCGGCGGATGCCTCGACGTCGCGTCCAGCGGTACCGCCAACGGCACCCTTGTCCAGTGGTACGCGTGCAACGGCACAGGCGCGCAGCAGTGGAAACCGGGCGCGAACAGCTCGCTGATCAACCCCGAGTCCGGCAAGTGCCTCGACGACCCCGGATCCTCCACCTCACCTGGCACCCAACTCCAGCTCTACACCTGCAACGGGACCGGAGCCCAGAACTGGACACTGCCCTGATAGGCCGGTCCAGCAGCCGGTGAACCACCCGGTTGGCCGTTCGAAGCAACGACGGACGGACGGCCAACCGGAGAGGCAGGCCGGCTCGG
>NZ_BBPP01000038.1:0-38314 GCF_000787835.1 Streptacidiphilus melanogenes
CCCGCCGCCGAGACGCCCGCCGCAGGCGAGGAGCACGCGCCGCGCACCCGCCGCCGCGCCGTGCGCCCGGCCACCGCCGTGTTCCAGCCGCCGGTCTTCCAGGCGCCCACCGCCGCCGAGCAGGCCGCTCCGGTCGAGCGTCGGCCCGCCGCACCCGCCGCCGCGTTCGTGGTGCCGGACGAGACCGCCGCCGAGCCGCGTGGCCGGACCCGGCGCCGCGCCGAGGCGCCCACCGCCTCGCCCGCCGTCGAGGAGACGGCGGAGGTGACCGAGGCCGTCGAGGAGACGGCCGAGGAGACCACAAGTCGTCGTCGTACCCGGCGCCGGGCCGAGGCGCCTGCCGCGCCGACCGAGCCCGCCGTGTTCGAGCAGGTCTCGACCCGCGAGCCGCTGGCCGCCGGGGCGGAGGAGCCCGAGGAGGAAGAGGACGACCAGCCCTCCTTCGGCCGTCGTCGCCGTCGCCGTGCCTCCTCGCCCGTCTTCGTCGCCGCCGACCGGACGGCCGAGGAGGCCGAGGACGAGGAGGACGAGGAGGAGCTCGAGTCCGGCGAGCGCGAGGAGCAGCACGCCGAGGAGGGCCGTCCCTCCCGCCGTCGCCGTCGTGGCGGCCGTCGCCGTCGCCGGGGCGAGGGCGAGACCGAGGAGCACGAGGCCGCCGAGGAGGGCGCCGAGGGCGAGGAGCACGAGGACGAGGAGGACGAGGGCGAGGGCGACGAGCTCGGCGAGGCCCTCTCCGCCTCCAGCCGTCGCCGTCGTCGCCGTCGCCGCCGCAGCGGGGACAGCGGTGCCGAGACCGAGCAGCAGCCGGGCGAGGGCGACCCCGAGCGCACGGTCGTGAAGGTGCGCGAGCCGCGCCGCCGGTCCGGCGAGGCGCCGTTCGACCCGGACGAGGTGCAGTCCATCAAGGGCTCCACCCGCCTGGAGGCGAAGAAGCAGCGCCGCCGCGAGGGCCGCGAGCAGGGCCGCCGCCGCGTGCCGATCATCACCGAGGCCGAGTTCCTGGCCCGCCGCGAGGCGGTCGAGCGCGTCATGGTCGTGCGCCAGTCCGGCGAGCGCACCCAGATCGGCGTGCTGGAGGACAACGTCCTCGTCGAGCACTACGTCAACAAGGAGCAGGCCACCTCCTACGTCGGCAACGTGTACCTGGGCAAGGTGCAGAACGTGCTGCCGTCGATGGAGGCCGCGTTCGTCGACATCGGCAAGGGCCGCAACGCCGTGCTCTACGCCGGTGAGGTCAACTTCTCCCAGCTCGGGCTGAAGAACGGCCCGCGCCGGATCGAGTCGGTGCTGAAGTCAGGCCAGTCCGTGCTGGTCCAGGTCTCCAAGGACCCGATCGGCCACAAGGGCGCCCGCCTGACCAGCCAGATCTCCCTGCCCGGCCGTTACCTGGTCTACGTGCCCGAGGGCTCGATGACCGGCATCAGCCGCAAGCTGCCCGACACCGAGCGCGCGCGCCTCAAGTCCATCCTGAAGAAGATCGTCCCGGACGACGCCGGCGTCATCGTGCGCACGGCGGCCGAGGGCGCCTCGGAGGACGAGCTGACCCGCGACGTCCAGCGGCTGCAGCAGCAGTGGGAGGACATCCAGAAGAAGGCGAACAGCGGCAACGCCCCGGTTCTGCTGTACGGCGAGCCGGACATGACCGTCCGCGTGGTCCGTGACATCTTCAACGAGGACTTCTCCAAGGTCATCGTCTCCGGCGAGAACGCGTGGACGACGATCCACGACTACGTCTCGTCCGTCGCGCCGGACCTGACGCCGCGTCTGCAGAAGTGGACCTCCGAGGTCGACATCTTCGCGACCTACCGGATCGACGAGCAGCTGATGAAGGCGCTGGACCGCAAGGTCTGGCTGCCCAGCGGCGGGTCGCTGGTGATCGACAAGACCGAGGCCATGGTGGTCGTCGACGTCAACACCGGCAAGTTCACCGGCCAGGGCGGCAACCTGGAGGAGACGGTCACCCGCAACAACATCGAGGCTGCGGAGGAGATCGTCCGCCAGCTTCGCCTGCGGGACCTGGGCGGCATCGTCGTCATCGACTTCATCGACATGGTGCTCGAGTCCAACCGCGACCTGGTGCTGCGCCGCCTGCTGGAGTGCCTGGGCCGGGACCGGACCAAGCACCAGGTGGCCGAGGTGACCTCGCTGGGCCTGGTGCAGATGACCCGCAAGCGGGTCGGCCAGGGTCTGCTGGAGTCCTTCTCCGAGACCTGCGTCCACTGCAACGGCCGTGGCGTCATCGTCCACATGGACCAGGCCGCGCCCGCGCCCAAGGGCTTCGCCGGCCCCAAGCCGGGTGTCGGCGGCCAGGCGCAGCACGCCGAGGAGGGCGGCTCCAAGCGCCGCCGTCGCGGCCGTGGCGGCGCCGGCGAGGCGGCCGAGGTCCACGAGCAGGAGCATGCGCACGAGGACCACGAGCACGAGGAGATCGAGGTCGTCTCCCGCGAGGCCGAGCCGGTCGTGGTCGCGGTGGCGGAGGAGTCCGGGCCGCTGACGGTCGAGGCCGTGGTCGCGACGCCGGTCGCCCCCGCCGTGGAGGCGGCCGCGCAGGCCGCGGCCGAGGAGCTGGCCGAGTCGATGGTCGAGGCCCCGGCTTCGCGCGGCCGCACCCGCCGCCGCGCGGTCCGTAAGGCCACGACGACGGTGGGCGCCGAGCCCGCAGTGGTCGTGATCCCGAGCGAGTCGGCCGTCGAGGCCGCCCCGGCCGACGTCGTGGTCGAGCCCGCCGGCGCCGAGGCCCCGATCGAGGACGTGTCGATCGAGGAGGGCGACGCCGAGGCCGCTCCGGCCGAGGCCGCCGCCGCGCCCGCCCGCAAGCGCGCCGCGCGCAAGGTGGCGGCCAAGAAGGTCGCCGCCAAGAAGACCGCCGCGAAGAAGACGGCCGCCAAGCGGACGTCGAAGAAGGCGGCCGCCTCGGAGCCGGCTCCCGAGCCCGCCTCCGAGTAACGAGTGACACCTCGGGGCCGGTGCGCATCGCGCACCGGCCCCGAGCTGCGCCGATGACACCGGCGGAGCCCCGGGGCCCGGTTTGACCCGGGCCCTGGGGCTTCCGTAGTCTTGACCCTCGGCGTGCTTTGCAATCAGCGGGTTGCGCCGGCTTCTGAGCAACTCCCTCCAGGGCGTTCTGCCTAGGAGAGGCCCCCGGATATTCGGTCCGGTGCGGCTGGCGTCAGGGGTTCCGACCGAATCGAGAAGGGTTCAACGTGTACGCGATCGTGCGTAGCGGCGGACGGCAGCACAAGGTTGCCGTCGGCGATGTTTTCGAGGCCGACAAGGTCGACGCCAAGGTTGGCGAGACCGTTGAGCTCTCGACGATCCTGGTCGTCGACGGTGACGCGATCACCAGCGACCCGTGGGTCCTGGCGGGTGTGAAGGTCCGCGCCGAGGTGGTCGACCACACCAAGGGCGAGAAGATCCGCATCCAGAAGTACAAGAACAAGACCGGCTACAAGAAGCGCATGGGTCACCGCCAGCAGCACACCGCGCTTCGCGTGACCAGCATCGACTCGGCGAAGTAAGGGGCGAGGGGAACATGGCTCACAAGAAGGGTGCGAGTTCTACTCGCAACGGTCGTGACTCGAACGCTCAGCGCCTCGGCGTGAAGCGCTTCGGCGGTCAGGTCGTCAACGCCGGCGAGATCATCGTCCGCCAGCGTGGCACCCACTTCCACCCGGGTGCGGGCGTCGGCCGTGGCGGCGACGACACGCTGTTCGCCCTGCAGGCCGGTGCGGTCGAGTTCGGCACGCGTCGTGGCCGCAAGGTCGTCAACATCGTCCCGGTCGCCTGAGCTTCTTAGGCCGACAGCAGGACACAGCAGTACCTCACTGAGGGTGGATCGGAACATTCCGGTCCACCCTTGGTGTTTGAGAACACCTGTAGAGATTCCCGCCAACCGAGAGGCGCCCGCATCATGACCACCTTCGTCGACCGCGTCGAGCTGCACGTCGCCGCGGGCAACGGGGGCCACGGCTGCGCCTCCGTGCACCGCGAGAAGTTCAAGCCGCTGGGCGGCCCGGACGGCGGCAACGGCGGCCGTGGCGGCAGCGTCACGCTCGTGGTGGACCCGCAGGTCACCACGCTGCTCGAATACCACCACAGCCCCCACCGCAAGGCCGGCAACGGCAAGCCGGGCGCGGGTGCCAACCGCACCGGCGCCGAGGGCGAGGACCTGGTCCTGCACGTTCCGGACGGCACCGTCGTCATGGACAAGCGCGGCAACGTCCTGGCCGACCTGATCGGCAACGGGACCTCCTACGTCGCCGCCGCAGGCGGCGTCGGCGGCCTCGGCAACGCGGCACTGGCCTCCGCACGCCGCAAGGCGCCGGGCTTCGCGCTGCTCGGTGAGCCGGGCGACGCGACCGACATCGTGCTGGAGCTCAAGTCCGTCGCGGACGTGGCGCTGGTCGGCTACCCGAGCGCCGGCAAGTCCTCGCTGATCTCCGTGGTCTCCGCCGCCAAGCCGAAGATCGCCGACTACCCGTTCACCACTCTGATCCCCAACCTCGGTGTGGTGACTGCCGGCTCGACCGTCTTCACGATGGCCGACGTGCCGGGTCTGATCCCGGGCGCGAGCCAGGGCCGGGGCCTGGGTCTGGAGTTCCTTCGCCACGTCGAGCGCTGCTCGGTGCTGGTGCACGTGCTCGACACCGCCACCCTGGAGTCCGACCGCGACCCGCTCTCCGACCTCGACATCATCGAGGAGGAGCTGAAGCAGTACGGCGGTCTGGAGGACCGCCCGCGCGTCGTCGTCCTCAACAAGATCGACGTCCCGGACGGCCAGGACCTGGCCGACCTCGTCCGCCCCTCCCTGGAGGAGCGCGGCTACCAGGTCTTCGAGGTCTCCGCCGTGGCCCACAAGGGCCTGCGCGAACTGACCTTCGCCCTCGCCAAGATCGTCGCCGAGGCGCGTGCCGCCAAGCCGGTCGAGGAGGCCACCCGCATCGTCATCCGCCCGAAGGCCGTGGACGACGCGGGCTTCGAGGTGGTCTACGACGAGGCCGAGGACCTCTACCGCGTCACCGGCTCCAAGCCGGAGCGTTGGGTCAAGCAGACCGACTTCAACAACGACGAGGCCGTGGGCTACCTCGCGGACCGGCTCAACCGCCTCGGCGTCGAGGAGGCCCTGGCCAAGGCCGGTGCGCGCGAGGGCGACACCGTCGTCATCGGTGCCACCGAGAACGCCGTCGTCTTCGACTGGGAGCCGTCGATGGCCGCCGGTGCGGAGATGCTCGGCCGCCGTGGCGAGGACCACCGCTTCGAGGCCCCGCGTCCGGCCGTCGACCGCCGCCGTGAGCGCGAGGCGAAGCGTGCGGACGCGGCGTCCGAGGAGTTCGCCCACTTCGACCCGCTGAGCCGCAACGCCATCGAGGCGGACGACGAGGAGTACTGATCCTCAAAGATCGTTCCGAGGGCTGAAACCGGGATGAGTCACGCCGTCCGCTTCGCGTAGATTGCACGTCGTTACAAAAAGCGCAGTACAGCTTGTGAGACTGGCATCGGACGTACGGGAGCGACGGCGTGACAGGCACCACCCTGCGGGAAGACGTGCTGCGGGCGCGACGGATCGTGGTGAAGGTGGGCTCCTCGTCGCTCACCACCGCCTCGGGCGGCCTCGACGCGGACCGGGTCGACGCCCTCGTCGACGTCCTGGCCCGCGCCCACGAGCACGGCAACCGCGAGCGCGGGTCCGCCGAGGAGCCGGTCGAGATCGTGCTGGTCTCCTCCGGCGCCATCGCCGCCGGTCTCGCCCCGCTCGGCCTGGAGAAGCGCCCCACCGACCTCGCCCGCCAGCAGGCCGCCGCGAGCGTCGGCCAGGGCCTGCTGGTGGCCCGCTACACCGCCTCCTTCGCCCGCTACGGCCTGCGCGTCGGGCAGGTCCTGCTCACCGCCGACGACGCCAGCCGCCGCGCGCACTACCGCAACGCCTACCGCACGCTGGAGCAGCTGCTGGTGATGGGCGCGGTGCCGATCGTCAACGAGAACGACACCGTGGCCACCGCGGAGATCCGCTTCGGCGACAACGACCGCCTCGCCGCGCTCGTCGCCCACCTGGTCCGCGCGGACCTGCTGGTGCTGCTGTCCGACGTGGACGGCCTCTACGACGGCGACCCGAGCAAGCCCGGCACCAGCCGGATCGCCGAGGTGCACGGCCCGGAGGACCTCGCGGGCATCGAGATCGGCAGCGCGGGGAAGGCGGGCGTCGGCACCGGCGGCATGGTCACCAAGGTCGAGGCGGCCCGGATCGCCACCGGCGCGGGCATCCCCGTCGTGCTCACCGCCGCGCGCCACGCGGCGGACGCCCTCGCGGGCCGCGACACCGGAACGATCTTCCACCGCACCGGCCGCCGGGCCGCGGACCGGTTGCTGTGGCTGGAGCACGCCAGTTCGCCCCGGGGCGCGGTCACCCTCGACGCGGGCGCCGTAGCGGCGGTCGTGGAACGGCGAACGTCCCTGCTCCCGGCCGGTGTGACGGGAGTTGAGGGTGATTTCGCTGCGGGCGATCCGGTGGACCTTCTTGACGAAAACGGCCACATCGTCGCGCGAGGACTGGTCAACTTTGATGCAAGGGAGCTTCCCCGGCTGCTCGGCCGGTCGACGCGTGACCTCGCCCGGGAGTTGGGCCCCGCGTACGAGCGGGAGGTCGTGCACCGCGACGACCTCGTCGTGCTGACCGGTTGAGAGGCGGGTGGCGGCTGCCCTTGGACCGCGGGGACGAATCGCCGACAGGAGGCCGCCGGTGGGATACAGGCGCAGTCCGGGTGCGGGGCCCGTGGGCAAGGGCAGGGTGGTGCTGACGAGCATCCCCGGCGGCGGGGAGGCGCCCGCGCCCGGCGAGGCGGTCAGGCCGGAGCCCGGCAGCGGCGAGCACACGCGCCCGAGCTCCAGCGCGGCGGAGATCGGCCAGCGGGCCCGCATATGGCACGTCGTCCTGAACGTCGCCGGCGGGGTCACCCCGCTGCCGTCCCTCAAGCAGGGCCTCGAACAGCTCGCCCATGAGCACCCGCCCTTCCTCACGGCCCGCTACGCCGCGGACCACGCGGAGATCCGCTACTGGGAACAGGCGGACACCCTCCAGGACGCGGCGGCGCTGGCGCTCCGCCTCTGGGGCGAACACCGCGTCTCGGCGGGGCTGCCGCCGTGGGAGGTCGTCGGCCTCGAGGTCGTGGACCGCCCCACTTACCACCAACGCATCGCCGAGGGCTACACGGAACCCCCCGCCTTCCTGGGCGGCGTACACCCGTACTGAGCCGAGCGCGGGGCTCCCGCAGGCAGGTGCAGCACGCGGGGGGCGCGCGGCTGTGCTGATGTGCGGCTCCGCGCGCGTGGGCGCGAGCAACCACGGGCGTGCGGATGGCGCTGCGCGTTCGGGGCTCCGCCTGCGTGGGTGGTTGCTCGCGCAGTTCCCTGCGCCCCCGAGGTGGTGCAACGCCCCCGTCCCAGTCACCGGAAACCCTCGTGGACGCCCTGGGTCAAGGCCGTACGCTGTGCGTATGAGCAGCCACTCCGTCGAGTTCCCTTCGCCCGATCTGCCGTCGCCGCTGCCGAAGTCGCCGGTGCTCCAGGCCGCGTACCGGGCCAAGGCCGCCGCGGCGGCGCTCGCGCCGATGCCGCGGACGCCGAAGGACGACGCGCTGCTCGCCATCGCCGACGCGCTGCAGGTGCGGACGCGCGAGATCGTCGAGGCGAACGCCGAGGACGTGGAGCGTGCGCGGGCGAACGGGACGGACGAGGCCGTGATCGACCGGCTGACGCTGACCCGGGAGCGCATCAACGCGATCGCGGACGACGTCCGCAGGGTCGCGGGGCTGCCCGACCCGGTCGGTGAGGTCATCCGCGGCTACACGCTGCCCAACGGCCTCGACGTCCGCCAGGTGCGGGTGCCCCTGGGGGTCGTCGGGATCATCTACGAGGCGCGTCCCAACGTCACCGTCGACGCCGCCGCACTGTGCCTGAAGTCCGGCAACGCCGCGCTCCTGCGCGGCTCCAGCTCCGCCATCGCGTCGAACCGCAAGCTCGTCGAGGTGATCCGCGACGCGGTGGGCGGCGCGGGCCTGCCCGCGGACGCGGTGCAGCTCGTGCCGGGGGAGAACCGCGAGAGCGTCCAGGAGCTGATGCGGGCGCGCGGCATGGTGGACGTGCTCATCCCGCGCGGTGGCGCGGGGCTGATCCGGACGGTCGTGGAGCAGTCGACGGTGCCGGTGATCGAGACGGGGACGGGCAACTGCCACGTGTACGTCGACGCCGAGGCGGACCTCGCCATGGCCGTGGAGATCCTGATCAACTCCAAGGCCCAGCGCGTCAGCGTCTGCAACTCCGCCGAGACGCTGCTGGTGCACAGGGACATCGCCGACGCCTTCGTGCCGCTCGCGCTCGCCGCGCTCGCGGAGGCCGGGGTGACGGTGCACGCGGACGAGCGGGTGCGGGCGATCGCGGAGCGCGAGGGCAGCAAGGCCGTCGTGGTGCCGGCGACCACGGAGGACTGGGAGACGGAGTACCTCTCCTACGACATCGCCGCCGGAGTCGTGGACTCGCTCGACGCCGCGGTGGCGCACATCCGGCTGTGGACCTCGGGGCACACGGAGGCGATCGTGACGACCTCTCAGGCCGCCGCGCGCCGCTTCACGCAGCTGGTGGACTCGACCACGGTCGCGGTCAACGCGTCCACGCGGTTCACCGACGGCGGCCAGTTCGGTTTCGGCGCGGAGATCGGCATCTCGACGCAGAAGCTGCATGCGCGCGGACCGATGGGTCTGCCGGAGCTGACGTCGACGAAGTACATCGTGACGGGCGACGGCCACATCCGCCGCTGACCACGCCTGTCCACTTCTCGGGCACGTGGGCCGACTGGACGCAAGGCGCAGACAAAGCGGGTGTGCTGCCCTAGGCTGATGCTGTGTCCGACGGCTCGGGCCCCGGCTTCGACGCTGTCGAAGGCGCGGGTGACGACGACCACGACCGACCGAACGGGGAGTTCGGGGCCGTGGTGTTCGACGAGGCCTTCGTCCGGGCGGCCTTGGTGCACGAGCCCTCGGCGCGTGAGCGCGCGCTGAGCGGGCCCGCCAGGACGCCCGTGGTCGACTACTCGGACGAGCTGGACGAGGACCCGGACGGCCTGCCGCTGGAGTTGCGGCCGCTGCCCTACGAGGCCGAGCAGGTCGGCGGCTGGCAGCGGATGGTGGCGCGGGTGATGCTCGTCGTCATAGGAGTGGTCGCGGTGCTGGCGGCCGCGGCCGCGGTCTACCGGGCGTCGGGTGGTTCCGGCGCGCCGAACACCCATCGCGGCCCTGCGCCGACGGCGCCGTCAGCTCCCGGAGGCCAGCACAGCCCGACGAGTGACGCGACGGTGCTCGCGCACAGTTGAGGCGTGGCGGGGCTCCGCGAATCGGGGAAGATGTCCCTTTTGCCACAAATGACCCGACTTTTCATCGGGTGACGAACGGTCAATCCAGCTTCCGCGGCAGAACATGCGGGGCGGGCCTGACCGCTTCGCCGCCCGGCGTTTTACCCTGGACGCATGGGTGGCCGGACAGAGCCCCCCGAGGGCGGGCCGGAGGGCGGCGCCGGGGGCGAGGACGAGTTCCGATCCGTCGTGTTCGACGAGTCGTTCATTCGGGCTGCCCGGATCCAGGAGCTGTCCGCCAGCGAGCGCCTCTCGGGTGCGCACCGCTCGGTGCGCCGCCGTGGCGGACGCGGCGGGCTGCCCCGCCAGGCGCTCGCGCTGATGCTGCTGATCGGATTCGCCTTCGCGACCGCCGTCTACATGGGCGTGCGCCACCCCTACGCCCCGCCGATCACCGGCGCGGCCGCCAATCTCAGCACCCAGATCATCCCGCTCCAGCCAGGCCCGGCCGGGATCCCGACCGACCACAACCCGGTCAACCTGCCGCCGAGTCTGATCGCCTCCGCCTCCGCGTCCGCGTCGGGGAAGGGCACCGCCGCCGGAGCGCCGTCCGGCGGCGCGTCCGGTTCGGCGTCGGGCACGCCCTCGCCGTCCGCCTCGGGAAGTTCTCCCTCCGGAAGCTCCCCCTCGGCCTCTGCCTCCGCCTCTGCCTCTGCCTCCGCGCCCGCGGTGGTCGGACACGACCCGGTCTTCTCCGGGCTGCCCGGCTCGGAGTACCTGCCGATCGGTGCGACGGGCTTCAACCTGCCCAACGCGCGGCACACCGACCACTTCACCCACGACGAGGTCTACGCGGCGCTCCAGGTGGTCCTGAACTACCTCAAGGACTCGTCCCTCGACCCCGGCGTGCTCGCCGGGGGCAACACCGACGACGTCGGCCAGTACATCTCGCCGGGCCAGACGGAACAGTTCAACGAGAGCGTGGACCACCCGACGAACGACCAGCGCCACCTGGCCACCGGCTGGATGGTGCGGTTCGACCCGGCCAAGGTGCAGCTCGCGACCCAGCAGGTGCTGGTCGCGCCCGGCAGCGTCGCCTACCACGAGCTGGACTCAGGGACGCTCGAGGTCACCAGCGACTACACCTTCGTCTACGCCCTCTCGCCGGTGAAGCCGGCCTCGGCGTCGCCCGAGGCCGACCCCTCGGCGTCGGCCTCGGGGGGCTCGTCCGCGACGACGACCGCCGAGCCGGTGGTCTACTACGCCGTCCGCCGGGCGCTGACGTACTGGCTTACCCCGGACGACATCACCGGCGGCAAGCTCCAGGTCGTCGACTCGGTGACGCAGGCCGGCGCGACCAGCTGCGACGCGGACAACAGCGCCTACCTCCAGCCGCTCTTCCCGGTCCAGCCGGCCCAGGGCCGCACGGGCGCGCAGCCCAAGGGCTCCTCGTCCGCGAAGGCCACGCCGGCCCCGCACCCGAGCGGCAGCCCGAGCAGCACGCCGGGCGCGGTCGACCCGTTCGACCACAGCCGAGCCGCCTGGACCGTCTGCGGCCAGCTCTCCTGGGTGCTGTAGCCGAGGCGGTGCTCCAGCCGGGGCGGTGGTGCTGCAGCCGAAGCGAAGGGGGCCCGCCCGGACCGTCGGTCCGGGCAGGCCCCCTTCTGCGTTCCCGCCCTGGCTAGCCCTCGGCGCCGGAGTCGTGACCGTCCTCCGGGGCGCCGCTTCCGTTGCCGTTCCCGTTCCCGCCGCTGGTGCGGCCCGCGAAGACGTCCCGCAGCTTCCCGCTCAGGTCCGCGGTGCCGCCCGCGATGTCGCGGATCAGGCCCATCAGCGGGTCCTTGGTGTCCCTGAAGCTCTGCGCGTAGGAGTCGGCGGCCGCCTTGGCCTGCTCCCGCACCGAGGCGTTGGCGTCGTCCTCGCGGCGCGGGTACGCGCCGGCCATGATCGAGCGGTACTCGTCACTCTCCGCCCACTGCTTGATCTTCGCCACCCGCACCGCGGCGAACGGGTGCGACTGCGGCAGGATCTGCAGCAGCTTTATGACCCCGTCCCGCAGGTCGCCCGCCCGGTCGTACTCCTCGGCCTGCTCCAGGAAGGCGTCGGTGTTCATCTCGTGCAGGTGGTGGCCGCCGGCCAGCTTCATCAGGCCGCGCATAGAGGCCTGCAGGTCCTGGCCGACCAGCAGACCGGCACGGTCGCAGGAGAGCTCGGCCTTGCGGAACCACTCGTTGAGCGCCGTGATCAGACCCATGATCGCCAGCCCGCCCAGCGGGATGAACGCGATCCGCTGCGCCAGGTTGGTCAGGATGATCAGCATGGTGCGGTAGACCGCGTGGCCCGACATCGCGTGCGCGACCTCGTGGCCGATGACCGCCCGTATCTCCTCCTCGTCGAGCAGCTCGACCAGCGAGGTGGTGACCACGATCACCGGGGAGTCCATGCCGATGCACATGGCGTTCGGCTTCGGGTCCTGGGTGACGTACAGCGGCGGGACCTTCTCCAGGTCCAGGATGTACGCCGCGTCGCGGACCATCTCGTTCAGCTGCGGGAACTGCCGCTCCGACGCCCGGACCGCGCTGGCCAGGAACATCAGCCGCACCGCACGCTCGGAGACGAAGCCGCCGAGCTTCTTCAGGATGTCGTCGAAACCGCTGAGCTTGCGCAGCGCCACCAGCGCCGAGCGGTCGGCCGGGTGCTCCCAGGCCCTCGTGGAGATGCCGGGGAACCGCTTGCGCGTCCGGCTGGGAACGTTGGTGCTGTCGCCCTGCTGCGTCATCTGCTGCATCCTCCCGAACGACGGCGGACCCGGCCTGTCGCCGGCCCCCGCCGTCCTGTGGACTCTCGAAACCGCTACGGAATCTCTGTCTGCGTCCTACCGCGTCACGCTACTGCTCGTCCCCTCCCCGGGGAGACGTTCCGGGGCGGTGTCGGGTTCCCGCAAGGGCAGGACTAGGCTCGGATGGCGCCACCTCTCCGTTCGAAGGACACCCCATGCACACCAACGAGACGCTGATCCAGCTCGCGGCCATCTCCAACGGCAGCGGTCCGGGCATGTTTCTGCGCTGGATCGTCATCGCCGCGATCGTCGGAGTGGTGCTCATGGCGTGGTTGCTGCTGCGTGGCTACCGCGACTGAGCCGAGTGCGTAGCATGAGCTCCACCTGCCCCACCTGCCACCGAGTCAGAAAGTCTCTCCTCAGATGACCTCTCACGTCGCTGCTGCCGCCCAGCTCGCCGAGGGCAACGGCCTGCACAACAGTCTCCAGCCGTGGCTCACCGGTGGTGGCGCCCTGCTCATCCTGCTGCTGCTCCTGGTCGTCACCGTCAGCTTCAACAAGGACCGCTGAGAAGCACCGCCGAGTCTTCACCGCGTCGAGCGCCCGGGGCCACGGACCGTACGGCCGTGGCCCGGCCGGATCGCGTAGGGTGACCCGCTATGAGAGAGCATGCCGAGGCGCCGGCGGGTGTCGAGCCGCAGAAGAAGCGGCTCGGCGTCATGGGCGGCACCTTCGACCCGATCCACCACGGCCACCTGGTCGCGGCCAGCGAGGTCGCCAGCCTCTTCCACCTCGACGAGGTGGTCTTCGTGCCCACCGGCGAGCCGTGGCAGAAGACCGGACGGGTCGTCTCTCCCGCTGAGGACCGCTATCTGATGACGGTCATCGCGACGGCCGAGAACCCGCAGTTCTCGGTCAGCCGCATCGACATCGACCGCGAGGGTGCGACCTACACCATCGACACCCTGCGTGATCTCCAGGCGCTGCACCCGGACGCCGACCTGTTCTTCATCACCGGCGCCGACGCGCTCGAGCAGATCTTCTCCTGGCGCAAGGCCCAGGAGCTCTTCGACCTCGCCCACTTCATCGGTGTGACCCGGCCGGGCCACACGCTGACGGACCCGGGGCTGCCGGACGGCCGAGCGACCCTCGTGGAGGTGCCGGCGCTGGCCATCTCCTCCACCGACTGCCGCGAGCGGGTCTCCCGGGGCGAACCTGTCTGGTACCTGGTCCCGGACGGCGTGGTGCGCTACATCGACAAGCGCCGCCTGTACGTGCCCGAGGTGGTCGCCGGGACGGACGACGGCACAGGGATAGGGACGGCGTGAGCGGAACCGCAGACCGCAGGGGACCCGGCGGATACGAGCAGGCCTACCAGGACCCCTACACGGGCGAGTGGGTCTTCCCGTCGCGGCAGCAGCCGCAGACCCCGCAGGAACAGCAGCAGGCCCCGCAGCAGCCCTACGGGCAGGGCCAGGGCTACCAACAGCAACAGCCGTACGAGCAGCCGTACGAGGCCCAGCAGGCCCAGCAGCAGCCGCATCAGACGCAAGCGCAGCCCTATGGCGGGTACCAGCAGGAGTACGACCCCTACGCCGCGTCGTACGACCCTTACGCCGGGTACCAGCAGCAGCCGCAGGACCCGTACTACGGGCAGCAGGGCTACCAGCAGCAGAACGGCTACCAGCAGGAGCAGCCGACGGCGTACCAGCAGCCGGCGCACCCGCAGCAGCAGGCTCCCCAGCAGGTCCCGCAGCAGGCTCCGCAGCAGTCGTTCTCGGCCGCGTACCAGCAGCCGTATCAGGAGCAGCCCCCCGCCGCCGAGTCCGAGCCGCCCGCGCAGGCCGCGCCGCCCCGGCAGCGCCCGCCGCGTCAGGAGACGCCCACGGCGCGACCCGAGACCGTGAAGGGCGCGGGGCCGAGCGTCGCGCCCGGCGCCAACTCCCATTACAACTCGGAGGAGTTCGAGTTCGTCGACGACGCCGAGGAGTCCACCGACGTCATCGACTGGGTCAAGTTCTCCGAGACCCGCGGGGAGCGCCGTGACGAGCGGCGTCGCAAGCTGCGCAGCCGGGCCGTCGCGGTGGTGGCCGCCCTGGTGCTGGTGGCCGGCGGCGGGGTCGGCTACCTCTTCGCCACCGGCAAGATCGGCTCCGGCGCGTCGGCCGCCGTTCCGGCCGCGAACAAGCGCGAGGTCGTCGCGGTCCATCTGCACGACCTGAACAAGAACGTCTACAGCGCGCTGCTGATCTCCGAGCCCTCGCCCGCCAAGGGCGTCACCCTGCTGCTTCCCGGCACGCTCGGCGTCCCCCAGGACGCCGGCAACGGGCTGCTGGCGCTGAACTCCGCGGTCGACTCCATGGGCGCCTACGGCACCCGGACCGGCATCAACAACCTGCTCGGCACGGACATCTCCGCCACCTGGAACATCCAGACCCCGTTCCTGCAGAACCTGGTCGACATCCTGGGCGGCGTGAACATCAAGTCCGACGTCGCGGTCAGTCTGAACGGCAAGCAGGTGATCAGCCCCGGGCAGAACACCGCCGTCAACGGCGCGGCGGCCATGGCCTTCGCGACCTACAAGGCCAAGGGCGAGAGCGACCAGGCCCAGCTCGACCGCTTCGGCGTGATGCTGCAGGCGCTGATCACCGCCATGCCGACGGACCCGACCGCCGCCGCCTCGAACATCACGCACATGGGTGCCGTCGAGGACCCCTCGCTCAGCGACAACGCCCTCGGCGCGCTGCTGGCCAAGCTCTCCACCGACGCCCGCGGCGGGGCGTACTCGACCGAGACGCTCCCGGTGCTCGGCAACGGCACGCTCGGCACCGGCGCCGGCACGATGGTCAGCGGGCTGCTCGCGGGCAAGGTCAGCAGTGAGAGCGGTCAGACGGCGCCCCGCGTCCAGGTGATCGACGCCAGCGGCAACGCGAAGGCGGCCCAGTACGCGCAGGCCGCGATCACCAACTCGGGCGACGTGGTGCTGCCCGGCACCAGCACCGCGGCGACCCGCGGCACCTCCGTCGTCGAGTACGGCGACGACACCCGCCTCGCCGACGCCAAGGCCCTCGCCGCCACGCTGGGCCTGCCGGCCTCGGTCGTGAAAAAAGTCACCTCCCCGCTCTCGGTGGACCTCGTGGTGGAGCTCGGCCGGGACTACAAGGCCGCCGCCTGAGGTCGGCCGAGGTCCGGGCGGTGTGACGGGACGAGGTCGCGGAGGGTCGCGCGGGGCCTCAGCAGAGCCGCGAGAGAAAGGCTTTCGCGGCCTGTCTGCGGTTCGTGAGATCCTGGATGCATCTGCCCCCTGACGGAAAGCATGCTGTGACCGCAACCGACCGGGCCCTCGAACTCGTCTCAACGGCCGCCCAGGCCGCCGCGGACAAGCTGGCCCACAACATCATCGCCTTCGACGTCAGCGAGGTCCTGGCCATCACCGACGCCTTCGTGCTCGCCTCCGCGCCGAACGACCGCCAGGTCAAGGCCATCGCGGACGAGGTAGAGGAGCGTCTCGCCAAGGAGTGCGGCGTCAAGCCCGTCCGCCGTGAGGGCGAGCGTGAAGGCCGCTGGATCCTGCTCGACTACCTGGACATGGTCGTCCACGTCCAGCACTCCGAGGAGCGCGCCTACTACAGCCTGGAGCGGCTGTGGAAGGACTGCCCCGAGATCGAGCTGCCGGAGGACGCCAAGGCCAGCCGCAAGCGCGCCGAGGAGGCCGCCGAGGCCGACGGCGAGCCCGTGGCCCAGCCGGCCGAGTTCGCCCACGTGGAGGCGGTCCTGGCCGCCGAGGCAGCGAAGGCCCGGCGCTGAGCGGCCGGGCCGGCGGACGCCGTGTCGTCTTCTGGCGGCACGGCCAGACGTCGTGGAATCTCGAGGGCCGTTTCCAGGGCAGCACGGACATCCCGCTGACCGAGACGGGCCTGGCTCAGGCGCGCCGCGCGGCGCGCCTGCTGGCGGCGCTGAAGCCGCACGCGATCGTCTCCTCGGACCTGCAGCGCGCCACGGCCACGGCCCAGCAGCTCGCCGAGGTCACCGGCCTGCCGGTCAAGTACGACCCCGGCCTGCGGGAGACCTACGCCGGCAGTTGGCAGGGCCTGACCAACGCCGAGATCCAAGCCAAGTACGGCGAGGAGTACCGGCTGTGGAAGATGGGCGAGCCGGTCCGCCGCGGCGGCGGCGAGCTGCACACGGAGGTGGCCGACCGGGCCGTCCCCGTGGTCCTCGACGCCGTGGAGAGCCTGCCGGACGAGGGCACCCTCGTCGTGGTGAGCCACGGCGGCACGATCCGCATGGCCGTCGGCCGGATGCTGGAGCTGCCCGAGCACAGCTGGGAGGCGCTCGGCGGCCTGTCCAACTGCTGCTGGTCGGTGCTGGGCCGCGGCTACCGCGGCTGGCGCCTCGAGGAGCACAACGCGGGCACGCTGCCGGAGCCCGTCATGGGCGACGACACCTGACGGACCTGGGGTGCGGTGGGGCCGGATTTCGCAGTTCGGCCCCACAACCGCTAGAGTCTTCTTCGTTCGCGGGACGCGGAAGCGGCCGGGAACGAAGCAGGGCAAGGGGCTGTAGCTCAGTTGGTAGAGCGCTTGCATGGCATGCAAGAGGTCCGGGGTTCAATTCCCCGTAGCTCCACGCAGGACAACTGGATATCTGGACACATCGCGGGGCTGTAGCTCAGTTGGTAGAGCGCTTGCATGGCATGCAAGAGGTCCGGGGTTCAATTCCCCGTAGCTCCACAATCAGGACCCCCGGCTCCGGCCGGGGGTCCTTGCGTTTCCGCGGCGGTCAGTGGGTGTGGTCCACGACCGCCAGACCCGGGTTGGCCTGGAGGAACGCGATCCGCTCGCGGGTCTCGTCGTCGTTCGGGGTGTAGACGACCATGCGGGCCGTGGGCATGCCCAGCACCTGCAGGTTCGTGGCCGTCATCCGCAGCTCGCCGACCGAGCCGTGCCGGAACACCTTCAGCCGCGAGGAGTGCAGCGCCACGTCCTGCTGCGCCCAGAGCCGGGCGAAGTCCTCGCTGGCCTCGACGAGGTCCGCGATGAACCTCTCCCACTCGGGCTCGCCGAGGTGCTCGGCGTAGTTGGAACGCAGCACCGCGACCATGCGCGGCAGCTCCTCGTCCCGGTTGACGAAGGCGCTGCAGCAGTCCGGCACCACGGCCGCCGCCCACAAGGAGTTGTTCCGGTAGGTGTCCGTCAGCGTTGCGCCCGGGAAGATCGTCTCGTAGGCGGCGTTCCAGCGCAGGATGTCGTAGCGGGCGCTGCTGATCGCCGCTGGCAGCGGGTCCAGCGCGTCCAGGATGGCCTGCACCTGCGGCTGCGTGGCGCACTCCAGCGAATCCGGAACGGCGGGCCGCAGCCCGGCCAGGCGCAGCAGGTGGGCCTGCTCCGCGATGTCGAGCAGGAGCGTGCGGGCTATCGACTGGAGCACCTGCTCGCTGGCGTTGATCGGACGGCCCTGTTCGAGCCAGGTGTACCAGGTGACCCCGACACCGGCGAGCTGCGCCACCTCCTCACGTCGCAGGCCCGGTGTGCGGCGCCGCAGGCCGGGCGCGAGACCCACCTGCTCGGGAGTGACCCGTGCGCGGCGGGTCTTGAGGAACTCGGCGAGCTGCCCACGGCGGTCGAGCGTGACGGTCGTCATGCCCCCATCGTGCCGGACGGGTCCGACAACTCCGGGGCCCGCCTGGTACCCCCGGTACCAGCATCGCCGGGCTCTCTCCACGGTGCTTCCGCAGCCGGGAGGGTTGACCCATGACGACCTCTCAGCACGAGCGCGTCGCGGACCGGACCGGCCGGGCCGTCGCCGAGCGCGCACCCCGCTCCGCCACCCCGCTCCCCGTCACCCCGGTTCCCGTCACCCCGCTCCCGGCCGCCCGCTCCGCCCGCTCGGCTGCGACCAGACCGGGCCTGCTGCTCGGCCTGGTGCTCACCGGCCAGTTCATGGCCCTGCTCGACGTCACCGTCGTCAACGTCGCCGTCCCCAGCATCCGGCTCGACCTGCACGCCTCCGGGGCCGGGCTGCAACTGGTCATCGCCGGCTACGGCATCGCCTACGCGGTGCTGCTGATCACCGGCGCGCGGCTGGGCGAGCGGCACGGCTTCACCCGCCTCTTCCTGGCCGGTCTGGCCCTGTTCACCGCCGCCTCGCTGGCCTGCGGCCTGGCCCCGACGGTCGGCGTGCTGATCGGCTTCCGGCTGGTCCAGGGCGTCGGCTCGGCGCTGATGGTGCCGCAGGTGATGAGCCTGATCCAGCGCACCTTCACCGGCCCGGCCCGGGTGCGCGCGCTCGGCGTCTACTCGGCGGTGCTGGCGGTCGGCGGCGTCACCGGTCAGGTCGTGGGCGGCACCCTGGTCAGCGCCGACCTGTTCGGCTGGGGCTGGCGCCCGGTGTTCCTGGTCAACGTGCCGATCGGGCTGGCGCTGCTGCTCGTCGGAGGAAGGCTGCTGCCGTCCGTCGCGGGGGAGCGGACGCGGCAGCTCGATCTCACGGGCCTGGTGCTGCTGGCGCTGGCCATCGGCGCCCTGGTGACTCCGCTCGTGCTCGGCCACGACGAGGGATGGCCGGCCTGGTGCTGGGCGCTGCTCGCAGCCGGGGTGGTGCTGTTCGCGGCCTTCGTGCTGGTCGAGCGGGCCCTCGCCGCCAAGGGCGGTCACCCTCTCATCCACGGGCGGGTGCTGCGGGCGCCGGGCCTGGCCCCGGCCGCCGGGGCGATCTTCCTGGTGATGACCGGCGTCGCGGGCTTCTCGTTCGCCTTCGCCCTGCACCTCCAGGCCGGTCTCGGCGCGAGCGCGCTGCGGAGCGGCCTGACCGTCGCCCCGACGATGCTGGGCTTCGGTGTGGCCGGTCTGTGGTGGCGACGCCTCCCGCAGCGCCTGCACGGGTCACTCCCGCTGCTCGCCCTCGTGGTGGGAGCGGCCGCCTTCGCGGTGGTCGGCCTGCTGGCCCGCGACGGGCACGCCGTCTCCTGGACGCAGCGCGCCGCGCTGCTGGTCGTCGGTGTCGCGGGCGGCTGCGCCTACAGCCCCTTGTTCGCCCGCGCGCTGGGGAGCGTCGCAGCGGAGCACGCGGCGGACGCCAGCGGCGTCATGGTGACCGTCCTCCAGCTGGGCCAGGTGGTCGGCGTGGCCGCGCTCGGCACGCTCTTCCTGTCCCGCGTCCGGTACCCGGCGGCGGGGCCGGCCGCCTCCGGCACGGCGCTGGCGGTGACGCTCGGCGTGGTGGCCCTGCTGATGCTGGGCGCGGCCGCGCTGGTCAGGGCGGTGCGCGGGGCCCGGGGGTGAGCGAAACGGATTGGTCGACGCCCTCGGGGAACGTGTACAGTTAGGCACGTCGCCGCGAGGCGCACGGGGCTATAGCTCAGTTGGTAGAGCGCTTGCATGGCATGCAAGAGGTCTGGGGTTCAATTCCCCATAGCTCCACAGCAGGCTTCGAGGGCCGGTGTCCGGAAACGGGCATCGGCCCTCCGGCGTTCCCCGGGGCGACCACGCCGGGATGATCACGTCCGACCGCGACAACAACCCGATCTGATGAATAATCAGCAGATCATCGGAGCGATCGGCTGCACTCCTGCTCCGAGGCCCCTCACGCTGCGCATCCTCCCCTCGATCGCGTCCCGACACGGCGCGCAGACGAGAGAGGTGTTGCTTCCATGCGTCCCACCCGGAGGCTCCTGGCCCTGACCGCGGCTCTGCTCTGCGCCGGGCTCACGGCGGCGGCCGCGCTCCCCGGCGGCGCCGTCGCCGCCGACCGCGCCCGCCCGGACCGTGTCCCGCTGCCCGGCACCGCTCCCGTCTGGACGGCCGCCGAGGCCGTCGACCAGGGTGTCGTGCCCGGCGCCTCCAGGGTCGTCGCCCGGGTCTACCTCGCCGGCCGCGCCCGCCACACGCTCGCCGCCGAGGCCATGGCCGTCTCCGATCCCCGATCCGGCCGGTACCGCCACTTTCTGACACCCGCCCAGATCCGCGCGCGGTTCGACCCGTCCCCGGCGCAGGTCGCGGCGGTCACGGCCTGGCTGACCGGCGCCGGGTTCCGGGTCACCGGGAGCAACGCCCACTACCTCGTGGTCCAGGGCGACGCCTCCGCCGCGACCCGTGCCTTCGGCGCGCACCTGCACGCGTACCGCAAGAACGGTCACGTCTACACCGCGCCCGACGGACTCACCAGCGTCCCCGCAGCGGTCGCCGACGACGTGCTCTCCGTGACCGGCCTCGACTCCTCCCCGCACCAGGCCCACCACGGCCGCCGCGACGTCCTGCCCGGCCCGGCCGCCGCCTTCGTCAACGCCCCGCCGACGTCGGACTACTACGGCCAGCAGCCCGCCAGCACCCTGCCCAAGGCCTACGGGCAGGTGATGCCGTACGTGGTCAAGGGGTACACCGGCACACAGCTGCGCTCCGCCTACGGCGCCGCGGCCACCGGCCTGACCGGCGCGGGCGCGAGGATCGCCGTCGTCGACGCCTACGACTCGCCGACCCTCGAAGGCGACCTGACCCGGTACGCCTCCGCGCACGGCGACGCTCCCTACGCGGCGGGCCAGCTCACCCGCGTCGACGCCCCGGTGTGGACGCACACCGAGAACCCCTCCGTCACCGCCCCCGACGGCTGCGGCGCCAGCGGCTGGTACGGCGAGCAGACACTCGACCTGGAGGCCGCCCACGCGATGGCCCCGGCCGCGACGCTCACCTATGTCGGCGCGGCGTCCTGCGGCGACACCGACCTGATCGACGCGCTCAACAAGATCAACGACGGTCACCTCGCCGACATCGTCAGTAACAGCTGGGGCGAGCCGGAGCTCGCCAGCGACCCCGCGATGGATCCCGTCTACGACAAGATCTTCACCACCGGCGCGCTCGAGGGCATCGGCTACTACTTCTCCAGCGGGGACGGCGGCGACGAGAAGGCCGCGACCGGCTCGAAGCAGACCGACATGCCCGCCTCCAACCCGTGGGTGACCGCGGTCGGCGGCACGTCCCTCGGCATCGGCGCCGACGGCCAGTACCTCTTCGAGACCGGCTGGGGCACGGACAAGGCGCCGCTCGCGTCCTCCGGCACCGCCTGGACCTCCCTGCCCGGCGCGTTCCTCGCGGGCGCGGGCGGCGGCACGAGTTCGCGCGTCGCCCAGCCGAGCTACCAGGCCCCGGTCGTCCCGGGCACGCTGGCGGACTTCTCGGGCGCGAAGCACCGGGTCGTCCCGGACATCGCGGCCGTCGCCGACTCCAGCACCGGCTTCCTCGTCGGTCAGACCCAGTCCTTCCCCAACGGCACGACGGCGTACAGCGAGTACCGCGTCGGCGGCACGAGCCTCGCGGCCCCGGTGATCGCCGGCATCCAGGCCCTCGCCCAGCAGGCGGCCGGCGGCCCGCTCGGTTTCGCCGACCCGGCGATCTACGACCGGTACGGCACGCAGGCGCTCCACGACGTCACGGATCACCCGTACGGCAGCAGCGTGCAGCTGGCGGAGGTGCGCGTGGACTACACCAACAACGTGGACGCCACCAGCGGCACGGTGACGACCCTGCGCACCCTCGGCGAGGACTCCTCCCTCCAGGCGACGCAGGGCTACGACGACGTCACGGGCGTCGGCTCGCCCTCGGCGGGCTACATCACGTCGTACAAGCCGAACGGCGGCGCGCGATGACGGCCCGCTAGGGCCGTCAGGGGCGCTGGGCTCTGCTGACTTGGTGGCTTGTCGCGCCCGCGCGGCGGAGCCGCAGGTTGGTACAGCCCCGCGCCCCTGGAGGGTGCAACTGACCGTGCTGCTACCCTTGCGCCATGCGAACTGCGCGCCTGCTCCTTAGCCGGCCGCGCTGACAAGGACCGGCCTGCTCGAAGCCACGATGGCCGGAGTCAGCGTGGCGACCCCTCCTGCACGAGGGGTTTTTTCGTTTTCCGGCGCAAAGACACACTTCCGAGCTGGCACCCCTGGAGTCTGAGGACGATGAGCGAGAGCACCTCCGAGGCGGCTGCGGCCGCTCCGTACCGGTACACCCACGCCCTGGCGGCGCAGATCGAGGCCCGCTGGCAGGACCGCTGGGAGAAGGACGGCGTCTTCGCCGCCCCGAACCCGGTCGGACCGCTCGCGGAGGCCCACGCTGCCGGCGAAGTCGAGAAGCCGCACGCGTTCATCATGGACATGTTCCCGTACCCGTCGGGCGCCGGCCTGCACGTCGGTCACCCGCTGGGGTACATCGCGACCGACGTGTACGCCCGCCACCTGCGGATGACCGGCTTCAACGTGCTGCACACGATGGGCTTCGACGCCTTCGGCCTGCCCGCCGAGCAGTACGCGGTGCAGACCGGCACCCACCCGCGGGTGACCACCGAGGCCAACATCGCCAAGTACCGGGAGCAGCTGCGCAGTCTGGGCCTGGGCCACGACCTGCGGCGCTCGATCTCCACGATCGACCCGTCGTACTACAAGTGGACCCAGTGGATCTTCCTGCAGATCTTCAACTCCTGGTTCGATCCGTCCGTCCAGGCCGCCCGCCCGATCTCCGAGCTGATCGCGAAGTTCGAGTCCGGCGCCATGGCGACCCCGGACGGCCGCGCCTGGTCCGCGCTGACCCCGGCCGAGCGGGACGAGGTGCTGGGCGAGTACCGCCTGGCCTTCGTCAAGCAGGCGCCGGTCAACTGGTGTCCTGGTCTGGGCACGGTGCTGGCCAACGAGGAGGTCACCGCCGACGGCCGCTCCGAGCGCGGCAACTTCCCCGTCTTCAAGGCCAACCTGCGCCAGTGGATGATGCGGATCACCGCCTACGCGGACCGCCTGATCGACGACCTGGACCTGCTGGACTGGCCCGAGGCCATCAAGCTGCAGCAGCGCAACTGGATCGGCCGGTCCGAGGGCGCCAAGGTCGACTTCAGGGTGCACACCACCGAGGCCGGGGACGGTGAGGCGGCGATCACCGTTTTCACCACCCGCCCGGACACGCTGTTCGGCGCCACCTACATGGTGCTGGCGCCCGAGCACGAGCTGGTCGAGTCGATCGTGCCCGCCGCCTGGCCGTCCGCGGATCTGCCCGCGGAGTGGACCGGCGGCTACGCCACGCCCGCCGAGGCGGTGGCGGAGTACCGCCGCCAGGCCGCGGCCAAGACGGACATCGAGCGCCAGGCCGACGCCAAGACCAAGACCGGCGTCTTCACCGGCACCTACGCGGTCAACCCGGTCAGCGGCGAGCTGGTGCCGGTCTTCATCGCCGACTACGTGCTGATGGGCTACGGCACCGGCGCGATCATGGCCGTCCCGGCGCACGACAGCCGCGACTTCGCCTTCGCGCGCGCCTTCCAGCTGCCGATGCGCTGCGTCGTCCAGCCGTCCGACGACCGCGGCACCGACCCGTCGACGTGGGACGAGTCCTTCGACTCCTACGACGCCGCCATCGTCAACTCCAAGAACGACTTCGTCTCGCTGGACGGCCTGGGCGTCGTCGACGCCAAGAAGGCCATCACCGACTGGCTGGCCTCCCAGGGCATCGGCGAGAGCACCGTCAACTACAAGCTGCGCGACTGGCTGTTCAGCCGTCAGCGGTACTGGGGCGAGCCGTTCCCGATCGTCTACGACGAGGACGGCGTCGCGCACTCGCTGCCGCAGTCGATGCTGCCGGTCGAGCTGCCCGAGATCGAGGACTACTCGCCGCGCACCTTCGACCCGGACGACGCGGACACCCAGCCCGAGACGCCGCTGTCGCGCGCCGAGGAGTGGGTCAACGTCACCCTGGACCTGGGCGACGGGCCGAAGCAGTACCGCCGCGAGACCAACACCATGCCCAACTGGGCCGGCTCGTGCTGGTACGAGCTGCGCTACGTCGACCCGGAGGACGACACCGAGGTCGTCAACCCGGTCAACGAGGCCTACTGGATGGGCCCGACCGAGGCCAACAAGGCCGGTGGGGTCGACCTGTACGTCGGCGGCGCCGAGCACGCCGTGCTGCACCTGCTGTACGCGCGCTTCTGGCACAAGGTGCTGTTCGACCTGGGCCATGTCAGCTCCTGCGAGCCGTTCCACAAGCTGTTCAACCAGGGCATGATCCAGGCCTACGTCTACCGTGACGAGCGCGGCTTCCCGGTTCCGGCCGCCGAGGTCGAGGAGCGCGACGGCGTCTGGTACTTCGAGGGCAAGCCGGTCAGCCGCGAGATCGGCAAGATCGGCAAGTCGCTGAAGAACGTCGTCGCGCCGGAGGAGGTCACCGGCGAGTACAGCGTCGACACGCTGCGCCTGTACGAGATGGCGATGGGCCCGCTGGACGTCTCCCGTCCCTGGGACACCCGCGCCGTCGTCGGCTCCTTCCGCTTCCTGCAGCGCCTGTGGCGCACCATCGTCGACGAGGAGACCGGCGAGGTCGTCGTCACCGACGAGACGCCGGACGAGGAGACGCTGCGCGCGCTGCACCGCGCGATCGACGGTGTCCGCACCGACATGACGGCCCTGCGCTTCAACACGGCGGTCGCCAAGGCCACGGAGCTGAACAACTTCCTGGTCAAGCGCGGTTCCACGCCGCGTGTGGTCGCCGAGCAGGCGGTGCTGCTGGTCGCCCCGCTGGCCCCGCACATCGCCGAGGAGCTGTGGGAGAAGCTGGGCCACGAGGAGTCGCTGACCCACGCCCAGCTGCCCGAGGCCGACCCGGCGTACCTGGTCGAGGACTCGGTGACCTGCGTCGTGCAGATCAAGGGCAAGGTCCGCGCCCGCCTGGAGGTGCCGCCGGCCATCGGCGACGCCGAGCTGGAGACGCTGGCGCTGGCCGACCCTGCGGTCGTGGCCGCGCTGGGCGGGGCCGAGGTGCGCAAGGTGATCGTGCGCGCCCCGAAGCTGGTCAACATCGTCATCTGAGCGTCCCGCACCGACGAACCAGACGACGAAGAGACCGATGAAGAACTGAGACCGGAAGGGACGGGTCCGCCTGTCCCTTCCGGTCTTCCGGCAGGTAACCTCCAGGCCATGTCCGTCGCCATCCTCACCGACTCCACCGCGTATCTTCCGGAGGAGGCGGTGGCCCGCTACGGGATCTCCGTCGTCCCGCTCAGCGTGGTCATCGGCGACCAGGTCCTGGCCGAGGGGACCGAGATCTCTCCGGCCGAGGTCGCCGCCGCGCTGCAGCGCAGGGCGCCGGTCACCACCTCCCGCCCCAACCCCGAGGCGTTCGCGGCGGCGTACCGC
Source organism: Streptacidiphilus melanogenes (assembly GCF_000787835.1). Taxonomy (GTDB): domain Bacteria; phylum Actinomycetota; class Actinomycetes; order Streptomycetales; family Streptomycetaceae; genus Streptacidiphilus; species Streptacidiphilus melanogenes. Next base: position 25,276 of record NZ_BBPP01000038.1, read on the forward strand.
GATGCCGCGGAGGCGGGCGCGAGCGAGGTCGTCTCGCTGCACATCTCCGCCGCGCTCTCCGGCACCTACGAGGCGGCGCTGCTCGCCGCCGAGGAGGCGCCGCTTCCGGTGCGCGTCGTCGACACCCGCATGGTCGGCATGGCGCTCGGCTACTGCGTCCTCGCCGCCGCCGCGACCGCCCGCAGCGGCGGCACCGCCGACCAGGCCGTCGAGGCGGCCACCGCCCGCGCCAAGGGCACCGCGGGCCTCTTCTACGTCGACACCCTGGAGTACCTTCGCCGGGGCGGGCGCATCGGCGCGGCGCGGGCCATGCTCGGCTCCGCGCTCGCCGTCAAGCCGCTGCTGCACCTGGCGGACGGTCAGATCCAGCCGCTGGAGAAGGTCCGCACCGCGGGCCGGGCCATCGCCCGTCTGGAGGAGCTCGCCGTCGCCCATGCAGGCGCGCACGAGGTGGATCTGGCGGTCCACCACCTCGCCGCCCCCGACCGGGCGCAGGCCCTCGCCGAGCGGCTGCGGGAGCAGGTTCCGCAGCTCGGCGAGCTCGTCGTCTCAGAGGTGGGCGCGGTCATCGGCGCGCACGCCGGGCCCGGGCTGCTGGCCGTCGTGGTCTCCCCGCGCTGAGGCACGCTCCCGGGTCGCTCAGGTGCTGCGTGCACGACGTGGATTGACCCGCGCCAGCGCGGGCATCCTCCCGGCAACTGCGCCCTTTGGGACACAAGGGGCATGCGGGGAGGAGAGGGCCATGGCGTTCGTCTGCCCTGACTGCGGGATGGCCGAACAGGTCGTCAAGCTCGACCACTACTACCTGGCCCTGCCCGACGGCAGCGCCCTCAAGTCCTCGTTCGCGCCGCCCGCCGGGCGCACCGCGAGCTACGGCGCACCGCTGCTCGTCGGCGTCGTCGGCGCGTTCTTCGTGATCGACCACGCGGTCGTGCTGGGCCTGATGCTCCTGCTGACGGCAGGTGTCGTCGGGATGGTCGTCTCGCGCGGCGTCGACGAGGCCCGCAGGGCCCGGGACACCTGGGAACGGCAGATGTTCTGCCGTCACTGCGCGATCTGCTTCGTGCCGGAGGACCCGGTCGAGTAGCTCGTTCGGGTGAGCGGGTTTTCCACAGGGCCGGGTTTTCCACAGTCCGTCAGGTCGTCCGGGACGTCTGTGCACGACGGCTCCTAACGTCGGGCGCATGCGAACCGCCTTCACCCCTGCGGCCCGGGCCCGTCGCGAGGCGACGACGGCCCTGGTACGCCACCGCGTCGACACCCTCTTCGGTCCCCGGGACGCCTTTCCCGCGGTCCCGGTCCCGGTCTCAGGCTCGGCTTCCGCCGCGAGTCCGTCGCCCGTGCCTCCTCCCTCGCCGGTGCCGGTGCCGGTGCCGGTGCCCGTACCGGTTCCGGTGGCCGGGGCGACGTCCGTGCTGCCGCTGGCCGCGCCGGACCCGCCGCGGTCGCGAGCGCCGCTCGCCTCTTCCCTCGCGCTCGCGCTGAAGGAGCGCTGGGACCTCGATCGTCGGGCGCTGCTCGGGCTGGCCGTGCTGCTCGTGCTGGCCCTCGGCTACGGCGTCCAGCACTTCTGGGCGGGCCGTCCCGAGCCGGTCGCCGTCCCCGCCCCGGCCGTGGAGGGGACGGCCGCGGTGGGGGCGGCGTCCCCCTCGTCCGGGGCGGGCCCCGGGGCGGCGTCCGGCGGTCCGGCTCCGAGCACCACGGCCATCGCGCAGCTGGTGGTCGACGTCTCCGGCAAGGTGCGCAATCCCGGCCTGCGCACCCTGCCGCCCGGCTCCCGGGTGCAGGACGCACTCAACGCCGCGGGCGGCCCGCTCCCGGGCACCGACCTGACGGGCCTCAACCTCGCCCGCAAGGTCGGCGACGGGGAGGAGATCATCGTCGGCGGCCCGGCCCAAAGCCCCGGCGGCACGGCCCACGCCTCCGGCCCGCTCAGCCTCAGCTCGGCCACCGAGGCCCAACTCGACGCGCTCCCGGGCATCGGCCCGGTCCTGGCCCAGCGCATCGTCCAGTTCCGCGAGCAGCACGGCGGCTTCCAGTCCGTCGACCAGCTCCGCCTCGTCCCGGGGTTCGGCGACCGCCGCCTTCAGGACCTCCGCGCCCAGCTCCGGCCATGACGCTCCACGACGAGCAGCCCAGGCCTTCGGCGAACGAGCCACCGGCCCGGCCTTCCGGTCGGCCGGGGCGTCACCGACCCGTGGACGGGCCGGCGGCTGGGGAGGAGCGTCCGCCGGATTGGAGGCTGGTCGGGCCGGCGGTGGTGGTGTGGGGGGTGAGCGCTGCGTTGCTGCCGCTGCGAGGCGCCCATGCCGGGTGGGTGTTCGGGGCGGCGGGTGTTGCGGGGGCGGTCGGGTTCGGGCTGGTGCGGTGCCGGGTGCGGCCGCGGGTGATTGCCGCGCTGCTGCTCAGCGCCGCCGCGGCCGCCTTCGCCGTCGGGCTGGCCGGGGTGGCGCTGACCCGTGGGCCGGTGCCGCAGCTGGCCCGCTCGGGCCGTCCGGCCGAGGTGCGGTTGACCGTGGTCACCGACCCGGAGCGTCGCGGCACGGACGGGAACACGGTGCTGCGCGCCGTCGTCGACGGCGTGGCGGGGACGGCGACCGGCACGCCCGTCCGCGTGGTGGCGCGCGGCTCGGCGGCGGGGGAGTGGCTGCGGATGCTGCCGTCGACCAGGGTGGTCGCCGTCGTCCGCGCCCGTCCGGTCACCGCCGACGATCCGCCGGACATCGCCGCGTCGCTGCTGACGACGGATCAGCCGCGCGTGCTCGCGCCGCCCGACGTCGTCGAGCGGGCGGCGGGCGCTCTGCGGGCGGGGCTGCGCCGCGCGGTCGCGCCGCTGCCCGAGGACGAGCGGGCCCTCCTCCCCGGGCTCGTCGACGGGGACACCAGCGCGATGACGTCCGACCTCGACGAGGCGTTCGTCGCCACCGACCTGACGCACCTGACGGCGGTCAGCGGCTCGAACCTGTCGATCATGATGGTGCTGCTGATCGGCCGCGCCTCCCGCGCCCGCACCCCGGAACGCGGCGGCCTCGCCGCCCGCCTCGGGCTGCCGCTGCGCGGCTCGGCCCTCGCGGGCGCACTGCTGACGGCCGCATTCGTCGTGCTGTGCCGCCCCGAGCCCAGCGTGCTCCGCGCGGCCGCCACCGGCCTGGTGATACTGCTCGGCCTGGCCACCGGCCGTCGCGCCAGCCCGCTGCCCGCCCTCGCAGGGGCGACCTTGGTGCTGATCCTCGCGGACCCGGCCCTCGCCCGTTCCTACGGCTTCGCCCTCTCCGCGCTGGCCACCGCGGGGCTCGTCACCGTCGGCCCGCGTTGGGCCGAGGCACTGCGCGCCCACGGCTGGCCCGCCCGTCTCGCCGAGCCGGTCGCGGCCGCCGCGGCGGCGCAGGCCTGGTGCGGGCCGCTGCTGGTGCTGCGCTCCGGGCGGCTCTCCCTCGTCGCCGTCCCGTGCAACCTCCTTGCGGAGCTCTGCGTCGCGCCCGCGACGGTGCTCGGATTCGCCGCGCTCGCCGTCGCGCCGCTCTGGCTCACGGGCGCGCAGTGGATCGCCAGGGCGGCAGCGGCCCCCGTCTGGGCGCTGATCCAGGTGGCCCGCTGCGGCGCCGCCCTGCCCGGCGCGGAGATCGGCTGGCCCGCTGGCTGGCCGGGCGCAGCCCTGCTCGTCGCCGTCACGTGCGCCCTGGTCGCCGCCGCGGCCTGGCTGCGCCGCCCTCTGGTCGCCGTGTTCCTGACGCTGTGCCTGCTGCTCCTCCTGCTGCGGCCGCCTCCGCTCACCCGGCTCGCCACGGGCTGGCCGCCGGCCGGCTGGCGTCTGGTCGCCTGCGACGTGGGTCAGGGCGACGCGCTGGTGCTGTCACCGGGCGGCGATCCGGACACCGCGATCCTGGTCGACGCCGGTCCCGACCCGCACGTCGTCGACGGTTGCCTGCGCGCCCTCGGGGTCACCACCCTCCCACTGGTGATCCTCACCCACGACCACGCCGACCACGTCGAGGGTCTGCCCGGGGTCCTGCACGGCCGCCGCGTCGGCGCGGTCGAGACCACGACGGTCGACGACCCGCCCGCCGAGTACGCGCGGGTCCGCCGGTGGACCGCCGAGGCCGGCGTCCCGCTGATCCGCGCCGTGCGCGGCGAGCGGCGCACGCTCGGCGTTCTGCACTGGGAGGTGCTGTGGCCGCCGGACCCCTCCGGGGACTACGTTCCGCCGGGCCCCAACAACGCCTCGGTCGCGCTCCTGGTCACTCTTCCGGGCCTGCGGTTCGCCCTGCTGGGTGATCTGGAGCCGGCCGCCCAGCAGCGGCTCCTCGCCGCCCTCGGCGGAGCTCCCGGCGCGGCGCGCGTGGACGTCCTCAAGGTGGCGCACCACGGCTCGGCGAAGCAGGACCGGGCCCTGATCGAGGCGCTGCGGCCGCGGCTCGCCATGATCTCCGTCGGCCAGGGCAACCGCTACGGCCATCCGGCGCCCTCGACGCTGCGCCTGCTCCGCACGCTCGGCACCACGGTGCTGCGCACCGACCAGCAAGGGGACCTGGCTGTGCTCACCCTCGACGGAGCGCTCGCGGTCGCGGTGCACGGAGGGGAGCCGATAATGGCCAGGTGACCACGACGAGCGACCAGATCGACCACTACGTGCTGGTTCTGCCCGACCGCGACGCGGCGGAGGAGCTGGCGGCCCGCCTCAAGAGCGCCCACCCCGGCCTGCCCGACCCCGAACTCCACCGCGAGGCCCTCGCCGGCGAGGACGACGCGGAGGACGCCCAGTGGCTCGTCGTCCTCGACCCGCCGCTCCCCAACACCCTCTCCGTCGTCGACCTCCAGGATCTCGTCACCGAGTACGACGGCTGGCTGGAGGACTACTAGCCCGGATCTGCCGGGACCAGGGTCCGGCCGGGGCGGATTGCTGCTGGGGCTAGGGTCGGGGGCACAGCTCAGGGCCGCGGAGGGGACGCCGACGTCGACGCCGCTGCGTACCCCGGGCGGCGCAACCGACCCTGAGCACACAAAGCTGTGCACGCGACCCCGAGCCGCGACCCTGAACACCTGAGGAGCCCCGCACTGAGCACGCCCGTAGCCGAGACCGTGTCGATCCTGCTCCTCGCGGTCGTGCTCGTCTGCGCCGTCGTGCGGCCCTTCGGCTGGCCGGAGGCCGTCGCCGCGGTGCCCGCCGCCGGGCTGCTCGTCGCGTTCGGCGCGGTGACGCCCGCGCACGCCCTGTCCGAGGCGTCGCGTCTGGGGCCGGTCATCGGGTTCCTCGCCGCCGTGCTGGTGCTGGCGCAGCTCTGCGCCGACGAGGGCCTCTTCGAGGCCTGCGGCGCCTGGATGGCGCGCAGCGCCGCGGGGCGGCCGCGTCGCCTGTTTGTCCAGGTCTTCGCCTTCGCCTCGGTCACCACAGCCGTGCTCAGCCTGGACGCGACGGTCGTGCTGCTGACTCCCGTGGTCTTCGCCACCACCGCACGCCTCGAGGCACGTCCCAAGCCGCACGTCTATGCCTGCGCACACCTGTCGAACTCCGCTTCGCTGCTCCTGCCGGTCTCCAACCTGACCAACCTGCTCGCCTTCACCGCGGCCGGTCTCAGCTTCACCCGCTTCACCGCGTTGATGGCGCTGCCCTGGCTGGTCGCGATCGCCGTCGAGTACGCGGTGCTGCGCCGCTTCTTCGCCGCCGACCTCGACGCGGGCGCGGCGGCGACGGACCCCGGACCGGCCCGGGAGCTGCCCCTGTTCGCGCTCGTCACGGTCGCCTGCACGCTCGCCGGCTTCGTCCTCACCTCCGTCCTCGGGGTCAACCCCGTGTGGGCGGCGGCGGCCGGAGCCGCCGTCATGGCCGTGCGTGCGCTGGTGCGCCGCCACACCACACCGCGGGCGATCGTCCGCTCGGCCGCCCTGCCCTTCCTGGCCTTCGTGCTGGGCCTCGGTATCGTCGTGCAGGCCGTGGTCGACAACGGGATGTCGGCGGCCTTGGCCCACCTCGTCCCGGGCGGGACCTCACTGCCTGCGCTCCTGGGCATCGCCGCGCTCGCGGCGCTGCTCGCGAACGTCATCAACAACCTGCCCGCCACCCTCGTCCTGGTCCCGCTCACCGCCCCCACCGGCCCCGGCGCGGTGCTCGCGGTCCTGCTGGGCGTGAACATCGGCCCCAATCTGACCTACGCGGGCTCCCTCGCCACGCTGCTGTGGCGGCGCATCATGGGCGAACACGACACGGAGGTGGAGTTGGGTGAGTTCACCCGGCTCGGGCTGCTGACCGTGCCGCTCGCGCTGGTCGCGACGGTGCTCGCGTTGTGGGGCGGGCTGCAGACCATCGGCGTGTGACGGCCCCAGGTCGAGCGGGCGGAGCTGTGCTGTCCCCAGGCGGTAGTGATCATGTCACCCGCCGGTAACAGACGGATCCGGACGCAACCGGACGTACCGCATGCCCGTCATCGCGGGTGGCGGCACGAACGTGCCGCGTTTCCCGAGTGGGGGGTACCACCGTGTTCGGTCCTGTCCGCAATGCCCGCAGAGCCGTCGTGGCTATGACGCTGCTGTCCACCACCTGCCTGGCGCTGACCGCCTGTCAGGGGGCGGCCTCCGCCGACCCGACCGGCGCGGCGCCCGCGGCCTCGCAGTCCCCGACGTCGACCTCGGCGCCGACGCCGCAGGCGACGCCGACCGACACCGGCGCGCCGGTCGCCACGCCGACCGCGACCCGTACCGGTGCGAGCACGGTTCCCGTGGACCTCGTCCGCTGCGCGCCCGAGAACCTGACGGCCGCGCCCGCGCAGCCGCAGCCCTCGAACGCCGCCACCTCGACCTACGACGAGGACGTCAAGCTGACCAACAGCGGGCACAGCGCCTGCGAGCTGAAGGGCTTCCCGACCGTCGCGGTGGCCGGCGAGGGTGATCCCACGCACAACCGGCCGCTGAAGGTCACCCCGAGCGGTGCCGCGCACGCGGTGCGTCTGGCTCCCGGCCAGAGCGCCTGGCTGAAGCTGAGCTTCCGCGTGGTGATGGGCGAGGCGGACGGCTACTGCGCCTCCGGCGCCACCCCCACGTCCGCCCCGTCGCTGGTCGTCGGCTTCGGCAACGGCGGCATCCAGGTCGGGCCGGCGGACGGCACCTTCGCCGAGTGCGACGACGTCGTCTGGGCCTCGTCCTTCCTGACGACCCACCCCTGAGCCAACCTCTCGAGCCTGAGCCGACATCTGCACCCACCCCTTCGGCGGGGAGCCGGCCGACGTGCTCCCCGCTGTTTGTCGTGCCCCGCTGCCGGTCGTGCCGCGCTGTCGGTCGTGGCGGATAGGGTGGTTCGCGATGGCCAGGAAACCCTCCGAAGATCTGCTCTCCCCGCTGACCCTCATCGTCGGGCAGGAGGAGCTGCTGCTCGACCGTGCCGTGGCGCAGACGGTCGCCGCCGCGCGGGCCGACGATCCGGACACCGACGTCCGCGATCTCCTGCCCGGCGCGCTGCAGCCCGGCATGCTCAGCGAACTGACGAGCCCTTCGCTCTTCTCCGAGCGGAAGGTCATCGTCGTGCGCGCCGCGCAGGACGCCGGGGCGGACGTGGTCAAGGAGCTCAAGGCCTACATCGAGGATCCGGCCCCCGACGTGATGCTCCTGCTCGTCCACGCCGGCGGCGCGAAGGGCAAGGCGCTGCTGGAGGCGGGCAAGAAGGCCGGTGCGCGCGAGGTCGCGTGCCCGAAGCTGACCAAGCCCACGGAGAAGCTCGCCTTCGTCCGTGCGGAGTTCCGCGGGGCCGGCCGTTCGGCCAGCGAGGACGCCTGCCGTGCCCTGCTGGACGCGGTGGGCGGGGATCTCCGTGAGCTGGCGAGCGCCGCGAGCCAGCTGGCCGCGGACACCGAGGGCACCATCGACGAGACGGTCGTCGCCCGGTACTACACCGGCCGCGCGGAGTCGACGGGCTTCCAGGTCGCCGACCTGGCGGTCGCGGGGCGCACCGCCGACGCGCTGGGCCAGCTGCGCTGGGCCCTGGCCGTGGGGGAGAAGCCCACCGGCATCGTCTTCGCCCTCGCCTCCGGCGTCCGCGCGATCGGCCGCGTCGCCACCGCGGACCGCGGCCTCCGCCCCGCCGACCTCGCCCGCGAGCTCGGCATGCCGCCGTGGAAGATCGACCGGGTGCGCCAGCAGGTGCGCGGCTGGTCCGGCGACGGCGTCGCCGCCGCGCTGCGCGCCATCGCCGAGGCGGACGCCGCGGTCAAGGGCGGCTCCGGCGACCCGGCGTACGCGCTGGAGCAGTGCGTCGTCGCTGTCGCCCAGGCGGCCCGGGCGCGGTAGCGCACGTCCCCGTCGCACGAGCGCGACGTCCGTTTCCTGCCAGCAGCCTCCGCATGCGGCGGGCCAGCATGGGCGCATGACCAGGTACCCAGTTCTCCCCATCGACCCGGCCGCCGTCAAGGAACTGCGAACGGCCGACGACGCGGCCCGGCCCTGCACCCCGTACGACGCGACTGCCGACGAAGCGGGCTCCCTGCTGCGCTGCTGCCTGAACCCCGTCACGGCCGGCGAGCGCATCGCCCTGGTGTCCTACGCCCCGCTGCGTCGCTGGGCCGCCGCGACGGGCGCCGACCCGGGCGCGTACGACGAGCAGGGTCCGATCTTCATCCACGCCGACGACTGCGGCGGGGCCACCCCCGGTGGGACGAGCAGTGGCGAGACGACCTCTGGCGAGGAGTATCCCGTCGCCCACCCGGGCGCCCGCCGGACCGTGCGCCGCTACGACGCCCGAGGCCGGATCGTGGGCGGTCGGCTTCTGGAGATCCCGGCCGATGCCACGGCCGGGTTCGACGCGGCCTTCGACGACGCCTTCGCCGACCCGGACGTGGCGCTCGTGCACGTCCGGGCGCTGGAGTTCGGGTGCTTCCTCTTCGAGGTGCGACGGCCGGCGGCCACGTAGTTGGCGACGCAGTGTTGGCGACGCAGTGTTGGCGACGCAGAAGGGCCCCGCTGCTCCTTCCGGAACAGCGGGGCCCTTCTGTCAGCTTCAGCTACTGCAGCCCACCCGCGTGGCGAACGCAGGCCGCGTGGGCTGCTGGGTTGTGCGGCTCGTCCGGGGCGTTTGAGAGGGAACGCATCCGGTCGAGCGGTCGATCAAGGAGTTCAGGCCTTGAGCGCGTCAACCTTGGTGGCCAGCGCGGACTTCTTGTTCGCGGCCTGGTTCTTGTGGATGACGCCCTTGCTGACGGCCTTGTCCAGCTCACGGGACGCGGCACGAGCCAGCTCGTCGGCCTTCGCGAAGTCGCCGGCCTCCACAGCCTCACGGGTCTTGCGGATGGCGGTCTTCAGCGACGACTTGACAGCCTTGTTGCGCTGACGAGCCTTCTCGTTGGTCTTGATGCGCTTGATCTGGGACTTGATGTTCGCCACGAATGAGCCTCAGTCTGAGTTGATTCTTCTGGGACTGCGTCCGAGCCGGGCCAGGTTAGAGGGCATGGCACAGCACAGACACGGTGACCCACGATACCAGACCTGTTCAGACCACCGATTCGCTGAAGTGTTCGACCAGCGGAAAAGGGTCGTAGAAGTGGTGCAGGAGCTCGCGCCACCGCGCGTACTCCGGCGACTTCCGGAAGCCCTCGGTGTGGTCCGTGAGCTGTTCCCATTCCACCAGCAGCAGGAAGCGTGAACCGCGGCCCTCGTCCACGCAGCGCCGCAGCTCCAGCGAGCGGAACCCCCGCTGGGCGGCGATCAGGGGACGGGCCTGGGTGAATGCCGCGAGGAAGGCCTCCTCCTCGCCGGGGCGGACGTCGAGCAGCGCGGACTCCATGATCATGGCCCAGGATTCTGCACCAGCGCCGCGCCATGGGACGATGGGTGGGAAAAACCACCTCCCGGCCGATCAGAAGAACTGGATCCTGAGTGTCCGCCATCCCGTCCAACGTTCCGGAGCCCAGCAACACCGACCCGGCGCTGATCCGCAACTTCTGCATCATCGCCCACATCGACCACGGCAAGTCGACCCTTGCCGACCGGATGCTGCAGATCACCGGCGTGGTCGACCCCCGGCAGATGCGCGCCCAGTACCTGGACCGGATGGACATCGAGCGCGAGCGCGGGATCACCATCAAGTCGCAGGCCGTGCGTCTGCCCTGGGCGCCGCTGACCGGCGCGGGCACCGGCACCACGCACATCCTGAACATGATCGACACGCCGGGCCACGTGGACTTCACCTACGAGGTCTCCCGCTCGCTGGCGGCCTGCGAGGGCACCCTCCTCGTGGTCGACGCCGCGCAGGGCATCGAGGCGCAGACCCTCGCCAACCTCTACCTGGCGCTGGAGAACGACCTCACGATCATCCCGGTGCTGAACAAGATCGACCTTCCGGCCGCGCAGCCCGACAAGTACGCGGAGGAGATCGCCCACATCATCGGCTGTGACCCGTCGGACGTGCTGCGCGCCAGCGCGAAGACCGGTCTCGGCGTCGAGGACATCCTGGACGCGGTCGTCGAGAAGGTCCCGGCCCCGGTCGGCGTCAAGGACGCCCCGGCCCGCGCGATGATCTTCGACTCCGTCTACGACGCCTACCGCGGTGTCGTCACCTACGTCCGTGTCGTCGACGGCCAGCTCAACAAGCGCGAGCGCATCGCGATGATGTCGACCGGCGCCACCCACGAGCTGCTGGAGATCGGCGTCATCTCGCCGGAGCCCAAGCCGTCGCAGGGCCTCGGCGTCGGCGAGGTGGGCTACCTGATCACCGGTGTGAAGGACGTCCGCCAGTCCCGAGTCGGTGACACCATCACCTCGATGCACAAGGGCGCCACGGAGGCGCTCGGCGGCTACAAGGACCCGAAGCCGATGGTCTTCTCGGGCCTGTATCCGCTGGACGGCTCGGACTACCCGCTGCTGCGCGACGCCCTGGACAAGCTGCGCCTGAACGACGCCGCGCTGGTCTACGAGCCGGAGACCTCGGTCGCGCTGGGCTTCGGCTACCGCTGTGGCTTCCTCGGCCTGCTGCACCTGGAGATCATCCGGGAGCGGCTGGAGCGCGAGTTCAACCTCGACCTGATCTCCACCGCCCCGAACGTGGTCTACCGGGTGATCATGGAGGACGGCTCCGAGCACATCGTCACCAACCCGAGCGAGTTCCCGAGCGGCAAGATCACTGAGGTCTACGAGCCGATCGTGCGCGGCACCATCCTCGCCCCGAACGAATTCGTCGGCGCGATCATGGAGCTCTGCCAGGCGCGCCGCGGCTCGCTCCAGGGCATGGACTACCTCTCCGAGGACCGCGTCGAGATCCGCTACAACCTGCCGCTCGCGGAGATCGTCTTCGACTTCTTCGACCAGCTGAAGTCCAAGACCCGCGGCTACGCCTCGCTCGACTACGAGCCCATCGGCGAGCAGAGCGCCAACCTGGTCCGCGTGGACATCCTGCTCCAGGGCGAGCAGGTGGACGCCTTCTCCGCGATCGTCCACCGCGACAAGGCGTACAACTACGGCGTGATGATGGCCGGCAAGCTGCAGAAGCTGATCCCGCGCCAGCAGTTCGAGGTGCCGATCCAGGCCGCGATCGGCTCCCGCGTCATCGCCCGTGAGACCGTCCGCGCGATGCGCAAGGACGTCCTCGCCAAGTGCTACGGCGGTGACATCTCCCGCAAGCGGAAGCTGCTGGAGAAGCAGAAGGAAGGCAAGAAGCGCATGAAGATGGTCGGCCGCGTGGAGGTCCCGCAGGAGGCCTTCATCGCCGCGCTGTCCACCGACGACAACGCGGCCGCCGCCGAGAAGAAGAAGTAGTCCGGCCGGAGCCGGACAGGGCCCCCTCGGGCGTCACCCGTGACGTCTGAGGGGGCCTCACCTTTGTCGGTGCTCTCACGCGACTGCGGTAACCTCCCGGTGCCGAGGGGGCGGATCGACACCGACGGGGACGGGACATGACGCAGCAGGACGGATTCACGGATCCCAGGACGTTCAGCTCGGTCGGTCTGGACCGTCTCGGCGCCAAGCCGCTGCGCGCCACCGACCCGCGCCGGGTCGGACCCTACGCGATCGTCGCCGTGCTGGGCGGCGGCGGTATGGGCCGGATCTACCTGGGCCGTGACGCCGACGGCGCGTCAGGGCTGGCCGCGGTCAAGGTGATCCGTCCCGAGTACGCCGAGGACGAGGGCTTCCGGCGCCGCTTCGAGCGCGAGTCCGCGTCGCTCGCGCGGGTGCGCGGCGAGCAGGCCGCGGTGCTGCTCGGCAGCGGCTACGACGGCGACCTGCTGTGGATGGCCACCGAGTACATCCCCGGCCCCAGCCTCTCCGAGGCCGTCGCCTCCTCCGGTCCGCTCGGCGCCACCGGCGCGTGGCGTCTCGCGCTCGAACTCGCCCAGGCCATCGGGGCGATGGAGCGCGTCGGGGTGGTCCACCGGGACATCAAGCCGTCCAACGTCATCCTCGGCCCGGCCGGCTGCCGCGTCATCGACTTCGGCATCTCCCAGGCCGCCGACACCAGCGCCATCACCACCACCGGTCAGCAGGTCGGCACCCCCGCCTACATGTCGCCGGAGCAGGTCCGCGGCCAGACGGTCGCGACCTCCTCCGACCTCTTCGCCCTCGGCTCCGTCCTCGCCTTCGCCGTCACCGGCTCCGGCCCGTTCGGCGACGGCACCACCGTGGACGTGCTGCACCGCGTCGCGTTCGAGGAGCCCAAGCCGGACGTGCTGGACCGGGTCGAGGACGTCGACCCGCACCTGGCCGAGCTGGTGCGCGCGTGCCTGGACAAGGACCAGGCCGCCCGCCCCACCGCGCCGGACGTCGCCGAGCGGGCCGCGCTGCGGCAGGTGGCCGCGCCCTGGTCCCCGGAGCTGGGCGCGGCCATCATGTCCCGCGTCGAGGTGGCGATCGCCGTGCAGGCGCTGCCGCTCCCGGCGCCGGACGCGCCCGCGGGCCCGGTGGCCGACGACGGCACGATGCTGCTGGGCGGCCGCGGCACCGGCGCCCCGTTGGCCGCCACGCCCACGCAGACGGCGATGCCCACGCCGCCGACCGCGCAGGCGGCCTTCCCGTCGCCCTCCCACACGCCGCATCAGCCGTCGTTCCAGCCCTCGTCCCAGGGACCCGT
>NZ_BBPP01000038.1:38602-84051 GCF_000787835.1 Streptacidiphilus melanogenes
CCCTCGTCCCAGGGACCCGTGCGTCCGACGCCGCCGACGGTGCCCGCCGTGCCGGAGCCCGCGCCCGTGCCCGCGTTCCACCAGCAGCCCGCCTACGTCTCGGTCGCTCCGAGCGCGGCGCCTGCGCAGCCGGAGGAGCGGCGTCGCGGCAACCGCGCCGTGCTGACGGTCGTCGCGGCGGTCGTCGCCGTGGCCGCCATCGCGGGCACGGCGATCGCCCTGACCGGCGGCGGCAAGCCCGGCACGACCAAAACGACGGCGCAGCAGGGCGGCAGCACCACCGGCGTGGACGGCACGCCGGGAGCGTCCGGCACGTCGGGCGCTCCGAGCGCCCACGCGTCGTCCTCGGCGGCGGCGTCCGCGACGGCCGGCGCGCCGGACACCTCCGCGTCGGCGTCGGCGGCCGGCGCGTCGGGGACCCGTCCGGGCGCCTCGGCGAGCTCCAAGCCGGGCGGCGGGACGTCGACCAGCCCGGCCGGGTCCCAGACCACCCCGGCCGGCTCGCAGACGACGCCCGCCGCGCCGCACACGTCAGCTCCGCCGCCGCCGAGCACGCCGGCCTGGCTCCAGAACTGCACCTACTACTCCGGCAGCGCGGAGACCGACAAGTACGCCCCCAACAACGCCAACACCGCCGCGAACAAGGAGGTGCAGTGCCTGCTCTGGTACCGCGGCTCCAAGTACCAGGCCATCCTCGGCCCGGTCGGCGGCATCGACGGGCAGTTCGGCGACGGCACGGCGAAGGCCGTGGAGGCGTTCCAGAGCTGCATGGGCCTCAGCGCCGACGGCGGTGTGGGCCCGCAGACCTGGCCGGTGCTGCGCAGCCGCAGCAACTGCTAACGCGGTGCCCGCCCCGACAGGGCCAGGGCGCGGGTGAAGGGCGGGGCGTCGGCCGGGACGGCGATCGGGTCGGCGAAGCCGCTGTACTCGCGGAACATCTGCGCCCACTGCTCGACCTGGCCCAGCACCGCCGTGGCGGTCGCGTCGTCCAGGGTGTAGGTCTGGCCGGAGCCCTGCGCCGCCTCCCAGCCGTGGAGGGCGAACTCCAGCAGGATCATCCCGGCGATCGCCGCCGCAGGGACGGCGGAGTCGCCCATCGGCATCTCCCGCTCCCAGACCGACGGGTCGGACCAGGCCGCGAGGGCCTTGTCGACCTGCTGGGCGTAGGCCTCGGCCCAGCCGGGGTCCGCGGTGAAGTCGCGCTCGTACCACTCGGCGGGGACGGAGCCGCCCTCCGCACGCAGGGCGAAGTTGTGGGCGGTCCACAGGACCAGGTGGTTCACGACGGCGCGCAGGTCCCACTCGGCCGAGGGGGTCGGCGCGTCCAGGGCGGCCGGGTCGATGCCCCGCAGCACGCGGACGGTCTCGGCGGCGCAGGCGCGCAGCGCGCCGTACAGCTCGGGAAGCTCGGACGGGTCGTTCCTGTCGTTCGTGTCGTTCATGACCACGACGGTACGGACGGGACGCGGCGCGGTCTTGAAGAAACGCGACACGCACCGGCCTGTCCGGCGGAGCCTTCCGGGCCCGGACGGACCCGAGGAGTTCCGCCGGACAGGGCCTAGGGTGGTGGTCATGGAGCGGAACGGCGGCGGCCGCACGGCGCCCAGGGGCGTGCTGCACCCGGAGCAGGGCGCGAGCCGGTTCACGGTCACGACCGCGCCGCCGGGGCCCGCGCTCGCGCCGTACGTGGAGTACCACTGGATCGTCCGCTGGGACGTGACCGGACACCCTCCCTACGACTCGCAGGTGCTCTCCCACCCGAACGTGCACCTGGTCTTCGAGCCGACCGGGCCGCTGGTCTACGGGGTGATCCGCGGCGTCTACACCCGCCGTCTCGTCGACGCGGGACAGGTGCACGGGGTCCGCTTCCTGCCGGGCGGCTTCCGGGCCTTCGCGGACGGGCCGGTCCAGGAGCTGACCGACCGGGTGCTGCCCGCCGGGACGGTCTTCGGGCCCGACGCGGACGAGCTGTGCCCGCGCGTGCTGGCCGGTGCGGAGACGGACGCGATGGTGGCCCTGGTCGAGGACTTCCTGACCGCCCGCCTGCCGGCCGCGCCGGACCCGCAGGCGGCCCAGGTCGCCGCCGTCGTGAGGGAGATGACGGCCGACCACACGCTGGTCCGCGTCGAGCAGGTGGCGGCGCGGTTCGACCTCCCGCCGCGCACGCTCCAGCGGCTCTTCGCCGAGTACGTCGGGGTGGGCCCGAAGGCGGTGCTGCGCCGCGCTCGTCTGCACGAGGCGGCGCAGCGCGCCGACAGCGGGTCCGTGGACTGGGCGGCCCTCGCCGCCGATCTGGGCTACAGCGACCAGGCTCATCTGACCCGTGACTTCACGGCCGTGGTGGGCGTGCCGCCGTCCCGGTACTCCCGGGGGGAGCGTTGATCAGCCCAGCGCGAGGGCCTGGACGCGGGAGACGTCGCCGTTGAACTTGTCGTGGTCGCCGACGTAGGGGCCGGAGTCGGTGTACTGCCACATCGTGTAGTAGCCCCAGCCGGCCGGGAGGGTGCCGGGGGAGCCGTTGTAGTTGGCGATCCAGAGCGGGTCGTTGGCCGCGAACCCGCCGTAGTTGCCGGTGCACTGGACCCACCAGGAGGTCGCGGTGTAGATCACCGCCCAGCGGCCGGTGCGGGCGTGGTACTCGCCCAGGAAGCTCGAGATCCAGTTGACCATCGCACTCTGCGACAGGCCGTAGCAGGCGGCGCCGTAGGGGTCCCATTCGATGTCCAGGACGCCCGGCAGGGTCTTGCCGTCGGCGGACCAGCCGCCGCCGTGGTTGACGAAGTAGTCCGCCTGGACCGTGCCCGAGGTCGTGTCCGGGGTGGCGAAGTGGTAGGCGGCGCGGATCATGCCGACGTTGTAGGGGCCGTTGTACTGCTGCGCGAAGTCGGGGTTGGTGTAGTAGGTGCCTTCGGTGGCCTTGGTGTAGGCCCAGCGGACGCCGCTGTTCCACAGCGTCGTCCAGTTCACCGTGCCCTGGTAGCTGGAGACGTCCACGCCTTCGGTCTGCGTGACCATCGGCTGGACGCTCCCACCGGCTCCGCCGCCCCCGTGCGAGCGGACGCCGATGCCCATGTAGGCGTCGCCGCGCGGCAGTTTGGCGGCCGCGGCCTGCGCGGGGTCCGCGTGCGCGGGCGCGACGGGGATCGCGGCCGCCAGGCCGAGCGCCGCGAACAGGGTCGCGGCGGCGGTGAGTCTGTGGGGGAGAGAAAGGGAGTTCATTGCGTCGCGCCTCCGTGTTGTCCTCGTGCTGGACGGCAAAGGGCTTGCGAGAACGCTGAACTGACGGCCGGAAAGCTTCTTGTCCCAGCCATGCCACAGGCATGCTACGCATGTAGACCCGGATCGGGAAAGAGTTTTCATGGACTTGCGATGAACTCTTCCAGGGCCGCACCCGGAGCCCCGCGTGTGCCAGACTCGGTCGCATGCAGAGTGATCATCTGACCGTCGGCGACGGCGACCCGGAGCTCGCCGCGCGGCTCTCCGCCGGCCTCGACGAGGTCAACTTCCCGGCGACCGGCACCACGGCGGCCGACCAGGGTCGACTCTCCGTCAAGGTCGTGGACGGCGCGGGGGAGATCGTCGGCGGCCTGGCGGCCTGGACGTGGGGCGGACTGCTCGGCATCGAGATGCTGTGGGTCCGCGAGGACAGCCGCAAGGACGGCTGGGGCAGTCGGATTCTGCTCGCCGCCGAGGAGGAGGCCCGTCGCCGCGGCTGCGACCGGGCCGCCGTCTCCTCGTTCACCTTCCAGGCCCCGGGCTTCTACCAGCGCCACGGCTATCGCGAGACCGGCCGCACGCTCGGCATCCCCGGCGGCGCCGAGGACGTTCACATGTTCAAGGAGCTCACCTAACCTGGGCCGGTGGCAGGCGCATCGGACGAGGACGACGAGGCACGGCGCAATCCGCTGCTGGACCCACGGCTGGCCGGCGCGGGCGGACTGCTGATCACCGCTGCGGCGCTCGCGTTCGTGCTTGCGCACGGCGGCCACCACGCACCGGGGCCCGCGTCCGCGCCCAGCCCGAAGGCTGCCCCGGCGAGCGCGAGCGGGTAGGCCGAAGGCCGGCGTCCGCCCCCGGAGGGGAGTCGGCACCGGCCTTCGGAGTGGGGCGGGGGCTCAGTCGACCTCGGCGACCGCCTGGGCGAACTGGGCCTTGTAGAGCCGGGCGTAGGCGCCGTCCTGGTCCAGCAGCGAGGCGTGGTCGCCCTGTTCGACGATCGCGCCGTTCTCCATCACCAGGATGGTGTCCGCGTCGCGGATCGTGGAGAGGCGGTGGGCGATGACGAACGCCGTGCGGCCCGAACGGAGCTTGGCCATGGCGCGCTGGATCAGCACCTCGGTACGGGTGTCGACGGAGCTGGTCGCCTCGTCCAGGACGAGGATCGACGGCTCGGCCAGGAATGCCCGCGCGATGGTGATCAGCTGCTTCTCGCCCGCGCTGACGCCGGTGCCCTCGTCGTCGATGACGGTGTCGTAGCCGTCCGGCAGGGTGCGCACGAAGCGGTCGACGTGGGCGGCCTTGGCCGCCGCGACGATCTGCTCGCGCGTCGCTCCCGCGGACCCGTAGGCGATGTTGTCGGCGATGGAGCCGCCGAACAGCCAGGTGTCCTGGAGCACCATGCCGATGTTCCCGCGCAGTTCCTCGCGGTTCATCCCGGCCACGTCGACGCCGTCCAGCGTGATCCGGCCGCCCGTCGGCTCGTAGAACCGCATCAGCAGGTTGACCAGCGTGGTCTTGCCGGCACCGGTCGGACCGACGATGGCCACGGTGTGGCCGGGATCGGCCAGCAGCGACAGGTCCTCGATGAGCGGCTTCTCCGGGTCGTAGCGGAACGCGACGTGCTCGAACTCGACCCGCCCGCGCACCACGTCCGGACGCGCCGGCTGCTCGGGCTCGGGCGACTGCTCGTCCGCGTCCAGCAGCTCGAAGACGCGCTCGGCCGAGGCCACGCCGGACTGCACCAGGTTGGCCATCGCCGCGACCTGGGTCAGCGGCTGGCTGAACTGGCGCGAGTACTGGATGAACGCCTGCACGTCACCGATCGACAGCGCGCCCGAGGCGACCCGCAGACCGCCCACGACCGCCACGATGACGTAGTTCAGGTTGCCGATGAACATCATCGACGGCTGGATCAGACCCGAGATGAACTGCGCCTTGAAGCTGGACTGGTAGAGCTTCTCGTTCTCCGCGTGGAACTGCTCGACGGCCTCCTTCTGGTGGCCGAAGACCTTGACCAGCGAGTGGCCGGTGTACATCTCCTCGATGTGCGCGTTCAGCTTGCCGGTGGACTTCCACTGCTGCACGAACTGCGGCTGCGCCCGCTTGCCGACCTTGGCCGCCAGCACCGCCGAGGCGGGGATGGAGACCAGCGCGATCAGGGCCAGGATCCAGGAGATGTAGAACATCATCGTCAGCACGCCGACGACCATCAGCAGCGAGGTGATGATCTGCGACATGGTCTGCTGCAGCGTCTGCGCGATGTTGTCGATGTCGTTGGTGACCCGGCTCAGCACCTCGCCGCGCGGCTGCTTGTCGTAGTAGCTGAGCGGCAGCCGGGCCAGCTTGTCCTCGACGTCCGCGCGCAGACGGTTCGCGGCGCGCTGGACGGCCACGTTGGCCAGGCGCGCCTGGACGATGCCGCACAGGCCGGCGAACAGGTAGATCAGCGCGACCCAGAGCAGCACGGTGCCCACCGCGCCGAAGTCGATCCCCTTGCCGGGAGTGAAGTGGATCGACGACAGCATCTGCTGCTGCTGGTGGTTCAGGTGCGCGTTCAGGGCCGCCGGGTTGGTCCCTGCGGGGATCTTCTTGCCGAAGACGCCGCCCAGGATCAGGTCGGTCGCGTGACCGAGCACCTTGGGGCCGATGACCGAGAGCGCGACGCTGACCGTGGCCAGCGCCAGCACGCCGATGATCAGCGGGCGTTCGGGCCGCAGCCGGCCCAGCAGCCGCTTGCCGGACGCCTTGAAGTCCATCGACTTCTCGGCGGGCTGGCCGCCGCCCATCCAGCGGGCGGGGCCCGTCGCGGCCCCGGGACGGCGCTTGGCCGCCGCCTTCGCTTCGTCGCCGCCGGAGCTCATGCCGCCTCCTCCTCGGTGAGCTGAGACAGCACGATCTCTCGGTACGTCTCGTTGTCGTCCATCAGTTCACGGTGGGTGCCCTCGCCGACGATCTGGCCCTCGTCGAGAACGATGATCCGGTCCGCGTTGCGGATCGTGGAGACGCGCTGCGCGACGATGACCACCGTCGAGTCCTGCGTCTCCTGCTCCAGCGCGGCGCGCAGCCGCGCGTCGGTCGCGTAGTCGAGCGCGGAGAAGGAGTCGTCGAAGAGGTAGACCTCGGGCTTGCGCACCAGGGCGCGGGCGATGGCCAGGCGCTGGCGCTGGCCGCCGGAGACGTTGGTGCCGCCCTGCGCGATCGGCGCGTCCAGGCCCTCGGTGAACGTCGAGACGAAGTCCTTGGCCTGCGCGGTCGCAAGGGCCGCCCACAACTCCTCGTCCGTCGCGTCGGGGTTGCCGTAGCGGAGGTTGGAGGCGACGCTGCCGCTGAACAGGTAGGGCTTCTGCGGGACGAGGCCGATGGACTTGGACAGCACCGCCTCGTCGAGGTCGCGCACGTCGACGCCGTCGACCAGCACGGAGCCGTCGGTGACGTCGGAGAGCCGCGGGATCAGGTTGATCAGCGTGGTCTTGCCGGAGCCGGTCGAGCCGATGATCGCGGTGGTCTCGCCGGGCCGGGCGGTGAAGGAGATGTCGCGCAGCACGGCCGCCTCGGCGCCCGGGTAGCGGAACTCGGCGCCGCGGACCTCGAGGAAGCCGCGGGCGGACAGCTCGCGGACCGGGGTGGACGGCGGGGCGACGGTGGTGTCGGTGCCGAGCACCTCCTGGATGCGCTCGGCGCAGACCTCGGCGCGCGGCACCATCATGAACATGAAGGTGGCCATCATGACCGACATCAGGATCTGCATCAGGTAGCTGAGGAACGCCGTCAGCGCGCCGATCTGCATGCCGCCGGAGTCGATCCGGTGCGCGCCGAACCAGATGACGGCGACGCTGGAGAGGTTGACCACCAGCATGACCAGCGGGAACATCAGCGCCATCAGCCGGCCGACGCGCAGGCCCACATCGGTCAGGTCGTCGTTGGCGGAGCGGAAGCGGTCGCGCTCGTGGGTGTCCTTGACGAAGGCGCGGATCACGCGCAGGCCGCTGATCTGCTCGCGCAGCACGCGGTTGACGGTGTCGATGCGCTCCTGCATGGAGCGGAACAGCGGGCGCATCCGGCTGACGGTGAAGCCGATGATGACGCCCAGGATCGGCACGATGACGACCAGCAGGCTGGAGAGCGGCACGTCCTGGTTGAGCGCCAGGATGATGCCGCCGACGCACATGATCGGCGCGGAGACCATCAGGGTGAAGGTCATCAGCACCAGCATCTGCACCTGCTGCACGTCGTTGGTGCTGCGGGTGATCAGGGAGGGGGCGCCGAACTGCCCGACCTCGCGCACGGAGAAGGACTGGACCCGGGTGAAGACGGAGGCCCTGACGTCCCGGCCCAGCGCCATGGCGGTCCGAGCGCCGAAGTACACGGCGCCGACGGAGCAGACCACCTGGGCCAGCGAGACGCCGATCATGATCCCGCCGGTCGCGAGGATGTAGCCGGAATCGCCCTTGATGACGCCGTTGTCGATGATGTCGGCGTTGAGGGTGGGAAGGTAGAGGGTCGCGATCGTCTGGACCAGCTGGAGCAGGACCAGCAGGGTGATCGGCCTGGAATACGGCCTCAGATGGGCGCGCAGGAGTCGGATCAGCACAACGGATCTCTCAGAGGAGGAGAGGAGCTGGTGGGCGAAGGATGGTGAAGGTATCTGCGTACACCGTACCCGGTTGCGGGGGCGCGGGCCATCCATTTGGAGGCGCGCCATGGTATGGAGCTTACCTGCCGACCGGCAAGTTGTGTGAGCGCCCTCACCTTCTCCCTCTTACGCCCGAGCCCCTAACGTCCTACGCTGATCGTTGCCCGCTGGTTACTCGTGAGTTAAACAGTGGGTCGGAAGTGACGCCCGCAGTCTGCCCGCACCGCAGTCCGCCGTCACCCACCCCCGCAGTCAGCCCCGCCGTCCGCACCGCTTTTCGCCCCTCGGCCGCCCCACACCGGCCGTCCGGGCACCGGAGGTAGCCGTGAGCTTGAAGCCGCTCGTCGCCGAGCCCCTGCTGGACAATCGCCCGGAGTCCGTGGCGCAGCTTTTCCTCGCCCGTGTCGCCTCCACCCCCGACCGGGTGGCCTACCGCTACCCCGTGCCGGTCGACGAGCACGCCGCCGACGGCACGCCCGGCGCCGAGCAGTGGCGTTCCATGACCTGGGGACAGGCGGCCGAGCGGGTCCAGGACATCGCGGCCGGTCTGATGAGCCTCGGCGTCGTCCCGGAGGAGCGCGTCGGGATCTCCTGCTCGACGCGGATCGAGTGGATCCTGATCGACCTCGGCATCATGTGCGCGGGCGCGGCCGTCACCGCCGTCTACCCCAGCACCAACGGCGAGGAGACCGCGTTCATCCTCTCCGACTCCGGCAGCCGCGCGATCTTCGTCGAGGACCGCAAGCAGCTGGTCAAGGTGCTCGGTGTGCTCGGCGAGGCGCCGGAGGTCCGGGTCGTGATCACCGTCGACGGCAGCAAGCCGGAGCCGGGCGCGGAGCCGGACGGCGTCCAGGTGCTCTCGCTCGCCGAGCTGGAGGAGCGCGGCGTCGCCCACCTGAAGGAGCACGCCGACGCGGTCGCCGTGACCGTCGCCTCCCTCAAGCGCGAGCAGCTGGCCACCCTCATCTACACCTCCGGCACCACCGGCCGCCCCAAGGGCGTCCGCCTGCTCCACGACTGCTGGGCCTACCAGGCCGCCGCGCAGACCTCCCTCGGGCTGACCGACGACACCGACGTGCAGTACCTGTGGCTGCCGCTGTCCCACGTCTTCGGCAAGACGCTGACCTCCGGTCACATCCAGCAGGGCTCGGTCATCGCGGTCGACGGCCGGATCGACAAGATCATCACCAACCTGCCGCTGGTCCAGCCGACCTACATGGCCGCCGCGCCGCGCATCTTCGAGAAGGTCTACAACGGCATCGCCGGCCGGGCCCGGGCCGAGGGCGGCGCCAAGTACAAGATCTTCATGTGGGCGGCCGGCGTCGCCCGCGAGTACGCCGAGACGGCGCAGAAGAACGAGATCACGACGGGTTCGCGGACCGTCCCGTTCCCGCTCCAGCTCAAGCACGCGGTCGCGGACAAGCTCGTCTTCGCCAAGATCCGCGCGGCCTTCGGCGGACGGCTGCGGGCGTGCGTGTCCGGGTCGGCGGCGCTGGCCCCGGACATCAACTACTTCTTCTCCGGCGCGGGCGTCCACATCCTCGAGGGCTACGGCCTGAGCGAGACCTCGGCGGGCTCCACGGTCAACCCGGGCGAGAGCTACCGCGTCGGCACCGTCGGCCGCCCGCTGCCCGGCACCGAGGTCCGCATCGCCGAGGACGGCGAGATCCTGCTGCGCGGCCCCGGCGTCATGCAGGGCTACCACAACCAGCCCGAGAAGACCGCCGAGGTGCTGGAGGCCGACGGCTGGTTCCACACCGGCGACATCGGCGAGCTCGACAACGACGGCTTCCTGCGGATCACCGACCGCAAGAAGGACATGTTCAAGACCTCCGGCGGCAAGTACGTCGCCCCGAGCGAGGTCGAGGGCCGCTTCAAGGCGGTCTGCCCGTTCGTCAGCAACATCCTGGTCATCGGCAACGGCCGCAACTTCTGCACCGCGCTGATCACCCTGGACGAGCCGGCCATCATGCAGTGGGCCGGCAGCAACGGTCAGGCCGGCAAGGACTACGCCGATGTCTGCACCTCCGCCGAGACGCACCAGCTCATCTCCGGCTTCGTCGACCAGCTCAACGGCGGGCTGCAGCGCTGGCAGACGGTCAAGAAGTTCACCGTCCTGCCCCGCGACCTCGACGTCGAGCACGGCGAGCTCACCCCGAGCCTCAAGGTCAAGCGCCCGGTCGTCGAGCGGGAGAACGCCGAGCTGATCGAGGCGATGTACGCGGGCGCACGGGAGGCGTAGTTTCCGGAGCGGTCAGGGCGTACCGGACAATAGGCGGTATGCCCTCCGCTCTGCCCGACGGCGAAGCCGTCCCCGCCGACGGCGCGCTGCCCGAGACCGCCCTCGCCGGGCTGGGCGCGCGCCCCTTCGGCTTCTACGTCCACGTCCCGTACTGCGCCACCCGCTGCGGGTACTGCGACTTCAACACCTACACCGCCACCGAGCTGCGCTCCTCCGGCGCCGTCGCGTCGCAGGACACCTACGCCGACCACCTGATCGCCGAGATCCGCCTCGCGCGGCGGGTCCTCGGAGACGCGGACCTGCCGGTTACGACGGTCTTCCTCGGCGGCGGGACGCCGACGCTGCTGCCCGCCCGCGACCTGGTGCGGATGCTGGCCGCGATCCGCGACGAGTTCGGCCTCGCGGCGGGCGCGGAGGTCACGACGGAGGCCAACCCGGAGTCCGTCGACCCGGCCTACCTGAGCGAACTGCGCGAGGGCGGGTTCACCCGCCTCAGCTTCGGCATGCAGAGCGTGCGCCCGCACGTGCTGCAGCTGCTCGACCGCCACCACACCCCGGGCCGCCCGCAGGCCTGCGTCGCCGAGGCGCGCGCCGCGGGCTTCGAGCACGTCAACCTCGACCTGATCTACGGCACCCCGGGCGAGTCCGACGACGACTGGCGCGCCTCGCTGGACGCGGCCCTGGCCGCCGAGCCGGACCACGTCAGCGCCTACGCCCTCATCGTCGAGGAGGGCACCAAGCTGGCCGCCCGCATCCGCCGTGGCGAGATCCCGATGACCGACGACGACGTCCACGCCGACCGTTACCTCATCGCGGAGGAGCGGCTCCGCGCGGCGGGCATGGAGTGGTACGAGGTCTCCAACTGGGCGACCTCGGACGCCGCGCGCTGCCGCCACAACGAGCTGTACTGGACCGGCGCCGACTGGTGGGGTGCGGGCCCCGGCGCGCACAGCCACGTCGGCGGCGTGCGCTGGTGGAACCGCAAGCACCCGGCGGCGTACGCGCAGGCGCTGGAGGCGGGCGCGACCCCGGCCCAGGGCCGCGAACGGCTGGAGGACGAGGACCGCCGCGTCGAGCGCGTCCTGCTGGAGCTCCGCCTCTCCGAGGGCTGCCCGCTGGACCTGCTGCGCGAGGCCGGTCGCAAGGCGGCCGACCGGGCGCTCGCGGACGGACTGCTGGAGGCCGGGCCGTTCGCGGCGGGCCGGGCCGTGCTGACGCTGCGCGGACGCCTGCTCGCGGACGCGGTGGTCCGGGACCTGGTCGACTGACCGGTATCGGCGGGGCCGTGGGTCGGCGGGGCCGCGGCGCGGTAGCGTCTGCCGGGTGACCCCACTCACCCCGAGCGTCCTCGACGCGCTGACCCGCGCGCGCTACGTCAGCCTCACCACGTACCGGAAGGACGGCACGCCGGTGGCCACCCCGGTCTGGCACGCCATGGACGACGGTCGGCTCTACGTCTGGACCGAGGCCGGCAGCGGCAAGGTCAAGCGCCTTCGCCGGAGCGGCGCGGTCAAGGTCGTCGTCTGCGACGTGCGCGGCCGGATCGCGCCGGGCGCGGCCGAGGCCGAGGGCACCGGGCGGCTCCTCGACGCCGAGGGCACCGAGAAGGTGCGCCGCCTGATGGGGCGCAAGTACCTGATGTTCCGACTGGGCGACTGGTGGTCGAGGTTGACGGGCCGTCGGCGCCGGCACCCGATCGCCACCGTGGAGATCGACTTCTGACGGTCCTGACCTGTCGCCCGGGTCTTCTACGATGTCCGCCATGGACACGGGGGGACAGCCGCCGACTCGGCTGATCGACGGTCGCTTCGAGCTGCTGGAGCGGCTGGGCGGCGGGGGCATGGGGCTGGTCTGGCGCGCCCGCGACATCGCGCTGGAGCGCGAGGTGGCGCTGAAGGAGGTGCGCTCGGGCGACCCGGCCCTGGACGCCGCCGATCCGACGGCGGCTGCGGAGCTGCGCGAGCGGGTGCTGCGCGAGGCCCGGGCACTGGCCCGGCTGCACCACCCGAACGTGGCGGTGATCCACCACATCGTCGACAGCGCCGAGTACCCGCACCCGTGGCTGGTCATGGAGCTGGTCACCGGCGGGAGCCTCGGCGACCGGCTGGACCGCTCGCCGCTCTCCGCGACGGAGGCCGCCCGGATCGGCCGGGGCCTGCTGTCGGCCCTGCGGGCCGCGCATGCGGCCGGGATCATGCACCGCGACGTCAAGCCGGGCAACGTGCTGCTGCGCCCCGACGGCACACCGGTCCTGACGGACTTCGGGATCGCCGCGTTCGACGACGCCACCGGCCTGACCAGGACCGGCTCGCTGGTGGGATCGCCCGAGTACATCGCGCCCGAGCGGATCCGCGGCCGGGAGGGCGACCCCTCCTCGGACCTGTGGTCCCTGGGCATGCTGCTCTACGTCGCCGTCGAGGGCCGCCACCCGCTGCGCCGCAGCACCGCGCTGGCCACCCTCGCGGCCGTGCTGGACGAGCCGCTGCCGCCCCCGACGCGCGCGGGCCGTCTCGGCCCGCTGCTGATGGCGCTGCTGTCGAGAGACCCTGCGTTGCGCCCGGACGCCGACCAGGCCGACCGCGCCTTGGCCGAGGCGGAGGCCGGAGTCGAGGTCGGGAACCAGACGCAGGCCTGGGCGGCACCGTCGGCCGACCGGGCGTCGGACGGCGGCACCCGCGTCCTGTCAGGGGCTCCCGCCGCCCCCGCGGACCGTGTGCCCGAGGGCCTCGGCGGCTTCGCTCCGCCGCAGCCGCCGGGCATGCCGCCTCTGGGCACGCCGTCTCTGGGCACACCGCCTCTGGGAAGCCCGTCGCCGGGCATACCGTCGCCGGGCACACCGCCGTTCGGCACGCCCCCGTCCGACGCGCTGCCGTTCGGCACCCCGCCGCTCGGGACCACCCCCTACGGCACACCGCCCTTGGGCACGACACCACCCCTTGCTCCGCCGTTCGGCACGACGCCCTACGGCACGGTGCCGTTCGGAACGGCGCAGACAGGCGCCGTCGCCAGACCTCGGCGACGTGCGCCCATGGCCGCCGTCATGGGCGTCGTGGTGCTCGCCGCGGGCGGCACGCTCGCCTGGGGCCTGCTCGGCTCCGGCCTCGCGGCGGGGAACGGCGGCAGCCCCTCCGGGCTCACCGCCTCCCACACGTCGTCCGCCACGGCGCCGACCGGTACCGCGCCGACCGGGCCGGCCGATGCCGGACCCTCGGGAGCCGACCTGCTGACCCCCGCCGGCCTGCGCCACGCCGTCGCGGCCATGCGGCCGATGATCCCCGGTGACAAGGTCTTCCAACTCGTCGTCTATTCGGGCTACGTGGTCGCCCAGGTGCCCACCGCGGGCGGCCGGGAGTTCGACGAGATCGAGTACAGCGGCGGCCATGTGACCCGCCTGACCGGCGGCGTGGCCGTCGACGAGAAGCAGGTCGACCTGGGGGTCTACGACTGGAACGTGGTCCCGGCACTGCTGCGCAAGGCGCAGGACACGCTCAAGGTGCCGAACGCGACGAGCCGTTATCTCATCGTCGAGCCGGACATGTTCGACGGCACGCCCGTCATCGCCGTCTATCTCTCCGACGCCAACGGCGGGAGCGGCTACCTCACCGCCGACACCAAGGGCGTCGTGCAGCGCACCTACCCCTTCGGCTCCTGAAGCGGATTGGTAGGCTCGCGCTTTCCTGACGGCCCGGCGTGAGGGGAGCGGGTGACGGGCTGGAATCCGGCCGCCGAGCAGGCCTACCACGCCTTCTTCGAGCGCCACCACGCCGAACTGTCGCGGCTCGCCTACCTGCTGACCGGTGAGCCGGACGCCGCCGACGACCTTGCGGCCGACGCCCTGCTGGAGGTGTGGCGCCACTGGGACCGCGTCAGCGCGGCGGACTCGCCCGCGGCCTACGCGCGCGGCGTCCTCGCGAACCTGTGCCGCAACCGCGCCCGGCGGCTGGGGCGTGAGCGTCGCGGTTGGCGTGCGCTGTGGAACGAGAGCGCTCACACCGCGCGGGGTACGGACGTCCCGGCGGTCGTGGACGTGCGCGGTGCGTTGCGGCGGCTGCCGTACCGGCGGCGGGCCTGCGTGGTGCTGCGGTACGCCTTCGACCTGTCGGAGAAGGAGACCGCGCAGGCGCTCGGGATCAGCGTCGGTACTGTGAAGAGTCAGACGTCGCGGGGTGCCGCGCAACTGGCCGCGCTGCTGCGCGGGGTGGACGGGAAGCCGGACGGGGATGCGGACGGGTGGCTCGTGACGGTCGGGGAGGAACGGTGACGGACGATCTGCGCGACGCGCTGCGCGCCGAGGCCGCGCGGCACCGGCCCGACCGGGAGGCGATCCTGGCGCGCGTGGCCGCCGGGCAGGCGCCGGAACGCCGCGCGCGCAAGCGCCGCACCCCGCTGCGGGTCGCCGGTCTGGCGACGGCGTGCGCGCTGCTGCTCGGCACGAGCGTGGCCGGGACCTGGGCGGCCGTCGGCCACTACCTCACCCCTGCGCCTGCGGCCGCGCCGACGACCACGGTGAGCACGCGCCCGTCCACGCCCGTTCCCGGCCCCTCCGGAACCGGGGCCACGGCAAGCCCTGCCCCGAGCGGGGGGTCCGCCGCCGCGGGGGGCCCGCACACCCCGTCGGGCCCGGCCTCCGCCTCCGCCGCGGGCACCGCCGCGGGCTCCACCTCGGTCGCGCCGGGGCAGTCTCCCGGCCCGACCCGGGTCCAGCAGGGTTTCCTCTGGTCGGACGGCTCCGTCGACCCGGGCAGCAGCGACTCCTGGGCGCAGAGCGACGTGACGCTGCAGACCGCGTTCACCGTCACCGCCCTCGACGTGACCCTCCGCGTCGCCCTCACCGCAGGGGTGACCACCACGGGCCAGTGGTCCACCGTCCCGGCGCAGGACCTCGACGTCACGGTGAGCCGCCAGGGCGGGTTCCTGCTCTACGAGTGGACCCTCAAGCCCGGCGCGACGCTCGCCCCGGGGACGTACGCGTTCGCCGGGCAGTACGACCACGCCCCGGGCGGCCGCGACGCCGGCCGGGACAGCTACGCCGCGAAGGCCACCGGCCACGGCCAACCGGCCTCCGTCTACGGGAACTTCTACCCGACGCCTCACTGATGAGGGCGCAGCAGCCCGCGGTTGAACGCCTCGGTGACGGCGGCGGCCCGGTCGGAGACGCCGAGTTTGGCGTAGATGTTGAGCAGGTGGGACTTGACCGTGGCCTCGGTGATGAAGAGCTTGCCCGCCGCCTCGCGGTTGGTGGAGCCGGAGGCGACCAACTGCAGGACCTCCAGCTCCCGCTGGCTCAGCGGCCCGGTGTCCGCCGGGGGAGGTACGGAGGCTGACGGTGCGGGGGCGCGGACCCGCCGCATCAGCAGCGCCGCCGCGGAGGAGGCCAGCACCGACTCGCCCCGCGCCGTCGCGCGGACCGCGCGCACGAGCTCGTCGCGCGGAGCGTCCTTGAGCAGGTAGCCCGCCGCCCCCGCCGCGATCGCGGGCAGCACGTGCGCGTCGGTGTCGTACGTCGTCAGCACCAGTACCCGGGCCGTGCTGCCGCGGCGCACGAGCTCGCGGATCGCGGTGACGCCGTCGGTGCCGGGCATCTGCAGATCCATCAGGACGACATCCGGTCCGTGCGCCTCGGCCAGCCGCACCGCCTCCGCGCCGTCGGCGGCCTCGCCGACCACCTCGAAGCCCGGCTCGCGGGCGAAGAGCCCGGCCAGGCCGTCCCGCACCACCGGATGGTCGTCCGCGACCAGCAGTCTGATCGCCCGGCCCTCCGCGGTGCCCGCGCCCGCGTCCCCGCTCATCTCTCCACCTCCGTCGGTCCGGCCGCCGGCACGCGCGCCGAGATGCCGGTGCCGGAGCCCGGCTCCGACTCGATCTGCAGCGTCCCCGCGACCGACTCGATGCGTTCCCTCATCCCGACCAGTCCGAACCCGCCGTCCGCACGCGGCACGGCGACGGCCAGGCGGGCGGGGTCGAAGCCCTCGCCGTCGTCGACCACGTCCAGGGCGACCTCGGCCTCCAGATACGACAGCGTCAGCGCCACCTGTGACGCGCGGGCGTGCTTGGCCACATTGGCCAGCGCCTCCTGCGCGGTGCGCAGCAGCGCCAGTTCGGTCTCGGGGGAGAGCGGCCGCGCGGTGCCGGTCGTGGCGAGCCGGACCGGCGTCCCGTGGAGGGTGGTCCAGCGTTCGGTCACGCCCGCCAGCGCGTCACCGAGCCGCGCCGTCCGCAGCGGCTCGGGGCTCAGCGCGTGCACGGAGCGGCGCGCCTCGGTCAGGCTCTCCTTGGCCAGCCGTGCGGCCAGGTCGACATGGCGGCGCCAGACAACCGGGTCGGCCTTCGGCCCCTCCGCGGCCTGCTCGGCCGCCCGCAGCTGCGCGATGATGCCGGTGAAGCCCTGCGCCAGGGTGTCGTGGATCTCGCGCGCCATCCGGCGGCGCTCGTCCTGCACCCCCGCCTCCCGCGCCCCGGCCAGCAGCTGCTCGTGCAGGGCGGCGTTCTCCGCGAGGCTCGCCTCCAGCCGCCGGTTGGTCGCCTGGACCTCGGCGAGCGCGCGCTCCCGCTCCTGCTGGTAGCGGTTGCCGCGCTGGGCGTACCAGGAGAAGCCGCACATCGGCGCGATGTTGGCGAGAAGCACGGCGAGGTACTCCGCCGCGCCCAGCGGTGTGCCCTTGTCCACGCCGTAGGCCTGGGCCGTGCCCGCGACCGCCGCGACGAGGCCCACCGCGAGGGGCTCCCAGGGCCACGGGACCACCCGGAACGCGTAGACGTAGCAGGCCGGGGTGAAGAAGCCGAACCACGGGTCCCGGACCACCAGCACGGCCACCACGGCCATCAGGACCGTGAAGAAGACCGCCATCACCCGCGGGCGTTCCCGCCACTGCGGGTGGAGCGTGAAGACCGCGAGCATCCACGCCGCCGCCAGCGCGCACAGCGCCAGGTCGACGGCGAGGGCGCCGCCGCTGCCGCCCTTGTCGGCCACGGTCACCAGGGCGAGTAGGCCGAGGAGGAGGTAGGGCATCACCGTCGCCGCCCACGGCCACCGCCGCGCGGGATCCTCCATGCCCTCCTCCTTCCTCCTGCCGGGCCGCCGCCAATCTATCGGCGCCGCGCGCCGCGTACCGGTGGTCCGGCCGCTCCGGCTCACGCCGCGGCGAACGCGCCGCGCAGGTGCCGGCCGTTCGCAATGGCCACGACGCCCACCAGCAGCACCCCGCACAGGCCCTGCTCGATCCGCATCCACACGGGCAGGAATCCGGGGAGCGAGACGATGACGGTGATGGCCACGACCATCGCCGCCGAGGTGATCCGCAGCCGGCGGAACGCGCGGCGGCTGCCGCGGGCGCTGCGCACCACGAACGACAGCATCAGCAGCGAGGTGACCGCGACGATCCCGCCACGGACCCACACGGTCGCGGTGACCAGGTCGCTGTGACCGCGCATCAGGTAGGCGGCGCTGAGGGTCGCCACGCTCAGTCCGGCGTATCCGGCGACGAGGGTCTTCAGGGTCCGGAACGCCGTGAGGCTGAGCGGGTGCGCCAGTGCGTCGTCGCCGATCGTCCGGGTGGAGGCGGAACGGGGAGCGTTGGTGCTGATCATGACCGGGTCCTTCCGGGGTCGTGTCCTGGCCTTTTCGGCTCCCTTCCAGGGTCGTCACGCGGGGCGCCGCACACATCGACCGGTCCACGGGGTGCGGGGCTGATTCCGTCGGCCCACCGAACGGCTGATCCGCCTCCACCGATCGGCTGGTTGAGCCCTTCAAAAAAGTTCGCGAGCCCGGCAACCTTTCCGGAGCGCCGGACCACCAAGGGTCGTATCTGTTCTTCCGCCAGCACACAACAGGACTGACTCGGTGTCACAGACTCGACGACCTTCCGCCCACCGCCGCTCCGCGCTCGCCCGGCGCTGGCTCGCCGCCGCGGCGACCCTGACCGTGACCGGGGCCGGCATCGCGGCGGTACCGCTCTTCGCGGGCGCCAGCACGGCCTCCCCGGCGGCGACCGCCGCCCACCGCACGCTCGCCGTCGCCGCCGACGGCCACGCGCAGTACCGCACCGTCCAGGCGGCGGTGGACGCCGCCGCGCCGGGCGACACGATCCGCATCGCCAAGGGCACCTACCACGAGGTGGTGACCGTCCCGGCGAGCAAGACCGGACTCACCCTCGCGGGGGCGACCGGCAACCCCGCCGACGTGGTCATCACCTTCGGCAACGCCTCCGGCACACCCAAGCCCGGCGGTTCGACCTACGGCACCCTCGGCAGCGCGACCGCGACCTTCGCCGCGCCCGGCATGACCGTGGCGCACCTCACCGTCGCCAACTCCTTCTCCAGGGCGGCGCAGCCCGGCGTCGCGAACACCCAGGCGGTCGCGCTGGCCGCCGAGGGGGACCGGCAGGTGTACCTCGACGACCGCTTCCTGGGCCACCAGGACACCCTGCTGGCCTGGTCGCCCAAGTCCACCGCGCAGACCCGCCAGTACTTCCGCGACGACTACGTCAGCGGCGACGTGGACTTCCTGTTCGGCAACGCCACAGCGGTCTTCGACCACGACACCCTCGACGCGCTGGACGACGGGGCCCGGCCCGGCGGCGTGAACGGCGTGCTGACGGCGGCGAACACCGAGGCCTCGAAGAAGTACGGCTTCCTGGTCACCGACAGCACGGTGCTGAGCACCGCCAAGGCCGACACCTACTGGCTGGGCCGCCCCTGGCACCCGACGGCCTCGGCCGTGGCCCAGGTGGTGGTCCGGAACACCGTGCTCCCGGCGGCGGTCAGGAGCGCCGCGCCCTGGACTGACATGGGCGGGTTCAGCTGGACGTCCGCGCGGTTCCGCTCCTACGCGAACACCGGCGCGGGCGCCGCTGTGAGCGCTCACAGCGGCGACAGTCCGCAGCTGACCGCCGCTCAGGCCGCGCAGTACACCGCTCAGGCGTACCTCGCGGGCACCGACGGCTGGAACCCGACCGCGACCACTCCGACCACCGCGACCACGACCGCCCCGACCGCCACCACACCCGCCGGGACCCTCGCCACCGGCGACGCCCGCCGGGTGAGCGAGCCGAAGGTGCCGACGACCGTCTGCGCCACCGTCCAGGCCACGCTGGCGATGCCGAACCGCGTCGCGTCGAGCGGCGCCGAGACCACCCCTCCGGACACCGGCCGGATCCAGCGCGCGCTGGACGCCTGCACGCAGACCGGCTCCGGCACCGTCGCGGTGAAGCTCGCCGCCGCCGACGCCTCGCACACCGCATTCCTGAGCGGGCCGCTGACCGTCCACCGCGGCGAGGTGCTGCTGCTGGACCCGACCGTCACCCTCTTCGGCTCCCGCAACCCCGTGAACTACCAGGTCAGCGGCAAGGGCAAGCCGACGTGCGGCACGCTCTCCGCCTCGTCCGGCGACTGCACGCCGCTGATCACCGTCGCGGGCGCGAACGCGGGCATCGAGGCGGTGCGCGCGGCCAGCGGGGCCCAGGGGCGGATCGACGGCCGCGGCGACCAGGCCGTCCTCGGTGGGAGCACGACCTGGTGGGGGCTGGCCACCGCCGCGCAGAAGGCCGGCAAGAACCAGAACAACCCCCGCCTGATCCAGGCCAACAGCTCTGACAACTTCACCCTCTACCACCTGGACCTGCTCAACTCGCCCAACTTCCACGTGGTCTACAACGGCGGCACCGGCTTCACCGCCTGGGGCGTCCGGATCAAGACCCCGGCCACCGCCCGCAACACCGACGGCATCGACCCGGCCGGCGCGACGAACGTGACGATCAACGACAGCTTCGTCATGGACGGCGACGACGGCGTCGCCATCAAGGGCGGCAGCGCCGCGAGCCGCAACATCACGATCGAGAACAGCCACTTCTACGGCACCCACGGGATCTCTGTCGGCAGCGAGACCAACAGCGGCGTCAGCAACGTCCTGGTCCGCGGCAACACGGTCACCGGCACGGACGACGAAGGGAACGTCAGCGGCAGCAGCAGCGGTATCCGGATCAAGTCCTCGCCCGCCAACGGCGGCACGGTCAGCGACGTCAGCTACCTGGACACCTGCGTCACCGCCGTCCGCGCGCCGATGGTCTTCGACACCCACTACTCGGGCGGCTCCGGCTCCTACGTCCCCTGGTTCACCCGCATCACCGTCGACGGCTTCCGCGCGACCGCCTCACCGTCCGGCGCCAGGTCCACCTTCGTGGGCCTCGACGCGGGCCACCCGCTCGGGCTCGCGCTGTCGAACGTCAGCGTGGACACCGGCGCGAACACCGCCTCCTACGCGGCGATCACGGCCTACGACGACAACCTGAAGCCGTCCGGGACGGGTGTGCGGGTCGTCGCCGTCGGCGGCACCGGTTCGCTGCCGTCATGCGCCTTCCCGGCCTTCCCGACCCTCTGACCTGGCGGTCCTTCAGTCCGGCTGCGTGACGAAGTCGATCAGTTCCTCGACCCGGCCGAGCAGGGCCGGGTCGAGGTCCTTGTAGGAGCGGACCGAGCCGAGGATGCGCTTCCACGCCGCCGGGGTGTCCAGCGGCCACCCCAGCCGGGCGCAGACGCCCTTCTTCCAGTCCTCCCCGCGCGGCACCTCCGGCCAGGCGGCGACCCCGACGGAGGCGGGCTTCACGGCGGCCCAGATGTCGATGAACGGGTGCCCGACCACGAGCACGTGTGCGCCGGTGACCTGTGCCGCGATCCGCGCCTCCTTGCTGCCCGGCACCAGGTGGTCCACCAGCACGCCCAGCCGCCGACCCGGCTCCGGGGCGAACTCCGCGACGATCGCCGGGAGATCGTCGACGCCCTCCAGGTACTCGACCACGACGCCCTCGATCCGCAGGTCGTCGCCCCAGACCCGCTCGACCAGCTCGGCGTCGTGCCGCCCCTCGACGTAGATCCGGCTCGGCAGCGCGACGCGCGCCTTCACGCCCTGCACGGCGATCGACCCGGACGCCGTCCGCGCCGGGCCCTGCGGCTTCACGGCCGCGCCCGGCTGTGGGCGCACCAGCGTCACCGGCCTGCCGTCCACCAGGAACCCACGCGGCGTCATCGGGAAGACCCGGAGCTTGCCGTGCCGGTCCTCGAGGGTGACGGTGAACCCCTCGGCGGTCTTCTCGCAGCGCACCACCGCGCCGCAGAAGCCCGTCGTGGCCTCCTCCACCACCAGGTCCCGCTCCGCGGGCACCTCCGGCACGGCGGAGGGTCGCTTCCACGGCGGCGTCAGGTCCAGCGCGTCATATCGGCTCACCCGCCGATCATCGCAGAGGCGGGGCCGGTGGGCGTGGGGGACGGCGGCGCGCGGGTTGATTGGCCATCATGGGCGGGTGGCCGCACCGTATGGCGAGACGACGCTCGAACCCCTCCGGGGTCCGCTCACGGGTTACTGCTACCGGATGCTCGGCGCCGCCGGCGAGGTCGACGACGCCGTGCAGGAGACGCTGCTGCGCGCCCACCGCAACCTGCACCGCCACGACGCGAGCCGGGCGAGCCTGTCCACCTGGGTGCACAGCATCGCCACCAACGTCTGCCTCGACCTGCTGCGCAGCGCGCGCCGCCGGGCGCTGCCGTGGGATCTGGGCCCGGCCTCGACCAGCGGCGAGCTGGGCGCGCCGCTGCCCGACGCGCAGTGGGTCGAGCCGCTGGCGGACTCGCGCCTGCCGCACGTCGCCGACCCGGCCGAGCTCGCCGTGCGCCGCGAGTCGGTGCGGCTGGCCTTCGTCGCCGCGCTGCAGTGGCTCCCGCCCCGGCAGCGGGCGGCCCTGGTGCTGCGCGACGTGCTGGGCTTCAGCGCGGCCGAGACCGCCCAGATCCTCGACTGCACCACCGCCGCCGCCAACAGCGCGCTCCAGCGCGCCCGCGCCACCCTCGAGGAGCACCGGCCCCCGCCCGCCGACGCCACGGCCCCGGACGACGCCGAGCAGCAGCGGCTGCTGCGCGACTACGTGGACGCCTTCGAGTCCCACGACGTGGACCGCCTGATCGGCCTGCTCGCCGACGACGTGCGCTCCGGCATGCCGCCGTTCCTGTGGTGGCTGCACGGTCCGGCTGCCATCGGGGTGGCCGTCGAGGCGGGCGCGGAGTACTGCGCCGACGACCGCATGCTGCCGGGCGCCCCCGCCAACGGCAGCCCGACCATCGGCCAGTACCGGCCGGACGCGGACGGGGTGCTGCGGCCGTTCGCACTGCTCGTGCTGGAGGTGCGGGGCGGCCGGATCAGCGAGATCGTCACCTACCTCGGCGCGGGCGAGCGCTTCGCCGAGTTCGGCCTGCCGCCGCATCCGTGAACCGGTTCTGCGGAGAGCGATGAATTCCCGGCCTCCCCGTCGTACCAGGAGTGACAGAAGGCCGTTTTCGGGAAGCGAAGGTACGACCATGACCAGTCGGCAGACTGACCGGAAAGCCCCGACGTATCTGAAGGCCCAGACGCATCTGAAGGCCCAGACGTATCTCAAGGCCCAGACGTATCTCAAGGCCCAGACCTACGCCGAGCGCGAGCGCCTCGCCGCGCTCCTCGCCGAGCTCACCCCCGCGCAGTGGGACGCACCGTCGCTGTGTGCGGGCTGGCGGGTGCGCGAGGTCGTCGCGCACATCACGTTCCCGTTCCGGACCAGGCCGCTGCGCTTCTTCGCAGGCTTGGCGGCGGCGGGCTTCTCCTTCAACCGCTACTCCGACACGGCCGCCCGCCGGGACGCCTCCCGCATGTCCGCGGACGAGCTGCTGCGCTCCCTGCGCGACAACATCCGCGACCCCTGGCGGCCCCCGCGCGGCGGCCAGGCGGGGGCGCTGAGCCACGACGTGATCCACGGCCTCGACATCACCGAACCGCTCGGCCTCCCGGCTGCCCCGCCGGACCGCGTCGCCCTCGTCCTCGCCGACACCGACACCGACGCACGCTCACTGGCCTATTTCGGCGTCGACCTCACCGGCTTCACGCTCCGCGCCACCGACGCCGAGGTCGCCATCGGCACGGGAGCGCACGTGGTGGAGCTCCCGGCCAAGGACATCCTGCTGACCGTCACCGGCCGCAGCCCGCTCCCTGCCGTCAGCCCATGACCGGGTAGTCGCGCGGCTTGCCGGTCCAGTCGTTCTCCGGGTTCTTCGGTGACACCAGCTCGACCGCCGCCAGAGCCCTGCTGTTCCAGCACCTCATCGTCGGGCGGACGGGGGCTACAGCCCCGGCGCGCCCCACACGGGGAACCAGCGGTTGAGGTCCTGCTCGATGCGGAGGTCGTTGGCGAGCATCGCCTTGATCTGGAGCTCGAGGGGGTTGTCCCGCTTCTCGCCCGGGAGGGGGGCGAAGGGGTAGAAGCTGCCGCGCTTGTAGAGGTAGACCAGGGCCAGGCGGCGGCGCTGGGCGTCGGTGAAGTTGACCAGCGTGCACAGCAGCTGGGGGCCGAAGCCCTGGGACTCCAGGCCCGAGTTGACCGCGTGGACGTCGTTGACCAGGGAGACGATGTCGTCGGGCGACTGGCGGGCGGTGATCCAGCTGTAGCCGTAGGAGTCCCGCTGGGTCACCTCGATCGGCTCGCCGCCGCGGTTGGTGTCCGCGTCCAGCAGGGCCTGGATGTCCTGTTGGACCTGGGCGAAGGCGCCGCCCTCGGCCGCGGCGAAGCAGACGGAGCCGACGCCGGTCGGCTTGAACCCGGCCGCGGCCTCCAGGGTGATCGCGGCCGAGGGGAGGCCGAACAGTTGGTCGAGATCGGGCTTGACCGGCTTGGTGCGGCCCAGCAGGGCGTCCAGGAAACCCATCGCTACGTCTGTCCTCTCGGCCTTGCGGCGCTGCTTCTTCTGCTGCTGTTCTAGCGCATCGCTCAGCTCTTGCCGAGCTCGGCGGAGATCTTGCCCAGCTGCTCCAGCCGCTGCTCCAGCGACGGGTGGGTGGAGAAGGCGTTCGCCGCGACCTCGCGGGCCGACAGGGCCGGGGCGAAGTAGAAGGCGTTGTACGGCTGCGCCTGGCGCAGGTCCTTGGTCGGGATCGCGGCGATGTCGCCGGTCACCTTGGTCAGCGCCGAGGCCAGCGCCGAGGGGCGGCCGGTCAGCAGCGCGGCCGAGCGGTCCGCGGACAGCTCGCGGTAGCGCGACAGAAGCCGGGTGAGCAGGAAGCTGATCGCGTAGACGACGGCGCTGACCGCGATGACGACCAGAGCCGCGACCGCCGCGTTGTCGTTGTCGCGGTTGTCGCGGTCGTTGAAGCCGCCGAACATGCCGAACTGGATGCCGACGCGGGTGATGATGCCCGCCAGCACGCCGAGGAAGCCGGCGATGGTCATCACCATGACGTCGCGGTGCGCGACGTGCGAGAGCTCGTGGGCGAGCACGCCCTCCAGCTCCTCCGGCTCCAGCCGGCGCAGCAGGCCCGTGGTGACGCACACCACGGCGTTCTTCTCGTTGCGGCCGGTGGCGAAGGCGTTCGGCATGTCGGTGTCGGCCACGGCGACCCGCGGCTTCTCCATGTCGGCCAGCGCGCAGAGGCGGTCGATGGTGCCGTGCAGCTCGGGGTATTCCTGCGGGGAGACCTCACGGGCGCCCATGCTGAACGCGGCGATCTTGTCGCTGAACCAGAACT
The DNA here is from genome assembly GCF_000787835.1 of Streptacidiphilus melanogenes. Lineage (GTDB taxonomy): Bacteria > Actinomycetota > Actinomycetes > Streptomycetales > Streptomycetaceae > Streptacidiphilus > Streptacidiphilus melanogenes. The sequence continues at coordinate 63,233 of NZ_BBPP01000038.1, forward strand.
GGGCGATGAAGAGCCCACCGGCGACGATCACCACGATCGGCCATGCGCCGCGCAGCAGCACCAGCAGCAGGCCGACGAAGGCCACGAACAGGAGGCCGATCAGGAACATCGTGATCAGCATGCGCGTGGTCAGCCCGCGGTCCGGAGCGAAACGAGTCCTGGACATGAGGTCCCTCCTGGGCGGTGAACTGCCGATCGCAATTCTGCCGTGCCGCCTTCGGTATGTGGTACGTCTGACGAGGTCCAGACGTTCCGGTCGCGGACCGTCGCGCTTTACACTGACAGCTGACGGAGGCTGGCACTCGAATGTCCAGAGTGCCAGAGCCGAGGTAGGGACGGGATCAAGGTCCGGCTGGAGGTGCGTGCCCGTGCGTGAGGAGCGTCAGCTCGACGAGCGCAAGCTCGCGGTGCTTCGCGCCATCGTGCAGGACTATGTGGGCACGGAGGAGCCGGTCGGCTCCAAGGCCCTGGTCGAACGCCACAACCTGGGCGTCTCCTCGGCGACGGTCCGCAACGACATGGCCGTGCTCGAGGACGAGGGGTTCATCCACCAGCCGCACACCAGTGCCGGCCGGGTGCCCACGGACAAGGGCTACCGCCTCTTCGTGGACCGGTTGACGGAGGTCAAGCCGCTGTCGGTCGCGGAGCGCCGGGCGATCACCAGCTTCCTGGACCACGCCGTCGACCTCGACGACGTGGTGGCCCGTACGGTCCGGCTGCTCGCGCAGCTGACGCGTCAGGTCGCGGTGGTCCAGTACCCGTCGCTGACCCGGTCCACGGTGCGGCACGTCGAACTGGTCGCGCTGAGTCCGAGCCGGGTCATGCTGGTGCTGATCACCGACACCGGCCGGGTCGAGCAGCGCCTGGTGGACTGCCCGCAGCCGGTCGGCGAGGCGATGCTCCAGGACCTGCGCACCCGTCTCAACGCGGGCGCGGGCGGCCGGCGGTTCGCCGAGGTGCCGCGGCTGCTCCAGGATCTCCCCGAAAGTTTCACACCTGCGGACCGCCCCGCCGTGTCGACGGTGCTGTCCACTTTGTTCGAGGCGCTGGTGGAGCAGACCGAGGAGCGCGTCGTCCTCGGCGGCACCGCCAACCTGACCCGGTTCCCGCACGACTTCCCGCTCACCATCGCCCCCGTGCTGGAGGCGCTGGAGGAGCAGGTCGTCCTGCTTCGGCTGCTGGGTGAGACCGCGGATCCGGGCGTGATGGTCAGAATCGGTCACGAGAACGCCTACGAGGGCCTCAATTCCACCTCCGTCGTCTCGGTGGGCTACGGTTCGGGCGACGAGACCGTCGCCAAACTCGGCGTGGTCGGCCCGACTCGCATGGACTATCCGGGAACCATGGCCGCCGTCCGGGCGGTTGCCCGGTATGTCGGCCAGATCCTGGCGGCGTCCTAGGCGGCAGCGACGACGCGACGAGCGACCCAGCAGGGACCGACGACAACGGCCCGACGACCGGCACGAGCCTCAGACGGAACTAGCGGAGCATTTTGGTGGCCACGGACTACTACGCGGTACTCGGCGTCCGACGGGACGCGAGTCAGGACGAGATCAAGAAGGCTTTCCGCCGTCTGGCGCGCGAGCTGCACCCTGACGTCAACCCGGACCCGAAGACGCAGGAGCGGTTCAAGGAGATCAACGCCGCGTACGAGGTCCTCTCCGACCCGAACAAGCGGCAGGTCTACGACCTCGGCGGCGACCCGCTCTCCGCGTCCGGCACGGGTGCCGGCGCGGGCGGCTTCGGCCAGGGCGCGGGTTTCGGCTTCAGCGACATCATGGACGCGTTCTTCGGCGCGGCCGGCGGCCAGCGGGGCCCGCGTTCGCGGACCCGGCGCGGCCAGGACGCCATGATCCGGATCGACATCGATCTGGAGGAGGCGGCCTTCGGCACGACCAAGGAGATCCAGGTCGACACCGCCGTCCGTTGCAACACCTGCAACGGCGAGGGCGCGGCCCCCGGCACCTCGGCGCAGACCTGCGACATGTGTCGCGGCCGCGGTGAGATCTCGCAGGTCACCCGGTCCTTCCTGGGTCAGGTCATGACCTCGCGCCCCTGCCCCCAGTGCCAGGGCTTCGGCACCGTCGTGCCGACCCCCTGCCCCGAGTGCGCGGGCGACGGGCGCGTGCGCGCCCGTCGGACGCTGACGGTCAAGATCCCGGCGGGTGTCGACACCGGCACCCGGATCCAACTGGCCGGCGAGGGCGAGATCGGCCCCGGCGGCGGCCAGCCCGGCGACCTGTACGTCGAGATCTCCGAGAACCCGCACAAGATCTTCCAGCGGCGCGGAGACGACCTGCACTGCACGGTCACCCTGCCGATGACGGCGGCGTCGCTCGGCACGAAGGTCCCGCTGGAGACGCTGGACGGCGCGGCGGAGATCGACATCCGTCCCGGCACGCAGTCCGGCCAGTCCATCCCGCTGCACGGGCGCGGCATCACGCACCTGCGCGGCGGCGGCCGCGGCGACCTGATCGTCCACGTCGAGGTCCTCACCCCGAGCAAGCTGGACGCGGAGCAGGAGAACCTGCTGCGCCAGCTGGCGAAGCTGCGCGGCGAGGAGCGGCCGTCCGGGCAGTTCGCGCCGGGCCAGCAGGGGCTCTTCTCGCGTCTGAAGGACGCGTTCAACGGGCGGTAGTCGCACTATCCAGGGGCGCGAGGAACTGCGCGACAAGCCACTGAGGTGGTTGGTCGCCGAACGCGCAAGGCCATCCGCATAGGGTGGTTCTCGCGCAGTTCCCCGCGCCCCTGGGTTGTCTCCTTCCGAAAGCTGAGCGCACACCGTGACCGCACCCGTCTTTCTCATCCCCGCTGACCGTCTCTCGAACGCGCGGGTCGGCGGGACGGTGCGGCTCGACGGTGCGGAAGGGCGGCATGCCGTCTCCGTGAAGCGGCTGAACCCCGGCGAGGAGGTCGTGCTCACCGACGGCGAGGGCGCCGGGCTGCGCGGGACCGTCGCCGCGGTCGAGGGCAAGGACATCCTCGACGTCACCGTTGCCGAACTCCTCTCCGAGCCGGAGCCGGACCTGCGGATCGTCGTGGTGCAGGCGCTGCCCAAGGGGGACCGCGGGGAGCTCGCCGTGGAGCTGATGACCGAGGTCGGGGTGGACGAGATCGTGCCCTGGCAGGCGTCCCGCTGCATCACGCAGTGGAAGGGCGAGCGCGGCGAGAAGGCCCTCGCGAAGTGGCGCGCGACAGCGCGCGAGTCGGGGAAGCAGTCGCGGCGGCTGCGCCTCCCCGTGGTGCACCCGCCGATGAGTAGCCGTCAGGTCGGCACCCTGCTGGCCTCGGCCACCCTCGCGGGGGTCCTGCACGAGGAGGGCGCGGCCCGCCTCGCCTCCGCGGACCTGCCGTCGTCCGGCTCCGTCGTCCTGGTCGTCGGCCCCGAGGGCGGCGTCTCCCCGGACGAGATGGACGCGTTCACCACGGCCGGCGCCGGCGCGTACCTGCTCGGACCGTCCGTGCTGCGCACCTCGACCGCGGGCGTCGCGGCCGCCTCGCTGCTGCTCGGCCGCAGCGGCCGCTGGGGCTGAGGCCTGCCCTGGTTCGACCACGGAAAAACATCTCGAATCTCGGAGGCCCGCTCGATAGCGTGCGCGCGTGACAGAGACGCAGACGCACACTCAGCAGCAGACACCGCGCACCGACGGCTACCTCCGGCATCCCGACATCCACGGCGACCTGGTCGCCTTCGTCGCCGAGGACGACGTGTGGGTCGCCCCCGTCGTCGGCGGGCGGGCCTGGCGGGTGAGTGCCGACCATGTGCCGGTGGCCGGCGTCCGGTTCTCGCCGGACGGGACGATGCTGGCGTGGGCGTCGACGCGGGACGGTGCTCCCGAGGTGCACGTCGCGCCGGTCGACGGCGGGCCCGCGCGGCGACTGACGTACTGGGGGAACCCGAACACCGTGGTGCTCGGCTGGACCGCGGACGGCGAGGTCGTCGCCGCGAGCGCCCAGGGCAGGCGGTCCCGGGCACAGGTGTGGGCGCACGCGGTGCCACTGGACGGCGGCCCCGCGCGGACGCTGCCGTTCGGGCGGCTCGGCGGCCTCGCACGGCAGCCGGACGGGGACGGTGTGCTGCTCAGCTCCTCCGGCGCGCGGGAGGCCGCGCACTGGAAGCGCTATCGCGGCGGCCGCGCCGGCAAGCTCTGGATCGGCGCCGAAGGCGGTGAGTTCACCCGCCTCCACGCCGCTCTGGACGGGAACCTCGAATCGCCGCTGTGGGTGGGCGAGCGGGTCGCTTTCCTCTCCGACCACGACGGCGTCGGCCGCCTGTGGTCCAGCCTGCCGGACGGCTCCGACCTGCGCGCCCACGGCCGGCACGACTTCTACGCCCGCAACGCCGCGACCGACGGCGAGCGCGTCGTCTACCACGCGGGCGGCGACCTGTGGCTGCTGGACTCGCTCGCCGAGGGCGCCTCGCCGCGTCGGCTGGAGATCCGCCTCGGCGGGCCGCGCAGCCGGCGGCAGCCGTATCCGGTCGAGGCCGGGGCCCACCTCGGCGCGGTCGCCGTGGACGGCGACGGACGGTCCAGCGTCGTCGAGGTGCGCGGCACCCTGCACCGGGTCACCCACCGTGACGGGCCGGTGCGGGAGTTGGCGGCGAAGCCCGGCGTGCGGCACCGCCTGCCGGTCGCGCTGCCGGACGGCGCCTCGGCATGGGTGACGGACGCCGAGGGTGACGACGCCCTGGAGTTCTCCGACGGCCGCCGCGTGCTGGCCGGCCGCCTCGGACGCGTCGAGGAGCTGGCGGCCTCGCCCGACGGGCGGCTGCTCGCGGTCGCCGACCGGCAGGGCCGGATCCTGCTCATCGCGACCGGCGACCCCGAGGGCGAGGCCGGGCTGCGTGAGCTGGACCGCAGCGAGCACGCCCAGGCGTCCGGCCTGGCCTTCTCGCCCGACTCGGGCTGGCTCGCCTGGTCGCACTCGCTCAGCGTGGAGGAGACGATCACTCAGATCCGGCTCGCCCGCGTCGACACCGGCGAGGTCGTCGAGGCGACCCCGGCGCGGTTCCGCGACTGGTCGCCCGCGTTCACCGCGGACGGCCGCCACCTCGCCTTCCTCTCCGCGCGCGACTTCGACCCGGTCTACGACGAGCACGCGTTCGACCTGTCGTTCCCCGCCGCCTCCCGTCCGTACCTGCTCACCCTCGACGCCGAGAGCCTCTCGCCCTTCGGGCCGCTGGCGCAGGGCCGTTCCGTCGGCGGGTCCGCCGACGGCGAGCCGGCTGCGGACGCGGCCCCGGGGACCCTGACGACGGACGTCGACGCCGACGGCCTCGGCGCCCGGGTGCTGGCCTTCCCCGTCCCCGCCGGCCGCTACGGCCACCTGCACGCCGTCAAGGGCGGCGTCGCCTGGCTGCACCACCCGCTGGTCGGCAACCTCGGCCACGGCCGCGCCACCCCGGAGACCGCACCCGAGCGCAGCGCCCTGGAGTACTACGACCTGACCGCCCGTCGCCTGACGGTGCTCGTCGACGCGCTCGACGGGTACGCGGTCTCCGGCGACGGCGGCCGGGTCGTGGTCCACGACGGCGAGTCGCTGACCGTGCTGCCCGCCGACAGCCGCGTCGAGAAGGACGACAAGGACGACACCCGCGTCGAGGTGGACCTGTCCCGGATCCGGGTCACCGTCGAACCGGCCGCCGAGTGGCGGCAGATGTTCGACGAGACCGCCCGCCTGATGCGCGACAACTTCTGGCGACCCGACCTGGGCGGCATCGACTGGGACGCGGTCCAGGCCCGCTACCGGCCGCTCGTCGAGCGCCTGGGCAGCCACGGCGACCTCGTCGACCTGCTCTGGGAGCTCCAGGGCGAGCCCGGCACCTCGCACGCCTACGTCACCCCGCCCGCGTCCGGCCACGGCGCCTCGCGCGGCCTCGGCTTCCTCGGCGCGGACCTCGCCCGGGACGACCAGGGCGTGTGGCGGGTGACGAGCGTGCTGCCCGGCGAGTCCTCCGACCCGCAGGCGCGCTCGCCGCTGGCCGCGCCCGGCGTGGCGGTCCGTACCGGCGACGCGCTGCTGGCCGTGGACGGCCGCCCCGTCGACACCCTCACCGGGCCCGCACCGCTGCTCGTCGGAACGGCCGGCAAGCCGGTCGAGCTGACGGTCGCCCCGGCGGACGGCGGAGCGCAGCGCACCGTCGTCGTGGTGCCGCTGGCCGACGAGGCGTCCCTGCGCTACCACGTCTGGGTCGCCGGCCGTCGCGCCCACGTCCACACCGCGTCCGGCGGCCGCCTCGGATACCTGCACGTGCCGGACATGGTCAGCAACGGCTGGGCCCAACTCCACCGCGATCTGCGGACCGAGATCCGCAACGAGGGCCTGGTCGTGGACGTCCGCGAGAACCGCGGCGGGCACACCTCGCAGCTGGTCATCGAGAAGCTGAACCGCCGCGTCATCGGCTGGGACATGCCCCGCGACAGCGTCGCGGTCACCTACCCCTCGGACGCCCCGCGCGGCCCGCTGGTCGCCGTGACGGACGAGTTCGCGGGCTCCGACGGCGACATCGTCGGCGCGGCGTTCCAGGCGCTGCGCCTCGGCCCGGTGGTCGGGGTCCGCAGCTGGGGCGGGGTGGTCGGCATCGACATGCGCTACCACCTGGTCGACGGCACCGCGGTCACCCAACCGCGTTACGCGACCTGGATGGAGGGCTACGGCTTCGGCCTCGAGAACCACGGCGTCGACCCGGACGTCGAGGTCGTCTGCCCCCCGCACGCAGCAGCGGCGGGCCGCGACCCCCAACTCGACGAGGCCATCCGCCTCGCGCTCACCGCGCTCGAATCCCACCCGGCCGCGAACCCGCCGTCCATCCCGGAGCTGTGACCATCCGGGGGCGCGGGGCTCTGCTCGATCAACTGCGTGCACGACAACCCACCCAGTGTGGTGAGTCGCCGCGCGCGCAGGGCCATTCGCACAGGGTGGTTGCTCGCGCCCACGCGGCGGAGCCGCACATCGGGCACAGCCCCGCGCCCCTGGGAGCTGCAACTTCGTCATCGGGCGAGGTCGTCGCGCCCACGCGGAGCCGCACATCGGGCGCGGCCCTGCGCCCCTGGACGGTGCAACGGCATCCATCAGGGCATCGGTACGATTCCGTTCTGAGACCCCCAGACTTCAGGAGCGTGTGATGGCCGGCGAGGCCCAGGCGGACTGCGTGTTCTGCAAGATCGTGGCCGGGGAGATCCCCTCCACCAAGGTGCGCGAGACCGAGCACACGCTCGCCTTCCGCGACATCAACCCGCAGATGCCGACGCACGTCCTCGTCGTGCCGAAGGCGCACTACCCCGACGCCGCCGCGCTCGCCGTCGCGGACCCGGGGCTCGCGGGGGCCGTGCTCGCCGAGGCGGGGCGGGTCGCGGAGGAGGAGAAGGTCGTCGACAGCGGATACCGGCTGATCTTCAACACCGGTTCCGGCGCGGGCCAGACGGTGTTCCACGCCCACGTGCACGTGCTCGCCGGGGGCGGGCTGCACGAGAAGCTGGTCTGAGCCGCGTGTCCGCACGCGAGCTGGTCGTGCTCGGCACGGCCAGCCAGGTCCCGACGAGGCATCGCAACCACAACGGCTACCTGCTCCGCTGGGACGGCGAGGGCCTGCTCTTCGACCCGGGCGAGGGCACCCAGCGGCAGATGCTGCACGCCGGGGTGAGCGCGCACGACATCACCCGGATCTGCGTCACGCACTTCCACGGCGACCACTGCCTCGGCCTGCCGGGCGTGATCCAGCGGATCAACCTGGACAAGGTGCCCTACCCGGTGCCGGTGCACTACCCGGCCTCGGGCGAGCAGTTCTTCGAGCGGCTCCGGCACGCCAGCGCGTTCTTCGAGTCCGTCGAGCTGCGGCCCGAGCCCGTCTCGGGCGAGGGCGGGCCACTGAAGGCCACCGGCCGCGAGCGGACGCCGTTCACGCTCGAGGCCGCGCGCCTGTCGCACCCCGTCGAGTCCTACGGCTACCGCCTCGTCGAGCCCGACGGGCGGCGTCTGCTGCCGCACAAGCTGCGCGAGCACGGCATCTCCGGCCCGGACGTGGGACGGCTCCAGCGCGAGGGACGTCTGGGCGACGTCACCCTCGGCGACGTGAGCGAGACGCGGCGCGGTCAGCGGGCGGCGTTCGTGATGGACACCCGGCTGTGCGAGGGCGTGTCGGCCCTCGCCGACGGCGCGGACCTGCTGGTCATCGAGGCGACCTTCCTCGACGCGGACGAGCACCTCGCGCAGGAGCACGGCCACCTGACCGCCGCGCAGGCTGCGCGGGTGGCGGCCGAGGGCGGCGTGCGGACGCTCGTGCTGACGCACTTCTCGCAGCGCTACCCGGACCTGGAGGCCCACCTCACGGAGGCCCGACGGCACTTCGACGGCGAGATCGTGGTCGCCGCGGACCTGATGCGCGTCCCGGTGCCGCCCCGCCACTGAAATGAACAGCGGAACAAATCACTGGCGCATCCCCGCTGACCCGCGCAGCATCGTTGTCCCAGGCCGTATCGTCCGTCGTACCCTTTTCCTATCCGAATCGGTGGGAACCGATGGACCCGACAGAGAAATGGGATGAGGCAGGCCCCAGCGCCGACCTATGACTTCTCAAACGCAGACTCAGACGCCTCAGTCGCAGACCCAAGCGCGCATCGTCATCCCTGAGAAGCACCCGATGGTGACGGTGCTCGGTACCGGGGACTCACTCCTCCGCGTGATCGAGAACGCCTTCCCCTCCGTCGACATCCACGCCCGTGGCAACGAGGTCACCGCGACCGGTGAGCCGCGCGAGACCGCGCTGGTGCAGCGTGTGTTCGACGAGATGCTGCTGGTGCTCCGCACCGGGCAGCCGCTGACCGAGGACACCGTGGAGCGTTCCATCGCGATGCTGCGCAAGGCCGCAGAGGATCCGAACAGCCCCGAGGCGCACGAGAGCCCCTCGTCCGTCTTCACGGCGAACATCCTCTCCAACCGCGGCCGCTCGATCCGTCCCAAGACGCTGAACCAGCAGACCTACGTGGACGCGATCGACCGTCACACCATCGTCTTCGGCATCGGCCCGGCCGGTACCGGCAAGACGTACCTGGCCATGGCCAAGGCCGTGCAGGCGCTGCAGGCCAAGCAGGTCAACCGGATCATCCTGACCCGCCCCGCCGTCGAGGCCGGCGAGCGGCTCGGCTTCCTGCCCGGCACCCTCTACGAGAAGATCGACCCGTACCTGCGCCCGCTCTACGACGCGCTGCACGACATGATCGATCCGGACTCGATCCCGCGCCTGATGGCGGCCGGGACGATCGAGGTGGCCCCCCTCGCCTACATGCGCGGTCGCACCCTCAACGACGCGTTCATCATCCTCGACGAGGCGCAGAACACCAGCGCCGAGCAGATGAAGATGTTCCTGACCCGTCTCGGCTTCAACTCCAAGATCGTGGTCACCGGTGACATCACGCAGATCGACCTGCCGGGTGGCACGGTCAGCGGTCTGCGCGTGGTCCAGGACATCCTGGCCGGGGTGGACGACATCCACTTCTCGCGCCTGACCAGCGCGGACGTCGTCCGGCACAAGCTGGTCGGCCGCATCGTGGACGCGTACAGCCGTTACGACGCGCACACCGCGCACACCGCGCACGGCTCCGCGGCCCCGCCGCAGCAGCACCGCAAGTGAACCCGCACCGCCCCGCAGACAACTGATCAGGAAGCCGAGAACCCCACTCGCCATGGCGATCGACATCAACAACGAATCCGGTACGGACGTCGACGAGGAGGCGCTCCTCGACGTCGCGCGCTTCGCACTGGACCGGATGCGCATCCACCCGCTCTCCGAGCTCTCCGTCATCGTCGTGGACGAGGAGGCCATGGCGGCGCTGCACGTGCAGTGGATGGACGAGCCCGGGCCGACGGACGTGATGTCGTTCCCGATGGACGAGCTGCGGCCCGGCAAGGAGGACGAGGAGCCTCCGCAGGGCCTGCTCGGCGACATCGTGCTGTGCCCGGAGGTCGCGGCCAAGCAGGGTGCGGCCAACGGGCACTCCATGGACGCCGAGCTCCAGCTGCTCACCGTCCACGGCGTGCTGCACGTCCTCGGCTACGACCACGAGGACCCGGAGGAGGAGCGGGAGATGTTCGGCCTGCAGAAGCGCATCCTGGACGACTGGCGCGCCGCCCGCGGCGAGACCGGACCGTCCCCGGCCCCCACCACCCGCTGAGCGCGTACAAGCCGAAGACGAAGAAGACGAAGAAGAGAAAACGCCACAGAGATGAGCGGCAGTAGTACCAGCTTCAGCACCTCCTTTCTCATCGGGGCGGTGCTGCTCGTCATCTGCGCGTGGCTGGCCGCCTGCGCCGAGGCGGGCATCTCGCGCGTCTCGCGCTTCCGCGCCGAGGAGGCCGTGCGCAACGGCAGGCGCGGCGCCGAGCGGCTGCTCGCCCTGGCGAGCGACCCGATCCGCTACCTGAACCTGGCGACGCTGATCCGCGTCACCTGCGAGATGGCCGCGACGGTCATGGTCGCCGTCGTCTGCCTGCGGAACTTCCCGCACACCTGGCAGGCGGTCCTGGTCGCGATCGGCGCGATGGTGCTGGTCTCCTTCGTCGCCGTCGGAGTCTCGCCGCGGACGATCGGCCGACAGCACCCGCTGAACTCCGCCACCGCGGCCTCCTACCTGCTGCTGCCGCTGGCCCGCGTGATGGGCCCGGTCCCGCGCCTGCTGATCCTGCTCGGCAACGCGCTCACCCCCGGCAAGGGCTTCCGCGAGGGCCCCTTCGCCTCGGAGGCGGAGCTGCGCGCCCTGGTCGACCTGGCCGAGAAGGACGACCTGATCGAGGACGACGAGCGCCGCATGGTGCACTCCGTCTTCGAGCTCGGCGACACCATCGTCCGCGAGGTGATGGTGCCCCGGACCGACCTGGTGATGATCGAGCGCAGCAAGACCATCCGGCAGGCGCTGACGCTCGCGCTGCGCTCCGGCTTCTCCCGCATCCCCGTGGTCGGCGAGAACGAGGACGACGTCGTCGGCATCGCCTACCTCAAGGACCTGGTGCGGCGCACCCACACCAACCGCGACGCGGAGTCCGAGCCGGTCGGCTCGGTGATGCGACCCGCGACCTTCGTCCCCGACAGCAAGCCGGCCGCGGACCTGCTGCGCGAGATGCAGCGCGACCGCATCCACGTCGCCGTCGTCATCGACGAGTACGGCGGCACGGCCGGGCTGGTGACGATCGAGGACGTGCTGGAGGAGATCGTCGGCGAGATCACCGACGAGTACGACCGGGAGACCCCGGCCGTCGAACCGCTGCCCGACGGCTCCTACCGGATCACCGCACGCCTGCCGGTGGAGGAGCTCGGCGAGCTGTTCGGCCTGGAGCTGGAGGACGAGGACGTCGACACCGTCGGCGGCCTGCTGGCCAAGGCCCTCGGCCGGGTCCCGATCCCGGGCAGCGACGCGGAGGTCCCACTGCCGGACGACGAGGACCTGCCGATCGCCGCTATCCGCCTCACCGCGGAGAGCACGGCCGGCCGCCGCAACCGGATCGGGACGCTGCTGGCGTCCCCGGTCCCGCGCGTCGACCGCCGCGAGGAGCACGAGGCCGAGGAGCCGCACGCCGAGTCGGCGTGATCCTCCGTCCGGTGACGTCTGCCGGTGACGTCTAGGGGTGCATCCGCGCGCCCTTGAGCACCTTGTCGACGACGTTGCGCGGCCCGTACACGGCGATCCCGACCAGGTCCAGGTCCTCGCGGCGCACGGCGCGGACCGCCGCGCGGTTGTCGGTGTCGTTGCCGGTGACGAACAGGTCCGAGGTGAACACCGCCCGCGGCAGCGCGCGGGCCAGGGCGCGGCCGTGCGCGGCGGTGAGCGTCTCCTTCGACCCCTCGAAGACCAGCACCGGCTGGCGGAACATCCGCAGGTAGGGGGTGTCGTCGGCGTCGGCGTAGGGCTCCCCGATCACCTCGGGCGCCTCCGTGCCCAGGCCGCTCACCAGGAACGCGGTCACGTTCAGGCGCTGCCAGGTCTGCAGGTCGTCCCGGAGCAGCACGGCGATCTTGGTGTCGAAGCGGGCGGGGGCGTTCTCTCGGTCGCTCATGGACTGAGACTGCCGCTCGTCCGCCGGTCCGGTCTTGTACGTTCTTTGCATGGCCGCACGCGAGGAGGTCTTTGCGTGGCGCCCGCGGGTCCCGGGTGTCACCGAGGTCTTCCACGCCCACTTCACCGAGCACGCCTACCCGATGCACGTCCACGACGTCTGGACGCTGCTGATCGTCGACTCCGGTGCGGTCCGCTACGACCTGAACCGGCACGAGTGCGGCACGTTGCACGAGACCGTCTCCCTGCTGCCGCCCCACGTGCCCCACAACGGCTCCCCGGCGACGCCGGAGGGATTCCGCAAGCGGGTGCTGTACCTGGACGCCTCCGTGTTGGACACCGCCCTGATCGGCTCGGCGGCGGACAGCCCGGACGTGACCGATCCGCTGCTGCGCCGCCGGGTCGGCCAGCTGCACGCGGTGCTGGCGCACCCGGGCGACGAGTTCGAGGCGGAGAGCCGCCTCGCCTTCGTCGGCGAGCGCCTGCGGCAGCACCTGCGGGCGCGGTTCGAGCCGACGGCCCGGCGGCAGGGCGTGGCGGACCGGCTGCGGGAGCTGCTCGACGAGCGCGTGCTGACCGGCGTCACCCTGGCCGAGGCGGCCGAGCTGCTGCAGGCCCACCCGACGCATCTGGTCAGGGCGTTCAGCACGACGTTCGGCCTCGCCCCGCACCAGTACCTGACGGCCCGCCGGGTGGAGCGCGCCCGCTCGCTGCTGCTGGACGGCCTTCCGCCCGCCACGGCGGCCACCGCGGCGGGCTTCTACGACCAGGCCCATCTGGGCAGGCACTTCAAGCGAGTTGTCGGCGTCTCCCCGGGACGGTTCCGCTCGAAGCGCTAGTTCCTCGCACCCCTCAGCGCCGCTTCGCGGCGGTCAGTCCGAGTGCGACCGTCACGGCCAGCGCCGCGACCGCGATCGCGTCCGCCGCCAGGCCCAGCCGCACGCCGCTGAGGACGTCACCGCGGGTGGAGGCCAGCGCGGCGAGGAGCGGGATGCCGACGGTGATGCCGACCTGCTGGGTCGTGGTGGTCAGGCCCGTCGCCTGGCCCTGTTCGTCGTTCGGCAACCCGGAGGTCGCGGTGACGTTGTAGGAGACCATCGCCGCCATGTGGCCGATGCCCGCCAGGGAGATGACGACCAGGAAGATCCACGTGCCCGTGGTGCCCGCGCCGATCGCGAGGAGGCCGAAGGTCAGCGCTGCCTGCAGCAGCAGCCCGCCCGCGAGGACCTTCGCCGAGCCGACCCGGGCGACCCAGCGCGGAGCCAGCGTGCCGGTGACCGCGCAGCTGACGCCGAGCGCGCCGAAGACCAGCCCGGTCAGGACCGGGGAGAGGTGGTTGACCTGCTGGAGGTAGAGCGTGCCGAGGAAGACCGCGGCCGTCATCGTGGCGATGGTGGTCAGCCCGCCGAGGTTGCCGAAGGCGACGGTGGGGCGGCGCAGGATGCGCAGCGAGACCAGCGGTTCGGCCGTGCGGGCCTCGATCGCCACGAACGCGGTCAGCAGCACCGCGGCCGCGATCAGCGTCACCAGCACCGGGACGTCCCCGAAGCCGCGCTGCGCCGCCGTGGACAGGGCGTAGATCAGCGACAGCAGACCGCCGGTGACGGTGACCGCGCCGGGGATGTCCATCCGGGGCCGGACCTCGTTGCGGGACTCCGGCAGCAGCCGCGGCGCGGCGAACAGCACGGCCGCGCCCATCACCACGTTGAGGGCCATCGTCGAACGCCACGTCAGCAGCTGGGTGAGCACGCCGCCCAGCACCATGCCGCAGGTGAAGCCGACGGCCATCAGGCTGCCCATGATGCCGAGCGCGCGGTCGCGTTGCGGGCCCTCCCGGAACGTCGTGGTCAGCAGCGCCATCCCGGCGGGCACGATCGCCGCCGCGCCGAGCCCCTGCAGCGCGCGCCCGGCGAGGAAGCTCGCGGGCGACCACGCCAGCGTGGCCAGCACGGACGCGGCGGTGAAGAGCGTCAGCCCGCCCAGGAACACCCGCTTGCGCCCGACCGCGTCGGCGACCCGCCCGAACAGCAGCAGGAACCCGCCGGAGGGCAGCGCGAACGCGGTCATGCCCCACTGCAGGTTCGCCTGCGACAGGTGCAGCGACGCGCCGAGCGACGGCAGCGCGATATTGAGGATGGAGAAGTCGAGGGCCACCGCGAACTGGGCGGCACAGAGGACGAAGAGGACCAGCCTGGCCCGTACCGAGAGCCTCCCGCCGCCCTCGGGGCCGGCCGGCAGTCCGGCGGTGCTGGTCGTGGAGTGGGTCTGTGCTGTGGTGTCGATCGCCATGACCATCATGGTTCAGCGGATCAACAGCCCTTGGAGAGAGGGCGCTTATCCTGTTGGCGGCACCACCAGGCAGCGCGTTCGCCCGGCTCGGGTCTGCCGGAGGCGCTTGACTACCCTGGAGGCACCGCATCAGCCAGGGGGGACTGTGGACGTTCGCACCAACACCGCCGAGGTCCGGCGTCGGGCCGACCTGCGGGAGTTTCTGATGGGTCGGCGCGCCCGGGTCAGTCCCCGCGAGGCCGGGCTGCCCGACGGCGGTGCCAGACGACGGACGCCGGGGCTGCGGCGGGAGGAGGTGGCCGTGCTCGCGGGGGTGGGCGTCAGCTGGTACCAGTGGCTGGAGCAGGGCCGCGACATCACCGTCTCCGGTCAGGTGCTCGACTCCGTCGCCCGGGTGCTGAAGCTGGACGAGCCCGAGCGGCGCCACCTCTACGTGCTGGCCGGCCTCAACCCGCCGCTCGTCGCGGTCCCACAGGAGCAGGCCCCGGTCAGCGGCTCGATCCAGCGGCTCATCGACTCGTGGATGCCGCTCCCGGCCAACGTCATCGACCGCTACTGGAACAACATCGCCTACAACGCCGCGGCCACGGCCGTCTTCGACTTCAACGAGCGGTGGCTCAACTGCCTCTTCGCCTTCTTCGGCAGCCCCATCTACCGTGACCGGCACATCGGTTGGGACAAGGACGCGGCGCTGATCGTCGCCGAGTACCGGGCCGCCGCCGCGGAGTTCCCCGGCGACGAGGGCTTCGCGGCGATCGTGGACGAGCTGAGCGCGGAGTACGAGCTGTTCGCCGAGCTCTGGGCGCGCGGCGACGTCAGACCGCCCGGCACCCGGCCCAAGCACGTCGACCACCCCGTCGTCGGCGAGTTGTCCTTCGAGAGCACGCAGCTGCGCATCCCGGACCGGCCCGACCTCACCGTGGTCCTGCACAACGCCGTCCCCGGGACGGACACCTTGAGCAAGCTGGAGTGGCTCGCCTCCCCGGAGGGCCGCAGGGCCGCCCTCCGCCCCGTCGCCGGCTGATCCTTGCGCGCGGCCGCGCGCTGCGGCTGATCCGTGCAGGCCGCTCGGCCTCCGGCCGGACGGGGCGAGCATGGGCGCGCCCCTGATCGTCCCGCCGGAGGAGACGCCGATGCCCCCCACCCTCGCCGAGTCCGCCGTGTTGTTGCTGCCGGAGTTGGTGGCTTTGCGGCGGTCGATCCATGAGGAGCCGGAGATCGGCTTGGAGTTGCCGTTGACGCAGGCGAAGGTGTTGGCGGCGTTGGAGGGGTTGGGGCTTGAGGTTTCGGTGGGGGAGAAGCTGAGCAGTGTGACGGCGGTGTTGCGGGGTGGTCGTCCGGGTCCTGCGGTGTTGCTGCGCGGCGACATGGATGCGTTGCCGGTGCAGGAGACGTCGGGGTTGCCGTTCGCGTCTCGGGTCGCGGGGGTGATGCACGCGTGTGGGCATGATCTGCACGTGGCGGGGTTGGTGGGTGCGGCGCGGCTGTTGGTGGAGCGTCGGGAGGAGCTGGCCGGCTCGGTCGTCTTCATGTTCCAGCCCGGCGAGGAAGGCGGGGGCGGCGCTCAGCTGATGGTCGACGAGGGCGTCCTCGACGCCGCCGGCACCGGCGTCGTCGCCGCCTACGCCCTGCACGTCGCCGCGGCCCTCCTGCCCGCCGGCTGGGTCGCCTCCCGCCCCGGCCCGGTCATGGCCGCGTCCGACACCCTCCACGTCACCTTCCGCGGCCGCGGCGGGCACGGCTCCATGCCGCACGCCGCCCTCGACCCGCTGCCCGCGGCGTGCGAGGCCGTGCTGGGCCTGCAGACCATGGTCACCCGCCGCTTCGACGCGTTCGACCCGGTCGTCGTCACCGTCGGCACGTTCCACGCGGGCAGCGTGGAGAACGTCATCCCGGAGACCGCGACCTTCGCGGCGACCATCCGCTCCTTCTCGGTCGAGGCCCGGGAGAAGGTCGCCCAGGAGGCGCTGCGCGTCGTCCGCGGGATCGCCGACGCCCACGGCCTCACCGTCGAGGCGGAGATCGAGGGCGGCTACCCGGTCACGGTCAACGACCCGTCCGAGGCGGCGTTCGCGGCGGACGTCGTGACCCGCGAGCTCGGGGAGGGCCGTTACGTCGAGATGCCGCACGCCGTCGCCGGTTCCGAGGACTTCGGGGTGCTGGACAAGCTCGTCCCCTCGTCCTACCTGATGCTCGGCGCGACCCCGGCCGACCGCGACCCGTTCACCGCGCCCTACAACCACGCGCCGGAGGCCCGGTTCGACGACGGCGTCCTCGGCGACGGCGCGGCCCTGCTGGCCGGTCTGGCGATGGGACGTCTCGCCCGGGGCTGATCCCCATGACCCGGGGGCGCCCGCCGGCCGATCGGCGGATCACCGAGCGGGCGCCCCCGCCCTACTCCTCCTGCCACGGGTCCAGCGCCACATAGCCCCGGGCCCGGCCCTCCCGGTCGAGGGTGTGGCCGACCAGCTTCACCGTGCGCAGGCACACCTGGCGGGCCGTCACCCGTGACGCCGGGGACAGCGAGCCCAGCTGCGCCTCGATCCGGCGCGCGTCCGCGACCTGGTGCGTCATCACGTTCACCACCACGTTCGCCGTCGCGCCCGCGACCACCCCGCACATCCGCACCGCGGGCAGCTCGACGAGCCAGCGCGTCGTCGCGTCCAAATCCCGTGCGGGGACGTCGAGCCAGAGCCAGGTGCCGACCGAGTGGCCGTTCAGGCGCGGGGACGCGTCGCACCGCAGGACCAGGCGGCCGCTGCGGCGCAGCTCCTCCACACGGCGGCGGACCGTCGTCGCCGGGAGGCCCGTGCGTTCGGCGAGCTCGGCGAACGGCATGCGGCCGTCGGCCCCCAGCGCCTGCATCAGCGTCCGGTCGTCGAGGGCGCGCCGCAGGGCGCCGCCCCGCGAGGGGGCGGGCGCGACGGAAGGGCCGAGGCCCGCGCCGATCGCCTCCTGCTGGGAGCGGTCCAGGGCGCCCTCGCGCCAGCGGCTGCCCTCCCGCAGGGTGCGCTCGACGAAGGCCGTGCGGGTGCGCAGCACGCCGGGGACACGGCCGACCCGGTCCAGGACGTAGGCCGTGACCTGGCCGGGTTCCAGCGCCGCCACGGTGAGCATCAGGTCGGCCTCGCCGGTCACCACCTCGACGGTCGGGGTCCGCGGATCGGCGGCCAGCGTCGCCGCCACCGTCAGCACGGCGTCGGCCCGGCAGTCCACCGCGACCAGCGCGGTCAGGCCCACCCCCATTCGCTCCGCCGAGGGATAGCAGGTGACCCAGGCGTCCCCGTCCGCCGTCAGCCGCGCCCAGCGGCGCGAGAGCGTCGCCGGGTCCACGCCCAGCGGTCCCGCGAGCCGGGACCAGGACGCGCGCGGGTCGACCCGCAGCGCGTCGACGAGGGCGAGGTCGAGTTCGTCGATCACGCCCTCACCCTTCCGGCCCCTTGGCTGATTCGTGCGCGCGCGGGCACGCTCTTGCCGATCCGTGCGGCGGCGGCCCCGCGCGGCCCAGGTTAGCGATCCTTTCGCCCACTCGCTCGGCCGCGTTGACGTCCCCCGCTCAGCCTGTCCCCTCCGACCCGCACCGTTCACCCCACCGCCGGAACGGAAGTGCCGCCCATGCCCCGCCCCCTCGCCCGCCCGCTCACCGGACCCGGCGCGCTCGTGGGACTCCTCGTCCTCGTCGAGTTCTTCAGCGGCACGATCCAGGGGGCGTTCCCCGTCCTGCTGCCGGACCTCGCACGGACCCTGCACTTCGACGCGGGCGCGCAGGCGCTCGTGCTCGGGGTGAACTTCCTGGTCGCCGGCGTCACCGTGCCGCTGGGCTCGCGGCTGGGCGACCTGCTCGGCCACCGCCGTCTGCTGCTGGTCACGCTCGCCCTGACCTGCCTCGGCTACGCGCTGTCCGCCTGCGCGACCGCGCTGCCGCTGCTGCTCGCCGGGCAGGCCCTCGCCGGGGTGCTCGCCTGCTGGCTGCCGCTGGAGTTCGCGCTGCTGCGCGACCGCCTCGGCGAGCAGCGCGGCGGGCGCGCCGTCGGACTGCTGGTGGGCGCGCTGACGCTCGGCACCGTCGCCGGCGCCGTGGCCCGGCCGGGCCTGTGGATCCTCGCCGCGCTGCCCGCGCTCTCGTTCGCCGCGGTGTGGATGTTCGTGCCCGAGTCCGCGACCCGCGCGGCCGGACGGTTCGACCGGAGCGGCGCCGTCCTGCTCAGCTGCGGTCTCGGGCTGCTGTTCGGCGGCTTCAGCAGCGCCGGAAAGGCCGGCGGCGCGATGCTGACGGTCGCCCTGCTGCTCGGCGCGGCCGCCGTGCTCGCGCTCTTCGTCCGCCAGGCCCTGCGCTCCGACGCGCCGGTCGCCGACGTGCGGATGCTCGCCCGCCGGGAGACCGCACCCGTCTTCGGCCTCAGCCTGCTGCTCGGCTTCGCCCTCTACGGCGCGCAGTCGCCGACCCTCTCGTTCCAGGCGGCCAAGCCCGCGGAGGTCGGCTACGGCCTCGGCGCGGACTCGCAACTGCTCGGCCTGCTCTCGCTGCCCGCCGTCCTCGGCGCGATGCTCGGCGCCCTCCTTGCGGACCGGACGGCCCGGCGGTTTGGCGCCCGCCCGCTGCTGGCGTCCGGCTTCGCGATGAGCGCCCTCGGCTACGCGGTCATCGCCGCGAACCACGCCAGCACCGCCGCCTTCGTGCCGCCCAGCGCCCTCGCCGGCTTCGGCGCCGGCCTCGGCCTGAGCCTGCTGCCGGCCCTGCTGATGCGCCGTCTGCCCGCCGACCGGACCGGCATCGGCACGGGCGTCTACAACACCCTGAAGACCCTCGCCGGAGCGGCCGCGGGCGCGGCCGGCGCCGCCGTCCTCGACGCGGTGCTGCTGCGTCCCGGCGTCCCCACCGAAGGCGCCTATGTGGCCCTGTGGACCGGCTGCGCGCTGCTGTGTGCCCTCGGTGTGCCCGTCGCGCTCGCTCTGCGCACGACCCCTGACGCCGTGGAGGCCGGGCCGCTAGCCTCGGAACAGCCGGTGTGATCATCGACTACGCGCCTTACCGCATGCCGTCCTACCCGCATGTCGTCCCGTGCCCCACACCTTTGGGAGGCCCGTTCCATGGTTGCCACGTCCGACCCGTCCACGCTGTCCGGCCTCGCCGAGTCCGCCGTGTTGTTGCTGCCGGAGTTGGTGGCTTTGCGGCGGTCGATCCATGAGGAGCCGGAGATCGGCTTGGAGTTGCCGTTGACGCAGGCGAAGGTGTTGGCGGCGTTGGAGGGGTTGGGGCTTGAGGTTTCGGTGGGGGAGAAGCTGAGCAGTGTGACGGCGGTGTTGCGGGGTGGTCGTCCGGGTCCTGCGGTGTTGCTGCGCGGCGACATGGATGCGTTGCCGGTGCAGGAGACGTCGGGGTTGCCGTTCGCGTCTCGGGTCGCGGGGGTGATGCACGCGTGTGGGCATGATCTGCACGTGGCGGGGTTGGTGGGTGCGGCGCGGCTGTTGGTGGAGCGTCGGGAGGAGCTGGCCGGCTCGGTCGTCTTCATGTTCCAGCCGGGTGAGGAGGGCTGCGGCGGCGCGAAGGTCATGATCGACGAGGGCCTGCTGGAGGCAGCCGGCACCGAGGTCGTCGCCGCGTACGGCATCCACGTCACCAGCGGTCTGCTGCCGGGCGGCGTCGTCTCCGGCCGCCCCGGTGCGGCCATGGCCGCCGCCGACACCCTCCACGTCACCATGCGCGGCCGCGGCGGCCACGGCTCCGCCCCGCACGCCGCGCTCGACCCGATCCCGGCCCTGTGCGAGGCGGTCATCGCCCTGCAGACGATGGTCACCCGGCGCTTCGACGCGTTCGACCCCGTGGTCGTGACGGTGGGCCACATCCACGGCGGCACGATCAACAACGTCATCCCCGATGACGCCGCCTTCGCGGCCACGATCCGCACCTTCTCGGCGGAGGCCCGGGCCCGCGCCGAGGAGGAGACGCTGCGCGTCGTCCGCGGCGTCGCGGCCGCCCACGGCCTGGAGGTCGACGCCCGCTACGAGCGCCTCTACCCGGTCACCCGCAACGACGAGACGGAGGCCGCGTTCGCGGCCCGCACGGCACGCGACCTGCTCGGCGAGGAGCGCTTCCGTCCCATGCCCCAGCCTCTCGCAGGCGCCGAGGACTTCTCCTACGTCTGCGAGCAGGTCCCCTCGGCCTACTTCTTCCTCGGCGCCTGCCCGCCCGACCGCGACCACGCGACGGCCCCGTACAACCACAGCCCGGAGGCCTTCTTCGACGACTCCGTCCTCCCGTCCGGCGCCGCGCTGCTGGCCGCGCTGGCGCTGGGCCGCCTGGCCCGGGGCTGAGCCCCCCAGGCGGCTGCGCCGCTCCCCGCCCGGCCGAAGCCGCCCCCGGCGGCACCCTCGGCCAGGGCGGCCCACTCCGCCCTCGCAGGGCGAGTAGCACGCACGGACGGGAACGGGTGCGGCCGACTCTGCCATGGTCGACCGTTCCCGGGTAGCGGTGCAGTGGCC
>NZ_BBPP01000037.1:0-10627 GCF_000787835.1 Streptacidiphilus melanogenes
CCGGTGGAGGAGCCGCTCTGGAAGGCGGTGATGCCGTTCGGGGTGCCCAGACCGGTCGGACCGTCGTAGCCGGTCTCCGCGGTGCACAGGTACGCCGGGGAGCACGTGGCGGTCTTGCCGCTGGTCACGTCGTTCAGCGCCGAGGTGTGCTGGTACAGGTAGGACGCCGGGTTGGTGCCCGCCGCCGGGTTACCGGCCAGGGCGTAGACGGCCGCGATCAGCGGGGAGGCGACGGAGGTGCCGCCGTAGACGTTCCAGCCGCCGTTGTTGTTGTACGTGTCGTACACGGCCACGCCGGTGGCGGGGTCGGCCACCGCGGACACGTCCGCGACGGTGCGCTTGGAGCAGCCGGTGTCGGTCTGCCAGCTCGGCTTGGGGTCGTAGGCGGAGCAGCCCGACCCCGCACCCTCGCTGGAGGAGGTCGACCACACCGACTCGCTCCAGCCACGGGAGTTGGAGGCCGTGTTGAGCGCGGTACCGCCGACGGCGGTGACGTACTGCGAGGCGGCGGGGTACTCGACGCCGTAGCCGCTGTCACCCGAGGAGACGGTCACCGCGACACCGGGGTGGTCGTAGTACTCCGTGTCGTAGGTGGTGTCGGTCGAGTCCTCGCTGCCGCCGTAGCTGTTGGAGACGAACTTCGCCCCGGCGTTGACGGCCGCGTTCACGGCCTTGCCGAGGTCGTCGTTGCTCTCGGAGCTGGCCTCGGCGAGGATGATGTGGCAGTTGGGGCAGATCGCCGAGACCATGTCGATGTCCAGCGCCTCCTCACCGGTCCAGTCGTCGCTGGCCGGCGCGGGCGAGGGCAGCGGGCTGGTCGCCCCGTTCTCGTTGATCTTGGTGAAGCAGCCGCTGCCGCAGGCCGGCAGGCCGAACTGGCTGCGGTACGCGTTCAGGTCGCTCTGCGCGCTCGGGTAGTCGTACGCATCGACGACCGCGACCGTCTCGCCGCCGCCGTTCGAGGCCGCCGCCGAGGCGAGGTTGTAGGCGGACTGCAGCTGGCTCGGGCCGTAACCGGACACCGTGGCCAGGGGCGTGGCGCCGGAGTGCGCCAACTGCGGCTTCACATCGGTGCGCTTGAGCGCCATGCAGCTGGCGGAACCCACAGGCGCCTGCGGGCACTGCTGGTGGTACGAGGTCGTGCCGTTCGCGGTGGCGGCCTGCGCCGGCGCGACCGCAGCGAGACCGAACACGGCCACCGTGGCGGCCGCGGCCGACGCGGCCACGGTCCTTCCTAGCGCGCGCAAGCGGCGCGCGGAGTCCTGGGTAAACAACCCGCACCCTCCTGAGGGACGAAGGGGAACGGCACCAGAAGCTGACGGGACGTCAGCGAGGTGCCATTCCGGTTCAGGGAAACGAAGTGCACGTGCTGACGCCCCGCAGACACGCCCAGGACACAGGCGACAGACACGGGGAGTGACACCCTGCTACGTGGTGCCTACGTGAGAGTAGGGCTGACACGGACACGCTGAACAGAGTCCGGCGCCGAATTCTTCTGAGAATCCTCTGAGCGTTCCCTGACAGCGGCGGGTCACGGACGCCGCAGCCCGAACCACCCCTCGGGGGCCAGGCGCAGGGCGAAGCGAACCGCCGGCAGCAGCGCCCAGCACAACGACGCCGAGTGGGTCACCGACGCGACGGGGATCGACACCGCGAACGTCACGACCACCGCGGCGATCCACGTCAGGGTGGTGCCGACGATCCCGGGGGGTGTGTTCTCCCGCAGCAGCCCCGATCGGCGCAGCGCCGCGAAGGCCTGCCACAGGAACAGGCCCGCCAGTGCCTGCGTGGCCGCGTAGACGGTGAACTGGACCTGGAACGCGTCGGCCTCACTGGTCAGCAGCTTCGTCGCGAAGGGCATGAGCACGATCATGAGCAGCCAGAGCAGGTTCCACTGGATCGCGCCGCCCGTCAGACCCTTCGCGTAGCGGAACAGGCGCTGGTGGAACAGCCAGTGCATGGCGACCACCGCGAAACTGATCAGGAACGCCACGTACTCCGACAGGTGTGTGCGCAGGAAGTGCAGCACCCCGGCGTTGCCGTGGACGCCGTCCGCCGGAACCGGCAACTCCAGGGCGAGCAGCGTGATGGCGATGGCGATCACGGCGTCCGAGAAGTAGATCAGCCGTTCCGGACCGACCAGTTCGCTCTCTTCGGTGCTGCTCACAGGCGTCGCGTCGGCGCTTTGTATCATCTCGCATCATTTCTCGTGTAGATGGGGCAAGGCAGGCCCTGGTTCAGGCCGAGGGCTGTCCGGCCGCGGCGTTTGCGGCGGCCTTGGCCTGGGCCCGGTCGGCGTAGCGGCCGGAGAAGACGAACGGGACCACGAACGCGAGGACCTGCACGGCGACGAGCGGGACCGCCGCGGCGTGGCCGTAGTGGACGATCAGCGCACAGGCCGCCGCCGCGGTGGCGAACGCCGCGGTCCACACGCCGGTCAGCACCATGTTGACGTGGATGAAACGGGGCGCGTTCCAGAACTCCCTGGCCACCCGGGTGCGGGCGATGGACAGGGTGAACGGCCGCCGCACCGCCAGGGACGCCAGCGCCGTGACCGCGAGGACCGCGTTCGCCAGCACGCATGTCCAGGTCTGCAGGCCCGACTTGGGCGCGGCGAGCGCGGCCGCGGCCATCGCCACGAAGAACGCGCAGGAGGCGGCACCCAGCAAGTCCACGCTCCTGGCCCGGATTTGGGAGGCGAGCAGCAGCACGGCGGCGACGGCGGCGGCGCACATGCCGAGCCGCCAGTCGACCGGGCTCAGGGCCGCGTAGCACAGCCATGGAGCGAAACCGCGGACGTAGTTCACCAGGACCCCCCTTGTGGGCACGACGACGATATCCGAAGACTGACATGTCAATGTTGGTATGTCTACTCCGACAGGTGAAGCCCGAGGGTTACGATGCGGACATGAGTCTGCGCCACGCCCTCCTGGGCCTCCTCGCCGAGAAGCCGGCCAGTGGATACGACCTGCTCAAGCGGTTCGAGACCTCGCTGTCGATGGTCTGGCCCGCCCAACAGAGCCAGGTGTACGGAGAGTTGGCCAAGCTCAAGGAGGCCGGCCTGATCGAGGTCACCGGCACCGGCGCCCGCAACCGCCGCGACTACGGCATCACCGACAGCGGCCGCGAGGAGTTGCACCGCTGGCTCACCGAGGTCGGCCCCGACCTCGCCTTCCGCAGCGCCGCACTCCTGCGCGTGTTCTTCCTGTGGACCCTCAGACGGGAGGAGGGCGTCGCGTACCTGAAGGACTTCGCCCGCGAGAACAGCGCCCGGCAGGCCGCCCTCGAACAGGTCCGCGACACCGCCACCTGGGTCGGCGACCCGGTCCAGGTCTGCGGCTGGCTGGCGTTGGAGTTCGGCATCCGCGGCTCGGAGAACACGGCGCAGTGGGCGGAGTGGGCCGCCGGGCAGCTGGAGGAGCACCTGGAGAGCGAGCCGCCCGGAGCGGACCCGAACTGACCCGCGCCGCCGCGTGAGACCGCCTTCCGGGCCGGAAATCTACGCCCGTTGCCAACCCGCGTAGATCGATCATGACCTGCGACGATGTCGACGCCCCGATGAACTGACGCCGACAGTCTTGCGAATCGCCATGCGCGGTTCATCCGATGCCCCCATGCTGTCTCCTGAGCACCACTCAGAGACGTCCGCCGGCCGGAGAAGTCCGCGTCGGCCGATTCAGGCTGCCCAGGTCTAGGAGGACCGTGTCCACTCCCCGCAACCGCATGCTCGTCGCCGCCATAGCGGTCAGCAGCGCGCTCGCCGCCGTCGCCCTGGCCCCATCGGCCGGCGCCACCCCCTCGGCCGACCTGGTCGTCAGTCAGGTCTACGGAGGCGGCGGCAACTCGGGCGCAACCCTGAAGAACGACTTCATCGAGCTGCGGAACAACGGGTCGGCTCCGGTCGACCTGTCCACCTGGTCGGTGCAGTACCTCTCCGCCTCGCCCGGGGCCACCACGACCTGGCAGACCACCCCCCTGACCGGCAGCATCGCCCCCGGCGGCTACTACCTGGTCCAGGAGGCCGCAGGCTCCGGCGGCACCGCCGACCTGCCCACCCCGGACGCCACCGGCGCGATCAACCTCGGCGGCACCGCGGGCACGGTCGCCCTGGTCACCTCGCAGACCGCGCTGACCTGCAAGACCGCCGCCGACTGCGCGGCCGACGCAACCGTGCGCGACCTCGTCGGCTACGGCACCGCCGTGGTCCACGAGGGCACCGCCGACGCGCCGACGCTGAGCAACACCACCGCGGACACGCGCAACGCCACCGGCGCCGACAGCGACCAGAACGGCGCCGACTTCACCGCCGTCGCCCCGGCGCCGCACAACTCGGCCTCCGGCGGCGCGAGCGGCAGCCCGAGCGCGAGCGCGAGCCCCAGCCCGACCGCGACGCCGGGCAGCGTCCGGATCCACGACATCCAGGGCGCCGCCTGGGTCTCGCCGCTGAACGGCAAGTCGGTGACCAACGTCCCCGGCGTCGTCACCGCGATCCGCACCAGCGGCAGCAAGGGCTTCTGGATGCAGGACCCGAACGCCGACGACAACCCCGCCACCAGCGAGGGCATCTTCGTCTACACCAGCTCGGCCCCCACCGTGGCCGTCGGCGACTCCGTGCTGGTCTCCGCCAAGGTCTCCCAGTACTACCCGCTGGCCAGCGGCGACACCGCCGCCACCACCTCCAACCTGTCCGTGACGGAGCTGGCCTCGCCCACCGTCACCACGCTCAGCTCGGGCAACCCGCTGCCCGCGCCGATCGTCCTTTCCGCCTCGAACGTCCCGAGCACCTACGCGCCGAACCTCGGCGGCGGCAACATCGAGAGCACGCCGATCACCCCGAGCCGCTCGGTCCTGGACTTCTACGAGTCCGTCGAGGGCATGCGCGTCGAGGTGGACAACGCCCGCGTCGTCGGCCCCTCCGACTCCTACGGCGAGCAGTACGTCACGGTCAAGCCGACCGAGGCCGTCAGCTACCGCGGCGGCAGCGAGCTGACCGGCGAGAACACCCCGCCGTCGGGCCGCCTCGAGGTGGTCGCCGACAACGGGACCAACCCCGAGGTGAGCGTGGGCGACGAGTTCACCGGCGCGACGATCGGCACCATCGACTACTCGCAGTACGGCGGCTTCCTGCTCGCGGCCTCCGGCCTGGGCGCCGTCCAGGCGGGCAACCTGGCGCCGGTGGTGGCGACCCCGGCCGCCGCCAAGGACCTCTCCATCGCCACCTACAACGTGGAGAACCTGGCCCCGTCCGACGCGGACACCAAGTTCGCCGCGCTGGCCAAGGGCATCGTCACCAACCTGGCGAAGCCCGACATCATCGCCCTGGAGGAGATCCAGGACAACACGGGCGCCACAGACGACGGCACCGTGGCCGCCGACCAGACCATCGGCAAGCTCACCGCCGCGATCGCCGCCGCCGGCGGCCCGCAGTACAGCTACCGCGAGATCGACCCGGTCAACGACCAGGACGGTGGCCAGCCCGGCGGCAACATCCGGGTCGTCTTCCTGTTCAACGCGGACCGCGTCAGCTTCGTCGACCGCGGCCCGTCGGACACCGACCGCAGCACCACCGGCACCCACATCGTCGACGTCCACGGCACGCCGCAGCTGACCCTGTCGCCCGGCCGGATCGACCCGACCAACCCGGTCTGGAACTCCAGCCGCAAGCCGCTGGTGGGCGAGTTCAGTTTCCGCGGCAAGCCGGTCTTCGTCATCGCCAACCACTTCGACGCCAAGCTGGGCGACCAGAACCAGGACGGCCGCTTCCAGTACCCGGCGCAGTCCTCGGCGCTCCAGCGCTCCGGCCAGGCCCAGGTCGTGCACGACTTCGTGCAGAACCTCCTGGCGATCAAGAAGAACGCGGACGTGGTCGTCGTCGGCGACCTGAACGACTACCAGTTCAGCCCGGCCCTGCACTCGCTGACCACGGGCACCGCGGACGGCACCGGGCCGCGCATCCTGACCGACCTGATCACCACGCTGCCGCTGAACCAGCAGTACACCTACGACTACGAGGGCGTCTCCGAGGTGCTCGACCACATCCTGGTCAGCCGCGGCGTCAGCGACAGCACCTACCAGGTCGTCCACATGAACTCCGAGTACGCCAACCAGACCAGCGACCACGACCCGCAGGAGGTCCAGTTCCGCCCCTGAGCGACTGAATGAGTTTGCAGCAAGTTTCTGAAAAGGTGTGACGGGTGTCTTGACGCACCGCCGGGCAGGCGGGATGGTTCATCGCCATCCCCCACCCCTGCCCGGAGGTCGTCCTCCCATGAGACGCGGCTCCACCCGATCCAACAGATCCACCAGAACCACCCCAGGCCTTCGACGCGGAGCGGTGCTCCGCCGCGCGGTGACGCTCACCGCGGCCCTCGCTCTGCTCGTCGGCGGCGCGGCCACCCGGTCCGAACCGGCCCGCGCCGCCGACGCCGCCCCGAGCGCCGTCAGCCTGCCGGGGACCTTCGACACCGCCCTCGGCTGCTCGGGCACCTGGCAACCGGCCTGCCCCCAGGCGGAGATGACCCTCGCGAGCGACGGCCGCTGGAAGGCGACACTCGACCTGCCCGCCGGAAGCTGGTCCTACAAGGTCGCCGTCGACAACGCCTGGACCGAGAACTACGGCGCCGGCGGTGCACCGGGCGGCGCGAACATCGACCTCACCGTCCCCACCGGCGGCGAGCAGGTCGCCTTCGTCTACGACCCGGACACCCACGTCGTCACCGACGACTCGGCCATGCCCGTCGTCACCGCCACGGGCGACTGGCAGACCGCCGTGGGCTGCGGCGCCACCTGGTCCGCGACCTGCGCGACGACCACCATGACCGACCCGAACGGCACCGGTGTCTACACCTGGTCCACCACGGCGATTCCGGCGGGCAGTTGGAACACCAAGGTCACCCTCGGACAGTCCTGGGCCACCAACTACGGCGCCGGCGGAGCAGCAGGCGGCGCCAACATCGGGTTCGTGGTGCCCGCGGCGGGTGACACCACGACCTTCTCGTACAACGCGTCCACGCATCTGCTGACCGTGGTGAGCAACGCCGGGGCCGCCGCGCCGCTCGACACGCTCGGCGCGCTGTACGGCCCCACCGCGACCACCTTCCGCCTCTGGTCGCCCGACAGCTCCAATGTGACAGTCTCCGTCGGCGGGAACAGCTACACCTTGAGCCCGACCACACTGCCCGGCTACTCGAGCGTCTACCAGGCCGTGGTGACCGGGAACCTGCTGGACCAGGACTACCAGTTCCGTGTGGGCGGGGTGGCCGTCCCCGACCCGTACGCGCAGATGGTCGTGCCCGGCACCACCTCGGGCGTGGTCGTCGACACGGCCGCCGTCACCCCCACGGACGGCGGCTGGGACCCGCGCCCCGCGCTGGTCGACCGCACGAACGCGGTCGTCTACGAACTGAGCGTCCACAACTACACGATCGACCCGAGCTCCGGAGTCGACCCGGCCAAGCGGGGCAGGTTCCTCGGCCTGGTGGAGAACGGCACGACCTACGACGGCGTGAGCACCGGCATCGACCACCTCAAGCAGCTCGGCGTGACCGCCGTCCAGATCATGCCGTCCTTCGACTTCGGCAGCACCGTGCCGAACTGGGGCTACGACCCGGTCGACTACAACGTCCCCGAGGAGCAGTACTCGCAGTTCACCGCGCCGGAGGACCGGATCCGCGAGTTCAAGGACATGGTCAACGCGTTCCACCGGAACGGCATCCGCGTGATCATGGACGTGGTCTACAACCACACCTACACCAAGAGCGTGTTCGGGAACATCACAGGCACGTACTACACGGCGACCGACCTGTCCGGGACGGGCGACTCGATCGACGACGGCAACCCGATGGTCAGCCGGATGATCCAGGACTCGCTGGAGCACTGGGTCCGTGACTACGACGTCGACGGCTTCCGCTTCGACCTGGCGGGCGTCCACTACTACGAGGACGTTTACAGCTGGGCGGACTACCTCCAGACCACCTACGCCGACCGCGACCTGATGATGTACGGCGAGCCGTGGAACGGCGGGGCGAGCGATCCGAACGAGCCGCAGAAGGTCCGTTACGGGACCATGCCCGCGCTGTCGCCGGTCCACTTCGGGGCGTTCAACGGCGTGTACCGCGACGCGATCCGGGGCGGCACGAACGACGACGTGATGGCGTTCATGGGCGGCAACGGAAACCCCTCGGCCATCGCCTTCGGCATGACCGGCTCGCCCACCGACGCCGACAGCACCGCGACGGTGTCGAACCTGTGGACGCCTGCGTTCGCGGTCAACCCCGAGCAGACCATGAACTACGTGTCGATCCACGACAACCTGAACCTCTACGACAAGATCACCTACTCGGGTGCGACCGGCGGGGCCACCGGCACCGCCGGGGCGATCGACCGGCTGGCCGTCGGCACGATCCTCACCTCGCAGGGCGTCCCCGTCATCGCCGAGGGCGACGAGTTCCTCCGCTCGAAGGTGGTGAACGGCGACTACACCACGGCGATGAACTCCTACGACGCCCCCGACGCGGTCAACGCCATCCACTGGGGCGACATGATCACCAATGCCGGCATCGTCAGCTACTACCGGGACGCCATCGCCCTGCGCAAGGCCACCGCCTCGCTGCGCCTGACGACCTGGTCGGCCGTCAAGAACCAGATGACGACGCAGGTCGACGGCTCGGTGGTGACCGCCGAGATCAGCTCGAATCCGGCCGCGCCCACCACGTACGACACGGTCGTCGTCGTCAATCCCACCGGTGCCGCCTACAACGCCGCCCTGCCGGCCGGCTCCTGGACCAAGGTGCTGGACGCCGACGGCGCCACGTCCGCGAGCGGCACCTCCTGCGACCCCCGGGCGGTGACCGTCTTCACCAGGAACTGAGCGACCACGCCACACCGCGGGCCCGTCCTCGGGCGGGCCCGCGCAACACTGCTGAAGCACTCTTCCGGCATGCGAGAAGCCGCCCGGGAATCCTTGACCGTCCCGGGCCGCTTCTGGTGCACTCACGTCCATGAACCCGCGCGCCTTTCTGACTCGGCGGCGCCACATCGACCTGGCGCACGTAGCCAGCGCGTTCTGTTGTTCCTGATCGGGAGCCCGGCCTTCCCGAACGCTGCCCCGAGACCGTCCGCCGACCTCTCGCCGGGCCCCGTGCCGGTCCCCTGCACCAGAACTGACGTCTAGTCGTCTGACAATTCTCTGCGCCCGCCCTGCCCGAGGGGGATTCCCGCATGCCCTTGCACGCTCGCGACGACCGCGACGGCCGCCGCCAACTGCACCTCAACGCCTTTCTCATGGACGCCGGACACCACGAGGCGTCCTGGCGTCTGCCGACCGCCCCTCCGCGGGCCGCCTTCGACCTGCAGCACTGGATCGAGCTGGCCCGGCTCGCCGAGAGCGCCAAGTTCGACTCCCTCTTCCTCGCCGACGGCCCCGCCCTCGGCGGCACCGGCGAATTCCGGCCTCCGGGCCAGCTGGAACCGCTGACGCTGCTGACCGCTCTCTCGCAGGCGACGAGCAGAATCGGGCTCATCGCGACGGTCTCCTCCACGTACAACGAGCCCTACAACCTGGCCCGCCGCCTCGCCTCCGTCGACCACGTCAGCGGCGGCCGGGCCGGCTGGAACATCGTCACCTCCGCCGGCACCGCCGAGGCCGCCAACTTCGGCCTGGACACCCGCCCGAGCCATGCCGACCGCTATGCCCGGGCCGACGAGTTCCTCCAGGTCGCCAAGGCGCTGTGGGACAGCTGGGAGGCCGAGGCCGTCGTCGCCGACAAGGCCGCCGGTCGCTACGCCGACCCGGCGCGGCTGCACCGGCTCGACCACCGCGGCCGCCACTTCGCCGTGGCCGGGCCGCTCAACGTCGAACGCCCGCCACAGGGCTACCCGCTGCTGGTCCAGGCCGGCTCCTCCGAGGACGGGAAGGACTTCGCGGCCCGGCATGCCGAGGCGATCTTCACCGCCCACCGCACGTACGAGCGCGCCGCCGACTTCTACCGCGACATCAAGGCGCGGGTGCGCGCCGCCGGGCGCAACCCCGACGGCGTGATCGTCCTGCCCGGTATCGTCCCGTACATCGGGGCGACCGAGGCGGAGGCCAGGGCTCTCGCCGAGGAGCTCGACGAGCTGCGCGTGCCCGCGTACGGGCTGCGGCAGCTGGCCGCCGTCTTCGAGACCGAGCCGGACGACCTCCGACTCGACGAGCCCCTGCCGGACCCCATCCTGGCCCGGCCGAAGCTGGAGGGTGCGCAGAGCCGGGCGGACCTCTTCATCGAGCTGGCCGTCCGCGAGAAATTGACGGTCCGTCAACTCATTTCCCGGATCGGCGGCGGGCGCGGCCACTTCGAGCTGGTCGGCACGCCCGACCAGATCGCGGACGCCATCACCGCCTGGTTCGAGGGCGGCGCGGCGGACGGGTTCAACATCATGGCCCCGTCCCTGCCCTCCGGCCTTGCGGCCTTCGTCGAGCAGGTGCTGCCGATCCTGCGCGACAAGGGTCTGTTCCGCGAGGAGTACGAGGGCACCACGCTCCGCGAGCACTACGGGCTTCCGGTGCCGGCCAACCAGTTCCACCGCGCCACCGAGGACACCGCCTGAGCGGGCCCGCCCGACTCCCGCCCGCACCCTCGCGGCGGTG
>NZ_BBPP01000037.1:11071-27448 GCF_000787835.1 Streptacidiphilus melanogenes
CCGCCTGAGCGGGCCCGCCCGACTCCCGCCCGCACCCTCGCGGCGGTGCCGCCACCGCCGCGCCTTCACCTTCGGAGCCCCCATGTCCACGCTTCTCGTCATCTCCGGAAGCCCCTCCGCCACCTCCCGCACCGCACGGCTCGGCCGGCACCTGGTCCGGCGCCTCTCCCTCGGCGGGTTCGACGTCGAGCACCTCGACCTGCGCGGGCTGCCGCCGGACGCCCTGCTGGGGGGCGATCCGGCCCACCCCGAACTGCGCCGCGCGCTCGACCAGGTGGCCGCGGCCGACGGCGTCGTCGTCGCCACCCCCGTCTACAAGGCGGCCTACACCGGCCTACTCAAGGCCTTCCTCGACCTGCTCCCCCAGGACGGCCTGGCCGGCAAGACCGTGCTGCCCCTGGCCACCGGCGGCACGATCGCCCACGTGCTCAGCATCGACTACGCGCTCCGGCCCGTCCTCAGCGCCCTGGCCGCACGCCATGTCGTCGGCGGGGTGTTCCTGCTGGATCGGTCGATCGAGGTCGTTGACGACGACGCGGTGGAGCTCGCGCCCGACACGGAGGGACGGCTGCTGGAGGCACTGGACGCCTTCATCGACTCGCTCCCGCCGCGACCGGCCCTCGCCGCCGCCTGAGCGCCCGCTCGCCCGCTCCCCGGCTCCGCGGCTCCCGTTCCGACGGCCGGCGGCCGTCCGCTTCGCCCCGGCGAGACGGACGGCCCTGTCCCAGGGGCCGGTGTCACATCGGCCGGGCCTTCCGTCTGAGGATGCGGGCGATGAGGGCGTCGATGTCGAGGACCTCCTGGCCGCGCGCCACCTGGTCGAGCGTCCGGTCGAGGAAGGCGGTGACCTCGGCGGCGGAGGCGTCGACCAGCGCCTCACCGGTCGGAGCGTCGAGCAGGATCCGCAGGCGCTGCCGGCCGTCGCGCCGCAGCGGCCAGACCTTCACGTCCCCGGCGCCGGCCCGCCGGGACAGACCCTCGATCAGCAGGTCGCGGGAGAGGATCCAGCGGCAGACGCCTTCGCCCACCCGGAAGTCCATGCGGACGCCCAGAGGGTCGCTGTCGTGGTACGCCAGCCGTGTCTCCAACGGGACGAGTTGGCCCGAAGACAGCACAAGGCTCGCGTTCAGGTCCCGCTCGATGGTCTCCATCGCGTTCCTCCCCAGGGTGCGTGCCCGCAGCCTCTGGGCATATGCACCCGACAAGGAACCCCACCCGCGGATTTGCCACTCGATCGGGCGACAACAATCAGACGTGCTTTCAGATTCGCCTCCGAACCTGCTCGGTGGGCTGCGACCGGCACTCTCAACTACGCCTCGCGGCCCAGACGGTGCGCTCGGTACGCACCCCCAGATCGGCGCGCCGCAGGATGCTCCGCGGGCCGTCGACGTCGAGCAGGCCATCGAGCGCGGCGAGGTCGGCGCCGGACAGGCCAGGAGCCACCGAGCCGCGCAGCCGCCGCAGGGTCGCGACGGCATAGCGGCCCACCGCGTCACACTGCGCGCCGGGGAGGTCCACGGCGACGGTCCGGCCGTCCTCGACAGCGAATCCGGCAGCGGTCAGTTTCGGTCCCCAGTCGGCGCCACGGTGCGGCATACGCCCGGCGTGGTCGTGGTGGCCGACGGCGTGGCACCGGTCCTCGAGCCCGGGAGCCTCCTCGGGCGCGTCGGCGGGCAGGAAGCGGGGGAAGCCCGCGAGCTCGACGACGGCGAGGAGGCCGCCGGGGGCGAGCGCGTCGCGCACGCGGCGCAGAGTGCGGTCAGGGTCGGCCATGTGGTGCAGCGAGGCGGACGCCCAGACGAGATCCGGCGCGCCGAGGTCGGGCCAGTCCGCGTCGTCCAGATCCGCCAGGACCGTCCGCACCCGGTCCGCGACGCCCCGCTCCAGCGCCTTCTCCCGTAGGCGGTGCAGATGCTCGGCGGAGGAGTCGACGGCTGTCACCCGGGCGCCCGGGAAACGTGCGAGGAGGGCGAAGGTTCCGGCTCCCGTGCCGGAGCACAGGTCCACGAGGTCGCGGGGCGCGGAGCTGACGGGGAGCCAGGAGGTGATCGACGCGAGGTGCGCGGCGAGCACCTCGGCGTCCAGGTCGAGGATCCCGGCCTGGCCGTGGTGGTCCGATGCGGAGGAGTGTGTCGATGCGTGGTTCATGGCCTCGACCCTGGCAGGTCCGTGCGCCATGGGCATGCTTCCTTGCGCCAAACGCAAGAAGATGGCCCTCCGTCCTACCGGGCACGCAAGCCGTCATCCCCATCCGGCTGGTGGCCGCGCCGCGCGTCGCGGTCGAAGATCCCCAGGATCTCGCACGGCCCGCTCTCGGCGCCGATGGCATGCGGCAGCATGGTCGGGAACTCCGCCGCCTGGTCGGTCTCGACCCGGAAGCGCCGGTTCCCCAGCAGCAGCATCGCCGTCCCGGAGAGGACCACCAGCCACTCGCGGCCCGGATGGGCCCGCATCCGGGCGGGGCTGTCCGGCGGCGGGTCGACCATCCGCTGGCGCACCACGCTCATGCCGGGGTCGGCCTTGACGGACCACCGCTTCAGCCCGTGCGCGGCGTCGATCACCGGACTGCTCACCACGTCGTCCGCAGCGGTCTCGACCAACTGGTCGAGCGAGGTGTCCAGCGCCCGGGCCAACACCACGAGCTGGTCCAGCGCGAGCCGTCGCCGCCCGTTCTCGATCCGGCTGAGCGTTGACGGACTGAGCCTGGACCGCCCGGCCAGTTCCTCCAGCGACAACCCCTGCGCCACCCGCAACGCCCGGATACGCCCCCGCACCAGACTGTCCAGGTCGTCACCGCCACCTTGCGTCATGACCCAGACCCTAGTGCCGCCAACGGCGCCGCAGACGCTGGGTCAGCACAGGGTTGTCGCCAACGACGTGGTTCATCTGCTGCGACCACCGGTCGTAGGCGGGCTCCGGGCAGAGGTCGGCGGCCCGGCGGTCCACGTGGCGCAGGACGGCGGACTGGGCCATCACCTGGTCCGGATCGGTGAGCACGCGGCCCACCAGGTCGGCCTCGTCCGCATCGGGGACCAGGCGCAGCCCCTCGAGGTGGGCCGCGAAACGGACGTGCTCATCAGGGTTCTGCCGGATGTCGTGCAGGTTCACGCGGCCTGCTCCTCTCGATCGGGCGGGGTCAGACGCTGGCGGCCGCCAGTGTGGCGAATGCGGCGATGAGGACCGCGACGCGGGCGTAGTGGAAGCGGTCCCAGCGGTTCATCTGCTGCCTCCAGTCGGCGGGCCGGTTCTCGGGGGTCCAGGTCTTGCCCCGGTTGTTGATCGGGACCAGCAGCGCGATCGACATGATCACGCTGAGGAGCAGCAGCGCTCCGGAGGTGAGGGCGAGGCCGGTGCCGTGGTCGTGCCATCCGGCGACGGCGCGGACCGCGACGAGGACGAGCGAAGTGATGTACCAGACGGGCATGATCGCGCCGAGCATACGGCCCCCGTGGGCTCGGCCGCGCAGCAGGCTGTCGTCGGGGAGGCCGCCCAGGATCGGGTTGATGACGAAGGCGACGGAGAACTCCACCCCCACCATCACCCCGACGACCACGGTGGTGACGACCTCGAGTGCATTGAGCATCATGACTCCCCTTGGGATCTAGCATCGCTAGCTGATGAGGCAACGCTAGCCCTACTGCCGCTCCTTTGTCTAGCAGTGCTAGCATCAAGCCATGTCGGTACAGGAACGCAAGGAGCGCGAACGGGCGAGCCGCGAGCGTCTGATCTTGGCGACGGCCCGCGAACTCGCCGAGCAGCAGGGCTGGGACGCGGTCACCACCCGGCGGCTCGCCGAGCGCATCGAGTACAGCCAGCCCGTTCTCTACAGCCACTTCCGCGGCAAGCGCGAGATCATCGGCGCCGTCGCCCTCGAAGGCGCCACCGAGATGGCTGCGGCGGTGCGGGCGGCGGCCGCCGCTGCGGACGGGCCGCACGCGCGGGTCAGCGCCATCGCCCGCGCCTACCTCGACTTCGCCGCGCGCAACCCGGCGGTCTACGACGCCATGTTCCAGCTCGACGGCGGCCTGGCGTTCGCGAGCGAGGACACACCGGAGCCCCTGAAGGACGCCTTCGCCGCCCTGCTGGAGAGCCTCGGGGAGGTGGCCGGCGAGGGCGTCCACCCAGGGCTGTTCACCGAGGTCTTCTGGGCGGCCCTCCACGGACTGGCGACCCTGACCCGGGCGCGGCGGCTGCCGTCGGAGGACACCGAGCGGAGGACGGCACTGCTGGTGGACCGGCTCGCCGTACTCTGACGTGCCGTCGCCGTCCCCCTCTCAGACGGCGTGGGGGACGACGCGGACCCGGTCCGGGTCGAAGACGCTGCGCGGGCCGGTGACCGGGCCTATCTCGATACGGCCGATCAGGTAGCGTCGCACCTCCGCCTGCTGGGA
Organism: Streptacidiphilus melanogenes; assembly: GCF_000787835.1. Classification (GTDB taxonomy): domain Bacteria; phylum Actinomycetota; class Actinomycetes; order Streptomycetales; family Streptomycetaceae; genus Streptacidiphilus; species Streptacidiphilus melanogenes. Next base: position 15,463 of record NZ_BBPP01000037.1, read on the forward strand.
CGGCGCCATCCGCCGCCACGCCACAGGGGAGAGCCGGCCCGCGCCGAGGCCGTCGACGGCGTCGGGGGCCCGCAGCACCACGGCGCGGTTCTCGGCCCGGATCCGCACCAGGAGCTCCTCCCGCTCCGAGCGGCCCGCAGGCTTCGCACGACCCGCACGACTTGCACGGCCCGCTCCGCTCGACGTCGAGAGCTCGGCGAGGCGGGCCTGGTCGCGGCGGCGGGCCTCGGCGGTCCGTTCGTCGAGCACCGCCGCGGGCGCGGAGCCAGGCGCGTCCTGGATGTCGCGGCCGTCCATGAGGTCGAGGATCTCCTCGTCGACCAGCTCCTCCAGCCGGGTCGCGCTGATGTACCGGAAGCAGGGCTCGCCGTCGGCCACACGACGTCCGGTGCAGGCATAGGTGGGGTAGTCGTCCACGGCGGAGCCGACCATCCGGTGTCCGCAGCGCCCGCAGCGGACGAGCCCGGTCAGCGGGTAGTGGCGTTCGGCCGGGCGCCTCTCGCGGGCGCTCTGCCGGGTGAGCCCGCGCAGCGCCCTGGCCGCGTCCCAGTCGTCGACGCTGACGCACGGCTTCCAGGCGGCGCGGACGGGTGTGCCGTCCGCCTCGCGCACGATCTCCCCGGCGGCCACCCGCAGTCCGGCGTACCGGGGCGCGTCGATGATGCGGGCGATCTTCGTCGAGGTCCAACGGCCCTCCGCGGCGGTGGGGATGGACTCGGCCGTGAGCTCGCGGGCGATCCACGACAACGGTCGGCCCGCGAGGAACCAGCTGTAGATGCGGCCGACGACCTCCGCCTCCTCGGGGACGAGATCGTACTCGCCGAGGGTGTATCCGTAGGCGCGCCGTCCGCCGCCGTGCGGCCGGCCGGCTGACGCCTCGTCGGCCTGCGCGGCCCGCACCGAGTCCGCAAGGCGCTTCCGGCCCCGGCAGGCGCCGCGGGCTCGTTCGAGCAGGGCGCGACGACGGTCGGGGTGGTTGAGATCGGCCTCGCTGCCGGAGGCGACCGGATCAAGCAGCACCAGGTCGTGGCGGTCCGCCAGGTCCAGCAGCTCGGCCAGGTCCTGGGGGCGGCACCGCCCGAGCTCCCCGAGGTCGAAGACGACGGCATGGGTGACCTGACCGGAGGTCAGTTCTCGCAGCAGGGCGGCCCAGCCGGGCCGGGAGGCGGCCGTCCCCGACCAGCTCGCCGCCTGCGGATCGAGGAGCACCCTGCGCGGCGCGACCCGGACGCCCTCGCGGGCGGCCACCTCCCGGCACTGCGCCTCGCGCTGGTCGATCCCCACCTGTCGCGGGGAGCGCCGGTGCGCCACTCGGCAGTACACCGCTCCCTGTTGTGACATGTCCGGCACGCCACCTTTCACCGCGTCCCCCCGATCACCCGTCAGTTCCCGCTCCTGCCAGTGGAGCCGATGGTTCCTCTGAGTTTCTTCTGAGTCAACGGCCGGAGCCTGTGAATCCGTCCGCACACGAATGCGCTACGCGCGTTGACACAGCCTCAGCAGCGGGGTTTACCAGGCGGTAACGAAGGGAGTCCTACGTTCCTGTGAAAACCTTCTGAGGCCTCATTGACGCACTGCCGCACCCGCTGCTTCCCTTTTCACAGCAAGGCGCACCACGCCTTGTGGTGACATCCCCGCCCCCACTGACGCACCGGGCACTCCGTGCGCCCATTCATTGGCATGCGCACGACACTGTGCAGCTGCCCGGGGGCGACCGAACACGAGAGAGGACCCAGGATCTCCATGGGCATGGCCCACCTCAGGCGGCCTCGCGTCGCCACCGCGGGCTTCGCGGCCGCCGCCGTCATAGGCGCGCTCGCGGCAGCCACTCCGGCTTCAGCCAGTACGTCGTCGACCGTGCACGTCAAGCACTTGTGTGCGGCCCCCGCGCACGTGCGGATGATGTCCTGCCTGGCACTCGCCCGGACCGACGTCGCCGAGCCGCACGCACTGACCGCGAACGCGGTGTCCCCGATGGCGACGCCCTCCGGCTACGGCCCGAGCGACCTGCTCAGCGCCTACAACCTGCCCGCGAACGGCGGCGCGGGCCAGACCGTGGCCATCGTCGACGCCCAGGACGACCCGAACGCCGAGTCGGACCTGGCCGCCTACCGCAGCCAGTACGGCCTGCCGTCCTGCACCACGGCCAACGGCTGCTTCAAGAAGGTCGACGAGAACGGCGGCACCAACTACCCGAGCGCCGACTCGGGCTGGGCCGGCGAGATCTCCCTCGACCTCGACATGGTCTCCGCGGTCGCCCCGGCCGCGCACATCATCCTGGTCGAGGCCACCTCGGCGAACATGAGCGACCTGGGCACCGGCGTCAACGAGGCCGTCAAGCTCGGGGCGAAGTTCGTCTCCAACAGCTACGGCGGCTCCGAGGACTCCACGGACCTCTCGGCCGACAGCAGCTATTTCAACCACCCGGGCGTCGCCATCACCGTGTCCGCCGGTGACGAGGCCTACGGCGCGGAGTACCCGGCCGCGTCGCAGTACGTGACCTCGGTGGGCGGCACCGCGCTCAGCCGCGCGTCGAACAGCCGTGGTTGGAGCGAGAGCGTCTGGTCCACCTCCAGCACCGAGGGCACCGGTTCGGGCTGCTCCGCCTACGACCCGAAGCCGACCTGGCAGACGGACACGGGCTGCTCCAAGCGCACCATCGCCGACGTCTCCGCCGTCGCCGACCCGGCCACCGGCGTCGCGGTCTACGACAGCTACGGCGCGTCCGGCTGGCAGGTCTACGGCGGCACCAGCGCCTCCTCCCCGATCATCGCCTCGGTTTACGCCGACGCGGGCGCCCCGGGCAGCGGCGACTACCCGTCCAAGTACCCGTACCAGCACACCAGCGCGCTGAACGACGTCACCTCGGGCAGCAACGGCAGCTGCTCCCCGTCGTACCTGTGCACCGCGGGCGCCGGCTACGACGGCCCGACCGGCCTCGGCACCCCGAACGGCCTGACCGCGTTCACCGCGGGCGGCAGCACCGGCAGCGAGACGGTCAGCGTCACCAACCCGGGCAACCAGACCACCACGGTGGGCACCGCGGTCTCCAAGCAGATCTCGGCAACCGACTCGGCGAGCAAGTCGCTCACCTACTCGGCCACCGGCCTCCCTGCGGGCCTGAGCATCTCCTCCTCCGGCCTGATCTCCGGCACCCCGACCACCGCGGGCACCTCCAACGTCACGGTCACCGCCGGCTCCGGCACCGCCTCGGGCCAGACGTCCTTCACCTGGACCGTCAACTCCAGCGGCGGCGGCACGGGCGGCTGCACCAGCACCGGCCAGAAGCTGGGCAACCCCGGCTTCGAGACCGGCACCGCCTCGCCGTGGACACCACCTCCGGCGTCGTCAGCAACTCCAGCTCCGAGCCCGCCCACTCCGGCAGCTGGGACGCCTGGATGGACGGCTACGGCTCCACCCACACCGACACGGTCGCCCAGTCGGTTGCCGTCCCGGCCGGCTGCAGCGCGAACTTCTCGTTCTACCTGCACGTCGACACCGCCGAGACCACCAAGACCACGGCCTACGACACCCTCAAGGTCCAGGTCCTGAACAGCCCCGGCACCGTGCTGAGCACCCTGGCGACCTACTCCAACCTGAACGCCGCCTCGGGCTACACCCAGCACTCCTTCGACCTGTCCAGCTACGCCGGACAGACCGTCACCCTGAAGTTCACCGGCAGCGAGGACTCCAGCGCCCAGACCAGCTTCGTCCTCGACGACACCGCGCTGAACGCCTCCTGACCGACCCGCGCCACGCGCCACAGGCCCCCGCCGTCCGTCGGCGGGGGCCTGCCGCCGTCAGGGGTCGGCTCAACTCCTGGTGTGCATTGGATGGTTGTGACAACCGAGGCCCCCATCCGACCTTTGGCTGATGTACATTGGCCAAGCCCGCGGAGATGTGCGTGACTTGTAGTGATCTCATGCGTATGCGGAGCCAGGGGTGCCGCCTCTGAGCGCATTGTGAGCAGAATCTGGGTCAGCCGCGGTCCACGTCGCACCGCGGAGCCATCGGGGGATGTCATGCGAGGTTCGATCGTGATCGGGAGCATTCCACCGTGTGGTTCCAACCCCGCCCATCCGGAGGCACGCCCCGGACCGACCTCCCCGGCGCCGGCAGCGGGGCACCGAGTCCGCCACGGCCGGACCTTACCGGCGCCTCGGGTGGTGGAGCAGCCGGCGTCCCGACCTTCGGCGGCGGCCTGACGGACCGTGACATCGCGCTGATACGCACCAGCCTGGCCGTGGTCGAGCCGCTCGCCGCGGACATGGCCGTCTACTTCTACTCGATCCTGTTCACCCGGTATCCGCAGGTCAGGGAGATGTTCCCGCCGGGGATGGACGCCCAGCGCGGGCGCCTGCTACGCGCCCTGCTCCACATCGTCGACCTGGTCGACGACGCCGAGGGCCTGCAGCGCTTCTGCTCCCATCTGGGGCGCGACCACCGCAAGTTCGGCACCGAGAACGCCCACTACGACGCCGTCGGAGCATGCCTGCTGGCCGCCCTCGAGCGGTTCGCCGGCCCCGCCTGGAACGCCGAGGTGGCGCAGGCCTGGACCCGCGCGTACACCGCCGTCGCGCAGACCATGATGCAGGCGGCGGACCAGGACGCCCGCACCCGGCCCGCGATGTGGCACGCCCGCATCCTGCACCGCCAGGTGTTCTCGCACGGCATCGCCGCGATCACGGTGCAGCCCGACACGCCCTACGAGTACGCCGCAGGACAGTACGTCAGCATGGAGACGCCCTGGTGGCCCAGGGAGTGGCGCTACTACTCCCCTGCCAACGCGCCGCGCCCCGACGGCACGATCACCTTCCACGTCCGTGCGGTGCCCACCGGCTGGGTCAGCAACGCCCTGGTCAAGCGCTCGAACGTGGGCGACGTGGTCCGACTCGGGCCGCCCCTGGGCGACATGGTGCTCGATCCGGCGTCCGAGCGCGACATCCTGTGCGTCGCCGGGGGCACCGGACTGGCGCCGATCCGCGCCCTGGTGGAGGAGAGCGCCCGCAGCGGCCGGCAGCGCCAGATGGACGTCTTCATCGGCGCACGCACGTCGAACGAGCTCTACGGGCTCGACGAGATGCTGCGCTTCGCCCAGCGCAACCACTGGCTGCGCGTCCGGGCCGCGGTCTCCGACGAGGACATCCTCGGCCTCAGCGGATCGCTGCCGCAGGTGCTGCAGGAGTTCGGGCCCTGGTACCGGCACGACGCCTATCTGAGCGGCCCGGCCTCCATGGTGACCGCCACGGCGGACGCGCTCACCCGGACCGGCGTGCCACGGTCGCGCATCCGTCACGACCCGCTCGACGTGCCGGCCCTGTCCCTGAACTGAGCCCCGACGGAGGGCCCCAGGCGGTCCCGCCCGCGTGAACACCGACCATGACCCACAGGAGCGCTCCTCCGTGACCGAATTCGACCACCGCTTCGACCACCGCTTCGGCTCCGCCGGCGAACGCGCGCTGCAGCAGCGCCAGGGCACCACCGAACGCGCCGCCGCCTTCTACGACCGGCAGGTGCACCCGTACCTGACCCCGGCCATGAGCGAGTTCATCGCCCGGATGTCGATGGTCTTCCTGTCCACGGCGGACTCGCAGGGCTCGTGCGACGCCAGCTTCCGCGGCGGCCCGCCGGGCTTCGTCCAGGTGCTGAGCGACCGGACCCTGGCCTACCCGGAGTACCGCGGCAACGGCGTCATGGCCAGCGCGGGCAACATCACCGAGAACCCGCATCTCGGCATGCTCTTCCTGGACTTCACCCGGGACCACATCGGGCTGCACGTCAACGGCACCGCGGCACTGCACACCGACGCCCAGGTGCGCGGCAGCCACCCGCACCTTCCGGTCGACCCGGCCCCGGGCCGCCGCCCGGAGCTGTGGGTGCACGTGACCGTCGACGAGGCGTACATCCACTGCTCCAAGCACATCCCGCACCTGGAGCCGGCGGCCCGCCCCCGCGACCCCGAGTCGACGCGCCCGCTGGACCAGCGGTACTTCACCGAACCGCTGCTCCCGAGCCGTCGCTGAGACGACGGCCCGCCGTGCCGACTACCGCTTCACGCCCACTCCGGCGTAGAAGGACACCTGGGCGTCGGTCACGCTGCTCGGCAGCCGGTGGGCCTCGTCATCGTCCGGACGCCAGCGATGGGCGGTGACGATCCCCGGATCCAGCAGGTCCAACCCCTCGAAGAAGGTCGCGAACTCCGCACGCGAGCGGAGCTGGAGGGTGGTCCCCACCTGGTTGTAGATCTCCTGCACCTTCGGCGCGCCCTCGACGTCCAGCTCGGCGGTGGCGTGCGAGAGCACCAGCGCGGAGCCTGTCGGCAGCTGCTCGAACAGCCGGTCCACGATGGACCGGGCCTCCCGGATGTCCGGGACGAAGTGCAGCAGTGCCACCATCGACAGCACCACCGGCCGTCCGAGGTCGAGCGTCGAGGCGAGCTGCGGGGCGTTCAGGATCGCCTCGGGGTCGTGCACGTCGCCATGGATGTAGGCGGTGCGGCCTTCGGGTGCGCTGGTCATCAGGGCCCGCGAGTGGGCGAGCACGACCGGGTCGTTGTCGACGTACACCACGCGGGCGTCCGGGGCCACCGACTGGGCGACCTCGTGCAGGTTCGGCGAGGTGGGGATGCCCGTGCCGATGTCGAGCCACTGCCGCAGCCCCAGCTGGGCCAGCGCCCGGGTCGACCGCCGCATGAACCCCCGGTTCGCCTGCACCGCGGTCCTCATGTTCGGGAAGACCACGAGCACCCGCTCGGCCGCCTCGCGGTCCACCGCGTAGTGGTCCTTGCCGCCCAGGAAGTAGTCGTACATGCGGGCGCTGTGCGGCACGTCCTGCCGTATCCGGGTGCTGAGCGGGACGTCCTGCCCCACGTCCTCGGCCTGGCTCATCCGACGCACTTCCCCTCTTGGGTGTGGACCCCCACTCGGCCGAATTCTAGTCAAGTCGATGATCTTTCAGGCAACTTCCTGTCGTGGCGTGACCGGCTCACGACCGGTGGATGGTAGACAAGGTCCGTGACGACCGACGAATCGCCCAGCGGCGCACCGCTCGCCCCCGGCGTGGTGAGCATCCCCAGCCGGTTCGCGGTGGGCCCGACGGTCGAACGCCTGAAGAACGTCGTCGCCGCCAAGGGCCTGACCCTGTTCGACGTCGTCGACCACAGCGGCGGGGCACGCGCCGTGGGCCTCACGATGAACGACACCCGACTGCTCGTCTTCGGCAGCCCCCGCGCCGGGACCCCGGCCATGGTGGCCCGTCCGCTGCTCGCCTTCGAGCTGCCGCTGAAGGCTCTCGTGTGGGCGGACGACGACGGGCGCGTGTGGGTGACCTACCGGGACGCGTCGGACCTGGAGGCGCGCTACCAGGTCCCGTCCGAGCTGATGGCCCCTCTGTCCGGGGTCGGTTCGCTGATCGAGGCGGCGCTCTCCGACTGAGCGAATGATCGGCCAGCTGCGCACTGCTCGCGCTACTCGCCGGTCACATCAGGTCCGGGCCAGAAGCCCAAGTATTCGGCCTGACGTCGGATTTCCGTTACCCGGTGGCCTCCGGAAACCAGGGTGAGGGGATCCAGGATCGCCAACATGTCTGAACAACTTTCCGGACTTCGCAAGCCTCGCACCCTCGCAGCCGCCGCAGCGCTCTCCCTCGCACTCGTCACCGCCGGCGGTTACCAGGCCTTCGCCCTCGCCGCTCCCGCCGCCGCCTCCGTGTCGGCGCCCACCCTCACCGAGACCACCACCGGCACGGTCTACAAGGGCGACACCGTCAGCTTCGCCTACGCGGTTCCGGCTTCGGACCTCAGCTCCACCAACTGGGTCGGCCTCTACGCCCCCGGCGCCACGCCCGGCGTGCAGGGCTCCACCAGTTGGCAGTACACCCCCGCCGCCGACGGCGGCGTCACCTTCGACACCAGCGCGCTGACCCCCGGCACGTACCAGGTCTACCTGTTCGCGAACAACGGCTACACCGTGCTGTCCGGGCCGATCGCCGTCACCGTCAACCCGGCGCCCACCCCGAACCCGACGCCCGAGCCGCCCGCGCCGAACGTCGGCACCGGCCCCAACCTGATCGTCAACGGCGACGCCGAGCAGGGCGCCGGCACCGAGGTCGGCGTCGACACCAACACCGTCCCGGGCTGGCAGGTCACCGGCCTGCTGAACTCCGTCGCCTACGGGGCCATGGGCGGCGAGGGGATCACCGACTTCCCGACCGCCACCACACCCGGCCCGAAGAACCGGGGCCACAACGTCTTCTCCGGCGGTGGCGGCGGCGTCAGCACCGGCACCCAGACCGCCGACGTCTCGGCCGCGGCCCACCGCATCGACCGCGGCGACGTGACCTACGACCTGACCGGCTACCTCGGCGGCTCCGGCGCGATCAGCGACGGGTCCACGGTCACCAGCTACTTCCTCGACGCCCACGGCAAGGTCCTCGGCCAGGCCACGCTCGGCCCGGTCACCCGGCAGATGCGCGGCTTCGCCACCGAGCTGCTGCCCGAGCAGGCGCTCGGCAAGCTGCCGCGCGGCACCCGCAAGATCCGCACAGTGATGACGATCACCGGCCCGCAGCCCCACGACCGCAGCGGCCACGCCCAGGGCTACGTCGACGACCTCGCGCTGCACATCTCCGCGAAGGTCCCGGCCCCGCGCCCGGCCAAGCCGCCGGTCGCGCACGTGCCCGGCTACGACCACGTCTTCGTGGTCATGATGGAGAACCAGGACTACGACGGCATCATCGGCAACAAGTCGGCGCCGTTCATCAACAGCCTGGTCCCCAAGGGCGCCAACCTGACGGACGCCGTCGCCGAGACCCACCCCAGCGACCCCAACTACGTGGCGCTCGCGGGCGGCAGCCTCTTCGACGTGAACGACAACACGCCGTTCACCAGCACTGTCGACGCGCCCAACATCGGCGACCTGGTGACCAAGGCGGGCGGCAGCTGGCGCGGCTACATGGAGAACGCGGCCGGCCCGTGCGACACCACCTCGCACGGCGCGTACACCATCGACGACCTGCCGTTCTACTTCTTCAAGGACGTCAAGGACAACCCCGCCAACTGCAAGACCCACCTGCTGCCGCAGACGCAGCTCACGACGGACCTGCAGAAGACCGGCACCACGCCGACCTTCTCCTGGCTGAGCGCCGACGACTGCGACGACATGGAGGGCTGCGGTGTCGCCGCCGGCGACACCTGGCTGAAGAACACCCTCACGCCGATCTTCAACTCCCCGGCCTGGACCAGCCAGCGCTCGCTGCTGATCCTCACCTTCGACGAGGACGCGGCCGACGGCCAGCAGCAGCTCCAGCGCATCCCCACCCTGGTCCTCGGCTCGCAGGGCGTCCGCCCGGGCTCGACCAGCGACGTGCGCTACACGCACTACAGCGTGCTGCGCACCGTCGAGGCGGCGCTGCACCTGCCGAGCCTGACCAAGAACGACCTCTACGCCCAGCCCGTCACCGGCATCTGGCAGCCCGAGCACCACGGCTGACCCCGGAGTGAGCCGATGCGCCGCGGCCGCCTCAGCCGCGGCGCATCGACCACATCTGCGTGGTCCGCTCGAACTGCAGCGCCACATCCCAGGGCAGCGGCGTGGCACCGGTCTCGCGGCGGAAGTTGGCCACGGTGGCGCGGGCGAGCTCCGGGTCCGCGGCGACGCGGCCGGCCAGCTCCATCGCCCGCGGGAGGAGCCGGTCGGCGTCGACCGCCTCCCAGGCGAGGCCCGCCCGGACGGCCTGCTCGCCGTCCAGCTCCTCGCCGAACAGTGCCATGGCCGCCGTCAGCTCCCGGCCGCCGAGCCGGTCGAGCAACGTGAAGTGCCCGCCGCCCGGGTGCAGGCCGCGCCTGAGGAACCCGCTGATCAGCCGTGCGTCCTTGGCGACGACGCGCAGGTCCGCGGCGAGCATCAGGTTCATCCCGGCGCCGACGGCCGCGCCGTGGACGGCGGCGATCGTCGGCACGGTGACCCGGCCCAGCCGCACGAAGCTCTCGTAGACGGAGCTGAGGTTCGCGAACCCCTCGGCATCCAGCGGGTCCTTCCCGGCGTCGCCGAGCGTCGAGAGGTCGGCGCCGGCGCAGAAGCCCTTGCCCGTGCCGTGCACCACCAGCGCGCCGACGCTCTGGTCCCGGTCGACCTCGTCCATCGCCGCGACCATCTCGGCGCACATCGGCAACGTCAGGGCGTTGCGACGCTCGGGGGCGTCGAGGGTCAGCACGGCCACGCCGTCCCGCACCTCCAGGGTGGCCTCGGCCTTGGCAGTGGTCATGCTCTGTCTCCTCGGGACGCGGTCGTGGTGCGCTGCCACGACCGTACCGAGATCGGGACGGGCTCGCTGAACCGGCCCCGACGTGGGTAGCAACTCCCCGACCATGCCGTCACGGAAGGGGACTGAGCGCCCATGTGCAGCAACTGGCGGACCGGCTTCACCCGGTGGATCGAGCAGCAAGCACGCGACAACGGCCTCTTCGAGCAGGGCATCCCGGAGGCACTGCTCTGGTGCTGGAGCACCGCGGCACGCAGCACCGGCCTGGATCCCGAGGACGTCTCCGACATCGCCCGCCTCACCGGAGCCTCCGAGAACGACGTGGTCGCGGCCTGCGAACGCGACAACGCCCAGTGGGCGGAGGAGCAGACGCGGTTCGAGCAGCCGGACCTGGCGGAGCTCGACGCACACCTCGACGCCCTCGTGCGGGACCACCTCTCCTCTCCCTGACGCCCCGGCACCTTCCCGACGACGTCTTCGGCGGCTCAGTCCCGCCTGCCGCCGAAGATGTTGAGGAAGAAGAGGAAGACGTTGAGGACGTCCAGGAAGATCGACGCGGCCAGCAGCGGCGCGGAGGCGATGTCCTGCGAGCGCCGCAGCCGCTGGAAGTCGAAGAGCGTGAACCCGGCGAAGACCACCAGGCCCAGCACGCTGTAGATGAGCGAGCTGTGCGGGATCCGCACGAAGATCGCCACGATGCCGAAGAGCAGGAGCGCCAGCAGCGCCCAGAAGGACATCCGGGCCAGACCGGAGAGGTCGCGGTTCGTCGCGTACCCGATCGAGCCCAGCGCCGCGATGAACAGCGCGGTCGCGCCGCCGGCCTGCCACAGGGCCTGCGGGTCGGCCGTGGCGTAGTAGACCAGCGTCGGCGCCATGGCGACGCCCATGAGCAGGCCGAACGCGCCGAGCAACGCGACCGTCGCCTCACGGGAGCGGGTCGCGGCGAACCGCATCGCGAACAGGCAGACGAACGCGCCGATGAAGGCGATGAGCCCCGCCCCGTGGGCGAGGTCGCGGCCGAGGTAGGCGCCGAGGGCGAAGAGGCCGGCGGTGGCCGCGACGAAGGTCATGGTGCGCGCGAACAGGGTGTTCGTCGAGATCCCGTAACCCCGGGGCGCGACTGTCGTGTCGTACATGGTCCTCCTGTACCCACCTGCCGGAGGAAATCCCCGGTGCGCACCGTGTGATCACGGAAATCGCCCAGCGTGCGCGCTCAGGCGCCGCCCGCGCCGACGGCCGCGCGCTGGTGGGCCTCCCACTCCTCCCGGAAGCCGGGCAGGTACCGGCGCAGGTGTCCGGCGCTCAGCGTGTCACCGGAGCGTCCGGTGATGCCGTGCTGCTCGAACAGCCAGGTGGCGAGCTGGTCGCCGTCAGGGAACGCGCCGTGGTGCCGGGTGTAGTCGACGAACGCGGCCCGGTACCGGTCCACGGCAGTGCCCTGGCCGGGCAGCGAAGGCCGCGCCTGAACGGCGCCGTCCGGGACAGCGCCCGACTGCGCGGCCGAGGCGTCCGCCTGCGACGCGAGCGCGGCGGCCTGCGGCATCGGCGCGGCGGCCGTCTGCGGTCCGGCGTCGACCGGTGGCACGGGCGCGGCACCCGCCTGTGCAGCGTTCCCTTGCGGCACGGGCACGGCAGCCGTCGGCAGCCCGGGGACAGCTACCACCTCGGGCCCACCGTTCGGCTGCGGAACCGGCGCGAGGCCCCCCTGCGCGGTGTTCCCCTGCGG
>NZ_BBPP01000037.1:27710-54183 GCF_000787835.1 Streptacidiphilus melanogenes
CGCGGGGACAGCTACCACCTGGGGCCCACCATTCGGCTGCGGAACCGGCGCGACGCCCGCGTGCGCGGGGTTCCCCTGCGGCACGGGGCCTGACACCGCTTGGGGCACCGGCCCGGCGCCCGCCTGCGAGGCGTGCGCCTGTGGCACGGACACAGCACCCGCCTCCTGCGTGGGCGCGCCGTCGGCCGGCGGGCCGGGGGCGGCGGTTGCCTCGGCAGCGGGCCCCTGCGGGCCTGCGGCCGCTGGCTGTTCCGCAGCCCCCGTCGGCTCGGTCGGCTCCTCGGTCAGCAGGGCGCGCGCGGTGTCGTCGAGGACGGGGGCGGGCAGGGCGACCTGGGTCGTCGTGGGCAGGGCGGCCACCGGGTCGAGCTTGAACTCGGGCAGGAGCTCGCCCAGGTTCGCCAGCTTCAGCAGCAGGATCAGATCCACCGGCGCGCGGTAGCGCCACATGCGGCCGTAGACGGCGCGAAGCCGGGCGCGGTAGACGAGGCGTCGGCGCTCGTGCTCGAGGGCCTCCTCGTAGGAGCGGAGCTCCCACAGCACGCGGCGGCGGAAGAGGCGGAGCGTGGCGACCGGGGCGAAGATCCAGCGGCCGAGGCGGGTGCGCTCGAAGAGCCGGCCGGCCTCGATCTGCGCCATCCGGCCCACGGTGTGCCGGGCCGCCTCGATCGCGGCGACGAAGAGCAGCGGGACGACCGCGTGCATGCCACTGGCCAGCGGGTGGGGCCAGGCCGAGGCGGCGTTGAAGACGATGGTCGCGCCGGTCAGCACCCAGGCCAGCTGGCGCAGCAGCGGCAGCGGGATCCGCATCCAGGTCAGCAGCAGGTCGAGCGCGAGGAAGACGGTGATACCGACGTCGATGCCGATCGGCAGTACGTAGGAGAACCAGCCGAAGCCGTTGCGCTGGGCCAGCCGCAGCACCGCGTCGTACGAGCCGACGAAGCCGATGAGGGATATGACGAGGGTCCCGACCACGACGATCACCACCAGCGCCTGCTGGCCGCGGCTCAACTGGCGCCGGTTCATCCCGTCCCCTTTTCGTGTGGTCTGCGCGGTGCTGGCCCTGACTCGAGCCCATAGCTTCACACACGCCCGGCACGTGCAGGACGGGCCCTCCGCGAATTCTGGCGACCCAGCGGGTGACCACCGGGGGTCACCCGGAGAAAGGCCAGGTCAGACCGGGGCACTTGCATGCTCATGCCACCGGTGTGGGAGGCTACCCACTTCGCGGTCATCGCGAGGCGAACCGACACCCCCCGCTGTGGTGACCGTTCGGTAACTGCGCACGGACACGGAAGGTACGTAACAGTATGTCAGGCAAGCGGCTGGCGGCACTCAGTGGTTGCATAGGCCTGCTCGCGGTGACCACCGCGTGCGGCTCCTCGGACGCGACCGGCCCGGTGGCGGGCGCCCCGAACGTGATCATCAAGGTGGGCTCGGCCAACCCATACTCGACCCTCGACCCGGCGCAGGCCTATGACAACGGCGCGTGGACGGTCTACTACAACGTCTACCAGGGCTTGATGAGCTACCGTCCGGGATCGAACGTCCCGCAGGAGGACGCGGCCCAGTCCTGCGGCTACACCGACGCCACCGACGAGACGTACAAGTGCGTGCTGCGCCCGAACATGACGTTCTCCAACGGCGACCCGCTCGACGCCGCGGCGGTCAAGTACTCGATCGACCGGGTGATCAAGATCAATGACCCGAACGGGCCGGTCGCGATCCTGAGCACGAGCATCAAGTCCGTGGAGACGCAGGGCGCCGACACGGTCGTCTTCCACCTGAAGTACCCCGACGCGACCATGCCGGCCCGGCTCTGCTCCGGAGCCGCCTCGATCATCGACCCGAAGACCGTCCCGGCCGACAAGGAGGCCGCGACGGACGACACCGGCGTCATCGGCTCCGGCCGCTACAAGATCGACTCGGTCACCTTCGACGGATCGGGGGCCGACAAGCTCCCGACCGAGGTCAAGCTCTCGCTGAACCCGAACTACAAGGGCGCCGCCACGAACCCGCGCAACTCGGGCATCGACCTCAGATACTACGCGGACCAGACCGGCACCAAGAAGGCGCTCGACCACAACGACGTCGACGCCGTCATCGCCGACCTCAACGCCTCCGACGTCGTCAGCATGCAGCAGAACCAGCAGCTCGGCACCGGTCTCCAGGTGGACTCCGGCCCGGGCGGCGGCATCCACATGCTGGCGCTCAACACCACCACCGGCGTCTTCTCCAAGCCGGCCGTGCGGCGCGCGGTGGCCGAGCTGGTCAACCGCGACGACATCGTCGACAAGGCCTTCCACCACACCGTCAGCGCGGCCTACACGATCGTCCCGAGCGGCATCACCAACGCGACGGGCAGCTTCGCCGTGTACGGCCGGCAGCCGACGAGCGCGGCCACGGTCCGCGAGCAGCTGAAGAAGGCCGGGGTGTCGCTGCCGATCCCCTTCACCTTCTCCTTCTACAGCAAGGGCGACCAGGCCATCCAGCAGGAGTCCGCCCTGATCAAGAAGGAGCTGGAGGCGGACGGCCTCTTCAAGGTCACCCTGCACGACTACCTGACCTACGCGAAGCTGTCGAACGCGGTCCTGAAGAAGCCGAACTTCGACGCCTACACGCTGACCTGGTACTCCGACTACCTCGACATCGACGACTACATCAACCCGCTCGTGGGTCTCCACAACACCGTCTTCAACGGCTACGCCGCCCCGGCCTCTCTCATCTCCAGCGGCCTCGCGCACACCAACCGCGAAGACGCCAAGACGGACTACGCGGAGATCCAGAAGGACGTCGCCAAGGACGTGCCGCTCGTCCCCCTCTGGGAGAGCAGCCAGTTCGCCGCCACCCAGGCGGACATCAGCGGGGTTCCGCTGACGATGGACAGCTCGGGCATCCAGCGCTGGTGGATGATCGGCAAGAACGCCACCTCCTGAGGTCCGACGCGGCGGAGGCCGGGCCGAGCCCGCACGCCGGCCGCGTCCTCGTGCGGCGGGTCCCTCCGCCCCGCAGGGGCTGGCGGGATATCGCCGCACACCGACATTACTGCCACTGTTGCCGGAGGCCGATCCGGCGAAGACTGGTGGTCATGAAGGACACGGAACGGACCCACCTCTCCTCGATCGCCAGGCCCGCACGGGTCGTGGTCGGCGTGACGGGCTCCGCGGGCAGCGCCGCGGCGCTGCGGATGGCCGTGGCGGAGGCCCGGAGCAGCGAGCGGGTGCTCGTCGCGGTGCTGGCGTGGGAGCCGCCCGGCGGCGAGGCCGCCTACCGGCTCGCGCCGGACCCGGATCTGGTGCGCATCTGGGAGCGGGCGGCCATCGAGCGTCTGGACTCGGCCTTCGCACAGGCGTTGGGCGGTTCGGCCGACGCGTCGGCGGGGACCGTCGGCGGGGTCCCCGACGACGTGGCGCTGGAGCGCGTGGTGGTGCGCGGCCCGGCCGCCTACGCGTTGACCGGGCTCGCCGAGCGCGCCGACGACCTGCTCGTGCTCGGCGCGGGCGCCCGCCGCCCGCTGGCCCGGCTGCTGCGCGGTGCGGTGCGCCGCCGGGCGCTGGCCCACGCGCACGGGCCGGTGATGCTGGTGGCGCCGCCCGCCCAGCCGCCTGCGCTGCCGCGCGCCGTCCGGCGCGAGCTGCGCCGCCTCACCCCGGAGGACTTCCTGCGCCCCGCCGGTCTCGGCGCGCCCCACTGAGGGTCACGAGCCCACACGGACTCCCGCCGGAGCCCGGGCGGCCTGCGGTTTCGCGCCGCCGGGCCGCGCGGCGTGAGCCGGACGGGCGCCGTGAGGGCGCGGATAGAATCCCGGCATGATCGAAGAGGTCCAGGTCATCGGCGGCTGGGCGATCCGCTGCGTCTGGTCGGACGAGTCGCACCTGCCGGTGGAGCTCCACGTGACCCCCGCCGAGGGTGCGGAGAACCTGACCAACGCGCGCGGTCAGCGCGTCCACCAGCAGGGCATCTCCTCCACCGTGCTGCGCGAGGTCAAGCTGGCCCGTCCGCAGTCGAGCGGACGGGCCGTCGGGGACGCGATCCGGGAGCTCAACGAGGCCGTCGAGGCGCTCCAGGCCTTCACGGCGGGAGGCCGCGGCAGCATCACCGAGGACTACCTGCGCGCCCTGTCCCGCGCCTACAGGGCCTGCGGTCCCGCCCACACCACGACCTCGGTGAAGATGCTGGCGGAGGCGACCGGCCGCAACGGCAAGACCGTGATGAACCACCTCACCAAGGCGCGCAAGCTCGGCTACCTCGGCTGATCCGCCCGATACTGGAGGTACGGGCCGACAGGTCCACAGGACGGCGTCCCGCAGACGGGCGGGCACCGGCGCTGAGGAGACGGTCATGACCAACCACGACGGCAGTTTCGAGCTCGTCTTCTCCGCCGGCGACGGAGACGGCCGGGACGACATCGTGATCGTTCACCCGACCGGCGCGATCGGGCCGAGCGGCAACCCCGTCTACCGCGACGACACGGGGATCATCCAGGTGGAGATCAACGACAACTGCGAGGCGCGGATGCTCCCCACCAGCAGCCACCAGCATCCCCGCCGCCCGGCCTCCTGCCGGCCCCTCTCCGGCACCTGAGCAGGATCGGGCCGGACCGCGTCCAGGGCGCACCGGGCCCGTACGCACGCGGGACGTCCCGAGCTGAGGCGGACAGGCAGCCGCCGTACAGTGCTCGGGAGTGCACGCGGGTGCAGCCGGTACGCACGAGGAGGCCCACCCATCGCCGCCACGTCCACGCGGTCCACACGCGCGTCCGCCGCGCCCGGCGCCGCGCCGCTGCGCGCGCTGCGCTCGCGGCTGCCCGGCGGCCGGTCCGTGTTCTGGATCGCCCTGGTCGCCGCCCTGTACGCGCTCTCCCAGCTGGTCTTCGTGACGCCCTCGATGGGCCTGGGCTGGGACGAGACCATCTACGTGAGCCAGGTGTCGGGGCACGTGCCGGCGGAGTTCTTCAGCGCGCCGCGCTCGCGCGGGATCACCCTGGTGGTCGCACCCCTGGCCGCCGTCACCCATTCGACGGTGGCGCTGCGGGTGTATCTGTCGCTGATGTCGGCCCTCGGGCTCTTCCTCGCGCTGCTGGCTTGGCGCCGGGTGCGCGACACCCGGGTGGTCGCGCTGGCCGGGGCGCTGTTCGCCGGCCTGTGGATCACCGAGTACTACGGACCGCAGGCGATGCCCAACCTCTGGATCGCCCTCGGCGGGCTCGCCGCCGTGGGCTGTTTCCTCGACGCGCTGCACCGCCCCGCCGCGCGCCGCCCGCTGCTGGGGCTGGCCGCGGCGCTCGCCGTGGCCGCGCTGATGCGGCCGAGCGACGCCCTCTTCCTCGCGCTGCCGCTGCTCGGCGTGGCCCTGTACCGGCGGCGGCCGCGACTGCTGCTGGCCGCCCTCGGCGGCCTGCTGGCGGGGACGGCCGAGTGGATCGCGGAGGCGTACGCCAGGTTCGGCGGCGTCGGCGAGCGCCTGCACCTGTCCAGCCTCAACGAGGGCGGCCTGGGCCTGCACTGGGCCGTGGGCGACGTGCTGCGCTCGGTCGACGGTCCGATCCTGTGCCGGCCGTGCGACGTCAGCCTGAACCACAAGCCGCTGGAACTGGCCGCCTGGTGGCTGTTGCTGCCGGTCCTGGTGGTCGCCGGGGTCCTGG
Organism: Streptacidiphilus melanogenes; assembly: GCF_000787835.1. Lineage (GTDB taxonomy): Bacteria > Actinomycetota > Actinomycetes > Streptomycetales > Streptomycetaceae > Streptacidiphilus > Streptacidiphilus melanogenes. Next base: position 33,355 of record NZ_BBPP01000037.1, read on the forward strand.
TCCAGCGCCGGTCCGGACGGCTCGACGCCGCGCTGCTCCCGGCGTTGTGCGGCTTCTCGGTGGCCGTGCCGTACCTGTTCCTGATCGACTACTCGGCGCCGCGCTTCCTGCTCCCGGCCTACGCCCTGCTCCTCGTCCCGGTGGCCGGCCTGCTCGCCCGGCTCGTCACCGCGGGGTCGCGGCGCAGACGCGGCTGGACGACGGCCGCCGTGGGCCTGGCCCTGGCGCTGCACCTGGCCGGGCAGTACCAGCAGCTGGCGCAGGAGGTCTCCTACACCGTCTCCTCACGCGCCGACCAGCCCTACGCGGTGCCGCAGTTCGCGCGGCTGGGACTGACCGGGGACTGCCTGCTCACCGGCGAGGACGCCGAGCCGCTCGGCTACTACACGGGCTGCCGCGCCGTGGAGACCAGCGGCAACGACGCCGACATCACCACCGCGCAGCTGCTGCGCGAGGCCCCGCGACAACCGACGGCCCTGCTGCTCTATCCGGGTGACCCCGTCCCCGGCTACGCCCGCCAGTGGACCCGGCACACGGTCGACGGCCGCGACGGGCGGACGAACTACCTGGTCTACCTGGCCCCGGCGGCGGCTCACGGCGAGTGGTTCCACACCAGCAGCAGATAGCCGCCGCAGTAGGCGGAGACGACGGTCAGGAAGCCCAGCACGACCACGGCGGTACCGGTGCGGGCGCGGGCGAGAGCGACGGCGGGCTTCAGCAGCAGCGGGAACGCGGCGACCAGGAAGCGGGCCTTGGCGTTGTAGTACCCGGAGTCGCCCAGCGCGAGGACGAGCAGCAGCGCGCTGAAGAGCAGCAGCGGCCACGGCTGCCGGTCCAGGACGGAGAGCACGAACAGCATCACGGCCAGCGCCAGGACCAGGGTGACCAGGTAGAGGTCCAGCGGGACGGGCCTGACCAGGATGGTGTGCAGTTCGTGCAACGTGTAGCCACCGCCGTCGAAGGAGGAGCCCCAGCCCGCCTTCTGGATGTGGAACCACCCGTCGAGGCGGTGCACCCGCAGCCCGACCCAGGCGAGGTAGCCGAGCCAGCCCAGCGGCGCGAGCAGGATCGCCACCCACGCCTGCCAGCCTGCGCGGCGGCGCACGATCGCCAGCAGAGCGGCCAGGCACACCACCGGCACCAGCGCCACGGCGGTCGGCCGGGACAGCCCCGCGAGCAGGCACAGCGCACCGGCGGCCGGCCAGCGCTCGGTGAGCACGCAGTACAGCGCCCAGACGGCCAGCGCAGTGAAGAGGCTCTCGCTGTAGGCCATCGACTCGACGAGCGCGTGCGGGAGGACACCCCACAACACCGCGAGCACGATGCCGGTGCGCTGGTCGTACAGCCGGTTCCCGACCGCGTACAGCCCCCAGGCGGCGGCGACTCCCGCGAGCCAGGCGATCGTGACCGCCGCGCCCGCGGCGCCCAGCGGGGAGACCAGCGTCAGGGCGCGCGCCGACATCGGGAAGAGCGGGAAGAACGCCATGTTGCTGAGCAGCGGATAGCCGTGGTCGTAGCCGTGCTCGATGATCTTCACGTAGAGGACCGAGTCCCACTCGTGGCCGAGCAGGTGCGAGAGGCTCTTGTGATCGGCGGAGCCCCAGAGCCACAGGACGACCACACCGGTGATCCGCGCCAGCAGGTAGCCGCCGACCGCGTACGCGGCGGGCCGACGGCCCGCGCGCAGGCGGGGCCTCGGCCGGGAGGACCGCTCCAGGTCAACGGGACGTATCAGACCGGACAGTGCACTGTTCCCTTCTCCACGTCTGCTCCCCGCCCCTGCAACCTCTGCACGCTTCGACGCTACGTACGCGGCGCGAGGTCCGCGCGACGACCGAGCCGGACGGACCCGAGCGGTCTGCCGGCGGGGCAGACTACGGCCCTGGCGCGAACAGCAGGCGACCTCCTGGTGTCGCCTCGGCCACCTCGGGACCGTCAAAGGGACGTCAGGATCGCGGCTTCCGGTGCAGGCAACACGTCAACGGAGGGCGTCGGCCCGGGTCAGTGGTGATCCCATGGGTCCGAGGGCGGCGCCGACCGCGGCGCCGCGCAGCCAGCCAGCCAGCCAGCCGGAGGCGATGGCCATGGGCCAGCCAGTGATGACCGTCGAGGAACCCCGGGTGGAAGCCCCCGCTCTTCCGGGCAGGTTCCGCCCCGCCACGCAGGACGAGGAGAGGGACGAGGCGGAGGACAACGTCCGCGCCAACTGCCGGGTCGCCGCACAGTTCCTGATGTGAGCGTCCACGTCCTGAGGGGCCGACTCCTCGCGGGTCTCTGACCGGGCAGAAGACCCCGAGTCCTCCACACGACGGGCACGACTGCGACGGCACGTGAAAGTCCCTTGCAGAACCGCACACATGAGCGCATATCGGAGCAATGTCCTTCTTCGTCGGTCTACGCTGACCGCAGTCCCGACACCCGCCTCAACACACACGCGCACGTGAGCGGCACTGCCCGGCATGCCCCTGTTCCGAAGACCCCCGCTGCTCCGAAAGAACGGCCCGCTCGTGAACGACGCACAGCCCACCCCGGGCAGACCCCTGCGCCCGAACGAGATCGCCCTGCTCCGTGCCAGCCGCGACCTGCTCAACCCGTTCGCGGACGAGATGGCGGTCTACTTCTACGCCATCCTCTTCCAGCGCCACCCCGAGGTCCGCCGACTCTTCCCCGCCAACCTCGACGTCCAGCGCTCCCGGCTGCTCCAGGGCCTGCTGCTGATGATCGACCTCGCCGAGGACCCGGCGCAGCTCGCGCCGTTCTGCCGTCGTCTGGGCCGGGACCACCGCAGGTTCGAGGTCCTCGGCCACCACTACCCCGCCGTCGGCGCGGCGCTGCTCGACACGCTCGCCCGCTTCGCCGACCAGGCCTGGACGCCGCAGCTGGCCGACGTCTGGGCCAGGGCCTACCAGCTCGTCGCCCGGATGATGATCGCCGCCGCCGAGGAGGACGCGGCCGTCAACCCCGCCTTCTGGCACGCCAGGATCGTCGACCACCGGCTGCGCGGCCCGGACGTCGCCGAGGTCACCGTCCTGCCCGACGCGCCCTACCCGTTCGTGGCCGGCCAGTACGCGAGCGTGGAGACGCCGTGGGAGCCGCGGCTGTGGCGCCACTACTCCCCCGCCAACGCGCCCCGCGCGGACGGCACCCTGACGTTCCACGTCAAGGCCGTCCGCGACGGCCGGGTCAGTCGCCCGCTGGTGAACCGCGCCCGGATCGGCGACACGCTGCGGCTCGGCGCGGCCCAGGGCGAGATGATCCTCGACCCGCGCATGGAACGCGACCTGGTCTGCGTGGCGGGCGGCACCGGGCTGGCGCCGATACAGGCGCTGGTCGAGCAGGCGATCCGCGACGGCAGCCGGCGCTACATGGACGTGTTCGTCGGCGCCCGCACCGCCGCCGAGCTCTACGGCTTCGAGGACCTGCTGCGCCTGGCGCAGCGCAACCACTGGCTCAACGTCCGGGCGGCCGTCTCGCACGAGGAGATACCCGGCCTGACCGGCACACTGCCCGCCGTGCTGCGCAAGTTCGGCCCGTTCTACCGGCACGACGCCTACGTGTCGGGCCCGCCCGGCATGGTCACCAGCGTGGCGCAGGTCCTGCTGGACCTGGGCGTCCCGCAGGGCCGGCTGCGCCACGACCCCTTCGACGTCCCGGCCCTGGAGACCGCCGCGACGGCGGCGAAGGCCGCGCCGGCCACGGCCGCCGCCTCACCCCGACGCCTCGACCGGATCCCGCGCCAGCAGCAGCGCGCCTGACGGACCGGCAGCCACCGATCGACGCCCGGCCGATGTGCCCGACCCGCCGCGTACTCACGTGCCGGCCGGTCCCCGGTCCGACAGCGGGAGCTCGGTGGGGACGCTTCGTGCCTCCTCCGGGCGGGCCGTGATCATCAGCCCCGCCACCAGCGCCGCCAGCAGCACGCCGCCGACCGCCCACCAGAGGGTCGAGACGTACCGGTCGTGGATCGAGCCGTGGAGCGGAACCGCGAACAGGGCCGCCCCGATCCCCGCGCCTGCCTGCAGGGCCGCGCCGACGGTCGACGAGACGGCGCCCGCCCGCGACGTGGGCACCCCTGACGTGACGGTGGCGAGGAGCGGCACGAGCGCCAGCCCCACGCCGAGGCCGACGAGCACGAGGCCGGGCAGGAGCTGGACGGTGTAGGAGCCGTGCGGCGTGGCGAAGGCCAGGAGGACCAGCCCGAGAGCGGCCACCGCCGAGCCCGTCACCGCGGGGACGCGCGGCGCCGCGCGGTCCAGCAGACGGGCGGAGACCAGCGCGGCGACGAGCACGGCGACCGCCAGTGGCACGAGCCCCAGCCCGGCCCGAAGCGGCGAGAGGTCCTCGAACTCCTCCAGGAAGAACGTCACGGACGTCAGCAGCGCGAAGAGGCCCGCGCCGGTGAGCAGGAGGGCGAAGCCGCCTCCGAATCGGTCCGACTCGGCGCCCGCCCGCGGCGACGCCGCGCTGTCCGACCTGGCCTGCTGCCACAGGAACGCGAGGAACAGCGGCACGCCCAGGAAGAGCAGCACCAGCGTCAGGCCGTTGGTCCAGCCGTTCGACCCGGCCCGGGTGAGGCCGAGCGTCAGGGCGAGCAGCCCGCCGGTGCCGAGCGCGACCGCGGCCGGGTCGACCCGGGCGCCGACGCGGGATTCGTCGTCGTGGAGCACGGCGAGTACGCCGACGAGCAGCACCACGGCGACGGGGACACCAGCGAACTGGGTCACGCGCCAGCTCAGCAGGTAGTCGAGCGAACCGCCCGCGAACATCCCGAGCGCCGTTCCGCCTCCGGCGGCCGCGGCGTAGATCCCAAGCGCCGTTCGGCGTTCCCTCGGGTCGGTGAAACTGGCGACCACCAGCGCGAGGGCGGCCGCGGTGACCAGCGCCGCCGAGAGGCCCTGCAGCGCGCGGGCGGCAAGCAGGATGCCCGAGTTCGGGGCCGCGCCGCCGAGCAGGCTCGCCGCCCCGAACCCGGCCAGGCCGACGGCCAGCGCGGGCTTGCGTCCGACCACGTCCGAGACGTGGCCCCCGAGCACCACCAGCGCGGCGAACGCGACCGTGTAGGTGTTGACCAGCAGGGTCAGCGACTGGTGGGAGATGTGGAGATCTCTCTGGATCTCCGGGACCGAGACGTTGAAGGTCCCCACCTGGAGCCCCACCATCAGCTGCGCGAGGACGACCACGGCGAGGCCCAGCCACCGCCTGGAGTGCACGGGCCCGGCGTCCCGGACGGGAACCGGAGCGGGTGGCGGCAACCACGGGCCAGGGCCCGGCGGTGGTCCGAACCCCCGCGGCGCCGCGTTCGCCGCGGCGGTGGGTGTGTAGCCCGGGTACTGAGGCGGCGTCACCGGGGGCGCCGACGGGGTGACCGGCGCGTAGTCCAGCAACTCGGCCGCATGGCGTCCCAGTTGGGCCAGTACCGGGCTGGGCAGCCATTCCGCGGACTCGTCCGCCGCCGCGGTGCGCTCGACGAGCTGCTCCAGCGTCGGCCGCTCGGCCGGGTTCTTGTGCAGGCAGGCGCGCACCAGGTCGACGAGCCCGTCCGGCACGCCGGTCAGGTCCGGCTCCTCCTCCGCGATGCGGAACAGGTGGGCGTTCAGGCCGGAGTCGCCCGCGCCGAAGAGAAGGCGCCCGGTGGCGGCGTAGACGAGGACCGCGCCGAGGCAGAACACGTCGCTGGCGGGTGTGAGTTCGAGGCCCCTGACCTGCTCCGGCGACATGAAGCCGGGCGAGCCGATCAGCATGCCGGTCCGGGTGAGCAGACTGTCCCCGGCGAGGCTGTCCATGGCGCGGGCGATGCCGAAGTCGATGACGCGCGGCCCGTCGACGGTGACCAGCACGTTGGACGGCTTCAGGTCACGGTGGATCAGCCCGGCCCGGTGGACGGCCTGCAGGGCGAGGGCGAGCCGGTTGGCGAGGGTGCGCACGGAGGTCTCGGGCAGCGGCCCGAAGTCCTTGCTGACGACCGTGTGCAGGTCGGGCCCCGGAATGTACTGGGTGGCCACCCACGGGACCGGCGCTTCGGGATCGCCGTCGAGAACCGTCGCGGTCCAGCTGCCGCCCACCTGCCGGGCGGCGGACACCTCGCGGGCGAACCGCCTGCGGAACTCCGGGTGCCCGGCATACTCGGCCTGGACGACCTTGACGGCAACGGTGCGCCCGTGTTCGGAACGGCCCAGGTAGACCAGGCCCATGCCGCCCGCGCCCAGACGGGCGATCAGTCGGTACGGGCCTATGAAGGGCGGGTCTCCGGCGATCAGCTCGTCCACCGGATCAACATAGCGACCCACCGCCCCGGTCGGCAGCGGAAACTGAAGTGCAGTCAGCAAGCTCCACACAATCCGCTCAAGACACGGTCCGCTCAGGGACCGGCCAGTCCCGCGTCGTGGGCCAGCAGGCCCGCCTGGGTGCGGTTCACACAGCCCAGCTTGTCCAACAGCCGTGAGACGTAGCCCTTCACCGTCGCCTCGGACAGGTGCAGCCGCGCGGCGATGCCCGCGTTCGACAGGCCCTCGCCGAGGCAGGCCAGCACCTCCGTCTCGCGTTCGGTCAGCGTCGCGACGAGCTTGCCCGCACGCCGTCGCGCGGAGTCGGCGTCCTCGGAGGCGGCGATGAGGCGGCGGGCCGCCGTCGGGGAGAGGACGGTATGGCCCTCGGCGGCGACCCGGACGAGGTGGATGAGGTCCTGCGGCGGGGTCGACTTGACCAGGAAACCCGTCGCGCCGGCGCGCAGCGCGCGCAGCACGTACTGGTCGGCGTCGAAGGTGGTCAGCACGACCACCCGGGGCGGGTCGGCCAGGCGGTTGATGTGCCCGATGGCGGTCAGCCCGTCCATGCCGGGCATCCGCAGGTCCATCAGCACCACGTCGGGATCCGTACGCCGCACGGCCTCGACCCCGGCTGCTCCGTCGTGCGCCTCCGCGACGACCTCGATGTCCTCGGCCGAGCCGAGGATGGTGCGCAGGAACCCGCACACCATCGGCTCGTCGTCGACCACCACGACCCGTGCCACCCGTCACCTCACCGGCTGCGACATCTGCTGGACTGTCGGGACGTACGCGGGCAGGACCGCCTCGACCTCGAAGCCGCCGTCCGGGGTTCGTCCCGTATGCAGTGTGCCCTGGACGAGTTCGATGCGCTGCCGCAGCTGGGCGATGCCGAGACCCGAGCCGGTGCCGGCCAGGGCCGCGGCGGTGCCGCCGCCCGCGCCCGCCTCGGGGCGGGTGTTGCGGACGGCGACGCGCACCCGCGTCTCGCCGTACTCGACGTGGACGGTGACGCGGGCGCCGGGCGCGTGCTTGCGGACGTTGGTGAGCGCCTCGCGCACGACCCGGTAGGCGGTGCGGCCGACGACGGGCGAGGCGAGGGAGGGGGCGCCGGACTCGACCAACTCGGTCGGGACGCCGACCGAGTTCGACTCGGCCACCAGCGTCGCGATGCCTTCCACGGACGGAGTCGGGTCGCCCTCGGGCTCGGCGCGCAGGATGCCGACCAGGTCGCGCAGCTCGTCCAGGACCTGGCAGCCGGCCGAGCGCAGCTCCTCGGCGGCACGGCGGGTCTGTTCGTCGGCGGCGGTGACCTGCATCGCACCCGCCTGCAGCACCATCAGGCTGACCCGGTGGGTCACGATGTCGTGCATCTCCCCGGCCAGCCGGGCCCGTTCCTCGGCCCGGGCCTGCCGGGCGAGCAGGTGCTGCTCGCGCTCAGCCCGCTCGGCGCGCTCCCGCAGCGCGAGGAGCAGCCGGTGGCGGGCGTTGAAGTAGAGCGCCAGCAGCGGCCCGACCGCGGTGCGCAGCAGGCCGACGGTCATGACGGAGAGCGAGCCCTGCCAGGGCCGCATCACGACCAGGGTGAGGGCGGCGAGCACGAGCAGCGCGGTGCGCCGGCCCCGACCGTCGCGCAGGTAGAAGACCGGGCCGTAGGCGGCGACGACCGTGCCGTAGGGGGCCCAGATCGCTTGGCTGTGCTCGGGGGTGAGCGCGCCGACCGGGGAGATCAGCAGCGTGAGCACGAGGGTGAACGCCCCCAGCACCGCGACCACGGTCAGCGGCGCGATGCGCCGGAAGACCAGTGAGGCGACCGCCAGGGCCTGCACGACGAGCAGGCTCCAGGCGAGCGAGTCCGGATGGGCGGGCCACCAGCTCGCGCCGCCGAGGGTGGCGACGGTGTCCAGCGCGACGAAGACGCCGGCCAGGGCCGCATCCACGGCGAGCCAGTGCTTGCCGTGCCACGGCAGCCTGTCATTCATGCTGCCCACGGTAGGTCATCCGCGGGGCCGCGACGCCGACAGCGCGCGAGGTCACGACCTTGGTCGACCGCACACCCTACGAAAGTCGCACGGCGTCGCGCGGCGCCCTCCGTTCGTCGCCCCAACGACCGACCGGCTGCTCTGCCGCAGGGTGGGGCGCGCCCGTGGAATGGAGGCAGACCTCACCGGAACCGACCCCCTCGGAAGGGGACCGCGATGACCACCACGACGACGGCGCTCGGCCTCGGGCGCTATGTGATCGACCCGAGCGGCTCTTCGGTCACGTTCACCACCCGGCACCTGTTCGGTCTCGGCCTCGTACGCGGCAGCTTCGCGATCCGCTCCGGGGCCGTCGAGCTCGCCGGGCCGGTGACCGCGTCGGCCGTGACCGCCGAGCTGGACGCTGGCAGCTTCCGCACCGGCAACGACGCCCGCGACGCGACGGTGCGCTCGCCGAAGCTGCTGGACACCGACCGGCACCCGCGGATCGTCTTCGTCTCGGAGCAGGTCTCCGAGCAGGAGGTGACCGGGACGCTCACCGTGCACGGCGTGTCGCGCCCGGTACGGCTGACGGTCACGGACACCACGGTCTCCGCCGAAGGCAGCGGGTTCCACGTCCGGGCGACGACCAGGATCGACCGCACCGACTTCGGCGTCACCGCGATGCGCGGCCTGGCCGGCCGCCACCTCGCCCTGACCGTCGAGGTGACCTGCGTGCACGCCTCCCTGCGCGACGGGACGGCGGGGTGGGCGAAGTGATGACCGGCACGCTGAACCTGCGCAAGCGCGGCCCGGCCTTCGTCCTGGACGACTCCCCCTCGGTGGCATCGCTGCGGCCCCGCCGGCGGATGCGGCGCGCGGAGATCACGGTGGACGGCCGCACGGTCGAGGCTGTGATCACCGGCCACCGGGTTGTCGGTGTGACCGTCGAGGGGCTGCTGCGTCTGGAACCGAGCGGGAGCCGCCTGCCCTCCGACAGCGGGCCCGTCGCCTGGACGACCGACCGCCACCGCGGCTTCTACCTGGGCTCGGTGGTGCGCGGCGGGGATCGGATCGACCTGCGGCTGCCGCGTCTTGGCGGCAGGCGTGTGGAGATCGCACCGGCCGGGGTCTGGCCGGACCTCGAGCTCGTCTCACTGGCCGCGTCCTTCGTGCTGTTGGCACGCCGCCGCCAGGACCGGCTGCGCGCCATGGCCGTCGCGGGCGCGACGGGCCACGGCCCGGTTGCTTGACTTTTGCAACTACTTCGTCCTACCGTCGCATTACTTGAGCAGGTCAAATGTCTACCCACTGCAAATGCTCGGAAGGACCGCGAGAGACCATGAACGCCAGCACCCCCGCCACCGACATCCCCGCCGTGGTGGCCCGCCTGCGGGCCCACTTCGCCAGTGGACGGACCAAGCCGCTCGCCTGGCGCCGGGCACAGCTCGCAGCCCTGCGGGCACTGCTGACCGAGCACACCGAGGCGTTCCAGCAGGCGCTCCACGCCGATCTGGGCAAGAGCGCGGCGGAGGCCTACCGGACCGAGATCGGCTTCACGGTCAACGAGCTCGACCACACCGTCGCCCACCTGGAGGAGTGGCTCGCACCGAAGCCCGCAGGGGTGCCCGGGGTGTTCCAGCCGGCCGAGGCGCGGGTGGTGCGCGACCCGCTGGGCGTGGTGCTGATCATCGGGCCGTGGAACTACCCGCTGCAGCTCGCTCTCGCCCCGCTGGTCGGCGCGCTCGCGGCCGGCAACACGGCCGTGGTCAAGCCCAGCGAGCTGGCCCCCCGGACCTCCGCCGCCATGGCCCGGCTGCTGCCGCAGTACCTGGCCCCCGAGGCCGTGACGGTCGTGGAGGGCGGCGTCCCCGAGACGACGGAGTTGCTGGAGCAGCACTTCGACCACATCTTCTACACCGGCAACGGCGCGGTCGGCCGGATCGTGATGGCGGCGGCCGCCAGGCACCTCACGCCCGTCACCCTGGAGCTCGGCGGCAAGAGCCCTGTCGTGGTCGAGCCGGGGGCCGACCTGGAGGTCACCGCGCGGCGGCTCGCACAGGGCAAGTTCCTCAACGCCGGACAGACCTGCGTCGCACCGGACTACGTGCTCGCCGTCGGCGAGGCGGCCACCGCCCTGGAGCCGCACCTGGTGGCGGCCGTCCGGGAGTTGTACGGGGAGGATCCGAGGAACGCGGCCTACGGCCGGATCGTGAACGAGCGTCACTTCGATCGGCTGACGGCGCTGCTGGACGATGGCCGACTCGTCACCGGCGGCGAAAACGACCGCGCGGACCGCTACCTCGCCCCGACGGTGCTGGCGGACGTCTCACCGGACGCGCCGGTGATGCAGGCGGAGATCTTCGGCCCGATCCTGCCGATCATCGCCGTGCCGGACCTGGACGCGGCGATCGCGTTCATCAACGAGCGGGACAAGCCGCTCGCCCTGTACGCCTTCACCACCTCGGAGCAGACCAAGCGCCGACTGACGGAGGAGACCTCCTCCGGGGCCCTCTCCTTCGGCCTGCCGGTCTCCCATCTGGCCATGCCCGAACTGCCGTTCGGCGGTGTGGGCGAGAGCGGCATGGGCCGCTACCACGGCGCGTACTCAGTGGAGACCTTCAGCCACGCCAAGGCGGTCGTGGACAAGCCCCTCGACTGAAAGCCGCTTGCCGCGGATTGGCAAGGACCCGTCACCGGTTGCAGCGGAACGGGGACTCCCGACCATCGTTTGACGGTTTCTTGCGCAAGTCCGTGACATTCTCTCAATTCTTGTTCTCAATATTGCATGCATGCTTCGCGGAAGTTACGGTTCCAGCCGCTCGGCGGTCTGCCGGCGTCCTCTTCGTTCCGCGAAGGAGCAACCGTTGTCCGGATGGTCCCCACGCAAGTTGAAACGAGCCGTCGCTCTCGGAGGCGGTGCGCTGCTCGTGGCGACCGGGGTCGTCGCCCCGGCCGCCGCCCAGGCGGCCTACGCCGCGACGCCCGTCGCGACCGGCGGCAGCGGCGCGAGCCTGCCCTACGCCGAGGTGCAGGCGGAGAACTCCGCCACCAACGGCACCGTGATCGGCCCGAGTTACACCCAGGGCCAGCTCGCCGACGAGGCCTCGGGCCGCAAGGCGGTCACCCTGGCGGGCAACGGCAGCGGGCAGTACGTCAGCTTCACCACACCCGTCGCAACCGACTCGATCGACTTCCGCTACTCGATCCCCGACACGTCCGGCGGGTCCGTCTACACGGCGCCGCTCTCGCTCTACATCAACGGCGTCAAGCAGAGCGACTTCACGCTCACCAACGCCTACAGCTGGTTCTACGGCAGCTACCCGTTCACCAACTCCCCCGGCAGCAACCCGCACCACTTCTACGACGAGGTGCACCGGCTGCTGAGCTCCACCTATCCGGCGGGCACCACGTTCAAGCTCCAGGTGGACTCCGGCGACAACGCCTCCTCCTACACCGTCGACCTCGCCGACTTCGAGAACGTCGGCCCGGCCCTGACCCAGCCCGCCGGTTCGGTCTCGGTCACCAGTGAGGGCGCCGACCCGACCGGCGCGGCGGACTCCACCGGTGCCTTCAACGCGGCCATCTCGGCCGCCGGTTCGGGCGGCACGGTGTGGATCCCGCCGGGCACCTACGACATCCCGGGCCACATCGCGGTCAACAACGTGACCGTGGCCGGCGCGGGCATGTGGTACTCGACCGTCACCGGCGCGGCTCCCGGCTTCTACGGCAACTCCGCACCGAACCCGAGCACGAACGTGCACCTGCAGAACTTCGCCATCTTCGGGAACGTGCAGGACCGCGACGACAGCGCCCAGGTCAACGGCATCGGCGGCGCGATGTCCAACTCCTCGGTGTCGAACGTGTGGATCGAGCACGACAAGGTCGGCGCGTGGATGGACGGGCCCATGGACTCGCTGACCTTCAGCGGCATGCGGATCCGCGACACCACCGCCGACGGCGTCAACTTCCACGGCGGCGTGACCAACTCCAAGGTGACGAACAGCGACATCCGCAACACCGGTGACGACGGCATCGCCACCTGGGCCGACTCCAGCATCGGCGCGGACGCCAACGACACCGTCTCGAACAACACGGTGCAGCTGCAGATGCTCGCCAACGGCATCGCGATCTACGGCGGGCACGACAACACCGTCACCGGGAACCTCGTCGAGGACACCGGCATCACCCAGGGCGGCGGCATCCACGTCGGTCAGCGGTTCACCTCCACGCCGGTCGGCACGACGACCATCTCGAACAACACCCTGATCCGGAACGGCAGTCTGGACCCGAACTGGCAGTTCGGCGTCGGCTCGCTCTGGTTCGACGGCAGCCAGGGCGCGATCACCGGTCCGATCAACGTCTCCAACGCCCTGATCGAGCAGAGCCCGTACGAGGCGGTCCAGTGGGTCGAGGGGACGATCAGCGGGGTCAACCTCAACACCGTCACCATCGCCGGGACCGGCACCTTCGCGCTGCAGGAGCAGACCGGCGGGGCGGCGTCGTTCACCAACGTGACCGCGACCGGCGTGGGCGCGCCCGCACCGGTGTACAACTGCGAGGGCGGCAACTTCGTCGTCACGGACAACGGCGGCAACTCCGGGATCAGCGGCACCCCGTACTGCAGCGGCTGGCCGACCCCGGTCTACCCGCCCTACCCGGCCACCGGCGTCACCGCCTCGCCGAGCGCGCTGAACTTCGGCTCCGTGGCCACCGGCGCGACCAGCGCGGCGCAGACCGTCACGGTCAACAACCCGACCTCCTCGGCCGCGTCGGTGGCGTCGATCGCCACCAGCGGGGACTTCGCGCAGACCAACACCTGCGGCAACTCCCTCGCGGCCGGCGCCTCCTGCACGGTGAGCGTCACCTTCTCGCCGACCGCGACCGGCAGCCGCAGCGGCAACCTCACCGTCAACGCGGGCGGGGTCACCAACACGGTCAGCCTCTCCGGGACGGGCACCGCGCCCGGTCCGGTGCTGGGGGCCAACCCGGCCAGCCTGACCTTCGGCCGGACCGTCGTCGGCGCAGGCGGCGGAAGCAAGACGGTCACCCTCACCAACTCCGGCACCAGCACGGCCACCGTCTCCAACGTCGCGGTCAGCGGCGACTTCAGCCAGTCGAACAACTGCGGAGCGATCGCGGCCGGCGGTTCCTGCACCGTCACCGTCGGCTTCACCCCGACCGCGGCGGGCGCCCGCACCGGCACGCTGACGGTCACCAGCAACGCCAACAACAGCCCCACCAGCGTCGGTCTGACCGGCACGGCCATCGACAGCAGCACGAACATCGCCGCCGGACAGCCGACCTCGGCGAGCTCCAGCAACGGCCAGTACGTGTCCGCCAACCTCACCGACACCGACCCGTCGACCTACTGGGAGAGCGCCAACGGCGCCTTCCCGCAGTGGGCGCAGGTCGACCTCGGACAGAGCTACGGCATCGGCAAGGTCGTGCTGCGTCTGCCGCCGTCCACCGCGTGGGGCGCGCGCTCCGAGACGCTGTCGGTGCTCGGCTCGACCGACGGGACCAACTTCTCCACCATCGTCGGCTCGGCAGGCTACAACTTCGACCCGAGCGCGAACAGCAACACCGTCACCATCCCGTTCGGCGCCACCAACGCCCGCTACGTGCGGATCAACATCACCGCCAACACCGGCTGGTCGGCAGGCCAGCTCTCCGACCTCGCGGTCTACCCGAGCGCGGGCGGCTCCTCCGCCGCGACGCTCGCGGCCGCCCCGACCTCGCTGAGCTTCGCCGGGCAGACCGTCGGCTCGACCAGCTCCGCCCAGGCGGTGACGGTCACCAACACCGGCAACGCCACCGCGTCCATCTCCTCGGTCACCACCACCGGCGACTTCGCGCAGACCAACACCTGCGGCAGCTCGCTCGGGGCGAGCGCCTCCTGCACGGTGAACGTCACCTTCAAGCCGACGGCGACGGGCACGCGGACCGGCAGCGTCACCGTCAACGGCAACGCGTCGAACAACCCGCTGACGATCGCGCTCACCGGCACCGGCACCAGCAGCGCCCCGGTCGATCTGGCGCTGAACAAGGCGACGAGCGAGTCCAGCAACACCCAGAACTACGTCTCGTCCAACGTCACCGACGGCGACCAGTCCAGCTACTGGGAGAGCAACAACGGCGCCTTCCCGCAGTGGGTGCAGGTGGACCTCGGCTCGGCGCAGAGCGTGAGCCGGGTCGTGCTGGAGCTGCCGAACAGCACCTCGTGGGGAGCGCGCACCCAGACGCTCTCGCTCCAGGGCAGCACCGACGGCAGCAACTTCACCACCGTCGTCGGCTCGGCCGCCTACACCTTCGACCCGAACGTGGGCGGTAACACGGTCACACTCACCTTCCCCGCGAGCACCCAGCGGTTCTGGCGGGTCAACGTCACCGCCAACACCGGCTGGCCGGCGGGGCAGCTCTCGGAGTTCCAGATCTTCAACAGCTGAACCCAACGGAGCGTGGCGTGCCGCCGCAGGGTGCCTCCTGCGGTGGCACGCCGCTTTGGGTGTCAGCCCGTCACGGTGTTGGACGTGACGCTGCCGCTCGCGCCGTCGAGGGTGAGCAGGTGGCGCACGCCGTCCGGTCCGAGCACCACGACCTGCCAGGCCGTGCCGCCGCCCGCTTCCGGCACGGTGGCCAGCGACTCGGCCTTGCCGCCGGAGACGGCGGCCTCCGCCTTGGTCACCGCCTGGTCCGCCGAAAGGGACGGCAGCGGCGCCGGGGCCACCGACGTGCCCGCCACCAAGGGACCGGCCGCACCGGGCACGGCGGGACCGGGCACGGCCACGACCTGACCGCCCTTCACCACCACGGCGCCGCCGCCGAAGCCGCCCGCCTGCTGGGCGATGACCCGCTTCAGGCCCGGCAGGCCGTCCGGCCCGACCGCGACGGCGACGTGCCCGTCGCTGTGGTGCACCACGGCCGCGGTCACCGCGGCCGAGCCGCCGACCAGCACGACCGCGACCACGCCGCCGACGACCCAGCGGGACCGGCGGCCGGTGACCACCCGGCGGACCGGACCGCGCCGACGCGCCGGCTGCTCCGCGTGCTCCGCCTGCTCGTCGTGGTCCACGGCTTCGTCGTACTCGCCGTGCCCGTCGTGCCCGGTGGGCTCGTCCGGCTCGGCGGGCACCGGGCCCGACGCGAACGGATCGCTCATCTCGGCTCCTTCATGGGTTCGTCCCGGGGATTCGGTCCCTGAGAATCCCGCAGCGACGCTGAAGGCCCGCTGAAGATCTTGAAGACCTCTTCAGCTTGCTCCCGGCCGGTGCTGTCACCCTGGTCCGGTGCGCGTACTGATAGTGGAGGACGAACGGCGGCTCGCCGCCGCGCTGCAGCGCGGCCTGGAGGCGGACGGCTTCGCCGTCGACGTCGCCTACGACGGGATCACCGGTCTGCGGCAGGCCACGCGCAGCCCCTACGACGTCGTCGTGCTCGACATCATGCTGCCGGGCCTGAACGGCTACCGGGTCTGCTCGACGCTGCGAGCCGACGGCTACCAGGCGGGCATCCTCATGCTGACGGCCAAGGACGGCGAGTGGGACGAGGCCGAGGCGCTGGACACCGGCGCCGACGACTTCCTGTCCAAGCCCTTCTCCTACGTCGTCCTGGTCGCCCGGCTGCGCGCGCTGGCCCGCCGGGTCGGCGGGCGGCAGCCGCGCCTGGTCAGCCTCGGCGACCTGGCCGTCGACCTGGGCGCGCGCACCTGCACCCGGGCGGGCCGGCCGGTCCGGCTCACCGCACGGGAGTTCGCCGTGCTGGAGCACCTGGCGCTGCGCGCGGGCGACGTCGTCTCCAAGCGGGACATCCTGGACGCGGTCTGGGACGAGAACTACGACGGCGACGCGAACGTCGTCGAGGTCCACGTCAGCGCGCTGCGGCGGAAGATCGACACGCCGTTCGGGCGGGCGGCGGTGCAGACCGTGCGCGGCGTCGGCTACCGGCTGGCGGTGGACGGTGGTTGACGGCATCCCCCAGGGTGGCCACCGCCGCGGCGTCCGTCGGCGGCTCGGCGCGCTGCGCGCCCGCATCACGCCGCGCTCGGTGCGCGCCCGCGCGACGCTGGCCGCGTGCACGGTGGTGGCGGTCGCGCTCACCGTCGCCTCGCTGGCCATGCTGAGCCTGCTGCGAGCCAACCTGCGCGGCACCGCCGAGGCGACCGCCCGGGGGCAGGCCGGGGTGGTGGCCAAGCTGGCCGCGGGCGGACAGCTGGGCAAGCTGGTGCCTCTGGGCGACGGCACCGACTTCGTCCAGGTCGTCGACGGCAAGGGCCGGGTGGTGGCGGCGAGTCAGAACCTCGCGGGTCGTCCGGCACTGCCCGAAGTCCCGCTGCCGGTCATGGAGGTGCCCGGGCTCAAGCCGTTCGGGATCGACGCGCGCCAGCAGATCACCAGCGTCGTCGCGGAGACGCCCGAAGGGCCGGTCGTCATCCGCACCGGCGTCTCGCTGCGCGCCGCCGACGACGCCGTCTCCACCACCGCGCTCACCCTCGCCGTCGGCTGCCCGCTGCTGCTGCTCACCGTCGCCCTGGTCACCTGGCGGGTGACCGGCCGGGCGCTGCGGCCGGTGGAGGCGATCCGGAGCGAGGTCGCCGCGATCGGCGAGCAGGAGCTGCACCGGCGGGTGCCGGTCCCGCGCGGCGAGGACGAGATCACCCGGCTGGCACGGACCATGAACGGGATGCTGGACAGGCTGGACCTGGCCGGGCGGCGGCAGCGCCAGTTCATCGCCGACGCCTCCCACGAGCTGCGCAGCCCGATCGCCGTGCTGCGCACCCAGTTGGAGGTCGCCCTGGGCCACCCCGACCCGCGGGTGCGCGTCGAGCTCACCGAGGGCGCGCTGCAGGACTCCGAACGCCTCCAGGACCTGGCCGCCGACCTGCTCTTCCTCGCCCGGCTCGACGCGGGTCCGACGGAGCTGCCCACCGGCCCGGTCGACCTCGCCGAGCTGGTGCGGGTCGCCGTCCGCGGACGCGCGGGGCGGCGGGTGACGTTCACCCTCGACCTGGACGACGAGACGGTCGTGCCGGGCCACCACCTGTGGCTGACGCGGCTGGTGACGAACCTGCTGGACAACGCGGAGCGGCACGCGCGCGCCGCCGTGCGCGTCACGGTGCGGACCGACGGCGACGCGGCGGTCCTGTGCGTCCACAACGACGGCCCCGCCCTCGACGCCGGGGACCGCGAGCGGATCTTCGAGCGGTTCACCCGCCTCGACGACGCCCGCAGCCGCGACGAGGGCGGCGCGGGCCTGGGCCTTCCGATCGCGCGGGACATCGCCCACCACCACGGCGGCACCCTCGCGGTGGTCGACCCGACCGAGCTCCCGGCGGAGGCGGCGGCCGCGGAGAGCGCCGAGAGCGCGACGGGCGCTGAGGGCGCCGAGGGCGCGACCTTCGAGGCGCGCCTGCCCGGCCTGTCGGCTCAGCGCTCCCGGTAGACCAGCGCGACGAGCGCCACCAGCGTGGTGGCGAGCAGCAGCGCCCACGCGCCGTGGTCGTGCAGGACGAGGACGGCGCCGGGCGCAGCCCCGGCGATCATGGCGACCACGGTCAGGACACGGCGGCGCAGCCGGGTGTTCGCGCCGCCCGCCAGGGAGGAATCGGCGGCGATCCCGGTGAGGGTCATGGTGAGCACGGTCGTCGAGATGTCGCGCACGGCGAGCTTGCGGACGGTGCCGTTGCGCAGGCCCATGGAGAGTCCGAGCACGGCGATCAACCCGAGCTGGGTGTGCCGGACGCCGGCGACGAAGCCGATGACGGTGGCGAGGGCCTGCAGCGACGCCTCCAGCAGCAGCGCGGTGCGGAACCAGCGCGGCCGTGAGCTGTGCCGGTGCCGGATGGCCAGCCGTCCGGCCCAGGCCGAGCCGACCAGGAACGCGCCCAGCGACGTCAGCGAGCCCGCCGCGGAGAAGCCGGGCGCACCCGCGATGGCGAAGCCGACGACCACGACGTTGCCGGTCATGTTGGCGGTGAACACGTGCCCGAGGCCCAGGTAGCTGACGGCGTCGACGACGCCGCTGACGAGGGTGAGCACCAGCAGGGAGACCGTGAGCGGGTGGCCGTCCCCGATCTCGGCGCCGGTCGGGACCGGACGGCTCTGGGCTGTGGACATCCACCGAGCATCCCAGCGCCGACAGCCCGGCGTCGCCGTCCCGGCGACCGACACGCCGTCCTCAGGAAGCCGGGAGACGCGACTTAAGTTGATACATCAACTATGTACCGACTATGATCATCACTGAACGACGACGACTTGGAGGAGCGATGGCACAGCGCGTGGTGGACAACCCGGACGCGTCGCGGTTCGAGATCTACGACGGCGAGGAGATGGCCGGCTTCGCCGAGTACCACCGGTTCCGGAACGAGATCGCCTTCATCCACACCGAGATCGACCCGAGCTTCGAGGGCCGGGGTCTGGGCAGCGCCCTCGCCCGCGCCGCACTGGACGCCGCCCGCGAGCAGGGCCTGGAGGTGCTGCCCTTCTGCCCGTTCATCCGCGGCTGGATCACCAAGCACCCCGAGTACGTCGACCTGGTGCCGCAGGCCCAGCGCGCACGGTTCGGCCTGTGAGCCCCGAGTCCGCAGCGCACGCCGGGGCCACCGACGTCGCCGGGTCCGGCCCGGACGGCTTCGCCCGCGTGGGCGCGGCCGTCGCCACCCTGACCGGCCCGGACTACCACGTCGACATCCGCGTCGGCCGCCACGCCCTGGCCGCGGACGAGCCGGTCTCCCGCGGTGGCGCCGACACCGCCCCCACGCCCATCGGCCTGCTGCTGTCCGCGCTCGGCTCCTGCACCGCCGTGACGCTGCGGATGTACGCGCAGCGCAAGGGCTGGGGCCTGGACGAGGTTCGCGTGCACACCGCCTACGAGGAGGGCCCGGACGGGAGCCACCGGATCACCCGGCGCATCGACCTCGACGGCGAACTCGACGAGGCCCAGCGCAGCCGCCTGCTGGAGATCGCCGAGCGCACGCCCGTCACCCGGGCCATCCGCGAAGGTGTCCCCGTCCTGCCCGCACCGGCCCACTCCGCCGCCCTCGGTCCGCACACGGCCGGCTGACGAGTGCGGACGCCGCGTCCGCCTCAGACCGTGTCTGAGATCTCGCGTGCCCTGAGGTCAGGGTGATCGTTGAGTCCGATGTGGCTGGTGGGGGGCTATCCGTCGGATCTGACGGGTGAACAGTGGGAGTTGGTCGAGCGGTGAAGGGCCGCAAGCGCTTCATCATCACCGACACCCTCGGCCTGCTGCTCGCGGTCCATGTCGTGGCGGCCAACGTCCAGGACCGTGACGGTGCCAAGCACCCGCTGCTGTGGACTCGCCTCGACCACCCTGGCGTCCGGAAGATCTGGGCCGACCAGGGCTTCGCCGGCCGCTTGGTCGACTGGACCGCGCAGACCCTCGGCCGTGACCTGGAGATCGTCCGGAAGGACCCTGGCCAGCGCGGTTTCCAGGTCCAGTCGAAGCGGTGGGCGGTGGAGCGGACATTCTCGTGGCTTACCGCCCACCGGCGACTGGCCCGGGATTACGAAGCCGGCCCGGCCCGGGCGGAGACCATGATCAGATGGGCGATGATCGGCGTCATGGTCCGCCGGCTCACCCGTGTCCGTCCCGCCGCACGGCCGGGCCGCAGGCCGCTGGTCCGGGTGGCGCTGGACGAGGGTACGGTTCCGGCCTGACCACTGACACTGCCCCTACAAGCGGGACCTGGGACGGCGCCTTGGTGCGCTCGCGTGTCGCCGCGATGGCCATGGAAGATCCTGAGTATCACCGCTTCGGTGCCCCAGAACGTGCGTTCAAACCCCTAGAGATTGGCGCACATAGGAACCACTGGCGGCTTGGGCCGCGGGTGGATCGCCCCGGTCTGGCGATGGATCGTTAGGACGCAGACGCTCCGACCGGGCAACCTTTCCCTGCGAAAGAGACTCTGGAGGGGCATGCACACCGCGAACCAGCTCGACTTCCACGACTTCGCGGCCTCACGCTGGCCCCGGCTGTTCCGGCTCGCGATGCTGTTGACCGACGATCAGGGCCTGGCGGAGGACCTCGCGCAAAGCGCGCTGACAGCCGTCTACACCTCTTGGAGCCGCGTCAGACGAGCCGAGGACCCCGACGCGTATGCGCGCCGCGTCCTGCTCAACGCCCATCTGGGACGTTTCCGCAGGAAACGACCCAAAGAGGTGCCCCTCGTGGCGGAGGCCGGCCCCTCGGTGCCGGACCCCGCCGGAGCCGTGGACACCCGCCTCGCCCTCAACGCCGCCCTTGCCTGCCTGCCGCCCCGGCAGCGCGCGGTGGTGGTGCTGCGCTACTGGTCGGACCTGACCGAGGAGCAGACCGCGGCCAGCCTCGGCTGCTCGGTCGGCACCGTCAAGAGCCAGACGTCCAAGGCGATGGCCAAACTGCGCGTCCACCCCGCGCTCGCGCACGCCCCCGAGGAGGTCCACAACCGATGAACACCTTCGACGACGCCGTCCTGCACGAGGCGCTCGACGAGCAGGTCGCCCCGGTCCCGGTGCCACCGCTCCCCCTGGCGTCGATCGTCGACGCGGGCGCCCGCCGCCGCCGCGCCCGCCGACTGCTGAGCGGGGCCGGGATCGCCGCGGCGG
>NZ_BBPP01000037.1:54612-89052 GCF_000787835.1 Streptacidiphilus melanogenes
TGCGGGGCGGGGGCCGGGATCGCCGCGGCGGTGGCGGCCGCCACCATGATCGCCGCAACGGCCTGGCCCGGACCGTCCGAGGTCCGCCCCTCGACACCGGCCACCCCGTCCGGGAAGTCCACGCCGTCGCCGACGGTGTCGGCCGCCCTGCCGATGCTGGACCGGCTGCCGACGGGAGTCCTCGCGGGCCACCACTGGTCGCTCCGCGTCGTGACCTACCGGGAGCAGGGCGACGGGCTGTACTGCCTGGAGTGGAAGGTCGCCGTGGACGGGCACGAGAACCCGGAGCTGAACGGCGGCTGCGACGGCGCCCCGCAGGGCCAGCACGACTACCAGATGCAGGAGATGGACGTGCAGCGCGATCCGCGGCTGCACACCTCACCGCAGATCGGCGTGCTGTTCAGCGGCAACACCGCACCCGCCGGCGCGGTGACCCTGCGTGCCACGTGGGGCGCCGGCTCGGTCACCTCGCCGGTGTTCATGCTGCGCGGCGACATCCGCCGCTACTTCGTGCTGGCCATCCCCTACAAGCCCGGGCATCCGAGCCCGTACTACACCATCCACCTGGCGTTCCTCGACAAGAACGGCCAGGTGATCCCGAATGACATCAGCCGACCGCTGGTGCCCTGGCAGCTCAACTACCCGTCCTACGTGAAGTAACCCACGTGCGGCAGCCCGGGGCCCACGTCCGGGCTGCCCAGCCACCCAGCGCCTGAGACATCAGGCCATCACGAGCGTTGGGAATCACGCAACCGACCACAACTACTCGTCAGGATGGCGTCGTCCAGCGCTCGCGGCCGCGCATGCCTGGGCTCCCAGCAGATCTCAAACGCGGTCTCAGTCGGCGGACCGCGGGCGGTCCGGCACGCGGTCGAGCACGATGCCGAACAACTCGGCGTAGGTCTTGCCGAGTTGATCGTCCGCCAGCTCATGTTCGGTGCGCCCGCCGGAGTCCTGGGACTCGACGAGCGTGCGGCCGCTGACGGTCACCCGGCCGGTCGGCGTCCGCAGGGAACAGAGCACCTTCTGCGTGAAGTGCGACGCCGGCGAGGTCTGCTGCCACCAGCAGCAGACCTCGAAGTCGCGGAGGGTGCGCGGGCGCAGCTCCAGCAGGTACTGCGGCTCGCCCTCCCGGGAGACCACGACGTCGGTGCTGTCCGGCCGGCCGTCCAGGCGGTAGCCGCCGGTCGGGTCCTGCTGGTCGACGCCGAGGTCGAAGCGGAGCGGCAGATCGGTGTGCCGCCCGAAGCCGACGTCCACCAGCCACTGCCCGCCGTCCGCGTCGGCGACCCGCAGCGCGAGGTGGTCGAAGAGCGGTCCGAAACCCGAGGGCCCGTGCACGCGCCCGGCCAGCCGGGTCACCCCGTAGCCCAGCGCGTCGAGCAACTCCGCGAAGAGGCCGTTGAGTTCGTAGCAGAACCCGCCACGGGCACGTCCGACGACCTTGTCGTGGAGCGCATCCGGCTCGAGCACGACCGGCTCACCGAGGTGGATGCTCAGGTTCTCGAACGGCACCGCGCGCAGATGCCGCAGGTGCAGGTCGCGCAGCGCCTCCCCGTCCGGTCGCGCCGGACGCTCGGCGCCGATGCGGGAGAGGTAGGCCGTGACCTGGTCGCCGGAGAGCGTCATGGGTTCATGACACCACGGCCATGGCGTCGATCTCCACCAGCATCGGCTCCTGCGGCAGTTCCACGAAGACGGTGGTGCGGCACGGCTTCACGCCGTCGGCCCCGACGTTCGCCGCGATGAACTCCGCATACGCCTCGTTCATCGCGGCGAAGTGGGCACGGGTGGTGAGGTAGACGCGGAACATGACCACGTCCTCGACGGTCGCGCCGCCCGCCTCGACGATCGCCTTGACGTTCTCCAGCGTGCGCCGGGTCTGCGCCTTCACGTCACCGGGGTGGACGTACGCGCCGGTCGCCGGGTCCTGCGGGCCCTGGCCGGAGACCTGGAGGATCGGGCCCTTGCGCACCCCCTGGGAGAAGAGCCACGCCGGGGCGGGCGCGCCGTCGGTCCGGATCTCGGTCTTCTCGTCGCGCTGGTCGTCGCTCATCCGGCGATTGTTCCACACGGTGTGATCTTGCTCTCGACGTGCCGAATAGGGACTTTGGTCCCGTGCCCTCCCCGCCCCGACCGGATGACGATGGCAGGGAGGTCGCGGGCACCGCCGTCGACGGTCCGCCCGCCCCGCACGCCCCCGATTCCGAGGCAGGTCCTCCATGTCGGTGTTCCCCTTCACCGTCCCCACCGCGCCGGGCCCAGGCGCGCGGTCGCGATGGATGCACTGGGCGCCGGTGCTGCTGCTGGTCGTCGACCTGGTGCTGGAGATCGTCGTGTCGCACGCGGTCGCCGCCGGTTTCCTGCTGACGGTGCTGCCCGTCGTCACCGCGTTCACGCTGGGCCCGCTCGTCGTCGGCGGCGCCACCGCGCTGGCGCTCGTCCTGCAGCTGGCGCTCGCCGAGCGGGTGGGTCACCTCACCGAGCGGCACCACCTGTGGGTCTACGTCGCCACCGCCTTGGCCGGTGTGCTCGGCGCGGCCCTGGCGGAGCAGCGGCGGCGGCAGTCGCGGGATCTGGTGCGGGTGCGGACCGTCGCCGAGACCCTGCAGCGCGCCGTACTGCGGCCCGTCCCGGGCCGGACGGGCGGGCTGCGCGCCGCCGGCTTCTACCACCCGGCCGAGGCCGACGCCGGAGTCGGCGGCGACCTGTACGAGGTGTGCGAGACCCGGTTCGGCACCCGTGTCCTGCTCGGCGACGTGCGCGGCAAGGGCCTCGCGGCGGTGCGCACCGTCGCGGACGTCCTCGGCGCGTTCCGCACCGCCGCGCACGAGACGCCGGACCTGACGGACCTCGCCGCCCAGCTGGACCGCCAGGTCGCCCGGCACGCCGCCGAGACAGGGGACCACGAGCTGTTCGTCACCGCCGTCCTGGTCGAGCACGAGCCCGCCACCGGCCGGCTCTCTGTCGTCAACCGCGGGCATCTCGACCCGCTGCTGCTCGGCGACTCCGGCGTCGAGCCGGTGCGCTGCCCCGGCGGGCTCCTCCTGGGCCTCGGCGCACTGGGCCTCGGCGCACTGGGCGGACCGGCGACCGACGCCTCGCAGGTGGGCGTCCACGAGCTGCGGCCCGGGGAGACGCTGCTGCTGGTGACCGACGGCATCACCGAGGCCCGCGACGCGGAGGGGACGTTCTACCCGCTCGCCGCCCGGCTCGAGGCTCTCGGTCCGCGCGATCCGCGCACGGTCATCGACCACCTCGTCCGGGACGTCCCCGCCCACGCGAGGGAACTGTCCGACGACCTGACGGCCCTCGCCCTCGCGGCCACCGTCGGCCCCACGGCCGCGGCGGCGGCCGCGCCGTCGGAAGCCGCACCCGCCGCCCCGGCGGGCGGCCGTGCCCGCTGAGGTCCGCTGCTTTCCGACCCGCCGGAACCGTCCGAGCGCGCCGGGCAGATCGCCGAGCGCGCCCGCGCGGCGTTCGCCGCGGCAGCGCAAGCGCGGGGCTGACGCCGCGCCCGGCCGTGCGCCTGCGTCAGCTCGCCGTCGCGAGCTCCAGGGCGGAGACCACCTCGTCCCGCGTCGGCGGTCCGGAGGCGCGACGCACGACCCGCCCGTCGCGGTCGAGGACCAGGACGGTGGGGGTGCGCATCACCTCGGCGTGGCGGACCAGGTCGAGCCGCTGCTCTGCGTCGATCTCGACGTGCCGGACGCCGGGCGTCCCGGAGGCGACGTCCAGGAGCAGGCGGCGGGTGCCGGGGCAGGTGGCGCAGAAGGACGTGGAGAACTGCACGAGCGTCGCCCGGTCCCCGAGGCTCTCCCCCAGCTCGCCCGAGGACAGCCGCAGGCCCGCGTCGCCTCGGCCGGCGCGCAGCCTGCCGTCGCGCCGGGCGCGGACCAGCCCGAAAACGGTCGCGGCGGCGAGCACCACGACGGCGACGATCAGTCCGGTGGGGTCGCTCATCGCGCCGCCTGCCCCAGCCGGGCCCGGGCGCGCACGACGAGCAGGTAGATCTCGCAGCCGAGGCAGTACCCGAATGCGGCGTTCAGGAAGGCGGCGGCGAGCGCCAGGGCGGTGGCGGCGATGCCGAGCCAGGTGGCCCCCGACAGGTAGCCGACCGCCCCTACTGCGGCGAAGGTGAAGCCGACGGCCTGGGCGAAGCGCGGCGGGCGCTCGTCCTCCAGCTCCTGCGGCGGCCCGAGCCGCGGGCGCACCAGACGCCGGTAGAGCCACCCGTAGGGCGCTCGGCGCAGACCCAGGCCTGCGCCGAGCGCGAAGACGACGGCCTGCGCCGCGAGCAGCGGGCCGCTGCCGGTGGCGAGGACCACGACGAGGACGACGGTGGTGAGGACGGCGGCGAAGCGCGGTCCGCGCGGGTCCACGCGGACCGGCGCCCCGAGGGCGCGGTCGGACATGAGCTACTCCGGAAGAGACGAACGGGACGCGGTACGGGCGTGCGCGATCAGCGACACGCGGCGGACCACACCCGACCGAAGTCGATGTGGGCCCTGATGACCAGGAGCGTCGTCGTGCGGAGCATGTCTTCCATTCCAGCAGCCACCCCTGCCCCGGTCAATCACGGCCCACCTGCCGGACACCCCCGCCCCGGCGGGGGTGACGCTCGTGCCCCGCGAGCCGAGGCGGGCCCGGGCGGCCGCCCCCCGGCCGCGCACGGCTGACGGCAGGTCAGCTCGGCGAGCTCAGCCCTTCGGCGCGTGCTCCGGGGCCGAGAGGAAGTCGACGAAGGCCCGCGTGAGTTCCGGCGCGAGCGCCGCCGTGCCGTGGTTGCCGGGCACCTCGACCAGGCGGGCCGTCGGCAGCAGCGCGACCAGTTCCCGGGCGGAGGGAAGCCGCTCGTCCTCGGTCCCGATCACGACGAGCAGCGCCGCCCGCAGAGGGGCGACCAGCTCCTGTGGGGTGTCGGCGAGGGAGTCGAGCACGTGCAGCAGCGCGACCGGGTCCGTCCCCCGCGCCCGGAGGTACTCCTCCGTGCGCGCTTCGCGCGTGCCCGGCTCGGATGTCCCGGCGCCCGCGAGCGCGCGTCGCAGCGCGTTGCCGGCGCCGCCACCGGTGCCCAGGACCTCGCGGAGCCCCTGCCCACCGACGACCACCCGGCGGGGCTCCGCGCCACGCACCAGCATCCGCACCGCGATCCGCGCGCCGAGCGAGTACCCGCCCACGTCGTACGCGTCGAGCTTGAGGTGCCCGACCAGCGCGAGCGTGTCGTCGGTCAGCACGTCCGCGGGATACGACTCGACACCCTGCGGCTTGCCGCTGCTTCCGTGGCCGCGGAAGTCCGGCATGATCACCCGGTGCCCGCGTTCCGCGAGCGCGGGCGCGAGCGCCGCCCCGGCCGCGAACCACGACTCGGCGTCCGCCGTGACACCGTGGAGCAGCACGACCGGCCGCCCCTCCCCCAACTCGCGGTACGCCAGCCGCACTCCGTCAGGCGCGTCGAAGAACCGGGCGTCGGGGTACCCTCCCGCAGCACTCACCATGCCCGGCACCGTACACCGCCCCCGCAGCCGCCGATCCGCACCCACCTGCGCCTCAGCGTCGGCGACCCGGCGGGACTCGGCGAGCTGCACGTCGAAGGCGCCGCGTCCCCGCAGGGCCAGCATGGGCTGCGAGGGCGTCCGGCCGCGCGCGAGGACGATGCGGGTGAGCTTGGGTCCGGCGCCGGCCGCCCGCGCGTCCAGCCGTCCGAGCTCCCCGCGTCGTCGCACCGCACCGTCAGATGGGCCTCGAACGGCCCGGTGAACCCACGGTCCACCACGTCCACTCCTGCACACCGCGCGCCACCCTGCGGGGAGCGTGCTTGAGCCGCACCCCGCACCGCCGCGAGGATGGACCCATGATCAAGGGCGTCCTCTTCGACTTCTCCGGCACCCTCTTCCGCATCACCTCCACCCGGGCGTGGCTCGACGGGGCGCTCGACGCGCTCGGGGTCGAGCTGCCCGAGGCCGAGGCGGCCGCGCTCGCCGAGCGGCTGGAGCAGGCCGGGGCGCTGCCCGGCGGCGCGAGCCCGCAGCAGGTGCCGGAGCACCTGCGGCGGCTGTGGGCGGAGCGCGACCTCGACGCCGCGCGGCACCGGGCCGCGTACACGGGGCTCACCGCGCTCGCCGGTCCGCTGCCGGACCCGCGGCTGGCCGACACGCTCTACGACCGGCACCTGCATCCCGAGGTGTGGCGCCCCTACCCCGACGCCGAGGCGGTGCTCAAGGAGCTGCGGCGGCGTGAGGTGCCTGTCGGCGTCGTCAGCAACATCGGCTGGGACCTGCGGCCGGTCTTCCGCCACCACGGCGTGGAGCAGCTCGTCGACGCCTTCGTGCTCTCCTACGAGCACGGGCTGCAGAAGCCCGACCCGGGCCTGTTCCGGATCGCGTGCGAAGCGCTGCGTACGGCTCCGGCCGACGTCCTCATGGTCGGCGACGACGCGACCGCCGACGGCGGCGCCACGGCGCTCGGCTGCTCCTTCCTGGCCGTCGCCCACCTCCCGGCGGACGAGCGGCCGGACGCGCTGACGCCGGTGCTCGCCCACGTGACCGCCTGAGCGGGGCACGGCCCACCGACGTGCCGGGCACCGGGGGTCGCAGCCGCGTCGACGGTCGGCAGAGGTCCACAGAGATCCCACAAACTCCCCTGCTGCACTGCGTCCAGGCGTCGCCGCCGAGGCGGCGCGGAAGGGGGGGCGGTCGTGCCGCGCGCACCGCACAGGCTCGTCGCCGTCGTATGCCTGGTTCCGCTGCTGCTCGGCTTGCTGGTCGGCTGCGGGCCCCACACATCCACACCCGCCGGCGCCTCCGCCGCCCCGCTCCCCGTGGGCGCCTCGACCGCGCGGCTGACCGTCGGGGGGCTCGCCCGCGACTACCGGGTCTACCGGCCTGCCTCGCTTCCGGCGCGGACGCCGGTCGTCGTGATGCTGCACGGTGGGTTCGGCAGCGCCGAGGAGGCGGAGCGGTACTACGGATGGGACCACCAGGCCGACAGCGGGCACTTCGTCGTGGTGTACCCGGACGGGCAGAACCACGCGTGGAACACCGGCGGCGGCTGCTGCGGCACGCCGGGCCGCCAGGGCACCGACGACGTCGCGTTCGTCAGCGCCGTCGTCTCCGCCGTGGAGCAGCGGGTGCCGGTCGACCCGCGCCGGGTCTACGTCACGGGCATCTCCAACGGCGGCATGATGGCCTACCGGCTCGCCTGCGACACGCACCTGTTCGCCGCGGTCGGCGCGGACTCCGCGACGCTGCTCGGCGCGTGCCCGGGCCCGGCGCCGCTCTCCGTGCTGCACATCCACGGCACGGCCGACCACAACATCCCCTACCAGGGCGGCCAGGGGCAGGGCTCGGCGCACATCGACGGGCCGCCGGTCCCCGACGTGGTCGCGCAGTGGCGCGCCACGGACCGCTGCGCGGCGCCGACCACGACGACGTCCGGGCCGGTCACCACCGCGTCGGCCGTCTGCCCGGACGGCCGGGCCGTGACGCTGGTCACGATCACGGGGGCGGGCCACCAGTGGCCGGGCTCCCCGGACCGGCCGCTGATCCAACGCGCACTGGGTCTCGACACCCCGTCCAGGGCCCTGGACGCGACCAGCGTGTTCTGGACGTTCTTCGCCGCCCATCCGGCCCCTTGAGTCCGTCCAGTCCCGGCCGCAACCTTTTGCCTGCCGCGCGAGTCATCTCACACGTCAGATGTTCTATTGATGACTTGAGCGGAGCAAAGAGTGGGGCTTAGGAAGCGCAGCATCGGGGTGGCACTCGTGGCGGGTGCGATGCTGGCGGGTGCCGGGGTGTACGGGGTGCCCGCGATGGCGAACACGAGTGCGAGCGCCCCGCTCGCCGCCAAGCCGATGCTGCTGAACTCGATCACGCCGACGAGCGGTGCGACCGTCGGTGTGGCCATGCCGATCTCGGTGGTCTTCACCGACCCGGTGGCCTCGTCGGCCCGGGCCGGCATAGAGCGGCACCTGAAGGTGACCACCTCGCGGCCGGTCACCGGCGCCTGGCACTGGTTCAGCAGCCAGCGCGTCGACTGGCGGCCCGAGGGCTACTGGCCGGTGGGCACGAAGGTGACGCTCAACGCCGCGCTCACCGGCGTCGGCGACGGCTACGGCCGCACGGGCACCCGTACGTACACGCACACCTTCACCATCGGCGCGGACTTCGAGACCTTCGTCTCCGCGCCCGGTCACACCATGAAGATCACCCGCAACGGCAAGGTGATCCGCACCATGCCGATCGACGCGGGCAGCAAGGCCTTCCCGTCGTGGGACGGCACCATGGCGGTGATAGACAAGCAGCGCTGGGTGCGGATGACCTCGTGCAGCGTGGGGATCACGTGCGACCCGCACAACCCCAACTACTACGACATCACCCTCCCCTGGGACGTGCACCTGACGTTCTCCGGCACCTACGTGCACTACTCCAGCGGTGACCCCAACCCGGGCCACGGCCAGGGCTCACACGGCTGCGTGCACCTCTCGTACGCCAACTCGGAGTGGTTCTACGACAACGTCAAGCAGGGCGACCCGGTGACCATCACCGGTTCGCCGCGTGGCAAGGCCGCCGGGGACAACGGCTACGCGGACTACGACCTGTCCTGGTCGCAGTGGCTCGCCGGCAGCGCGACCGGAGCGCACACGGCCTGACCGGGCCGCACGCGACGCGCGCGCAAGCGCACGGAGCAAACGGGTCTGCCCGCTCCCGCCTCGGCGGGGGCGGGCAGACCCGTTTCAGAGCGTCACTTCAGTTCGGACCAGGCCAGGATCGGGCCGGTCAGCTCCACGACGGTGGCCAGCAGCGCCAGTCGGTTGGCGCGGACGGCGAGGTCCTCGTCCATCACCATGACGCCCTCGAAGAAGAGGTCGATCGCCCGCACCAGCGGGCCGCTCTCGTGCAGGAAGGCCGCCAGTCCGGGCGAGCCGCCCAGGACGGCTCGGACCTTCTGGACGGCCTGGTACAGGTCGTGCTCCGGCCCGCTGGCGAACAGCTCCGGATCGGGCGTGGCCTTCGTCCCGGCCGGGACGATCCGCAGCACGCGCTGGACGGCGGCGGTCGCCAGGGCCAACGCCTCGGTGCCGTGGGCGGCCTCCAGTTCGGCGAGCCGCCCGGCGGCCGGCACCGGCCGATCCGCCTGTGGCAGGACCGCCCGGACGTCGTGCACGGCGTGCCCGGTCTCCAGCAGCTGCTGCTCGAACCGGCGGACGACGAACTGCTGGGCCTCCGCGATGCTCGCGTCGGAGACGTCGAGCGGCTGCCGCTCGGCGGCGATCCGCAGCATCGTGGAGACGGTCAGCGGCGCCAGCGCCGGGTGAGCGCGCAGGATGTTGACCATCCCCAGCGCGGCCCGGCGCAGACCGAACTGGTCGGAGCCGCCCGTCGGCGCGCCGCCCAGCGGCAGCAGACCGGCGAGCAGGTCGGCCCGGTCGGCCAGCGCGAGCAGCGCGCCCGGCGTCGACTGCGGCAGCCGGTCGGCGGAGTGACGCGGCAGCTCCGTCTCGAACAGCGCCTGGGCGACCTCCTCGGGCTGGCCCGCCTTGCGGGCGTAGACCTCGGCCATGACACCGGCGAGGCTGGACAGCTCGGTCACCATCTGCGAGCCGAGGTCGAACTTGACCAGCCCGGCGGACCTCTCCAGCGTGATCAGGTCACGGGCGCCGATCGGCACGTGCGAGGCGAACTCGTTGGCGGTGGAGGCGATGCGCTCGGCCCGGTCGGCCATCGAGCCCAGCTTGTCCTCGAAGGTGAGCAGGTGCAGCCGCTCCTGCATCGCCTCCAGCGGCGTGTCCAGGTCGGCCCGCCAGAAGAACGCGGCGTCCTCGTAACGGGCCCGCAGCACGGCCTCGTTGCCGCGCCGCACCACGTCCTGGTCGCAGGCGCCGTTGGCGACGGTGACGAAGTAGGGCAGCAGCGCGCCGTCCGCGTCGAGGACGGGCAGGTAGCGCTGGTGCTTGCGCATGACCGTGGTGAGGATCTGGTCGGGCAGTTCGAGGTACTTGCGGTCGAAGGTGCCCAGGATCGGGGTGGGGAACTCGACCAGGTTGGTGATCTCGTCCACCAGCGCGCTGTTGGCCTCCAGGTCCACCACGCCGCCCACCTGGGCGGCCAGTTGCACCGCCGCGGCCTGGATGACGGTGCGCCGGGCGTCGGTGTCGGCGACGATGCCGTGACGGGCGAGCAGCTCCACGAAGCCGTCGGCCTTGGCCACCTCGACCACGGGTTGCGCGGCGGTGCGGTGGACGCGGGTGGTGCGGCCGGACACGAGGCCGGACACCGTGAACGGCACGACCTCCTCGCCGAGCAGCGCCAGGATCCAGCGGATCGGCCGGGAGAAGGAGAGGCCGGAGGCGTTCCAGCGCATGTTCTTCTCGGCCCGCAGCCCGGAGACGACGGCGGGCAGCACCTGCGCCAGCACCTCCTCGGCGGGGCGTCCGACGACGACGCGGCTGAGCACGACGTGCTCGCGGCCGCCGAACTCGCCGCGCCCGAGCGCCGCCGGGTCGGCGTCCTGACTGCGGGCGAACCCCAGCAGGGCGGGCGTGGGCGCGCCTTCGGCGTCGTACGCGGCGGAGACGCGCGGGCCCTTGACGGTCTGCTCGTGGTCGGGCTCGGCGGCCTCGACGCCCTCCAGGGTCACCACGACGCGGCGCGGGGTGGCGGCGACGTGCAGGGCGCCGTGGCCGAGCCGGGTCGCGCCGAGCCCGCTCTCGATCGCCTCGCGCACCGAGTCGACGACGCGTGCGGCCTCGGCGGGGGGCAGCTCCTCGAAGCCGATCTCGAAGGCCAGCGTCCGCGGGGCGTTCGGGCCGGGCTCCGTGACGGCCTCCGGGGCGCCCTGGCCGGGGGCGTCCGGCGCGGCCGTGGCGAGGCCAAGCGGGTGGTCCAGCTCGGCGCGGCGCTCCGCCCACAGGGCTGCGACGTCGTGGGCGAGGGCGCGCATCCGCGCGAAGGAACGCGCGCGCTCCGTGGTGGAGATGGCGCCGCGGGCGTCGAGCACGTTGAAGGTGTGCGAGCACTTGAGCACGTAGGAGTAGGCGGGCACCGGCAGCCGCAGGTCGAGCAGGCGGCGCGCCTCGCGGGCGTAGGCCTCGAACAGCTCGCGGTTGGTGTCGACGTCGGCGTCGTCGAGGTAGTAGCGGCTCATCTCGTACTCGGCCTGGCCGAACACCTCGCCGTAGGTGATGCCGGGCGCGTACGCGATGTCCTTGAAGTGGCTGACCCCCTGCAGGGCCATCAGGATCCGCTCCAGGCCGTAGGTGATCTCCACCGACACCGGGTCCAGCGTGATGCCGCCGGCCTGCTGGAAGTAGGTGAACTGGGTGATCTCCAGGCCGTCGAGCCACACCTCCCAGCCGAGGCCCCAGGCGCCCAGGGCGGGCGAGGCCCAGTTGTCCTCGACGAACCGGACGTCGTGCGCCTCGATGTCGATGCCGAGCGCCTTGAGGCTGCCCAGGTACAACTCCTGCGCGTTGCCGGGCTCCGGCTTGAGGATGACCTGGAACTGCGTGTGCGTCTGCAGGCGGTTGGGGTTCTCCCCGTAGCGCGAGTCGTCGGGGCGCACGCTGGGCTCGACATAGGCGACACGCCACGGCTCGGGGCCCTGGACCCGAAGGAACGTGGCGGGGTTCAGCGTTCCGGCGCCGACCTCGCTGTTCATCGGCTGGGCGACTAGGCAGCCCTGCTGCGTCCAGTACGCGTTGAGGGCGAGCAGAGCTTCCTGCATCGTCAGCATGGTGCAACCCCACGAGTCGGTGAACTGGCCCTCCCAGCCTGCGCCCGCGACATGGCGGAACGCGAACCGGGAAGGCCGACGTCCGGCGATTCTATGCACTGCGCCGCACCTTTGACCTCGGTGTTTCACCGGGACCGCACGGTCAACTCTGCCTGGTGACCGTGCCCGTGCCGAAGCGGCCGCACGGTCGTGACGAAGGAGTTCACCGAGCCGTTAGGACGTGTTTGTATCCACTGTTAGATCGATTGCTTAACGTGCGTTGACCACTTCTTCCGTGGAGGGACTTCGCACATGAGCCGCGTCACCAAGATCTCCGCCGCTGCGGTGAGCCTGGCCGTTCTGGCCGTCGCCGGAACCGCCGTCGCCGAGGCGAACCGGGGCAACGACAACGACTGGCCCTACGCCCAGCACAGCGCCCGGGCCTTCACGCTGGCGGCCGTCGGCGACATCGCCTGCGAGCCCGACGACGACGAGAACGCCGGCACGCCGACGGCGCTGAAGTGCGGCAGCCCCACCCTGGGCGGCATGAGCGCCGAGTTCGCCACCGCGAAGCAGGCCACCGGCATGCACCCCGACGCCGTCGCCCTGCTGGGCGACGAGCAGTACCAGGTCGGCAAGTTGACCGACTTCGAGCAGTCCTTCGACCAGGCCTGGGGCGGCCTGAAGATGCTGGAGCGTCCGGCGCCCGGCAACCACGAGTACTACTCGTACGCCAAGAAGGGCGACAACGAGGCCGGCCAGAACGGCAACGGCTACTTCAGCTACTTCAACGGCCACGACCAGTCGGGCGCGCCCACCACCCAGGGGCAGGCCGGCGACGACACGGCCGACAACCAGGGCTGGTACTCCTACAACCTCGGCAACTGGCACATCGTCTCGCTCAACGCCGAGTGCGACTCCGACGAGTTCAAGCACGACTGCTCCACGACGGACAACGGGCTGCTCGGCCAGGAGACCCAGTGGCTCTCCAAGGACCTGGCCGCCAACGACCGTCCCTGCACCATCGCGTACTGGCACCAGCCGACCTTCAGCTCCACCACCGCCGCGACCGCGACCGTGCCGGCGTCCGCCCCGGGCGCCGGCAGCGTCGAGGGCGCTGCGGCCGACGCCTGGTGGAAGCTGCTGTACCAGCACCACGCCACGCTCATCCTGAACGGCCAC
Source organism: Streptacidiphilus melanogenes (assembly GCF_000787835.1). GTDB lineage: Bacteria > Actinomycetota > Actinomycetes > Streptomycetales > Streptomycetaceae > Streptacidiphilus > Streptacidiphilus melanogenes. The sequence continues at coordinate 67,507 of NZ_BBPP01000037.1, forward strand.
GAGCACGCGTACGCGCGGCTGCGCCCGATGAACCCGGCCGGCCAGTCCGACCCGGCCCACGGCATCCCGGAGTTCATCGTCGGCTCCGGCGGCGAGGCCCTGGACACCCTGGCCGGCACGCCCGGCAACTGGGCCAACCCCAACGTGGTGACCGCCCAGGCCGGCGCCTTCGGCGTCATGAAGCTCACCCTCAAGTCCCACAGCTACAGCTGGGACTACCAGCCCGTCCTGCCCGGCCCGGGCTTCGACTCCTCCGCGCTCCAGTACAGCGACTCCGGCAGCGGCACCTGCAAGTGAGGCCCGTCCCTCCCTCGCACCCCGCGCACCGCACGCACCCCACGCACTGCACGCACCGAAGGCACCAACCTCACCGTCCCGTACGACTCGCACGATCACCGCGACTCCCAGGAGCGTCCCGATGCCCTCTCGCCTGACCCTCGCCGCAGCCGGCGGCGTGATCTCCAGCCTTCTGCTGATCCCCGGCACGCTCGCCACCGCGGCCTCCCCGCAGCACGACGGCGCGCCCGCCCACCCGAAGCACCTGCTGCTGCCGGGCCACCTCGTGCTCTCCCGCACCGTCTACACCGCCCCCAAGGACGCGATCGTCCCCGGCGTCACCAAGCTCCCGGCCGGCTGCACCACCGCCTGCGTCACCGCGGTCGCCGACGGCGGCTATCCGGAGGTCTTCAACAACGAGTCCGTCGACGAGAGCTTCGGCATCACCTCGCCGATCCTCCTGGACGCCCTCACGCAGTCCGGCCACACCATGGGCACCCTGCAGGTCCCGACCGACGCCCACGGCGACCACCTGGTCACCAGCTTCCCGTCGAAGTCCGAGCTCAGCCTGAACCTCTCCACCTACGGCAACGCGCTCACCTTCATGGGCTACGTCGCACCGGTCAACTCCCCCGACGTGTCGAACTCCAACACCCCCGGTGTCGTCGACCCGACCAACCCGGTCGGCACGTCGTACTACCGCGCCGTCGCCGAGCTGCGCCCGAACGGCACCCTCGGCTTCACCGAGACCAACGCCTACAGCGGCAACAACGGCCGTGCGGCGATCCTCGACAGCGCCGACAACCGCCTCTTCATGGCGGGCAACGCCGGCAACGGCGGCGCCCCGGAGCCGGTCGGAGTCATCGCCGGTGCGGGCGCGCAGACCACCACCCCCTCGCTGCTGCCGGAGAGCCTGCAGCAGGTCGGCCAGCCGACCCCGGCCGGCGGCTTCAGCGTCACCCAGCTCGGCGACAAGGCCGACAAGGTCGGCAAGGACACCAACTTCCGCGGCCTGACCGTCCACGACAACGTCGTCTACCTGACCAAGGGCAGCGGCGGAAACGGCGTCAACACCGTCTACTTCATCGACACCACCGGCAAGGCCTGTCCGACCGGCGTCGGCCTCCCGGTACCGGGTGCGCCGATGCCGACCCAGCCGCTGGCGTACAACCCGGCGACGCTGCAGTCCACCGGCCTGCCGGAGAACATGTGTGTCCTCAAGGGCTTCCCCACCGCGCTGAAGTCGACCACCTCCTTCCCCTTCGGCGTGTGGTTCGCCAACGACACCACGATGTACGTCGCCGACGAGGGTGACGGCACCAACACCTACGACCCGGCCACCGACACCTACACCGACGCCGCCGCCCAGGCCGGCGCGGGGCTGCAGAAGTGGGTGCTGAGCAACGGCGCCTGGAAGCTGGACTACACCATCCAGCAGGGCCTGAACCTCGGCACGCCCTACGACGTCTCCGGCTACCCGACCGGCGACAACTCCGCGACCGGCCTGCCGTGGGCCCCGGCCACCGACGGCCTGCGCACCATCACCGGCAAGGTCGACCGTGACGGCACCGTCACCATCTGGGGCGTCACCTCCACCGTCTCCGGCGCGACCGACGAGGGCGCGGACCCCAACCGCCTGGTGCGCGTGACCGACCAGCTCGACGCGACCAGCGCGGCCGCTGACAGCTTCCGCACCCTGCGCACGGCCCGCTCCGGCGAGGCCCTGCGCGGCGTCGTCTACGTCCCGGGCGAGTGACACGCATCGCCTGAACAGCACCTCGGAGCGCCGGACCTGCCCAGGTCCGGCGCTCCGCCGTGTTTGAGGGCCGTTCGGACGCGAGGCGACCGCACCTCGAGGATCTCGGCCACGCCGCCGACGGGCCGCGCCTCGTACATGGTGACGACCTCCCCGGGCCGCAACTGCCGCCAGTGCTCCGGCCGCAGGGGCGCCAGGCGGACCTCGGCCGTCTCCCCGGGGCCGAGGGTCGGCGCGCTCTCCACCCAGAGGCGCGCCACACGAAGGTCGGGGCGCCCGTCCGGGGTGCGGCCGCCGATGTCCCACAGCGGCCTGAGCTGCCCGTCCCCCGCGAAGGCCGTCCGGCGCCGGCCCTCCTCCGCGCCCGCCAGCGTCAGCCGTGCCCGGACGGTGCCGTGCTGCGCCTCCCAGCCGAGCCACTCGCACCAACGGCGAGTGCGTTCGAGCATCAGCTGCCGGGCGGCCTCGGCCAGCATCTCCCAGAACACGGCGGGAACCGGACAAGCCTCGCCGATCACCGCGAGCACGTCGAGCGCCGTCCCCCATTCCTGGAACTCGATCCCGGCACGGACGTCCCCGGCGGTCCACGCGTGCTCGGCCCCGGGGTCGTCGGGCAGCAGCTCGACCGCGCGCCGCAACAGGGTGAAGGCGTCCTCCATGCGGCCATTCTCCCTCGCCCGCTGACATTGCCGCTTCGCAGAACCGGCATGCTCCCGTAACGGTGGTCCATTGACCCCGGCCGCCGGGCTTGCGAGCATGCCGCGCATGACCTCGTCGTCCGCGCGGTGCAGGGCCACGATCCGGGCAGCCGCACAGCGGCACCCCGTGAACGCCTTCCGCGCGCACCACTTCGCCGGACTGGGCTGTCGCGGCTGCTGAACGGCGCTCCGCCGTCGCCGTGCCCCTTCACGCCCGTCGACGCGGCGTCGACCGCCGCGTGCCCGAGCTCGTCGCATCCCCACCACCGCTGACCTTGGCACCGCTGTGGTTTCCGGACGCTGCGTCGACTCGGCCAGCCGTCCCCGGCCCACGTTCTGAGCCCACGAAGGATCCCTGTCCATGAGCAAGCGACTCCACTTCAACCTGTTCATCCACGACACCGGCCACCACGAGGCGTCCTGGCGGCTGCCGGAGTCCGACCCGACCGCCGACCTCGATCTGGGCTTCCACCAGCGGCTGGCCCGCATCGCCGAGGATGCGAGGTTCGACTCGGTCTTCCTCGCCGACAGCCCCTCGCTCTGGGGCGACCCGGGCCGCAGGCCCTCCGCGCGGCTGGAGCCGACCGTGCTGCTGGCCGCCCTCGCCGCGAGCACGACCCGCATCGGGCTCATCGCGACGGCCTCCACCAGCTACAACGAGCCGTACAACCTCGCCCGCCGGTTCGCCTCGCTGGACCACCTGTCCCGGGGCCGCGCGGGCTGGAACATCGTCACCACCGCGGGCGATGCGGCGGCCCGCAACTTCGGCCTGGAGGGCCAGCCGCTGCACCGCACGCGTTACGAGCGCGCCGCTGAGTTCCTCGAGGTGTCCACGAAGCTCTGGGACAGCTGGGCGGACGAGGCCCTGGTCGCGGACAAGGACGCCGGCGTGCACGCTCGGGCGGACCTGGTGCGCCCGGCCGAGCACCGCGGCCGCTTCTTCAGCGTCGAGGGGGCGTTGAACGTCCGCCGCTCGCCGCAGGGGTACCCGCTGCTGGTGCAGGCCGGCTCCTCGGAGGACGGCAGGGCGTTCGCCGCACGCTGGGCCGAGGCGGTGTTCACCGCGCAGCCGACCCTCGCCGAGGGCCAGGCGTTCTACGCGGACGTCAAGCGCCGCGCGGCGGCCGTCGGACGCGACCCCGAGCACGTCAAGATCCTGCCCGGCATCGTCCCGGTGATCGGCGACACCGAGGCCGAGGCCCGCGAGCTGGAGGCCGAACTGGATCGGCTGATCAGGCCGGAGTACGCGCGCGAGCAGCTGGCCACGCTGCTGCGGGTGGAGCCGGAAAGGCTGGCGTTCGACGAACAGCTGCCTGCCGACCTGCCGACCGAGGACGAGGTCGAGGGCTCGAAGAGCCGCTACACGCTGATCGTGGACCTGGCCCGCCGGGAGCACCTGACGGTACGCCGGCTCATCGGCCGACTCGGCGGCGGCCGTGGCCACCGCACCTTCACCGGCACGCCCGTCCAGGTGGCCGACACGATCCAGCACTGGTTCGAGCACGGGGCGGCCGACGGGTTCAACGTGATGCCCGCGGTGCTGCCGTCCGGACTGGAGGTGTTCGTGGCGAAGGTGCTGCCGATCCTGCGCGAGCGCGCGCTGTTCCGCACCGAGTACGAGGGCACGACGCTGCGGGAGCACTACGGGCTGCCGCGCCCCGGCAACCAGTTCGCGACCGGGCAGACCCCGCACGAGCGGGCCGGGGCCCGCTGAGCCCCGGTCCGCCCGGATTCCGGTCGGCTCAGGCGCGTTCGAGAAGGCGCCGCTCTCCCGCGCGGACGGGGAACGGCAGGGTGTTGCCCGCCGAGGGCAGCGGGCACAGGTAGTGCTCCGCAAAGGCCGACGGGGGCAGCTGGGCTCGGTTGAAGTCGACGAGCGTGGTCCCCGTGCCGTCGGGTGCGGGGATCTCGACGACGCGGAAGCCGCGCTCCTGCGCCGTGCGGGTCGCGTCCACCAGACTGACGGTGAGCGCGCCGTCGGCGGCACGCCGGACCTCGACCCGACATCCGGTGCTCCCCCGACTGAACGTCAGCGTCCCGGCGAGGACCGTCGGGCGCTTGCGGCCGTCGCTGTGCGGCACCCGGACCGTGCGGTCCGCCGCGAACGGAGCGAACTGCGCGGGCAGCACCCAGTCGGGGTCGTAGGGGAACGCGTCGATGCCGGCGAAGCCGGACCGGGCGCGGCTGGCCGGGTCGAAGACCCGTACCGCGTGGCGGCCCTCCCGGACGATCAGCTCCAGCCTGCGGCCGCCGTGGCCGATGCGCGGCGCGTCCGGCCCCTCGGCCCCGTCGGCGGGATGCAGCCGGACGGTGCCGTCCAGCGGCACGTCGTCCACGGTCACCCCGTCGTGCCGGGCCGCCGTCAGTGCGACGGCGGCTGCCCTGACAGCCTGGCCCGACCGCGGGACGACGGACCAACGGCCGGGCAGCGCACGGCTGTTGGGGCGCAGTTCGTCCAGCCAGTAGGTCCCGGTGAGCGACAGCGGACCGTAGGGCGCGCGTGCGTTCAGCACTCGCTCGTCACGCCAGAATTTCCACGCCTCGACTGCAGCATCCATGGACAACTCCTCATCAGGAACCGTGAACGGGACACCGGGTGTGCGCCGGGGACCGACCGCGGGGCACGGGAAAAACGCCTCTGCCGCGGCGGGCTTCGTCAGATGTGAGAACGGGTCAGCGGCGATGCGAGGACGACCACACCCGACCGAAGTCGATGTGGCCGCGGATCACCAGCGGCTGCCCGGAAGACGTCACGGGCTCCAGTCCACCAGCACTGCCCTGGGCCGTCAACACCGAGGAGGGCCGGGCGGTCGTGCCGCCCGGCCCTCCTGGCGCGTGGTGTCACAAAGGCTCGAACCCCAGGGCCATCCTGACGGGCGTGCGGGTCTGGTCGGTCCACTTCGTGATCGACACCACGCACGCGGAACGGCTGCGCCGACGCTGGGACGACCTGAACATCCCGGTGCCGCTGAAGGTCGTCGACTGCCCCGACCGCCGCGTGGCACGCGCGGCCGGGGAGTACGTCCTGCGGGCGTGCGGCGGACGTGACGACACCATGGTCGACGTGCTGCTGCCGCGCCGCACGTACGCGCCGCCCTTCGGGCGTCTTCTGCACGACCGCACCGCGGACAAGATCGCCGGTGTGGTCAGCCGCATTCCGCACGCCGCCGCGACCATCATCCCCTTCGACGTCCGCTCCAGGATCCGGCGGCGCTTCCCCCAGATGCCCGAGGAACGCCTCGCCCGCGGCTACGAACGGCTGGTGGCCCGCATGTCGGCGGCGAACCCGGGGCAGACGCGCCATCAGGAGGTGGACGACCAGTGGTAGCAGTTCTCGGCATCGCCCTGCTGTTGGCCACCGTCCGGTGGAACAACCACCGTCCCCACCACGCCGTGCTCGCGCTGGTGGTCGGCGTCATGATCGCCGACACGGCGGTCGGGCGCTTCGTCCGCTCTCTCGTCGAGACCGTCTTCCACGCCCTCACCCACCTCCACTGACGGCTACGAGGCCGCGGCGAGCGCCCCGATCTCCTCGGCGATGTCCTCGTCGTCCGGGGCCAGTTCGGCTGCCCGGCGCAGTTCGGCGAGGGCCTCGGAGCGGTGGCCGGCGTCGCGGTGGACCAGGGCGAGGTTGTAGCGCAGCGCCGCGTCCTCGGGGTCCAGGGAGACGGCGCGGGCCAGGTCCTCGCCCGCCAGTGCCAGGTCGCCCGCCGTGTAGGCGACGCCTGCGCGGCCGGACAGGGCGGTCACCAGGTCGGGGTCGGCCTTCAGCGCGCGGTCGAAGGCCACCCGCGCGGCGACCAGGTCCTCCGTCTCGACGTGGTACTGACCGAGCACGGCGTGCAGGTAGGGGTTCTCCGGGTCGTGGCGCAGACCGGCCAGCGCGTCCGCGTGGGCCTGCTCCAGCGCGCCCGCGTCCAGGTACAGGCCGGCCCGGTTGACGTAGGCGTCGACGAAGTCGGGCTGCAGGTCGAGCACGTAGCTGAAGTCCGCCAGCGCCCCCTCGACGTCCCCCTCGCCGAACCGCAGGTCGCCGCGGTTGTAGTAGATCTCGGGAAAGGGCGGGGAGAGCCGCATGGCGCGGGCGTAGTCGGCCAGCGCCTCCTCGGTGCGGCCGAGGCGCCGGTAGATCGTGCCGCGTTCGAGGTAGTGCTCGGCGTGGTTGGGGTCCTCCCGGATGACCACCTCGTAGTCGGCCAGCGCGTCGTCGAGCCGGCCGAGCGCGAGGTAGACACGGGCCCGGTTGTTCTTCAGCACCGAGCGGTGCAGCACGTGCGAGTCGGGCGGCAGCAGCCGGTCGAGCATCTCGATGCACTCGTCGACCAGGCGCAGCGCCTCCTCGGGAGCGCCGAGGTTGACCTCGACCAGCGCGAGTCCGTTGCGGTAGAACGCGCTCTGGAACGCCCGCTCGTGCGCGTCCTCGATCAGCGAGGCGGTCGCGATGGCGGCGTTGAGCCACGACTTGGCCTTGCGCTGGTCGCGGCGGTCCAGGTCGTTGTGGCGGGTGTAGAGCATGGCCGTGGAGTAGGCGGCGTTCATGTGGACGCCGGGCTTGGTGGAGTTGTAGCGGGCCTGGTCGTCCATCACCTCCGCTTCCTCGGTGCGGCCGAGGATGGACAGGGCCAGCGTGGCGCCCTTGGCGAAGGCCCACCACCGGTCGTGTTCGGCGACGGGGTCCACCAGGGCGAGGCCGCGCGTGCCGTACTCGACGCAGGCGGCGTAGAAGCCCAGGCACAGGCAGTGGTCCATGGCGTGGAAGACGGCCCGGACGCCGGCCTCGGCCGGGTCGGAGCCGTGCTCACGGTGGTGGGCCAGCGCGCCGATGCGCAGCGAGTCCTGGTCGAGCGCCTCGATCTGCTCGGCGCGGCGGTCGTGCAGCCGCGCCCGGTCGGCGGGGTCGAGCGCCAGGTAGGCGGCGAGGTCGGCCGGTTCGTCGCTGACACAGTCGCCCGTCACGTAGGCCGCGGGGTCGAGCACGGTCGCCTCCGAGGCCGGCAGCACGTCCACCAGCGCGGTGTGTTCGCGCAGGACCGCGAGCAGGTTCTCGTCGTCGGGCAGCGCCTTGGGCATGCAGACGACGACCTGGAGCAGGGCCGGGTCGACGCGGCGCACCAGGTTGGCGAGGAACTCGAGGTCCGTCGGGTCGGCCTGGTCGACCTGCTCGATGACCACGCGGCGCAGACCCTCCCCCGCGGCGGCGTCGCGGACGAACTCGACCAGCCCGTTGCCGATCCGCACGGTGCGCAGGCGCGCGTAGTAGCGGGTCCGTTCGGCCGGGATCGCCATCGAGGTCAGCGTCTCCCGGGAGCTCGGCACCGATGTGCGCAACTCCGGTGCCGCCGACAGGAGTTCGATGTCGTAGCGCTGCACGAGCGCGGCGTCGCGCCGGAGCGTGCCGGGGACCAGCAGCCGGGCCAGGGTGCCGGCGGCGGTGAACGGCCCACGCAGGCGGCGGTGGGCGTCGACGACGAGCGTGTCGGGCGCGTCGAGCGAGACGCCGAGGTCGAGCAGGGCGCGGCTGCGGTCCCGGCGTAGGCCGCCGCGGAGCCAGTAGTGCGTACGCGGGGACTCGTTCATGCGGTTCTCCCTGGGGCGGCGAAGGGGTGGCCGGGACACCGGACGGGACGGGGCGCGGCGGGCGCGGTCGTGTCAGACGGACGCGGGCGCGGCCGCGCCCGTGGAGCCGGGGTCGGTTCGGCGACGGCGCCAGCCGCGGACCGCGAGGTACCCCGCCAGCGCCAGTTCGCCGAAGTTGAGCACCAGGAAGACGCACACGTCCGTCACGTTGAGGAACGAGGTGTCCCGCACGAGCTTGTGCACCGCGAGCTCGGTGATGCGGATCGCCGCGGGCAGCATGACCGTGAAGGCCAGCACCGTCAGCAGCGTGTAGCCGCCCACCATCAGCCACATGTACCAGCGGGCGACGCTGCGGTCGCGCGGGGTCCAGGTCTCCGGGTCGACCATCGTGTCGTGGCGGCCGAGCAGGGCCCGGATCCGGTTCTGCAGCATCTGCCGGGAGACGGTCTGCAGGTCGTTGCAGCCGAGGACGGTGACCGCGAGGAAGTACAGGTCGGTGCGGAGGAAGAAGTAGAACTGCCAGGCGAGCCGGAGCAGCGCGCCGAAGGCCATGGCCAGCAGCAGGCGCCCGGTGAAGCCGGTGGCGCCGCCGTGGCCGACCAGCGGCGCGGCGGCGAGGCTGAGCCCGCAGACGACGACCACGTCGACGCCCATCCCGGCGAGCATCGGCAGGTACCGCTTGCGGCGCGGCACGGCGACCAGCCCGTCGAGCGAGGTCAGGAAGACCAGGTAGTAGAAGCGACGGCCGATCGTCAGCGTGGAGTTGAGGCCGAGTCTGCGGCCGCCGAGGGCGTGCGCGCCCTCGTGCAGCAGGATCCAGGGCAGCTGCCCGAGCACGTTCCCGGCGGTGAGGGCGACGAGCGAGGAGGTGGTGAAGAAGATGTTCTGGTACTGGGGCGTGACGTGGGAGTCGGCGATCATCACGACGACGCCGGCGATGGTCACGGCCGCGTACAGGCACCAGGCGGGCCAGGAGAAGACCGCGTCGGCCAGCCGCCGCCAGCGGATCACCGGGGCCTCGGCGACCTGCTCGCCCTCGGGCACCAGCAGTTCGAACTCCTCCAGCACTTCCAGGAATTCGAGCATGTCGACGGTCTCGCCGTAGTGCTCCTGGTACCAGCGGGCGGCTTGGTTGGGGCTGTCGCCCGCCTCCAGCCGGCGCAGCAGTGCGGCGCCGTCGGCGGGGAAGAGACCGTAGCTGTCGATGTCGGCCCGGCCGACCGTCACCTCCTCACCCTCCTCGAGGTAGGTGAGGGGGTACAGTCTCAGAGGCCTGTCGAGATCCACTGCGGTTCCGTCCACGGACAACCACCTGCCACCATTTCGGGTCGGCTCTACGGACCCCGGTCCGGGCCGCATTGCGCGCGGCCCGGACCGGTCTTGCCGGTCTCTCACAAGGGAGCGGTTCCTCGTCAGGCGAGGACCGGGCCGCCGCCGCAGTAGCAGGAGGTCGCGGCGGAGGTGAGCCGGACGGTGCCGGCCTTGCGCACGGTGATCTTCTTCATGGTGCTCTCCTTAGAGCTGGTGACGCCGTCCCGGAACGCGGGTTCGCGACCGGGCCCCCGGGCGTTCCCGGGAGATCGAGGGCGGGGCGGTAACCCCGGACGCCTGCGGGTCGAAGTGAAGAAGGTGCAATGAACTCGTGTACGTGACGGCTGAGTTGTGCGAACACCGTGACGGACCGCGTTGAGATTTGCATGCACCTGACGGCGTGTCAACACATCGCGCAAGCCCGTTGACCTGCGACGGAGTTGACATGTCCGTGATCCTTCGGAAGCGCACGGTGCGCCCCCCGTCGGTCCCGTTGCCGCAACCGGACCGCCATCGGGCCGAGGCCCGTCTACGCGGGTGGCGTAGGCGAAATGCTCCTCGTCACCCCGCAACCGGGTGGCACCTAAAAGGACTCCTGCGCCCCCGGCGAACCGCCGGGGGCGCAGGAGTTGACGCTCGATCAGTCGAGTCGCAGCGACGTGTCGTCCACCAGGAACGCCGTCGTCGCGTCCGCGGACTCGTGGGCGGTGAACTTCACGATCACCGTCGAGCCGAATTCCGCCGCGACGAGCGGTGTCAGGTCGAAGTGCACGGGCACGTACCCCGCGGTCGCGTCCTGACCGGTCCAGGTGTGCAGAACCGCGATGCGCCGGCCGCTGTACTGGTCGTCCAGCTCCAGCGTGAGAGTGTCCGCGGATGGCGAGCCCGCGGAGGCACCGGTCGGCGACACGTGCAGCCAGAAGGAGAACGACGCGCGCGTGTAGCCGGGCGTGGTCTCGATCCCCTGGCTGAGGGTGTCGTCGGCGCTCGCGCTGTGACCCAGCCAGGCATAGCCCTTGCCGGAGTGCGCGGCCTGGGCCGTGGACTGCGTGATGATGCCGGGCGACGACTGGGTCCACCAGCCCGGATAGGCGCCCTTGGCGTCGGTCGGCACCTCGAAGCCGGGGTCGACGACCTGCTCGATCCCCCGGCAGCCCGGTGCGCCGCCTCGCGTGACGGTGAGCTGGAAGCGGGTTGCCGCCGTGTCACCCGCGCGGTCCCGCACCGTGACCCTGACCTGGTGTGCGCCGATCGCCGAACTGCGGCCGTGGATACGACCGGTGGCCCGGTCGATCACCAGCCCCCGGGGCAGGCCGGACGCCGAGTACCGCAGCCCGGGGTGTCCGAGACGGTCCGTCGCCAGGACCGGGACGGTCACCGGGCGCCCCGCGGCGGCGGTGCGGTCGCACAGGGTGCTGACGACGAGCGGCCTGTCCGCGACCACCGGGTGGTCGCCCGAGCAGGTGTGCTGGTCGTTGGACCAGGTGGTCTGCACGGCGAAGGCACCGGTGCGCAGGCTCAGGTCGAACAGGCCGCCCGGCGTCCCCTCGGTGATCCAGGCGCACTTGTCGCCATCCTCCTGGCCGGCCGGGTCGATCCAGCCGCCCATCGCGTTCTGGTCGGTGAGGGTCTCGGCGTACTCGTGGCCGCCGAGCAGGCTCCAGCCGTCGAGGCGTCCCCGCGGGCCGGGGTTGATCCAGTTCGTGCCGCAGTACTTGTAGTCCGTCAGATAGGGCATGAGCGTGTAGGCCAGGGTGCCGTAGCCGGACCGCTCGAAGGTGTGCCAGGCGCACCAGCTGTTCATCTCGTGCCAGTGGTCGGGATCCACGCCCTGCGCGGTGGTGACCACGTACTGCACATTGCGGTTGCTCGCCTGCGTCGTGTTGCCGAAGTGCTTGGCGGCGGCCGCGGCCTCGGCCGCGATCTGCGGCTCGGTGGCCGCCTGAGGCGAGGGCGCGGCGTCGTCCACCCAGACCCCGGCGAGCGCGTCACCGTGCGGCATGCCGACGTGCGCGGCGTCCGCCGTGCAGCCGGTGGCGCCGGCGTTCACGTTCTCGCAGTACTGGGTGAGCACACCGCTCCAGCTGTGCGGGCCGGCGTCGACCCCGGTCCCCAGCCCCTTGAAGAAGGCCTGCTGGTAGGGGGCGGCCTGGTCGGGATCGCGGGAGAGGGTGGTGTAGCCGTCCGCGTCCTTGCCCGGCTGCCCCCACTGCGAGCCCCAGTAGACGATGTAGACCTTGGGCGGTCCGGAGGTGACGCCGACGGAGTCCTGGCCGCCCCGGTAGACCAGGTCGGGCTGGTCGTTGTTGACGACGACCCTGCCCGAGGGCTGGGGACGCGGCACGGCGGCGGCGAGTGCGGTGCGGGCGTCGGGCGCGGCATGGGGGTGGCCGGGCTGGATCCGCACCCAGTCGCCATGGGTCTGCACCCAGCCGTCGGCGGCGGGGTGGGGATCGGACGGGGCTGCGCCGGCGGCGGCCGCCGCTCCCGTCGTGCCGGTCAGACCGGCGGTGACGAGAGCGGCGGTCGCGCAGGCGACGCCGACGAGCCGGGCGGCGAACCGCCGCCCGAGTCCGTGCGAAGTCAAGGCATGTCCCTTCGTGACGAGAAGTCAGGAGAGCTGTGCACGGTGCAGTAGCATGGCACATATCACGTGTCATGCCACACCCCCACCCGGCGGTGTCCGTGCATCGAAGGGCCGTGCGGAAAAGGGCAGTTCAGGCCGTCGCCGACGGATCACCCCGGCCGTCGACCCGTCGTCCGGCGGAGAACTCCAGCCGGGCTGCTGTCAGTTCAGCCGTCCGCGAGGGCGCGGGCGACGGACTTCCGGGTGGTGCCCAGCTTCTTCAGGACACTGGCGACGTGCTGCTCGATGGTGCGGGGGGAGAGGAACAGGGCCTCGGCGATGTCCTGGTTGGTCGCCCCGGTGGCCAGCAGCTCGGCGACCTGCCGTTCGCGGGGCGAAAGCTCTCCCCCGTAGCCGCGGCGGCCCCGTGCCGCGGGCCGGTCCAGGCCGAGGTCGCGCAGCGTCTGCCGGCAGCGTGCCGCGTCGGCGGTCGCGCCGAGGCGGGTGTAGGCGTCCAGGGCCTCCGTGAGCCGCCCCGAGGCCTCCTCGGGGCGACAGGCCCCGAGCGCCTGGCCGCCGCTCTCGCCGGCGCGGGCCGCGTCGTAGGGGCGTCCGATCTCCTGCCAGGCCCGGTGGCCGCGCTGGAAGTGCCCGGCCGCGCTGTCCGGCCGGTCCGGATCCGCGGCGATGGCCAGCATCCCGCGCGCGCAGGCGAGTTCGGCGCGGGCGCCGGGCGAGTCCCGGTCCGCCAGCTCGCGCTCGGCGTCCTGGACCAGTTGCCCGGCGACGCCGCTGCGACCGCTGCCGAGAGCCGCCTCGACGGCGACGGGCAGCAGCCCGGTCGCTCTGGCCCAGGCGGCGGCCTGCCGCATCATCTCCACGGCGGGACCGGCGACGGCCCAGGCGTCGTCCGGGGCGTGCTGGAGCAGCCGCAGCCCGGCCAGCCCGGCGGCGGCCCGCAACGCCACCGTCACCTGCGAACCGTGCTCGCCGCAGCGCACGGCCACGGTGAACTGCTCCTGTGCGCGGGCTCGTTGGCCCCGGGCGGTGGCCAGGAGCCCGAACACCAGGGCCTGTTCCTCGCCGAACATGGCGATCTCGGGGAACTCGGTGCCGAGGGCGGCGAAGCGGTCCTCCAGGCCGTCCCAGTGTCCGGCCAGGGCCTCCAGCCGCAGCAGGGCGATGCGGCTGTAGCACTCCAGGTGCGGGATCCAGGCGCGGTGGGCCAGCTCCCGGCTCTCGGCCAGGAGTCGCGCGCCACGGCGGTCGTGGCCCAGTTCGAGGGCGAGTTCGCCGACGTTGTACAGGGCCCGCGTGGTCTGCCGCAGCACCTCCACATCCCCGGCCTCGCGCGGCAGCCGGTCGAGCTCCGCCCACACCTGCGGGTCGCCGCCCCGGGCCAGCAGGCTGAGCCTGGTCGCCCGGACGGCGGCCCGCACCGACTCGTCGTCACACCGGGCGGCGGTCCGCTCGGCCTGCTCCAGCCACGCCCAGCCCTGCGGGGTGGTTCCGTCGCGTTCGTGCATGGCCAGCGCGACCATCGCCCGCGCGGCGCGCTCCGGTCGCTCCGCGAGCAGCTCCTCGACGCTGCGTTCGAGTTCGCGGTAGCCGGTGCGCTCCCCCGCGTGGTTGACCATCAGCAGGCCGAGCGCGAGCCGGATCTCGCCACGCGTGGCCGTCGGCAGCTGAGGGTCGGCCAGGATGCGGCGCAGGACGGCGGCGTTGCGGGTGTGGTCGGCGCCGATGACGGCGATGCGGGCCAACGCGAGCGCGGCCCGGGAGCGCAGGTCGCTCTCCAGGTGCGGCTGCTCCAGGATCCGGTGCAGCAGCCCGGCCGCGGTGCCCGCGTCGCCCAGGGCGATCGCCTGGTCCGCGGCCTCCTCCGCGCGCTGGAACCAGCCGTCGCGGTCGCCCAGCGCGAGCGTGTGGTGTGCGATCTGCACGAGTGGCACCGGGCTCTGCCGCTCCAGCTCCTCGACCGCCCGCCGGTGCAGCCTGGCCCGGTGCGGACCTGGGATGTGCTGGTAGGCGACCTGTTGGGCGAGAACGTGCCGGAAGACGTACCGGGCGCCGTCGGTGTCGACCAGCAGGGCGGACCGCAGGGCCTCGACCAGCCCCTCGGCGCCCTGGTCCGGGTCGAGGCCGGCGAGCCGTGCGAGCAGCGACTCCTGCGCCGGAACGGCGAGCACCGCGGCGGCGTCGACGATCGCGGCCGCGGCGGGACGCAGGGACGCCAGCCGTTCGGTGACCGCCTCGCGCAGCCCACGGGGCACGCCCGCCCGTTCCAGCTCGGCCCGCGCGTCGCCGAGTGCCCGCTGCCGGCCCTGCTCGCGCAGGGTGAGCAGGTCCTCCTCGGCGACCAGCGCCAGGCCCTCGCTGCGCTCGAACAGCGCCGCGCCCAGCTCCGCCGTGGCGCGCCCGCCGAGGGCCGCGACGGCCAGCTCCTGGACGTGCTTCCGGGACAGCCGGGAGAGCCGGATCACCGTGCCCTGGGTCCCGGGCGGCCTGCGGTAGGCCGCGCCCAGCACGGCCGAGTCGGGCGGCAGGTCCTCGGCCCGGTAGGTGATCACCAGTCCGAGCCGGGCGGGCAGGTCGCGGGCCAGCAGCAGGAGCAGTTCGCGGGTCGCCTCGTCGGCCCAGTGCAGGTCCTCGACCACGAGCACGGCCGGTCCGAGGGCGGTGAGGAAGGAGTGCACGGCTTGTACCAGCTGGTGCCTGCGGGCCTGCGCCCCCTCGGGCCGCGGCGGGGGCGGCGGGAGCTGCTCGGCCAGGTCGGGCAGGAGCGGGGCCAGAGCGCCCGCCGTGGGTGCGACACCGTCGACGGGAAGCCAGCGCCCGGCCCGCCGCAGCGCGTCCACGACCGGCCCGTAAGGAAACGGCTCGCGCAGGGGGTGGCAGAGACCGGTCAGCACGGGGCGGCCCTCGGCCGCGAGCACCGCGGCGGCCTCGTGCGCCAGGCGGGACTTGCCGATCCCGGCCTCTCCCTCGATCAGAACCACCGCGGGCGGGTTGCGGACCGCCGCGAGCAGCAGGCCCAGCTCTCGCTGCCGACCGACGAACGCGAAGCCGGTGCCACCGGCCTCGGCGCCCCCGTCGAGCACACCCGCCACGCGATCACCTTCCCTGGCTGACCACGCTAGATCCGCCCAGGGTCGGCGGCAAACGGCCACCGGCACCGGCCCCGGAGCAGCTGCAAGCCACGGGCCCCGCCTGCCGGATCCGCCCGGGCCCGCGACACCTGGCGCCGCGCCACGCCGCGCGGTCGGGCTCGGCCGGGCACGCCTCCGGCCGCGGCCGATCCTCCGCCTCGCGGCGCCCCCGGGCCGCGACGAGCTCGGCGAGCT
The DNA here is from genome assembly GCF_000787835.1 of Streptacidiphilus melanogenes. Taxonomy (GTDB): domain Bacteria; phylum Actinomycetota; class Actinomycetes; order Streptomycetales; family Streptomycetaceae; genus Streptacidiphilus; species Streptacidiphilus melanogenes. The sequence continues at coordinate 83,035 of NZ_BBPP01000037.1, forward strand.
GCTCGGCGTCGGCGCGCACCGCGAGCATCCCGCCGCCCTCGGGCAGCGCGCCCATGGCGGTGGCACGGGCGGCCACGACGGCCGCCGCCTCGTCCAGGGTGAGCGCCTCCGCGGCGACGGCGGCGAACTCGCCGATGCTGTGTCCGACCACCCCGTCCGGCCGCACGCCCAGCTCGGCGAGCGTCGCGGCGAGCGCGTACTCGACGGCGAAGACACACGGCTGGGTCCACTCGGGACGCCGGCCGGGCCACGGCGTACGAGGCCGCCTCCACCAGGCGATGTCCCCCAGCCTCCTGCCGCCCGCGGACAGCCCTCACCGCGCTGAGGCCCCGCCCGCCGACGCCGGCCGGGCCGCGGCGTACGAGGCCGCCTCCACCTGGCGATGTCCCCCGGCCTCCTGCCGCCCGCGGACAGCCCTCGCCGGCGAAGGACTACCGCAAGGAGTGCGTCGCGGGGAAGAGCACCTCCGCCGTCACCGTGGTGCCTGCGGCCGAGGGGCGGACCACGCAGCTCGCGGCGTAGGCCTCGACCAGCAGCAGGCCGCGTCCACCGCACGCGGGCCCCGGACCGCCGAGGCCGTCGAGACCGCCGACGGCGGGCGTGACCGGCCGGGGCCGCCAGCTGCCGGAGTCCTTGACCCGCAGGGTGAGCATGCCGTCCGCGACGCAGAGCAGCAGGGAGACGTCGGGACTGCCGCTGTGCCGCACAGCGTTGGTGACGAGCTCCGTGACGATCAGGCCCGACGCCTCGGTCGTGTCGTCGGGGAGCCGCCAGCGACGGGCCGCGTGCTGCGCGAGGCGGCGCAGTGCCGGGACGGAGGCGGCGGTGGCGGGCAGGACGCACGCGGCCGCGAACCGGCACCCGACCCTCGCGCGGGTGCCGGGGCCGGCGGCCAGGGTGGTCTCCATACGGACTCCTGAGCTGGGTGGATTCGGCCTCTGTCTCCACGGTCGGCATCCGCCCCGGCCCGAACAATACGTGTCGCACAACCTACGGATACGTGATTAAAAGGGTGGAAAGGGTGGGGCCCCAGCGGCCGGGGCGTGCCCGGCGCGGACGACGAGGAGCACGATGATGGCCGATGTCGACGTTCTCGTGGTGGGGGCGGGTCCGGTGGGCCTGACCGCTGCGGCCGAGCTGCGGCGTCACGGCGTGGACTGCCGGATCGTCGACGCACTGCCCGCCGCGCAGCAGTACGCCAAGGCCGTCGGGGTCCAGCCGCGCACGCTGGAGGTCTGGGACTCCATGGGCATGATCCGCGAGGCGCTGGACGAGGCCGGGCCGCTGTACGGGCAGCTCGCCTTCGTCGACGGCAAACCCGGGCCGCGGATGGAGCTGCGGTTGCCGCCCGAGATCCCCTACACCTTCGCCGCCCTCCCCCAGTACACGACGGAGCGGCTGCTCACCGAGCATCTGGCGCGCTTCGGAACGACGGTGGAGCGCGGGACCGCGCTGAAGGCGGTGGAGCAGGGCCCCGAGGCGGTCGAGGCGACGCTCTCGAACGGCGACGGCCGGACCGAGCGGGTGCGCGCCCAATACCTGGTGGGCTGCGACGGCGCGCACAGCCTGGTCCGCAAGGCCGCCGGGCTGAGCTTCGAGGGCGACGCGTTCCCCGAGCAGTACATGCTCGGGGACGTCGAGGTCGACTGGGAGCTGCCCCCCGGCTACGCGGTGCGGTCCACACACCTGGACGCCGACGGCAAGGTCGACGACCTGCTCGTGTGCATCCCGCTGCCGGGCGACCGGCGCTACCGGATGTCCATGACCGTCCCGCCGGAGCTGGCCCTCGGCCGGGACGGCGGCGCGGGAGACGCGGTCACTCACGGCCTGGGCAGCGGGCGCGGTCCGGACCTGGCGCAGATCCAGGCCGTGCTGGACCGGCTGTCTCCGGAGCCCACGACGGCGAGCGCGCTGCGTTGGTCGTCCACCTTCCGGATCAGCCACCGGCTGGTGGACCGCTACCGCAACGGCCGCCTCTTCGTCGCCGGGGACGCCGCGCACATCCATCCGCCCACCGGCGCGCAGGGCATGAACACCGGGGTGCAGGACGCCTACAACCTGGCCTGGAAGCTGGCCCTGACGGTCCGCGGACTCGGCGCTGACGGCCTGCTCGACAGCTACCACGCCGAACGCCACCCGGTGGGCGAGGAGGTCGTCGGCCGCACCGTCCGCCACGCCCGCTCCGGCTACGACGCCGACGACCTGGAGACCATCCTGCTGCGGGAGGCGCAGCTGCTGGTGGGCTACCCGGACAGTCCCCTGGTCGAGCCGCCGTCCCCGGACGGCGGGGCCGACGCGGCCCCGGGCGGCCCCGCTGCGGGGGAACGGGCGCCCGACTGCCGCGGCCTCGTCCTCGACCTCGCCACGGACCCGCGACGGCTGTTCGACCTGCTCCGCAGCCCCCGGCACACGCTGCTGCTGTACGCCGGGTCGGACCACGCCACGAGGGCGGGAGCGGCACGCCTCCAGGACTGCGCGGCGGCGGCCACGCATGCCGCGCACGGCCTGCTCGACGCCTACGTCGTCCTCGCGGCCGACGTCCCCGACGACGCGCGCCCGGCGGAGCTGCGCCCTCCCCGCGTCCTCGACCGGGCCGGAGGCTTCGCCGACGCCTACGCCCCGCGCGACGGCGAAGCGTTCCTCGTCCGCCCCGACGGCTACCTCGCGGGCCGCTTCCACCCGGCGACCCCGGACCGCCTGACGGCGCTGCTGCGCCGCACCTTCGCCTGACCAGCCCGCACTCGCCGCATGCACTTCTTGAACGGCCCGGCTGTCGACCCCCCGGAACCGCACGCCTGGCCGGTCGTGCTCGAACGGGCAGCGGGTAGGCTCGGCGGACATGCGAAGCAGCCAACGCGGAACAGAGGCAGGCCCTGGGGCGGAAGCCACGGCGAGGTGCCCTGACCTGTCGCACGGCGCGCGTCTGGCCGCCCATGGCGCGGTCGCCGGGTCCCTGTCCCTGCTCAGTGACGACGCCCTGCACGAACTGGTCGACACGGCAACCCCGTTGGGGTCCGGCATCGGCGGGAAGTCGGCTCTGCTGGAGGTCGCCGGGACCCCGGTCTTCGTGAAGCGGGTGCCCCTCACCGACCTGGAGAGGCGGCCCGAGCACGTCGGGTCCACGGCCAACCTGTTCGACCTGCCGGCCTTCTGCCACTACGGCGTCGGGCTCCTCGGCGGGCCGGGCTTCGGCGCCTGGAGAGAGCTCGCCGCGCACACCCTGACGACGAGCTGGGTGCTCGCGGCCGAACACGAGGGCTTCCCGCTGATGTACCACTGGCGGGTGCTGCCGGACTCGACGCCCCTGCCCGACGAACTGGCCGACGTCGACCGGGCCGTGGCGTACTGGGAGGACGCCCCGCAGGTGCGCCGCCGGATCGAGGCGCTGCGGGAGTCCTCGGCGAGCATCGCGCTGTTCCTGGAGTACCTCCCGCAGAACCTGCACCAGTGGCTGGGCGACCGGGTCGAGGCGGGAGACGAGGCCGCCGACCGGGCGTGCGCCCTGGTGGAGCGGGAACTCGCGGCCGGTGTCTCGTTCATGAACAGCCGTGGGCTGCTCCACCTGGACGCGCACTTCGAGAACATCCTGACCGACGGCCGACGCCTCTACTTCGCCGACTACGGCCTCGCTCTCTCCTCCGGGTTCGAACTGTCCCCGGACGAGGCGGACTTCCTCGCGCACCACGAGACCTACGACCGCTGCTACACCGCCACCTACCTGGTGACCTGGCTCGTCACCGCCCTGTACGGCTTCCGCAGGGAGGACCGCGAGGGCCGCCTCGCGCTGGTGCGCGCCTTCGCCGAGGGCCGGCCGCCCACGGGGGTTCCGGCGGGGGTCGCGGCAGTCCTGGCCCGGCACGCGCCGGTCGCCAGGGCGATGTCCGACTTCAACCGCGCGTTCCAGAACCGGAGCAGACAGACTCCGTACCCGGTGGAGGAACTCCGGCGGCTCGTCGGCGCGGACGGCTCCCCGCTCCGCTGACGGACGCCCGGGCAGGCGGCCGTCAGCGGCGAGCGGGGGCGGCTCAGGTGGCGGAGAAGCTGAACCAGTGGACGTTGACGAAGTCGCCGCCGCTGCCGCCACTGAAGGTGAGGTAGAGGTCGTGGACGCCGGTGGCCGTGCCGGAGAGGTTCATCGGGATCGTCTGCCAGCTCTGCCAGCCGCCGGTGTTCGCGATGTCGACCTCGGCGATCACCGGCCCACTGGTGCTGTCGAGCCGGAACTGCACGGCGCCGCTGACGCCGGAGGCGGCCCCGGAGGCGAGGCGGGCCAGCACGCGCCGCGGCGAGGAGCTGCCGAAGTCAACGCCCTGGTACTTCAGCCAGTCGCCGGAGGAGATCCAGCCGACGTCCAGTCCGCCGCCGGTGTCCGAGCAGGACTCGGTGCCGGTGCCGCTCTGCGCGGAGTAGCCGGAGGCCGCGATGGTGGAGTAGGCGCTGACGCCGGTTCCGCCGCCGCCTCCCCCACCGCCGCCGCCCGATCCGGTGACGCCGCTGCCGAGGGAGATCGTCCAGGAGGTCGGCGCGTAGTCCTGGAGGTGCCCGTCGACCGGCGCGCTGCCGGTGGGGCCGACGTCGTCGTAGGGGAAGGCGTAGCCGATCGACGCGTACTTGTGGACCAGCCTGGCGTAGTGGTTGGTGACGGCGTTGGTGTAGTACTGCGCGGGGGTGACGCCGCCGGGCTGGTTCTCGCCGCCCGCCAGCAGCAGCGTGCTGCGGTTCAGCGCCGCCCCGAGCCGCGCGGCCACCGCGCCGCGGGCGTCCCCACCCGAGTTGTAGAGCGGGCCGCTGTTGCAGCTGAAGATGTCGCTCGCGCTGGGACGGGTGAAGGCGACGCCGTCGTCGTTCAGGCCGGAGAAGGTGAGCACCCCGCCTGAGACCGTGCCGGTGAAGGTGCCGAAGGACTGCGTGTCGACCGTCAGGGGTGTGCCAGCGAACCGGCTCCACACCTGGTCGAGGTAGGGGTTCCAGTAGCCGCCGAAGTCGGTGGCGGAGTGGACGGGTGACATGACGCGGAGCACCGCGCCCGAGCTGTCGGTGGCCACCAGGGTGTCCCAGGGCGCGCCGTCGCTCGCATGCTGCGCGACCAGCCCGGAGGCGATCGAGGACAGCGCCCCGGCGGGCAGCGGGCTGACCGTCTGGGTGCCGGAACTCCCGGTCGTCCGCATGGAGACGGGCGAGGCGACCAGGTCGACGTAGCTGATGTTGGCGTAGAGGTTGGTGCTGTTGTAGGTGAACTCGCAGAAGGTCCAGTTCGTCAGCCAGTTGGGATCCGAAGGGGTGAATCCCGGCTGGACGAGGCCCGGGACCGTGCCGGGGTTGACGAAGAACTGGATCTTCTTGCCGACGGAGAACCAGACCCGCCCGCCGATGACGTAGTCGGTGAGCGTGACGGTCGTCGAGGTGCCCGAAGCGCCCAGGGCGATCGCGTAGTCGGGGGCGGGCGTGAGCGTGGCGGAGGGGTTGGGCAGGCGGTGGAACGCCCCGTCCGACCCGACGAAGCCGGGCCACCCGGTGCTGTCGGCGCCGGAGATGTAGGCGTAGACGGCGGTGCTCGCACCGGAGTTGTTCTGCAGGGTGACAGGCAGCGAGGCCGCGGCGGACGCGGTGGAGGCCAGGCCGGGAAGCCAGGCGGGCGCGGTGAGCGCGGCCGTGGCGGCGGTGGCCGTGGCGGCGAGGAAGGTGCGTCGTGAGAGCAAGAGGCCTCCAAGGGCTGGGCGGAGCTGACCCGCGTCCCCACGTCGCGGATGAACGAATGGTGTAGACCGCTCGACACCGCTCGAAACTATCTCGGGACCACCATGTTCCCGTCAATACTTGGGATCCTTACGGCCATTTAAGGTTTCCTGCCTTCAGGGCTTGTACACAGCACGCCCGTTGACCTCCCGGCCCGCGCACAACGGGGCAGGGCCCGCCAGGTGAAGACCTGGCGGGCCCTGCGGTGGCGCGTCCTTGGATCAGGAGGCGTTCAGTGCGGTGTCGTCGAGGACGAAGCTGGTCTGCAGGCTGGAGTCCTCG
>NZ_BBPP01000036.1 GCF_000787835.1 Streptacidiphilus melanogenes
GGCGCCGGGGATCGAGGACAGGAGGGTACGACGCAGGGAGTTGCCGAGGGTGTAGCCGAAGCCCGGCTCCAGCGGCTCGATGACGAACCGGGAGCGGAACTCGTCGACGACCTCTTCGGTCAGCGTGGGACGCTGAGCGATCAGCATGAGGTGAATCCTCCAGATAGATCTTCGGCACCCACTATTTGATGCCGACGAACAAAGGATACGGCCTCCGGATGAACCGGAGGCCGTATCGAGAGAGCTGTGCAGCTCCGAAGCGTCAGACGCGGCGACGCTTCGGCGGGCGGCAGCCGTTGTGCGGGACGGGGGTGACGTCCTGGATGGAGCCGACCTCCAGGCCGGTGGCCTGGATGGAGCGGATCGCGGTCTCACGACCGGAGCCCGGGCCCTTGACGAAGACGTCGACCTTGCGCATGCCGTGCTCCTGCGCACGACGCGCGGCGGCCTCGGCGGCCATCTGCGCGGCGAACGGGGTCGACTTGCGGGAGCCCTTGAAGCCGACGTGGCCCGAGGACGCCCAGGCGATCACGTTGCCGGACGGGTCGGTGATCGAAACGATCGTGTTGTTGAACGTGCTCTTGATGTGCGCGTGGCCGTGAGCGACGTTCTTCTTCTCCTTGCGGCGGATCTTCTTCGCGCCGGCAGCCTGACGGCCCTTGGGAGGCATGAGCTGATTTCTCCTGATGAGGTGGTCGGTCCGCTAGCCCAGCGGGCCGGATGGAAGTCCGGTTGAGGGGGCGGACTACTTCTTGCCCGGCTTCTTCTTGCCGGCAATCGCGCGACGCGGGCCCTTGCGGGTACGCGCGTTGGTGTGGGTGCGCTGACCGCGGACCGGCAGGCCGCGGCGGTGGCGCAGGCCCTCGTAGCAGCCGATCTCGACCTTGCGGCGGATGTCGGCGGCGACGGCACGGCGGAGGTCACCCTCGACCTCGAAGTTCGCGTCGACGAACTTCTGCAGCTTGACGAGGTCGTCCTCGGTGATGTCGCGGACGCGGACGTCCGGGTTCACACCGGTCTCGTCCAGCGCCTTCTTCGCGAGGGTGCGGCCGATGCCGTAGACGTAGGTGAGGGCGATCTCGATCCGCTTCTCGCGGGGGAGATCAACGCCACTGAGGCGTGCCATGGATCTGGCTCCTGTTGTTTCCTCGGAGGTCTGACGCGACGCCTACCCGTTCAGCTCCCGCTGATCGAGCCCCGGCCTCCGACCGGGGGTGGCAGTCCGTCCGTCGCAGTGTGCAACGAGCGGATCGGGCGTCCCGTTTCATGTTGTTTTTCGCGTCGCGCGAAGAGTTACGACCCGTACAGGGGGTGAAATCAGCCCTGGCGCTGCTTGTGGCGCAGGTTCTCGCAGATCACCATGACCCGGCCGTGACGGCGGATCACCTTGCACTTGTCGCAGATCTTCTTGACGCTCGGCTTGACCTTCATCTGACTGTCAATCTCCGGGTCTGGATCTGCTGGTTACTTGTACCGGTAGACGATGCGACCACGGGTCAGGTCGTACGGGCTGAGCTCGACGACGACCCGGTCGTCCGGGAGGATGCGGATGTAGTGCATGCGCATCTTGCCGCTGATGTGCGCGAGAACCTTGTGACCGTTCTGCAGCTCCACCTTGAACATCGCATTCGGCAGAGACTCGATCACGGTGCCCTCGATCTCGATGGCGCCTTGCTTCTTGGCCATAATCCTGCGGAATTCGCCTTCCGGAATCGACTACCGTAGTCGGCACTCACGCAGGGACCTCGGACAGGTCCACCCTCAGCCCCGTACGGGCGAGGACATGCGGAAGCAAGCTACGAGTGAGCCGACACAGCAGTCTACGTCAGTGGGCAAGTGAACGCGAAATCAACCCAGCGGCTGTGCTCAACCCAAAGGATCCGGCGCCACGGTCACGCCGAGCTCGGCGAGCTTCGCCTTGCCGCCGTCGAAGGCGGTGAGCACGAACGGGCCCTCCTCCGTCAGCGCGACGGAGTGCTCCCAGTGGGAGGACCAGGTGCCGTCGTTGCTGATGACCGTCCACTCGTCCTCGAGCACGTGGGTCTTCGGGGTGCCGAGGGTGATCATCGGCTCGATGGCGATGCAGAAGCCCGGCACCAGCTTCATGCCGCGGCCGCGACGGCGGTCGACGTAGTTCAGCAGGTGCGGGTCCATGTGCATGGCGGAGCCGATGCCGTGGCCGCCGTAGTCCTCGACGATGCCGTACTTGCCGCGGGGCGGCAGCGGCTGGCGGCGGATGAACGACTCGATGCCGCGGCTGATGTCGGAGAGCCGGTTGTTCTTCTTCACCTGGGCGATGCCGGCCCACATCGAGCCCTCGGTGGTGGCGCTGAGCGCCTGCAGCTCCGGCCCGTGGCCGCCGCCGACGAAGACGGTGACGGCCGCGTCACCGTGCCAGCCGTCGACGATCGCGCCGCAGTCGATGGAGATGATGTCGCCGTCGTTCAGCACCCGGTCGCCGGGGATGCCGTGGACGACCTCCTCGTTGACGGAGGCGCAGATCACACCGGTGAAGCCGTGGTAGCCGAGGAAGTTGGACTTGGCGCCGTGGCCCTCGATGACCTTCTTGGCGATGGCGTCGAGCTCACCCGTGGTGACGCCGGGGACGGCCGCCTCGCTCGCCGCCTTCAGCGCCTCGGCCACGATCAGCCCGGCCTCCCGCATCTTCGCGATCTGCTCGGGCGTCTTGATCTCAACCATGCACTCTTCCCGCTCTCCTCAACCAAGGGCCGCACAAGACAACTGCGGCCGTGACATCCCTCAAGGGTGTCACGGCCGCAGCCCAGGCATGAAACTGCCCAGAGTGGAAACTCAGTCGTTCGCGTTCTCCCGCAGCGCGGCGATCGCGCGCTCGGTGACCTCGTCGACCTTGCCGAGGGCCGAGATCGTGGTGACCAGGCCCTGCTTGGCGTAGTACTCGATGATCGGCTCGGTCTCCGTGTGGTAGACCTCCAGCCGGGTGCGGACGGTCTCCTCGCTGTCGTCCGAGCGCTGGTAGAGCTCGCCACCGCACTCGTCGCAGACGCCCTCGGCCGCCGGCGGGTTGTACAGCACGTGGAAGATGTGGCCGCTGTCGTTGCGGCACAGGCGGCGGCCGGCGATGCGCCGGACCACCTCGTCCTCGGGAACCTCCAGGTCCAGCACGCCGTCGAGGGCGATGCCGAACTCCGTGAGGATCTCGTCCAGCGCGATGGCCTGCGCGGTGTTGCGCGGGAAGCCGTCCAGCAGGAATCCGTTGTCGGAGTCGTCGTGCTGGAGGCGGTCCCTCACCATCGCGATGGTGACCTCGTCGGGTACCAGCTTGCCCGTGTCCATGATGCTCTTCGCCAGGCGACCGAGCTCGGTGCCCTGCGAGATGTTGGCGCGGAACAAGTCGCCGGTGGACACGTGCGGGATGGACAGGGTCTTGGCCAGCAGCGCGGCCTGAGTACCCTTCCCGGCCCCCGGGGGTCCGACGAGGACGATACGCATCAGCGGAGGAACCCTTCGTAGTTGCGCTGCTGGAGCTGGCTCTCGATCTGCTTCACAGTTTCAAGGCCGACACCCACAACGATGAGGATGCTCGTGCCGCCGAACGGGAAGTTCTGCGACGCCGAGAACAGCCCGAGTGCGATCAGGGGCACCAGGGCGATGATGCCCAGGTAGAGCGAGCCCGGCCAGGTGATCCTGGTCAGCACATAGTTCAGGTATTCCGCCGTCGGGCGGCCGGCCCGGATGCCCGGGATGAACCCACCATACTTCTTCATGTTGTCGGCCACTTCTTCGGGGTTGAAGGAGATGGCCACATAGAAGAAGGCAAAGAAGACAATCAGGACGAAGTACAGAATCATGTAGAGCGCGCTGTCACTGTTCTTCGCCAGGTTCTGCTCGATCCACTGGCCCCAGCCCTTCGAGGTGGAGCCGCTGAGCTGCACGACCAGCGCCGGGATGTAGAGCAGCGAGCTCGCGAAGATGACAGGGATCACACCCGCCTGGTTCACCTTGAGCGGGATGTACGTCGACGTACCGCCGTAGGCGCGGCGACCGATCATGCGCTTCGCGTACTGGACCGGAATGCGGCGCTGGGCCTGCTCGACGAAGACCACCAGGCCGACCATGCACAGACCCATCGCGATGACGATGAAGAAGGTCAGCCAGCCCTTGCTCGCCTTGATGCTCCACAGCTGCGACGGGAACTGCGCCGCGACCGAGGTGAAGATGAGGATCGACATGCCGTTGCCGATGCCGCGGTCGGTGACGAGCTCACCGAGCCACATGATGACGGTGGTGCCGGCGGTCATCGTGATGACCATGGTGGCCACGGTGAAGACCGACTGGTTCGGGACGACGGTGCTGCCCGAGCAGGCGCTGCCGAAGAGCGCGCCGTTCTGGGCGGTCGCGGAGATCGCGGTCGCCTGGAGGATCGCGAGGGCGATGGTCAGGTAACGCGTGTACTGCGTGATCTTCGCCTGACCGGCCTGGCCCTCCTTCTTGAGGGCGTCGAGGCGCGGAATCACGACGGTCAGCAGCTGCAGGATGATGCTCGACGTGATGTACGGCATGATCCCGAGCGCGAAGACGGTGATCTGCAGCAGCGCGCCGCCGGAGAACAGGTTCACCAGGCCGAGCAGCTGGTTGCCGCCGCCCTTGTTCATGTTCGTGAGGCACTGCTGCACGCCCGCGTAGTTCACGCCCGGCACAGGGATGTGCGCGCCCATCCGGAACACGACCATGATGCCCAGCGTGAACAGCAGCTTCTTGCGCAGGTCGGGCGTCTTGAACGCCCGGGCGAACGCGGTGAGCACGGGGCCTCCTGCTGCTCCCGGCCGACTGCGGCGGGGAGGGACGGTGGATCAGGGGGGCGCCGTCTGGGTGGTACTGCCGGGTTGCGGCTTGTACCGAGACGGGGGGCCAACCTACAAGTGGACTCCACGGACTCTAACAGCCAGTGGCCGCGTGAAAGAAGCACGGAACCCAGGCGGGGTAGGACCAGTTCCTCTGCTGACGACCTTTGCACAAGACCGAACGAGGCACTTGTCCGTTCTGTCCACCGTCTGTCCACCCGCCCGGTGCTCCTTAGGAGTAATTGAGTCGTGAATTGCCCATGAACAGCGCCTCGAGGCCCACGTCGGCGCATCCCGGACTGGTAGACAGGACTCCATCCGGGGGACGCCCAATCGAACGACCGAGGCTTTCTTTGCTGCTCCGCGCGCTCCGACGCACGCCCGTATGGCTTCCTCCCGCCGTATTGGCGCTCCTGCTCGGTTTCCGGCATCTCGGGCGCCCGCTGCTCTGGCGTGACGAACTCGCCACCTGGAGCGCGACCAGCCGCAGCCTCGGACAGTTGTGGGGTCTGCTGGGCAACGTCGACGCCGTCTCCGGCGCCTACTACGTCTTCCTGCACGGCTGGACGGCGGTGTTCGGCGACTCCGCCGTGGCCCTGCGCACGCCCAGCGTGCTGGCCGTCGGCCTCACCGCGGGCCTCACGGCGGCGCTCGGCAAGCGCCTGTTCGGTGCACGGGCCGGCCTGTGGGCGGGCCTGCTCTTCGCCCTGGTCCCGGCAGTCCTGCGGTACGCCCAGGAGGCGCGGTCCTACGGCATGGTCACGGCGGCCGCGGTGCTGGCCACCTGGCAGCTGGTGCGCATCCTCGACTGCAAGCCGGACTGGTCGCGGCGCAGGATGCGCCTGGAATGGCTCGGCTACGCGGGCGCGCTCGTCCTGACCGGCCTGCTGCACCTCGTCGCCCTGGCGGTGCTCACCTCCCACCTGTGGCTCGTGCGGACGCGCCGCCGCCGCGCCTGGCGCGGCCTGCTGGCCGCGACGGTGCTGGCGCTGGCCCTGCTGGCGCCCCTGCTGCTCGCGGGCCGCGCGGAGTCGGGGCGGCAGATCAGCTGGATCCAGAGGCCGAACCTGCTGGCCTTCCCCGGCATGATCCACGACCTCACCTTCGCGTGGCCGGTCAGCATCGCGCTGCTGGTGCTGGCGCTGGTCGCCTGCACGACCCGGGACGGCCTGCGCTACCTGCCGGTGCCGTTCCTGCCGATCGTGGCCGTCTGGATCGCCTCCCAGGGGTCCAACTCCTACTGGGTGGAGCGCTACCTGCTCTTCACGGTCCCCCTGTGGACCGTCCTGGCCGGCGCGGGCGCCGAGCGCCTCCTGCGAGCCCGCTGGACCGCCCCGGCCGCGGTCGTCGTGGTCGCCGCGCTCGCCTTCACCGGCCTGCGGCAGCAGAGCGGTCTGTGGGGCCACACCGGCACGGACTGGCGCGACGCCGCCCGCACCATCGCCGCCGGGTACCGGCCGGGCGACGCGATGGTCCCGGAACGGGGCGGCGCGTCGGTCTACATGCTCGACCTGGGCCTCGACTACTACCTCCCGGCGAAGGCGCACCCGAAGGACCTCTTCCTCGCGCGGACGGCCGTCGCCCGCGACGACCTGGTGCCCACCGAGTGCGCCGACCCGGCGGCCTGCCTCGACGGCGCTCCGCGGGTCTGGGTCGTCACCTTCGGCCACACCCACGACCCGCTCGCCGGTCTCCCCCGGTCCCAGCAGGACGCCCTGCGCGCGCACTACACGGTCCTCAAGACGGACCACGTGAAGGGCCTGACGGTCGGCCTGCTGGTACAGGACTGACACAGGGAAAAGCATCGGGCCCGGCTCCCCCCGAAGGGGAAGCCGGGCCCGAGTGTCAGCGACGAGCTCAGATGAGCTCGGTCACCGTGCCGCCGGCGGCGGTGATCTTCTCGGCGGCGGAGCCGGAGACGGCGTCCACCGACACCTGCAGCGCCACGGAGATCTCGCCGGTGCCGAGCACCTTGACGAGCGCGTTCTTACGAACCGCACCCTTCGCGACCAGGTCCTCGACCGTGACCTCGCCACCCTGCGGGTAGAGCGCGGCCAGCTTGTCGAGGTTCACGACCTGGAACTCGACGCGGAACGGGTTCTTGAAGCCCTTCAGCTTCGGCAGACGCATGTGGAGGGGCATCTGCCCACCCTCGAAGCGCTGCGGAACCTGGTAACGGGCCTTGGTGCCCTTGGTACCACGACCAGCGGTCTTACCCTTGGACGCCTCACCACGACCGACACGGGTCTTGGCGGTCTTGGCACCCGGGGCGGGACGCAGGTTGTGGATCTTCAGCGGGTTCTGCTCCGCCATCTCAGTCCACCTCCTCGACCGTGACGAGGTGGCGGACGGTCTGGGCCATCCCGCGGATCTCGGGACGGTCCTCCTTCACGACCACGTCGTGCATGCGCTTGAGACCAAGCGAACGCAGGGTGTCACGGTGGTTCTGCTTGCTACCGATGTAGGACTTGACCTGGGTGATCTTCAGGCGAGCCATTACGCAGCCCCCTGCCCAGCAGCCCGGGCGCGCAGCAGCGCGGCCGGAGCAACGTCCTCCAGCGGCAGACCACGACGGGCGGCGATCTCCTCGGGGCGCGAAAGGCCCTTCAGCGCGGCCACGGTCGCGTGGACGATGTTGATCGCGTTGTCGGAGCCCAGGGACTTCGACAGGATGTCGTGAACGCCGGCGCACTCGAGCACGGCACGCACCGGACCACCGGCGATAACGCCGGTACCCGGGGAAGCCGGCTTGAGCAGGACGACGCCCGCGGCCTTCTCACCCTGGATGGGGTGAGGGATGGTGCCCTGGATACGGGGGACCTTGAAGAAGTGCTTCTTGGCCTCCTCCACACCCTTGGCGATGGCGGCCGGCACCTCCTTGGCCTTGCCGTAACCGACACCCACGGTGCCCTCGCCATCGCCCACCACGACCAGCGCGGTGAAGGAGAAGCGACGACCACCCTTGACAACCTTGGCGACACGGTTGATCGCTACGACGCGCTCGACGTAGGCGGTCTTCTCGACGGCAGCGCCGCCGTCACGACCGTCACGCTTACGGTCACGCCGCTCGCCACCGCCGGTGCCGCCGCCGGCGCCGCTGCCGCGGCGCTGGGGTCCAGCCATTGGATTACCTCTCTCGTTTACGTCCGTCAGCCTGTGGCCAGCGGGTCAGAAGTCCAGACCGGCCTCACGGGCGGCGTCCGCCAGGGCCGCGATGCGGCCGGCGTACTGGTTGCCCGCGCGGTCGAAGACGACCTGCTCGATACCGGCAGCCTTGGCGCGCTCGGCGACCAGGGCTCCGACCTTCTTGGCCTGCTCGGTCTTGTCAGCCTCGTTGCCCTTGATGGACACGTCGAGGGTGGACGCCGAAGCCAGGGTGTGGCCCGCGAGGTCGTCGATCACCTGCGCCACGATGTGGCGGTTGGACCGGGAGACCACGAGGCGCGGACGAACCGGAGTACCGGAGACGCGCTTGCGGACGCGGATGGCGCGGCGCTTGCGGGCGGCGGCCTTGTAGCCGTTGCCCTTGCCGATCTTCACACCGACAGTCATGGGTTACTTACCACTCTTTCCGACCTTGCGGCGGATGACCTCGCCCGCGTACTTCACGCCCTTGGCCTTGTACGGGTCGGGCTTGCGCAGCTTGCGGATCTTCGCGGCGACCTCGCCGACCTTCTGCTTGTCGATGCCGTCCACGTGGAACTTGGTCGGCGACTCGACCACGAAGGAGATGCCCTCCGGGGCCGGGACCAGGATCGGGTGGCTGTAGCCGAGGGAGAACTCCATGTCGGAGCCCTTCGCCGCGACGCGGTAACCAACACCGCTGATCTCGAGCGACTTGCGGTAGCCCGCGGTCACGCCGGTGATCATGTTCGCCACCAGCGTGCGGGTCAGGCCGTGCAGGGCCTTCGACATGCGCTCGTCGTTCGGGCGGGAGACGACGAGAGTGCCGTCCTCAGCCTTCGCGATCTCGATCGGCGCGGCGACGGAGTGGGTGAGGGAGCCCTTGGGGCCCTTCACCGAGACCGTCCGGCCATCGATGGTGACGTCCACGCCGGCGGGAACCGGGATGGGCAGCCGTCCAATGCGAGACATTGCTGTACCTCCGTTTCCCTTAGTTACCAGACGTAGGCGAGGACTTCCCCACCCACGCCCTTCTTGGCAGCCTGCTGGCCGGTGAGCAGACCCTGCGACGTGGAGATGATCGCCACGCCCAGGCCGCCGAGCACCTTCGGCATAGCGGTGGACTTGGTGTAGACCCGCAGACCCGGCTTCGAGATCCGCTTGATGCCCGCGATCGAGCGCTCACGGTTCGGGCCGAACTTGAGGTCGATGGTCAGCTTCTTGCCGACCTCGCCCTCGCTCGGGTCCTCGACCTTCCAGGAGGTGATGTAACCCTCCTGCTTGAGGATCTCAGCGATGTGAGTCTTGATCTTCGAGTGGGGCATCACGACGGAGTCGTGGTAGGCCGAGTTCGCGTTTCGCAGACGCGTCAGCATGTCTGCGATCGGGTCGGTCATGGTCATGATGGCCTGTGGCCTCTCTCACCGTGGTTTCCGCGCGCCTCGTTTGCGTAAAGGGGCACGGGACCTGCGGTGTAGTAAGACGAATTCGGGGCAGCACGGGCCCCGACCTCCAAAGGTTACAGGAGGCCGGGAGCCCGGCTGTTCCGAGGTTGCTTACCTCAAAGCTTCTGGAGGATTACCAGGAGCTCTTGGTCACGCCCGGCAGCTCGCCGCGGTGCGCCATCTCACGAAGGCAGACACGGCAGAGGCCGAACTTGCGGTACACGGAGTGCGGACGGCCGCAGCGCTGGCACCGGGTGTAGCCCCGGACGCCGAACTTCGGCTTGCGCTCCGCCTTGGCGATCAGCGCCTTCTTCGCCATGGGTCAGCTCTCCTTGAACGGGAAGCCGAGAGCCCGCAGCAGTGCCCGGCCCTCGTCGTCGGTCTGGGCGGTGGTCACCACGGTGATGTCCATACCACGGGTGCGGTCGACCTTGTCGGGGTCGATCTCGTGGAACATGACCTGCTCGGTCAGACCGAAGGTGTAGTTGCCCTTGCCGTCGAACTGCTTCGGCGACAGACCACGGAAGTCGCGGATACGCGGGAGCGCCAGCGAGATCAGGCGGTCCAGGAACTCCCACATGCGGTCACCACGAAGGGTGACGTGGGCGCCGATCGGCTGACCCTCACGCAGCTTGAACTGCGCGATGCTCTTGCGAGCCTTGGTCACGGTCGGCTTCTGGCCGGTGATCGCGGTGAGGTCCTTGACCGCACCGTCGATCAGCTTCGAGTCGCGGGCGGCGTCGCCCACACCCATGTTGACCACGACCTTGACCAGGCCGGGGATCAGCATGACGTTCTCGTAAGCAAACTGCTCGTTCAGCTGACCCTTGATCTCGGAGCGGTAGCGCTCCTTGAGACGGGGGCTGACCTTCGGGGTCGAGGTGTCGGTCATCAGATGTCCTCACCGGTGCGCTTGGCAACGCGGATCTTGTTGCCCTGCTCGTCGAATCGGTAGCCGACGCGGGTGACGACCTTCTTGCCGTCCTTCTCCACAACGAGCTGAACGTTGCTCACGTGGATCGGGGCCTCGACGGTCACGATGCCGCCGGCCTTCGAGCCGTTCGCGGTGGGCGTGGCCTTGGTGTGCTTCTTGACCCGGTTGACACCCTCGACGAGGACCTTGGACTCCGTCGGGAAGGCCTGGATGACCTTGCCCTGCTTGCCCTTGTCCTTGCCGGTGATGACCTGGACCAGGTCACCCTTCTTGATCTTCATGCCTGCCATCGGTTACAGCACCTCCGGCGCAAGCGAGATGATCTTCATGAACTTCTTCTCGCGCAGCTCACGGCCGACGGGGCCGAAGATGCGGGTGCCACGGGGGTCACCCTCGGTGTTCTTGAGGATGACGGCGGCGTTCTCGTCGAACCGGATGTAGGAACCGTCCGGACGACGGCGCTCCTTCACGGTCCGGACGACGACGGCCTTGACCACGTCACCCTTCTTCACGTTGCCACCGGGGATCGCGTCCTTGACGGTCGCCACGATGACGTCGCCGATACCCGCGTAGCGCCGGCCGGAGCCACCGAGAACGCGGATGCAAAGGATCTCCTTCGCGCCCGTGTTGTCGGCGACACGCAGTCGCGACTCCTGCTGGATCACGTCTTTCTCCTGATCGTCAACGATCGGGACCGGGCCCGCCGCTGCTCACCCGAGCACCCCTGACCCCTTTTCAGGGGCGGGGCCTCGGGCACATACGACGGCACCCAATCGCGTTCGTTACTTGGCCTTCTCGAGGATCTCGACGACGCGCCAGCGCTTCGTCGCGGACAGCGGACGGGTCTCCATGAGGAGAACACGGTCGCCGACACCGCAGGCGTTGGCCTCGTCGTGCGCCTTCAGCTTGTTGGTACGGCGGATGACCTTGCCGTACAGCGCGTGCTTGACGCGGTCCTCGACGGCGACGACGACGGTCTTGTCCATCTTGTCGCTGACGACGAGACCCTCACGGGTCTTGCGGAAACCGCGCGTCTCGTTGGTGTTCTCAGTCATCAGGCGTCCTTCACCGTGTCGATGCCCAGCTCGCGCTCGCGCATCAGGGTGTAGATCCGCGCGATGTCCTTCTTGACGAGCTTGAGCCGCCCGTGGTTGTCGAGCTGCCCGGTCGCCGCCTGGAAGCGGAGGTTGAACAGCTCCTCCTTGCGCTCACGCAGCTGCGCAACGAGACCCTCGTTGTCCAGCTCACGGAGCTCAGCAGCCTTGGTGCCGGCCATCAGCTCTCACCTGCCTCGCGCCGGACGATCCGGCACTTCATCGGGAGCTTGTGAGCCGCGCGCGTCAGCGCCTCACGAGCCATCTTCTCGTTCGGGTAGGACAGCTCGAACATGACCCGACCCGGGTGCACGTTGGCGATCCACCACTCCGGCGAACCCTTACCGGAACCCATGCGGGTCTCGGCAGGCTTCTTCGTCAGCGGACGGTCCGGGTAGATGTTGATCCACACCTTGCCGCCACGCTTGATGTGACGCGTGATGGAGATACGAGCGGACTCGATCTGCCGGTTCGTCACATACGCCGGGGTGACGGCCTGCAGGCCCCACTCGCCGAACGTAACCTCGGTACCGCCCTTGGCCGCACCACGACGCTTGGGGTGGTGCTGCTTGCGGTGCTTGACCCTGCGAGGGATCAGCATGGTCAGGCCTCCGTAGTGGTCTCAGCCGCAGCGGGAGCCTCGGTCGCCGCGGGAGCGGCGGCCTCGGTGTTCTGCTGCTGCGGACGGCGGCCACGGCCGCCGGCGGGACGGTCGCCGCCCCGACGGGGGCGCTCGCCCGGGCCACCCGCACGCGGCGGACGGTTCCCGGCCTTGGCAGCGGCGTTGTCGGCGCGGACCTCGGCGATGTTCTTGACATCACCCTTGTAGATCCACACCTTCACGCCGATGCGACCGAAGGTGGTCTTGGCCTCGAAGAAGCCGTAGTCCACGTTGGCGCGGAGCGTGTGCAGCGGCACACGACCCTCGCGGTAGAACTCGCTGCGGGACATCTCAGCGCCGCCCAGACGGCCGGAGCACTGGATCTTGATGCCCTTGGCACCGGACTTCATCGTGCCCTGCATGCTCTTACGCATGGCGCGACGGAAGGAGACGCGGGAGGACAGCTGCTCCGCGACGCCCTGAGCCACGAGCTGGGCGTCCAGCTCGGGGTTCTTGACCTCGAGGATGTTCAGCTGGACCTGCTTGCCGGTCAGCTTCTCGAGGTCGCCGCGGATGCGGTCGGCCTCGGTGCCGCGGCGGCCGATGACGATGCCCGGGCGGGCGGTGTGGATGTCCACCCGCACGCGGTCACGGGTGCGCTCGATCTCAACCTTCGAGATACCGGCGCGCTCCATGCCGGACGTCATCATGCGACGGATCGCGACGTCTTCCTTGACGTAGTCCTTGTACAGCTTGTCGGCGTACCAGCGGGACTTGAAGTCCGTGGTGATGCCGAGGCGGAACCCGTGCGGGTTAACCTTCTGGCCCATTACCGGGTCCCTTCCTTCGACGCGACGACCACGGTGATGTGGCTCGTCCGCTTGCGGATCCGGTACGCGCGGCCCTGGGCCCGCGGACGGAAACGCTTGAGGGTCGGGCCCTCGTCGACGAACGCCTCAGCGATGTAGAGGCTGTCGACGTCGTTGTGGTTGTAGTTGTGCGCGGCGTTCGCAACGGCGCTGTTGAGCACCTTGAGAACGGGCACCGAAGCGGCCTGCGGAGCGAATCGCAGGACCGCCTGGGCCTCCGTGGCATTCATGCCACGGACAAGGTCCACCACGCGGCGGGCCTTCATGGGCGTCACGCGGATGTACCGCGCCTGAGCCCTGGCTTCCATGGTTGTCCCCTTGATGGTGTTGGTCATCGTGTCTTCGCTTCGCAGGTCAGCGACGCTTGGACTTGCGGTCGTCCTTGACGTGACCCTTGAACGTGCGGGTCGGCGCGAACTCGCCGAGCTTGTGGCCGACCATCGACTCGGTGACGAACACCGGGATGTGCTTGCGGCCGTCGTGCACCGCGAGGGTGTGCCCCAGCATCGCCGGAACGATCATGGAGCGACGGGACCAGGTCTTGATGACGTTCTGGGTACCGGCCTCGTTCTGACTGTCCACCTTCTTCATCAGGTGGTCGTCGACGAAGGGACCCTTCTTGAGACTGCGCGGCATCGAGACTGCTCCTAGCGCTTCTTGTTCGTCTTGCGGCGGCGGACGATCAGCTTGTCGCTCGCCTTCTTCGGCTTGCGAGTGCGACCCTCCTTCTGGCCCCACGGCGAAACCGGGTGGCGACCACCGGAGGTCTTACCCTCACCACCACCGTGCGGGTGGTCGATCGGGTTCATGGCGACACCACGCACGGTCGGGCGGACGCCCTTCCAGCGCATACGGCCGGCCTTACCCCAGTTGATGTTGGACTGCTCGGCGTTGCCGACCTCGCCAACGGTCGCCCGGCAGCGCGCGTCGACGAGGCGGACCTCGCCCGACGGCATGCGCAGGTGGGCGTAGACGCCCTCACGCGCGAGCAGCTGGATGCTGGAACCGGCGGAGCGGGCCAGCTTGGCGCCGCCGCCCGGACGCAGCTCCACCGCGTGGATGACGGTACCCACGGGGATGTTGCGCAGCGGGAGGTTGTTGCCCGGCTTGATGTCGGCGTTGGGGCCGGCCTCAACCCGGTCGCCCTGGCCGAGCTTGGCCGGAGCGATGATGTAGCGCTTCTCGCCGTCTGCGTAGTGCAGCAGCGCGATGCGCGCGGTGCGGTTCGGGTCGTACTCGATGTGCGCGACCTTGGCCGGGACGCCGTCCTTGTCGTGACGACGGAAGTCGATCACACGGTACGCGCGCTTGTGGCCGCCACCCTGGTGGCGAACGGTCACGCGACCGGTGTTGTTGCGACCGCCCTTGCTGTGCAGCGGGCGGACCAGCGACTTCTCCGGCTCGGACCGCGTGATCTCGACAAAGTCGGCAACGCTGGAGCCGCGACGGCCCGGCGTTGTCGGCTTGTACTTGCGGATGCCCATGGCTTCTTCTGTCCTTAACCGTTACGGGATTCCCTGGCGCCTCAGGCGGCCGGGGCGTTCCCGAAGATGTCGATGCTGCCCTCTGCCAGCGTCACGATGGCGCGCTTGGTGTCCTTGCGCTTGCCGAAACCGGTGCGGGAGCGCTTGCGCTTGCCCTTGCGGTTGATCGTGTTCACGTTGGCGACCTTGACCGAGAAGACCGCCTCGACGGCCTGCTTGATCTGCGTCTTGTTGGCGTCCGGCGACACGATGAACGTGTACTTCGACTCGTCGAGGAGCGCGTAGCTCTTCTCGGAGATGACCGGCTTGATCAGGACGTCACGGGGGTCCGTGTACGTCTTGCTCGTGATCTCGCTCATCAGGCGGCGCTCCCATCGAGCTCGCCCTCAGCAGCGACAGCCTTGGCGGACGCGACCGGACCGGCCACGAAACGCTCGAAGGCGGCCTGGGTGAAGACCACGTCGTCGGAGACGAGCACGTCGTAGGTGTTCAGCTGACCGGCGTCCAGGATGTGCACGGTCGGCAGGTTGCGGGCGCTGAGGAGCGACAGCTCGTCGTCACGCTCGACGACCAGCAGGACGTTCTTGCGCTCGCTGATCTTGCCGAGCAGCGTGCGGGCAGCCTTGGTGGACGGCGCCTCGGTCGCGGTCACGCCGGTGACGACGTGGATGCGAGCGTTGCGGGCCCGGTCGGTCAGGGCGCCACGCAGAGCGGCGGCCTTCATCTTCTTCGGGGTCCGCTGCGAGTAGTCACGCGGCACGGGACCGTGCACGACGCCACCACCGGCGAACTGCGGCGCACGGGTCGAACCCTGGCGGGCGCGGCCGGTGCCCTTCTGGCGGTACGGCTTCTTGCCGCCACCACGGACCTCGCCGCGGCTCTTCGCCTTGTGCGTGCCCTGACGAGCAGCGGCGAGCTGAGCGACGACCACCTGGTGCATCAGCGGAACGCTGACCTTGGCGTCGAAGATCTCAGCCGGCAGCTCGACGGTGCCGACGGTCTCACCCGCGGGGGAGAGAACGTTGATGGTGCTCATTACTTCAGGCCCCCTTCGCCGCAGTGCGGACCAGGACGAGGCCGCCGTTCGGACCGGGGACGGCGCCCTTGATGAGCAGCAGACCCTTCTCCGCGTCAACGGCGTGGACGGTCAGGTTCTGCGTGGTGACACGCTCGTGGCCCATACGGCCGGCCATCTTCAGACCCTTGAAGACGCGACCCGGGGTGGCGCAGCCACCGATGGAGCCGGGCGAGCGGTGCTTGCGCTGCACGCCGTGGCCGGCGCCGAGGCCCTTGAAGTTGTGACGCTTCATGACACCGGCGAAGCCCTTGCCCTTGCTGGTGCCGGTCACGTCGACGCGGGCACCGGCCTCGAACACCTCAGCGGTGATCTCCTGGCCGAGGGTGTACTCGGAGGCGTCGGTCGTGCGCAGCTCGACCAGGTGGCGGCGCGGGGTCACGCCGGCCTTGGCGAAGTGACCCGCGAGGGGCTTGTTCACCTTGCGCGGGTCGATGTCGCCGAAGCCGATCTGCACGGCGTCGTAGCCGGTGCCATCGGCGGTGTGGACCTGGGTCACGACGTTCGGGCCGGCCTTGACGACGGTCACCGGGACGATGCGGTTGTTCTCGTCCCAGACCTGCGTCATGCCGAGCTTCTCGCCCAGGATGCCCTTGATCTGCTTAGCCATTCTCAGCTCACGCCCCTCAGAGCTTGATCTCGATGTCGACACCGGCCGGCAGGTCGAGTCGCATCAGAGAGTCAACGGTCTTGGGCGTCGGGTCGAGGATGTCGATCAGGCGCTTGTGCGTGCGCATCTCGAAGTGCTCGCGCGAGTCCTTGTACTTGTGCGGCGAGCGGATGACGCAGTACACGTTCTTCTCAGTGGGCAGCGGCACCGGGCCCGCGACCTGCGCACCAGTACGCGTCACCGTCTCGACGATCTTCTTCGCCGAGGAGTCGATGACCTCGTGGTCGTAGGCCTTGAGCCGGATGCGGATCTTCTGTCCCGCCATGGCTACTTCGTAGTCCTTCTGTCTCTGCTGCCTCTACGCCTGCGGGCTCCGGGTGGAACCCTCAGGGGCGTTTCGCCGACCCACGCGGTCGGGCGTGTCGTACTCGCCTTCGCAATGAAGCCTTGGCGGAAACACCGGATCGGCGCCTTTGCCTACGCTTCCCGAAAGATTCCCGTACTTTCGCGCCGCAGCTGCCGCGTCTCGTCCAGACGTGCTGGATCACAGACAAACGGCCATCACGGGCACGACGAGTACTGTGGGACTCGCTTTCGGTCCTCCGACCCCAGCCACCGACCCAAGGGGCCGGAGCAAAGCGGAGGCGCGCAACATCGGCGCTCAACCGAGCAACTTGACTAGTGTGCCATACCGGACAGCGCGGACGCCAATCAAGCCGACGCACGTGACCGGCGCGACATGCGGAAACCCCCCACCGGTAAACCGGTGGGGGGTTTCTGACGCTAGATCAGCGAGATGTCAATTACTTGACGATCTTGGTGACCTGGCCGGCGCCGACGGTACGGCCACCCTCACGGATGGCGAACTTCAGGCCCTCCTCCATGGCGACCGGCTGGATCAGCGCGACCGTCATGGCGGTGTTGTCGCCCGGCATGACCATCTCGGTGCCCTCGGGGAGGGTCACGACGCCGGTCACGTCCGTGGTACGGAAGTAGAACTGCGGGCGGTAGTTGTTGAAGAACGGGGTGTGGCGGCCACCCTCGTCCTTCGACAGGATGTAGGCCTGGGCCTCGAAGTCGGTGTGCGGCGTGACCGAACCCGGCTTGATGATGACCTGGCCGCGCTCGACGTCCTCGCGCTTGATGCCACGGAGCAGCAGACCGACGTTCTCACCGGCCTGGCCCTCGTCGAGCAGCTTGCGGAACATCTCGATGCCCGTGACCGTGGTGGTGGTCTTGGTGGTCTTGATGCCGATGATGTCGACGGTCTCGTTGACCTTCAGGACACCACGCTCGATACGACCGGTGACGACGGTGCCACGACCGGTGATCGTGAAGACGTCCTCGATCGGCATCAGGAACGGCTTGTCGACGTCACGCTCGGGGGTCGGGATGGCCTCGTCGACCGCGTGCATCAGGCCGAGGAGCTTGTCGCCCCACTCCTTGTCGCCCTCCAGCGCCTTCAGCGCGGAGACGCGGACGACCGGGAGGTCGTCGCCCGGGAACTCGTACTCGGAGAGCAGCTCGCGGACCTCGAGCTCGACGAGCTCCAGGATCTCCTCGTCGTCCACCATGTCGGCCTTGTTCAGGGCGACGACGATGTAGGGGACGCCGACCTGGCGGGCCAGGAGGACGTGCTCCTTGGTCTGCGGCATCGGGCCGTCGGTGGCGGCCACGACCAGGATCGCGCCGTCCATCTGGGCGGCACCGGTGATCATGTTCTTGATGTAGTCCGCGTGACCCGGGCAGTCGACGTGGGCGTAGTGACGCGCCTCGGTCTGGTACTCGACGTGCGCGATGGAGATGGTGATACCGCGCTGACGCTCCTCCGGCGCCTTGTCGATCTGGTCGAACGGCGTGAAGGGGTTGATCTCCGGGTACGCGTCGTGCAGCACCTTGGTGATCGCGGCAGTCAGGGTCGTCTTGCCGTGGTCAATGTGACCGATGGTGCCGATGTTGACGTGCGGCTTGACTCGCTCGAACTTGGCCTTAGCCACTTTGGGGTCCTCCTGAGGACAGTTTCTGTACGCCGTTCGACGTCAGGTGGTCTGGGGTGGGGGGCCGAAGGAGCCCGGGGTCCACACATCACGTGCATCACGCGACGTCACGTGGACCCCAGGACCACCTCCGTACAGCCTATGCGAGGTTTCGCACCGGGAAATCCCGGTATGCGAGGTACTTACTCGCCCTTGGCCTTTGCCACGATCTCTTCCGCCACGTTCTTGGGAACCTCGGCGTACGAGTCGAACTGCATGGAGTAGCTGGCGCGACCCGAGGTCTTGCTGCGCAGGTCGCCGACGTAGCCGAACATCTCGGACAGCGGGACGAGCGCCTTGACGACGCGGGCGCCGGAACGCTCGTCCATGGCCTGGATCTGGCCACGGCGCGAGTTGATGTCGCCGATGACGTCGCCCATGTAGTCCTCGGGCGTGGTGACCTCAACGGCCATCATCGGCTCGAGCAGCACGGGGGACGCCTTGCGAGCACCCTCCTTGAACGCCATCGAACCGGCGATCTTGAACGCGAGCTCGGAGGAGTCGACGTCGTGCGACGCACCGTCCAGCAGCGTCACGCGGACGCCCTGGAGCGGGTAGCCGGCGAGGATGCCGAACTCCATGGCCTCCTGCGCACCGGCGTCGACCGAGGGGATGTACTCACGAGGCACGCGACCACCGGTGACGGCGTTCACGAACTCGTAGCCCTCGCCGGACTCCAGCGGCTCGATCGCGATCTGGACCTTGGCGAACTGACCGGAGCCACCCGTCTGCTTCTTGTGGGTGTAGTCAATGCGCTCGACGGCCTTGCGGATCGTCTCGCGGTACGCGACCTGCGGCTTGCCGACGTTGGCCTCGACCTTGAACTCACGCTTCATACGGTCGACCAGCACCTCGAGGTGCAGCTCGCCCATACCCGCGATGATGGTCTGGCCGGTCTCCTCGTCCGTGTTGACCTGGAAGGAGGGGTCCTCCTCCGCGAGACGCTGGATGGCGACACCCAGCTTCTCCTGGTCACCCTTGGACTTGGGCTCGATGGCGACGCGGATGACCGGGGCCGGGAAGTCCATGGACTCCAGGATCACCTGGTTCTTGTCGTCGCTCAGCGTCTCACCGGTGGTGGTCTGCTTCAGGCCCATGACGGCGACGATGTCGCCGGCGCCCACCGAGTCGATCTCCTCACGCTTGTTCGCGTGCATGCGGTAGATCTTGCCGATGCGCTCCTTCTTGCCCTTGACCGAGTTGAGCACCTGGGTGCCCGCCTCGAGGCGGCCGGAGTACACGCGGACGAAGGTGAGCTTGCCCAGGTGCGGGTCAGACATGATCTTGAACGCCAGCGCGGCCAGCGGCTCGTCGTCCGACGCCTTGCGGGTGATCTCGACCGACTCGTCGCCCGGCTTGTGACCGATGATGGACTCGACGTCCAGCGGCGACGGCAGGTACTTCACGACCGCGTCGAGCAGGGGCTGGACGCCCTTGTTCTTGAACGCGGTGCCGCAGAAGACCGGGGTGAAGTTGCTGGCGAGCGTGCCGCGGCGGATGCCGGCGATGAGCTGCTCCTCGGTGGGCTCCTGGCCCTCGAGGAAGAGCTCCATCAGCTCGTCGTCGCCCTCGGCGGAGGTCTCGAGCAGCTTGGCCCGGTACTCCTCGGCGAGCTCGGTGTGCGAGGCCGGGATGTCGACGGTGTCGTACATCTCGCCCTTGGTCGCCTCGGCGGACCAGACCAGGGCCTTCATCTTCACCAGGTCGACGACACCGGTGAAGTCGGACTCGGCACCGATCGGCAGCTGCATGACCAGCGGGGTGGCGCCCAGGCGGTCGACGATGGAGTCGACACAGCGGAAGAACTCCGCGCCGGTGCGGTCCAGCTTGTTCACGAAGCAGATGCGCGGGACGCCGTAACGGTCGGCCTGACGCCACACCGTCTCGGACTGCGGCTCGACACCGGCCACACCGTCGAACACCGTCACGGCGCCGTCGAGCACGCGGAGCGAACGCTCCACCTCGACGGTGAAGTCGACGTGACCCGGGGTGTCGATGATGTTGATGGTGTTGTCGACGCCGTCGACGGTCCAGTGACAGGTCGTCGCGGCCGACGTGATCGTGATGCCGCGCTCCTGCTCCTGCTCCATCCAGTCCATCGTGGCAGCGCCGTCGTGGACCTCACCGATCTTGTAAGACACACCGGTGTAGAACAGGATGCGCTCGGTCGTGGTGGTCTTGCCCGCGTCGATGTGGGCCATGATCCCGATGTTGCGGGTCCTGGCCAGGTCAAGGGAGGTTGCAGCCATGGTGGCTCGTTCTCTCTCTGTCTTTGAGTGACGGGGTTCGGACTACCAGCGGTAGTGCGCGAAGGCCTTGTTGGACTCGGCCATCTTGTGGGTGTCCTCACGACGCTTCACGGAGGCACCCAGACCGTTGCTGGCGTCCAGGATCTCGTTGAGGAGACGCTCGGTCATGGTCTTCTCGCGACGGGCGCGGGAGTAACCGACCAGCCAGCGCAGGGCCAGCGTGTTGGCGCGGCCCGGCTTGACCTCGACCGGCACCTGGTAGGTGGCGCCACCGACACGGCGGGACTTGACCTCGAGAGTCGGCTTGACGTTCTCCAGGGCGCGCTTGAGCGCGACCACCGGGTCGTTGCCGGTCTTCTCGCGGACGCCCTCGAGGGCGCCGTACACGATGCGCTCGGCGGTGGAGCGCTTGCCGTGCAGGAGGATCTTGTTGACGAGCTGGGTCACCACAGGGGAGCCGTAAACCGGGTCGATGATGACCGGGCGCTTCGGGGCAGGGCCCTTACGAGGCATTTTTTACTTCTCCTTCTTGGCGCCGTAGCGGCTGCGGGCCTGCTTGCGGTTCTTGACACCCTGGGTGTCAAGGGAGCCGCGGATGATCTTGTAACGCACACCCGGCAGGTCCTTCACACGACCGCCACGCACGAGCACGATGGAGTGCTCCTGCAGGTTGTGACCCTCACCCGGAATGTAAGCGGTGACCTCGATCCCGCTGGTGAGGCGCACACGCGCGACCTTACGAAGAGCCGAGTTCGGCTTCTTCGGGGTGGTCGTGTACACACGCGTGCAGACGCCGCGGCGCTGGGGCGAACCCTTCAGTGCGGGCGTCTTGTTCTTCTCGACCTTGTCCTGCCGGCCCTTTCGGACCAGCTGCTGGATCGTAGGCACCGTATCTCCGATTCTCTGTGCCAAGGCTGGTGAAACTAACCTGGTGCGTCTCACCGACTCCCGACCCACGCGGTCGGGTGTGTCGGACTCCCTGCACATGCCCCAGCTGGCTTAGAGCTCGGATGTGTGGTAGCGCGGTATCCCATGCGCGGCGGCCGATGTGCACGCACGCGCGAGAGACCCGGGGACACCCCAGGCACAAGGTCAGAGCGTACCTAGCGCAAGGGCCCCGGTCAAAACAAATGGATGTGGGCGCAATGTACGGCTGTCAAGTCGGCAGGCAGCCTAGCCGTGACGAATCGCGAGAAGGAAGAAGAAAGTCCACAGGACCGTGCCCAGGCTGCCGAGGATGATGCCGGCCGTGGCCATGCCGTCCCCCTCCTCGTCCCGCGTGCGCAGCTGGTTCTTGGCGACGATGCCGCAGATCAGCGCGGGCAGGCCGGTCGCCCCGACACTGACCAGCTGAGCCAGGCCGAGCAGCAGCGACGCTATCGCGGCGCCGTTGGTGCGCCGACGGACCGGAGGCCAGTTCGGCGGGATGTAGCCGTACGGCGGCAGCGACTGCGGCGGCGGCATCGCCGCGAAGGCCGGCGGGGGCGACATCATCGGCGTGGGCATCGGCCCGACCGGCAGGTCCTGCACCAGCAGCCCGAGCTGCCCGTAGGTCTGCGCGAACTGGGCGCGCTCGGAGCGGTCGTGGTACTCGTCGGTGCTGAGCCGACCCTCGGCGAAGGCGGCCTTCAACACGTCCACGGTCCGCTCGCGGTCCGCCTGGGACGCGCGCATCGCGGACTGCGGGACGACAGGGCGCTGCCACGGATTCCCCGGTGGCATCGGCTGCATCATCGACACTGCGACCTCCCCGCTCGCCTGCTCTCCCCATATTGCAAGACGAGCGGGGATCCCGCATGGTGCCGCGCTTCTGTGGCCATTGCTGTCACGAGCTTGTGACAGAAGCTCAGGAGCTGGTCTCGACCCTCTCCGCATACCGCTTGCCGAGCTCCGCCCAGTGACGGTCCAGCAGGGCGGGCGACACCTGGACGCCGTACTCGGCGGCCAGGTACTCGCTCAGCTGCCCCGGGTCCGGTTCCTGGTTGTAGGTCCCCATGAACGAGGTGAGCGCCTCGAAGTACAGGTCGAGCGGCTCCTCGCCCTCGCGCTGCGGCGCGAACCAGGCCTCCGGGCCCGGCGGCGGGTACGGCGGCTGCTGGTTCGGCAGCCAGCCGATACCGCGGGTCGACGGGTCGGCCGCGGCGGCCTCCTGGTCCTCCCCCACGGCCTGTCCGGTCTGGTCCGGGACGTTGAGCAGGCGCCGGTGACGGTTGCGGACCACGGTCTGCAGCGTGTTGACCACCAGCGGGTCCACGGAGGGCTGCGACTCGGCCTGGGGCTGCACGGGCGGCTGGGGCTGCTGAGGCTGCACGGGCTGCTGGGCCTGCTGGGGCTGGGGTTGCTGAGACTGCGGCTGCGCGTACGGCCGAACGGGTGAGCCGTACGCCTCCGGCTGCTCCGCCTGCTGGGGCTGGTCCACCGGCTGCGGATGCGGTGCGGTGTGCGGCGCCGGGGCCTCCAGCGCGGGGGCCGCGATCGGCTCGACCTCCTGGAAGTCCCGGTGGCCGCGGACCACGTCCAGGTCGAGCGGGACCCCGTAACGAGCCAGCTTGAGCGGCAGCAGCAGCTCCAGCGGGGCCCGGTAGCGCCAGCCACGGCCGTACTGGGCGCGCAGGTGCGTCCGGTAGACGAGGCGGTTCTGCTCCAGACGGATGACCTCGTCGTACGAGCGCAGCTCCCACAGCTTCATCCGCCGCCAGAGCACGAAGGTCGGCAGCGGGGCGAGGATCCAGCGGAACAGCCGGACCGACTCCATGTAGCGGTCGGCGGTGATGTCGGCGATCCGGCCGACGGCGTGCCGCGCCGCCTCGACGACGACGATGAAGAGCAGCGGGATGATCGCGTGCATCCCCATCGCAAGCGGGTCGCCGACGGAGGAGGCCGCGTTGAAGACGATGGTGCCGACGGTCAGCGTCCAGGCCGCCTGCCGCAGCAGTGGGAACGGGATGCGCAGCCAGGTGAGCACCAGGTCGAGCGCCAGCAGCACGGCGATGCCGACGTCGACGCCGATCGGGAACACGTAGGCGAAGAGTCCGAAGCCCTTGCGTGTGGCAAGCACGCGGACAGCGGAGTAGGAGCCTGCGAAACCGATGCCGGCGATGACGAACGCGCCGGCGGCCACCACACCGATGAGGGTGCGGTGGGTCTTGGTTATCACGGGGCGGTCGGCCATGGGGCGTGCTCGCTTCGTGTTGTCGCTGGGGGCCTTTGAGGGGAGACAGCTTGCCATACCGGTGTGCCGGACTGGTGATCGCGTGGGGTCCGATCTTCGAGCAGCGTCTTTCGACTTGAGACACTGGGGGTATGAGCAGGGATTCAGGGACCCGCGAGCTGGTCGCGCAGGCACTGCGGGACACCCGGTACGCACCGCCGCGGCAGGCCGAGCGAGCGGTCGAGGACTGGGCCTCGCGGCTGTCCGCGCAGGGCG
The DNA here is from genome assembly GCF_000787835.1 of Streptacidiphilus melanogenes. GTDB lineage: Bacteria > Actinomycetota > Actinomycetes > Streptomycetales > Streptomycetaceae > Streptacidiphilus > Streptacidiphilus melanogenes. The sequence continues at coordinate 23,771 of NZ_BBPP01000036.1, forward strand.
CCGAACGCGTCGCCGTCGACCGCGAACTCCTTTGCCAGGCCGAGGAGTTGCTCGGCTCCATGTGGTCGCGCGGCTTCTGGCAGCCGGCCGACGTGGTCCGGCTCACCCGTCGGCAGCTGAAGCCGGCCCACGTCTCCCTGGCCGTCGACCTGATCGCGGCGGAGGCCCGCCGCTACTCCCCCGCGGCGTTCGACCGCCGCTGGGCGGAGCAGCTGCGCGAGCTCGACGCGGAGCGGCCGGGTTGGGCGGAGGACGCCGACTGGCTCGGGACGGCGTCCGCGCGGCTGCGCCTGGACCGCTTCTCCTCGGTGATCCACCTGCTGGAGCTGCTGCGCCTGTGGGGCACGGCCCCGGTGCTCACCCAGGTCGGCCCGGTGCCCGGGTCCGGCGCCGTGCTCACCGCGCCGGTGCCCGGCGAGCCGAAGCAACTGGCGCGGATCCGCGCGCTGCTGGCCAAGGCGGAGGCGACGACCTACGCCGAGGAGGCGGAGGCCTTCACTGCGAAGGCGCAGGAGCTGATGGCCCGCCACAGCATCGACGAGGCGCTGCTCGCGGCGCGCAACGGGGACCGCACGCTGCCTGCGGCGATCCGGGTGGGCATCGACAACCCGTACGAGTCGGCGAAGGCTCTGCTGCTGGACGCGGTCGCCTCCGCGAACCGCGCCCAGGCGGTCTGGGACAAGCAGAACGGCTTCTGCACCGTCGTCGGCTTCGAGGCCGACCTGGACGCGGTGGAGCTGCTCTTCACCTCGCTGCTGGTGCAGGGAGTCACCGCGATGAACAGCGGCAGGGTCCAGCAGGGCGGACGCAGCAAGGCCTTCCGCCAGTCCTTCCTGGTCGCCTACGCCAGCCGCATCCGCGAGCGACTGACCGCCGCGACGGCCCAGGCGGAGGCGGAGACCTCGGCAGGCAACCTCCTGCCCGTCCTGGCGGCCCGCCAGGAAGCCGTCGAAGAGCAGACGCTGGCGCTCTTCCCCAGCATCAAGAAGGGCCGCGCGATCCGGGTCTCGGACCTGGACGGCTGGGAGCAGGGACGAGCAGCTGCGGACAAGGCCCACCTGCACTCGACCCAGGGCCGCGGGGAACTGCGCGAGTAACCACGCGAGGCGGACGGCCCCGCGCCCCTGAAGGTGCAACTGAACGCCGGAGGCCCGGCTCCCCTTTCGGGGAGCCGGGCCTCTTCGTCTGCGGCTGTCAGCCCGTGTACGGGCCGTAGTCGTAGTCGTCCAGCGGGACGGCCTGGCCGGAGCCTGCGCCGAAGGGCGAGTAGTCCATGTCGTCGTAGCCGACGGCGGAGTACATCGCGGCCTTCGCCTCCTCCGTGGGCTCCACCCGGATGTTGCGGTAGCGGGGCAGGCCCGTACCGGCCGGGATGAGCTTACCGAGGATGACGTTCTCCTTGAGGCCCAGCAGCGGGTCGGACTTGGCGTGGATCGCCGCGTCCGTCAGGACCCTGGTCGTCTCCTGGAAGGAGGCGGCCGACAGCCAGGACTCGGTGGCCAGCGAGGCCTTGGTGATACCCATCAGCTGCGGACGGCCGGAGGCGGGGTGACCGCCCTCGGAGACCACACGACGGTTCTCGACCTCGAAGCGGCCGCGCTCGACGAGCTCGCCCGGGAGCAGCTCGGCGTCGCCCGACTCGATGATCGTCACGCGGCGGAGCATCTGCCGGATGATGATCTCGATGTGCTTGTCGTGGATCGACACACCCTGGGAGTTGTAGACCTTCTGGACTTCCTCCACCAGGTGCACCTGCACCGCGCGCTGGCCCATGATGCGCAGCACGTCGTGCGGGTTCACGGTACCGGCGGTCAGCTTCTCGCCGACGCCGATCCAGGAGCCCTCCTCGACCAGCAGCTTGACGCGCTTGGAGACCGGGTAGGCGATCTCGTCGCTGCCGTCGTCCGGCGTGATGACCAGCTTGCGGGTCTTCTCGGTGTCCTCGATGCGGATGCGGCCGGCCGCCTCCGCGATCGGGGCCACACCACGCGGGTTACGGGCCTCGAAGAGCTCGACGACACGCGGCAGACCCTGGGTGATGTCGTCACCGGCCACACCGCCGGTGTGGAAGGTACGCATCGTCAGCTGGGTACCGGGCTCACCGATGGACTGGGCGGCGATGATGCCGACCGCCTCACCGATGTCGACCAGCTTGCCGGTGGCCAGCGAGCGGCCGTAGCACATGGCGCAGGTGCCGACGGCGGACTCACAGGTCAGGATCGAGCGGATCTTGACCTCGGAGATGCCGTGGCGGACCAGCTCGTCGATCATGACGTCGCCCAGGTCCACGCCCGCGGGGGCGATGACCTGGCCGTCGACCACGACGTCCTCGGACAGCGTGCGGGCGTAGACCGAGGTCTCGACGTTGTCGACCTTGCGCAGCGAGCCGTCGGCGGCCACGTTGGCGATCGGCAGCTTGAGACCGCGCTCCGTCTGGCAGTCCTCCTCGCGGATGATGACGTCCTGGGAGACGTCGACCAGACGACGAGTCAGGTAGCCGGAGTCGGCGGTACGCAGGGCGGTGTCGGCGAGACCCTTACGGGCACCGTGGGTGGAGATGAAGTACTCCAGCACGGACAGACCCTCACGGAACGACGCCTTGATGGGACGGGCGATCGTCTCGTTCTTGGCGTTCGACACCAGACCACGCATACCGGCGATCTGACGCATCTGCATCATGTTTCCACGAGCACCCGAGTCGACCATCATGAAGATGGGGTTCGTCTTCGGGAAGTTCGCGTTCATCGCCTCGGCGACCTCGTTGGTCGCCTTGGTCCAGATCGCGACGAGCTCCTGCTGGCGCTCGTCACGGGTGATCAGACCGCGCTCGTACTGCTTCTGGACCTTCTCGGCCTGGGCCTCGTAGCCCTCCAGGATCTGCGGCTTGGTCGGCGGAACGACGACGTCCGAGATCGAGACGGTGACACCGGAGCGGGTGGCCCAGTGGAAACCGGCGGCCTTGAGGTTGTCCAGGGTCGCCGCGACGGTGACCTTGGGGTAGCGCTCGGCCAGGTCGTTGACGATCGCCGAGAGCTGCTTCTTGCCGACCTCGTAGTCGACGAACGGGTAGTCCTCGGGCAGCAGCTCGTTGAAGAGCGCGCGGCCCAGGGTCGTCCGCAGACGCAGCGGCTCACCCTCCGACCAGGTCGGCTTGCCGTCCTCGTCGACCGGAGCCGTCCAGCCGCGCGGCGGAACCGTGCCGGCCGGCAGACGCAGGTCGATCGGGGCCTGCAGGTCCAGCTCCTTGGCGTCGAAGGCCATGACGGCCTCCGAGGTCGCGCCGAAGGCGCGGCCCACGCCACGGAGCGTGTCCAGGTCGCGCTCGGAGGTCAGGAAGAACAGACCGAGCACCATGTCCTGGGTCGGCATGGTCACCGGACGACCGTCGGCGGGCTTGAGGATGTTGTTCGAGGACAGCATCAGGATGCGGGCCTCGGCCTGCGCCTCCGCGGAGAGCGGCAGGTGGACGGCCATCTGGTCACCGTCGAAGTCCGCGTTGAACGCGGTGCAGACGAGCGGGTGGATCTGGATGGCCTTGCCCTCGACCAGCTGCGGCTCGAAGGCCTGGATGCCGAGGCGGTGCAGCGTGGGCGCACGGTTCAGCAGAACCGGGTGCTCGGCGATGACCTCTTCGAGCACGTCCCACACGACCGGGCGGGCACGCTCGACCATGCGCTTGGCCGACTTGATGTTCTGCGCGTGGTTCAGGTCGACCAGGCGCTTCATCACGAACGGCTTGAAGAGCTCCAGCGCCATGGCCTTCGGCAGACCGCACTGGTGCAGCTTGAGCTGCGGGCCGACGACGATGACCGAACGGGCCGAGTAGTCGACGCGCTTGCCGAGCAGGTTCTGACGGAAACGACCCTGCTTGCCCTTGAGCATGTCGCTCAGGGACTTCAGCGGGCGGTTGCCCGGGCCGGTGACCGGACGGCCACGACGGCCGTTGTCGAACAGCGAGTCCACGGCCTCCTGGAGCATGCGCTTCTCGTTGTTCACGATGATCTCGGGCGCGCCGAGGTCGAGAAGCCGCTTCAGGCGGTTGTTGCGGTTGATCACGCGGCGGTACAGGTCGTTCAGGTCGGAGGTCGCGAAGCGGCCACCGTCCAGCTGCACCATCGGACGCAGGTCCGGCGGGATGACCGGGACGCAGTCCAGCACCATGCCGGCCGGCTTGTTGTTGGTCTGCAGGAAGGCGGAGACGACCTTGAGACGCTTCAGGGCGCGGGTCTTCTTCTGACCCTTGCCCGTCTTGATGATCTCGCGGAGCTTCTCGGCCTCCTCCTCCAGGTCGAAGGACTCAAGGCGCTTCTGCAGCGCGGCGGCGCCCATGGAACCCATGAAGTAGGTGCCGAAGCGGTCGCGCAGCTCGCGGTAGAGCAGCTCGTCACCCTCGAGGTCCTGGACCTTGAGGGACTTGAAGCGGGCCCACACCTCGTCGAGGCGGTCCAGCTCACGCTGGGCGCGGTCGCGCAGCTGCTTCATCTCGCGCTCGGCGCCCTCGCGCACCTTGCGGCGAACGTCGGCCTTGGCGCCCTCGTTCTCCAGCTCGGCGAGGTCGGCCTCGAGCTTCTTGGCGCGGTTCTCCAGGTCGGAGTCGCGGCGCTGCTCGACCTGCTGGCGCTCCACGGAGACCTGGGCCTCCAGGGAGGGCAGGTCACGGGTGCGGCGCTCCTCGTCCACCCACGTGATCATGTAGGCGGCGAAGTAGATGACCTTCTCCAGGTCCTTGGGGGCAAGGTCCAGGAGGTAGCCGAGGCGCGAGGGAACGCCCTTGAAGTACCAGATGTGCGTGACGGGGGCGGCCAGCTCGATGTGGCCCATCCGCTCACGGCGCACCTTGGCGCGGGTCACCTCGACGCCGCAGCGCTCACAGATGATGCCCTTGAAGCGGACGCGCTTGTACTTACCGCAGTAGCACTCCCAGTCCCGGGTGGGGCCGAAGATCTTCTCGCAGAAGAGCCCGTCCTTTTCCGGCTTGAGGGTGCGGTAGTTGATGGTCTCGGGCTTCTTGACCTCGCCGTGCGACCACTGACGGATGTCGTCAGCGGTGGCCAGGCCGATTCGCAGCTCATCGAAGAAGTTGACGTCGAGCACTCTCGTCAATCCCTTTCGTCACCCCAGAAATCGGGGCGGGGGTCGAAAACGTCTGTCTGGTCTGAAAGGGGGCCTGGGGGTCGGAGGGCCGGCCTTGCTTGGAATGGAGGCCGGCCCTACCCCTGTCAGACCTCTTCGACGCTGCTCGGCTCGCGCCGGGACAGGTCGATACCGAGCTCCTCCGCGGCGCGGAACACGTCCTCGTCGGAGTCACGCATCTCGATGGACATACCGTCGGACGACAGCACCTCCACGTTCAGGCAGAGCGACTGCATCTCCTTGATGAGGACCTTGAAGGACTCGGGGATGCCGGGCTCGGGGATGTTCTCGCCCTTGACGATGGCCTCGTAGACCTTCACGCGGCCGAGCACGTCGTCGGACTTGATGGTGAGGAGCTCCTGCAGGGCGTAGGCGGCGCCGTACGCCTCCAGGGCCCACACCTCCATCTCACCGAAGCGCTGACCACCGAACTGCGCCTTACCACCCAGCGGCTGCTGGGTGATCATGGAGTACGGACCGGTCGAACGGGCGTGCAGCTTGTCGTCGACCAGGTGGTGCAGCTTGAGGATGTACATGTAGCCGACCGAGATCGGCATCGGGAACGGCTCACCGGAGCGGCCGTCGAACAGCTGGGCCTTGCCGGACTGGCCGACCAGGCGGTCGCCGTCGCGGGTCGGGATGGTGTTCTCCAGCAGACCGGTGATCTCGTCCTCGCGCGCACCGTCGAAGACCGGGGTGGCCAGGTTGGTGCCCGGCTCCGCCTTGTCGGCGCCGATCTTCTGTAGGCGGCGGGCCCACTCGTCGGCGATGCCGGAGACGTCCCAGCCCTGCTTGGCGAGCCAGCCGAGGTGGGTCTCCAGGACCTGTCCCGGGTTCATTCGGGACGGGACACCGAGCGGGTTGAGGACGATGTCGACCGGGGTGCCGTCGGCGAGGAACGGCATGTCCTCGACCGGCAGGATCTTGGAGATGACACCCTTGTTGCCGTGACGGCCGGCGAGCTTGTCACCGTTGGTGATCTTGCGCTTCTGCGCCACGTAGACGCGGACGAGCTGGTTCACGCCCGGGGGCAGCTCGTCGCCCTCCTCGCGGTCGAAGACGCGCACGCCGATGACCTTGCCGGACTCACCGTGCGGGACCTTCAGCGAGGTGTCACGGACCTCACGGGCCTTCTCACCGAAGATGGCGCGCAGCAGGCGCTCCTCCGGGGTCAGCTCGGTCTCACCCTTCGGGGTGACCTTGCCGACCAGGATGTCACCGGTGGTGACATCGGCGCCGATGCGGATGATGCCGCGCTCGTCCAGGTCCGCCAGGACCTCCTCGGAGACGTTCGGGATGTCCCGGGTGATCTCCTCGGGGCCGAGCTTGGTGTCACGGGCGTCGACCTCGTGCTCCTCGATGTGGATCGAGGAGAGGACGTCGTCCTGCACGAGGCGCTGCGACAGGATGATCGCGTCCTCGTAGTTGTGACCCTCCCACGGCATGAACGCCACGAGCAGGTTCTTGCCGAGGGCCATCTCGCCCTCGTCGGTGCACGGGCCGTCGGCCAGGACCTGGCCGGCGATCACGCGGGCGCCCTCGTCCACGATGACCTTCTGGTTGAAGGCCGTGCCCTGGTTGGAGCGCGTGAACTTGGCCACCCGGTAGGTGGTGTAGGTGCCGTCGTCGTTGGCGACGGTGACGTAGTCCGCGGAGACCTCCTGGACCACACCGTCCTTCTCGGCGGTGATGACGTCCGCGGCGTCGACGGCGGCGCGGTACTCCATGCCGGTGCCGACGAGCGGGGACTCGCTCTTCAGCAGCGGGACGGCCTGGCGCATCATGTTCGAGCCCATGAGCGCGCGGTTGGCGTCGTCGTGCTCGAGGAACGGGATCATGGCGGTCGCGACCGACACCATCTGGCGCGGCGAGACGTCCATGTAGTCGATCTCGACACCGGGGATGTAGTCGATCTCGCCGCCACGGCGGCGGACCAGCACACGGGCCTCGGCGAAGGTGTTCTCGTCCGTCAGCGGGGCGTTGGCCTGCGCGATGACGTAGCGGTCCTCCTCGTCGGCCGTCAGGTAGTCGAGGTCGTCGGTGACGACACCCTCGACGACGCGGCGGTACGGCGTCTCCACGAAGCCGAAGGCGTTGACCCGGCCGTAGGAGGCGAGCGAACCGATCAGACCGATGTTCGGGCCTTCCGGGGTCTCGATCGGGCACATGCGTCCGTAGTGGGACGGGTGCACGTCACGGACCTCGAAGCCGGCGCGCTCACGGGACAGACCACCGGGGCCCAGCGCGGACAGACGACGCTTGTGGGTCAGCCCCGACAGCGGGTTCGTCTGGTCCATGAACTGGGACAGCTGGCTGGTGCCGAAGAACTCCTTGATGGAGGCGACGACCGGCCGGATGTTGATCAGGGTCTGCGGCGTGATCGCCTCGACGTCCTGGGTGGTCATGCGCTCGCGCACGACGCGCTCCATACGGGCGAGACCCGTACGGACCTGGTTCTGGATCAGCTCGCCGACGTTGCGCAGACGACGGTTGCCGAAGTGGTCGATGTCGTCATCCTCGATGACGAGCGTCGAGCCGTTCGGCGCGACCGTCTCGGTCTCGCCCGCGTGCAGCTGCACCAGGTACTTGATCGTCGCGATGATGTCGTCGACGGTCAGCACACCGGAGTCGATGCCCTGGGCGACGCCCAGCTTCTTGTTGATCTTGTACCGGCCGACCTTGGCGAGGTCGTAGCGCTTCGGGTTGAAGTAGAGGTTCTCCAGAAGCGTCTGCGCGGCCTCGCGCGTCGGCGGCTCGCCCGGACGCAGCTTGCGGTAGATGTCGAGCAGTGCGTCGTCCTGGCCCTGGGTGTGGTCCTTCTCCAGGGTGGCGCGCATCGACTCGTACTGGCCGAACTCCTCCAGGATCTGCTCGGAGGTCCAGCCGAGGGCCTTGAGCAGCACCGTGACCGACTGCTTGCGCTTGCGGTCGATGCGGACACCGACCATGTCGCGCTTGTCGATCTCCAGCTCCAGCCAGGCACCGCGGGACGGGATGACCTTGGCGGAGTAGATGTCCTTGTCAGAGGTCTTGTCCAGGGTGGTGTCGAAGTAGACGCCCGGGGAACGGACCAGCTGGGACACGACGACACGCTCGGTGCCGTTGATGACGAAGGTGCCCTTGTTGGTCATCAGGGGGAAGTCGCCCATGAAGACCGTCTGGGACTTGATCTCACCAGTCTCGTTGTTGGTGAACTCGGCGGTGACGAAGAGCGGGGCCGCGTAGGTGAAGTCGCGGTCCTTGCACTCGTCGATCGAGTTCTTCGGAGGCTCGAAACGGTGGTCGCGGAAGGTCAGCGACATCGACCCGGAGAAGTCCTCGATCGGAGAGATCTCCTCGAAGATCTCCTCCAGACCGGACTTGGTGGGGACGTCGAAGCCCTCATCGAGGGCGGCGTCGACCCGCGCCTTCCATGCGGCGTTGCCGAGGAGCCAGTCAAAGCTCTCGGTCTGGAGCGCCAAGAGGTTCGGGACCTCAAGAGGCTCCTTGATCTTCGCGAAGGAAATGCGGAGCGGGGCGGTGGATGCGGAGGTGTTCGAGGCGTTGCGCGAGGCGGCCAAGAGGGGGTCCTTCCGAGGGCTCGGACTCACTACGCGCGTACCGGGCCCGCCCGTCTCACGGGTAGCATCCGCGCTCTCGCACCGGACCCTCAGACAGGGGATCTTCCCTGTTCAGAGGCGGTGCGCGGGCGGGGTGCCACCCCTGGTCGGGGCAGCGCAGACTCCGGGCGACGAGTCACGGAGCAGCTAAAAGGCAGCGCAAAGGGACAGTGTAGCCATAGGCTGCACTGCTGTCCAGTCCGGATTCGGAGACCGAATCTCAGAACTCCCTACCTCGCGGGACGCCCCCTCCCGGGGACGTCCTCAGGCGGTCACTTCGTCGCCGGGGGAATGCTTCCCATCGGACGGCGAATCCATGCCTTCTCTGGTGCCTTCGCTCAAGACCTCGCGTCCTGAGAATTGCGCGCTGCTGGCCGTTCGTCAAGGGCACCGGGGCTCTCACCTCGGTTACGGACCGACATCACCCCTGCTGAGCGACGACGACGATCACCATACTCCCGCCCGCTGACAGCGGAGCACCCACGCTAGACCAGATGGCCTGAAACGGACCGTTCCGGACATAAACAAACCGGGGCGATCACTCAAAAGAGTGATCGCCCCGGTTCGGCAGAGCGCTCGCGCTCCGATCCCCCAAGGGACCGGGCCGCGAAAGGTCTTACTTGACCTCGACCGACGCGCCGGCGGCCTTGAGCGCCTCGGCGGCCTTGTCAGCGGCCTCCTTGTTGACCTTCTCGAGCAGCGGCTTCGGCGCACCGTCGACGAGGTCCTTGGCCTCCTTCAGGCCCAGGGAGGTCAGCTCACGCACGACCTTGATGACCTGGATCTTCTTGTCGCCGGCACCGGTGAGGATGACGTCGAACTCGTCCTTCTCCTCAGCGGCCTCGGCAACCGGGGCACCCGGAACGCCGGCGGCAACCGCGACCGGGGCGGCGGCGGTGACGTCGAACTTCTCCTCGAAGGCCTTCACGAACTCGGAGAGCTCGATGAGGGTCATCTCCTCGAACTGCGCGAGCAGGTCGTCCTGGCTGAGCTTCGCCATGATTGGCGTCCTTCCACTAAGTCGGCTGGTGCCGGATGTAATGAACGGCGGGCGTGCACGGCCCGCTGCGAGAACGGATTACTCCGCGGCGGGAGCCTCGTCCTCGACGGCGGGGGCCGGCGTACCGGCACCGCCCTGCTCCTCCACCTTGGCGCGCAGCGCCTCGATGGTGCGAACCATCTTCGACGGCAGAGCCTGGAAGAGCGCGGCAGCCTGGGACTGCTTCGCCTTCATGGCGCCGGCGAGCTTGGAGAGCAGCACCTCGCGGGACTCGAGGTCCGCGAGCTTCTTGATCTCGTCACCGGTCAGCGGCTTGCCGTCAAGCACACCGCCCTTGATGACGAGAGCCGGGTTCTCCTTGGCGAAGTCACGCAGAGCCTTGGCCGACTCCACCGGGTCACCGGTGACGAAGGCGACCGCCGTCGGACCAGTGAACTGGTCGTCCAGCGTCGTGATCCCGGCCTCGTTGGCAGCGATCTTGGTCAGCGTGTTCTTCACCACGGCGTACTCGGCGTTCCCGCCGAGCGAGCGACGCAGCGTCTTCAGCTGCGCCACGGTCAGACCGCGGTACTCGGTCAGCACGGCCGCGTTCGAGACGCGGAACTTGTCCGTGATCTCGGCAACGGCGGCAGCCTTGTCGGGCCTTGCCATAGGCTTACGCCTCCTTCCGTGATGTCGATGCGGGGCCGACCAATGAGTCGACCTGCTGGGCCCGACCGTGGGAAGGAAGCTTCGGTAGAACTACGAAGAGCCCCGGCGCAGGCGCACGGGGCTCTCAACCTTCGCTCGACGCCGTCCGGACTTGCACGGCGGAGCGATGGGACAGAAGTCCTCGAATCAACCTGCGCGGGTCACCCGCAGCTTTCGCTGTGCGGATCCTTCGGCTCCCGCCCGCCCAGGGGCATACGGGAACAACCAGCGGTCTGTGGCTTGTCTCGAGAGTACGGGAACGACCGTCCCAGGGGCAAATCGCCCTCGCGGGCGGGCGGTCGTCGGGCCGTCAGCCCGTCGGCAGCAGCGAGGACATGTCCAGGGTGTCGCTCGCCGCCGGCGGCGTGACAGTGACCGGCGTGGTGCCGTAGTCGGTGTAGTCGATCGTCACGTCCATCGGCACGGACGAGGAGGCGGGCGTGGCCTCGTGCATACGGACCGGCAGGTTCTGGCCGTTGACCCACAGGTCCACGTTCATGGTGCTGACGCCCAGCTTGCTGTCCTGCTGGATCAGGGACTTCAGCTGCGGGTCCTGCTGGGCCGCGAGCTTGGCGAAGTCCACCGTGCCCGAGTAGTGGGTGGTGGAGACGCCGTTGATCGTCTCGGTGCCGACGCGCTTGATGTCGCCGGACGAGGTGAACAGCTTGACCTGGGTGGACGGGTCCTGCCCGTTGCTCTGGTTCAGCGAGGAGGCCAGGGCCGCGTTCTTGGACAGGTCCATCTTCATCCAGTGCTTGCCCTTCATGTCGGCGGGCGCGTTGCCGGTGAAGCCGATGTACATGGTCGTGCCGGACATCATCATGTGCATCGCGGTGCTGCCGCCCAGGCTGGCGGCCATGTCCGGGCTGTTCATGGTCATGTCGAGACCCAACGGCTTCCAGGAGACCTTGCCGTTCCCGGAGATGTCGACCTGCTTGCCCTGGGCGGTGACCTGCTCCTTCATCGTCATGGAGACCGACGTGTACTGCTGCGTGGCCTTGGAGGCCGCCGACATCGCGTCGGCCACGCTGGCCATCGGGACGGATGCCGTGCTCGCCGGGCCGGACGCGGAGGCCTGCTTGCCGCCTCCACAGGCCGACAGGCCGACGACGGCGAGGGCCACGGTGGCTGCGGCGGCGAGAGTACGGGTGTGACGCATGGGAATCCCCCTGTTCGCGAAGCGTGCGAACAACGACGCTACACCCGTCGTACGACGGCGAACGGGCCGGTACCAGGCCTCGAAGAGGCTTGGTACCGGCCCGTTACAGACCTACGGTCCTACGGCGATCCGGTGGGATCAGACCGCAGCTGAGCTGTTGGCGGCGCATGCCGCCCTCGCTCGTCCCTCGCTCGGTCGTCAGACCGCCGCGGGGTCCTCCTCGACGAGGAGGTTGCGGGTGCGGTTCGGGTCCACCTGGATGCCCGGGCCCATCGTGGTGCTCACGGCGACCTTCTTGATGTAGCGGCCCTTGGCGGCGGACGGCTTGGCCCGGAGGACCTCCTCGAGCGCCGCGGCGTAGTTCTCGACCAGCTTCTCGGTGTCGAACGAGGTCTTGCCGATGATCAGGTGCAGGTTCGAGTGCTTGTCGACGCGGAACTCGATCTTGCCGCCCTTGATCTCGGTGACGGCCTTCGCCACGTCGACGGTGACGGTGCCGGTCTTCGGGTTCGGCATCAGACCACGGGGACCGAGCACGCGGCCGAGGCGGCCGACCTTGCCCATGAGGTCCGGGGTGGCGACGACGGCGTCGAAGTCCAGGCGACCCTTGGCGACCTCGTCGATCAGCTCGTCGGCGCCGACGATGTCGGCGCCCGCAGCCTCCGCGGCCGCGGCACGGTCACCGGTCGCGAAGACCAGGACCCGGGCGGTCTTGCCGGTGCCGTGCGGGAGGTTCACGGTGCTGCGGACCATCTGGTCGGCCTTGCGCGGGTCGACACCCAGGCGCATGGCAACCTCGACGGTCGCGTCGAACTTGGTGGTGGAGGTCTCCTTGGCGAGGCGGATGGCCTCGAGGGGGGCGTACAGACGCTCGCGGTCGACCTTGGCGGCCGCGGCAGTCAGAGCCTTGCTGCGCTTCACTGCTGCTCCTACTGGATTTCTTTGGCGTGGAGTCGTGGTTGCGACGGGCCGCGCCCGGCCCTACCACGGGAAAAGCTCTGCTCCTGACGGAGCGGTCGGAGGCCTCAGCCCTCGACGGTGATGCCCATCGAACGAGCGGTACCGGCGATGATGCGCTCGGCCATCTCGATGTCGTTCGCGTTCAGGTCGGGCATCTTGGTGGTGGCGATCTCGCGGACCTGGGCAGCCGTGATCTTGGCGACCTTGGTCTTGTGCGGCTCGCCGGAGCCCTTCTCCACGCCCGCGGCCTTGAGGATCAGCTTGGCGGCCGGCGGAGTCTTGGTGATGAAGGTGAAGGAGCGGTCCTCGTAGACCGTGATCTCCACCGGGATCACCATGCCACGCTGCGACTCGGTGGCCGCGTTGTAGGCCTTGCAGAACTCCATGATGTTGACGCCGTGCTGACCCAGGGCCGGGCCGACGGGCGGCGCGGGGTTGGCCGCACCAGCGTTGATCTGGAGCTTGATAAGCCCCGTGACCTTCTTCTTCTTGGGAGGCATGCTCTCTCCGGGTCCTTACGAGAGGTGTTCCCGACCGGCGCGCGCGAGCGCGACGGCGGGGCCTTGGATGATCGTGCGGCGCCGGGCACACGGCCGACAGCGCACACACATCGAACCAGAATAGCCCGAGACCCCCACGCCCCCGAAATCGCTTACCTGCCGAGCGGCCGGACCACCTCCTGGGCCGGGCCCGGACGCGGAAGTCCTCCGGCGTCAGATCCGGGCCGTGGCCGCCGCCAAGGAGCTGCCGCAGGCTCGGACCGACCCCTCGCCCTGCTCCCCCTCAACGACGGGACCCCGCACCCATGATGGGCGCGGGGTCCGCGGCTGCCGGCCGAAGCGGCCGAGAGGCGATCAGTCGTTCTTGGCGATCTGGTCGAAGGAGAGCTCGACCGGGGTCTCCCGGCCGAAGATCTCGACCAGGCCCTTGACCTTCTTCGAGTCCGGGTTGATCTCGTTGATGGTGGCCTGCAGCGTGGCGAAGGGGCCGTCGGTGACGGTGACCGAGTCGCCGACCTCGAAGTCCAGGACCTGGACCTCGGCGGGACGGACCGGGCTCGGCTTGCCGGCCTCCTTGGCGGCGGCGCGCTCGACGTCCGGGGCCAGCATCTTGACGACCTCGTCCAGCGTCAGCGGGTACGGGTCGTAGGCGTTGCCGACGAAGCCGGTGACACCGGGGGTGTTGCGGACCACGCCCCAGGACTCGTTGGTGAGGTCCATGCGCACCAGGACGTAGCCGGGGAGCTTGTTCTGGCGGATGGTCTTCCGGTCGCCGTTCTTGATCTGGACGACCTCTTCCTGCGGCACCTCGGCCTGGTAGATGTAGTCCTCGACGTTCAGCGAGACGGCGCGCTGCTCCAGGTTCGCCTTCACACGGTTCTCATAGCCCGCGTAGGTGTGGATGACGTACCACTCGCCCGGGGCGGTGCGAAGCTCCTCGCGGAAGGCGGCCACGGGGTCGATCTCCACACCGTCGTCCTCGGTGACGGCGGAGTCGGACTCCTCGAAGGCCTCCGTCGCCTCGGACTCGTCGGCGCTGACCACGGTCACGGCCTCTTCCTCCGCGGAGCGGCCGGCCGTTTCCTCGGCAGCCTCGACCTCGTCGACGTCCGCGCCGCTGTCGACGATCTCCTCGAAGTGGGACTCAGACACGTTGGCTGCTTCTTCCTGCTTGTTGCGATCGGTGGATTCAACGATACCGAAGCAACCGTAGCGGAGCGCCCGGACAACGGGACGAACCGCTCAAGAGAAGGATCAGCCGAAGACGAGCTGCGCGAGTTTCACGAAGCCGGTGTCGAGACCGTAGACGATCGCCATGATCACCAGCACGAAGACGATGACGACCGTCGTGTAGGAGGTCAGGTCCGAGCGGGACGGCCAGACGACCTTGCGCAGCTCGGTGATGATCTGACGGTAGAAGAGCGCGGTGCGCTGGAAGATGTTCGGGCCCTTGTCGCGCTTGCGACCGCCCTTGCTCTCCGGGTCGGCAGCCCGACGGGCACGCTTCCTGTCGCGGCGGGAGAGGTCCTCGCCACTGGCGGAGTTGCCGCTCTCAGGTGTGGCGGTGGAGCCCACGGTCTCCGTCACTTGTCCCTCACCTGATATCCGGGTACCTGTAGGGGCTCCCGCGTGTCACGAGGCCCCTGATTGCACTGCTGACGGTACCGCCTGTCCGAGGTTTCCGACAGAGCGGAACAGCAGGGCCAGAGGGACTTGAACCCCCAACCGCCGGTTTTGGAGACCGGTGCTCTACCAATTGAGCTATAGCCCTTTGAGCCCGTGGTGCGGACTCGCAGTCCCAACCTACAGCATCGCGGCCCCCGCAGATGTCTGCGGCCTGGCGTGCCGTCGGAAGGGCTTCCAACGAGGGTTGAGTGTAGGGGGTGGAAGGCCGGCACGTCGAATGGGTTCACCGCGAGGACCGCGGCTCGGACCCGTTCGGGTCGCATTCCGGAATGCCGCGACCGGGCCGTGAGGCTTCTGCGAGCATGCCGACATGAGCGCTGCCTCCCCCACTCCAGACGCATCCATCCGTCCTGCCGACCGCCGGGTCTCGGCCCGCGTCGGCGCCATCGCGGAGTCCGCGACGCTGGCCGTCGACGCCAAGGCCAAGGCCCTGAAGGCCGCCGGGCGTCCGGTGATCGGCTTCGGCGCGGGCGAGCCGGACTTCCCGACGCCGGACTACATCGTCGAGGAGGCCGTGGCCGCCTGCCGCGACCCGAAGAACCACCGCTACACCCCCGCCGGCGGCCTGCCCGAGCTCAAGGCCGCCATCGCCGCCAAGACGCTGCGCGACTCCGGATGGGCCGTGGACGCCTCCCAGGTGCTCGTCACCAACGGCGGCAAGCAGGCCATCTACGAGGCCTTCGCCGCGATCCTGGACCCGGGCGACGAGGTGATCGTCCCCGCGCCGTACTGGACCACCTACCCCGAGTCGATCCAACTCGCGGGCGGCGTGGCGGTCGAGGTCGTGGCCGACGAGACCACCGGCTACAAGGTCTCCGTCGAGCAGCTGGAGGCCGCGCGCACCGAGAACACCAAGGTGCTGCTCTTCGTCTCCCCCTCCAACCCGACGGGCGCGGTCTACACTCGCGCGGAGGTCGAGGCGGTCGGCCGCTGGGCCGCCGAGCACGGCCTGTGGGTGCTGACCGACGAGATCTACGAGCACCTGGTGTACGGGGACGCCGAGTTCGTCTCCCTGCCGGTCGCGGTGCCGGAGCTGGCCGACAAGTGCATCGTGGTCAACGGCGTCGCCAAGACCTACGCGATGACGGGCTGGCGCGTGGGGTGGGTCATCGGCCCGCAGGACGTCGTCAAGGCCGCGACCAACCTGCAGTCGCACGCCACCTCCAACGTCAGCAACGTCGCCCAGCGTGCGGCGCTGGCGGCCGTCGCCGGGGACCTGGCGGCGGTCGACGAGATGAAGGTCGCCTTCGACCGGCGCCGGCGCACCATCGTCTCGATGCTGAACGAGATCCCCGGCGTGCTCTGCCCCGAGCCCGAGGGCGCGTTCTACGCCTACCCGTCGGTCAAGGCGCTGCTGGGCAAGGAGATCCGGGGCCGGCGCCCCGCCACCTCGGCGGAGCTGGCCTCGCTGATCCTGGACGAGGCCGAGGTCGCCGTGGTCCCGGGCGAGGCCTTCGGCACCCCCGGCTACCTGCGGCTCAGCTACGCGCTGGGCGACGAGGACCTGGTCGAGGGCGTCAGCCGGATCCAGAAGCTCTTGAGCGAGGCGCAGTAGCCCTGTCGAGGGGCGCGAGGAGCCTCCTCGCGCCCCTCGGCGCCCCGGTAGGATCTGTGGATGGAACAGGTACTAGCCCCGTCCCGTCCGTCGACGCTGCCTTCCGCGCCCCGTGATGTCCGGCTGCTGCCGAAGGCCCACCTGCACCTGCACTTCACCGGCTCCATGCGTCCCACGACGCTGCTGGAGCTCGCCGACAAGCACGGCATCCGGCTCCCGGAGGCGCTGGTCAGCTCCGAGCCGCCCAAGCTGCGGGCCACCGACGAACGCGGCTGGTTCCGGTTCCAGCGCCTGTACGACGCCGCGCGGAACTGCCTGCAGGACGAGGACGACATCCGGCGGCTGGTCCTCGAGGCCGCCGAGGACGAACGGGCCGACGGCTCCGGGTGGCTGGAGATCCAGGTCGACCCCACCTCCTACGCGCCGCGTCTCGGCGGCCTGATCCCCGCGCTGGAGCTGGTCCTGGACGCCGTGAACGACGCCTCGCGCCGCACCGGCGTGGGCATCCGGGTTCTGGTGGCCGCGAACCGGATGAAGCACCCCCTCGACGCCCGCACGCTGGCCCGCCTCGCGGTGCGCTACGCGGACCAGGGGGTCGTCGGGTTCGGCCTGTCGAACGACGAACGCCGGGGCCTGGCACGGGACTTCGACCGCGCGTTCCGGATCGCCACCGAGGCCGGGCTGCTGGCCGCGCCGCACGGGGGCGAGCTCGCGGGTCCGTCGAGTGTCCGGTCCTGCCTCGACGACCTGGGCGCCCGCCGCATCGGGCACGGCGTACGGGCCGCCGAGAACCCGGAGTTGATGCGAAGGCTGGCACAGGAGCAGGTCACCTGCGAGGTGTGCCCGGCGTCCAACGTCGCCCTCGGCGTCTACGAGCGCCCCGAGGACGTGCCGCTGCGGAAGCTCTTCGAGGCGGGCGTGCCGCTCGCACTGGGCGCGGACGACCCGTTGCTGTTCGGCTCGCGCCTCGCCGCGCAGTACGAGTCGGCGCGGCAGCACCACGGTTTCACGGACGAGGAGTTGGCCGAGCTGGCCCGCCAGGGCGTGCGCGGCTCGCTGGCCCCCGAGCCGGTCCGGGCCCGGCTGCTGTCGGGCATCGACGCCTGGCTGGCGCAGCCCGACGGGCAGCCGGAGTAGGCCCTACCGCCGCACCGGCGTCAGAGTTCGACGCCCACCATGACGGGCTCGTTCACCAGCGTCACCCCGAACGCGTCGGCGACGCCGCCCTGGACCTCGCGGGCCAGGGCCAGCAGGTCGGCGGCGGTGGCGTTGCCGCGGTTGGTGAGGGCGAGGGTGTGCTTGCCGGAGAGGCGGGCCGGGCCGGTGCCGTAGCCCTTGGTGAAGCCGGCCTTGTCGATCAGCCAGGCCGCGGAGGTCTTCACGCGGCCCTCCCCCGCCGGATACGCCGGCGGCTGGGCGTCGGGGCCGAGGCGCTCGGCGACGCGGGCCAGGAAGGCGGCGTGCTCGGCCTCGGTGAGGATCGGGTTGGTGAAGAAGGAGCCTGCCGACCAGGTGTCGTGGTCTTCCGGGTCGAGGACCATGCCCTTGCCGGAACGGAGCTTCAGCACCGTCTCCCGGGCCGCGCGCAGGTCCGCGCGCTCGCCTTGGCCGACGCCGAGGGCGCGGGCCGCCTCGGCGTACCGGACGGGGCTGGACGCGCCGCCCTCGTCCGAGAGCCGGAAGGTGACCCGCAGCACGACGTACCGGTCGGGCTCGGCCTTGAAGCGGCTGTGCCGGTAGGCGAAGCCGCATTCGGCGGCGGGGACGGTCACCGTCTCCCCCGCGCGGCGGTCGTAGGCGACGACCTCGGTGATCGTGTCCGCGACCTCCTGGCCGTACGCGCCGACGTTCTGCACCGGGGTGGCCCCCGCCGAGCCCGGGATACCGGCCAGGAACTCGATGCCTGCGAGCCCGTGGTCGAGGACGGCGCGGTCGACGACCTGCGACCAGACCTCGCCCGCGGCGACGGTGAGGCGGTCGCCGTCGAGCACGCAGCCCTCGGTGGCGACGCGCAGCACGGTCCCTGGGAAGCCGGCGTCCCCGATCACCAGGTTGCTGCCGCCTCCCAGCACCAGCAGCGGCTCGCCCGCGGCATCGGCGGCACGAACGACGGCGACGACCTCGTCGTCGGTCGTCGCCGCCACCAGCCGGGCGGCGGGCCCGCCGATCCGGAGCGTGGTCAGGGGGGCCAGGGGCGCGTCATGGAGTTCCTGCACGGGGTCTAGCGTACGGGCCGCGGGCCGCCGTCCCGGCAGGCCACCGGCCCCCGGGGGCGGCGTCCGCGCGGGCCGGCGGCCTGCCGGGACGGCGAGCGGCAGGGCGGCGGCCTTCGGCCAGGCCCGGCGGCCGCACCGGCAAGTCGGCCTGCGGCCGCGGCTCCCCTGGGCCACCCTCCGGCTCGCCACCACGAGGGCTCCCTGCCGCAGGCCGGTGGGAGGGGGTGGCCGTCAGGCCACGGGTACCGGGGGCGCCCACGGCATCCGCCGTACCCGCAGGGGCGCCGGGAGGCGACCGGGTGGGCGCCCACAGCACCGGGGTATCCGCAGGGACCGGCATCCGCCGTACCCGCAGCGGCGCCGGAGCCGACCAGGTGGACCGCTGCCGCGAGGGAGCCCGGTGGGGCGGCGATGCGCCGACAGGTCGGCAGGTCACCGAAGCACCGCCGGCCTCCGGCCGGGCTCCCCGCAAGCGCACTCGCTCGACGGGGCTCCCGGCCGAAGGCCGGTGGGAGGGGGTGGCCGTCAGGCCACGGGTGCCGCGCTGGTGTCCACGGCATCCGCCGTACCCGCAGCGGCGCCGGAGGCGACCGGGTGGGCCGTCGCCGCGAGGGAGCCCGGTGGGGCGGCGATGCGCCGACAGGTCGGCAGGTCACCGAAGCACCGCCGGCCTCCGGCCGGGCTCCCCGCAAGCGCGCTCGCTCGACGGGGCTCCCGGCCGAAGGCCGGTGGGAGGCCGGTGGCCGTCAGGCCACGGGTGCCGCGCTGGTGTCCACGGCATCCGCCGTACCCGCAGCGGCGCCGGAGGCGACCGGGTGGGCCGTCGCGGTGCGGGAGCGGCGCGGGGCGCAGAGGATGGCGACGGTCGCCGCGGCGATCGCCGCCGCGCCCACCCACAAGGCCGGGGTGAGGCCGTCCACGTAGCTCTGGCCGCTGGCGTAGCTGCCGTGCGCGGTGAAGACCGACGTCAGCACCGCGACGCCGAGCGCGCCGCCGACCTCGCGCAACGCGTTGTTCGCACCGGAGGCCACGCCCTGTTCCTGCGGCCGGACGGAGCCCATCAGCACGGCCGCGACCGGGCTGAAGAAGAGCGCCATGCCGATCCCGGAGATGACCAGCGGCGGGACCTGCGCGGCGTAGCTGACGTGCGGCGAGACGATCACCGCGAACCAGGCCAGCCCGAGGGTCTGCAGGGCCAGGCCCATGGCGATGACCACCCGGCCGCCGATCCGGTCGACCAGCAGGCCGGCCAGCGGGGCGACGAGCATCGGCATGCCGGTCCAGGGCAGCATCCGCACGCCCGCGGTCATCGGGCTGTAGCCCTGGACGTTCTGCAGGAACTGGCTGAGCAGGAAGATCGCGCCGAACATGCCGAGCGACATCAGCATCGAGGCCGCGTTGACGGCGGAGAAGGTGCGGATGCGGAACAGGCGCAGCGGCAGCAGCGGCGTGGCGGTGCGGGACTCCCAGACGAGGAAGGAGAGAAGCAGCGCGGCCCCGACCACCAGCCCGGAGAGCACGGGCGCGCTGGTCCAGCCGTCGGAGTTGCCGCGGATCAGGCCGTAGACGATGCCGAAGAGTCCGAGGCTGGCCAGGGCGGTGCCGACGACGTCGAGGCGGCTGTTAGGGCCGTGGGACTCGGTCAGCCGCAGGCGGGCCAGCGGCAGCAGCGCCACGCCGATGGGCACGTTCAGCGCGAAGATCCACTGCCAGGAGAGGTGCTCGACGACCGTCCCGCCGATCAGCGGGCCGAGCGCCACGGCCATGCCGTTGACGGCCCCCCAGGCGCCGAAGGCGAGCCCGCGCCGTGCGGCGGGGACCGCCGCGGTGAGCAGGGTGAGGCTGACCGGGGTGAGCAGCGCCGCCCCGACGCCCTGCGCGGCGCGGGCCGCGACCAGCGCGCCGATGTTCGGCGCGAGCGCGGCGGCGAGCGAGGAGAGCGTGAACAGCGCGAGGCCGACGGTGAAGACCCGCCGTCTCCCGAAGCGGTCGCCGAGGGCCGCGCCGAGCATGAGCAGCACGGCGAAGGTCAGGGTGTAGGCGTTGACGGTCCACTCGAGGTCGGTGATGCCGCCGCCGAGGTGGGCCCGGATGGAGGGCAGGGCGGTGGTCACCACGAGGTTGTCGAGGGCGGCCATGAAGCCTGCGGTACTGGTGATGAGGAAGGCCCAGACGGCCGGGCTGATCTTGCGCATGCTGTCCCCCAGGCGCAGCTTGAAAGTAATCAATCAATAACTTTGACGGGCAAAAAACACGCTTCAGGGGACGACTCAGACCGCGGGGCAGCCGAGGTACTCCTTGCCGAAGCCCTGCCACAAGCGGTGATCCACCGGAAAGCCCATGGCGACCAGGTTGTTGATCAGCATCCCGTAGGCGAAGAACTCGGTGACCTCCTCCGGCGTCGCACCGGAGGCCGAGGCCACCGTGTCCCACAGATCCGTCCAGAGGGCGCGGACGGCCTCGCCCACCTCGTGGTCGCCGGCAGCCTCGGCGGCCGCCGCGGAGACGTACATCTGGAGCTGCATGAGCAGCCGAGACCTGTCCTCGATCAGCTTGAAGTAGACCTCGCCCATCGCCCGACGGGCCTCCTCGCCGTGCTTGCCCTCGGCCGCCTCGAGGAAGCTCTGCTTGATCTCCTCCGTACAGCGGCGGACGGCGGCCTCGAAGAGCGCGCGCTTGTTCTCGAACAGGCGGAACAGGTACGGCTGCGACACCCCGACCCGGCGAGCGATCGCCGCGGTCGAGGTGCCGTTGTAGCCGTGGTCGGCGAACTCGATCACGGCGGCACGGATGACGCTCTCGCGTCGCTCCTCCGCGCTCATCCGCATGCTCGTCTTCGCCATGGTTCAAAGTTAGTGGTTGATTACTAACTTCGTCAAGAGGTGTCGCGCGGCCGGTCTCAGGCCAGCTGGACGACGGCCCGGGACATGCCCAGCACCTTCTGGCCCGCGCTGGTCGCGACCAGGTCCACGCGGACCCGGCGGTCGTCCAGCTTGGCCGCCACCTTGCCGCTGACCTCGATCCGGGCGCCCGACTCGTCGTTCGGCACGACGACCGGCTTGGTGAAGCGGACGCCGTACTCGACCACCGCACCCGGGTCGACCACCCAGTCGGTGACCACGCGGACGGCCTCGGCCATGGTGAACATGCCGTGGGCGATCACGTCCGGCAGGCCCACGGACGTGGCGAAGGCCTCGTTCCAGTGGATCGGGTTGAAGTCCCCGGAGGCTCCCGCGTACTGGACCAGAGTGGCCCGGGTCACCGGGAAGGACTGCGCCGGCAGCTCGGTGCCGACCTCGACCTCGTCGTAGTTGACGATCGCGCTCATCGCTGACCTCACTCCCCCTCGGCGGCGCGCGCCACCAGCGTCATGTAGGACGTCACCACGTGCTCGCCGCTCTCGTCGGCCACCTCGCCGCGGACGGTGAGGACC
The DNA here is from genome assembly GCF_000787835.1 of Streptacidiphilus melanogenes. Taxonomy (GTDB): domain Bacteria; phylum Actinomycetota; class Actinomycetes; order Streptomycetales; family Streptomycetaceae; genus Streptacidiphilus; species Streptacidiphilus melanogenes. The sequence continues at coordinate 45,702 of NZ_BBPP01000036.1, forward strand.
TCGTTCCCGGCGAGCGACTTGATGGAGTCGATCACGCAGGTCACGCTCAGCCGGTCGCCGGCCCGGACCGGGCGGGTGTAGACGAAGCGCTGGTCGCCGTGGACGACACGGGAGTAGTCCAGGCCGAGCTCCGGGTCCTGGACCACCTGCGCGGCGGCGCGATAGGTGATCACGAACGGGAAGGTCGGCGGGGCGACCACGTCCGGGTGGCCGAGCGCCTTGGCGGCGTCGCGGTCCGTGTACGCCGGGTTGGCGTCGCGGACGGCCTCGGCGAACTCGCGGATCTTCTCCCGGCCCACCTCGTAGGCCGGGGTGGGCGGGTAGGTCCGCCCGACGAAGGCGGGGTCCAGCGGCATGCGTGACTCCTGACGTGACGAGGATGGTGCCTGGTGCTTGGTGTGCGGATGCGGACACGACGAAAGGCCGCCCCCATGAACTGGGAGCGGCCTTCGTCTGAAAACCATTCGGTCGAGACCGACCCTGTGCCTTGCGGCCTGGGGTCAGCGGGTCTCGCGGTGCGCGGTGTGAGCGTTGCAGCGGGGGCAGTGCTTCTTCATCTCAAGACGGTCCGGGTCGTTACGCCGGTTCTTCTTGGTGATGTAGTTCCGCTCCTTGCACTCCACGCACGCCAGCGTGATCTTCGGACGGACATCAGTGGCGGCCACGGGAGTGCCTTCCTCGGACAGACAACGTTACAGACAGACAAGAGTAGCCGATCGAGTGGTTACCCGAAAATCGGCTACAGGCGTGGTAGCGGTGACCGGACTTGAACCGGTGACACAGCGATTATGAGCCGCTTGCTCTACCAACTGAGCTACACCGCCACGACGATCGCGCTCCCCGCCTTGCGACGGGGAACCCTCTCATCCGAGCCCCCATGCGGAATCGAACCGCAGACCTTCTCCTTACCATGGAGACGCTCTACCGACTGAGCTATAGGGGCGAACGGGGAAGACATTACACGGTCCGCAGCCCAACCGTGAAATCCGTTCAGCGCCACCCCGGTACGACTAATCCCGCCCCGGCCCGTGCGCCCCACGCGCCTCCCGGACGACCCGTCCACCGGGCCCTAGGCTCACTGGTCTGCGATCTTGCGAGCGAGGGAGCGAACCGGCATGGATGCGGGCCATGGGGGCTGAGGCCGGGGCCGAGGCGCAGCCAGGGACCGACGGTCCGGGCGGCCTGCTGCTGACCGGCGCGCGTTTGGCCGACGGGCGGACGGTGGACGTCCGCCTGAGCGGCGAGCGGATCGAGGCCGTCGGCGCCGCCGGCTCCCTGCACGCGGCCGAGCGGCTCGACCTCGGCGGCTTCCTGCTGCTGCCCGCGCCCGCCGAGCCGCACGCCCACCTGGACGAGGCGCTGACGGCCGACGCCCCGGCCCCCGACCACGAGGACGTACGCCGCCGGATCACCGAGGCCGCGCTCATGTGCCTCGGCTACGGCTCGACCGTCGTGCGCACGCACATCCTGGTCACGCCGGCCACCGGCCCGGCCCGGATCGACGCCGCACTCCAGGCTGCCCGCGACCTGAGCGGGCTGATGGACCTGCAGATCACCGCCATGCCCGGCCCGTTGACGGGCGCTGCGGCGCGCGAGGCCCGCGCGCTGCTGCGCGAGGCGGCGCGTGCGGGCGTTCACGCGCTGGGCGGCCGTGGCGAGAACGGGCCGGAGCCCGGAACGGACCTCGCGACCCTGCTGGAGCTGGCGGACACCTGCGACCTGCCGCTGGACCTGCATCTTCGCTCACCGCAGGAGCTGGACAGGCTGCCGTTGGACCGGCTGCCCGCCGGATCGCTGCTCACCCTGGCTGGACCGCCGCCGCGCCCGTCGGCGATCGGCGCGCTGGCCGGCGCGGCGGCGCGGGTGGGCGTGGTGCTGCTGCCGCAGGGCGGCTGCTGCGCCGGGCTCCCCGGGCCGCAGGGGTTCGACGCGGCGACGGCTCGGCGGCTTGCCGAGGCGGGCGTCCAACTGGCCGCGGGCGGCGGGGCGTTGCGCGACGCGGTCCGCCCGGTGGGCCGCGCGGACCCGATGGAGGCGGCGTTCCTGCTGAGCGCGCAGGCGGGCCTTTCCGTGCCCGCGGCCTACGACGCGATCGGGCCGGGCGCGCGGGCGCTCCTCGGGCTGCCCCGCCCGGCCGTCGAGCCCGGCCACCCCGCGGACCTGCTGGCGCTGCGCGGCGACTCCCTCCTCACCGCGCTGAGCGGCGGCCACAGCCGTGTCGTCCTGCACGCCGGCCGCGTCGTCTCCCGCACCAGCGCGGTCCGCGAGTACGCGGAGACGACCACCGCAGCCGTGCCCCGCCAGGTCCGCCCACCACGGCCCGCCTAGCCCTCCGGGCGAAAGGGCTGGGCCCTCGTCAGCGGTGGGAGCGGCGATGAGGTGATGAGGCGGGCGCCCGCCGGCTGGGCGGGGACGATCCGGGACGGCCCGGCGCCGAGTGCGCGCAGCCGGAATCGCGATGTTGCTCGGGGCCTGGGCCGAAGTCGGCCCCGCCGCGGCGTCGGCCGCCGGTTCCGTGCCTGGTCGCGCCTCCTGGCCCAGGGCGGGCTTCGCCCGAGGCCGAGCGCGGAACCGGGCGCAGTACCGGGGCGCGGAGCCGGGCGCGGAGCCGGGCGCGGAGCCGGGGCGCGGAGCCGGGGCGCGGAGCCGGGGCGCAGTGCCGGGGCGCAGTGCCGGGCGCAGGGGGCTGGAGGCGCCCATCGTGGGCGGCTCTACGGGCCGTCAGGAGTCGGTCAGCGGTCTTCGGTAGTGGACGAGGAGTTCGCCCCAGTCGTCGATCTTGACGCGGCCGGTGCGGCGGAAGCCGAGGGCGCGGTAGAGGCGGTTGGCGCGCAGGTTGTCGGCGTGGGTCCAGAGCTGGGCCTCGGTGTAGCCGCGTGCGCGGCCGTCGGCGGTGATCCCGTCGAGCAGGCTGCGGCCGACGTGCTGGCCCCAACGGTCGGGGGCGACGCTGAGCAGGCTGAGGTGCAGCAGCCCCGGGCGGGGCGGGCCCGCGCCGTCGTCCTCGAGGCCCTGCAGGCCCAGGATCGTGCCGATGATGCCGGGCCCGCCCTCCTCCCCGCGGCCGTCCTCGCGCGCCAGCAACAGCTTCGCTCCGGGCGCGGCCATCCGCGCGTACGCCGAGCGCACGTGCGCCCGCGCGAGCGGGCGGCCGTTGCGCCGGATCATGTGCGAGTGCTGCCAGACCGCGATCGCCGCCTCGATCTCCTCTGCGGTGGCCGGGCTCACCGTCACGCTGCCGCTCATCGAGTCCCTCCCCCGGGAACGTTCCCCCACGTGGCGGGGCACAAGCTTTCCACCCACCCGCGCCGCCCGCGCAAGAGGCGTGACACAGCCGAAACCGCAGCGTGACTGCCGCGCTCAAGCCGTACTGGACCGCGCACGGAGAGAGTGGGGCGCGGTGCAGGGAGGGAGAAAGTGCGATGGCGGACGCAACCACCGACGTCTGCATCGTCGGAGCCGGGCCCGCGGGGCTGACCCTGGCCCTGGAACTGGTCCGGCGCGGAGTCCGGGTCACCGTGCTGGAGCAGCGCGCGGACTTCGCCCGGACCTTCCGCGGGGAGTCGCTCTCCCCCGACTCGGTGTGGCTGCTGCGCGGGATGGGCTTGTTCGAGCGGCTGCGCGGCTCCTGCCTGGAGATGCGCGCCCTGGAGATCACCGACGCCGGCCGGACCGTGCTGCGGGCCGACTTCGCCGACTTCCCCTATCCGCAGCGCTCGCCCGTGGAACTGCCGCAGTCGGTGCTGCTCGCCGAGCTTGCGAGGGAGTGCCGCCGGCACCGGGGCTTCCGGCTGCTGCACCGGGTGACGGCCGTCGGGCTGCTGGGCGCGGACCGGGTGACGGGCGTGCACTGCCAGGGGCCTGACGGCCGGTTCGAGGTGCGGGCCGCGCTGACCGTGGCCGCGGACGGCCGCTACAGCCGGGTGCGCGACCTGTCGGGCCTGACCGCGGAGAAGACCCAGCTGGGCCGTGACGTGGTGTGGCTGCGGCTCCCGCGCCCCGACGTCTGGGACGCGGCCACCTACCGGATCCGTATCGACGCCGGTCGGCACGCGCTCTTCCTGCCCACCCATCCCGACGACGTCCGGGTCGGGCTGAACATCCCCAAGGGCGGCGTGCGCAAGCTGCGCGCCGAGGGCATCGAGGGTCTGCACCGGCGCCTGGACGCGCTGGCGCCGGAGCTCTCCGAGCTGGTCCGCGCAGGGGTGCAGGAGTGGGGCGACACCAGCGTGCTGGACCTGTTCACCACCGTCGTGCCGCGCTGGTCCCGTCCGGGCCTGGCCCTGGTCGGCGACGCGGCCCACACGCTCTCGCCGATCCTCGGGCAGGGCGTCAACCACGCGCTGGCGGACGCGGTCACGCTCGCGCCGCTGATCGCGCCGCTCATCGACGCCGACCCGGCCGGCGCGGCCGTCGGCGAGGCGCTGCGCGCCTTCCAGCGCGAACGCGAACCGCTGGTCGCCCGTTCCCGGGCGCTCCAGCTGCGGCAGGAGCGGCTCTTCGCGCTGGAGCGCCCGCTCGCGGCGGCGGCGCGACGGGCGCTGTACCGGGCCGTGGACCGCAGCGCGACGTTGAAGCTGCGTGTGCTCGCCCCCGCCTACTTCCAACTCCAGAGTCGCCAGGAACAGCGCCGCCGGCAGGAGAGCCCTCGGGAGCAGAGCCGTGACGGGCAGAACCGTGACGGTCAGGGCCGTGACGAGAGAGGAGTGGCGGCATGACCGGGTCGAACACGGGCGCCGAGGCGCTGGAGCGGGTCCGCTCCCTGCAGGCGGGCGGAAGGCTCGCGGCCGAGTACGCCGGGCTGTCCCGGCTGCTGTCCCCCCTGGACGCCGGGGACCCGGCGCTGGTCAAGGCCGGGCGGCTGCTGGCGCGCCTCGACCCCGACGAGGTGCTGGCGCACCGGCCGGACACCCCGGCGGTCAGGGTCGCGGCCACCGGGAGCAGCACCTTGGGCGCGCTGACGCCCTCGCTGTGCGCGGAGTTCGCCCGCCACGGGCTGCTGCCGCGGCTGACGGTCGGCGACTACGACGGGTGGCAGGTCGACCTGCGCGACCCTGAGAGCACGCTGCACGCGCCGGACACCGACCTCGCGCTGGTGCTGCTGGACGCCTCCGTGGTCTTCGACCGCCTGCCGCCCGTCTGGAGCGCTGCGGACGCGGTCGAGGCCGTGTCAGCAGCGGGCGAGGAGATCGCGGCCCTGGTGCGGGGGTTCCTGTCCAGATCCCGGGCCACGCTGGTGCTGACCACCCTGCCGCTGAGCCGCCTGCACACGCACCGGCTGGTCGACCTGCGCTCGCGCGCCGCGCTCGGCGCGGCCTGGCACGGCCTCAACTCCCGGCTGCTGGGCCTGGGCGCGGAGCTGGAGCGGGTGGTCGTGCTCGACCTGGACGTGCTGCTGACGCAGGGCGGTCCGCTCTGCGACCCGCGCCTGGCCGCGTACGCGGGCGAGGAGCTGGGCGAGGAACTGCTCGCCCGCTGCGCCCGCGAGGTCGGGCACCTGGCCCGCGCGCTGACCGGCCGGACGCGGAAGGTGCTGGTGCTGGACCTCGACAACACGCTGTGGGACGGCGTGCTCGGCGAGGACGGCGCGGAGGGGATCGCGGCGCGCTCGACGCTGCGCGGCGAGGCCTTCGGGCGGGTGCAGCGGCTGGCCCGGCAGCTGGGCTCGCAGGGGGTGCTGCTCGCGGTGTGCAGCAAGAACGACCGCGGTCCGGTGCTCGACGTACTGCGCGATCACCCGGACATGCAGCTGCGCGAGGCGGACTTCGTCGCCGTGCAGGCGGACTGGGGTCCGAAGAACAAGGGCCTGGAGGAGATCGCTGAGCGGCTGGGCCTGGGCCTGGACAGCTTCGTCTTCGCCGACGACTCGGCGTTCGAGACCGGTCTGGTGGCCGCGGCGCTGCCGCAGGTCGCGGTGGTGCCGCTGGGCGCCGAACCGGCGCTCGCGCCCGAACGGCTGCTTGCCGACGGCTGGTTCGACACCCTGGAGCTGACCGAGGCGGACCGGGAGCGCACCGCGCGCTACCGCGTCGAGGCGGCCCGCTCGGACCTGCGCGAGGCGGCGACCTCGGTCGAGGCGTACCTGCGGGAGCTGGGCGTCCGCGTCTCGGTGGAGCGGGCACATCTGGGCGACGTCGGCCGGCTGGCCCAACTGACGCAGCGGACCAACCAGTTCAACCTCACCACGCGCAGACTCACGGCCGCCGAGGTGCGGTCGATGACGGAGGACCCGAGCCGTCTGGTGCTCACGGTGCGGTCCGCGGACCGCTTCGGGGACGACGGGGTGGTCGGCGCGCTCTTCGCGTGTCGCGAGCGGGACGGGCTGCGGGTGGAGAACCTGCTGCTGAGCTGCCGGGTGCTCGGGCGCGGCATCGAGCGGGCGGTGGTGGCGTCGGTGCTGGACCACGCCAAGGCGGAGGGCCTGGCGGAGGTGACCGCCGCGTACCGGGCGACGCCGCGCAACCACCGGGTGGCGGACTTCTGGCCCTCGGTCGGCTTCGCGGCGCTCCAGGAGCGGGCCACCGAGGCCGGGTCGCCGGATGCCCTGGTGTTCCGTCACCCGCTGGACCGGCCCTTGGAACTGCCCGAGCACGTGCGTCTGGACGTGGGGTTCTGACGACGCACCCGGACCCGTCCGCCGCCGCGGCCCGTGGGGGGCCGTCGGCGGCCGGACGAGTCCGGGAGGCGGCGCCGTCAGAGGTCGAGGACCAGACGGGGCGTGCGGGCCCTGGAGACACAGATCAGCATGGTCCGGCCGGACTCGCGGTCGGCCGGGGAGAGGACGCTGTCCCGATGGTCGGGTTCGCCGCCCAGGACGTCCGTCTCGCAGGTGCCGCAGGTGCCCTCGCGGCAGGAGGAGAAGCAGTCGTCGACGCCCTCGTCCTCCAGCACATCGAGGATGCTCTGGTCCGCCGGGACGATCACGGTCCTTCCGGTGCGGGCGAGTTCGATCTCGATCGCGGTGTCGGGCCCGGCCTCCACGCCCTCGGCGGCCTTGGGGTGGAACCGCTCCAGTCGCAGGCTCGCCCCGGCGTCCGGCCAGCCGGCCGTCCGGGCGGCGACCGCGTCGAGCAGGCCCTCGGGACCGCAGCAGTAGACCAGGGTGCCGGCGAGCGGCTCGCCGAGCGCCGCGTCGAGGTCGAGCAGGCCGGACTCCTCCTCCGTCACGACGGTCACCCGCTCGCCGTGGCGCGCCAGCTCGTCGCGGAAGGCCATCGAGGAGCCGGCTCGGCCGCCGTAGAGCAGACGCCAGTCGGTTCCCGCGGCCTCGGCTGCGGCGATCATCGGCAGCAGCGGCGTGATGCCGATGCCGCCGGCGATCAGCAGCAGGGCGGGCGAGGACTCCAGGGCGAAGTTGTTACGGGGCGCGCTGACCTGGAGGGTCTCACCGACGGTCAGGTGGTCGTGGATCCATGCGGAGCCGCCGCGGCCGTTCGGCTCGCGCAGCACGGCGACGCGGTAGCGGTCCTGCTCGGCCGGGTCCCCGCACAGGGAGTACTGGCGGATCAGCCCGTTGCCGAGGTGGAGGTCCACATGCGCGCCCGGGGTCCACGCGGGCAGGGGCAGTCCGGCCGGGTCCGCGAGGCTCAGGCCGAGCACCCCGTCGGCGAGCCGGTCGAGCGCCAGAACGGTCAGTTTCCGGGTGTCGGTCACGGTCATGGGGTTCCCTTCGGCCAAGCTGATAGTCACAACGAAACTAGGTTGCTTGTTACTACTCGTCTGCGTATGCTCGTAGACGAGCACCGGAAAGCGGGGTGGATCGATGGCTAAGCAACGCAAGGTCGGGAATCTGTTGGCGCTCGCACTGCTCTCCGCTGCCTTCCAGCGGCCCATGCACCCGTACGAGATGGCGTCGGTACTGCGCGCCAGGGGCAAGGACCAGGACATGACGATCAAGTGGGGCTCGCTCTACACGGTCGTACGCAACCTGGTAAAACACGGTCTGCTCGAAGCAGCCCTGAGCACCCGTCAAGGGGGCCGCCCGGAGCGGACGGTGTACGAGATCACCGCCGCGGGGCGCGCGGAGCTGGAGGACTGGATCCGCGAGCTGGTCGCGGTCCCGGAGGCGGAGCATCCGCACTTCGCAGCGGGCCTCTCCGAGCTCCAGGTCCTCTCGCCGCAGGAGGCGACACAGCTGCTGGAGCTGCGGCTGCTGCGGCTGAACGCGGAGATCGCGGCGGACCGGGCCCGGCTCGACGTCGACGCGACAGAGGTGCCGCGGCTCTTCCTGATCGAATCGGAGTACCAGCTCGCGCTGCGCGAGGCGGAGGCCGCCTGGGTCGCCTCGCTGCTGCGCGAACTCGCGGACGGCTCGCTGCCCGGCGTGGCCGAATGGCAGTCGTTCCACAGAACCGGACGGATACCGCCCGAACTGCTCGAGCTCGCCGAGCTCGGCGGGGCGGAGATACCGGCCGAGTAGGCCAGCGGACCCCTGGTCAGGTGCGGGAACACCGGACCAGGGTCCACGTCCTCGACGCGCAACCGCTCGCACGGCCCCGCCCACGAGGTGGCGACCCAAGGATAGCCGGGGCAGTGCCGATCGGGCCGAAAACGTACGCGATTACCAAGAGCAATCCCGGATCCTTGAACAGGAGTTCGTCATGACTGACAGCACCGCACGCAGCGCCCTCGTCATCGGCGGCGGCATCGCCGGTCCCGTCACCGCGCTCGCGCTGCGCCGCGCGGGCATCCAGGCCACCGTGTACGAGGCCTACAACACGAGCGACGACGGCGTCGGCGGCATGCTCGGCATCGCCTCCAACGGCATCAGCGCGCTCGACGTCGTCGGCGCGGGCGACGCGGTCCGCGGCATCGGCATCGCCGTCAAGTCGATGATTCTGCAGAGCTGGACGGGCAAGCGGCTGGCCGAGTTCGGCACCATGCCCGGCCTCGACCCGACGCAGACCGTCTGGCGCCACGAGCTCTCCCGGGTGCTGCGCGAGGCCGCGCAGGCCCAGGGCATCCGCTACGAGACCGGAAAGCGCCTGGTCACCGCCGAGGAGTACGGCGACGGCGTCAACGCCGTCTTCGAGGACGGCAGCACCGCCCGCGGCGACATCCTGGTCGGCGCGGACGGCATCAAGTCCGTGGTCCGCGGCCTGATCGACCCCAGCGCACCCGGCCCCCGCTACACCGGCCTGGTCGGCATCGGCGGCCGCCCGCGCGGCCGGATCTCCGGGGTGCCGCTGGGCGACACCGGCATCATGTTCATGATCTTCGGCAAGCAGGCCTTCTTCGCCTACCAGGTCTACCAGGACGGCAGCGTCGGCTGGTTCGCGAACCTTCCTCGCCCGGAGCCGATCTGGCACGCCGAGGCGCAGGCCATCGGCGCGGAGGAGTGGCTGCGCCGACTGCGCAAGATCTTCGCGGAGGACCGCACGCCCGCCCCCGCGATCCTGGCGCATGCGCGCCCCGAGGACCTGATCATCGTGGGCGGTCTGCAGGACATGCCCACCGTCCCGCACTGGAGCCGTGGGCGCATGGTTCTGGTCGGCGACTCCGCGCACGCGACCTCGCCGAGCTCCGGCCAGGGCGTCTCGGTCGCGGCGGAGAGCGCGGTCGAACTGGCCCGCTGCCTGCGGGACCAGCCCATCGCCCAGGCCTTCCGCACCTACGAGTCGATCCGCCGCCCGCGGGTGGAGCGGATCATCCAGAACGCGGCGCGGACCAACAGCCACAAGGCCGCGGGCCCGATGGGGCGGGTCATCCGGGACACGATCTTCCCCATGATGATCAAGTTCGCCAAGCCGGACCGCTTCGCCTGGCAGTTCGCCCACCGCATCGACTGGGACGCGAAGGTGCACTGACGCTGCGCTGAGCAAGCGAGCCGGTTGCACTCACCTCAAGGGGCGCGGGGCTGTACCCGATACGCGGCTCCGCCGCACGGGCACGACCCGACCACAGGCCTCGCACCCCAGGTAGTTGCACCCAACCAGGGGCGCGGGGCTGTACCCAATAAGCGGCTCCGCCGCGCGGGCGCGACCCGACCGCAGGCCTCGCACCGCAGGTGGTTGCACCCACCCGGGGGCGCGGGGCTGCGCCCGAAAAGCGGCTCCGCCGCGCGGGCGCGACCCGACCGCAGGCCTCGCACCGCAGGTAGTTGCACTCACTCAGGGGCGCGGAGAACTGCGCGAAAAGCCACTGGTGTGCGGATGGTCCTCAACGCGGAGGGCCATCCGCACGGGGTGGTTGCTCGCGCCGTTCCTCGCGCCCCTTGATAGTGCAACTCAAGTCCCTGCCTAGTGGTTGCTGCTGCCATGGGCCGCATGCGGATGGTGTTCACGTGTTGGGCTTGGCCGACGCACCTGCATGCGATGGTGCCGTTGGCGTGGGCGGCGCGGGCCGCGGGGCATGAGGTGGCCGTCGCGGTGCCGCCGGCGCTCCGCGGTCTCGCCGCGGCGAGCGGGCTGCCGTATGCGGTGGTGGGGCGGGACGTGGACGCCGTGGCGGCGTTCCGGGAGATCGTGTCCGCCCCGGGGGGCGGGGGCGGTGGCCCCCGGGTGCTGAAGCTGATCGGGGCGCTCACCGAGGCGATGGCCGAGGACCTCGCCGACCTCGTCGGCGGCTGGCGGGCGGACCTCGTGGTGCACGACCCGACCGCCTTCGCGGGGCCGATCGCGGCCGCCGCCGCAGGCGTGCCCGCGGTGCGGCACCTGTACGGGACGGACCTGCTCGGCGCGCCCGCCGCGCGCAACTTCCTGCCGGCGGTGCTGGAGCCGGTCGCGGACCGGCTGGGGCTGGGCGCGGTGGACCCGTTCGGGGTGGCGTCCGTCGACCCGTGCCCGGGGTCGCTGCAACTGCCCACCGCCTCGCGGCGGCTGCCGATGCGGTACGTGCCGTCGAGCCCGCACGGGCGCTCCGTCGCCCCGCTGCCGCCGCGCGGCTCCCGCAGGCGGGTCGCGGTGACCTGGGGGACCACGCTGGACCGGCTCGACCCGTCGCTGCACCTGGCCGGAGAGGTGGCCCGGGCGATCGCGGGGCCGGAGACCTCCGTCGTGCTCGCGGTGACCGCCGAGCAGGCGTCGCGCCTGAGCGAACTGCCGCCGTGGACCCAGGTGGTGAGCGACGGCGCGCTGCACCAGGTGCTGCCGGGGTGCGACGCCGTCGTCGCGCACGGCGGGGCGGCGAGCATCCTCACCGCCGTCGCGGCCGGAGTGCCGCAACTGCTGCTGCCCCGACTGCCGGACCACGTGCGGCACTCCGCGCGGCTCGCGGAGGTGGGCGCGGGGCTGGTCGTGCCGGCCGTCGAGGCGCAGGGGCAGCCGGAGCTGGTGCGCGAGCGGCTGGCCGCACTGCTGGACGAGCCGGGCTACGCGGCGCGGGCCCGCGAGCTCGGTGCGGAGTCGCGGCTGCAGCCGTCCCCCGCCGAGGTGGTCACCGAGCTGGAACTGCTGGTCACCACCGAGACGGCGGCGGACCGTCCAGTCGGACTCAAGCCGGGCTCCGCTCCCCGATGACACGCTCCACTCGTCGGCGAGTCGAAGGGGGTTCCGGCATGGCCAAGGAAGTGTCCGACCACGAGTCATTCGCCATCCGCCACCGGGGCGGGGTGATGTTCGAACGGTACGACATCGATCTGCATCTGCACCCCTACCTCGGCTACGCGCTGGCCCGGAACCACCGCTCCGCGATCATCAACACGGACGAGGAGGGGTTCCGGCACGCGGACTCCCCGTTCGGGTCCGTCGACGGGCCCGGCTGGCGCGCCGCGGGGGGCGGCGGCGTCGTGCTGGGCAACTCCACCGCCTTCGGCATGGCCGCGCAGTCCGACCACGGCACCGTCGCCTCCCACCTGGCCCTGCTGCGCGGCGACCGGCAGCTCAACCTCGGCGTGGTGGGCGGGAACTCGGTGCAGGAGGTGATCGCGGGCCTGCCGTACCTGGACCTCGCCGACACGGTGGTGGTCTTCAGCGGCGCCGGCGACTACTGGACCTCGCTGGCCTCCTGGACGCCCCACAGCGCCTGGGGGCCGCTCTTCTTCGAGGGCACGCTGACCTCGCTCACCTCGATCCCGCTGTTCCAGCTCGCCGCCGTCGCCTCCGGGGCCGACCCGGACTGGCGGCCGCAGGCCCAGCCGAAGCCGGAGGCGGCCGACCGGCCCGACTTCGCCGACGTGGTGGAGCGTGTGGAGGCCGCCGCCGCCCGGCAGGTCCGGAACCTCTCCGTGGTGCAGCGGCTGGCCCGGCCGGGCGCGCGGCTGCTGTTCGCGCTGCAGCCCTTCGCGACCCCGCGCAGCCGCGAGCTGAGCGCGGCGGAGATGGAGCACTTCGACTTCCACATGCCGATGTTCGGCCAGGAGAAGAACCGCCCCTTCGAGCACCACTGGGGCCGCTTCGCCGAACTGGTGGCCAAGGGCTGCTCCGAGCTCGGGGTGCCCTTCACCGACGTCTCCGCGGACCGCTTCGAGGGCTTCGCCTTCTCCGACCACTTCCACCTGACCGACGAGGGCAACCGGCAGGCCGCCGTGATGATCCACGAGGCCCTCGCCGCGCTGCCCGCGCCGACCGCGCCCCCGACCGCCCAGCCGTGACCTGAGGATCCCGAGGAGCCGACCCATGCCGCAGCCCACCCCGGACGCGGAGCTCCGCGTCCTCGTCATCGGCGCCGGGACCGGCGGCCTGTGTCTGGCCCACGGGCTGCGGCGCGCCGGTATCGACGTGCAGGTCTTCGAACGGGACGCCACCCGCGCCGACGGCCTGCACGGCTACCGCGTGGGCATCGACCCCGACGGCAGCCGGGCGCTGCGCGACTGCCTGCCGCCCGAGCTCTACGACACCTTCGTGGCGACCTGCGCGAAGGCGCCCGAGTACGTCAACTTCCTCACCGAGAAGCGCGGTGAGCTGCTCTCCGTGGGCGGCTTCACCTCGGACGACCCGGACCCGGTGGACAGCGAGAAGTCCGTCTCCCGGATGACGCTGCGGCAGGTGCTGCTGACCGGCGTCGAGGACGTGGTGCAGTTCGGCAAGGTCTTCACCCACTACACCGAGGAGCCGGACGGGCGCGTCACCGCGCACTTCGAGGACGGCACCTCGGCGACCGGCACGGTCCTGGTCGCCGCCGACGGCAGCAACTCCCGGGTGCGCCGCCAGTACCTGCCGCACGCGGAGCTGAAGGCGCTCGGCCCGATCGGCATCACCGGCAAGGTGCCGCTGACCCCGGAGACCCGAGCCCTGCTCACGCCGAGGATGCAGCGCGGCATCTCGATGGTCTACGCCCCGCACGCGTACTTCTGCATCTTCCACGTCATGGAGTTCCCCTGGGACGAGGGCGGCCGACCGAAGAGCGGCATCGGCTCGGCCGACGCCGAGCTGCTGGCGAGCTGGCCGGGGCTGACCTACGACAACTCCCGGGACTACGTCGACTGGGGCCTGGTCACCCAGTCCCGCCAGCTGCCGGCGAACGTGATGGAGATGAAGAGCCCCGACCTGTACCGGCTGGTCGCGGAGCGGACCACCGACTGGCACCCGGACTTCCGCCGCCTGTTCGCGCTGGCCGACCCGAACAGCTGCTTCCCGATCAACATCCGCACCTCGGTGCCGATCCCGCAGTGGGAGACCACCCGGATCACGCTGCTCGGCGACGCGATCCACACGATGACGCCGGGCCGCGGCGTCGGCGCCAACACCGCGCTGCGCGACGCGCGCCTGCTCTGCCGCAAGCTCGTCCAGGCCCGCGACGGCGAGCTGCCGCTGCTGGACGCGATCCGGCAGTACGAGACCACGATGATCGACTACGCCTTCGACGCGGTCCGCAAGTCCGCGCGCTCCGGCGGAGGTTCCGGCCCCAGCGCGCCGGTCATCGGCCGCGCCCTGCTGGGCCTGCTGCGAACCGCGATGCGGATCGTCAACCACCTGCCCGCGGTGAAGAACAAGATGGCCGAGGGGCACCGCAGCTACCGCGGCCACGGCCGGGAGGAGTAGCCCGCCATGACCACGGAGACCACGGCCACCCCGCTCCACAAGGAGCTGCTGGAGCTGGCCGCGCCGGTGCGCGACAGCGTGCTGCGACACCGCTTCTGGACCGGCCTGCGCGAGGGCGGCCTGCCCGCGACGGCGCTGGCCCGCTTCGTCGAGCAGGACACCGCCCACCTGCTGCCCGCCTACGCCCGGGCGCTGGCGCGCTGCGCGGCCGCCGCTCCCGAGGACGGGGACACGCAGCTGTTCGGCCAGTCCGTCATCGGCACCCTGGAGGCCAGGGACGGACTGCGCGCCGCCTACCGGCAGCTCGTCCCGGAGCTCGACCTGCCGCTTCTGGCCGCGACCACCGAGGCGCTGCCGGCGACCGCCGCGCACGCCTGCTTCTTCGGCGCCGCGAGCGCCACGAGCTACGCCGCGGGCGTCGGCGCGCTGCTGCCGATGGTCTGGTTCAACGCCGAGGTGAGCGACCACCTGCGTGACCACGTCGTGCCGGGCAGCCGGTACGCGCAGTGGATCAGCGTCTACCACCCGGGGGACGGCTACCGCTACGCCGTGCAGGCGTTCCTGGACCTGACCGACCGGTTCGGCGAGAGCTGCTCGGCGCGCGACCGGCAGGTGCTGAAGTACCACTTCGCCCAGGGCATCCGCTATGAGCTCGCCTTCGCCGAATCCTGCGCGGGCGGCTGACTGCCGCTCGGTTTGCTCCCTCCAACGACCGTCGACCGTCGCGAAAGGGCGGCAGATGACCTTCACCGAAATCGACCTGATGGATCCGCGCTCCTTCGCCGACGGGGTTCCGCACGACTACTTCCGGCAGCTGCGCGCGCTCCCCGGGCTGCTGCCCGGGACCGACGACGACGGCGAGCGCTTCTGGTACGTGGTCAGGCACCGTGACGTCTCGTCCGTCTCCCGGGACGTGGCCCGCTTCTCGTCCAGCCCGACCACGATGACCTCGGTGCGGAAGGTGGACCCGAGCCCGCCGATCATCACCTTCCAGGACGCGCCCGAGCACACCCGCGTCCGCAAGCTGACCTTCAAGGCCTTCGCGCCCGCCCGGTTGGCGCTGCTCGCCGAGCCGATCCGCCGGATCGTCGACGAGCTGCTCGACGAGTGCGTCGCCAAGGGCGAGTTCGACCTGGCCGAGGACGTCGCGCTGAAGCTGCCCTTCGCGGTGCTGCTGGAGCTGCTGGACATCCCGGACGAGGACCGGACGATGATGCTCGGCTGGGCCCGGGCCACCGTCAACCTGGGCGACCCCGAGTACGACGACAGCATGAACGGCTCGGGCGACAACTCCTTCCAGAAGATCTACGACTACCTGATCGACCTGGCCCACCGCCGGGCCGCGCAGCCCACCGACGACGTCTTCTCGATGCTGCTGGCGGCCCGCTGGGACGGCAGTCGGCTCGGCCTCGCCGACCGCCTCTCCCCCGACGAGGTGGGCCTGTTCGCCTCCACGCTGATCACGGCCGGCAGCGAGACGACGTACTGCTCGGTGACCGGCGGCGTGCTGGCCCTGCTGGAGAACCCCGACCAGCTGGAGAAGCTGCGCGGCGACCGGGAGGCCCTGCTCGGCACCGCCACCGCCGAGGTGGTGCGCTGGGTCACCCCGGTGACCCACTTCGCCCGCCGCGCCCTGGTGGACACCGAGGTGAACGGCCAGGCCGTGGCGGCCGGGGAGCGCGTGGTGCTCTGGTACAGCTCCGCCAACCGCGACGAGGAGGCCTTCGCCGATCCGGACCGCTTCGACGTCGGCCGCGCCCGCAACCCGCACGTCAGCTTCGGCGGCGGCGGTCCGCACGTCTGCATCGGCAACGGCCTGGCCTCGATGGAGCTGCGCGCCTTCCTCGACGGGGTGCTCGACCTGCTGCCGCGGCTGGAGATCACCGGCGAGCCGGTGCGTCCCGAGACCAACTTCATGAACAGCGTCAAGCACCTGCCCATGCGCGTGCGGTGAGGGGAGCAGCAGCGTGAGCACTTCAGAACGCACCGCGCTGGTGACCGGTGCGAACCGGGGCATCGGCCGGGCCGTCGCCGCCGAGCTGCTCGGCCGCGGTCTCCGGGTGGTGCTGACCGCGCGCCGGTTCGACGACGCCCGCGGGGCCGCCCTCGAACTCGGCGCGGGCACACGGCCGCTGGCGCTGGACGTGACCGACGAGGACAGCGTCAAGCGTGCCGTCGCCGAGGCGGGGCCGGTCGACGTGCTGGTCTGCAACGCCGGAGTGCTGCTGGACGCCGGGACGGACCCGCTGTCGGTGCCGCTGGACCTGGTCGAGCAGACCCTGCGGGTCAACCTGCTGGGCACCTGGCGGGTGCTGCAGGCCTTCGTGCCGCCGATGGTGGCGCGCGGGCACGGCAGCGTCACCGTCATCTCCAGCGGGACGACGGCGGAGTTCGGCGGCCGTCTCTTCGGCCGCACCCCCGGCTACTCGCTCTCCAAGAGCGGCCTGAACGGGCTGACCACGCTGGTGGCCGAGCACACGGCCGGCACCGGCGTCACCGTCAACGCGGTCAATCCGGGCCGGGTGCGCACCCGGATGATGCCCACCCAGGAGCAACTGCCGGAGCAGGCCGCCCGGTTCGTCGCCGACGTCGCCCTGCTCCCCACCGACGGCCCGACCGGCCAGTTCCTTACCGAGCACCGCCTCACCGAGGGCGAGCGCCGCGCGTCCTGAGCCGCCCGCCGACAACCGCGAACAACCCATTGGAGGACCGATGCAGATCGACATGGCCGGCAAGACGGCCGTGGTCACCGGCGCGGGCAGCGGGATCGGGCTCGCCTGTGTCCGCGCCCTGGCTGGTGCGGGCGCCGAGGTACTGGGCGGTTCCCGGACCGTCAGCCCCGAGCTTCTGGAGGCCACCCCGCACGTCATGGAGGTGGACCTGCTCACCCCCGACGGCCCAAGCGCCCTGATCCAGCACGCGCTGGACAAGTTCGGCGGCGTCGACGTGCTGGTGAACAACGTCGGCGGCGGCGTGAAGCTGGCCAAGGGCTTCCTCGACATCGAGGACGAGACCTGGCTGCACACCTTCGAGCTGAACGTGATGACCACGATCCGGGCGACCCGCGCCGCGCTGCCGAGCCTGGTCGAGCGCGGGGGCGTGATCGTCAACATCGGTTCGATGAACGCGCACCTGGCCGACCCGACGCTGGGCCACTACTCGATCGCCAAGGCCGCCCTGTCCAACCTCGGCAAGGCGCTGTCGGCGGAGTACAGCTCGCAGGGTGTGCGGGTGAACACCATCTCCCCCGGGCCGGTGCGGACCCGGCTGTGGACCAACCCGCACATCGCGGAGCGGCTCGGCATCACCACCGAGGAGTTCCTGAAGATGGTGCCGAAGATGGCGGGCCTGTCCACCGGCGAGATGATCGAGCCGGACGAGATCGGCACGCTGGCCCTGATGTTCGCCTCCGGCCGGATCCGCAGCGTCACCGGCGCCGACTACCTGATCGACGGCGGCATGACCCGCCCGCCGGCCCGCGACTGACCTCCGGGCGCCAGGCCCGCGCGAAAGGCCCCCACCGCGCGGTGGGGGCCTTCGTCGTGCCCGCGGACGCTCAGCCGGCGACGGCGCGGAAGACCGCGACGGCGCCGCGGATCCGGACGGTCACCTCCGGGAAGTACTTCTTCAGCTGGCGCTCCAGACCGGCCGGGTCGTCGCCCTGGTTCTGGAAGTTCCCGCGCTTGTGCTGCTCCAGGAGCATGTTCCGGGTCAGCTTGTTCATCGGCACGCCCTCGGCGAGCACGGAGGTGCCGAACAGCACGCCGCCGGGGCGCAGCGTCTCGGCCACGTGCTTCAGGATGATGCCCTTGCCGTCCCAGCCGCCGGGGATGGTGTGGAAGACCAGGTTCATCGCGGCCGAGTCGAAGTGGCCGGACGGCAGCGGCAGCGGCTCCATCAGGTTGGCCTGGCAGGTCTCCGGCCGGTAGCGGGCGAGGACCCGGGCGGACATGTCCAGGCACTCGCGGCTGAGGTCCAGCAGGGTGATCTCCGGGTTCGCCGGGAACTTGGCCTTGTCGACGAAGTAGCCGGTGCCGGGACCGATGTCGAGGTGGCGGCGGCCCACCTCCTCGTCGTAGAGGCGGCGCATCACGCTCGGCGGGCAGCGCCAGACCACCGGGCAGAAGACGCCGAGCACCCACTTGTCGTAGATGGCCAGCTTGCCGCGCGTGTACACGGCCTGGGCGTGCACGATCCGCGGATCGAGCTCGGCCTCGGGGCCCGGCTCGGTGCCGGGTTCGACACTCGTCATGGCGGGAGTTCCCTTCGGGACGTGACGGACGTTCGGGGACGGTGCGGGAGGTGCGGGAAGAGATCCGGCCCCGCTCCGACGGAAGGACGGGAGCGGGGCCGGCGGTCGAGCCTTGCGCGCTGTCAGCCCGCCGCGCGGCGGAACTTCGCGACGGAGATGACGGAGAAGGCAACCAGGATCCCGACCGCCCAGAACAGCGAGCGGATCACGAAGTGACCGGGGCCGTGGCCGAGGAAGGCCTGCGAGTGGCTGCCCAGGGTCAGCGAGCGGACCGCGTTGGCCATCGCGGTGACCGGCTGGTTCTCCGCGAAGGCGCGCAGCCAGCCCGGCATGGTCTGGGTGGGCACGTAGGCGCTGGACGCGAAGGTGACGATGAAGACGATCATGGAGACGCCCTGCGCCGCCTTCACGTTGCCCGCCAGCAGGCCGACCGCGATGAACAGCCAGCTGAAGGCGAGCCCGAAGACCAGGCAGAGCCCGAAGGCCTCGAGGCCGCCGAGGACCGACGCCTGGAGACGGAAGCCGACGGCGAAACCGACGGCGGTGGTGACCGCGAGGACGATCGCCAGGATGCCGGTGTCCGCCACGACGCGGCCGGTCAGCATCGCCGCGGTGGAGAAGGGCATCGACCGCAGCCGGTCGATGAAGCCCTGCTCCATGTCCTCGGCGATGCCGATGGCCGTGCCCAGCGTCTGGAACAGCACGCCGGCGGTGATGAAGCCGGGGACCGAGAAGTCGACGTAGGGCAGGCCGTGAGCGGTGCCGATCGCGCCGCCGAAGATGAAGCGGAACGTCAGCATGATGGCGGACATCTGCACCAGGGAGAGCACGACCAGCTCGGGACGGCGCAGGAAGGTGACCGTGGTGCGCTTGGCGAGCAGGCCCGTCCCCGTCACGATGCCGGCGCGGCCGGTACGGATGGTGGGCGTCAAGGTAGTCATGTCGTGGTTCTCCTGCTCAGGCCGTCTCGAGGGTGGCGGCGCCGACCGACTCGGCGGAGGAGGTCTTCTGGCCGGTCAGGGCGAGGAAGACCTCGTCCAGGCTCGGCTCGCGGACCGCGATGTCGGCCAGCACGGCGCCCGAGTCGCGCACCGCGGTCAGGCCGTCGATCAGCCACTGCGCGGCGCCGTCGTCGGCGCCGACGCTGATGCGGCGGGTCGACTCGTCGATCTCGGGCGCCGCGACGCCCTCACGGGTGAGCGCCTGGGCCACGAGCGGGATGTGCGCGCGGTCGCGCACGTGCACCTCGAGGATCTTGCCGCCGATCCGGCGCTTGAGCTCGGCCGGGGTGCCGGAGGCGACCGTGCGGCCCTGGTCGATGATGACGATGTTCCTGGCCAGCCGGTCGGCCTCGTCCAGGTACTGGGTGGTGAGCAGCACGTCGGTGCCGCGCTCCACCAGCGCCTCGATGGCGTCCCACAGGTCCAGGCGGCTGCGCGGGTCGAGACCGGTGGTCGGCTCGTCCAGGATCAGCAGCCGGGGCTGGCTGACCAGGCTGGCGCCCAGGTCGAGCTTCCGCCGCATACCGCCGGAGTAGGTGCGCACCAGGCGGTCCGCGGCCTCGACGAGACCGAACAGCTCGAGCACGGCCTCGGCGTTCGCCTTGGCCTGCTTCGCCGACTGGCCGAAGAGCCGGGCGACCAGGACCAGGTTCTCCCGGCCGCTGAGCGCCTGGTCGACGGCCGCGTACTGGCCGGCCAGCCCGATGACGCGGCGGACCGACTCCGCCTCGCGCCGGACGTCGTACCCGCAGACCTTCAGCTCGCCCTCTTCGGGGCGGATCAGGGTGGAGACGGAACGGACAAAGGTCGTCTTGCCGGCGCCGTTGGGGCCGAGTACGGCCACCACCTGGCCTGACTCGACCTCGAGCGACAGGCCGTCGAGGGCGGTCTTCTTCCCGAAGCGCTTGGTCAGGCCCCGGGCTTCAATGGTCAGCGTCACAATCTTCCACCTCATAGGACGCGGGTCGGTTGGGGACGGCAGGTCTGGCCCCGCCGGCGGCAGCCGGCGGTACTGGCCCGTGGCCGAAAACGATCGTCGGACGGGCTTTTCTGGCCTCCTGCCACGAGGCGGCGACAGTCACCTGCCAATGGAAGTGGCAAGGGATCGAGGGGGGCTCGAACAACGCTCGAGCCGCACGAGCCGACGGAGTGATATGCGAACTGTCAGACGTCGATCTGTACTTGATAGTGCGTCAGCCAGGCGTTGAACTGCAACGCAGTTTCGATGTGCATCCGGATCGGCCAGTCGTTGGACTCCGCCGGCTGCGCCAGCATCTGCCGCGCCGCGTCGTGGTTCAGGAACGGCTGCATGGGCGCGTTCCGGTCATTCAGCAGCGCCGACAGCTCGCTGTGCAGCATCCGCAGGTACTCCGGATCCTGGGTCACCGGCCACGGGCTCTTCTTCCGCTCCAGAACCGACTTCGGCAGCAGCTCCCCCACCGCGGCGCGCAGGATCGACTTCTCCCGGCCGTCGAAGGTCTTGAACGACCAGGGGGTGTTGTACAGGTACTCGACCAGCCGGTGGTCGCCGTAGGGGACGCGCAGCTCCAGCCCGTGGGCCATGGAGAGGCGGTCGCCGCGGTCCAGCAGCATCGGCAGCCAGCGGGTCAGCGTCAGGTAGCCGATCTCGCGCATGCGCCGCTCCTCGGGGCTCTCGTCCTCCTGGTGCGGGGCCTCGGCGGCGGCCTCGTGGTAGGTCTCGTTGTAGTAGCCGGCCATGTCCACCCGCTCCAGCAGACCCAGGTCGAACAGGCCGCGGCCCTGGCCGTTGAGAGAGCTGGGCTGCAGCGCCTCGTGGGCGACCCACGGGAACGCCTTGGTGTTCACGGTGTCCGGGTTGAACATCCAGTTGTAGCCGCCGAAGATCTCGTCGGCGACCTCGCCGACCAGCGCGACCGTGGAGTGGGTGCGGATCTCCTGCGAGGTGAGGTAGTTGGAGGTGTCCATGTCCCCGAGCGTGGTCGGGGCGTCCTGGGCCAGCAGCACCTTGAGCCGGGTCTCCGGGTCCATCAGGTCCTTGGGGCTGAGCCGGATGTTGATGTGGTCCGACTTCACGTGCTCGGCGACCTCGATGGCGAACGGCTCGTCCGGCGAGAAGCGCACGTCGTCCGGGCGGAACTTCTCCGCGTACTCGTCGAAGGTGGTGACGAAGGTGCGGATCCGCTGCCCTTCCAGCCGCCAGCGCCAGCGCGCGGCGAGCGCGGTGATGCCGCTGGAGTCCACACCGCCGGAGAGCGCGCTGCACAGCGGCACGTCCGCGACCAGCTCGCGCAGCACGATGTCGTCGAGCAGCTCGCGCACGGTGCCGACGGTGGCCTTCAGGTCGTCGGTGTGCTCGCGGGCGGTCAGCGCCCAGTAGCGGCGGCGGACGGTGCCGGTGCGGGACAGCGTCAGCGAGTGGCCGGGCGGCAGCTCCCGCATGTCGCGGAAGACGGCCTGGCCGGGCTTCTTGGCCACGGCGAACATCTCCCGCAGGCCGTCCGCGTCCACGACGGGACTGACCGCCGGGTGGGCCAGCAGCGCCTTCGGCTCCGAGCCGAAGAGCAGTTCGCCGCCGGGAAGTTGGGCAAAGAACAGCGGCTTCACGCCGAGCCGGTCGCGGACCAGCAGCAGCTCCTGGCTGCGCACGTCCCACACGGCGAAGGCGAAGATGCCCTCCAGCCGCTGCGCGCAGTCCGCGCCCCACTCCAGGTAGGAGCGCAGCACGACCTCGGAGTCGCTGCGGGTGCGGAACCGGTGGCCGCGCGCCTCCAGCTCGCTGCGCAGCTGCTTGAAGTTGTAGACCTCGCCGTTGTAGACGAGCACGGCGCGCACGGCCCCGTCCTCCTCGGCGACGAAAGGCTGGGTGCCGTCGGCGATGTCGATGATCGCGGTCCGGGTGTGCCCGAGCGCCGCGTGGCCGCTCAGCCAGACGCCGCGGTCGTCCACCCCCCGGTTGGCGAGCGTGCGGGTCATCGCCTCCAGCACGGTCCGCTCACTTGTGAGGTCCCGCTCGAAGTCGACCCACCCGGCGATGCCACACATCAGCGTCTCCCTCAGTCGTTTCGGCGCGGCGAGCATGCGGGCGCGGCGTCGAGACGGGCTCGACCGGGGCTAGGGCCCGGCTTGCGGGTCGGGCCGACCGCGACACCCGCGGCTCCGCCGCCCGGGCCCGCGGCCTCGGGCCCCTGGGGAACCCGCGGCCGGAGGCCGACGGAGTCGAGGGCGCGACCGGCGCCGACCAGCCCCTGGACCCGCCCGGCCGGATGCCGCCTCCAGCGGTGTCAAAGCGGCGTCCCAGCGCGGTTCGAGGCGTCCGGCCGACCCTGTCGACGAAGAAGGCCCGCAGATGAAGGCCCGCAGAGAGGTGGACGTCGATGACTGCACAGGAGCGCACCCCCGCTGCTCCCCAGGGCACGGCCGGCTGGTTCGACATCGGACTGCCGCCGCAGAAGCAAGTGCTGGGCTTCCTCTATGCCAAGTGGGCCATCGGCGCGCTGCGCGGCCTGGTCGAGGTGCGCGCGTTCGACGCCCTCGCCGACGGGCCGCGCACCGTCGCGGAGATCGCCGCGGCGACGGGCACCGCGGAGGACCCGCTGTACCGCGTGCTGCGGGCGGTGGCCGCGGCCGGCGTGCTGGCCGAGCGCGAGGACGGCCGGTTCGAGCTGACCGAGCGCTCCGCCGGTCTGGTCGACGGCGCGCAGGACGGCATCCGGGACATGTTCCTGTTCACCTCGGACCCGATGCTGTGGCGCCCCTACGAGAACGTGGCCCACGCGCTGCGCACCGGCGAGCCCGCGTTCAAGGCCGCCTTCGACACGACCTTCTACGAGTACACCAAGGCCAACCCGGCCAGCGGCGCCGTCTTCGACCGCGCAATGCAGCAGAACAGCTACCCGGGCACCGACGCGGTCTTCGAGGGCTTCGACTTCGGCCGCTTCGGCAGGATCGCCGACGTGGGCGGCGGCCGCGGCCACTTCCTCGTCGAGCTGCTGCAGAACAACCCCGGCACCACCGGCGTCCTGGCCGACCAGGAGCACACGGTCGCCGAGGCCAAGCCGCTTTTCGAGGAGGCCGGCCTGCTGGACCGGGTCGAGATCGTGCCGACCGACTTCTTCACCGCGGTGCCCGCGGGCTGCGACGCCTACTTCATCAAGCACACGCTGCACAACTGGGACAACGACAACGCCGAGCGGATCCTGCGCCGCATCCGCGAGGCGATCGGCGAGAACCTCGACGCCCGCCTGCTCATCGTCGAGAACCTGCTGCGCGGCGCCGGCCAGTGGGACATCGGCAAGCTCATCGACGTCGAGTCGCTGTCCGTTCTCGGCGGCCGCGAGCGCAGCCTCGCCGAGTGGGACCGGATCGCCGGCGCCGCCGGGTTCACCCTGGCGAACGAGCCCGTGGCCGGTGACATCGCCCTGCTCGAGTACCGGCCGGTCAAGCCGTGACCGCGGAAGTCGTGCAGGGCCTCACCGCGGCGGAGCTGCCGGACCCGATGGTGATGCCGTCGCGGCGCCAGTGCCCGCTGGATCCGCCGCACGAGTACGCGGCGCTGCGCGAGGAGCGCCCGTGGAGCCGACTGCGGCTTCCGGGCGGCCGCGTGGGCTGGCTGGTCACCCGGCACGAGGACGCCAGGGTGGTGCTGACCGACCCGGCCTTCTCCCCGCCGCTGATCCAGGTGACGCCCAACGTCGACCTCCCGCTGCCGGCGGAGGAGCTGCAGGTGCCGCCGGGCATGTTCTCGGCGATGGACCCGCCCGAGCAGTCCCGCTACCGGCGGCTGGTGAGCCGCCACTTCACCCGCAAGCGCTCGCGCGAGCTGAGCCCGCGGATCCAGCAGATCGTCGACGAGCAGCTGGACGGCATGGCGGCGTCCGGCTCTCCCGCGGACCTGGTGCGGTGGTTCGCGCAGGCGATCCCCACCCGGGTCATCACCGAGATGCTGGGCATCCCGGAGGAGGACCAGGAGGAGTACCACCGCTGGGTCATCGCCGCGCTCACCCTGGCCACGCCCGAGGCGGAGCTGCGGGAGGCCGGCTCGGTCATCGTCGGCAAGCTCGCCGCGCTGGTCGCGGCGAAGCGGGCGCACCCGCAGGACGACATCATCAGCGGCCTGCTGCTGGACGACGAGCGTCCGCTGACGGACGAGGAAGTCGTCAGCATCAGCGTGCTGCTGCTGATCGCCGGCCTGGAGACCACCGCCAACATGCTCGGCCTCGGCGCTTTCGCGCTGCTGGAACATCCCGAGCAGACGGCGAAGCTCCGCGCGGACGAGAGCCTGATGGACAACGCGATCGAGGAGCTGCTGCGGTATCTGACGATCGTGCAGTTCGGGCTGACGCGCACGGCGCGGGTGGAGACGCGCATCGGCGACCGGGTCATCCCGGCCGGCGAGACCATCGTCGTCTCCCTGGCGGCGGCCAACCGCGACCCGGAGGTCTACCCGGACGCGGAACGCCTCGACCTGCTCCGCGCCGAGACGGCGCACATGGCCTTCGGCCACGGCGTCCACCAGTGCCTCGGCGCGCAGCTCGCGCGCGTGGAGATGAAGATCGCCTTCACCACGCTGCTCCGCCGCTTCCCCGACCTGCATCTGGCGGTCCCGGCGTCGGAGGTGCCGACGGGCGAGGACAAGGTCTTCTACGGCGTCCACGAGCTGCTGGTCGCCTGGGGGGACTAGACACGTACGAGAAGGAGCCGGGCGCCGACCCCAGCAGGGGAGGCTACCCGGCTCCTTTCGCTGCACCTGCCTCAGGGGCGCGGGGCTGTGCTGATGTGCGGCTCCTCCCCCAGCCTTCGGCCGGAAGGTGCCCCCAGCGTGGGCGCGACAAGCCACCGGCGTGCGGACGGTCCTGACGCGCAGGGCCCTCCGCACGGGGTGGTTTCTCGCGCAGTTCCCCGCGCCCCTGGGTGGGGTGCAACTACAGCGTGAGCGGGAGGGGTGCGGTCCTGAACGCCGCGAGGTTGCGGGTGAGCCAGGTGTCGAAGGTGGTGGCCGGGCGGCCGGTGAGGTGGCGGACGGCGAGGGTGGGGCGGCCGCCACGGGTGGGCTCGGGGGCGGCGAGGGCGTCGAGGAGGCCCTGGGCGAAGGCCGGCGGCAGGCCCGCGCCGACCATGCCGGCCACGGCGTCGCGGGGGGCCGTCTCGACGTAGCGCAGCGGGCGGCCGAGCGCGGCGGAGAGGCGGGCGACGAGCTGGGGGGAGGTCAGGGCCTCCGGCCCGGTCAGCTGGTACGGGCGGCCGTGGAGGCCGGGACGGGTGAGGCAGACCGCCGCCGCCTCGGCCACGTCCGCGGGGGCCACGACGGCGCGCGGGACGTCGCCGTGGCACTGGTAGACCGTGCCGGACGCGGCGATCGTGGACTGCCACTGGAGGATGTTGGTCATGAAGCCGGACGGCCGCAGCGCGGTGAACTCCGGGACGGCCGCGGCGAAGGCGGCCTCCGCCTTGGCGTGGTCCACGCCGTAGCAGCCGGCCGCGGGCTCGATCGCGGCGACGGAGGAGAGCTTGACGACGCGGCGGACGCCCGCCGCGGCGACCAGTTCGGCCGCGGCCAGCTCCTGGGTCAGCGCGTCGGGGCCAAAGGAGAGCACGAAGACGGTGTGCACCCCGTCCAGCGCGGGGGCGAGCGTCTCGGGGCGGTCGAGGTCGCCCTCGGCGACCTCGAGGCCGGGGGCGGGGGTCAGCCGGGAGGCGTCCCGGGTGAACGCCCGCACGTGGTGGCCGCCCTGGAGCAGACGGGCGACCAGGGGCCGCCCGATGGTGCCGGTGGCGCCGATGATCAGGATCATGAAACGGCTCCTCTCTCGAGACTCGACGCCGCGGCCGGGGGCTGCCAGTCGCCGACCATGGCCATGCCCTCCTGGCCCGCCGAGGGCGGCAGGAGGCGCAGCCGCACATTGCGGCGGAGCAGTTCGACGCGGCGCTCGGTCAGCTTGGTCTCGCCCATGCGGCGGGAGGCGACGGCGATGCCCTGGGCGCGCGGGCGGCGCAGTTCGTCGTAGCGGGCCAGCGCGAGGACCGGGTCGGCGTCGGGATCCGCGGCCGACTCGGCCAGCAGGTCGGCGAGCACGACCGCGTCCTCCAGGGCCTGGCAGGCGCCCTGGCCGAGGTCGGAGGTCATCGCGTGCGCGGCGTCGCCGAGCAGGGCGATCGGCCCGCGGACGAAGCTCGGCAGCGGTTCGGCCAGCTCGAAGACGTCGTGGCGGAGCACCCGCTCGGGCGGGGTCGCCGCGAGGAGGGCCGGGATCGGGTCGTGCCAGCGGCCGAAGCGGCGGCGGACCTCGGCGTACTCGTCGGGGAAGCGGTGGCCCTCCGGCGTGTTGGCCACGGCGAACCAGTAGACGCGGCGGTCGGTCAACGGCATCCGGCCGAACTCCAGGCCGCGGCCCCAACTGCTGCCGCCCGGTTCGAGGGTGGGGTCGACGTCCTCGGCGATGCCGCGCCAGACGCTGTGGCCGCTGTAGCGCGGCGGCGGCAGCTGCGGCCACAGCTGCGCCCTGGTGGCGCTGTACGCGCCGTCGGCGGCGACGACCACGTCGGCCTGCAGCGTCAGGCCGGCACGGGTGCGCACCTCCGCGCCGCCCGCGGCCAGCGCGGCGACGTGGACGACCTCCGCGTCGGTCACCAGCGCCTCGGCCGGCAGCGCCTCGCGCAGCACGGTGTGCAGCTGCGGGCGGGTCAGGACGGAGATGAACAGGCCGTGCTCGGCCAGGAAGGACGGGTCGGCGGGACGCTGGAGCCGCCGACCACCGCGCGTGCGCAAGCCCTCTCCCCCGGGGGCCATCCGGGCGGAGAGGGCTTCGATGCGCGGGCCGAGGCCCAGGTGGTCCAGGGCGCGGCGGCCGTTGCTGAGCAGGGAGATCCCCGCGCCCTGCTCGCGCGGGCGCGCGGCCCGCTCCAGCACGGTGACCCGCCAGCCGGCCCGGTGGAGCCCGAGTGCGGCGGCGAGCCCGCCGATCCCCGCTCCGACGACGACGGCATGGCGCTCGGAGCTGGGCATCGAGGATCTCCTCAGGTCGCTGTGTGAGAGGTTCAGACGCTGGAGACGTGGGACGGGGTCTGGCCCTCGGCGAGGTCCACCTGCAGCGACCACTTGGCGATCTTCAGCGACATCTGGACCGCCTCGGTGGCGTAGCCGACCATCTCCGTCTGGTAGACCGTCACCGCCTCCGCGAGCGTGGCCTCGCCGCGCTCCACCCGGGCCAGCTCCCGGGCCAGCACCGCGGCGTCGCGCATGGCCGTGTTGGCACCGACGCCGCCGGTGGGCGGCATGGTGTGGACGGCGTCGCCCAGCGGGACGATCCGGCCGGTCTCCCAGGGCACCACCGGCACGGTGGTGCGCAGCCCGACGGGGTAGACCTCCTCGGCGTCCGCGTGGGCGAAGATGCCGCGCAGGTCCGGGTGCCAGGCGGCGGTCCGCTTGAGCGCGAGCTCGCGCAGCTCCTCGCCGGTCATGGCGAAGAACTCCTCGTCGGGGATGCCCAGTTGCTCCTGGTGCACGCTGAAGACGGACATGTAGTAGTCCGCGGTGGGCTCGAAGCGCAGAC
Source organism: Streptacidiphilus melanogenes (assembly GCF_000787835.1). Lineage (GTDB taxonomy): Bacteria > Actinomycetota > Actinomycetes > Streptomycetales > Streptomycetaceae > Streptacidiphilus > Streptacidiphilus melanogenes. The sequence continues at coordinate 73,405 of NZ_BBPP01000036.1, forward strand.
CGGGCCGGAGCCGCGCGGAGGCCTGCTGCGGGTCCTCGCGGAAGACCATCGGCATCAGGCCCAGGTGCTGCCCGTCTCCGCCGATGACGTAGATGAACCGGTCCTGCAGCAGCTCCGGCAACCCGGCCTCGACGGCCTTGGCCCGCGGGGTGCGGGCGAGGATGCCGCGCACGCCCATGTCCACGGCCGAGTCGGCGGGACGCAGCTGGGCGCGGACCTGGGAGTTGGCGCCGTCGGCGGCGATCAGCAGGTCGCCCTCGTCGGTGCTGCCGTCCTCGAAGTGGGCGACGACGCGCTCGCCGCGCTGCTCGAAGCGGGTGAACCGGCGGCCGAAGTGGACGACGTCGTCCAGGCCCGCGAGCAGGATCCGGCGCAGGGTGGCCCGGTCCACGGCGTCGATCTTGTCCGGGGAGTCGCCACGGGGGTCGGTGAAGCTGGGCGCCCACAGCGGCTCCAGCTTCTCGTCGTAGGCCGCCAGCGCGCCCTCGCGACGGTAGTTGGAGCTGGCGACGACCAGGTCCTGCAGCGGCTTCGGCAGCACCTCGCGCAGCGCGCGCTCGCCGTCGGGCGAGACGCGCAGGCGGTAGCCCTGCATCCGGCCCTTGGCCGAGGCGTCGCGCTCGTAGACCGCGACCTCCCCGACGCCGGCCCGGCGCAGGCCCTGGGCGAGCGCCAGCCCGCCGATGCCGCCGCCGATCACGATGATCCGCATGGCCCGACCCTTCACTTGAGGACCACGTCCGCGATGCGGTCGAGGTGGTCCGGATCGTCGGTGACGGAAAGGAGGAAGATCTCGTCGCAGCCGTTCGCTGCGTAGAGGTCGACGACGGCGCGCAGCTGCTCGGGCTCGGTGATGGCGCCCTTGGCCAGGTGCTCGGCCATCTGCCCCATGAAGGCGTAGTAGCTCAGCATGTGCTTCTTCGCTTCCTCGGCGCCGTTCGGGCCGAGCGCGACGTAGCAGTTGGCGCCCATGCGCGGGGCGCCGGTGCGGCCCTCCTCGTCCCACAGGGTGCGGAAGTTCGCGACCAGCTCGGAGAACTTGTGCGGCGGCCCGCCCGGGGAGATCCAGCCGATGCCGTGGCGCGCGGCGCGGCGCAGACCGGCCGCGGAGTGTCCGCCGCCCCAGATCGGGATGGTGCCGTTCACCGGACGCGGACCGACGCCGGGGACCGGACCCTTGCCGGCCCAGATCTCCTGCAGCTCGACCAGCGCCTCGTCCAGGCGGCGGCCGCGGCTGCGGAAGTCGGTGCCGGTGGCCGCGTAGTCGTCCTCGCGCATGCCGGAGGAGACGCCGACGACCAGGCGTCCGCCGGAGAGCCGGTCCAGGCTGGCGAGCTGCTTGGCCAGCTCCACGTTGCTCGGCCGGGTGGCGGCCAGCAGGATCGCGGTCACCAGCTCGATGCGCTCGGTGGCGCCCGCGGCTGCCGCGAGCGCGACGATGCTGTCGTAGCTGTCGTAGACGACCCGGTCGGTGACGGTGAGGCTGTGGAAGCCGAGCCGGTCCGCGCGCCGCGCGAACTCGATCAGCCGGCTCCCGTCTGCGCCGGGCACGCCGGTCGGCAGGGCGACCCCTATCTGCATTGCGGTTCTCCTCTGACGGCTTGACGGCTCTGACGGCTGTGACCGTCGAAAGTCTGGGCGCGGGAACTGGGGACGCGGTCGAGGGGCCCTGGAGGGGTGCCCCTCGACCGCGCCGGTCCGATCAGGCGGTCCGATCAGGCGGTCCGGTCAGACGGACCGGTCAGGAGCCGTACTTGCAGGCGCCCTGGTAGACGCCGACGTTGGGCGACGTGCCGGGGATCGGGTTGCCGTAGTAGTCCTTGCCGCCGTTGCCCGCGATCACAGCGCCGGCCTTGAGCGCGGGCGAGCCGCAGCTCAGCTGGTAGCCGTTCGGACCGCTGCCCGCGCTCACGAAGCCGGGTGCGGTGGTGGTGACCGCGTGGGTGTCCCCGCTGGGCGCGGCGCCCACGTTGACGTACACGTTGTTGGAGAAGGTGCTGACCGGGTCGGAGAAGCTCGACCCGCCCGGCTTGCCGACGAAGATGTTGTTGCTGTAGTTCACGTTCGTCTGGCCGAAGTTGCCCAGCAGCGCGCCCGCCGTCGGGGCGTAGACGACGTTGTTGTAGACGCTGATGCCCGGCTCGGTCAGACCGCAGCCGTTGGAGATGACCGCGACGGTCATCCCGCCGTAGCTGGCGTCGTGGTCGTTCTCGCTGACGTTGTAGCGGACCGTCGCCCCGACCGTCTGCTCGCCCGGCACATCGCACATGGCCAGGAAGCCGCCGTAGTTGTCGTGGCTGTAGTTGTACTGGTACAGCACGTTGGTGTCGGCGCCGTCGATGTCGAAGGCCATGGCCGGCGGCGAGGCCGCGCCGCCCGAGACGTTGTTGTACTGCATGACCGGCGAGTCGGAGTTCCACGCCCAGACGCCGGCGTGGAAGGCGGTGGCCCGCAGGCCGAAGCCGGAGACGGTGTTGTGCTCCACCAGCGGGTTGGCGAGGTTCTGCACGGCTATGCCGTCGCCGCCGCTGTTGGTCAGCGTGTTCCACCCGATGTAGACGTGGGTGAACGGCACGTAGTGGTTGGTGCCGTCGGTGAAGTACGGCGTGCGGTAGGACCAGGTCGACGACGTGGCGATGCCGTAGCCGTCGGTCCCGGAGACGGTGTCCCCGGAGATGTTGACGTCGTCGAACGTGGTCGCGGTGGTGTTGCCGGCCGCCTTGACCAGGATGCCGGCGCTGTCGTCGTTGGTCGGGCCGGTCGCGTCGGTGCCGGTGATGTCGTGGACCGACAGGTTGTCCAGCACGTAGTGGTGGCCGGTGCCGTAGTCGCTCAGCAGCACGTAGACGCCGATGCGGGGCTTGCCGTCCGGGGTGGTGGTGTCGGTGACGTCGAGGTTGCGCACCTCCCACTGCTGGACGTTGTTCAGCTCCACGGCGGCCGGGGCGCCGGCGCCGTCGATGCCGGGCTTGGCTCCGCTGCCGTAGGCGTCGATCCTGATCGGGTTCCCGGCCGTGCCGGAGCCCTTCGGGGTGAGCACGCCGGTGCAGCGGGTGCCGCGCTTGATCAGCAGCTGGTCGCCCGGCTGGAAGACCACCGAGTCCGCCTTGGCGAGCGTGCCCCAGGCCGTCGACGGCGAGGTGCCGGCGGCGGTGTCGTGGCCCGCGGAGCAGTCCAGGTAGTACTGGTGCCCCCCGTCGGCGCAGGCGACCGCGGGCGCCCCGAAGGCGACCAGCATGGTCAGGCCGAGGGCGAGTGCGAACCGGCCCAGGGCCGGCCGGTGCACCGGGGCAGCAGCCGGCTGCTCGGCCGAGCGGCTGGATTCGGCCATATCGTTGCTCCTTCTCTCGAACGTGGCGATGCCCGAGAGACGCTGCTGTGCCCTGGTCGCCTCTTGCTAGAGAAGCCGTGGAACAGCGGCGGGAGCTGCGGTTTCACCTCCCCAGGCGGCCTTGACGAATCGGAGCTCATGATGTGCACCTGTCATGAACTGTTCGATCAGTCCGTGACGCCCCCTCGCGGAGACCGATCGTGCACAGTCCTCCACCAGGTCGAGGTAGGCCGAAACGTATCCGTGGAACCCCTCCTCCGGGCAGTAGCGACCCACCCAGCCTGCGTAGACGCCGACCGGAGGCACGCCGCCCCGGACCAGGTCGCGGCAGACGAACTGGTGGAACCAGGTCATCGGCAGCAGCCCCACGGCGGCGACCGGGAAGGGCTGCGCGCCCGTCTCGGCGAGGTAGGCGACATGGGCGGCGGTCGCCGGGGCCGCGGTCGGCTCGCCGCCCCCGGCGCCGGCCCTCCGGTGCTCCTTCAACTCACCTTCCAGGAGGTCCAGTTCGCCGATCATCCGGCGCGCCGACACGAAGGTGGCCGAGGCGGCCCCGGCCAGCAGCTCGCCGTGGGTCGGCACGGCGGCCGCCGAGGCGGCGCGGGCCAGCGCCCGTGCGTAGGCCGGGACCAGGTGCCAGGTGTCCTGGGTGGTGAACCGCCGCAGCCGCTCAGGAGCGAGCGCACCCGAGCGGAGGCCCGCCCAGAACGGGTGCGCACGCACCTCGTCCAGGACGGGCCCGGCCGCCTCCAGCAGCTCGTCGCGGAACACCTCAGCGCCCGCCGGCCGGGAAGATCACCTGACCGTTGGTGTTGCCGTTGGCCGCGGAGCCGAGGAAGACGATCAGCTTGGCCACCTCGTCGGCGGTGGTGAGCCGCCCGCTCGGGGTCTCCGCGGTCGCCTTCTTCAGCAGGTCGGGGTCGACGGAGTCGATGTTCTCCGTAGTCAGGGTGCCGCCGGGGGCCACCACGTTGGCCAGCACGCCGTCGCGGGTCCACATCAGGCCGCGGACGAAACCGTGCAGCGAGGCCTTGGCGGCGCTGTAGATCTCCGAACCGGGGTTGCCGTGCGTGGCGGTGACCGAGGACAGCAGCACGATCCGGCCCCAGCCGCGCTCACGCATGCCGCCGAGCGCCTGACGGACCGTCCAGATGTGGCCCTCGACGTTCTCCCGGTAGCGGGTGAGCCAGTAGTCCATCGGGAAGTCCTGGAACGGCGGCATCTCGTCCGGGTTCATCCACACCCAGGTCTGCGCGTTCGCGATCACGACGTCGACGCCGCCCCAGCGGGCCTCCACGCCCGCGACGGCCGCGGCGACGGAGTCCGGGTCGGCCAGGTCCATCTGCTGGGCGAAGGCGCGCTCGTCGCCGCCGAGTTCCTGCACCACGGCCTTCGCCTCCGCCTCCGCGGAGTGGTAGGTGATGGCGACCTTGGCGCCCTCGGCGGCGAAGGCGAGCGCCGTCGCGCGGCCGATGCCGCGGCTGGCGCCGGTCACCAGAACCCTCTTGTCACTGAGCCCGAGATCCATCTGCTTCTCCCCTCGGCCGTCCGACGACGGCACAGAGCGCGGCGCGCCGCAGCGCATGGAACCCCCGCACGGTCTCATCACCGCCTTGCCGCACGGTCGCGCGACGCTGGGGCGGTCCCTCATGGGCGGAGAGCCGGCCGGAAGAAAAGGAGCCCCGTTCGCGGACAGAGGGCGCGCCACGCGGCCGGTGGGCCGCGGGAGCGCCCTCAGGGGACCGGCGGCAGCGGGGGTGGCTGGCCGGTCCACGAACGAGTCCCTGGTGGGGTCGTCGGGCGCCGCCCATGATGCGGTGCGGCGCCCGAGGTCGGGTCGGGTACGACTCAGGTCGATCGCGTACGACGCAGCGAGCGGTGCGCGGTCAGGCCCCGGCCTTGCCGTGCGGGTCGGCCCACGGGTCGCGGGTCGGGTCGTCGATGACGGGGAGCCGGCCCTCCTTGCGGGCACGGCGCAGGTCGTCGAAGTACTCGCGGCTCATCATCGCGGAGACCATCGCCACGCCGCCGCGGTGCACCCGGATCTCACTGTTGGCGGCGGTGCCGACCAGGCGGATCGTGCGGGTGGTCTCCTGCGTCGGGGCCTGGCCGTCCTTGACCTTGCCCTTGCCGGACCACTGCAGACCCCACTGGTCGATCTTGGCGTCCTCCGGCACCAGGAGCTTGACCATGGCCCGCTGCATCTCCACCCGGACCTCGATCTGGGCGGGGATGTTCGGCGAGCGGAGGTCGACCACGACACTCCCGCCGCGCGCCTTGATCTCGAAGGTGTCGGCGCTGGTCCAGTTGCCCAGGCGCTTGGTGACCGTGTGGTCGACGTGGATGCGCTCGGTGCCGGCGGAAGCGGTGCTGTCCTCGGCGAACTTGTCCTGGCTCATGGTGAGTTCCTTCCGGGAGGTGCGACTGACGGTTTCGGGCGGTCCGGTTCTCCGGCCGCCCGGTCCGGCGTTCCCGCCGACAGATGAATAGTTGCACTGTTACTAGTCTCTCGTCAACTAGTGCCCTTGAGACTGACTCGAGGAGTAGGATGTCCGCATGACCAGCCCGACCAATCCGGCCAGCTCAGTCAAGAGCTCGCCCCTCTCGCTGACCGTCCTGTCCCTGCTGCACTACCAGCCGCTGCACCCCTACGGGATCCAGCGGCTCATCAAGCAGTGGGGCAAGGACCAGGTCGTCAACGTCAGCCAGCGCGCGAGCCTCTACCGGACCATCGAGCGCCTGCTGGGCGCGGGGCTGATCGAGGTGCGCGAGACGGAGCGCGACCAGCAGTACCCGGAGCGGACCGTCTACGAGGTCACCGAGGAGGGTCGCCGGACCACCCGCGCGTGGCTGGTGGAGATGCTCGCCAAGCCCAAGCAGGAGTACCCCGAGTTCCCCGCGGCGCTCTCGTTCCTGGTCATGCTGAACCCGGAGGAGACGCTCAAGGTCTTCTCGGCTCGCGCGGAGAGCCTGCGCGCGTCGCTGCGCGAGATCGACGCGATCATGTCCGTCGAGGCCGAGCACCGATTGCCCCGCGTCACCATGCTGGAGACGGAGTACCAGCGGGTGACCACCTCGGCGCAGTTGGCCTGGCTGGACGCGGTGATCGCCGACCTGCGCGCCGGCCGGCTCTCCTGGAGCCCCGAGGAGCTGATCGCCTTCGCCGAGTCGGAGGGCGCCGCCGCCGAGGGCTGAGGCACGGCGGACTTCCCCTACGGACCAGTAGCTGAAAGGTTTCTGCAAACCCGTCAGCGGACGGACACAAATCGTGACCATGGACCCGACAACGGGTAACATGTGCCTGCTGATCCGGGCTGGGACTTGGGGGAGTCAATGGTGCGTATCCTGCTGGCCGAGGACATGCACATGGTCCGTGGAGCGCTGGCAGCGCTGCTGCGCCTGGAGCCGGACTTCCGGATCGTCGCGGAGGTCGAGCGCGGCGACGAGGTCGTCCCCGCCGCGCTCGAGTGCAAGCCCGAGGTCGCGGTGCTCGACGTGGGCCTGCCGGGCCTCGACGGACTGCATGTCGCCGCGCTGCTCCACCAGGAGCTGCCGAGCTGCCGCACGCTGATCCTCACCAGCATGGGCAAAGCCGGCACGCTGCGCCGCGCGCTCGCGGCGCAGGTCTCCGGCTTCCTGCTCAAGGACGCTCCGCCGGCCCTGCTCGCCGAGGCGGTGCGAAGAGTCGCCGCGGGCGAGCGGGTGCTCGACCCGCAGCTCGCTCTCGTCGCCTTCGACAGCGTCGAGGGGCCGCTGACGGACCGCGAGACGGAGGTCCTCCGCCTGGCGGCCGAGGGCGCGGACGCGGCGGAGATAGCCTCCACCCTGTTCCTGTCCGTCGGCACGGTACGGAACTACCTGACCGCGATCGTCACCAAGCTCGGGGCCCGCAACCGCCTCGACGCCATCCGGATAGCCCGCGAGGACGGCTGGCTGTAGCGCGGGCCGCGGTCAGCGGTCCTGCTCCTCCGCGACGGGCGGGAGCTTGGCGACCGCGCAGAGGACGAACCAGTCCTCCTCCTCGACCGACCAGCTGAGACGTCCGTCCACGTGGGCGAGGCGGACCGTCAGGTTCTGCAGGCCGCTGCCGCCGGGCGCGTCGGTCCGGGAGACGCCGTCGTTGGCGATGGTCAGCCGGATCAGGTCTCCCTCGGCCCGGGTCGCGATCAGGCACTGCTCGGCCTTGCTGTGCCGGAGCAGGTTGGTGATGGCCTCGCGCAGCACCGTGGCCAGGATCGTGTCCAGGTGTCCGCGCGGCGGCCGGACGGTCAGGTCGATGTCCGCGCGGATGCCGGCCGCCTCCAGCACCGAGCGTGCGGCCTCCGCCTCCTCGTACAGCGACATCTCCCGGTAGCCGCGGGAGACCGCGCGCACGTCGGTCAGAGCCTGGCGGGAGACGAGCAGGATGTCGTCGAGCTCGGTGAGCGCCTCGGCGGGGCTGCCGTCCACGAGCCGCTTGGTCAGCTCGCTCTTGAGCACGATGGTGGAGAGGCTGTAGCCGAGCAGGTCGTGCAGATCCCTGGCGAAGCGCAGGCGTTCCCGCACGACCGCCACGCGGGCCAGCTCCCCCTGGGTCGCCTGGACCTGCACGACCAGCAGGGAGAGCCGGGTGAGGCCCCAGACCACGAGGCCGGTCACGATGATCGAGATGGTCATGTAGACCATGTAGTCGGTGGTCCAGTGGTCGATCACCCCACTGAACAGCGTCGCCCCGACGACCCCGCCGAAGACCGCCCACCCCAGCCGCGGCGACAGCAGGAGCAGTGCGCTCGCGATGAGGAAGCCGGACATCCCGCCCCACCAGATCCCGAACCCGAACGGGGGCAGGTAGGTGAAGACAGCCTGGAGCACCAGGCTCCACGGGAAGAGGAGCTGCCGCCGGCGCTCCAGGCGCGGGTCCGAGTGGAGCACCTGGAGCGCGGCGATGCCGAGGAAGCAGATACCGCCGATGATGATCTGTTGCAGCGTCAGGCCGTAGAAGACCAGGTTGGTGACGCCCATCACCAGGTAGCAGGTGACCACGGTGGGCACGAGACTGCTGGCGGCCCAACGCGGAGGGGACACCCGCTCGAGGTTGCCCAGGACGACGATGCTCGGGTCCTCGGGCTCGTTCGGGAGGTCCGGCTCCTCGCGACGTGACTGAATGATCAGCCGATCGATGGCACTGGTCACAGCCGCCGCCTCCGTCCGGATATCAGCAGACCCACGAGCAGGGTACGCGGCTCGGACCGTGGCGCAACATTCATGTCAGATGAATACCGGGATAGGGTTGAGGTTCTGATACATCGTCGGGTACTCCAGACGCCCCGTCCGCACCGGCACTTCGAACAGCCGACCGGGCGCGAAGCGGGCCCAGAAGTGCCGCAGCCCCGGCACGACGACCTTGACCACGGGCAGGCCGATGTCCGGCCGGGTCTGGTCGACGACGAGGGTCTCCAGCCCCTGCTCCGCCAGGCGGTCGGTGACCAGCCGGACGTCGTCCAGCAGGTCGTGGCCGGCCAACGAGGGGCGGTCCGGCGGCCCCGTGGGCCGGGCGGCCGGGTCGGGCAGCAGCCAGGGCTGTTGGTGCACCCGCTGCTCCCGCCACCAGGACAGCAGTTCCGGATCGTCGAGGCGGTATCCCGTGCCGTCGGCCTGGACGTCCGCGACGGCCGGGAGCATCTGGTTCATCTCGGTGAGCGCGCGGCTCAGCGCCACGCGGGGGTCGAGATGGGCGCCGAAGCCGAGCATGATGTCCTGCGCGGGCTTGTCCACCCGGCGGGAGAGCGCGGCGAAGACGGGGATGCCGAGGTCCGAGGTCAGATCCAGCGCCCACACCTGACGGCCGATCAGCCGGTAGGTGCCGAGCAGCTCGTCCACCCACGCGGTGGCGAAGGCGTCCAGGCTGACCGCGGGCTGCCGGGTCCGGTTGTACCACCACAACGCCACCGCGTCCCGCTCGACCAGTTCCAGCAGGCCCTGGAGCACGGCGTCCTCGATGCAGCTCCCGGCCGCGTTGCCGTTGGAGCAGGCGATCAGGGAGTGCCGTCCGGCCGGCGGGGCGACGCCCTCCTGGACGGGGTTGAAGTACAGCATGCCGGTGGGCAGCATCCGCTGCCGGCGGCTGGTGAGCGACCACACGGGAGTCCAGTCGACGGGGGCGTCCCCGTCGAAGGGCTCGGGCACGTGGTGGAAGGCCGAGCACTGCCGGTTCCACTCCCGCCGGTTGAGGTACTGCCGGGGGTCGAAGAGCATGCAGTCACGCGGGTCGACGGCGATCTCCCCGAGCCCGCGCAGCGAGTCGCGCACGCGCAGCTCGTCGCCCTGGAGCGTGGCCGAGTAGCGCTCGACGGCCTCGCAGAGGGCACTCACCTCGGCGTCCAGCGGCGTGGCGCCCTTGCCGCCGCTGCCGCCGCGAAGCCCGGCGCGCAGGTCGCGCAGGTCTCCGCCGCCCACGGCGAGATTGCGGCCCGACGCGTAGCTGTACAGGCCGGTGGGGCAGCCGTCGACGGGACGGATGTCCTGGACGACGCCGGTGACCGGACTGACCAGATGGGCGAAACGTTTCTTCATATCCTCGGCGGAGCAGGCCCGATGTCCGCCGGAGGCGCGGAACACCTTCGGCCGGGAGGTCAGGTCCACCCCGCGGGCCGCCTGGCGTGCCATCAGCTGCGGGTCGCCGCAGCTCGGGCACTGCGGGCGGCGTCTCGCCTCGTGATGACGGGAGGCGAGGGTCAGCGTGTCCAGTTCGAGCACCGACTCCTGGCCCGGATGCCGGTAGCCCGCGAGCCACTTGACCGCCTCGAGGACGAGCAGCTGGGCGCTGGCGCCGTAGCCGACGGGCAGGTGGGCGGCGGGCCGCACCACCGGGCCGGTAAGGCCGAGCGCCCGGCGCACCGGGGCCTCGGCGGCGCGGTGCTCGCGCAGCCGGTGCGCGAGGCAGCTCCAGCAGGCGCTCTCGTCGGGCCGGAACACCGGTCCGATCCAGACCCGTGCGCCGGTCAGCCGGGCGAGCAGCCAGGGCCTGCCCGTGGCCCGGTGCTCCAGGTCGAGCGCGGCGAGCTCGGGGCGCAGGTAGTCGTCGGTGATGACCAGGGTCAGTCGCGCGTCCTGGCCGTCCGGAAAGGGGCCGAGATCGAGCTGGCTCCCCCGGCAGGCCTCGCGGACGGCGTCCACCGGGGCGTCGCCCACGGAACGCAGCTCCACCCGCGCTCCGGCGAGCCGGTCGACCGTCTCCTGCCCCTCCAGTCCCGCCATGTCCCAGTAGGCCTCGGCGGGCAATGTCACCGGCCGCGCCCGGAAAGCGATGAGTCCCTGCCGGGCCAGTTCGCGAATGGCCAGGCCGGCCTCGCCGACGGGTATTTCCGCACTCACGCAGTCGAGCACCGAAGCGAGATCCCTGGTGCCGTCCAGCAATGGGACCAGCGCCGCAACAGGCGCACCCTGGAGCGCGGTGACTCCGCGCTCCGACAGCAGATAGGCAGCATCCCCCACGACATGCTCTGCCCGCAGGTGGCCACGGAAGCCCAGGAGCCGCGGCCCCCGGACTTCCGTGACAATGCCTCGCCCCTCGGACGAGGATGCGGTCACTGAAGAACCAGCTCCCGCTCCTGCAGACCGGCGGTGCACGGCGGCCCGCAGCCCTTGGCCGTCGCCACGCGGAAGTCCTCGAGCTCCTCGATCAGGAGCACTTCTCCCGCGGCCGGGTGGTCGTGGTGGGTGTCGGTGAGTACCAGACCGAACATGCGCATCGCGAGCTCGAGCTCGCGGTCGATCGACGTGTCCATCCGAGCCTCCTCCGGGGTGGAGTTCGTCGCACCCACTGACCGTGGGTAGCGACTCGATGACGGCTCGATTCTGGATGGAGGAGGGGAAGCCGAGGAAGTGATCCTGTCATGAACCCTCTATGAGTTGTTCATGATCGCCTGATAGCTTCACAAGTTCGCACGCGTACCCTCCTTACACTGCCTTTCTGGCTGCCGTCCCGTCAACTGCGGGCCGTCATTCCCACGAACCCGGCGCGCGATACGGATTCTGCGACCGCCACTGCGACCGCCGCCGCCCGCCGCCGGACCGCGCGGGGCCGGCGGAGGCGGCGGTGCGGGCCGCGATCCCGAGCAGCACGGCGGCGATCACCGCGAGTTCGGTGGGGTCGGGTTCGCCCCGCACCACCGTGAACCACTCCTGGGCGCCCTCTGTCGTCACCACTCCCCCTCTGCCTCGCGGACGCTGTGCCTGTCGTCGGACGCCTGCCTGTCGGAGGGCACGTCCCTCACATGGGCGGGTTGCCGTGCTTCTTGGAGGGGAGCAGCACCCGCTTGGTGCGCAGCATCCGCAGCGCCTTGATCAGCGTCCAGCGGGTCTCCGCCGGATCGATGACGTCGTCCACCAGGCCGCGCTCGGCGGCGTAGTACGGATGCATGAGCTCCTGCTGGTACTCCTTGATCCGCGCGGCGCGCACCGCGTCCGGGTCCTCGGCCGCGGCGATCTCCCGGCGGAAGATCACGTTCGCCGCTCCCTCGGCCCCCATCACCGCGATCTCGTTGGCCGGCCACGCGTAGGAGAGGTCGGCGCCGATCGAGCGGGAGTCCATCACGATGTACGCACCGCCGTACGCCTTTCGCATGATGAGCTGGATCCGCGGGACCGTTGCGTTGCAGTACGCGTAGAGCAGCTTCGCGCCGTGCCGGATGATCCCGCTGTGCTCCTGGTCGACGCCCGGCAGGAAGCCCGGCACGTCGAGCAAGGTGATCAGCGGGATGCTGAACGCGTCGCAGAACTGGACGAACCTGGCCGCCTTCTCGCTGGCGTGGATGTCCAGCACGCCCGCCATCACCGCGGGCTGGTTGGCGATGATGCCGACGGCCTGGCCGTCCATCCTGGCCAGGGCGCAGATGACGTTGGGCGCCCAGGCGGCGTGGACCTCGAAGTAGTCGCCGTCGTCGACGAGTTCCTCGATGACAGCACGGACGTCGTAGGAGCGGGCCGGGTCCGTCGGCACCAGGCTGAGCAGGTTGTGGTTCGGCCGCTTCGGGTCGTCGGTGGGCGGCTCGAACGGCGGCTCCTCCTGGTTGTTGGCCGGGAGGAGGGACAGCAGATGGCGTACCTCCTCCAGGCAGTCGCGCTCGTCGGTGTAGGCGAAGTGGGAGACCCCCGAGGTGCCGGCGTGGACGTCGGCGCCGCCGAGCCCGTTGTGCGTGATCTCCTCGCCGGTCACCGCACGCACCACGTCGGGGCCGGTGATGAACATCTGCGCGGTGTCGCGGACCATGAAGACGAAGTCGGTCAGCGCCGGCGAGTACGCCGCGCCGCCCGCACACGGCCCCAGGATCACGCTGATCTGCGGGATCACCCCGGACGCCGCCACGTTGCGGCGGAAGATGCCGCCGTAGCCGGCCAGCGCCGTGACGCCCTCCTGGATCCGGGCCCCGGCGCCGTCGCAGAGACCGACCAGCGGCGCGCCGGTCTCGATGGCCAGGTCCATCACCTTGTGGATCTTCTCGGCGTGGGCCTCGCCCAGCGCCCCGCCGAAGACCCGGAAGTCGTGCGCGTAGGCGAAGACCCGCCGCCCGTGGACGGTGCCCCAGCCGATCACGACACCGTCCCCGAGCGGCTTGCGGCGACCCATCCCGAAGGCGCTGGCCCGGTGGCGGCGCAGCGGCTCGATCTCGGTGAACGTCCCCGAGTCGAAGAGGAGCTCCAGGCGCTCGTCGACCGTCAGCTTGCCCTTGGCATGCTGCGCGTCGGTCGCCGCGCCCTCCTTCTCGGCGCGGGCCTGCTCCTTGACCGCCTCCAACTCCGCCACATGGCCGTGCAGGCCGGGCGCCTCCTGGACCGTGGTCATCTGTTGCCTCCCAACTCCTGGTGGTGTCAGTAGCGGTAGTGGTCGGCCTTGTAGGGGCCCTCGACGTTGACGCCGATGTAGTCGGCCTGCGACTGGGTGAGCGTGGTGAGCTTCACGCCCAGCGCGTCCAGGTGGAGCCGGGCGACCTTCTCGTCCAGGTGCTTCGGCAGCGTGTAGACGCCGACCGGGTACTCCTCCGGCTTGGTGAACAGCTCGATCCTGGGCCAGGGTCTGGTCCGCGAAGGAGTTGGACATCACGAACGACGGGTGCCCGGTCGCGTTGCCCAGGTTCAGCAGACGCCCCTCGGACAGCACGATGATCTTCTTGCCGTCCGCGAACGTCCAGGTGTGGACCTGCGGCTTGACCTCGTCCTTGACGATCCCCGGGATCCTCGCCAGACCGGCCATGTCGATCTCGTTGTCGAAGTGGCCGATGTTGCCGACGATGGCCTGGTGCTTCATCTTGGCCATGTCCGCGGCCATGATGATGTCCTTGTTGCCCGTCGTGGTGATGAAGATGTCCGCGATGCCGACGACGTCCTGCAGCGTGGCGACCTGGTAGCCGTCCATCGCCGCCTGCAGCGCGCAGATCGGGTCGATCTCGGTGACGATCACGCGCGCGCCCTGGCCGCGGAGGGACTCGGCGCAGCCCTTGCCCACGTCGCCGTAGCCGCAGACCACGGCGACCTTGCCGCCGATCAGCACGTCGGTGGCCCGGTTGATGCCGTCCACCAGCGAGTGCCGGCAGCCGTACTTGTTGTCGAACTTCGACTTGGTCACCGCGTCGTTCACGTTGATCGCCGGGAACAGCAGGTTCCCGTCCCGATGCATCTCGTACAGGCGGTGCACACCCGTGGTGGTCTCCTCGGTCACGCCCTTGATCTCGGAGGCGACCTCGGCCCAGTTCAGGCTGCTGGAGCGCAGCAACTTCAGGACGATGGCCAGCTCCTCGTTCTCGGCCGTGGCGGGGTCCGGGACGGCGCCGGCCTTCTGGTACTCGACGCCCTTGTGGACCAGCAGCGTCGCGTCGCCGCCGTCGTCCAGGATCATGTTGGGGCCGGAGAAGCCCTCCCAGGTCAGCGCCTGCTCGGTGCACCACCAGTACTCCTCCAGCGTCTCGCCCTTCCAGGCGAAGACGGGGATCCCTACCTCGGCGATGGCCGCCGCGGCGTGGTCCTGGGTGGAGAAGATGTTGCACGAGCACCAGCGCACGTCGGCGCCGAGCGCGACCAGCGTCTCGATCAGCACGGCGGTCTGCACGGTCATGTGCAGCGAACCGGTGATCCGCGCGCCGGCCAGCGGCTGCGCGGCGGCGTACTCCTTGCGGATCGCCATCAGGCCGGGCATCTCGTGCTCGGCCAGCTCGATCTCCTTGCGGCCGAAAGCGGCCAGGGAAAGGTCGGCGACCTTGAAGTCACGCGGTGCGGGACGGGACATGACTGCTCCTCGACTGCAGGTTGCGATGGATTTCCAGGACGGCGGCGGCCTTGTTCAAGGTGATGTAGTGCAGGCCGGGCGCGCCCTCGGCCAGGAGACGGTCGGCGAGCCGGGTCGCGTGCTCCACGCCGACGGCGTGCGCGTCGGCTTCGGACGTGGCCCGTGCCAGGGCCTGCTCCAGGTCCGCCGGGAAGGCGGCGTTGCTGAGCTCCGCGAAGCGCTGGATCTGCCGGTGGTTGGTCGCCGGCATGATGCCGGGGATGATCGGCGTCGCGCAGCCGGCCGCCTCGACGCGGTCGCGCAGCCGCAGGTAGTCCTCGGCCCGGAAGAACATCTGGGTGATCGCGTAGTCCGCGCCCGCACGGCACTTGGCCACGAAGCGGCGGATCTCGCTCTCCCAGTCGGCCGAGCGCGGGTGCCGCTCGGGGAAGGCCGCGACGCCGATGCTGAAGCGGCCGAGCGAGTTGACCAGGGCGACCAACTCGTCGGCGTGGCGCAGCCCCTGCGGGTGCTGTCGCCACTCCCCCAGCGGGTCGCCCGGCGGGTCGCCGCGCAGCGCCAGCACGTCGCGGATGCCCGCGTCGGCGTACTGGCCGATGATGTTCCGCAGCTCGGCCACGGAGTGCCCGACGGCGGTCAGGTGGGCGACGGGACGCATCCGCGTCTGGGCGGCGATCCGGTGCGTGGTGGCGATGGTCCGCTCCCGGGAGGAGCCGCCCGCGCCGTAGGTTACCGAGACGAAGGTCGGGTCGACGGCCTCGACCCGGCGCAGCGTTTCCCACAGGCCCTTCTCGCCCGCGTCGGTCTTGGCCGGGAAGAACTCGAACGAGAACGACTGCTCGCCGCGGGCGTACATCTGGGCCAGATCCAGCCGGTGGGCGTCCATGAGCGGTGCCTCCCTCCCTCTTTGCGTCAGCGGGCGTTGAAGTACTTGGCGTCGGGGTGGTGGATGACGATGGCGTCGGTGGACTGCTCGGGGTGGAGCTGGAACTCCTCGG
>NZ_BBPP01000035.1:0-3265 GCF_000787835.1 Streptacidiphilus melanogenes
CCTTTGCCAGCAGGCCCCTGACCTACGGTCAGGGGCCTGCTGTGGCATGCCGTAAAGTCGGCTGCATCGTTCGAAGTGTTCTACAGGAGGATCCCGGGTGGAGGTACAGGAGACGCGCGTCCAGACCGACCGCGTGTTCACCATCCCGAATGTGCTGAGCATGGCACGGCTCGTCGGGGTGCCGCTCTTCCTCTGGCTGATCCTCTGGCCGGTCTTCGGGGGGCCCAAGAACGACGGCTGGGCGATCGCCATCCTGGGGCTGAGCGGCGTCAGCGACTACCTCGACGGGAAGCTCGCGCGCCGCTGGGGGCAGGTGAGCCGGCTGGGTCAGCTGCTTGATCCGCTGGCGGACCGTCTTTTCGTGCTGTCGACGATCGTGGGTCTCACCGCGCGTCGCATCATGCCCTGGTGGCTCACGGCCATCCTCCTTGCACGCGAGATCTTCATCGCATCCCTCCTTCCGATCCTCAGACGTCACGGATACGGACCACCCGAGGTGAACTTCATCGGGAAGGCGGCTACGTTCAATCTGATGTACGCATTCCCTTTGCTGCTGCTCACGACCTATGACAACTGGGTCGGGACTGTGGCGAGCGTCATCGGTTGGGCGTTCGTCTGGTGGGGTACGACGCTCTACTGGTGGGCAGGGATCCTGTACGCGGTGCAGACCCGCCGTCTCGTGAAGACGCAGGATGGCGCCCTGCCCTAATAAGGAGGAGCCAGCCGGATGAAGGCCGTTGTGATGGCCGGAGGCGAGGGAACTCGTCTCCGCCCGATGACCGCGAGTATGCCGAAGCCCCTGCTGCCGGTGGTGAATCGGCCGATCATGGAGCACGTGCTCAGGCTGCTCAAGAGGCACGGCCTGACCGACACGGTCGTGACAGTCCAGTTCCTCGCCTCACTCGTCCGGAACTACTTCGGCGACGGCGAGGAACTCGGCATGAAGCTGACCTACGCCAACGAGGAGAAACCCCTCGGCACCGCCGGAAGCGTGAAGAACGCCGAGGACGCGCTCAAGGACGACTCGTTCCTGGTGATCTCCGGCGACGCGCTCACGGATTTCGATCTGACCGAGCTGATGGAATTCCACCGCGCCAAGGGCGCCATGGTCACCGTCTGTCTCACCCGTGTCCCCAATCCCCTCGAATTCGGGATCACGATTCTCGACGAGGAGGGCCAGGTCGAGCGCTTCCTGGAGAAGCCCACCTGGGGTCAGGTCTTCTCGGACACGGTGAACACCGGCATCTACGTCATGGAGCCCGAGGTCTTCGACTACGTCGCGGCGGACACCTCCGTGGACTGGTCGGGTGACGTCTTCCCGCAGCTGCTCAAGGAGGGCAAGCCGATCTACGGCTACGTCGCCGAGGGCTACTGGGAGGACGTGGGCACGCACGAGAGCTACGTCAAGGCTCAGGCGGACGTCCTCGAGGGCAAGGTCGACGTCGACATCGAGGGCTTCGAGATGGCCCCGGGCGTGTGGGTCGCCGAGGGTGCGGAGGTCGACCGCGAGGCCGTGCTGCGCGGTCCCCTGTACATCGGCGACTACGCCAAGGTGGAGGGCGGCGTGGAGATCCGCGAGCACACCGTGCTCGGCAGCAACGTCGTCGTCAAGCGCGGCGCGTTCCTGCACAAGGCGGTCATCCACGACAACGTCTACGTCGGCCCGCAGACGAACCTGCGCGGCTGCGTCATCGGCAAGAACACCGACGTGATGCGTGCCGCCCGAATCGAGGACGGCGCGGTCATCGGCGACGAGTGCCTGATCGAGGAGGAGTCGATCGTCGCGGGCAACGTCCGCGTCTACCCCTTCAAGACGATCGAGGCCGGCGCCTTCGTCAACACCTCGGTGATCTGGGAGTCCCGCGGCCAGGAGCACCTGTTCGGGGCGCGCGGCGTCTCCGGGATCATCAACGTCGAGATCACGCCGGAGCTGGCGGTCCGCCTCGCCGGCGCCTACGCGACGACGTTGAAGAAGGGCGCGACGGTCACCATCGCGCGTGACCACTCGCGTGGGGCGCGAGCGCTCAAGCGCGCGATGATTTCCGCGTTGCAGGCGAGCGCCATCGAGGTGCGCGACCTGGAGAACGTGCCGATGCCCGTGGCACGCCAGCAGACGGCCCGCGGCAGCGCCGGCGGCATCTTCCTGCGGACCACGCCGGGTGTGCCGGACTCGCTGGACGTGCTCTTCTTCGACGAGCGGGGCGCGGACCTCTCGCAGGCCGGCCAACGCAAGCTCGACCGCGTGTACGCCCGCCAGGAGTACCGACGCGCGTTCCCGGGCGAGATCGGGGACCTGACCTTCCCTGCGACGGTCTTCGACTCGTACGCGGGCAGCCTGCTGCGTGCCATCGACACGCGGGGTGTGGCCGAGGCCAAGCTGAAGGTCGTCGCGGACGTGGCCAACGGCAGCGCGTCGCTGCTGCTGCCGAGCATCCTCGGCAAGCTCGGCATCGAGGCGCTGACGGTCAACCCCGGCATGGACGAGTCCCGGCCGACGGAGACGATCGAGGAGCGGCGGGCGGGCATGGTCCGGCTCGGCGAGCTGGTGGCGTCCTCGCGGGCGGCGTTCGGGGTGCGGTTCGACCCGGTGGGCGAGCGTGTCTCCTTCGTGGACGAGCGCGGCCGGATCATCGAGGACGACCGTTCACTGCTGGTCATGCTGGACCTGATCGCGGCGGAGGGGCGGAGCGGCAAGGTGGCCCTGCCGGTGACCACCACGCGTATCGCCGAGCAGGTCGCGGCCTACCACGGCACCCAGGTGTCGTGGACGACGACGTCGCCGGACGACCTGGCACGGGCGGCGTCGTCCGAGGGCACGGTTTTCGGCGGCGACGGGCGCGGCGGTTTCGTGGTGCCGGAGTTCAGCGGTGTCTTCGACGGCACCGCGGCGTTCGTCCGGCTGCTCGGGCTCGTCGCCCGGACGCAGCTGACCCTGAGTCAGATCGATGCCCGTATCCCGCGGGCCCATGTGCACCGCCGTGACCTCGCCACCCCCTGGGCGGCGAAGGGCATGGTCATGCGCACGGTCGTGGAGGCCGCGGGCGAGCGGGAGGTCGACACGACCGACGGCGTGCGCGTGGTCGAGCCGGACGGTCGCTGGACCATGGTTCTGCCGGACCCGGCCGAGGCCGTCACCCACCTGTGGGCCGAGGGGCCGGACGAGACGTCGACGCTGGCGCTGCTCGACGAGTGGGCGGCGGTCGTGGAGTCCGCGGGACGGGACCAGGCCTGAGGCAGTCGCCGTAGTCAGGGGCGTGGGCCGCGC
>NZ_BBPP01000035.1:3672-85326 GCF_000787835.1 Streptacidiphilus melanogenes
GCCCACGCCCCTGACTACGGCGGCCGTCGTGGCGACCTGTGGGGGGCCAAAGCCGGAGCACCGTGCGCAACGTGGGACGATATCCCCCATGTCGACGACCGCCCCCCGCCCCGATGAGCGCGCAGACGCGCGCTACTCGCGGCCCGACGCGTCGATGTCGCTGCTCACGAACGTGGTGGAGCACAGCCTCGACGACGGCTATGCCGACGAGGCGCGGCGAACCGGCCGCTACGGGAGCAGCCGTCTTCCGACGACGTTGCGCGGCAAGCTGGTCCTCGGGCTGGGGATCGCCCTGGTGGCGACGATCCTGTCCATGGGCGTCAGCCAGGTCCAGCAGAACGCTCCGGTCGCCGCGAAGCAGCGGCAGGAGTTGATCGACCGGATCAACCAGACCACCACGACGGCGGACGGGGTCCAGCAGCAGGTCGGCCAGCTGGAGTCGCAGCTGGACCAGGCCAGGAGGAACGCGGTCAGCGCGCCGGACACGGCGCAGCTCGACGAGCTGGAGCTCGTCGTGGGGACGACGCCCGTGTCGGGGCCCGGGATCCAGGTGTCGGTCGACGACGCTGCCTCGGCCGGCACGGATCTGAACAACGCGAGCCCGCGGGCCGGGGCCGGGTTCTCGAACACCGGGCGGGTGCGCGACAGTGACCTGCAGCTCGTGGTCAACGCGCTGTGGCAGTCCGGCGCCGAGGCGATCGCGATCAACGGCCAGCGCCTGACCAACCTCTCGGCGATCCGGGCGGCGGGAGACGCGATACTGGTCAACGACCACCCGCTCACGCTGCCGTACGTGCTGCAGGCCATCGGCGGGCCGGGACTGGAGCAGTCGTTCCAGAACAACGCGTACGGCGGGCTGTATCTGGGTCAGTTGAAGCAGAACTACCAGATCCGTTATGGCGTCTCCGCTCAGGGCGGCCTCTCGCTGCCGGCGGCGAGTGTCGGTCCGCTGCTCAATGCTCACCCGTCTCCGTCGGAAGGGACCAAGCGACCGTGATCGCCGTACTCGGGCTGGTGCTCGGAGTCGTCGTCGGGCTGTTCGTGCAGCCGGACATCCCTGCTGCCTGGGTTCCGTACCTGCCCATCGCCATCGTGGCCGCGCTCGACGCGGTCTTCGGGGGCGTGCGCGCGATGCTGGACGGGATCTTCTCCGACAAGGTCTTCGTGGTCTCCTTCCTGTCCAACGTCGTCGTGGCGGCGCTGATCGTCTTCCTGGGCGACCAGCTCGGCGTCGGTTCGCAGCTGTCGACGGGCGTGATCGTGGTCCTCGGCATCCGGATCTTCTCCAACGCCGCCGCGATCAGACGCCATCTGTTCAGGGCCTAGGCCCGGACGTGGTGTCCGTGACGTTCTGTGACAGAACCGGAGTGCAGTGACCGAATACCGGGGTAGTACGGATGGCAGGATGATCGGCACAAGCCGACAGGCAGGTACGCGAGCGGCAGGAGCAGTACGGTGAGCAGCGACGAGGCACCCCGGGGTCCGGAGGACCGGGAGCCCGAGCGCGCGCCCGAACCGGAGACCGCCGCGGAGCACGCCGGAGAGGGCGTCGGCGGGGACATGCCTGAGACCCCCGCGCACGCCGACGAGGCCGACGCGTCCGCTGATTCCGACGAGTCGGAGGAGTCCGTCGAGCCCTCGCCCGAGGCGAAGCCGGAGCCGGCGCTCAGCGGACGCCAGCGCCTGGCCGCCGCGCTGTGGCCGCCTCGGGTCAACCGGGCCCAGCTCGTGGTCGCCCTGCTGCTGTTCGCCCTCGGTCTGGGCGTCGCCTTCCAGGTGCGGGCGAACACCACCCAGAACCAGATCCGCGGTGCGCGCCAGGACGACCTGGTCCGCATCCTCGACGAGGTCGACGCCCGGCAGCAGCGCCTGGATCAGGAACGCACGCAGCTGCAGCAGTCGTTGACCCAGTTGCAGACCAGCTCGAACCAGGCCAAGGAGGCGCAGGCCCAGATCCAGCTGAAGGAGCAGCAGCTCGGCGTGCTCGCCGGGACGGTCGCCGCGACCGGCCCGGGGGTGACGCTGACCATCAAGGACCCGGGCGGGAACGTCCAGGCGGCTATGCTGCTCAACACGCTGGAGGAGCTGCGCGCGGCAGGGGCGGAGGCGGTACAGATCAACAATGTCCGGGTGGTGGCGGGTACCTGGTTCTCGGATGCGAACCGGGGGACGGTGACGATCAGCGGCACGACGGTCTCCGAGCCGTACGTCTTCACGGCCATCGGCAACCCGCAGGATCTCGATACGGCGCTCAACATCCCGGGTGGTGTGGTGCAGTCCGTGGCCAGCGACAAGGGGACGGCGACGGTGAAGCGATCGCAGTCGCTGGACGTGACTGCCTTGATCCCTTTGAGCACGCCCGACTACGCTCACACGACGCATCCATGACGTTCACGACGTTCACGTTCCGACCAGATCCAGCCGCACCAGTCCTGTCCACGATGGCTCCACCTCGCCCCACGGGCGGGTCCGTGTCACGCAAGGGGTATCGCCCGTGAGTCTGTTCTCGAAGCTGTTCGGCCGGAAGTCCCGCGAGGGCGCCGCGGTCGAGGCGCCCACCGCCCGCCACCGCCGGGCGGACGCCGAGTACGGGGCCGGTGTCCCGGGCATGCGTGCCCCCGAGGCCGACAACTACACGCCGGCCGGTGAACGACCGCTCTTCCGTGACGAGGACGGCCGACACGCGGGCGTGCCCAGTGGCGGTCCTATAGCCTCCCAGCCGGTACCCTCAAGCTCAGGTGGAGGGTTTGCGGCCGATCCGTATTCCCAAGGCCAGTCAGGCGATCCGCGACAGGAGGCCGCAGGCGTGTCGTTGTGCACCCGATGCGGATACAACAACCCCGAGTCCGCCCGCTTCTGCTCCAACTGCGGCGCCCCGCTGCGGGCTCGTACGGGCGGGGCCGAGCGTCCCTCGGAGACGACGTCCACGATCTCGATCTCGGGTCTGGAGGCTTACGAGCCCGAGACGGCCACCCAGGTCCCCGGCCTCTCGCCGGAGGCGCAGGCGGCCGTCGACGCGCTGCCGCCGGGCTCGGCCCTGCTGGTGGTGCGCCGTGGTCCGAACTCGGGCAGCCGGTTCCTGCTGGACACCGACCTGACCACGGCCGGTCGCCACCCGGAGAGCGACATCTTCCTCGACGACATCACCGTCTCCCGGCGCCACGTGGAGTTCCGGCGCCACCAGGGCGGTGCGTTCACCGTGGCCGACGTCGGCAGCCTGAACGGCACCTACGTCAACCGGGAGCAGATCGACGAGGTGCCGCTGAACACCGGCGACGAGGTGCAGATCGGGAAGTACCGGCTGGTCTTCTTCGCCGCCCGCCCGGGGTACTGAGACGCGGTGCCCCGCCCCTGGGAGGAGTGAGTCAACCGTCGTGCAAGCTGACAGCGGTATCCCCGGGGCGGTGGCGCCCTTCGTCCCCACCGGCCGTCGGGCCGGAGCGGTCGCCCTGCGGCCGCAACTGCTCAGCATCGGCGCGGTTCTGACCGAGCTGCAGGCGGAGTTCCCCGAGGTCACCATCTCCAAGATCCGGTTCCTGGAGGCGGAGCGGCTGGTCGAGCCGCAGCGGACGCCCTCGGGGTACCGCAAGTTCAGCGCCGCGGACGTGGAGCGGCTGGCGTATGTGCTGCGCATGCAGCGGGACCACTACCTGCCGCTGCGCGTCATCCGCGAGCACCTCGCCGCACTCGACCGCGGCGAGAACCCGCCCGCGTTGCCCGGCCCGGGCGGACCCGGCGGCCAGGGCGGCCATGGCGGTGCGGGGGAGGAGCCGCAGGACACGGTGACCACGCCCGGTCCCTCGGTCTCGGGCCCCCGGCTGGGGCGTGCCGAGTTGTTGGCCGCCGCCGGGATCACCGAGCAGCAGCTGACCGACTGGGAGTCCTACGGGCTGGTCGCCGCGGAGGGGGACGGCGGCTTCGACGGCGAGATGCTGCAAGTGGCGCGCCTCATCGCGGAGTTGGGCCGCTTCGGCCTGGAGCCGCGGCATCTGAGGGCGGTGAAGGCCGCCGCGGACCGCGAGGTGGGCCTGGTCGAGCAGGTCGTCGCCCCGCTGCGGCGGCACCGTAATCCGCAGACCCGCGCGCACGCCGCGGCGATGGCCCGCGAGCTGGCCAACCTCTCGGTGCGCCTGCACGCCGCCCTCGTCCAGGTCGGCCTGCGCGCACGGCCATGACTGTTGCGCTCCCCTAGCGAAGTGCGGCTTCTCGCTTGCGTCCCCGAACCATGGAGCAACTGGCCTATCGGCCCAGCGCGCCCTAGGGTTGCATTGTGAACGAGCTAGACGTCGTGGGCGTCCGGGTGGAGATGCCGTCGAACCAGCCGATCGTGCTGCTGCGCGAGGTCGGCGGGGACCGCTACCTGCCCATCTGGATCGGGCCCGGCGAGGCCACCGCCATCGCCTTCGCGCAGCAGGGCATGACACCCGTGCGTCCGCTCACGCACGACCTCTTCCGCAACGTGCTGGAAGCGGTCGGGCAGCGCCTCACCGCCGTGCGGATCACGGACCTGCGGGAGGGCGTGTTCTACGCGGAGCTGGTCTTCGCCAGCGGCGTCGAGGTCAGCGCGCGTCCGTCGGACGCGATAGCGCTGGCGCTGCGGACGGGTACGCCGATCTACGGCGCGGAGGACGTGCTCGACGAGGCCGGCATCGCGATCCCGGACGAGCAGGAGGACGAGGTCGAGCGGTTCCGCGAGTTCCTCGACCAGATCTCCCCGGAGGACTTCGGCAGTTCCGGCTCTCAGTGACTTCAGTAAGGGGAGGGTTTGAGCCGCTCCATTCGAGCGGAGATACCCGGCTCGGGGACACGCAAAACCACCCACGAGGCTGACGTCACCCGCCATGCCGAGCGTGGCGATCGTTGACGCGCTCTTGCCTACTGCCTACCTTCGACTGTGAACGTCCCGGGTGTG
The DNA here is from genome assembly GCF_000787835.1 of Streptacidiphilus melanogenes. Taxonomy (GTDB): domain Bacteria; phylum Actinomycetota; class Actinomycetes; order Streptomycetales; family Streptomycetaceae; genus Streptacidiphilus; species Streptacidiphilus melanogenes. The sequence goes on from NZ_BBPP01000035.1 coordinate 8,585, forward strand.
CCACCCCGCACCCCCGCTGCGGCGGTTCCGGAGTCGACAGGACGGAGGGTCGTGTTGAGCAGCACGGGTGACAGAACAGCCACAAGCGGCTCATGCCCCATCCATACCCCGGTCCGGACGCTGCCGCGTGCGGCGCGGTCCGGGTGGGAGGGGATGCCGACGGTGCCGCTGCCGGCGGAACCACAGGACGACGTGCTGCCCAGTGCCGAGCTGATCGGCTACCGCGGACCGACCGCCTGCGCGGCGGCGGGGATCACCTATCGCCAGCTGGACTACTGGGCCCGCACCGGCCTGGTCGAGCCGAGCGTGCGCCCGGCCCAGGGCTCCGGGACGCAGCGGCTCTACGCGGTCCGCGACATCCTCGTGCTCAAGGTGGTCAAGCGGCTGCTCGACGCGGGCGTCTCGTTGCAGAGCATCCGGACGGCCGTCGACCATCTGGCCCAGCGGCCGGAGGAGGCGCTGCCCGGCATCACGCTGATGAGCGACGGCGCGACGGTCTACGAGTGCAGTTCCGCGCACCAGGTCGTCGAGCTGCTCCAGCGCGGGCAGGGGATCTTCGGCATCGCCGTCGGAGCGGTGGCGCGCGAGGTGGAGTCCTCGCTCAGCCGACTGCACGGCGAGCGCGCCGACACCGGGGAGAACGTCCTCGGCTTCGACCCGGCCGACGAACTCGCCCGGCGCCGCAACCGCGCGGTCTGAGCCGCGCGTCCGCTCCGTCGAAGAGGGAAACGATCGACGGCGGGTGGGGGACGTATGCGGGTGGGGCTGCCACGGTTGCGCCGGTGGGGCTGGTTGCGCCCGGTGCGCTGGCACGAGCGCAGGACCCGGCGCAGGGCGTTCCAGCTGCTCTGCGCGGCGGCGCTGGCGGTGCTGGTGCCGACGGGCGTGGTCTGGTTGCAGGGCGGCCCGAGACTGCGGACCGTCGCGGACGCCCCCGCCGAGCCGGTCGTGATGGTCTTCGGCGCGGGGCTCGACGGTGGCAGGCCGTCCCCGTACCTGGCGCACCGGCTCGACGCCGCACTCGCGCTCTACCGTGAGGGCCGGGTCCGCGCGGTGCTGGTGACCGGCGACAACAGCCGGGTCAGCTACGACGAGCCCGACGCGATGCGCGCCTACCTCGTGCAGCACGGAGTGCCGGCCGACCGGGTCGTGCGGGACTACGCGGGGTTCAACACCTGGGACTCCTGCAGCCGCGCGCACCGCATCTTCGGGGTCACCCGGGCGCTGCTGGTCAACCAGGGCTACGCGGTCCGGCGCGCGGTCGCGCTGTGCGAGGCGGCGGGCATCGACGCGTACGGCATCGGCGTCGAGGAGCCGCACGACGTGACCTGGCAGGCGGGCGTGGTGCGGGAGATCGCGTCCATGGACAAGGCCGTGCTGCTCGACGAGCTGTTCGATCCGAATCCGCACCTGCTCGGGCCCAAGGAGACCTCGCTGGCCTCGGCGGAGGCCGCGGCGCACTGACGGAGGGTCGGGCGGCGGCGTCGCCGCGGCTCCGTTGTCGTACCTGTGCGCGATGATCGGGCTATGCGTCCCGTGCCGTCGATCCTGCACCTCGACATGGACGCCTTCTTCGCCTCGGTGGAGCAGGCGTCCAAGCCGAGCCTGCGCGGGAAGCCGGTGATCGTCGGCGGCCTGGGCGCGCGGGGCGTCGTCTCGACGGCCTCCTACGAGGCGCGGCGCTTCGGGGTGCACTCGGCCATGGCGATGGCGCAGGCACGTCGACTGGCGCCCAACGCCGCCTACCTGATCCCGCGCTTCGAGCTGTACCGGCAGGTCAGCGACGAGGTGATGGCGCTGCTGCGGGAGCTGTCCCCGCTGGTCGAGCCGCTGAGCCTGGACGAGGCCTTCGTCGACCTCGCGGCGGGCCCGTACGGGGAGGCGCTGGCGACGGAGGGTGCGGAGCTGGCCCGTGCGGTGGCGGAGGACCTGCGGGAGGACATCCGCACCAAGGTGGGCCTCACCGCCTCGGTGGGCCTGTCGACGACGAAGTTCCTCGCCAAGATCGCCTCCGAGCAGGCCAAACCCGACGGTCTGGTGCTGATCGAGGCCGGGCGGGAGCGGGAGGTGCTGGACACGCTCTCCGTCCGCGCGCTGCCGGGGGTCGGCCCGGCCACGGAGGAGACGCTGCGGCGCGCGGGTCTGACGCAGATCCGGGAGGTGGCTGCTCTCCCACAGGAGGAGCTGGTGCACCTGCTCGGCCGCGCGCACGGCGCGGGCGTCCACGCGCTGGCGCTCGGGCTCGACGACCGCCCCGTGGTGGCGGAGCGGGACGCCAAGTCGGTCTCCGTCGAGGACACCTTCGAGGTGGACCTGCTCGACCGCGACCACATCGTCACCGAGTTGGAGCGGCTGGCCGACCGCTGCGTGCGCCGGCTGCGGGCCGCCGGGCGGTCGGGCCGGACGGTCGTCGTCAAGATCCGCCGCTTCGACTTCAGCACGCTGACCCGGAGCGAGACGCTGCCCGCGCCGACGGACGACTCGCTGGTCATCGCGCAGATGGCCCGTCGCCTGCTGGACTCGGTGGAGCTGCTGGGCGGCATCCGGCTGCTCGGCGTCGGCGTGACGGGGCTCGCCGACTGGACGCAGGAGGACCTCTTCGCCCAGGCGCTGCGGGAGGGCCTGGAGGAGGACGCGGCGGACGAGGCCGCAGGCGAGGCTGCGGGCGAGGAGGAGGCGCGGGAGGACGCGGCGTACGGAGGCCCGGCCGGTCCGCGTGCCTTCCACCCGGGCGGGGAGCCGAAGGCCCGGCGCTGGGCGCCGGGACAGGACGTGGAGCACACGGAGTTCGGGCACGGCTGGGTGCAGGGCAGCGGCGTGGGCCGGGTCACCGTCCGCTTCGAGACCCCGAACTCGCCGATCGGCCGCGTGCGGACCTTCGCCGTCGACGATCCGGCCCTGAGCACGGCCGGGGCCCTGCCGCTGCTGGGCGGCGTGTAGCCGCAACAGGTGGACGACCCGCGTCGTGCCCCCGGCCGGAGGCCGGAGGCCGGGGGCACGTGGCGCTTTGGCCTTCCGGGCCGGGATCAGGCGCCGAGGGCGTGGCCGGGGAGGTCCGGGTTGCGGCTCGGCCCCATCGGGGTCGCCGTGCGGAGGGGGCCGCCGGACGACTGGCCGAGTGAGGGCTGCGCGTGCGACGGCTGGGATCCCGAGGAGTGGCCCCCGTTGGCCCCGGTGCCGGCCGGGGTGACCGGCGTGCCCGCCGGCTTGCTGCCGTCCTGGACCTGGATGTGCTCGCGGTGGAGCTGTTCGCGGACGACCTCCTCCTCGGTGACGCGCTCGGTGACCAGCCGGATGCGCTCGACGGGGACGACGGTCTTCTTCACCACCAGCCGCTCCTCGTGGAGGGTCACCTCCTCCACGCTCTCCGCGATCTCGGCCTCGGTCAGCTGCGCGCGCTCCTCCGCGCTGACGGGCACGCGCTCGACGCGGATGCGCTCGCGCACGACCGGCACCCGGCGCTCCACCTGCTCGCTCGTCACGTACTTGCGCAGCCGCGCCCGGCCGAGGACGTGCCACTCGGTGGTGATGTCGAGGCGCTCCTCCCGGCAGACGATCTCGAGGGGCTCCGGCACCGGGCCCTTCGAGCCGGCAGAGGCGGCCCCGGCAGCCGGGAGACCGAGACCCGGCAGCGGGTCGGTCAGCGGATCGGGGCGGCGCTGGGTCTGCGGCTCGGAGGCGGCCGAGGTTCCGGTCACGGCGCCCATGCCCACGCCCATCCCGGCGCCGCCGGCCGGGAACGGTGCGGGAGGCGGCGTCTGCACGGCGGGCGTCTGGACGGTGGGCGCGCTCGGCGAGGACACCGCGGCCGCGGCCGGAGCCGCCGCCACGGCCTGACCCGCCGTGCCCGGCTGCTGGGACGAGCCGGCGTGCGACGTCGGGGCCGTGCCGGTCATGAAGGAGGAGGTGCGGCCGTTGGCCAGGGGCTGGACCGTCGGCGTGGTCAGGGTCTGCTCGACCGGCTTCTCGTGCTCCGGCTTGTCATGACGTCCCGCCGCCATCCCGGCGGCCGCGCCGCCCGCAGCCCCTGCCGCACCGGCGCTTGCGACGACGGTGGCCGGGGCCCCGTTCGAGCCCGCCGTGCCCATGCCCGGCTTCCCGCCCGTCTTCTCACCGGCCTTCACGCCCGGCTCCGCCGCGTGCTGACCGGTGCCGGTCGGGACCTCGAGGCCGTAGTAGCGGTACAGCTGCAGCTCCTGCGCGGGGGAGAGGTGCTGGCCCACCCCGAAGTCGGGCGAGTCCTTGACCAGTGCCTTCTCGTACGGCACCCGTAGCTCGTCCGAGATGAACTCGCTCGTCGTGAGCGGCACGAAGGCGTCGCGGCCGAAGAGTCCGGTGCGCACGGCGGCCCACTCCGGCTGACCGGTGGCGTCGTCGAGGTAGACCTCGTCCACCGTGCCGATCTTCTCGCCGTTCTTGTCGACGGCCTTGTGCCCGATCAGATCCCTGGGGTCGATCTCGGTCTGCACGTGTTCCACTCCTCCATCGACCGCACCGGGTCTGCTCAAAAGACGAACGTGCTCAAGTCATACGAAAAGGCACATTGATGTCTTTGTCGAACGCTTGCGACTCTCCCGGTGTGTCGCTGCGCCGTACGGGTTGCCCCGGACCCGTCGGACGGATGATCCGCGCTGGTACCCTGGCGATTGACCGTCGAGCACGTGCGGGAGAGTCCGATCGCCCCGGAGGGCGTCGGCGCCGAAGGAGCAACTCCTCCCCGGAATCTCTCAGGCCGAAGTACCGCACTGGCGAGGTCGACTCTGGAAAGCAGGGCCGTGCCACCGGAACTCCACGGGGTTCCCCGGAACGGCGCTCACCGACGGTGAAAGCCGATCTCGAGTGGATCGGTGAAGCTCTCAGGTTCCATGACAGAGGGGGAGGCCGCCCGGGCGCCCCAGCGCGCTCACCCGGTCCGACCAGGAGGCCAGACTCCCCATGACGTCGTCGCTTTTCGAGCTGGAGCATGCCAGCCCCTTCGAGAACCGCCACATCGGCCCGACCGCCGAGGCGCAGGCCAAGATGCTGGCGCAGGTGGGCTACGGCTCCCTGGACGAGCTGACCGCGGCCGCCGTCCCGGACGCGATCCGCAGCCTGACCGCGCTGGACCTGCCCGGGGCCCGCTCCGAGGCCGAGGTCCTGGACGAGCTGCGTGAGCTGGCCGGCCGCAACCAGGTGCTGCGTTCCATGATTGGCCTGGGCTACTACGGCACCTTCACCCCGCCGGTGATCCTGCGCAACGTGCTGGAGAACCCGGCCTGGTACACCGCCTACACGCCCTACCAGCCGGAGATCTCCCAGGGCCGCCTGGAGGCCCTGATCAACTTCCAGACCGTGGTCACCGACCTGACCGGCCTGCCGACCGCCGGCGCCTCGCTCCTGGACGAGGGCACCGCCGCCGCCGAGGCCGTGGCGCTGGCCCGCCGCATGGGCAAGGTCAAGGGCGGCGTCTTCGTCATCGACGCCGACACCCTGCCGCAGACCACCGCCGTCATCGAGACCCGTTGCGTCCCGACTGGTGTGGAGACCGTCGTCGCGGACCTCAGCGAGGGCATCCCGGCCGAGATCGCCGAGCGTGGCGTCTTCGGCGTGCTGCTGCAGTACCCGGGCGCCTCCGGCGCGGTGCGCGACCTGGCCCCGGTCATCGCGCAGGCCAAGGAGCTCGGCGCGGTCGTCGCGGTCGCCGCCGACCTGCTGGCGCTGACCCTGCTGAAGTCCCCGGGCGAGCTCGGCGCGGACATCGCCGTCGGCACCACCCAGCGCTTCGGCGTCCCGATGGGCTTCGGCGGCCCGCACGCCGGCTACATGGCCGTGCGCGCCGAGTACGCGCGCAGCCTGCCCGGCCGCCTGGTCGGCGTCTCCGTCGACGCCGACGGCAACCGCGCCTACCGCTTGGCACTGCAGACCCGCGAGCAGCACATCCGCCGCGAGAAGGCCACCTCCAACATCTGCACCGCCCAGGTGCTGCTGGCGGTCATGGCCTCCATGTACGCCGTCTACCACGGCCCGGACGGCCTGGCGCAGATCGCCGCGCGCACCCACCGCTACGCCGCCGTGCTGGCCGAGGGCTTGCGCCGCGGCGGCGTCGAGGTCGCGCACGGCGCGTTCTTCGACACCGTCACCGCCCGCGTCGAGGGCCGTGCCGCCGAGGTCGTCGCGGCTGCTGCCGCCGCTGGTGTCAACCTGCGCCAGGACGGTGCCGACCTGGTCGGCATCGCCTGCGACGAGACCACGACCCGCGCCGACCTGGCCGCCGTCTGGGGCGCGTTCGGCGTCCCGGCCGACCTCGACGTGGACGCGCTGGACGCCGAGGCGGGCGCCTCCCTGCCGGATGCGCTGCTGCGCACCGACGAGTACCTGACCCACCCGACCTTCCACGCGCACCGCTCCGAGACCGCGATGCTGCGCTACCTGCGCTCGCTCGCCGACAAGGACTACGCGCTGGACCGCGGCATGATCCCGCTCGGCTCCTGCACCATGAAGCTGAACGCCACCACCGAGATGGAGGCGATCACCTGGCCGGAGTTCGCGAACGTGCACCCGTTCGCCCCGGTCGAGCAGGCCGCGGGCTACCTGCAGCTGATCAACGAGCTCGAGGACCGCCTGGCCGAGGTCACCGGCTACGACAAGGTGTCCATCCAGCCCAACGCCGGTTCCCAGGGCGAGCTGGCCGGCCTGCTGGCCGTCCGCGCCTACCACCTGTCGAACGGCGACACCGGCCGCGACGTCTGCCTGATCCCCTCCTCGGCTCACGGCACCAACGCCGCCTCCGCCGTCATGGCGGGCATGCGCGTCGTCGTCGTCAAGACGCTGCCGGACGGCGACGTCGACGTCGACGACCTGCGCGCCAAGATCGAGCAGCACCGCGACTCGCTGGCCGTGCTGATGGTGACTTACCCGTCCACGCACGGCGTGTACGAGGAGAACATCGGCGACATCTGCGCCGCGGTCCACGATGCGGGGGGCCAGGTCTACGTCGACGGCGCCAACCTGAACGCACTCGTCGGCCTGGCGAAGCCGGGCAAGTTCGGCGCGGACGTCTCGCACCTGAACCTGCACAAGACCTTCTGCATCCCGCACGGCGGCGGCGGCCCCGGCGTCGGCCCGGTCGCGGTCCGTGCGCACCTCGCGCCGTTCCTGCCGAACCACCCGCTGCAGCCGACGGCCGGCCCTGAGACGGGCGTCGGCCCGATCTCCGCCGCGCCGTGGGGCTCGGCCGCGATCCTGCCGATCTCCTGGTCGTACGTCCGCCTGATGGGCGGCGAGGGCCTCAAGCGCGCCACGCAGGTGGCGGTGCTGAACGCGAACTACATCGCGAAGCGCCTGGCCCCCTACTACCCGGTGCTGTTCACCGGCCCCGGCGGCCTCGTCGCGCACGAGTGCATCATCGATCTGCGGCCGCTGGCGAAGTCGGCGGGCGTCTCCGTGGACGACGTGGCCAAGCGCCTGATCGACTACGGCTTCCACGCCCCGACGATGTCGTTCCCGGTGGCCGGCACGCTGATGATCGAGCCCACTGAGAGCGAAGATCTGACCGAAATCGATCGCTTCTGCACGGCGATGATTGCTATCCGTGCGGAAATTGACAAGGTTGGCTCCGGAGAGTGGCCGGCGGAGGACAACCCGCTGCACAACGCCCCGCACACGGCTTCCGCGCTGGCGGGCGAGTGGGACCACGCCTACACCCGCGCCGAGGCGGTCTTCCCGGCGGGCGTGAACCCGACGACGAAGTACTGGCCCCCGGTCCGCCGCATCGACGGCGCGTTCGGTGACCGCAACCTCGTCTGCAGCTGCCCGCCGCTGGACGACTACGAGGGCTGAGGGCGCGTAGCGCCCAAGTAGGGGCGCGCGGAACTGCGCGACAAGCCACCAATAAGCAGACGGTCCCGATGGAACAGGGCCAACCGCTCAGGGTGGGTTGCTCACGCAGTTCCCCGCGCCCCTTGGTGTTGCAACGAGCCCCTGTGCGGAACTACGCGGCCCCGGCCAGGGCACGCCTCGGGGCAACCGCGCGGCCGTCGGGGAGGATCTCGCCGGTGTCCTCGAAGACGAGGACGCCGTTGCACAACAGGTTCCACCCCTGCTCCGGGTGGCTCGCGACGATCACGGCCGCTTCGCGGTCCGGCGAGTCGGCGGACGGGCACTCAGGACGGTGCTGGCACATAGCTCGTACCCTCGTTTCGGAAACCAGAGCCGCGGTTGCGGGCGCGGAGGTGTGAAGTGCCTTCTCGCCGGGTAGGACGTTGGGCTTGTTCCGCTGGTTCACAGTCTCCGCGTCCCGAGACCGAACCGCAGCCATTTGGTGACATGCGTCACGTCCGATCGGACCCGAACAGCAGAAACCACCCGTTGTGACCATGTGCCAAGTGGTCACAACGGGTGGTGCCAGGTGGTGCCGCGGGGTCAGCGTGTGCTGGTGAGCAGTGCTGCCGCGCCGGAGCCGCCCCCGGCCTTCGTCTTGGGCTCGCCCGGCTCGCCGCCGGTGAGCGCGAGCAGCGCCAGCAGTTCCTCCGCGTGGTGGGGGATGTGGGCGGTCACCCCGAGCGGAGCCGGGACCAAGGGGATCAGCAGGTCCGGCGTCGGCGTGGCGGTCAGCACGGGGTGCAGCCACAACGCGGTCATGTAGTGGGCCGGCACGGACAGCAGGCGCGGCATGTAGGTGGTGGGGGTGCCGGCCGTGTGCAGGCGGGCCTGCTGCAGGGCACGGAGCGTCGCCGCCGGGTAGGGGCCCTCGGCGAAGTGCGAGAAGACGTGCGGCTCGCCCGCGCCCAGCTCGTCGGGGCCGCGTTCGACGGTGACCGCGGCGGCGACGACCTCCTCGCCGTCCTGGATCAGGAAGCGCCAGCCGGTGCGTCGAGCGCCGGTCAACTGTGCCACGGCGTCGCCCCGAGCCGGAGCCGACATCGGGTCGAGAAGATGGAGCGGGAGCGGCAGGGCGGGGGTGAGCGGTCCGATGCAGCGTCGCATCGCCGAGGAGCGGACGGGCAGAGCGCCGGGGGCGTCCGGGTCGTCCAAGGCGTCGAGAACGGCGCGCAGGGCGGCGGCGGGCGGCTGGGGTAGCTGCAGGGACATGTCGGTTCGCCTCTCGTGGCAGCAGAGACAGGCGGGACGGGGAATGAGCGTGCGGAGCGAGACGCAGCGCGCAGGCTGAGGGCCCGCGCGGTGCGGGTGACAGCAGATCGTGAGGCAGGGCAGGCCTCTGGGGCCGGGCGTCCCGGCGGCATCGGGCCATGCGTACCTGTATCTCGCGATTCTATATGAACGGGTGCACGGCGTGACTCTTCTACTACGCTGCGTGCACGCCCGCAAGGGAGATTTCGGGCAGTTCGTATACCAGGCGCCGTTTTGGCACATGCCTTTTCGCGCATGTGGTCGGAGTGTCGATCACCCCTTCGGGGCATGCTCCCCGATACCGCCGATCGAGGGAGGGATGGGCGCCCATGGGGGAGAAGGTGGTCGTCGCCGGCTCAGACCTGGCAGACCGTCAGCTCTACCGGCACAAACTGCGCCAGTGCGTGGACGCGTTGGAGAGACTCCTCGCCGAGGAGCGCTTCGACCGACCCCGGGCGATGATGGGCCTGGAGATCGAGATCAACCTCGCCGACGAGGCGGGGCTGCCTGCCATGCGCAACGAGGCCGTCCTGGAGGAGATCGCGAGTGGGGACTTCCAGACCGAGCTCGGTCGGTTCAACATCGAGGTCAACATCGCCCCGCACCGGCTCGGCGGGCGCGTCTTCGAGGAGCTGCGCGAGGAGCTCGCGGTCGGCCTCGCCTACGCAGACCGGCGTGCCCAGCGCGCCGGGGCGCGGATCGTCACGGTCGGCATCCTGCCGACGCTGACCGTCGACCACGCCGTCCTGGACAACATCTCCGCAGGTGACCGCTACCGGCTGCTGAACGACCGCATCCTGGCCGCGCGCGGGGAGGACATCAACCTCGACATCGACGGGGTCGAACGGCTGCGGGTCGACGCGGTCTCCATCGTCGCCGAGGCCGCCTGCACCTCGCTCCAGCTGCACCTGCAGGTGACGCCGCGGCGCTTCGCCAAGCTGTGGAACGCGGCGCAGGCGCTGACCGGCGTGCAGCTCGCGCTGGGGGCGAACGCGCCGTTCCTGTTCGGGCGGGAGCTGTGGCGGGAGACCCGCCCGGTCCTGTTCGAGCAGGCCTGCGACACCCGTCCCGCGGAGCTCAAGGCGCAGGGCGTGCGGCCGATCACCTGGTTCGGCGAGCGCTGGATCGACTCGGTCACCGATCTCTTCGAGGAGAACCTGCGCTACTTCCCATCGCTGCTGCCGATCTGCGACGAGGAGGACCCGCTCAAGACGCTCGCTGCCGGAGGCGTCCCCACCTTGCGTGAGCTGCGGCTGCACAACGGGACGATCTACCGCTGGAACCGTCCCGTGTACGACGTCGCCGACGGCGTCCCGCACCTGCGCGTGGAGAACCGGGCCCTGCCGGCCGGTCCGACCGTGGTGGACACCCTCGCCAACGCCGCCTTCTACTACGGGCTGGTGCGCACCCTCGCCGACCAGCCGCGTCCGGTCTGGCAGCGGATGTCGTTCGAACTGGCCACCGAGAACTTCCACGCCGGGGCCCGGCACGGCATCGACGCCGAGCTGTGGTGGCCGCGTGGCGGTGGACGCCGGGGCGGGGGCGTGGTGCGGGTCCCGGCGCGGGAGCTGGTGCAGCGGGAGCTCTTGCCGATGGCTTATCAGGGCCTTGACGCCTGGGGTGTCGACGCGGTCGACCGGGACCGGTACCTCGGGATCATCGAGGGCCGGTGCCGCACCGGGATCAACGGTGCGGCATGGCAGAGCGCGGTCTTCCATGACCAGATGGCACGGCACGGCCTCGACCGCGGCCCCGCGCTGCAGGCGATGACGCGCCGCTACATGGAGCTGTCGCGGGCGGGCGAGCCGGTGCACACCTGGCCGCTGCGGTGAGGCGGCCCGACGGGAGACGGGCGGGGTGAGTGCGGCAGGTGAGGCGATGGTGAGAGGCGGCGGCTGACACAGCCCGCTGTGCGATGATCGGGCCAACCCACCCGATCATCGCCACCACCGTCGTCGGAGTCATCCCGTGAGCAGCACCGAGACGCTCCCCACCCTCCCGCAGCCGGTCCGCCTGACCCGCCGCCTGCTCGGTCAGGAGCTGTTGATCGTCCTCGGCCTCTCGCTCGGCGCGAGCGGCGTCTCCGCGGTGATCAGCTTCGTCGGCTCCCTGACCGCGCACAAGTCGCTCGAGTCGCAGCAGGCGACCCTGAACGGCTCGATCACGCCCGGCCGTCCCTGGCTGGACCTCACCTGGCACCTGTTCGACATCGCGACCGCGCTGGTGCCGGTCTTCCTCGTCGCCTACCTGCTGCTGCGAGAGGGCTCGTCCCTGCGCGCCTTCGGCTTCGACCTCTCGCAGAAGTGGCGCGACCTCGGCAAGGGCGCGGTCGTGGCCGCCGTCATCGGCGGCTCCGGTCTGGCCCTGTACCTGGGGGCGCGCGCCTCCGGCGCGAACCTCACCGTCGTGCCGAGCGGCCTGCCGGACGTCTGGTGGCGCATCCCCGTGCTGATCCTCTCCGCCGCGCAGAACGCCGTGGTCGAGGAGGTCATCGTGGTCGGCTACATGCTGCGCCGGCTGAACCAGCTGGGCTGGTCCTGGCCGGCCATGGTCGCGGCCAGCGCGCTGCTGCGCGGTTCCTACCACCTCTACCAGGGCGTCGGCGGCTTCGTCGGCAACGTGGTGATGGGCGTCATCTTCTGCTACCTGTACCGGCGCTGGGGTCGGGTCGCGCCGCTGGCGATCGCGCACACGCTGATCGACACGGTCGCCTTCGTGGGCTTCGTGCTGCTGGCGGGTCACGTCAGCTGGCTGCCGACGTGACCCGGCTCGGCGCGCGTCAGGGCCGGGCGGCCTCGCTCAGCGTGCCGTCGAGCACGGTGACCGCCCTGCCGGTGAGCAGCACCCGGTCGCCCTCCAGGTGCAGCCTGATCGTCCCGCCGCGTCGGGACACCTGACGGCCGACGAGGGTGTCGCGGTTCAGGTGTGCGGCCCACAGGGGCGTGAGCGCGGTGTGCGCGCTGCCCGTCACCGGGTCCTCGCCGACGTCGACGCCGGTGCCGAACCAGCGTGAGACGAAGTCGTAGCCGCTCGCCTCCGGATCGTCGGCGCGGGCGGTGACGATGACGCCGCGCGGGATGCCGACGTCGACCAGCGCCGCCAGGCGGGTGTGGTCGGGGCGCAGTGCGCGCACCGAGGCCTCGTCGATGAACTCGAGCATCAGGTCGCCGAGCGCGCCGGTCTCCCACACGCCGATCCACGCGTCCGAGCCGAGCGCCTCCGCGAGCGCCTGGGGAGCGCGGCCCGGCTTGGGCGGGTTCGCGGGGAAGTCGAGGGTGATGCCGCCGTCCGCGGCGATCCGCGCGCGCAGCGGCCCGCTGTGGGAGTCGAACACCGCCTCCCCGCCGACCGCGACCAGGCCGTCGGCGGCCAGCGCGTGGGCGGCCGCCAGCGTCGCGTGCCCGCACAGGTCCACCTCGACGGCGGGCGTGAACCAGCGGATCGCCCACCGGCCCGCCTCGACGGGGCGCACGAACGCGGTCTCCGACAGGTTCATCTCCGTGCCCAGCCGCGCCATCCAGCCCTCGTCCGGCCACGGCCCCTGCGGCAGCAGGCAGACGGCGGCGGGGTTGCCCGCGAAGGGGGCGTCGGTGAACGCGTCGATGATCCTGATTCGCATGCCGGGAGCCTATCGAGCGCAGCCGGTGCGCCTTTCGGTGTCAGGCCCCGCGTCAGGCCTCCGCAGCGACGGAGGCGCTGGAGGCTCCGCGCAGGGCCGGGGTGGCGACGGCCACCGCGGCGACCGCGGCGACGCAGAGCAGGCCGCCGCTGACGAGGGAGAACGTCCCCGACGTCGCCTCGGCGAGCAGGCCACCGCGGAGGTTGCCCAGCTCCGGACCGGCCTGACCGACCAACTGCTCGGCGGCCGAGACCCGCCCGAGCAGCCCGGGCGGCGTGTGCAGCTGGATGATCGTGCTGCGCGACACCACCGAGACGGTGTCCGCCGCTCCGGCCAGCACCAGGCAGCCGAGGCCCGCCCAGGCCCCGGGGACGGTGCCGAAGAGGATCAGCGCGCCGCCCCAGGCCGCCGAGCCCGCCGGCATCACCACCCCGGGCCGCGGCAGGCGCGTGAACGTCCCGGAGAGCGCGGACGCGCCGACGCCGCCCACCGCGATCGCGGTCAGGAAGAGGCCGAGGGTGCGCGGGGCGCCGCCGAACCGTTCGGCGTTCACCAGGGGGAACAGGCTGATCGGGAACGACAGCAGGGTCGCCGCCAGGTCCGTCAGCAGCGCGCCGCGGACCACCGGCGTGCGGACCAGGAACGCCAGCCCGTCCGCCACGCCGCGCAGCCCAGGCCGCGCGGGCGTCTCGCCGGGCGGCAGCAGCGGCAGGCCGAAGGCGCCGTAGAGGGAGGCCGCGAAGGTGAGCGCGTCGACGAGGTAGCAGGCGCCGACCCCGAAGCCGCCGACGACCAGGCCGCCGAGCGCCGGTCCCAGCAGCATCGCGGCCTGCCCGGCGATCCGCTTCAGCGCCAGCCCGGCCGCGAGCTCCCCGGGCGGCAGCAGCACCGGCAGGAACGTCCGCGAGGCGGGACCGCTGCCGGCGCTGAAGCAGGACTGCACCGCGACCAACCCCAGCACGCCGGCTGTGGGGAAGGTGCCCAGCCCTCCCTGCGCCGCGAGCAGGAACGAGCAGACCGCCTGCGCGGCGGTGGTCAGCAGGTAGAAGCGGCGGCGCTCCACCCGATCGACGAGCGACCCCGTGAACATCCCGAGGGCGACCAGCGGCAGTGCCTGCGCCAGACCGACCGCACCGGTCCACGCCGTGCTGCCGGTCTGCTGCCATACCTGGGCCATCACGGCGATGAGCGTCATCTGCCCGCCCAGGGCGGAGAACGCCTGTCCGAGCCAGAGCCGCCGGAACCGCGGCGAGGACCGTATCGGCCCGGTGTCCAGCAGCGCGAGGCTCATCCCCATGCCGGGTCCTCGGCGAGCTTCGCCGCGATGCGGTCGTGGAAGCTGCGGCGCGCCAGCGCCTCCTGGAGATCCGCGACCACGCGGGAGAGCGGGTAGGGGATCTCCGCCTCCAGCTCCGCCAGGGCCGCCTCGGTGGCCCGCCACTCGGCGGCCAGCCGGCCGACGACGGCGCGGCCCTGCTCGGTCAGCGCGACCTTCTTGCTCCGTGCGTCGTCGCCGGGCACGGTCTCGACCCACCCGGCCGCGCGCATCGCGGCGACCTTCTGGCTGAGCGCGGAGTGGGTCCGCTGGACGGACTCCGCGAGCTCGGTGATGGTCATCGGCCCGCGGGCGTGCAGGCGCAGCAGTTCCATGACGAAGCTGGGCTTGAGGCCCTCGATCCGGTGGTCCTCGTAGAGGCGGCCGATGTCGGCGTCCATTTCGGCCTGGAGCAGTCGCAGGGGGCGCCACAGACTCTGCTCGCTCGGGTCGTCGGGGAGCGGTGAGGCGGGGTGGGGAGTCGTCATGCGGGGATTGTAACAGCGCTTATATAAGTGCTGTCATGTTTTCCCTGGCATGTTTCTCGTCGTCATGTTCGTCCGCGGGGTTCGGGGAGAATGGGCGGCGGTCGGACCGGGGTGGCGGTTCAGGTCGGCGACGGCGAGGGGACGGCGGCAGGCATGGCGGACGAACGCGGTGACACCGGTGGCACGGGTCCGGTGACGCTCCAGGACCTCGCCCGGGAGCTCGGCCTGCACGTCTCGACCGTCTCCCGCGTGCTGAACGGCTCCACCGGGGCGGGCGCCCGGGCCGCGGCCCCGCAGACGGCGCAGCGCATCCGCGAGTTGGCCGACCGGCTCGGCTACCGTCCCGACCCTTACGCCGCCAGTCTGCGGACCCGCCGCAGCAACCTCCTCGGGGTGCTCTTCCCGCGCCTGTCCGAGATCGTGGTGGCCACCATCTACGAGGGCATCGAGGAGGAGGCCGCGGAGCACGGCCTGTCCGTCTTCGTCACCAACACCCGCGACGACCCGGACACCCAGCGGCAGCGCATCGCGATGGTGCTCGGACGCCGGGTCGACGGCGTGGTCATCGGCGACGCGCATCTCGACGGCGCCGCGCTGGACCACCCGATGCTGCGCGGCACCCCGTACGTCCTGGTCAACCGCCACGCCGGCGCCGAGCACCCGGCCGTCACCTGCGACGACCTGCTCGGCGGCCGGCTCGCCGCCGAGCGGCTGCTCGCGCTCGGCCACCGCGACGTGGCCGTCGTGGCCGGCGAGTCCTTCGCCAGCACCGGCGCGGACCGGGCACGCGGCTTCGCGGACCGCTACCGCGAGGCCGGTCTGCCCCTGCCCGCCCACCGCGTCCGCCCCTGCCGGTTCGACACCGCGGGCGGCCGCGAGGCCGCGACCGCCCTGCTCGGCGGGCCCGGCCCGCGGCCCACCGCTCTCTTCGCCGTCAACGACCTCGCCGCCATCGGCGCGATGGGCGCGGCCCGCGACCTCGGCCTGCGTCTGGGCGAGGACCTGGCCCTGGTCGGCTACAACGACACCCCGGTCGCCGCGGAGCTGCCGGTCGCCCTGACCACGGTCCGCTCGCCGATGGCGGAGCAGGGCCGCGTCGCCGTCCGCGAGCTGCTGCGCACCATCTCCGGCGGTAGGGCCGAGTCCCGGCTGCTCCGCCCGGAGCTCGTCGTCCGCGCCTCCTGCGGCGGACCCGTCGGGCCCTCACTCGCGTCCGCCCCCGCCCGTTCCTGACGACTCGTCCAGGCCCCGCCCACGCCACGGCGGGGCGCGGAGCTGACCGTCGTCAGTGCGCGGAGGGGAGGCTGCCGAAGTCGCCGGAGGTCACCGGGTTGATCTCGAGGCTTGAGCAGATGCCCTGGCGGCCCATCCGGGGCCGGCTCAGGAGGACCGTGTTCGTGGTGCCCGGCGCGGTGACCTCGAAGACCCCGGTGCCCGCCGGGTAGCAGCCGTGGCCCTCGTTCAGGCGCCACTCGACCACGGCGTAGGCGGTCCCACCGGGGTGCAGGGTGACCAGCGGCGGGCTGCTCAGCGGCGGCTGGTCACCTCTGAAGCCGTTCAGCACACGGGTCGCGTCGATCACCGTCCCGCTGTCCGCGATCGCCACGCCCGGATAGCCCCGCAGGGTGCACGCGTGCCCGCCGACGTCCTTGAAGACCACCGCTGACGCCTGGAGCGGCTGGCCCATACCTCCGTATCCCCAGCTGGTCAGCAGATCGCCGTTCCCGCAGGGCGCAGGACCTTTGGCGACCGCAGGCGCGGCGACGCTCGGCCTGCCGGGCGACGGCGATGCCATGGTCACGGTCGGTGACGCGGTGGGTGCGGCGGCAGGGCTGTGCGTCGCCTGCCCTGCCGGTCCGGTGGCCGCGTCGGCGGAGCTGTGGGCGCCGCCGGTGCAGCCGGCCAGTGCCGTGCAGGTGACGGCCAGCAGAGCCGCGCCGGAGACGAACGTACGGGTGACAGCCACGGCGGTGCCTTTCGCGCGGAACGGAGCGGACACCGGTGCGCTGCCCGCACAGGCAAGCACGCGGCGCCGGGGGCTGTCGGTTGCCGAGCGCGTGTAACAGGTGGCGCTACGTGATGGTCGAGGGAATGCCATGTTCCGTTGCCGAACGGTCTTGCTCGACGACAGTTACCGATATATCGTTGATGCATCGAGATAGTCGCAAGACTGTCGGCGATGTACGTTTCATCCATGTCTCACGAAGGAGTTCGATCATGCGAACCCGACACCACTTCGATCCGAGGAACAACAACGGAAGGACCCCTGGTCGGCCCGCGTTCGGCGAGTTCGGCCCGCCCGGGTTCGGGGGGCCGGGAGGACCGGGGCCGTTCGGGCCCGGGTTCGGGCCCTGGGGGCACAAGGGCCGCGGCGGCCGCGGGCGAGGCCCCGGTGGCCGGGCGCGGCGCGGGGATGTTCGCGCGTCGCTGCTCGCGCTGCTCAAGGAGCGCCCGATGCACGGCTACGAGATGATCCGCGAGATCGCGGAGCGCTCCGGCGGCAGCTGGCGGCCGAGCCCCGGTTCGGTCTACCCCACGCTGCAGATGCTCGACGAGGAGGGCCTGATCACCAGTGAGGAGAGCGGCGGCAAGAAGCTGTTCTCGCTCACCGAGGCCGGCCGCGCCGAGGCCGAGCAGGGGCCGGAGGCTCCCTGGGAGGAGGCCGGACAGGGCGAACACTGGGAGACCATCCGGGAGTTCGGCCGGGCCGGCGGCGCGGTCAAGGACGCCCTGCGCCAGGTCGTGATGACCGGCACGCCCGAGCAGCGGGCCAAGGCGCTGGCCGTCCTCGCGGACACGCGCAAGCGGCTCTACCTCATCCTGGCCGACGCGGACTCGGAGCCGACTCCGACGGACGCGGCCCCGGAGGACCGGAGCTGACGCGCGCGGCCCGCGGTGGCCGTGACAGCAGCCGGTCCACGTGGCGACGGCGCAGGCCCTGCCCCGGCTCGACCGGCAACAACAGCACATCGCTGCGGTCCGCGTAGCGGCGCAGCAGGCGCGGCGGGATCAGGTCGTCCACCCAGGCGAACGGCCGTCCCGCCGCGTGCCGCATGATCGGCGCGAAATCCCCTTCCGGTGCACCGGAGTTGACGCCCCCGCAGGCGACCCACGGCAGGTCGGGGAGCCCGAGCAGCGGCGCGATGCACCGGTTGGCCCACGCCTCCCAGGTGCTCGCCCACGCCAGTTCGTAGACCTCGGACAGCTCCCGCAGCCATCCGCCGTGCGCCGAACTCAGCAGCACCTCGCTGCGCAGCAGCCGATGCCGCGTGTAACCGCTGCCCGGCCGTGGACAGACGGGGTTCAGCACGCCGTCCACGTCGAGGTAGAGCAGCGGCTTGGCAGGCGGGGGTGCGGAGGTCAGCTGACGGCTCCTGGGTCGCTTCGGAGTGCTGGGATCGGTGGCTCGTCCGTGGTGCGCGGAACGGGTGATGACTCCGTGACATGTTCGACGGCCCGGAGGCCGAGGAGGTTGCAGCCGGACGGGATTGCCGACGGGGAGCGCACGCCTGCGGACACTCCTGCGCGCCCCGTGGCACGCGCCCCACACGCCCCGAGCGTCGACCCTGGTCAGCCGTCCGGGGTGGCGCGGGGTGGCGCGCGGGTGGCGCGTCCGCCTGGCCTGGCGATGGGAAGATCGTATCTGTGGGTTGACGAATGGTCACCCTGCGCAGCAGACTTCCCGGGCGGCCCCTCATCGGACCACGCCCCGGATCCCGCCCGATCGCTGGATCCGACCTGAGCTGCGCACCAACTGCTGCAACGGCCCGTTCCGGCCGTTCGAGGCCCCTCGCCGGGCCGTGTCGTCCTTCCGCTCGACCTCGTGGTGGAGACCTGTTGCGTCCAGAACCCCTCCGCGCCGCCGTGACCTCGGCGTTCGCGCACCGGGAGGAACCCGCCCTCGTCGGCACGCTCGCCGTGGTGGCGGCGCGCGCCCGACGGCGAGCGCTGCGCGCGGGGGACCCGGAGGTCGACACCGGCCACCTGCTGCACGCGCTGCTGGAGACCGACGACTCCACGCTGGGCGTTGCGGCGCCGCTGCCGATGCAGGCGACGCGGCTCATGGGATATCTGGTCCAGCGCAGCATCGGCTTCGGGCGGCTGTGGCGCGTCGGCGAGGGGGTCGCCGACCGCGAGCGCGAGCGTTCGGCGGGGCTGGCCTGGAGCGCGACCGCCGCGGGCGCGCTCGGGCGCGCGGCGCGAGGCACCGGCGGGTCGGTGCTCGATCTGCTGCGCGAGCTGGCCACGGTCGCGGACTCCCGGGCGGCGGAGATCCTGCGGGGTGCGGGGATCGACCCCTCGGCGGTGGTCCAGCGCTGCTCCACGCAGGGCGCGGAACGCGCGGGCAACTGGTAGGGCAGCTGGTGACGGGTCACTCGTAGGCGAGCAACAGCCGCGGGCCGGCGCCGTCGGAAGGCCGGCCGGGGAACGACGGAGCCCCGCCGCCTCGGGTCGTAGGACCGCGAGGCGGCGGGGCTCCGCCGTGGCCGTCAGGTTGGCTGGCCGCCGTCCGCCGGGGGCGTCTGGTCGTCGACGCCGAGTTGCTCCTTGGCCTGGTCCTGGGCCTTGTCGACCTGGCTGGCGTACTTGCCGCCGGTCTTGTCGTCGATCAGGTCGCCGGCTTTGTCCACGCCCTTCGAGGCCTGGCTCTCGTGGCCCTTGAGCATGCCTTTGACCTTGTCGAGAACGCTCATGGTGGAAACACTCCTCCCGGATGTGCGGTCCTCCCACCTTGCGACGGGCGGGAGGCCCCCGCCACTCGGGTGGCGGTGCGACCAGGTGCGACGCACCCTGTGCTCATGAGCGAAACAGAGCCTCCGGTGCAGGTCGGACCGTATGCGGACGACCACCAGTACCGGCTGATCTCCTTCTACGGAGCGCATCACGTCCCGATGTCGCGGCGTGAGTTCGAGGAACGGATGGAGGAGGACTATCCGGGCGAGGATCCGTACGACAGCGAGCTGGTCTCCTGGTTCGATCATCCCGGGCAGTGGCCGGGGGAGTGACGCGGTTCGCCTGACCCGATCCGTCTGAAATCCGGGTGGCGGCCGACGCGCGTCCGCTACCCTGTCCGTGTTCAGACAAAGCCTCACCGTCTTCAGGCAAAGGCAGCTGACGGACCGACAGCGAAGGACGCAGCGTGAGCCAGGACTTCCTCGACGCCAAGATCGGCTGGGGCTTCGACCACCTCGACGCCGACGGGGACGGGTGTCTCACCGAGGCGGACCACCGGATCATGGGCCGCTCCGTGGCGGCCTCCCTCGGGCATCCGGCCGGTGGGGCGGAGGAGGCCCGGATCGTCGACGCCTACCTCGCGATCTGGCGCGACCTCCACGCGCCGCACCTGCCCGACGGCGTGGACGCCATCACACGCGCGCAGTTCGTCGGCTCGACCGGAATGCTGGCCGACCAGCCGGACGCCGCGCGGGTGCTGCTCGGCGGGCTTGCCTTCGCCTTCCTGGCCATCGCCGACGAGAACGGCGACGGCCGGGTCGACCCCGAGGAGTACTTCCTCTTCCAGCGCGGCCACTTCGCCGGCTTCACCCGCGAGCAGGCGGGCGAGGCCTTCGCGAAGCTGGACCGCGACGGCGACGGAAGCCTGGACACCGACGAGTTCGTCGCCGCCATCGTGGAGTTCTGGACCAGCACCGACCCGGCCGCGCCGGGCAACTGGTGGGCGGGCGAGCCCCGCTTCTGAGGGCCCGCCCGAACCGTTCGCGGCGACCGCCGCGTCAGTGGCTCACTGCTCGCGCAGGCCCCACGGGGAGCCGTACTCGTTCAGCAGGTCCAGGAACGGGCGGGGCGGGAACGCCTCCGGGCCGAGCACACCCTGCCCCGACCAGACGCCGGCCGCCAGCAGCTCCAGGGCGACGACCGGGTTGATCGCCGTCTGCCAGACCACCGCCTGCGAGCCGTACTCGCGCATCGACCACTGGTTGTCGACCACGTGGTAGAGGTACACCTCGCGCGGGGCGCCGTCCTTGGTGCCCTTGACCCAGGTGCCGGCGCAGGTCTTGCCGTGCATGAGCTCGCCGAGCGTCGCCGGGTCCGGCAGCGCCGCGGCGACCACGTCGCGCGGGGAGATCTCGACCGTTCCCTGCGAGGAGCGGACGGCGAGGGGCTCGGTGCGGTCCAGGCCCAGGGCGTGCAGCGTCTTGAGCTTGGCGATGAAGTCCTCGCCGAGCCCGTACTTGAAGGTGACCCGCTTCGCCTCCACCCAGCGCGGGACCAGCAGCACCTCCTCGTGCTCGACGTTGACGCACTCCACCGGGCCGATGCCCTCGGGGAAGTCGAAGACCTCCGGCTCGCTGAACGGCGGCGTGGTGAACCAGCCCCGGTCCGCCTCGTAGACCACGGGCGGGTTCAGGCACTCCTCGATGGTGGTCCAGATGCTGAACGAGGGCGCGAACTCGTAGCCGTCGACGGTCAGGTTGGCGCCGTCGCGGATGCCGATCTCCTCGATCTCGTCGAAGAGCTCGTCGGCGGCGTAGCGGGCGAAGACGTCGGACAGGCCCGGCTCCACGCCGATGCCGACCAGGGCGAGCCGGCCGGCCTTCTCCCACGCCTCGGCGCGGGCGAACTGCTCGTCGCCCAGCTTGACGCCGGTGAGCGCGTGGGGCTGGTCCGGGTGCGGGCGGGACAGGGACATCGCCATGTCGAGGTAGTGCGCGTCGGCGGCGAGCGCCGCCTCGAACAGCGGCATCACGAAGCGCGGGTCGGTCGCGTTGAGCAGCACCTCGCAGCGCTCGGCGCGCAGCAGCGCGGCGACGGCCTCCTGGTCGCTCGCGTCGACGCGAGCGGCACTGAAGCGCTCCGCCTGGTCGGGGCCGAGAGCGGCGACCGCCGCCTCGGCGCGGGCGAGGTCGTAGTCGGCGACGACCATGTGGCGGAGGAAGGGACGGCGGGCGGCGATCCGCGTGATCGCGGTGCCGACGCCTCCGGCGCCGACGAGCAGCACACGCATGAGGGACTCCTCGGTGGTTCGGGCGTGCAGGGAACAGGGCGGTTGAGCGGCCGCTGACCTGATGAAACGCCGCCGCGCCGACAAACGTCAACCGCGTTGGCGTAAGGGCGGCGGCTTTGGCTAGGCTGGCGGCATGGCGAAGAACGCGGTCCCCGAGGAAGAGCGGCGCAGGCGCCGCCCCACCAAGCAGGGAACGGTGCTGACCCACGACCTGATCGTGGACACCGCGCTGCGGATGCTGCGCGAGCACGGCGCCCAGGGCTTCACGGCGCGCCGCCTCGGCCTCGCGCTGGGTGCGGACGCCAGTGCGCTCTACCGCTACTTCGCGGGCCTCGACGAACTCACCCGCGCGATCGCGGACGCGCTGATGCAGCGCGCCATGACGGGCTGGACCCCGGGCGGCGAATGGCGCGCCGACCTGCGCGACCTGGGCCTGCGGATCCACGCGGCCTACCTCGCCCACCCCCAGGCGGCCGTCCTCGCGGCGAGCCGCGTCAGCGGCCGCGCTCACGAGATCGCCGCCGACGAGGCCATCCTCGGCGTCCTGCGCCGGGCCGGCTTCGCGGACCCCGCGGCGGTCCGGATCTACCACGTCTTCGTCGACCAGGCCCTCGCCTTCGCGGCCCTGGACGCGGCCTCCCTGGCCCTCCCGGCGGACGCCCGCGAGGCGGACGAGGCGGTCTGGGACGCGACCTACGCCCGGCTGCCGGCCGAGACCCACCCCAACATCGCCGCCACGTCCCGGCTCCTCGCCGAACGCATGAACGCGAGCGCCTACCCCGCGGCCCTGGACCTCCTGCTCTCCGCGGCGGCGGCGGAGCGCGCTGCCACAGAGGCCCCGACTCAGCCCTGAGCCGGGGCCTGGTCGACCGTGTCGGCGGGGGTTTCGCCGAGGGCCTGCCGGAGTTCGCGCTGGGCCGCGTCGAGGTGGCGCCGGGCCACGGCCAGGCGGTCGGTGTCCGGCTCGTTGAGGTGCCAGCCGATTTCGTGCAGGGCTTCGACGACGCCGGCGAGGGCACGCAGCGCCGGACCGTTCGCGGCCATTGTCGTGCGGTCGGTGTTGAGCAGCAGCCAGTTCGACCCGGCGACGAGGTTGGTGAGGTAGATGCGCCGCCGCAGCGGCTCCTCGTCCTCGGGGGTGTCGTGGTGTTCGATTTCCTTGCTGCGGTGTGCGTCGTCGGTCATGACAGCACACCCTAGATCGATCCCGCCACCGGGCGGTGATCTTCTGCGTTCGCCCTTTCCGCGCAGGCGATTTGACGCACACTTGGGACATGGCGCAGACGACTCCGGACCCGGGCAAACCGTACGGCGGCCTGTGGACGCCACCTGAGAAGTACCTCGCGCCCGGTTGCAAGGGAGTGGAGCCGGGCGAGTCGCACACCTGCGCGGTCGGAGTCCGCGTGATCGGCGGCAAGCTGCACGGCTGTGAGCACGAGTGCCACGACGTGGAGGTGGCCCGGCTCAAGGACATCTCCCGCCGCTTCGGGGAGATCATCACCTGAACCGGCCTCAGCCCATCTCCTCCAGGGCCTTGCCCTTGGTCTCGCGGATGCAGAAGTAGACGAACGGGATCGACAGCAGCGCGAAGCAGGCGTAGATCACGTACGTCGCCGACAGGTTCCAGTCCGCCATGGTCGGGAAGCTCACCGTGACGAGCCAGTTGGCGAGCCACTGCGCGGACGCGGCCACCGAGAGGGCCAGTGCGCGGATCTTGTTGGGGAACATCTCGCCCAGCAGGACCCAGACCACCACGCCCCAGGAGAAGGCGAAGCAGAGCACGTAGAGGTGCGCGGCGACCAGCGCGACCGTCGCCTGTGTGTCGGCCAGGTACGCGGACGTGCCCGTGCCGACGCGGTAGGAGAAGGCCCAGGCGGCCATGCCCAGCGTCACCGCCATGCCGGCCGAGCCGACCAGCGCGAGCGGGCGGCGTCCGACGCGGTCGACCAGGACCACGGCGATCACCGTGCCCACGATGTTGACCAGTGAGGTGGACACCGAGATCAGCAGCGAGTTGCTCGCGTTGATGCCGACCGACTGCCACAGCAGCGACGAGTAGTAGAAGATCACGTTGATGCCGACGAACTGCTGGAACACCGAGGCGCCGATGCCGATCCAGACGATCGTCTGGAGCCCGAAGCGGCCGCCCAGCAGGTCCTTCAGCCGTGGTTTGTGCTCGGTCGCCATGACGTGCTGGATCTCGTTGATCCGGGCGTCGATGTCGACGCCGGGCGCCTCGACGTCGGTCAGCACCTTCTTGGCGCGCGGCAGGTCGCCGGAGGCGATCAGGTAGCGCGGGGACTCCGGGATGGCGAGCGACAGCAGGCCGTAGATGAGGGCCGGGATAGTCTCCGCGCCGAGCATCCACTGCCATGCCTGGATGCCGGCCAGATGGTCGTTGGGGTTGCCGCCGGCCGCCTGGTTCAGCGCGTAGTTGACGAGCTGTGAGATGAAGATGCCCAGCACGATCGCCGCCTGCTGGAACGAGGCCAGCCGCCCGCGCACGGCCGGCGGCGCGACCTCGGCGATGTAGGCGGGGGCGACCACGGACGCGATGCCGATGGCGATGCCGCCGACCACGCGCCAGGCGCCGAGGGCCACGATGTCCGGCGGGAACATGGTGCCGAGCCCGCTCGCGAAGAACAGGACGGCCGCCAGCTGCATCACCCTGATGCGACCGAGGTGGTCGGCCAGCCACCCGGCGCTGACGGCGCCGGCCGCCGAGCCGAGCAGCGCTGCCGAGACCACCAGCGAGGTCTCGCCGTTGCCGACGCCGAAGTGGTGTTGGATGCCGGTCACCGCGCCGTTGATGACGGCGCTGTCGTAGCCGAAGAGGAACCCGCCCATGGCGGCTGCCGCGGCGATGAAGACGACGTGCCCGAGATGGCCTTCGGCGGCGGCGGTCGAGGTCGGTCGCGTGTTGGACAGTGGGGGGCTCCCGAGGTGCGCGGCGCGGTGATGGTCCGTCTGGGCAGCCTAGGGAGCAGGGATGGAGATCCGGGGCAGGCGGAGCCCGCCCCGGTACGACAATCACCCGGCCGGCCCAGCCGCTCCCCCCGTGCGGCCGGGCCGGACGGGAGCTCAGTCGCGCCCCTCGCGTTCCAGGCGCGCCGCGACGGCGGCGTCCTGGGGGAGGGCGCGGTCGCGCAGGCCCTCCCGGACGCGGGCGACGAGGGCGTCGTCCTTGTGGTCGTCGTACTTGGCCTTCGCGCGCACCTCCTCGACGTCCAGGCGCAGGAACCGGATGGAGGAGAGCATCCGGCCGAAGGGCGGCTCGCCGGGCACGATCGGGCCCGCCGCCGACCGGGGCTGGAAGCGGGCGTACTGACGGCTCATCAGCGCCGCCTTCTCAGCCGGGTCGTCGATCACCGTCCCGGTGCCGAGCAGGTGCACCGAGGTGTAGTAGCTGGTCGGCACGCCATGGTCGGGGTCGGTCTCGGGGGCGGCCCGCCAGGTCCCGGGGACGAACGCGTAGTCGTCGGTGACGGCGAGGGTCAGCCGCGGGTCGGCGTCGAGCGCCTCCCAGAAGGGGTTCGGCCGGGCGAGGTGGAGGACGACCTGGTCGCCGCCCTCCTGCGTGTACAGGAAGTGGGTGGGGACCAGGAGGGGAGGGCCGCCGTCCACGCCGTTCGCGGCCAGGGTGCCGAAGTCGCGGGCCGCCAGCCACGGCCGCCAGGCGGACTCGTCGGCGAGGTCCCACGGATGGATCAGCATGGCGGCTCTCCCTGGCGGTGCGGAGTGGCTGGGCGGTGAGGAGTGGTGCGCGAGTTTGAACTAGTGCATAATTTCCTTTGTGCTAGGAGATTATCGGATCACGGCACGGCGTGCCAATGACATCGCGGCGGAGATCGAGACGCTGGTGGCCGACGGCGCACTCACGCCGGGCGCCGCGCTGCCGCCGCTGCGCGATCTCGCCGTCGAGCTCGGCGTGAACCCGAACACCGTCGCGGCCGCCTACCGCATGCTGCGCGAACGCGGCGTCATCGAGACGGCGGGACGTCGTGGCAGTCGCGTGCTGCCGCGTCCCGCGCTCACGCCGCGCGACTACGCGGCCCTGGAGGTCCCCGAGGGCGTGCGCGACCTCGCCGACGGCAACCCCGACGCCCGGCTGCTGCCCGATCCCGCGCCCGCCCTCGCCGCCGCGGGTCGCGGCCCGGATCCGGCGGCGGGACGGTACGGCGGGCCGGAGCTCGATCCGGGACTGCTCGCCGTCGCGCGCCGGTCCCTCGCGGAAGACGGGGTGCCCGTCGACGCCGTCGGCGTCGCCTCGGGCGCGCTGGACGCGCAGGAGCGGATCTTCCAGGCGTGGTTGCGGCCGGGCGACGCGGTGGCGGTGGAGGACCCCGGCTGGGGCAGCCTCTTCGACCTGCTGCCGGCCCTCGGGCTCAGGCTCCAGCCGATGCCGGTCGACGACGAGGGCCCCACGGTGGACGGCCTGCGCGCGGCGCTGGCGGCCGGCGTCCGCGCGGTCGTGGTCACCGTGCGCGCCCAGAACCCGACCGGGGCGGTGGTCGGCGCGGAGCGGGCGTCGCAGTTGCGAGCGGTGCTCGCGGAACACCCGGACGTGCTGCTGGTCGAGGACGACCACGGGCACGGGATCGTCGACCAGCCGTACCCCGCGCTGTGCGTCGAGCCGGGGCGCGAGGGGTCCGTCGTGCGGCACTGGGCCGTGGTGCGGTCGGTCGCGAAGTCCCTCGGCCCGGACCTGCGGGTCGCCGTCTTCGCCGGGGACCGGGAGACGGTCGACCGCGTCCGCGGACGCCAGCGGCTCGGTGCGGGCTGGGTCAGTCACCTGCTCCAGCGCACCGCCGCCGCGCTGTGGGAGGCGTTCGACCCGGCCCCGACCGCCGCCTCCTACCGTGCCCGGCGTGAGGCTCTGCTCTCGGGCCTGGCCCGCCACGGCATCGCTGCGCACGGCCGCAGCGGACTCTACGTCTGGATCCCCGTCGCGGACGAGACGTCGGCGGTCGCCGGTCTGCTGCAGCGCGGGTGGGCCGTGTCTCCGGGGGCGCGGTATCGCCTGCAGACCGGCCCCGGCCTGCGACTCACCGTCTCCGGGCTGGATCTGGAGGACTGCCCGCGCCTGGTGGACGACGTCGCCGCGGTGCTCCGGCGCCGGTCGGCGACGGCGCGCGGAGCCTAAGCCCCCAGCGACCCCGCCGGGTGGGGCGGGGCTTCGGCTCTTGTGTACCCGACCGACCGTTCGGTAGCCTGAAGGCACCACGGACCCGGAGGGGTGGCTGCCATGACCGTTACCGACGGCGCGGGCGGGTCGGACAGCGCGACCGCACTGCCCGAGCTCTCCGCGCATTTCGACGCGACGATCGCGCACGACCAGCGCATCGAGCCGCGCGACTGGATGCCCGAGGGCTACCGCGCCACGCTGGTGCGGCAGATCGCCCAGCACGCGCACTCCGAGATCATCGGCATGCAGCCGGAGGGGGAGTGGATCACCAAAGCCCCCTCCCTGCGCCGTAAGGCGATCCTCTTCGCCAAGGTGCAGGACGAGGCCGGCCACGGTCTCTACCTCTACTCCGCCGCCGAGACCCTCGGCATCGACCGAACCGAGCTGACCGAGCGGCTGCTCGCCGGGCGGCAGAAGTACTCCTCGATCTTCAACTACCCGACCCTGAGCTTCGCCGACGTCGGCGTCATCGGGTGGTTCGTCGACGGCGCCGCCATCTGCAACCAGGTGCCGCTGTGCCGCTCCAGCTTCGGGCCCTACGCCCGCGCGATGGTGCGGATCTGCAAGGAGGAGTCCTTCCACCAGCGCCAGGGCTACGAGCTGCTGCTGACGATGATGCGCGGCACCGAGGCCCAGCGTGCCCAGGTGCAGGACGCCGTGGACCGCTGGTGGTGGCCGTCGCTGATGATGTTCGGCCCGCCGGACGACGACTCGCCCAACAGCGCGCAGTCCATGGCCTGGAAGATCAAGCGCCACAGCAACGACGAACTGCGGCAGCGCTTCGTCGACATGACCGTCCCTCAGGCCGAGCGTCTGGGCGTCACGCTGCCCGACCCGGAGCTGCGCTGGAACGAGGAGCGCGGCCGCCACGACTTCGGCACCCCTGACTTCGCCGAGCTGATGCGGGTCATCAAGGGCGACGGTCCGTGCAACGCGCAGCGGATGGAGCGGCGCACCAAGGCCCACGAGGACGGCGCCTGGGTCCGCGAGGCCGCCGCGGCACACGCGGCCAAGAACCACGCACGTCCTGAAAAGGAAGGAACGGCGGCATGAGCACCGAAGCGCCGCGCGGCAGCGCGGGTTGGCCCCTGTACGAGGTGTTCGTGCGCGGCAAGCGCGGCCTCAACCACGTGCACGTCGGCTCGCTGCACGCGGCCGACGAGCGGATGGCCCTGACCAACGCCCGCGACCTGTACACCCGCCGCAACGAGGGCGTCAGCATCTGGGTGGTCCGCTCCGACGCGATCACCGCCTCCACGCCGGACGAGAAGGACCCGTTCTTCTCCCCGAGCGGCGACAAGGTCTATCGCCACCCGACCTTCTACGCCATCCCCGACGACGTCCCGCACATCTAGTAGGAGCCGGAACTTCCATGAGCAGCGACGACGACCACGTCTACCTCTCGCTCGCCGAGGGGCACGGCGACGACGCGCGTTGGGCCTTCGGGACCGGCTTCGAGGACCCGCTGCACGGCGTCGACACGACCCTGCCCGAGGACGTCGAGGCCGGGGCGCACGCCGCGTTCTGCCTCGCGCTCGCCGACGACGCGCTCGTCGCGGCCCAGCGACTGGCCCAGTGGATCACGCTGGCACCGGAGTTGGAGGAGGAGGTGGCGCTCGCCAACATCGGCCTCGACCTGCTCGGCCAGGCCCGCCTGCTCTACGCCCGCGCCGGGCAGGCGGAGGGCGCCGGCCGCGACGAGGACGCGCTCGCCTACTTCCGCGACCCGGCGGAGTTCCGCAACGTCATCCTCGCCGAGCTCCCCAACGGCGACTTCGCGCACAGCATGGTCAAGCTGCTGCTGCTGTCCAGCTGGCGGCTCGCGCAGCTGACCCGGCTGGCCGAGCACCCCGACCCGGTCCTCGCCGCCGTCGCCCGCAAGGGCGTCAGCGAGCTGACCTACCACCGCGACCACGCCGCGCAGTGGGCGATCCGCCTCGGTGACGGCACCGAGGAGTCGGCCCGCCGGATGCGCGAGGCGCTCGCCGAGCTGTGGCCCTACCGGGCCGAGCTGTACGCGGCGGCCCCGGAGACGCGCGACGAGGTCGAGGCCGTGCTCGCCCAGGTGCTGGACGCCGCCCGGCTGGAGGCTCCCGCCGAGACGCCCGTCTCGATGGGACGCGGCCGCGACGGCCAGCACACCGAGCACCTCGCCGAGCTGCTCGCGGAGCTGCAGAGCGTCGCCCGCGCGGACCCGGAGGCGACGTGGTGAGCGCCGTGACCGCCCTCGACCCGCGGCTGGGCGCGGCGCGCGCTGCGGCGGCGGCCGTGCGCGACCCCGAGCTGCCCATGCTGACCCTCGCCGACCTCGGCGTGCTGCGCGAGGTTCGGGTGGGCGAGGACGGCGTCACGGCGGTGCTCACCCCCACCTACACCGGCTGCCCGGCCCTGGCCGAGATGCGCGCCGACGTCGCCGCGGCGCTGCGCGAGGCGGGCTTCGGCGAGGGGCAGGTGCACGTCGAGACGCAGCTGAGCCCCGCCTGGAGCACGGACGACATCACCGCCGAGGGCCGTCGCAGGCTCGTCGAGGCCGGTATCGCCCCGCCCGGCGCCGCGCCGAAGCGCGCCGCGGGCCCCGTCCCGCTGACGCTCGGCCCGACCAGGTCCGCCGTCGTCCACTGCCCGCACTGCGGCTCCGCCGACACCGAGGAGACGAGCCGCTTCGGCGCCACCGCCTGCAAGGCGCTGCGCCGCTGTCGTGCCTGCCGCGAACCCTTCGAGCAGGTCAAGGAGATCTAGTGCTGCGCACCAGCTTCCATCCGCTGACGGTGGCCTCCGTCGAGCCGCTGTGCGACGACGCCGCGGCGATCACCTTCGCCGTCCCGGACGAGCTCGCGGAGCGCTACGCCTTCCGGGCCGGCCAGTCCCTCACGCTGCGCCGTCTGGTCGACGGCCGCGACGAGCGCCGCTCGTACTCGCTGTGCGCGCCCGAGGGCGGCCCGCTGCGGATCGGCGTCCGTGAGGTCCCCGACGGCCTCTTCTCCTCCTGGCTGGTCCGCGACCTGCGGCCCGGCGACGTCGTGGAGACCCTCCCGCCGCTCGGCACCTTCGTCCCCGACCTCTCCGCCCCCGCGCACCACGCGCTGATCGGCGCGGGCTCGGGCATCACGCCGCTGCTGTCCATCGCGGCGACGGCCCTGGCCGACCCCAAGGCGCGGGTGACCCTGCTGTACGGCAACCGCCGCAGCGACTCCGTCATGTTCGTCGACGAGCTGGCGGACCTGAAGGACCGTTACCCCGACCGCTTCCACCTCGTCCACGTGCTCTCCCGCGAGCCGCGCGAGAGCGAGCTGCTGAGCTGCCGCCTGGATGCGGAGCATCTGCGCGCGGTGCTGAGCGGGCTGGTCGACGTGCCCGGCGTGGACCACTGGTGGCTCTGCGGCCCGCTGGGCATGACGGAGGACGCGCGCTCGGTGCTGACCTCGTTCGGGGTCCCCGCGGAGCGGGTGCACCGCGAGCTCTTCTACGCCGAGGACGAGGAGCCGCCGACGCCCGTGACGCACGCGGACGCGTCCGTCGACGGCCCCAGCGCGGAGGTCGAGCTGACGCTCGACGGCCGCGTCACCACCCTCACCATGCCGCTGAGCGGCACCACCGTCCTCGACGCGGCGCAGCGCGCCCGCCCGGACCTCCCCTTCGCCTGCAAGGGCGGCGTCTGCGGCACCTGCCGCGCCCTCGTCTGCGACGGCGAGGTCCGCATGCGCCGCAACTTCGCCCTCGAGGACTCGGAACTCTCCGCCGGCTACGTCCTCACCTGCCAGTCGGAACCGGTCACGGAACGAGTCGCCCTCGACTTCGACTCGTAGAGCACCCGCAGGCCGTTGCACGACTCAGGGGCGCGGGGAACGGCGCGAAAATCCCCGGCCTTCGGCCGGGAGGTACCCCCGTCCGGTGAGCGGATGGTCCTCAATGAGCAGGGCCATCCGCACGCCGGTGGGTTCTCGCGCAGTTCCCCGCGCCCCTGGTGGTGCAACTGGCTGGGGGAGCGGACCGCCTGGCTTGTCAGCCGCTCTTGCGGCGGAAGCTGCGTTGGCCGCCGGACTTGCCGTGGGTGCCGTGGATCTTGGACGGGTCCGTCCCTCTGCCGGAGGCGCCTTCGGACTGGGGACCGCGGCGGCGGGCCAGCGCCTCGCGGAACTTGCGCTTGAGGTCGTCCTCGGGGCCGCTGTGTTCGGCGTCGGCCGGCTGGCCGGGCTCGCCTTCGGGGGACGCGGCTTGGTCCGCCATGAGTGCCTCCATCGGGTGTGAGGTGCGATGACAGTGTGTCATGGCACGGGCCGCCCCCGCGATCAACATTCCTGTGCGACCCCCGCCGCGTCCAGCCGGTCCGTCAGGCGGCCCAGCAGGCCGCGCAGTTCCCGCATCTCGGCGACGTCGAATCCGGTCCGGCGGGCGACCTCCAGCGGCACCTCCGTGGCCTGCTCGCGCAGCGCCGCGCCGCTCGCGGTCGCGCTGACCAGGACCGAGCGCTCGTCCTGCGCGCTGCGCTCCCGCTTGACCAGGCCCGCAGCCTCCAGTCGTTTCAGCAGCGGCGACAGCGTGCCCGAGTCGAGGCGGAGCAGTTCGCCGAGGCGCTTGACGCTGAGCTCGCCGTGCTCCCACAGCGCCAGCATCGCCAGGTACTGGGGGTAGGTGAGCCCCAGGTCCTTCAGGGCGTCGCGGTAGATCGCGCCGAACGCGCGGCTCGCGTTGTGCAGGGCGAAGCAGACCTGGTGCTCCAGGCGGAGCAGGTTCTCGGCGTCGGTCGGCTGCGAGGTGGCGGTCATGCCGACAAGTCTACTACTGAGTTGTGCGCAACTGAATTGTGTGCTCTTATATTGCTTGTCGGAGTTCACGACCAACGGAACGAACGAGACGAGGCATCGCACTCATGAACGCTCTGTACACCGCCGTCGCCACCGCCAACGGCCGCGAGGGCCGCGCTGTCAGCTCGGACGGCCTCCTCGACGTCACCCTCGCGCCGCCTGCCGCGCTCGGTGGCAGCGGCGCCGGCACCAACCCCGAGCAGCTCTTCGCCGCCGGCTACGCCGCCTGCTTCGCGAGCGCGCTGGGCGTCGTCGGCCGCGGTGCCAAGATCGACACCAGCGAGACCTCGGTGACCGCCGAGGTGAGCCTGGGCGCCAACGGCGAAGGCGGCTACGGCCTCGCCGTCGTCCTGCGGGTCGAGCTGCCGGACGCGCTGCAGAACGAGACCGGCCACGGCCTGGTCGAGCGCGCGCACCAGGTGTGCCCGTACTCCAACGCGACCCGCGGCAACATCGACGTCCAGCTCGTCGTCGAGTAGCACACCGGAAGTCGCGGAACGGCGACGGAACGCGAAAACGACTGGTCGCGCAGCACCGATCCGCAGACAGTGCGCATGTAGGGTGGGGCCCGCAGCATTGCGGGCCCCGTGCGTTTCGGGCGCGGTCGCCCGCCCGGTCTCTCGAGGGAAGCGGCCCCGATGGAACTCGCGTACATCCCCAGCCCGTCGCAGGGCGTCTGGCACCTGGGTCCGGTGCCGATCCGCGCGTACGCGCTGTGCATCCTGGCCGGGATCGCGGCCGCCCTCTGGCTGACCCGCAAGCGGTGGATCAAGCTCGGCGGCAACCCCGAGGACGTCTTCGACGTCGCTCTGTGGGCCGTCCCCTTCGGGATCGTCGGCGGCCGGCTCTACCACGTGATCACCGACCCGGAGCTGTACTTCAAGGCCGGTGAGCAGCCCATCCGGGCCCTCTACATCTGGGACGGCGGCCTCGGCATCTGGGGCGCGGTCGCGCTCGGCGCCGTCGGCGCGTGGATCGGCTGCCGCCGCAAGGGCATCCCGCTTTCCGGCTTCGCCGACGCGTTGGCACCCGGCCTGATCCTGGCTCAGGCGATCGGCCGCTGGGGCAACTGGTTCAACCAGGAGCTCTACGGCAACCCGACCAAGCTGCCCTGGGGCCTGGAGATCAACAAGATCAACGCGGACGGCAGCGTCGTCCACGGCGTCTTCCAGCCGACCTTCCTGTACGAGTCGCTGTGGGACCTGATGCTGGTCTTCGTGCTGCTCTACGCGGACCGCCGCTGGAGCATGCACAACGGGCGCCTGTTCGCCCTCTACGTCTCCGGCTACACCCTCGGCCGCTTCTGGATCGAGGCGCTGCGCAGCGACCACGCCAACCGCTTCCTCGGCCTGCGCCTCAACGACTGGACGTCGCTGCTGCTCTTCGTGGCCGGTGTGGTCTACCTCTACGTGACCCGGAACAAGCCCGCCCCGGACAACCCCATCGGGGCCTCCCGGATCGAGCCTCCGGCGGTCGACGGGGAGAACCCGGCCGAGCCGGGCGCGCCGACCGCACCGGTTGACGAGGACGCCGAGACCGGCGCTGTCGCGGAGACCGCCGAGTCGGCGGAGGACGTCCGGAGCGAGGACACCGCTGAGGACGCGGTCCGGGCCGCGGGCCCGGAGGCTGTCCGACGCCGCGCAGCCAACGGCTCCACGGCCAGCGGCTCCGCGAACGCGGGCCCCAAGCAGCGCGCCTGACAACAGCGGAGACGTTTTTTGCAGCGGAAGTTCCGGCCTTCCGCTGGGTAGCATGCCCACAGGAGCCGATCAATCGGTTCGGCCGGCGTCCAGCCGGTGGCGGGGGCGGAACCGTGGGAGCGA
The DNA here is from genome assembly GCF_000787835.1 of Streptacidiphilus melanogenes. Classification (GTDB taxonomy): domain Bacteria; phylum Actinomycetota; class Actinomycetes; order Streptomycetales; family Streptomycetaceae; genus Streptacidiphilus; species Streptacidiphilus melanogenes. The sequence goes on from NZ_BBPP01000035.1 coordinate 41,892, forward strand.
CGTGTCTGTGACGGCGGTGCTGTCGGTGGTGTTCGCGGTGTGCGCCGCGATCAGCAACGCCATGGGCACCGTGCTGCAGCGGCGGGCGGCGCTGATCGTGCCGCGCTCGCAGGGCTTCCGCATCGGGCTGATGTGGGATCTGCTGCGCACGCCCGTGTGGCTCTTCGGGATACTCGGCGTCGTCTTCGCCGCCGCCTTCCAGGGCCTGGCGCTCGCCACCGGTCCGCTGGCGGTCGTCCAGCCGATCTTCGTTCTGGAGCTCCCGGCCGCGCTGATGATCGGCGGCATGGTCTTCCACCGCCGGATGCCGACGTTGGCCTGGATCTGGGTGGCCTGCCTCGTCGGGGGCCTCGGTCTCGCACTCGGCGCGGCGGCACCGAGCGGAGGATCGCTCCAACCCGGCGTCGGCCTGTGGGTGCTCGCGCTGGCCAGCTGCGGCGGAGCGATGGTGCTGCTCTGCCTCGCCGCGCTGCGCCGCGGCGTCGGCGGCGCCCGCGCCGTCTGCCTCGGCCTCGCGGCGGCGATCGGCTACGCGCTGACCGCGGCGCTGATGAAGTCGGCGACCGACACCCTCGACCACCAGGGCGTGGCGGCGTTCTTCACCTCCTGGCAGACCTACGGCTTCGCCGCCGTCGGCGTGTGCGCACTGTTCCTGCTGGAGAACGCCATGCAGGCCGGCCCGCTGGTCGCCTCGCAGCCGGCGCTGACCCTCGGTGACGCGCTGGTCAGCCTCTCGCTGGGCGTGACGCTCTACAACGAGACCGTCCGGACGGGATGGTGGCTGGTCCCGGAGATCATCGGCGTGCTGCTCGTCGCGCTCGGCGCGATCGGGCTGTCGCGGTTGCAGATGCGACCGCAGGAGGGCGAGCACGGCAAGGGCCGCGACCAGGATCCGGTGCCGGGGTCCGGTGCGAGCCCGAGTTCGGGCTTCGGTCCCGACGACGGCGGTCCCCGCGGCGGCGCTCCCGCACGAACGGCGGCACCGCCGAAGGGCTGACCGGGGCGGCGGCACCCCGCGCGCGCATCGCAGCGCCGCGGAACCGCTGAACGGCGGGGCGGAGCCGCGCTTCCGGGGCCGGGTCGCTGCGAGCTTCGGCGCCGGTGACGGCGACTGCCGGGGCGCGCCCGCCTGCATCGCGGCAGCAACCTCGCCTTCGCGGACGCGTTCCTCGCGCGGAGTTCCGTCGCGCTGGCCCTTGGCGGTGACGAGCGTGCACAGCCCCGGCCTGCGCGCGGCCTGCGACGCCCGGCCCGCTGATCTGCCGAGCAGCGCGGCGGAGACGGCGGCCGGGACTTCGCCGTGCCACCCGCCCAACGGCCCTGCCGGCCAGGCGGCTCGGCCGCAGGGTTCAGTGGGCGGAGGCGAGAGCCGCCGGCGCTGCGGTCGACGTGAGGTAGCGGTCGACGGCGACGGCCGCCGCGCGGCCGGCGCGGTTGGCGCCGATGGTGCTGGCCGACGGGCCGTAGCCGACGAGGTGGATGCGTGGGTCGCGGGCGGCCTGGGTGCCGTCCATGCGGATGCCGCCGCCCGCCTCGCGCAGTCCCAGCGGGGCGAGGTGGCCGATGGCGGCGCGGAAGCCCGTGGCCCAGACGATCACGTCGACGAGCTCTTCGTGGCCGTCGGGCCAGACCACGCCGTGCTCCGTGATGTGTTCGAACATCGGCAGCCGGTGCAGCGCGTCGCGCTCGCGCGCCAGCAGCAGCGCCGGGGAGGGCGGCAGGCCCGTCACCGACACCACGCTCCTCGGCGGCAGGCCCGCGCGCACGCGCTCCTCGACCATGGCGACGGCGGCGCGGCCCAGCTCCTCGGGGACGAAGGGGTCGTCGCGGAAGACCGGCGGGCGCCTGGTGACCCAGAGCGTCCGGGCGACGGCGGCTGTCTCCGCGAGGATCTGGACGGCCGACGCGCCGCCGCCCACGACCAGGACGGTGCCCGTGCCGCCGAACTCCTCGGGGCCCCGGTAGGCGGAGCTGTGCAGCATCCGGCCGCGGAAGCGCTCCGCACCGGGGTAGCGCGGAACGAACGGACGGGTCCACGTTCCCGTCGCGTTGATCAGGGCCCGCGTGGACCACACCCGACCGCCGTCGCCCTGTACCAGCAGCCGCGCGTGCGGGTCGGCCGACTCGGACCGCACGGAGGTGACGGTGACCGGGCGCAGGACGGGCAGCTCGTGGTCGCGCTCGTAGGCGGCGAAGTAGTCGGGCAGCACGTCCCGTGCGGGGAGCTGCGGGGCGAGCGGAGGCAGCGGGGAGTCGGGCAGTTCGTGGAAGCCGTGGACCATCGCCATGGTCAGCGATGACGGCCGGTGCTGCCAGGCGCCTCCCGGTGCGGGGTCGGCGTCGAGAACGACGAAGTCGTCGAACGGCCGCAGCCCACGCCGCCGCAGGTGGTGGGCGGCGGACAGCCCTGCCTGCCCCGCGCCGATGACGACCACGTCGACCTCTGTTGTTGCAGTCTCAACACTCACATACGTGAAACATCCGCGCGGAGCCCGGACTTCCCCGGAACCCTGGCCCGCGCGTGTTGCAGCCGGTCGGCCGCCGGAGGGGATGAGAGCGTGGCCATGCGTGGACGAACAGGGAGGAGGGCCCATGGCTCAGAGCGGCGGGCGCGCGCCCGACGTGATCGTGGTGGGCGTGGACGGCTCGCAGCACGCCGGTGAGGCGTTGCGGGCCGCGATCCGGCAGGCGGAGCTCACGGACAGCCTGGTGCACGCGGTGCTGGCGTGGGAGTGGCCGAGCATCTTCTCCGTGCCGGAGCCGGTGCCCGGGCAGGAGGGGCTCACCTTCGAGGAGCAGGCGCAGCTCCGACTCGACGCGGCCGTCGAGGCCGTCGCGGGGCCGGGTCCGCACCCGCGGATCCGCAAGCGGGCGCTGCAGGGGAGTCCGACGCAGGTGCTGCTCGACGCCGCCCGGGACGCCGTGCTGCTGGTCGTCGGCAGCCGTGGCTACGGCGGCTTCAAGGGGATCATGCTCGGTTCGGTCAGCCACCACCTGGCGCAGTACGCGCCGTGCTCGGTGCTGATCGTCCGTGCCGACGAGACGCGCTGAGGCCCGCGCCCGGCGGGTCCTCAGGCCTGGCCGGTCTCGAAGCGGCGGACGTGGCCGTCCTCGACGTCGAAGCGCCAGACGGTGCTCATCTCCCCCCAGGTGTCGTTGCGGAACCTCGCCAGCAGGGTCTGCCCGCCGTTGGACTCCTTCTGGACGTCCATCCGGCCGCCCGCGTCGAAGATCTCGCGGTCGATCCATTCCTGGAGGTTCCGGTCCGAGCCGTCGTCCGACATGGTCGCGTCCGAGGTGAGCAGCCCGAGGAAGGCGTCACGGTCGTGGGCGTTGATCGCCTCGACCATGCGGCGGACGACGGGGTCGGAGAGTTTGGCGGTGGCAATCGTCATGCCCTCCAGCGAACACCGGGGCGTCCGGCGTCGCACCGCACGGGCCGCCGTTCAGGGTACGGCGGCCGCGGGCGCACGGGAGAAGAAGGTGCACCGGCTGGGCGAGCCGGTGCTCAGCCCTGCGCCGATCCTTGGACGCCGCCCGCCCGCGCGTCCGCGCGGCGAAGTGCGTCCGCGACGATGTCGTTGAGGCCGTCCTGGTGGGCGCCGCGCCAGTAGGCACGGCCGCAGGCGGTGCAGAGCGCGAAGGTGTCGTAGGAGCGTTCCGTCCCGGGGCGCAGCTGCGGGCGGACCTCGTCCAGCGTCGCCGGGCGCAGCTCTCCGTTGCAGGCGGTGCAGCGGGTCCACGGCGCGAGCGGCGGCGCGAAGCGCTCCAGCACGTCGGTCAGCTGCTCCTCCGGGCGGTGGCTGTAGACGTACGCCCCGGCCCACAGCTCCCGGCGGTGCAGCAGGCCCCGGTCGCGCGACAGAATGACCCGCTGCTCGCGGGCGGACTGTGCGGCCAGCGCCGCGTCGCCGATGTCCAGCCGCTCGTAGGCCGCGTCCACGCCGAGCAGCCGCAGGCGGCGGGCGAGGGTGCCCAGGTGCACGTCGAGCAGGAAGCGCGGGGGGCCGGGCAGCGGCTGCGGCCGGGTGACGGGGGAGACGTGGATGCGCTCGTCGGCCGTCGGCACGTGCGAGGCCTCGCTCGCGCGTCCGTCCACGGTCAGGCTGCCGACCTCGGTCAGCGGCACGCCGAGGGACTCCACGACGTGGCCCAGCGAGGACGCGCCGTCGGTCCGCACCCGGGCGCCCTCCTCGGCGCGCCGCGCCGCGGCGACGAAGACGTGCAAGTCGGGGTCGAAGCTGACGATGATCTCCGGTCCGTCCACGCGGTCAGCATGTCACCGGCGCGTTGTCCGAGGCCAGCGGTTTCCGACCGGTCGCGATCGCTTGTGCGGTTCCGACCCGGTTGTCGGTGGCGGGGGCTAGCGTGTGGCCATGCGAACCAACGGCACGTTCTCGGTCGTCTCCATGCAGCCCGTCTCGGCCGAGGAGTTCTCCGGCAAGGTGGGCACGGGCCTCACCACGGGCGTCGCGACCATGGAGAAGCACTTCGCCGGGGCCGTCGAGGGCCGCTCCGAGACGCTGTTCACCTCTGCCTACGACATCGGGCGCGGGGTCGGCACGTACGTCGCCATGGAGTCCTTCGAGGGCACGGTCGACGGCTGCTCCGGCACGTTCAACTTCGCGCACTCGGCCACGACGGACGGCGACAACCGGCGGGACGAGTTCTTCGTCCTCGTGCCCGGCAGCGGCACGGGCGAGCTCGCGGGCATAGCCGGCACGGGCGGGCTGACCGTCGAGCCCGACGGCACCCACCGGATCTGGCTCGACTACACGCTGGGCTGAGTCTTCTTCCCGTTCCCGCCGGGCGCGCCGTCCTTCTCGGTCATCTCGAACCAGACGAGCTTGCCCTCGCCGCTCGGGCGCACACCCCAGCGGTCGGCGAGCAGGTCCAGCAGGACCAGGCCGCGCCCGGAGGAGGCCATCTCGCCCGGGGAGCGGAGGTGTGGCAGCTCGTCGCTGCCGTCCGAGACCTCGATGCGCAGCCGGCGTTCGCCGGGCGGCCCGGAGAGCTCCGCCAGCAGCGCGCCCTCCTGGTCGGTGTGCAGCAGCACGTTGGTGAGCAGTTCGGAGACGAGCAACACGGCGGCGTCGGCGTCGTCGGGGCAGTTCCAGTCCTGGAGGATGCCGCGCAGTTCGCGGCGGGCGGAGGCGACGCGCGCGGGTTGCCCCTGGCCGACGGTCACGACGAGGCGGCGGCCGACGGGCCTGGGCGCGCCGTCGATCGGGTCACGGCGGAGCAGCAGCAGGGCGATGTCGTCCTCGCGGCGGTCGGCCAGCCGCCCGGCGCCGGCGTGCGAGCCGGGTCCGTGCACGGCGCGGATCAGCGCGTCGGCCATGCCTTCCAGGTCGGAGGCGGGGCCGGGGGCCACCACGTCCCGCACCCGGACCCAGCCGCTGAACATGTCGTGCCCGCCGGTCTCGATCAGGCCGTCGGTGCAGACCATCAGCACCTCGCCGACCTGGAGCTCCAGCGCGGTGACGGGGTAGTCCTCGCCCTCGGGGGCGAGGCCGAGCGGCAGGCCGCCGTCGACGTGGCGGATGACGGTGGTGCCGTCGGTCATCCGCAGCACCGGGTGCGGGTGGCCGGCGCGCGCGATCTCGAGGCGTCCACGCGCGGGGTCGGCCTCGATGTAGAGGCAGGTGGCGAAGCGGTCCGCGTCGAGGCTGGCCAGAAAGCGGGAGGCCCGGGCCATGACGGCGTCGGGCCGGTGGCCCTCGACGGCGTACGCGTGCACGGCCGTGCGCAGCCGGGACATCACTCCGGCGGCGTGCACGTCGTGGCCCTGCACGTCGCCGACGACCAAGGCGATCCGGCCGCCGGGCAGGTCGACGACGTCGTACCAGTCGCCGCCGACGAGCAGTCCGCCGCCGGTGGGGATGTAGCGGGCGGTCATGGTCAGACCGTCGATCTCGCGCGCCGAGTCGCCCATGCTGCGGCGCAGGCCGCGCGAGAGGGCCCGCTCCGCCTCGTTGGTGTGCGCGCGCTCAAGGGCCTGGGAGAGCATCCGGGCCACAGTGGAGAGCACCGCTCGCTCGTCCGGGGTGAACGCGACGGTCGTCTCGAACGCGGCCAGCCAGGTGCCGGTGGTGCGGCCCGCGGTCACCAGCGGCAGAAAGGCCCACGACCGGCGGTGGAACGGCTCGGCGAGGGGCCAGGTCGCGGGGAAGTGCCGCTGGTACTCGGCAGGGGAGGACAGGTAGATCGGTCGGCCGGTCCGCACCACCTGCGCCGCCGGGTACTCGGTGTCCAGCGGCATCTCGAAGGCGCCGGTCTGCGTGGGGGTGTGTCCGTGCTGGCCGACGACGGTGAGCTTGGTGCCCTTCACCCCGAACACGGCCTGGGCGTCAGGGGAGAAGCCCGGCATGGCCAGAGTCGCGGCGACCCGCAGCACCTCGCTGGTGGTGCCCGCCTCGGCCAGGGCCCGGCCCGCGTCCAGCAGGAAGGCCTCGCGCGAGCGGCGCAGGTCGGCGGCGGGCAGCCGCGGCGCGGTCGTGGGCAGCGTGTTGAGCTCGTGGATCTGGCGGCGTTCGCGTTCCGCGTCGGCGGCGTGAGCCGCCGGTTGGGCGGCGGCAGCGGGCTGGGGAGGCCGCGCCTCGCGTGGGGCGGCGCCGTCGTCGGCGTCGTCGACCGGCGGGTGCGGCGCGGCGTTCGGGTCGGGGCCCGGCACGCGGCTGCGGCCGTCGAGGACGGTCCCTTGCAGGCTGTACGGGCTGTTCGCCGGGCCGGGGGATATCTGGAGGTGGAGTGTGCGCAGCAGGCGGCCGTCCGGGGTCACCACCCGGACGCGGACCTCGCCCGGGCGGGCCTCGCTCGCGATCAGCTGGGAGAGCGCACTGAGGCGCACGAAGTCCTCGCCGTGCAGGCGGGCGCGGATCGTGGCGGCGTTCGGCATCGGCCCGTCGAGGGGGAGGCCGAGGAGTTCGCGGGTGCGGGCGTCGGCCTCGACGATCCCCCGGGCGCGGTTCCAGCGCCACACGCCGATGCCGGCGGAGCCGAGGACGGCCGCGCTGAGCTCGTCGGGGGTGAGCTCGCCGGGGGTGAGCTCGCCGGTGAGGTCGGCCGGTCCGGGTTCGGCGGTCGCGCGGCCGTTGCCGGTGGGCTCGTCGGCCGGCCCGGGGGAGCCGGGGCGCGCGGCCGATCGCGTGGCCGAGGGCGAGCCCGCCTGCGCTGCCGGAGGCGCGGCTGCTGAGCGCGCGACCGGGTCTGATGCGCTGGCCATCGGCGGGGCCCCTTCGACTACGGATTTATGTGATCACCCTACGGCCCGATGCCCCCTCAGGTCGCGACGACAATCAAGATCATCCGTGCTTTTGCCTCTGGGGCAAGAAACTTGCCTACCTGGCCGCAGCGGGTGTCCACTGGGGTCATGGACGCAGACGCCACCGGAACGGGGCTCGGGCCCGAGGACCTCCCGGGCCTGGGAGCCCGCCTCCGCGAGCGCCGCCTGCGCAGCGGCCTGACCCTCGAGGCCGCCGCCGCGCGCGTCGGTCTCTCCCCGGCCCACCTCTCCCGGCTGGAGACCGCCAAACGGCAGCCCTCCTTGCCGTTGTTGCTGGGCCTGTCCCGAGCTTACGCCGTTCCCCTCGACGTACTGCTCGGGGAGGCCCCCGCGGCGCCGACCGCAGTGATCCGCGGCGGCGCCGCGGAGCCCAGCCTCGCCGGAGGCTGGACCTACCGGGCCGCGGGAGCGCCCGGCCGGGCGATGCAGGCGCTGCGCGTGCACGTACCGCCGGACATCCAGGACGCGGTCGTGCGGGTACACCCCGGCGAGGAATGGCTGTACGTGCTCAGCGGCCGTCTCGTACTGACCCTCGACCGCGAGCGCCACCTGCTGGAGCCGGGCGACTCCGCCCACTTCGACTCCATGCGTCCCCACCGCCTGGCGGCGGACACGCCGACCGGCACCGATCTGCTCTTCCTGCACACGCTGCTGCAGAGCCCGACCTCGGAGTTGTGCCTTGGCTGACCACATCCACACCCTGCCCGCCGGTCCCCTCCCCACGGCCCCCGCCGCGGAGTACGTCCCCGCCGGCCCCGTCGAGGACGGCGCGAAGCGGACGGCGCGCCGCGTCAACATCCGCGTCTTCATCTACGTGATCGGCCTGCACGTCTTCGCGGGCTTCGCCATGCTCCTCTTCTACGCCGCCGGCCACCGCAGCTGACCGCCCCTCGCCCGCGGCCCCCCAGGGCTCACGGCAGGCGGGCGATCAGCTCCGCCGAGGTCTGCGGAGTCGAGAACATCGGGAAGTCGTAGGTGATGGCGTTCTCGTGCTCCTCCTTGGAGACCGCGGCCGTGCAGTCCGTCAGGGTGATCACCCGGTAGCCGTTCTCGTAGCCCGTGCGCATCGTCGACTCCACGCAGCAGTTGGTGAGGAAGCCGCCGATGACCAGCGTGGTGATGCCCTTGCTGCGCAGGATGAAGTCCAGGTTGGTGCTGGCGAAGGTGTCCAGCCCGCGCTTGCCCTCCACCACGATGTCGCCCGCCTGCGGGGCCAGCACGTCCGCGATCTCCGCGCCCCAGGTGCCCTTGACGAACGCGTTGCCGTCCACGACGCCCTTGAGGATGCCGTAGGGGTGGCGGGTGATCTCGTGGTAGCCCGGCGCGAAGGAGATCGGGGCGTGCACGACCGTCACCCCCGCCCGGCGGGCGGCCGCGACCAGCTGCCGGGTGTTGTCCAGCATGCCGGTGGCCTCCATGACCGGGCGCACGGCCTCGTGCAGCACCCCGCCGTCGGAGACGAACTCGTTCTGAAACTCGATCAGGAGCAGCGCCGTGGTGCCGGGATCCAGAGTCGTCATGGCACTCACTCAAGCACGCGCCACCCACCCTGACGAGACCGCCTACGGGTGACACGCGTCCGGGCCGGGGCGGCGTCAGGTCTGCGGCACGCCCTCCTCGCGCAGCAGCCGGAGGAACGCCCGGATGCCGTTGATGACCTCCTGGTTGTCGGTCAGGCTGCCGAGGGTGTCCTCGAACTTGCGGCCCAGCGCGTGGATGCGCGCCTCCAGCTGGTCGTCGCGCCGGCGCGCCAGCACCGCGAGGCGGTCCAGCTCCTGAGCCAGGCGACGGGTCTCCGCGTCCAGGCCCGCGACACCGGCCTCCGCGGTGTCGAGACGGTCCTTGAGGGCGATGATGTCGTCGCGGGGGAAGCTCGCCTCCTCGCGCAGCACGCCGATCCGGGTACGCAGATGGCGCAACCAGGCCTCGGCGGGGCGCAGCACGGTGGCGATCAGGTAGAACGCGCAGAACCAGTAGCCGACGGCCTGCCCCGACACCGCCGCGACCACCCCGATGACGAGGGCCGAGACCAGGTGCGCACCGACCGCGGACCGCAGCAGGCGGGCCGCGATCCGCTCCGCGTCCAGCTCACGGCCCGCGGCGATGTCGAGCCCGGCCGCCCGGCCCTCGGCGATCTCCTGACGTGCCGTGTGCGCCTGGAAGTACAGGTTCCATGGCACCGTCAGCAGCACGGCCAGCCACATCAGACAGACCGCGCCCGCACCGAACCCGAGCAACACCGACGTCGACACGTGCGCGACGAAGTGCAGCAGCACGCCGAGGACGGCGGCGCCGACCACGACGATCCCCAAGAAAGCACCCATGACTCGATCTTGGAGCGACGGGGCGCGGCGGACCAGGGTGTTCCTACTCAGGACCGTCTGGGGGAATCAGCCTGGTGCGCACCAGGGCGGACGAGTTCCCGCCGACCCGGCCCCGACGACGAGGGCTCACCCGTTCGCGCGGGGGTGGCTCGGTTCGTAGAGGGCCAGGTCGCCCCCGCCCGGCAGGCGCAGGCCGGTGAGCAGCCCCCAGGCGAGCTGCTCCACGGGGCGGGTGAACTCCACGCCCTTCGCCTGCAGTTCGGCCATGGTCCCGATCAGGTCCTCGCACATCAGCATCAGTTCGTGCGAGTGGACGGACGTGGCCGGGTGGAAGGCGATCTCCGCGGGCGGGGCCTTGAAGATCAGCCAGCCGCGACCGGCGTCGACGCAGGGCATGCCGAGCACGTCGCGGAAGAAGACACGGTCGGCCTCGGCGTCGCTGCTGTAGATGACCACATGCGCACCATTGATCACGATTCGACGCTACGGCGCTCCGGCCCCGGCGGCAATCCCGGACGGGCGGGAGACGGACAGCGCCACCACCGCGCCCGGCCGGAGCACCGCGCCGGCCACCGGGTCCTGGGAGCAGACGGTGTGCGGCGCGGCCTTGGTCCCCGTGCAGGAGCCGAAGGAGAGGTGGCCGATCCGGAGGCCGGCTGCCTGCAGTTCGCGTCTGGCGCGGGCGAGGCTCTGACCTGTCAGCTGCGGCACAGCGTGGGTTCCGGCGCCGGGCGCCGCGTGGCCGGAGGCGAGCCAGCCGCCGACCGAGACCACGCCGGCCACCGCGACAGTCACCACGGTCGCGCCCACGAGCCGTCGCCGTCCGCGTCGCCGGGGACGGGGCCGGGAGTCCCCGCTCGGCTCGGCCCCGTTTTCGGGTTCCGTCTCGGCTGCGGTCGCGGAGTCGGCAGCGGCCCAGCTGCCGGATGCGCCCGACGTGCCCGACGTGGCTGAGGGGGAGCGCAGCGGCAGGGTCGCGTCCGTGCCGGGCCAGGGCGACGGGGGCAGTTCGGCGAGCGTGGGAGCGTACCCCACCGGGGTGTGCGGCGTCGCCGCAGCAGGTTCGGCGTCCAGGACCGCGCGCAGCGCCGCGCCCATCGCGGCGGAGTCCGGGTAACGCTCGGAGGGCTGGCGGGACAGCGCGCGCAGCACGAGCGCGTCCACCTCGGGGGCGAGTGACGGCGCGAGCAGCGACGGCGGCTCGGGGTCCTCGTGCAGGCGACGCCAGACCGTGTTCAGCGGGGTGTCCGCGGTCAGCGGCAGGAGGCCCGTCAGCAGCTCGTGCAGCAGGCAGCCGACCGCGTACAGGTCGCTGCGCGCGTCGGCGGCCTCGCCGCGCGCCTGCTCGGGGGAGAGGTAGTCGGCGGTGCCGATGACCGTCCCGGCGGCCGTCAGCGCCTGCTCGGCGGCTGCCTCGCCCCGGCCGAAGCTGCGCGCGATGCCGAAGTCCATCAGCTTGACCGCGACGGTGCCGTCCTCGACGACCATCACGTTGGCCGGCTTGACGTCGCGGTGGACCATGCCGTGCCGGTGCGCGTGGTCGAGGGCGTCCAGGATCTCCGCGACGACGCGCAGCGCCTGACGCGCGGGCAGCGGCCCGTCGTCGGCGAGGACCTGCGCCAGGGTCCGGCCCGGCAGGTACTCCATCACCAGGTAGGGCAGGTCGAGGTGCGGTCCGGCCCCCTCGCCCGAGTCGAAGACGGCGACGATGCCCGGGTGGTTGAGCGAGGCGGCGGCGCGCGCCTCGCGGCCGAAGCGCACGCGCTGCACCGGGTCGGCGGCCAGCTCGGGCCGTAGCACCTTGACCGCCACGGCGCGGTCCAGCCGCAGGTCGCGGGCACGGTAGACCTCGGCCATGCCGCCGCTGCCGAGCAGTTCGCACAGCAGGTAGCGGTCGCCGAGGGCGGGAGGCTGCAGGGTGTCCACGACGCGATGCTGGCCCGGTTCTTTGTGGGAATCATGTGATCCCCACAGAAGAACCGGGCCAGGGCGCCGGCCTGATCGTGGGAATCATGTGATCCCCACAGAAGAACCGGGCCAGGGCGCCGGCCTGACCGTGGGAGTCAGGCGCGGCCGGAGGACTTCTGCGTGCGGCGGGACAGCGAGTCGACGACCACCGCGGCCAGAAGCACGCCACCAGTGATCATGTACTGGATGTCCAGGGTCAGGCCGAGCATGAACAGCCCGGCGTTGATCGACTCGATGACCAGGATGCCGAGGAGGGCGGACCAGACCCGGCCGCGGCCACCGAAGAGCGAGGTGCCGCCGATGACGGCCGCGGCGATGGCCATCATCAGGTTGTTGGGGTCCGCGCCCGCCTGCCCGGCGGCGTTGGTGGTGGCCGCGATGGCCAGACCGCCGAGCGCGGCGAAGGTCCCGGAGATCGCGTAGACCGAGATCCGCACCATCGGGACGCTGATACCGGCACGCCGGCTCGCCTCGATGTTGCCGCCGACCGCGAACACCTTGCGGCCGTAGGTGGTGCGGCGCAGCACGAAGTCGCAGATCACCAGCAGGGCCAGGAAGATGACCACGTTGTTCGGCACGCCCGAGGCCCGGTTGAGGATCCACGCGACCAGGAACGCCCCGACGGCCAGCACCACCGTGCGCGCGATCAGCTCGGCGGTGGGGCGGGCCGGCACGCCGGCCGCCTTCCGTCGGCGCTGCTCCAGGAAGCCGCTGGCCGCGAAGCCGACCACCGCGATGCCGGCCAGGATGTAGGCGCCGGCGATGTCGCCGCCCAGGAAGTACGAGTTGCCGGAGAACAGCGCGTTCAGCGCCTTCGGTTCCAGGTTGATCGTGCCGGTCGAGCCGAGCAGCCAGAGCATGACACCCTGCCAGGCCAGGAAGCCGGCCAGGGTGACCACGAAGGCCGGCACACCGATCTTGGCGAAGATCCAGCCCTGCGCCGCGCCGATCGCCATGCCCGAGAGCAGCGTGACGATGACCGCCAGCCAGGCGTTCCAGTTGTGCTCGACGGACAGCACCGCGTAGATCGCCGCCGCCAGGCCGCTCACCGAACCGACCGACAGGTCGATCTCGCCGAGCAGCAGCACGAAGACCAGGCCGACGGCGAGCATGCCGAGGCCGACCATGTAGTAGACGATGAACTCGGCGTTGGCGGCGCTGAAGTACTGGCTGTTCTGCAGACTGAAGATCAGCCAGATGATGATCAGGCCGATGACGACCGGCAGCGAGCCCAGCTCACCGCCGCGCACCTTGCGCTTGAACTCGTCGACATAGCCCCGCAGGCCCTCCTGGCGGACCAGCAGGCGCGGGTCGACGGGCGGCGCGATGGCGGCCGACGGCGTCGGGTCGAGGCCCGGCGGCGGCTCCAGCGGGTTGAACCCGCCCAGCGGATCGGACGGGTCGGGGGAGCCGGAGGGACGAGTGGGGGGTGTGCTCACGCCTCTCCTTCCGGACGCGGCCAGGTGGCGCGCGCCGCGCGCCGGGTGACCGCGTTGTCGGTGGCGCCGGTGATCGCGGCGATGATCGTCTCCTGGGTGGTGCCGGCCATCGGGAACGTGCCGTTGTTCCGCCCGAGCCGAAGCACCGCGACGGTGTCGGCCACCGCGGCCACGTCGACCATGTTGTGACTGATCAGGATGACGCCGAGGTCCCGGCCGCGCAGCCGCTCGACCAGGTCCAGGACCTGCGCGGTCTGCTCGACGCCGAGGGCGGCCGTCGGCTCGTCCAGGATGACGACCTTCGGGTCGCCGATCAGCGAGCGGGCGATGGCGACCACCTGCCGCTGACCACCCGACAGGCTCGCCACCGGGATGCGCACGCTCGGGATGCGGATCGACAGCGTGTCCAGCAGCTCCTGGGCGCGCTTCTCCATGGCCACCTCGTCGAGGGTGCCGTGCGTCGTCAGCTCACGGCCGAGGAAGAGGTTCGCGACCACGTCGAGGTTGTCCGCGAGCGCGAGGTCCTGGTAGACGGTCGCGATGCCCAGGTGCTGGGCGTCCTGCGGCCGGTGGACGGAGACCGGCCGCCCCTCCCACTCGATCTGGCCGTCGTCGATGGTGTGCACCCCGGCGATGGACTTGACCAGGGTGGACTTGCCGGCGCCGTTGTCGCCGACCAGCGCCACCACCTCGCCCTGGTGGACCTCCAACTCCACGTCGGTCAGGGCCTGCACGGCGCCGAAGCGCTTGGAGATGCCGCGCAGGGCCAGGACCGGTTCGCCGTCGGCCAGGGCCGAGGCGTAGGAACGGGAGACGGGGTCGGTCACGTCAGCCCCGCGGACTTGCAGGCGGCCTCGTACTGCGGGGTGCAGATCTGCGCGACGGTGTAGAGGCCGTCGGCGACGACCGTCTGCTTGATGTTGCTCGTGTTGACCAGGACCGGGGTCAGCAGGTCGGACGAGACGGTGTTGCCGGAGCCGTTCACCTTGGTCGAGCTCGCGATCGAGGTGATCGGCGCCCCGGTGAGCAGGTTCACGGCGATCTGGGCCGCGGCGTCGGCCTCGGGCTTGTAGGCCTTGTAGATCGTGAAGGACTGGGTGCCGGACACGATCCGCTGGATCGCGTCGAGCTGGGCGTCCTGGCCGGTGAGCGGCAGGTGGCTGAGCCCGGCGTTCTTCATCGAGGTCGCGATACCGGCGGCCATGCCGTCGTTGGCGGAGTAGAAGGCCGCGATGTTCGACGCGCCGAGCTGGTTGATCGCGGCGGTGGCCTTCTGGGCGGCGACGTCGGGCTTCCACAGGCCCGAGGCGTCGTAGGCGATGTCGACGTGGCCCTTGACCGCGCTCTGGAAGCCGGCCTTGAAGTCGCCGGCGTTGGGGTCGGCCGAGTCGCCGTCGATCTCGACGATCTTCGCGGACGGCGTGGCCTTGGAGCCCATGACGGCGAGCAGCCCGGTGCCCTGGAGGTGGCCGACCTTGACGTTGTCGAACGACACGTAGGCGTCGACCGGGCCCTGCGCGAGGCGGTCGTAGGCGACGACCTTGATGCCCTTGGCCTTGGCGGCCTCGACCGAGGACTTGATCTGCGCGGAGTCCTGCGCGTCGACGACGAGCACCTTGACGCCGGAGTTGATCATCGTGGTGGCCTGCTGTGCCTGCGTCTGGGCGCTGCCGCCCGCGTTGGCGTACTTGACGGTGACGTTGGGCGCGAGCGCCTTGACCTCGGCCTCGAACAGCGGCTTGTCGAACTGCTCGTAGCGGGTCGTGGTGTTCTCCGGCAGCAGCAGGCCGATGCTTCCGGTCGCGTTGGCCGCCGCCGCCGTACCCCCGGCCCCCGAGGCTGCGGGGGAGGACGAAGAAGAGGAGGAGCTCCCCGCCTTCCCGCACGCCGCCGCGGCCAGAACCAGCGAGACGACAGCGGTGGCGGTGACGGCGCTCTTGAGAGGGTGCTTGTTCACGTGACGGCCTTCCTGGAACGGACTGCTTGATCTGAAACGCAGTACGGCCTTCCGATTGAAAGCCTCGCGCGCGAGGGCCCCTTCCGACACGCCCGGGCACGGGGTGATATTCGCCCGTTCGGCGTATTCATGTTCATGGCGACGTGTGCTTCCACCCTGGTGAAGGCCTTGATCGACGTCATCCAGCTCTGAAGGAGCCCACTCGGGGCCGCTCGCGGGCCGCCCGAGGCCGTCGGCCTCCGGGCGGGACGGGCGACGCGTCGGGAGCCTTCCCCGGCGCGCCGCCGGGGCTCGGGGGTGTGCGCCGGATCCCCTGCGGGGCATCCCTGACGTGACGCCAGATTTTCCCTCATGGGTCGTCAAAGGCCGCAGAATCTCCGGTCGAAGGCCGTCTGCGCCATAGACATGACACCTGTCGGGCCGTTAGTTTCCGGGTGGCCACGTCGTGGCTGGACTCCAGGTGACTGACCCCCGAGGGGATCACTGTGCACATACGCATGTCCGGAAACGTCGTCCGCGGCCTCGTCGCCCTCTCGCTCGCCGCCCTCGGCGCGGCCGGCCTCGCGACCGGAGCCGACGCGGCGCCCGCCCCCACGGCCCACGCGGCCGCCCCGCACCTCGGCATGAAGCCGATCGCCAAGGGATCCGTGCGCGTCGCCGCGAAGGCGAGCAGCTCGAACACCCTCACCGTGCGCTCCGCCGGCACTCAGGGCGTGGTCTCCCCGACGCCGCAGGTGTACCTGGTCTTCTGGGGTTCTCAGTGGGCCAGTGACCCGGCGGGCGTCGCGCCGGACCTCCAGGCGATGTTCAAGGGCCTGTACGGCAGCGCCGACACCTGGGGGACGATCCTCACCCAGTACTGCGAGGGCGTCGCGAAGGGCACCGCCACCTGCGGCAGCGGCGGCACCCACATCACCCACCCCGCCACCAGTCCGCTCGCCGGCGTCTGGTTCGACAACGCCAGCGCCGAGCCGTCCAGCCCGACCGCCGCGCAGATCGCCTCCGAGGCCGGCAAGGCCGCCGCGCACTTCGGCAACACGACGCAGACGCCGAACCTCAACGCGCAGTACGTCGTCGTCTCCGCGACCGGCACCCACCCGGACGGCTTCCCGAACTCGGGCTTCTGCGCCTGGCACGACAAGACGTCGAGCAGCTACGGAAACCTGGCCTACACCAATCTCCCCTACGTGCCCGACCTGGGCGTCGACGCGTGCACCACGCTCACGGACGGCCGCATGCTCTCCGGCATCGAGTCGACCGAGACCCACGAGTACGCGGAGACCGTCACCGACTTCTGGCCCAGCATCGGCTGGAACGGAAGGAACGGGGAGGTCGGCGACGAGTGCGAGAACATGGACGCCTTCGTCCCGCTCAGCACCGGCAGCTTCGACCTGCAGGGCCTCTGGTCCAACAAGGCCAACGCCTGTGTGACCAAGGGCTGATCCCGGGCTGATCCCGGCGCCGGGCCCATGCGCTCGAGCGCGTGGACGCACGGACATGCGGGGGAGACTCTGGGCCATTCAGAGTCTCCCTGCGGCTCTCTAGCGTGGATCGGGTCGACGGAACGGACCGTCGGCCCGACTCCCGGGGAGAGAACGATGCGTGCAGTGATCCAGCAGTCCTTCGGCGGTCCCGAGGTGCTCCGCGTGGTGGAGACCGAGCGGCCGAAGCCGCGCTCGGGCGAGGTTCTGGTGCGGGTGCGGGCCAGCTCCGTCAACCCCGTCGACCTCGCGGTGCGTTCCGGCGCCTTCCCGTTGCTCGGCGAGCCGCCCTTCGGCGTCGGCTGGGACGTCTCCGGCGAGGTCGTCGAGGCCGGGCCCGGCGCCCGTTACGAGGTGGGCGAGGAGGTCTACGGGATGCCGTTCTTCCCGCGGGCCGCGACCGGCTACGCCGAGTACCTCGCCGCCCCCTCGCGGCAGTTCGCCCGCAAGCCCGCCACGATCGACCACGTGCACGCGGCCGCCCTGCCGCTGGCCGTGCTGACGGCCTGGCAGGGCCTGGTCGACGGGGCCGGGTTGGGGGAGGGCGACCGCGTCCTGATCCACCGCGCGGCAGGCGGAGTCGGCCACCTCGCGGTCCAGGTCGCCAAGGCGCGCGGCGCCCACGTCATCGCCCTCGGCAGCGAGGAGCGGCGTGAGTTCCTGACCGGGCTGGGTGCGGACGAGGTGATCGACTACCGCTCGGTCGACTTCGCCGAGGCCGTCCGTGACGTCGACGTGGTCTTCGACTCCACCGCGCAGGGCGACCGCTCGCTCGCGGTGCTGCGCCCCGGCGGGACGCTGGTCAGCATCCTCGAGCACGGCGACGCCGCTCTCGCGGAGCGGGTCAAGGCGGCGGGCCACCGCTTCAAGGGTGTCTCGGTGGAGCCGGACTACGCCGCGCTGGAGGCCGTCGCCGCCCTGGTGGACGCCGGGCGGATCCGGCCCTTCGTCCAGCAGACGTTCCCGCTCGAGGACGCGGCGAAGGCGCACGAGGCTGTGGCCACCGGACACGTCCAGGGCAAGATCGTCCTGACGGTCTGAGACCGGCCCCGCCCGGGGTCCGCAAGGCGATCAGGAGCAACGCGATGGACATCCTCACCGAGGCGCTCGCCTCCATGCGGACCGCGAGCCCCGCGTCCGTGCGGACGGACGGGCGGGCGCCCTGGGCGTTGCGCCTGCCGCCCGTGGCCGGAGCAGGGTTCCACGTGGTGCTGCACGGCACCTGCTGGCTGCTGCCGGCCGACGACAGCCGGAGCGCGTATCCGCCGATCGCGCTCGGGCCGGGGGACGTGATCTTCCTGCGGGACGGACGGGCGCACGTGCTCGCCGACGATCCGGCGACCACGCCCACCACCCCGACGCCCGCGCAGGTCGAGGCGTCCACGCCGATCGGGAGGGTGCGACTCGGCGGGGACGGGGCCGAGGCGAGCCTGCTGTGTGGGAACTACCACCTGGACCAGGTGCGGCCGCACCCGATGCTCGCGCACTTTCCTGAGGTGATCCACCTTCCGGCCAGACCGGGCCGCCACCCGGAGCTCGCCGCCGCCGTCCAGCTGCTCGGGGCGGAGCTGGAGCGGCCGCGGATCGGTTCGGACGGCATCGTGCCCGCCCTGATCGACTCGCTGCTCCTCTACATCCTGCGGGCCTGGTTGGACGAGCAGCCCCCCGCGGAGGCGCGTGGCTGGATCGCGGCGCTCTCCGATCCCGGCGTGGCGCCGGTTCTCGCCGCGATGCACGGCTCCCCGGCGGAGGGCTGGACGGTCCAGTCGCTCGCCGAGGTGGCCGGGCTCTCCCGCGCCGCGTTCGCACGCCGGTTCACCACGATGGTCGGCGAGCCGCCGCTCGCCTATCTGACCCGCTGGCGGATGACCCGTGCGGCCGCCCTGCTCCGGGAGGGCGACCTGCCGCTCAGTGCGGTGGCGGCGCGCACCGGCTACGGCAGCGAGTTCGCCTTCGGCAAGGCGTTCAAGCGCGAGTTCGGCCGGGCGCCGGGGGTCTACCGAAGGGAGGCGTTGACGGCAAACAACTAAGCGCGCATACTAAATGCATGCTGACTCTCGGGCGTACGACGCAGATCTCCAGCGCGGCTCCGGCCGCCTTCTTCGACCGCTGGGCCGACATGGCCACCTGGCCCGAATGGAACGCGGACACCGAGTGGGTCCGCCTCGACGGGCCGTTCGCGGCCGGAAGCACGGGCGTGCTGAAGCCCAAGGGCGGCCCGAAAACGAAGTTCGTCATCACCGAGCTCACCGACCGCGTGTTCGTCGACGTCTCGCTGCTGGCCGGCGCACGGCTGACCTTCCATCACGCCATCGCGCCCACCGCGGCCGGCGGCAGTGAGGTCAGCGTGACGGTGACCCTGGGCGGGCCGCTGGCGCGCCTGTGGAACCTGATCCTCGGCAAGGGCATCGCGGCGTCCCTCGACCGGGACCTGGCCGCGCTCGCCCGGGTGGCCGAGGCGGCCCTGGCCGGGGGTTCGCGCGCGACGACGGACGCGGCGTGAGCCGCGAGGGTCTGCAGACGCGCTTCGGCTCCGCGGAGGAGAGCCCCGGGCTGCTGCTGTGGCAGGTCACCAACCGCTGGCAGGCGGCCCAGCGGGCGGCGCTGAAGCCCTACGGCCTGACGCATGTGCAGTTCGTGCTGCTGGCGGCGCTGACCTACCTGGCAGCGGACGGTCCGGTGACCCAGAAGGCGCTGGCGGACCAGGCGGCGACCGACCCGATGATGACGTCCCAGGTGCTGCGCGCGCTGGAGGGACAGGGGCTTGTCCGGCGGCTGGCCCACCCCCACGACAAGCGGGCGCGCGCCCTGGAGGTCACCGAGGAGGGGCGCGCGCTGGCCAACCGGGCCGTCCAGGCGGTCGAGGCGTGCGACGCCGAGTTCTTCGCCGTGCTGGGGGAGCAGGGCAAGGGAGCTCCGGACGCGTTCACCCGGGCCCTGCGCGCGCTGTCCGGCCGCTGAGGCGGTCCGCCGGACGGTTCACGGGCCTCGATCGGCTCTGATCCGAGCCGGGCGGACGCCGGCCGTCGTCCCCGCCTGTCCCCGATCGTCGTCTCAAAGCCCAGGTCAGAGGTGTGAGACGACGGCATGGGCGTCTCACCGGCCCTTCGGGGGCGAGCGCCCCCTCGAAACTCGTGCAGAGTGGTCCACGACGCGGGACGTCCGGGCAGCACGGGGGTACTGCCCGGGCGCCGCGCTTCGATGCCGGCCCGCCGCTCACGACGTGGGGGCGGTGAACTCCGGGGTGCACACGGCGACGTGGAGGTTGCTCTGCGGGGTGCCGCAGACCTTGAGGCCGATGGTCGAGTCGCTCGCGTCGACCATCATCGAGTAGTTGTCGTAGCCCCAGTGGACCAGGGCCTGCTGCCGCTCGCCGCTGGTCGTGATGATGGTGGCGAAGTCCCCGGGCCCGGCGTTGGTCAGGGCGCCCCAGGCGGCGTGGCAGCGCGCGCTGTAGTGGAGATAGATGATGATCTTGCCCACATGGCCGGTGGTCAGTGTCTTGTCGTCCTTCACGCAGCCGGTCGACTGGGGGTCCCTGCCGGAGCAGCCGGAACCCGTGCACGGCGGCAGGGTGGAGGCCGCCGACGGCGTGCGGGTCCCGGTGGACTGGGAACCGGGCGCGGCGACGTACGCGCCGACCGCCGCGCCCACCAGCGCCGAGAGCGCGGACACGAGCGCGGTGCGCAGGTGACGCCGCCAGCCTCCGGTGCGGACCGGATCGGGCCCGGGCGCGGGGGCCGCCGGTTCCGCGGTCATGGGTGACACCGGCACAGCCGCGACGGCCGGGGCGGCAACGACGGGGGCAGCGGCCGGGACGGCGGCGGGAGCGGCCGGGGCGCTGACGGCCGCCGGTTCGACCAGGAGCGGCGCGTCGGTCTCCGTCTCGCGCAGCGCCTGCTCCAGCAGCGGCCTGAGCAGGCGGGCGTTCTCGTCGACCGCGACGGCGAGACTCTCCAGCGCCTGCTCGGTGATCAGCCGCTTGCCGTTGAACCAGCGCTCCCACGACGCCTTGCTGTAGTGCGTGCGCGCGCCGACCTGAGTGAGCGACAGCCCGCTGCGGTCCTTGATGGCGCGCAACTCCTCGGTCAGCCGCCGAGAGTTGCCGCGCACATCATCCGGTATCGGCCGCCAGTTCCCGCCCACGGTCGACTCACTCACTTTCCAGTTTGAAGGGGACGCAACAGTCTCCCACAGCCGGAACGTGCGACAGCGTGACCAGGGGACTCCGGCCGGTTCGGGTCAGACGGGGCTGAGCGCGTCGACGTGGCCGCTGCCGCGCGCCGACATGGCCAGCTCGCCGAGCCCCTTGGCGGTGCAGTTCTCCGGGCTGTCCGCCGCCTGGACCGGCAGGCCGAGGCGCCGCTCCAACTGGGCGCACAGCCAAAGGTCGCGGGCGCCGCCGCCGGTCAGCACCAGTCCGTGGTCGGTGATGTCGGCGCTCAGTTCCGTGGGACAGCGGGTCAGCAGGCCGCCCATGCCCTGCACGATGGCCTCGACCACCGGGAGGACGGCCGCGTGCACCTCCGCGGCGGTGAACCGCGCCAGCACGGGCGTCCCGAACTCGGTGCGCCGCCCCTTCACCTCGACGGAGTCGGCCTCGGGGTGCCCGGCCGCGATCCGCAACTGCTCGGCGGCCACCGGACCGAGGTCGATCCGCCGGCTCCGGCGCGCCCAACTGGTCAGCGCGCGGTCCAGGGCCAGGCCCGCGACCGGGAGCGAGGTGGCGCTGACGATCCGTCCGAACGCGAAGACGGCCATGTCGGTGGTGCCGGCGCCGAGGTCGACGACCATGCTGCCGCTCTCCCGCCCGATCTCGATACCGGCGCCGACCGCCGCCGCCAGCGGCGCCGGGACGGTCACGGTCCGGGCCGCGCCCGCCTGCACCACCGCCTGCTCCAGCGCCTTCAGGTGGATGCCGTGGCTCTCCACGGGAACGGCCGTAGCCACGCTCGGGCGCAGCGCGAAGCGGCTCGGCCGGGCCGTGTCGATCGCGTGGCGGGCCAGTACCCGGGCCGCCTCGAAGTCGGTGACCGCACCGGCGTGGATCGGACTGACCGTGTCCATCCCCGGCGGGGTGCGGCCGGTCATCTTCTGGGCGTTCTCGCCGAAGGCGAAGGCGACCCCGCGGTTCAGGTCGTAGGCGACCACTGACGGCTCGTCGAAGACGACACCCTGGCGGGGCCGCCACACACGGACCCGGGAGGTGCCCAGGTCCAGGGCGATCAGACGGTCCGCCACGGCGCGGCTGACGGCATTGCTCACAACGACCCCTCTTCTGCATCCGCGGCTGCTGCCACGGCCGCTTGGGCGTGGACATGGCTTCGGCCGACATCGGAACGGCCGCCGGGGGACGGTCCTCGGCGAAACAGCTGAGCGACCGTCAGATCGGCGTTTCTCCTCCATCCAGCGGCCTGCGTGCCGCGGCTGCATCCCGGGGCCGCTGAACGAGGGAGCCGGGCCCCGCCGGGGGCCTCCCGGGCCCGTGGCGCAAGTCGCCGACCGGGTGACGGGGTCCGCCGAACAGTGGCGTCCGGCGCCCGACCGCGTGATGATCGGATCATGTCCGCAGCGCGCTCCGAGGAGCCCCCCGGCGACGGTCCGTCCTGGGCGGGCTCGCTGAGCGAGCGAGCCTTCGAGCAGTCGCCGGTGCCGTGGATGCTCTGCGCGCCCGACGGGCGGCTGCTGCGGATCAACGAGGCGATGAAGGAACTCGCCGGCCTGTGGGAGGGGGAACTGCGCGGACGCCTCCCGACCGAACTCGGGCAGGACGACGACGCGCCGATCAACCGGGTGGACTCCTCCGTCTTCGAGGAGTCCACCCGCCTGATCCGGGAGGTCGGCTCCACCGGCCTGCCGCAGACCATGGAGACCTACGTGCGGGTCCCCGGCGAGCTCGAGACCCGGGCCTGGGAGGTCCGCTACACCCCCGTCCGGGGCGCGGACGGCGAGCTGGAGGCGGTCGCCCTCACCGCCGTCGACTTCACCGAGCAGTTCGCCGCCCGGCAGCGCCTCGGCCTGCTGAACGCGGCCACGGCCGGCATCGGCGCCTCCCTGGACGTCACCCGTACCGCTCGGGACCTGGTCGACGTCTCCGTCCCCGTCTTCGCCGACTTCGTCGCCGTCGACCTGCTCGACGGCGTCTTCCACGGCGAGGAGCCGGCCGCCGGCCCGCTGCCGGGACCGGTCCTGCTGCGCCGCGCCGCCCAGGCACGCAGCGGCGCCGATCCCGACGCGGCACAGCAGGGCGACACGGTCGCGACGCGGGAGCGTTACACACCGGGTGTCGTGGAGGAGGGCGAACGCGGCAGCTACCCCCTCGACTCCCCGCCCGCCCGCTGCCTGGCCACCGGCCGCTCCGGCCGCTACGCCGCCGGCGACCCCGAGCTGGAGGCCTGGTTCGCCGCCGACACCGCGCGCGGCGCCTGGGCGCGCCGCCACGGCATGGTCTCGATGCTGACCGTTCCCGTCACCGCGCGGGAGACCACGATGGGCGTGGTCATCCTCTGCCGTCTCGGCGCCGCCGCTCCGTTCACCGCCGACGAGCAGTCGATCGCCGAGGAGCTCGTCGCGCACGCGGCGATCTGCCTCGACAACGCCCGCCGCTACACGCGCGAGCGGACCACCGCGCTCACCCTCCAGCACAGCCTGCTCCAGCAGCGGCCCCCGAGACAGGCCGCCGTCGAGGTCGCCACCCGCTACGTCCCGGCCAGCGGCCAGGCCGGCGTCGGCGGCGACTGGTACGACGTGATCCCGCTCTCCGGCACCCGGGTGGCGCTCGTCGTCGGCGACGTCACCGGCCACGGTCTGCAGGCCTCCGTCACCATGGCCCGCCTGCGCACCGCCGTGCGCACCCTCGCCGACGTCGACCTGCCCCCCGACGAGCTCCTGTCCCACCTCGACGACCTGGTCATCAGCCTGAACGCGGAGGCCGGGGCGTACGGTCCCGAGGACAGCGGCTTCGGCGGCGCGGGCCCGGGGACGGACCCGCCGCCGGGCGCGTCCGTGCTCGGCCCCTCGGCCTTCTTCGACGGGCAGGTCTTCGGCGACATCGGCGCCACCTGCCTCTACGTCGTCTACGACCCGATCGCCTGCCGCGCCGCGCTCGCCCGCGCGGGGCACCCCGTCCCCGCGGTGCGGCTGCCGGACGGCGACGTGGAGTTCCTCGACGTTCCGGCCGGCCCCCCACTGGGCCTCGGCGGCCTGGCCTTCGAGACCGTCGAGGTGGAGCTGCCGGCGGGCAGCCTGCTGGCGCTCTTCACGGACGGACTGATCGAGTCGCGCCACCGCGACCTGGACGAGAGCCTGCGTCTGCTGGCCGCGGCGCTGTCCGGCGCGGGCCCCGATCTGCTCGCCGTGAGCGAGCGGGTCCTCGGCGCGCTCACCCGGCACCGCCCCGAGGACGACGTCGCCCTCCTCCTCGCCCGCACCCGCACCCTGGGCGCGGACCAGGTCGCCGACTGGGAGATCACCCCCGACCCCGCGTACGTCGCCGACGCACGCCGCCTCGCCGCGCGGCAGCTGGCCCACTGGGGCCTGGACGAGCTGGTCTTCGTCACGGAACTGGTGGTCAGCGAGCTGGTCACCAACGCGATCCGGCACGGCCGTCCCCCGATCCGGCTCCGCCTCATCCGCGACTCCGCGCTGACCTGCGAGGTCTCCGACTCCAGCAGCACCGCGCCCCACCTGCGGCGCGCCCGCACCATGGAGGAGGGCGGCCGCGGCCTGATGCTCGTCGCCCAGTGCGCGACCCGCTGGGGCACCCGCCACAGCTCCGACGGCAAGACCATCTGGGCGGAACAGGCCCTGCCCACCCACTGAGCTGCCACAGGGCGCGGGTCTGGGGTGGGGCTCCTGCCGGCCCGTCGGGTCCGTAGGCCGGACGGGCCCGTCCCGAGCCGAGCCGCCCGGCGCCGGTGCGGGGCAGGTGGGGCCGCCTCACGCGAAAGCCCGGCCCGCGCGCCGGTGAGGGCCCCTGGGGCTCCCGGGGGACGCGGTCCCGCCTTCGGGCGATGGCTGGGGGGCGGGTGGCGGCTCGGCCGCGTGGGGGCTACTCGCTGGGGAAGGCGGCCGCCGCCTCTGCGGCGAAGGTGCGGGCGTGGTGGAGGACGGCTGCGGTGCGTTCGGTGTTGCCGAGGTCGCGGTAGTAGGCGAGGGCTTCGGCCAGGGCGCGGGCGGAGCCCGCGTAGTCCTGGGTGGCGCGGAGCACCTGGCCGAGTTCGTGCAGGCTGCGCGCCGCGCCCACCGGCTCGGCGTGGGTGCGGTAGGTGTCGCTGACCAGCGTCAGCAGCCGCGTCGCCTCGGTGAGCTCGCCCTGCGACCAGCGGACCAGCGCCAGGTCGTGACTGGCCAGCGTGGTGCCGTGGATCTGCCGCAGCTCCTCGAAGATCCGTAGCGACGCCTCCAGGTTGTCCACCGCGGCGTCCCACTCCTCCAGGCGGCGCTGCAGCCGCCCGAGGCTGTGCAGCGCGTTGGCCTCGCCCACCCGGCTGCCCAGCACGCGGTAGGCGTCGAGGGCCTGTTCCAGCAGCCGTGCGGACGCGGCGAACTCGCCGCGTCCCTCGGCGAGACGGCCCAGGTCCCACAGGGCGTTCGTGGTGCCGAGGCGGTCGCCCAGCCGACGGTAGAGCGTGAGGGCCCGCTCGGCCATCGCGTTGGCGCCGTCGGCGTCGTCCTGCATCCGCAGCGCGCGCCCCAGCGCCCACGTGGCGTTGGCCTCGCCGCGCCCGTTGCCGAGCTCCCGGTAGAGCGCGAGCGCCTCGCGGTGCAGCGCGGCGGCCGCCGCGTGCTTGTTGTCCATGTGGCGGGCGCGGCCCTGCTCCCACAGCGCCTCCGCCTCGCCGAGCCGGTCGCCCAGCGACCGGTGGCACCGCAGTGCCTGTTCGTGCAGCGCGCAGGCCGTCGCGACCTCGCTCGTCATCAGCCGGATCCGGCCCAGCTCCAGCAGCGCCGCGCCCTCCGCGGCCACGTCGCCCCGGGCGCGGGCGTCGGCGAGGGCGCGGTCGTGCAGGACGAGCGCCTGCGCCCAGTGGCCCTCGCGTTCCATGAAGGTCCCCAGGACGGGCGAGAAGACCGCGAGTGCGTCCGGTCGGCTGCGCACCGTCTCCGGCGCGGCGGCGCAGGCCCACAGGTTCGGCCAGTCGGCGCGCAGCCAGGTGAGCGCGCTCTCGAGGTCGCCCGGTTCGGCCGCCGGGAGCGGCGCCGGGGCCGGGGCGATCGGCGGTGCGGGGAGGCTGCGGCGGGAGATCAGGTCGTTCGCGGCTCCGGCCGCGTGGAGGTAGTAGTCGACCAGGCGTCGCCGCGCCGGCTCGACCTCGGCCTCCGCCGGTGCGGAGCGTGCGGGGGACCGGGCCCCGTCCCGGGCGAAGAGGCGGACCAGGTCGTGGAAGCGGTAGCGGCCCACGATCGGCTCCTGGAGCAGACTGTGGTCGAGCAGGGCCTCCAGACGGTAGGCGGCCGTGCGCCGGTCGCAGCCGAGCAGCCAGGCGACGGCCGCGGCGTCGAAGTCCGGCCCGGGAACCAGCCCGAGCAGCCGGAACAGCTGCTGCTCCGGCTCCGGGAGGGCGGCGTAGGAGGACGCGAAGACGGCCTCGACCGCGTCGCCGTCCTCGTGCAGGCCGGAGAGGCGGGAGCGCTCGTCGCGCAGCTCCGCCACGACGTCCTCGACCCGCAGTGAGCGGTGGCGGCGCAGGCGGGACGCGGCGATGCGCAGCGCGAGCGGCATGGAGCCGCACAGCTCGGCGAGCTCGGCGGCCGCCGAGCTGTCCTCGGGGATGCGGCCGGTGCCGGCGACGGTGCGGATCAGGCCGTCGGCGTCGGCGGCGGGCAGGGGCTCCAGCGTGCGCTGGTGCGCGTCGTCGAGCCCGGCCAGCCGACGACGGCTGGTGACCAGGACCAGCGAGCCGGGCTCGGCGGGCAGCAGCGGGCGGATCTCGGCGGAGCTCGCCGCGTTGTCCAGCACCATCAGCGTCCGGCTGCCGGCCACGCGGTCGTGGAAGGCCGCGGCCCGCGCCTGGGTGTCGCGTGGGATCAGCTGCGCGGGGACGCTCAGGGCGCGCAGCAGCCGGTCGAGCGCGTCGTGGGCGGTGAGCGGCTCGACTCCGGGCGTGTGGGCGTGCAGGTCCACGAAGAGCGCCCCGTCCGGGAAGTGCGGGCGCAGCCGACGGGCCGCGTGGACGGCGAGCGCGGACTTGCCGACCCCGCCCATGCCGTCGATGGTCGCGACCAGCGCCATCCCGGCCGAGGACCCGCGCGGGGCGCGGTCGCCGAGCTCCTGCAGCCAGGCGAGCTCCTGCGCGCGGCCGGTGAACGCACGCGTCGCGCCGGGCAGCCCGCCCAGGCGCGAGGGAGAGGGCGCCGTCGCCTTCGGCGGTGTGCGCTGCGCGGGAACGGAAGGGGCGGCGGACCCCGCGGTGGCGTCGTCGGGCGCGTCCGGTGACGGGGCGTCGAGTGCTGGATCGGCCCGCAGGATCGCGGCGTGCAGCCGCTGGAGCGCCGAGGAGGGATCCACCCCGAGTTCGTCCGCGAGCGTGGCGCGCACGGCCTGGTAGGCGTCCAGGGCCTCGGCCTGGCGGCCGGAGCGGTAGAGGGCCAGGATCAACAGGCCGTGCAGGCCCTCCCGGAGTGGGTGCTCGGCGGTGAGCGCCCGCAGCTCGGCGACAGCCTCGTGAGGGCGGCCGAGCCCGAGATCGGCCTCGATCCGGCCCTCGAGGGCCATGAGCCGGTTCTCCTGCCAGCCATGCACCCGCGCGGTCAGCTCCGGTGTCGGCGGCAGCTCGCCCAGCGGCTCGCCGCGCCACAGCGCGAGAGCCTCGCCCAGCCGACGACGGGCGGCGGCGAGGTCGCCCTCGGCCAGGGCCCGCCGTCCGCGGGCGCTGTCGTCGAGGAAGCGCTGGACGTCCAACTCGCCGTCCCGGACCTCGATCCGGTAGCCCGGTGAGACCGTCCGCACCCGCGCCCCGGCCTGCTCGCCGAGCTGCCGGCGCAGCCGGGAGACGTGGTTGCGCAGCCCCGCGGCGGCCGCGGTGGGCGGCTCCTCGCCCCAGACCGCCGCGACGAGGCGCTCGCGTGGGACCACCTGGTTGGCGTGGAGGAGCAGGACCGACAGCACCGTCGTGGGGATCCCCGCAGGCTGCGGGACGAGCTCCCCGCCGTCCGCCCCGACCGCAACCGGCCCGAGCAGGGCAAAGCGCAGCATCCCGTTCACCTCCCCACGGACCCTGACGATCCGGCCCGTCTTGCGCAGATCTTACGGGTATCGCGCGGACAGCCTGGAGGATGATCACACCAGCTCGGGCGGTTGCGCCGGTGGTGCGGCTCGCGGGGGTAACCGCACCACCGCCGCAACCGCCCGACCTGACGGGGGAGCCGCGAGGCCCCACGCTCGGCGGAGCGTGGGGCCTCAGGTGGTTCCGGGTGCTGCCGGGTGCCGCCGGGGGCGGCTACTTCTCTGGCGGCAGGCGGTCCATGTAGTCCATGGCGTGCATGACGTCCTCGACCGTGAGGGTGTTCGCCGGGCCGACCGGGGCAAAGGAGTGGACCGTGCCGGACTGGGCGAAGGTCAGGTCGAGCTGGATCACGTCGTGCAGCTTCGGGGTGCGCCGCAGGCCCGAGAGCTCCAGGTGGAGCCCGCCGGGGCGGAGGGTGACCGAGGAGCCCGCCGGGACCGTGATCCAGGGCTGGGCGTGCCCGGAGGCGTCGACCAGCCGGACCGTCGTCGCCCAGGGCGTCGTCACGTCGAGCAGGCGGTCCGCCGAGCCGCCGCCGTTGCGGATGGTGACGTACGCCTCGACCGGGCCCGACGCCTGCGCGGGCGGGTCCAGATGCGGGGAGAGCAGCGCCAGCTTCGCGGGAGGCGCAGACGGGGCCGCCGCGGACGCGGCGGCCCCGGAGCCGCCGTGCCCGACCAGCATCATGACCACGGCCAGCAGGGCCACGAGCGGCCCCTGGATCAGCAGCGCGCGCCGCGCCCCGGGAAGGCCGCCGCGCCTGGCCGAGGCGGCCTCCAGCGCGGCGGCCTCGGCCTCGAGCGCCTCCAGGGACTCCAGCGAGTCGTCGGTCCGCTCCATCACGTCGGCCTAGTAGCCCGAGGGCCAGGTCCAGTCCTTGTAAGGGACGACCGTGCCCACGTCGATCTGGACCTTCTCCAGGTTCTTGAACTCGATCGCGCGCGGGTCGCCGGTGTACGGCTTGCCGTCGACGAAGATCGTGAGCTTGCCCTGGTGGCCGGCGATGTTGTCGCTGGTCAGCGGCTGCTTCCACAGGTCGAACAGGTTGCCCAGGTTGTACTGCTGCTGGGTCGGCGACTCGACGTGGATGATGCCCGTCTCGTCGTGGGTGTGCAGGAAGTAGAACTTGCTGCCGCCGCCGACGAACGGCGTGCCGTCCTGGGCCTGCTGGAGCTGGTACGGCGGGACGATGCCGACGCCGTAGGGGATGGTCATCTGCTTTCCGTCCACGAACACCTGAAGGTGCGTGTGGATGTGGTAGACCGTCTGCTCCATCTCGTTGCTCTTGACGATGCCGTCGATGTCCTGGCCGTCGGCCTGGTGAGCGGTGGATGCGAGCAGGCTGGCGCTCTTGTCGATGGAGGGGTCGGTCGCTGCCGCGCTGGCCGCCGCCTTCGCCTTGGAGTTGTCGGTGCTGTGGATGGCCCAGGTGGCCAGGACGCCGACACCGGCGAGCAGGACGACACCGCCGACGATCATGGAGATGTTGATCGTCCGCTGGCGCCGGGCCTCGGCTGCCCGCTGAGCGGCGATCTTCTCCTGGGCTATGCGGCGGCGCTCTGCCTGCGACGGCTTGTTCTGGGTCATCGGTCCTCGGTTGCTGCTCGGTGGCGAGGGCGCGTCGCGTCCCCGCGTGCGTCACGTTAGTGCGCGGTCGGCTAAGCGTTTCGTAAGACCAGCCCGGGTGGGGAGAGCGGCCATCAGGGTTTGTCCGCTTTGAGGCAAATCAGAGCGTCACAGCTTGGTAACGGCCACTCGCAGGGGTGGCTGGTCGCTCAGCGGACGCTCAGCGACCGCTCAGTGCGCGGCGCGGTGGGCACTGCCGTGCGGGTCGCGGCAGTGGGCCGTGTCGTCCGCCCGCGCGGGAGCGCTGCCGAGCTGGAGCGTCTCCGGCGAGGCGTGGTCGACCTGCAGGGTGGTGTGGTCGATCTCGTAGCGCTCGCGCAGCTCGTGCTCGAGCGAGAGCCGGACGGCGTGGCAGTCGAGGTCGTCGCGGACCAGGACGTGCGCGGAGAGCGCCGGATAGCCGGAGGTGATCGTCCAGATGTGCAGGTCGTGGATCTCCACCACGCCCGTCACGGCGGCGAGCCTGGCCCCGACGGCGTCCGGGTCGAGGCCCGTCGGCGCGGCCTCCAGGAAGATCCGCCCGGACTCGCGCACCAGGCCGTAGCCGGCCCGCAGCATCAGCGCCGCGACGACCAGCGTCGCCAGCGCGTCCGCGCGGTCGAAGCCGGTCAGCAGCACGACCAGGCCCGAGATGGCCGTGGCGATGAATGCCCAGGCGTCGTTGAGGATGTGCTGGTAGGCGCCCTCGATGTTCAGGCTGGTGCGGTTGGCCCGCGAGATCAGCCAGGCCGCCGCGACGTTGACGACGATGCCGACCAGCGCGGTGACCAGGACCACCCCGCCCTCCACGTTCGGGGGCGAGATCAGGCGGCGGATCGCCTCGTAGAAGAAGAGCGCGGCCAGCGCGAGCAGGGTGATCCCGTTGGCCTGCGCGGAGAGGATCTCGGCGCGTTTGAGGCCGTAGGTGAGCGAGCCCTTGGCCGGGCGGGCGGCCAGGCGCATGGCGATCAGCGCCAGCACGATCGAGGCCGCGTCGGTGAGCATGTGGCCGGCGTCGGAGATGAGAGCCAGGGAGTGGGCCAGGAAGCCGACGATGACCTCGCCGACCATGAAGGCGGCGATCAGCGAGAGCGCGGCGACCAGGTAGCGGCGGTCGGCGTCGGCGGAGACGCCGTGGCCGTGGCCCGCATGGCCGTGGTCGTGGGTCTGGCCGTGGTCGTGGCTGCGGTCGTCGTGAGCGTGGCCGTGCTCGTGGTCGTGGCTCACGGTTCGCTCCTCGCGCTGGGTGGTCCGGGCGCGCCGGACGGCGCTCCCGAGGGGAACTATACCGGAACGAATGAACAATCATTCATATCTGATGACCGCCGGACGCCAGCCGAAGCACCTCGCCGGCCAGTTCCCCGTCCGACATCAGGGCCGTCAGCTTCTGGAGCAGCCGGCCTGCCGGGCCGTCCGGACGCTCCAGGGTCAGATACCCGCGCAGCCGGGGCCGCAGCCCCGGCTCGTGGATCTGCGCCACCAGCAGCTGCATCACGAACTCCTGCACCAGCTTCAGCTGCAGCTCCTCGCGCTGCAGCCGCCGTTCCTGCTCCTGGTCGGCGAGCCAGGCCAGCGCGGTGATCTCGGCGTTCCCGATCCAGGTGCGCACCGCGAGCCGCATCCGCGGACTCGGCTCGGTCAGCTCCAGATGCTCCAGCACGCACCGCTCGGCGGCATGCCGGACCTGGTCCACGACCGCGCCCGTCCCCGGGCTCGCGGCCGGGGAGGCGTTGCGCAGCAGGGCGGCGAAGCCGGGGCCGTGGTGTTCGACGAAGTCCAGATAGCGGCCCATCACCCGGTGCAGGCGGTCGGAGAGCGGCCCCTCCTGCGGCTCCTCGAACAGCGCGGCCAGCTGCTCGCCGGCGCGCCGGATCGCCTCCTCGTAGAGCGCCTGCTTACCGGGGAAGTAGTGGTACACCAGCGGTCGCGAGGCGCCCGCCGCCGCGGCGATGTCATCGATCGACACCTCCTCGGGCGCATGCCGCGCGAACATGTCAAGCGCGACGGCGATCAACTGCTCGCGCCGCTGCTCGACACTGAGCCGACGTCGCGGCCGCGACGCGGCGGCACCTGTGGTCCCCGTGGCGGCGGTCATGCAGGGCAGCCTAGTGCGCGGAGCCCGCGTCCGGCTGGCGAGCCAGTGGCGCGGCAGGCGGTCCGGGCCCTGCGGGGGCTTGAAGGCAGGCCTTAGCGGTGGGTGTCGGCCTCGGCACAGACGACGCAGCGGGTGGCCGCCGGACGGATCTCCAGGCGGCCGGCGGGGATGGGCGCCCGGCAGGTTTCGCAACGGCCGTACGTGCCGTCGTCGAGGCGTTTCAGCGCCTGCTCCAGCTGTTCCAGGTCCTGGCGGCCCTGGGCGAGCAGCGCGGCGACGTGCGCGCGCTCGAACGCGGTGCTCGACCCCTCCGGGTCGTGCTCGTCGTCGACGGCGACCAGGGCGTTCGCCTCGACGATCGTCCGGTACTCGCGCTCCAGGGCGGCGATCCGGGCACCGACCTCGGCCTGCTGGAGGGTCAGCAGGTCCCGTGCGTTCTCGGGGCCGAGTCCGTTCCGCCGGCCCTTCGGGGATGGATGCGACATGCTGCCTGCCTCTTTCCCACGACTTCCCACGACGGTGAAGCGGGACGGCCGCGGGCGACGCGCTCGGCGCCCGACGACCGGAACCCTTCCGCTGCCCATACCCGGTACGACGGGATGGACCCAGGCGGGCCGTCGACTTGTCAGCAGGTGGCGAGGAGTTCCGCCGCCGCTGCCTCGACGGCGTGGGAGAGCTCCGGGGTGGCGAACGGGCCGCGCAGGCCGAGGTGGAGGCGGCCGCGGAAGGAGCTGACCGCCACGGAGAGGGCCTGGTGGCGGGCGAGCGGGGCCAGCGGGTGCAGGCCCGTCAGCGGCATGCCCGCCAGGGTGAAGGGCCGGTCGGGGAGCGGCACGTTGGTGACCAGGGCATCGAACAGGAAGCCCGCGGAGGGCCGCAGCAGCGGTGCGGCGAAGGGGTGGGCCGCCGCAGGGACGAGGTCGGCCAGCAGGGCGACCGCGCCCGCGCCGCGCCGCGGCCCGGCGGCCTTGCGCAGGTCCATCGCCTCCCGGACGCGACGCAGTCGGGCGACGGGGTCGGCCTCGGAGACGGGCAGGTCCACCAGGAATCCGGACAGGCGGTTCCCGGCGGCGGGCGTGCCGGCTGCGGACCGGCGTCCGCGCTGGCTCACCGGGACCATCACCCGCACGTCCGTGCGCTCGCCCGCGCCGCGCAGCGCGCCCGCGAGGACGGCCAGCACCACGTCGTTCGCGGTGCCGCCGTGCTCCTTGCGGATGAGCCGGACGTCGTCCACCGCGAGGGTCGGGAGCGCCAGCCCGAGGCCCGACGCGGCGGGTGCAGGCCGGTGCGTGGCGGCGCGCAGCAGCGAGGGCCGCATCGGGGAGGGGTGCCGCAGGGCGCGGTCCACGCCGTCGGCGGCGGCCACCAGCGCGCTGCCCGCGATCTCGGTCGCGCGCAGGGTCCGTCGGGCCTCGATCGGCAGCGACCGCAGCAGCCGCACCGACGCGGGTCCCGTGGCCGCCGCCATCCCGATGACGCTTCGCAGCGGCGCGGGCCGGGGCGTCGTCGCCTCCGCCTCCGGTGCCTGCGGTGCTCGCGTCTCCGCTTCGGGGTAGCCGTCGAGGAGGCGAATGCCGAGTTCGAGCGCGCGCAGGCCGTCGACGACGGCGTGGTGGACCTTGAGCAGCAGGAACAGCACCGGTTCGCCGTCCGGTCCGCCGGTTGTCGGGCCGAGCAGGTGCATCTCCCAGGGCGGGGCCTCGCGCGGGACCGGGCGGGCCATCAGCTCGCCGACGATCCGGCACAGCCGCGGGTCGGAGGGGTCCGCGGTCACGTCGGCGGACAGCTCGTGCCGGACGATCTGCGTGGCGGCGTCGAAGTCCGGCTGGTCCTCCCAGCCGGGGCCCTCCAAGGGGTTGCGCGAGGGCCGCACCCGCCGGCGCAGCCGCGGAATCCGCTGCGCCCGCTGGGTCAGCAGCGCGGCGACGGCGTAGGCGTCGACCGGTCCGGCCGGTCCGCTGCCGAAGACGGCGAGGGCGCCGATGTGCATCGGGGCGTCGGGTGACTCCAGGCTCCAGAAGGTGTGGTCCAACGGGCTGAGCCTGAGCGTCATGGGCATCCCCTCTACGGTGCTGCGGCAGTGCTGCTGCGGAGGTCAGTGCGGGTGCGGGTCCACTCGCAGTGTTTCCGCCGAGTGTTGCGAGCAGGTGTTCGTGTCGAGAAGTTTCAGGTTTGTCCGGTGACCGCCCGGGAACGGGAAGGGCATGTCACGGGCGGAGCTCTCGGTGCGTCCGGTGCGCGCTGACGGCCCCGGGAGGCAGGCCCTGGCCCGCTTCTCCGAGGCGTACGGCACCTTCCGCTGGTGCTCCTGCCAGCGTTGGCGGATGACGAGCGCGGAGTTCCGGGCGAGCGACGTCCCGGGCCGCGTCAAGGCGCTCGAGGACGAGGTGCTGGGCGGCGGACCGATCGGCGTGCTCGCCTTCGCGGGGGAGGAGCCCGTCGGCTGGTGCTCGGTGGCGCCTCGCGCGTCGTATCGCGCGCTGGCGCGGTCCCGCGTCCTCGCGCCGGTCGACGACGCACCGGTGTGGTCGCTGGTCTGCTTCTACGTCCCAGGTGCCTGGCGTCGGCGCGGCGTGACGGGCATGCTGCTGCGCGGCGCGCTGGCATACGCACGGGAGCAGGGGGCGGCAGCCGTGGAGACGTATCCTGCTCCTGCGCCTGAGGGCGGTTCCTACTCGCACATGGGGCCGCGTGGCCTCTTCGAGCGGGAGGGGTTCGTCGACGTCACCCCACCGGGGAGGAAGCGGAGCGTGCTGCGCCATGACCTCCGGGCCTGAGCTCGCTCCCGAGGAGGAGACGTCCACCGCCGCCGCGGACGGCGCGGGCGGCGCGGAAAGCGCGGAGGCGGAGAACACCGGGAGCGTCGAGAGCGTGGATCACGGCGCCCATGCGGTCCTCGCCGGCGCGACGGGGAGCCTGGCGGAGGTGGGCGGGCCGCCGAAGCGGCTGCGGATGCGGCGCGTGGTGACGCTCGTGCTGTGCGCGATCGTCGTGTACGTCGTGCTGCTGCAGGTGCTCCGCCACAATGCCGACCCGCTTCCGGCGCTGGAACGCGCGAACGCGGTCTGGCTCGTGCCGGCGGTCGGCACGGCGGCGCTCGGTTCGCTCGGGGCGACCTTCGCGATCGTCGGTTTCGTTCCGGAGCGGGTGTCGCTGAGGAGAGCACTGCTCGCGCAACTCTCCGGCTTCTTCGTCAACCTGGCCACTCCCGGCGGACTCGGCAGCGCCGCCGTGAACACCCGCTTCCTCGCCCGCTCCGGCATCGCCCAGACGCAGGCCCTGGCCAGCGTGGCCCTCGGC
Organism: Streptacidiphilus melanogenes; assembly: GCF_000787835.1. Lineage (GTDB taxonomy): Bacteria > Actinomycetota > Actinomycetes > Streptomycetales > Streptomycetaceae > Streptacidiphilus > Streptacidiphilus melanogenes. Next base: position 76,574 of record NZ_BBPP01000035.1, read on the forward strand.
CAGATCGTCGGCTTCGTGCTCCACCTCGGGCTGCTCGTCGCCTTCGGCACCTGGATCGGCGCGAACTACGCCGCCTCGCTGCCCACCGGCGCGACCCTGCTCATCACCGCCGGGTCCCTCGCCGCCTGCGTCGGGGTCTGCGTCGGCGTGCCGCGCCTGCGCCGCTGGCTCGCGGCGCGCCTGCGCGAGGCGGGCCCGCGCCTGCGGGAGCTGATGGGCCAGCCCGGCAAGCTCACCGTCGGCATCCTCGGCCAGCTCGCGGTCACCCTGATGGCGGTGGCGAGCCTGTACTTCTGCGCGCGGGCCTTCGGCCAGGGGGTGAGCTTCCCGGAGGTCGGCTTCGCCCAGCTGGTCGGCTCGGCGGTCGGCTCCGCGATCCCCATGCCGGGCGGCATCGGTTCCTCCGACGCCGCCCAGGCGTACTCGCTCCAGGTCACCACCGGCATCGCCGTGGCGACCTGGGTGCCGGTGGTGCTGGTCTACCGCCTGTGCACCTTCTGGCTCCCGCTGATCCCCGGCTGGATCTCCTTCCTGTACCTGCAGAAGCGGGAGGCGCTCTGACCGGTTGGCGGGGTCAGCCGCCGAGGAGCATGCGCACGCTCTCCTCGACGGCGACCACGAGCTCGGCCAGCGGTGCGACGCCCGCGACGAGTCCGCGCAGTCTGGTCAGCCACTTGCGCAGCCGCGACTGGTCCGGCTCCTGCTCGTCGAGCTCGTCCTTCAGGCCGAGCGCGGCCGCGTGGGCGGTCGGCGCGTCGGGGAGGTCGTAGCCGCCCGAGGCGAGCAGCTCGACGAGCCGGGCCGCGTCCGCCCGCGCCCGCGCGAGGGCCTGGCCGGTCCCGGCGTCGTCGTGCCGTTGCTGCACCGTCACCCGGTTGTTCTCGCCGGCCACGAGCGCGGAGTCGCTCACGGTGCCGCCGCTGATGATGATGCCCTTGTTGCCGAGGCCGTTGTCGCCGACGCCCCTGTTGGCCATGCCGCCCTCGTGGCCGCTGTCGTGCCTGGACACGGTCGATGTCGCCTTTCGTCAGCCGCGCTGCGCGGACGGTGTGCTCACGGTGTTGCGCTGACCGGCGACGATGGTGCCGCTCATGGAGCCGCCGGTGATGATGACGCCGGCGTTGAGCAGCTGGGTCCGGCTGTCGTCGAGCTCGGTCGTGTCCAGCCCGTTCGCCTCGAGGATCTGGGCCAGGTAGTCCACCAGCCGCATGTCCAGCTGCTGGGAGATGCGGGTGACGTCCGCGCGCTGGAAGTAGTTGCGGTAGAGCGAGTCGGCCGCGAGTTCACGCAGGCTCAGCCGCGCGCCGTAGTCGAAGGTGCGGTCCTCCGCGATGGCGCGCAGCAGGTCCGCGTTGCGCCGGGCGCGCCGACCGGGCTCGCGCAGCTCCCGGTAGACCGCGGCAGGAGCCGCGGCCAGGTCCTTCAGCCCGGCCTTGAGGGACTGCGCGGCGATCACCGGCTCGGTGTCGTCCCCGCCGCCTGCCGGAGCGCCCGAATCCGTCGTGGCCGGTCCGCCCCGTGCGCCGCGCTCGAGAACCGAGTCGGCCACCCGGTAGCCGGCCCGGACGGGGGGCAGCAGCAGCGTCGTCGTGGACAGCGAGAGCAGCCCGCCGCTGAGCACGACCTGGACGAACAGGGAGAGCACCAGGTCGGCGCCCCATGCGGTCACCTCCACGCGGAGGCAGTGCCGGACCGGGCCGTGGTCGCGACCCCGGTGGGCGTGCACCAGTTGCTCGGGCACCTCGGTGACGGGCGGGCGCTCCTCGTCCGGGAGCACCGCGGCGGTCAGACCGCTGTCGCGGACCCAGGGCTGCGGGAGCTCGGTGCCGTTGACGAAGAGCTTCTCGGTGACCTCGAGGTTGGCGATGCCGGCCGCGGCGCCCGGCGCGCCGGCGCCGAGAGCGCTGAGGCGTTCGGCGAGGCCCTCGACGAGGTCGTCGGCGTCGATCGGCACGGTCCACGGCCCGCGCTGCGCCTGTGCCTGCGCCGGAATGGTGCCGGTCAGTCCGCGGGCGGGCGTGAGGTGCATGGTCAGCGACCAGGTCTGGCGTTCGATGCCGGTGCCGACGAAGGGCGAGTAACCGCTGTACACGGTGATGTTGCCGTCGGTGAGCGGCGCCCCGTCGGCGGTGCGCGGGTGCTTGGCCGCGAAGCCCTCGGCGGTGAGCTCCCGGCTGACGGTCTGCCAGGCCTCGGTGCGCTCCTGCCAGCACACCAGCCACGGCGCCACCACCAGTGCGACCACGAGCAGCAGGACGTCGAGCGTCTGCCCGGGCAGGTACACCAGCGGCGTCGGGAGGATCTGCACGACGCCGGTCACGATCCAGGCGGCCACCAGCATCACGACCGCGCGCGTCACGGCGCCCAGGATGACCCGGCGCCGCGCGGAACCGGGGCGGTCGCCGGTTCCGGCGGCGATCCGCGAGGACCGGGGGTCGAGGGAGCGGACCCCGTCACCGCCGGCCATCGCGGCGATCGGCCAGAACACCAGCGTGGCGGCCGGCTGCAGGACCAGCGACACCGCCAGGCACAGCGCCAGCCTGTGGTTGCGCTGGGTCAGGCGCTGTACGGCGCGGCGGGCGTGCTCGTGCACGACCATGATGTTGACCCCGTGGTTCGGGGCCGGTGCGCGGTGGTGCTCCTCCTCGATCTCGCGGATCACCGCGCGGGCGAATCCTTCGTCGAGGTGCGTGCCCGCGCAGAGGTAGCGGGTGGCCGTCGTCATGTCGTCGACGGCCGAATCGGTCAGCGGTTTGGTGTCCAAGGCGCTTCCCAGGGATATCGGATCTGTTGGGCCTCCATCGAATTTCAGTCATTTTCCCACAGTTGACGACATGTCAGGGTCATTACGGCAGAACTGATCTGCCCCGACGGGGGTCCTAGACGTCCAGCACCAGCCTGCCGTCCTGGCTGCGGGAGACGCAGATGAGCATGGAGTCGGCCCGCTCCTCGACCGTCAGCAGCTCGTCGCGGTGCTCCGGGGTGCCGCCGAGAACGCGGACCTTGCAGGTGCCGCAGAAGCCCTGCTCGCAGCTGTAGGCGAGGTCCGGCACCCGCTCGCGCACCGCGCTCAGCACGCTGCGGTCCACCGGGACGGTCAAGGTCGCACCGGTGCGCCGCAGTTCGACCTCGACGGTGTCGCCGTGGGCCGCGCCGTCGGCGGGGTGGAAGCGTTCGAGGCGGGCCTCGACGCCGGGGCGGAGCGCGCCGAGGGTGTCGATCACGGCGTCCATCAACGGTTCCGGGCCGCAGACGTGGACGATCGCACCGTGCGGGGCGGACTCCAGTGCCACGGACAGGTCGGGCAGGCCCTCGACGTTCGTCTCGACGATGGTGACCCGGGACTCGGCCTCCGCGAGAGCACCGATCTCGTCGAGGAACGGCATACTCGCACGCGAGCGCCCGACATACAGCAGACGCCAGTCACTTCCGCGAGCAGCGCTCTCGCGGACCATCGGGAGGATCGGGGTGATCCCGATGCCGCCTGCCACGAAGAAGCGCGGGCCCTTGCCCGGCGCGAGCGGGAAGCGGTTGCGCGGCCGGTGCGCCTGCACGGACGCGCCTGCCGTCAGCGTCTCGTGGACCTCCTTCGAGCCGCCGCGCGTGTCCTCCGTCCGCCGCACGCCGATCCGGTAGACGTCGCGGTCGGCCGGGCTCCCGCACAGCGAGTACTGCCGGACCAGGCCCGAGGGCAGCAGCAGGTCCAGATGCGCGCCCGGCTCCCAGACCGGGAGCGGAGCACCGCTCGCGGACGAGAGCACCAGTTCCGCGACGCCCTCGGCGGGCTCGCGCCGCTCCGCGACGACCAGCTCCAACGGGCGCGTCGCCGCCTCCGCCTGCTCGGCGGCGGCCCGCGCCGCGGGCGAACCGGCCAGGTAGGCCAGCGCCTTGGCGGTCGAGCCCTCCTGTGTCGGGTGGTAGCGCTTGCGCATGAAGCGCGGCACCGCGGTGAAGATGTCCTTCGGGGTCGGCACCAGCTCGGCCTTGGCGGCGCGCACCCAGTCCTTCACCTTCGGCTCCAGCGCCCTGCGCTGAGCTGGTGTCAGCTCCGGGTCGTTCGCGATGAAGAACTTCACGCCGCGGACCCACAGCCAGGCCATGGTCGGGAAGACCGTGGTCATCGCCCGCATCCGGCGGCCGTAGCGGCCGTCGAGGTGCTGGAAGACGTCGAACGCCACGGAGCGGTGCTCGACCTCCTCCGCGCCGTGCCAGCGCAGCAGGTCCACCATGACCGGGTCGGCGCCGAAGCGCTCGAAACCCCGTGCTTCCAGCACCCACTTGCCGAGCACGGCCGTGAAGTGCTCGATCGCGGCGATGAACGCGACCCGCTCCTTCAGCCACCAGGCCGTGGCTGCGGGCGGCGCGGTGTGGTCCCCGAGCAGGTGCTCGAAGAACCAGTCCATCTGGTCGGTGTAGGGCGACGGGTCCAGCCCCTGGGCGATCATGTGGTCAAGGACGGTGGAGTGCGCCTGCGAGTGCACGGCCTCCTGGCCGATGAAGCCGATCATGTCCTCGCGCAGTCTCGCGTCGCGGACCAGCGGCAGCGCCTGCTTGTAGACGTCCACGAACCAGCGCTCGCCGGCCGGCAGCAGCAGGTGCAGGACGTTGATCATGTGCGTGGCGAAGGGGTCGTTCGGAACCCAGTGCAGCGGCGTCCGGGTCCAGTCGAAGCTGACGCGACGCGCCTGCAGCGGCGCGTGCTCGGTGCTGACCTCGAGTGCGGTCACGGTAGGTGCTCCTCGTGGTTCACGGTCGATCGAGGGTCGGTCGCGCTCAGCGCGGGGTCAGGTCGCGGCGGGCGACGAAGCGGAGCGTGCCGGGGGACAGGCGGCTGAGCGCCCGCCCGATCCGCGCCTCGGCGGCCACCGGCACCACGGGCCGGTTCTCCCGCACCGCGCGCAGCACCGCGTCCGCGACGCGCTCCGGAGGCAGGTTGCGCAGCCGGTAGAGGCGGTCGGCCTTGCCGCGCAACTGCTCCTGCTCGCTCGCGCTCACACCGACGTAGCGGGTGGCCTTGGCGATGGCGGTGTTGACGAAGCCGGGGCAGACGGCGCTGACGCCGATGCCCTGGTCGGCCAACTCGGCCCGCAGGCACTCGGTGAGCATCAGCACCGCCGCCTTGCTGGTGGCGTAGGCGGACAGCGTGCGCGAGGGGAGGTAGGCGGCCGCCGAGGCGATGTTGACGATGTGTCCGCCCAGGCCGCGTTCCTTCATCATCGCGCCGAAGAGGCGGCACCCGTGGACGACGCCCATCAGGTTGACGCCCAGCACGGCGTCCCAGTCGGAGGTCGCGGTGTCCAGGAACGCGCCGCCGAGGCCGATCCCGGCGTTGTTGACGACGACGTCCGGCACCCCGTGCTCGGCGTGCACCGCCTTGGCGAACTCCTCCATCGCGGCGGGGTCGGAGACGTCGACGGCGTAGCCGCCGCTGCGCGGCGCACCGAGCAGAGCGGCCAACTGGGCGGTGCGCGCGGCCGACTCGGCGTTGAGGTCGGCGGCGACGACGGAGGCTCCGGCGTCCGCGAAGGCCAGCGCGGTGGCCCGCCCGATGCCGCTGCCTGCCCCGGTGACCACGACCAACTTGCCCGCGTACGCGGCGGTTCCGCTCCCGTCGGGGTTGTGGGCGTCGGCGGTGCCGGCGTCGGCGGTGCGCACCTGTGCGCGGTCCAGGTCGGGTGCGGCCGGGGCGCCCTCGATATGGGCGACGAACTCGTCGATCCAGCCGGCCAGCACCGTCTCGTGCGTCAGCGGCGCCCAGTGCCCGGCGCGCAGCGGACGCCGCCACAGCCGTCCGACGAACGGCTGCGGCGCCTGCCCGGCCATCGCGGGTGTGACGTAGAGGTCCTGCTGCGGCAGCACGACCTGCACCGGGATGTCGGTGGGTCGCCTCCGGGGCCGGGTGAGCCGCGGGATCATGTTGGCCCGGTAGAGCGCCAGGCCGCGCACCGCGTCCGTCGGGAACGTGGGCGCGCCGCTGCCGTGCGGCACGCCCTCGATCGCGTGCAGCAGCGCGGGCCAGGCCTTGACCATGGCCGTGCGCCACAGCAGCGGGGGCAGCAGCGGCAGATGGAAGTAGCCGATGTACCACGAGTGCACGCCCTGCCAGGCCAGTTGGCCCACGGAGCGCGGGTTCGGGCGGCGCAGCTTGCTGCGGAACCACTGCCCGACGTGGTCCAGGCACGGACCGGAGACGGAGGTGAACGAGGCGATGCGGTCGGCGAGGGCGGTGCCGGTCACCGACTCCCAGGACTGGATCGACCCCCAGTCGTGCCCGACCAGGTGCACCGGCTTGTCCGGGCTGACCTCCGCGAGCACCGCGCCGAGGTCCGCCTCCAGCGTGGCGAGCGTGTAGGAGCGGACGGCGCGCGGCGCGTCGGAGTGCCCGGCCCCGCGCACGTCGTAGGCGACGACGTGGTGCCGTTCGGCGAGCTGCTCGGCGATGGGCCGCCACACGGCGTGGGTGTCCGGGTAGCCGTGCACCAGGACGACGGTGGTGGCGGCGGAACGCTCGCCCCACTCGAAGACCGCGAGCCGTACCCCGTCGGGCGCGGTGACGTAGGACTGGAGCTCCTTCACGCGGCGCTCTCCTCTTCGGTCGCGTCCTCGGTCAGGTCCCCGGTCGGGCCCTCGCCCCTGGCGGTGGCTTCGCCGGGGCCGGCCGGGGCCTTCGCGGCCCAGGTGCGGACGTGCGGCAGGTCGTGGTCCAGCCAGTACGCGTCGTCCTCGGTGACGACGAGGAGCTCTTCGAACTTCGCGCCGACCTGGCGCAGCCCGAGGTGCGGTTCGACGGCCCACAGGCCCGGGGTGGGCGCGTGGCCGGAGGACTTGCCGTCGGCCCACAGCGGCGAGCGGCCCACGATGCGCTCGGCGACGAGCTCGCGGCCGAGCGTCTGCAGGCTGCGCACGCCGAACCCCGCGACGACGGCGCGCGGACCGCGCACCTTCAGGCGGGTGACCTGGTGCGCGAGCACCCGGCCCGGATAGACGCGGTGGCGGTTGTCGTAGCCGTGCTTGGCGATCAGGGCGTCGACGGAGCGGTAGATCTCGTTGAGCGGCTTGCGCTCGCGCACCTCGGCGAGGATCAGCGCGCGGTACTCCTGCAGGTCCTCGAGGATCTGCGCCTGCACGGCGTTCCCGCCGAGGCTGCCCGCGTAGCCGATGTCGGCGGTGTAGCCGTCGGCGACGGGCGCGCAGTCGAGGATGAACGGCATGCCCTCCTCGAGCCGCCGGTCGGTGGGGAAGAACTGCAGCGGCGTGCGGAACCGGTGGAACGTGGTGCGGTCGCCGAACCACGCGAACGGCACGTGGAACCAGTCGTCCGCGCCGTTCTCCATCAGCCAGTGCCGCATCCGCCGCGCGGTCTGCTTCTCCGTGACGCCGGGCTCCAGGGTCGCAGCGACGGCCTCCGCGCAGCGGTAGGCGAGCTGCTGGACAGCGCGGAAGCGGTCCAGGTCCTCCGGCGCCCAGGCCGGCTGCTTATTAGACATGGTGTCAACATACTGCCGAGTCAGGTCGGCGCAACAGATGCCGGCGCCCAGTTTTCCGCCGCTCCACCTCGCCGCCACCAGCCCGAAAACCCGGTCGCCCACGGACGGTGGGATCGCTACGTTTCCTTTCATGAGCGACACCGCCCGCCCCCTCGTCGCCGCGCTCACGGGCGCCGGCGTCTCCACCGACTCCGGCCTGCGCGACTACCGCGGCCCCAAGGGGCTGTGGCGCGACGACCCCGACAACGAACGCCTGGTCACCATCGGCAGCTACCTCGCCGACCCGGACGTCCGCGCCCGGAGCTGGCGGATGCGCCTCGACACCGGCGTCCTCGACGTCCGGCCCAACGCCGGCCACCAGGCCCTCGCGGACTACGAGCGCACCGGACTGCCGCTGCGCGTGCTGACGCAGAACGTCGACGGGCTCCACCAGCTCGGCGGCGTCCCCGCGCGCAAGGTGCTGGAGCTGCACGGCACCGCCCGCCGCACCCAGTGCACGCGCTGTCACGCCCGCGGCGACATGGCCGAAGCCCTCGACCGCGTCCGCGCGGGCGAGGCCGACCCGCCCTGCGCCGCCTGCGGCGGTGTGCTCAAGCCCGCCACGGTCTTCTTCGGCGAGCACCTCGACCCCGAGGTCCTCGGCCAGGCCCGTGCCATCGCCGCGGCCTGCGACATCCTCCTCGCCGTCGGGACCACGCTCCAGGTCCACCCGGCCGCCGGCCTCGTCGACATCGCCCTCGCGGGCGGCGCCCGCGTCGTCATCGTCAACGCCGACCCGACGCCCTACGACGACGCAGCCGCGGAGGTCCTGCGCGAGCCCATCGGCACCAGCCTCCCCGCACTGCTCCGCCGCTTGGCGGCGGAGGCGGGCGTGGACTGGCCGGAGGAGTGACGATGGCACGTCCCGAACCGGAGGCCGCAGCGGTGGAGCTGGTGGCCACGCGCTTCCCCGCGGCCCGCGCCGCCTTCCTCGCCGGGAGTGTCCTGACCTCGCGTCGCACCCCGACGTCGGACCTGGACATCCTCGTGCTGGTCGGGGCGGAGGGGTCGCGCTTCCGCGAGAGCCTCCGCCATGCCGGCTGGCCCGTGGAGCTGTTCGTGCAGAGCGAGCGGGACTGGCACGGCTTCGCGGCGAGCGAGACCGCCGCGCGTCGTTCCCCGCTGCTGCACATGACCGCCCACGGGTGCCTGCTCGTGGACGCCGACGGGCTCGGCGCCCGGCTCCAGGACGAGGCCCGGCAGCGGCTCGCCGCCGGCCCCCCCCCG
>NZ_BBPP01000035.1:85673-90954 GCF_000787835.1 Streptacidiphilus melanogenes
CCAGGACGAGGCCCGGCAGCGGCTCGCCGCCGGCCCCCCGCCCGTGCCGCAGCGTCAACTGGAGACGAAGCGCTACGCGTTGACCGACACCCTCCACGATCTGCGCGGCTGCACGGACCCCCAGGAGCGGCTTTTCCTCGCCGCGCACCTGCTGGAGCACGCGGCGGAGCTGGTGCTGCTTGCCGACGGGCGCTGGCTCGGCGCCGGCAAGTGGCTCTCCCGGCGGCTCGCCGAGGCGGATCCGGGCCTCCACGGCCGCCTCACCGAGGGGTTCGCCGCGGTCGTCACGGGTGCGGACGACGGGACAGCGCGCCTGGCGGCCGCCGTGGGAGAGGCGCTGGCGCGGGCGGGCGGGCCGCTGTGGGAGGGGTACCGGCGCTCGGCCGAGGCGGGCTGGGGCCGCCGGCGTCAGCGGAGCCGCGTGGCGATCGTCCTGGCACAGGCCAGGGGATCGGTGTGCGTGGTGTCCACCTCCATGTCGTAGCCGACGCCCTGGTGCACCACCTCCGCCTGCGACGCGGCCATCCCGTGCGTGCGGTCGCCCCGCTCCGCCTCGCGCCGCGCGGCGACCGCGCTGTCACAGCGCACGCCGACCCACAGCACGCCCAGCCCCGTCAGGGCCTTCTGCCACCGCTGCTGGGACGTCTCGCCGCCCAGGAAGACGTCGTCGACGACGACGCGCGCACCGGCCCGCGCCATCGCGGCGACCCCCGCCATCCACGCCGCCTCCAGCATCCGGAACTGCGGCCCGACGCTCACCCCTCCGTCCGCAGCGACCTCGATGCCGGCCCCGGACTCCTGGAGGGACGGCGGCAGCATCCCGACGAAGTCGTCGACGGAGACCGCCAGCCACGGTGCCGGCAGGACCGCCTGCACGGAGCGGGCGATGCTGGACTTGCCCGAGCTGGAGCCGCCGTTGAGCACGATCACCTGAGTCGTCACCAGCTCACCCTAGAACCGCCGCGCCACACGGCCGACCCGATTTTCGCGGGACCGCCCCGCTGACGTCGTGCAAGGATGCCGGGATGCCTCATGCGTTCACCGAACACCGCTACACGGGCGACGACGGCGCCGAACTCGGCTACCTTGAGCGCGGTTCAGGGGACCGGCTGATCTGCCTGCCCGGCGGCCCCGGCGCCGACGTGCGCTACCTCGGCGGACTGGGCGGGCTCGACGAGCACCGCACGCTCGTCCTCGTCGACCAGCGGGCCACCGGCCGGTCACCGGTGCCCGGGGACCGCTCCCGCTGCACGTACACCGCCCAGGCCCACGACCTGGAGGCGCTGCGCCGCCACCTCGGTCTGGAGGCCCTCGACCTGCTGGCCCACTCGGCCGCCTGCCTGACGGCCCAGGAGTACGCGGCCGCGTACCCGGGACGGATCCGCCGGCTCGTCCTGGTGACGCCCGCGGGCGTCGTCGCACGCGAACCCGACGAGGACGAGGTTGCCGCGATCCGCGCCGCACGCGCCGACGAACCCTGGTACCCCGCAGCCGTCGCAGCCCAGCAGGAACTCGCCGCCGGAAACGTCGAGCCGAAGCGGGCGGACGAGTTGACGCTGCGCACCGTGCCGTTCGTCTGGGGCACGTGGCGCGAGGAGTACCTCGCGCTCTACCGCGAGCCCACGCAGGACGCGCCCGACTGGTACCGCGGGGTCTTCTACTCCGGCGCCCCGGACCCGGCCGACCGGGCCGCCCGACTCGCGCGGCTCGCCGCGTCCGGCGTCCGCCCGCTCGTTCTGGCCGGCGGCCGTGACGGCGTCGCCGGCACCGCACCGGCCCGTCGCGCCGCGGAACTGCACCCGGGCAGCCACCTCGTCGTGTTCCCCGAGGCCGGTCACCGGCTCTGGAGCGAGGAGCCGAAGGCGTTCGTCGACGAGGTGCTGGCGCACCTCGGCTGATCACCGCCGGGGCCGATGACCCCCAGGACTCGCGCCGCAGCACGAGCCGACCGGCGGGCGGGATGCGAGGATCTGAGCCATGACGGACTCCGGATACTCCGGCACCCCGCTGGCCAAGAAGCTGCGCATCAAGCCGGGATGTCGCGTCGCGCTGTGGCGCGCTCCCGCCGACTGGCCGGTGCCCGCCGTCCCCGAGGGCGTCCGGCTGGACGCGAGGCCGGAGGAGGCGGACGTGGTCCTCGCCTTCTACCGGACGGCGGCCGACCTGCGGGCCGATGCGGACACACTGGTCGCCGGGCTGCTGCCGCAGTCCTGCCTGTGGCTGCTGTGGCCGCGCCGCGCGGCCGGGCACTCGAGCGACATCACCGACAACGACCTGCGCGAGCTGATGCTGCCGCTCGGCGTCGTGGACGTGAAGGTCGCGGCGGTGGGGGAGGACTGGTCCGGGCTCGCCTTCGTGTGGCGCAAGGAGAACCGCCCGGCGCGCTGACGACGCGTCGGCGCAGCCGCGCGCTCGGGGCCCACTCAGGCAGGGTCGGTGGCGACCGCGTCCGCGGGGAGCGGGCCCGCCACGACCGCGACCGCCGTATCTGCCGCGGACGCCGTGTCTGCCGCGACCGCCGTGTCCGGCGTCCGCACACGCAGGGCGCGGACCTCCGGGACGGACACCATGCCCACGGCGCAGAGGAAGATCACCGCACCGGCCACCAGCAGCGTCGCGTGCACGCCCAACGCGGCGCTGAGCGGGCCCACCGTGGCTTGGGCCAGCGGGATGACCGCGAAGGAGCCGAGCGCGTCGTAGGAGTAGACCCGCGCCAGGCGGTCCTCCGGGATCTCCTGCTGGAGCGAGGTCTCCCAGGCGATGCCGAACTGCTCGATACAGACCCCCGCGAGCAGGTTGCACCCGGCGAGCACGGGCAGCGGCAGGCCGAGGGCCAGCGCCGTGGGCAGCAGCGCGGCGGCCGCCATGCAGGACGTGCCGACGAGCAGCAGACGCCGCGGGCGGAAGCGCAGTCCGATGACGCCGCCGACGACCATGCCCACCGTCTCGCACGCCAGGACCAGCCCCCAACCGCCGCTGCCGAACGACGACTTCGCCACCGACGGGCCCAGTACCTCGACCGCGCCGCTGAACGCGGCGTTCAGGAAGCCAAACCCGAGGACGATCACCCAGACCCAGCGCCGCAACGCGAACTCCTGCCAGCCCTCCCGGAGTTCGCGCACCAGGCTGGGCTTTGCCCCGCCGCCGGACCCGTCGGTTGCGGCGTCCCCACCCAAGGCGGGGACCCGGACCAGAGCGAACAGCAGGCCCGCGCACGCGAAGGTGGCCGCGTCGATCGCGAGGCCCCAGCCCGGTCCGCACACGCCGACCACGACGCCGCCCAGCGCCGCGCCGCCGATCATCGCGCCGTTGGCAGCCATCCGGTTCAGCGCGTTCGCGCTCAGCCGCTCCTCGGCGGGGACGGTCTGCGGCAGCAGCGCGCCGGAGGCGGGCAGCGCGAACGCGGCGAAGGTGCCGTTCAGCGCGGAGAGGACGAGCAGGCGTGGAACGGTCGCCTCGTGCGTGAGGACCAGGGTGGCGACCAGCCCCTGGCTGAGCGCGCTGAGCACGCTCGACCCCACCAGCACCAGCCCCCGCGGCATCCGGTCGGCGACCACCCCGCCGAAGAGCAGGAAGACGACGTTGAAGAGGGTGCGCGCCGCGACGACGACACCCAGCTGGGTCACCGAACCGGTGATCCCGAGGACGGCGAAGGCCAACGCGATCGGCGCTACCCCGTTCCCCAGCATGTTCGCGGCGCGCCCGGCGACGAGCAGTCGGAACGGGCGGTGGCGGACGGGTGCGAGAGCTGTGGTCACCGGGCATCCCTATCGGGTGGGTGATCCCACAGCAATCCGTTTTCCAGGGCAGTCCTCGGCCGTTGCAACAAACTGTTGACGCGGGTGTGACGCGCGGATAGCGTCGCGTCAACAAACTGTTGACTGGGCCGAGGTACTCATCCGAGGTCGGGCGAAGGGGAAGTCATGGCCGCGCGAACCACGTTCTCCAGCACGCTGCGGGAGGGCATCGAAGCCGACCTCGCCGGGGTCGACGCCGACCTCGCCGCGCGCTACCCGGGCGACCCGGGCACCCGTCAGCCCGTCCACACCGTCTACGTCCCCGCCGACGCGCTCGCCGAGCGCGGCGTCGGCGACCTGGTCCGCGACTGGGGCCGCCAGGCCCTCGACCTCCTCGACCGCCACGCCCCCGACGCCGCCTCCCTCGCCGCCGTGGTCGGCCAGACCGACGCCGCGCTCGCAGCCGACGTGCACGACCGCGTCCGCGCCAAGCTCGAGCGCGAGCCCGTGGAGGACCTGCGCATCGACTTCGAGGACGGCTACGGCCCGCGTCCCGACGCCGAGGAGGACGCCGCCGCCGAGCGCGCCGCGCGCCTCGTCGCCGAGGCCGTCGCCGACGGGACCGCGCCCCCGTTCGTCGGCATCCGCATGAAGTGCATGGAGTCCGCCGTGCGCGCCCGGGGCGTGCGCACCCTCGATCTCTTCCTCACCGGCCTGCTCGACGCGGGCGACGGCACCCTGCCCGAGGGTCTGGTGCTGACGCTCCCGAAGGTGACCTACCCGGAGCAGGTGGCCGCGATGGCGCGCCTTCTCGCCGGCTTCGAGGAGGCCACCGGCCTTCCGGCCGGGCGGATCGGGTTCGAGATCCAGATCGAGACCACCCAGGCCATCCTCGGCGCGGACGGCCGCGCCACCGTGGCCCGCATGATCGAGGCCGCCGACGGCCGGGCGACCAGCCTGCACTACGGCACCTTCGACTACAGCGCCTCGTGCGGCGTCAGCGCCGCCTACCAGAGCATGGAGCACCCCGTCGCCGACCATGCCAAGGCCGTCATGCAGGTCGCGGCGGCCGGGACCGGCGTGCGCCTGTCCGACGGCTCGACGAACGTGATCCCCACCGGCCCCGCCGAGCAGGTCCACGCGGCCTGGCAGCTGCACCACCGTCTGGTCCGCCGCTCGCTGGAGCGCGCCTACTACCAGGGCTGGGACATGCACCCCGGTCACCTGCCCACCCGCTACGCCGCCGTCTACGCCTTCTACCGTGAGGGCCTGGCCGCGGCCGCGGCCCGCCTTGCCGCGTACGTCGCCCGCAGCGGCGGCGACGTCATGGACGAGCCGGCGACGGCGAAGGCCCTCAGCGGCTACCTGCTGCGCGGGCTGGACTGCGGCGCGGTCGACGCGTCCGAGGTCGAGAAGGCCTCCGGCCTCGACCGCAAGGCACTCGACGCGCTCGCCGGGCGGTGATTTGGATCTGCGGCCAGGGTCGCGTACAGTCGATCGAGTTGCCCCGGTGACCGGCCCGAAGAGGACGGAACGGGAAGACC
>NZ_BBPP01000034.1:0-33640 GCF_000787835.1 Streptacidiphilus melanogenes
GGCCGGGGCAGTCCGGGCCGCGCGCGTCCGAGGGTCTGCGGTCCGCGCCCGGGCGTCAGCCGGTGAGGGCCCCCGCGTTCGGCCCCCGCACTCGGCCCGCGCCCCCCGCCCGCGGCCCCGCGCACTCGGCCCGGGGCCTCCGCCCTTGGGCCGGGGCAGTCCGGGCCGCGCGCGTCCGCGGGTCTGCGGTCCGCGCCCGGGCGTCAGCCGGTGAGGGCTCCCATCACCTCGCGCAGCTGCGCGAGCGGTTCCGGGCCGCAGACGCGGACCACGACCGTCTCCGCGCCCGCGTCGCCGAGGGAGCGGATGGCCGTCGCGGCCTCCTCCGGCGTACCCCCGGCGGCGAACGTCTCCGACACGTCGCGGCCGAGCCACTCGGCGTGGCCGCGCACGGCCTCCCGCAGGGCGGGCGCAGCCGCCTCGCCCAGGCCCAGGAACGTGAACACGGTGATCGTGTGGTCGCCGTCGGCGCCACCCCGCTCCGCCGCCGCCCGGGCCGCGCGGAGGTCCTGCGGCCCGTGGCCCTCGGCCACGAGCGTCCCCTGGGCGGCGCGGCCCGCCAACTCCAGGGACTTGGGCGAGACGACGCCCGCGATCACCTGAGGCGCCGCGTCCTTCGCGGGCGGGTGGACCAACTCCACACCGTCGATGCGCAGTTCCCGGCCGTCAACGGTGACCCGCTCGCCGCGCAGGAGGCCGCGCAGCGCGCCCAGGGTTTCCTCCAGCAGCGCCAGCGGCGACCGTGGCGCGACCCCGACCTGGCGCATCCACTCCCGCACACCGTGCCCGACCCCGGCCACCAGCCGACCGGGGAAGACCCGCGCCAGCGTCGCGATCTCCATCGCCAGCAGCGCGGGGCTGCGCAGCGGCGCCGGCGCGATCCCCAGTCCGACCCGCAGCCGTTCCGTCGCGCCCAGCGCGACCGCCGCAGCCGAGATCCCGCCGTTCCACCCCAGGTCCTCGACCACCCACAGGTCGTCCACCCCCAGCGCCTCGACCTCGCGCGCGAACGCGGGCAGCCCGGCCGGGTCCCAGGCACGGTCGTACATCACACCGATTCGAAGAGCCGTCATGAGCGGCCAAGCTAGCGCCTGCGGGCCTGCGCTGGTGACGACGGCCCGCGCGCGGGCGGAGACCCGTGGGACGGCCGGTGTCACCCGGCAGACCGGCGCGGCGAACACCGCCGCCCGGGGCTTCCACACGGCCTTCGGTTTCGTCGAGGAGGAGGTGCGGCTGACGCTGCCCCTCGGGGGCGGCAGCGGGGGCGGCGGCGCCACGTCGGGACCACACCGTGAGCACGACCGATCATGACGGGGCCGCAGACCTTATCCTCGTGCCATGAGCGAGCAGTCCGTCGAGCTTGACGCCGAAGACAAGAAGATCATCACCCTGGCCCGGTCGGCCCGCGCCCGCAACGGCGTCGCCGAGGGCGCCGCGGTCCGCGACGAGACCGGCCGCACGTATGTCGCCGCGACCGTCTCCCTCCCGTCCCTGCACCTCAGCGCCCTGCAGACCGCCGTCGCCATGGCGGTGGCCAGCGGCGCGAAGAGCCTGGAGGCGGCGGCCGTCGTCAGCGACGCCAACCACCTCGCCGAGCCGGACCTCGCCGCCGCCCGCGACCTCGGCGGCACCGGCACCCCGGTCTACCTGGCCGGCACGGACGCGGTCGTCCGGGACACCGTCGTCGTCGACTGAGGCGGCCTTCGAGTCCGATCTCTTGCCAACGCCCCGAGGCCGACTAGGGTCGGGGCGTCGGTGTTCGCGCGGTGCCGAGCGGCGGTGGGGGAGCAGACGTGATGAAGGGCGTCGCGTTCATCTGTGGCGTGCTGTTCGTGCTGATGGGCATGGGCCACTGGCAGCAGGACAACAACCCCGGCTGGCTCGCGGTCTCCATCATCGTCGCCGTGTTCACCGTGATCGGCGGCCTGGGTGCGCTGTTCAAGCGCGGCAAGTAGTGCGCAGGCGCACCAGCGCTCGCGGCCTGCGCTCCCACGTTCGGGTGAGTGATCAGCAAAAGGCTCTGGGTACGCTGATCGGGACGACGAGGATCTGGCCCATGGGAGCAACGATGACCGTCGCACCGACGAACACCCCGACGTGGCCGATCCCGCCCGAGGGCGGCTGGACCGCGGCCGATCTCGACAGGCTCCCCGACCTGCCTCCGCACACGGAGCTTCTCGACGGGAACCTCGTCTTCATGAGCCCACAGCGCAACTTCCACAACTACGCGATCAACTTGCTCCAGTACGGGCTGCTGGCCGCGCGTCCTGTGGATCTCGCCGTCATCCGGGAGATGACGGTCACGCTGGGCAAGCGCGACCGGCCGGAGCCGGATCTCATGATCGTGCCGCGGGCGGCCGTCATCGACGACCAGCAGTCCGACTACCGGCCGGAGGACGTACTGCTCGCGGTGGAGGTCGTCTCACCGGATTCGGTCGAGCGCGACCGCGACGTCAAGCCGCGCAAGTACGCGGGCGCGGGCTTTCCCCACTACTGGCGGGTCGAGAACGAGAAGGGCGAGCTCGCCGTGCACGTCTTCGAACGGGAGGAGACGACGAGCAGCTACGCGCCGCAGGGCATCTTCCGTGGCCGCCTCACGCTGGAGGTGCCGTTCCCGATCGACATCGACCTCACCGACCCGCAGCGCTGGCTCTGACCACACCCCTTCCCCGCGTAGGGGAGAATGGCCGTATGAGTTCTACCCAGCAGCACCGTTCGGGTTTCGCCTGCTTCGTCGGGCGGCCCAATGCCGGCAAGTCCACGCTCACCAACGCGCTCGTCGGCACCAAGGTTGCGATCACCTCCGACCGTCCGCAGACCACCCGCCACACCGTGCGCGGCATCGTGCACCGCCCCGACGCGCAGCTCGTCCTCGTCGACACACCCGGGCTCCACAAGCCCCGCACGCTGCTCGGCGAGCGCCTCAACGACGTCGTGCGGACGACCTGGGCCGAGGTCGACGTCATCGGCTTCTGCCTTCCCGCCGACCAGAAGATCGGCCCCGGCGACAAGTTCATCGCCAAGGAGATCGCCGGGATCAAGCGCACCCCCAAGGTCGCCATCGTCACCAAGACCGACCTCGTCGACTCCAAGCGCCTGGCCGAGCAGCTGCTCGACGTGGCCAAGCTGGGCGCGGAGCTCGGGATCGAGTGGGCGGAGATCGTTCCGGTCTCGGCGAAGGACGGCCACCAGGTCGAGCTGTTGGTCGACCTCCTCGTCCCGCTGCTGCCTGAGGGCCCGACGCTCTACCCGCACGGGGACCTCACCGACGAGCCCGAGCAGATCATGGTCGCCGAGCTGATCCGCGAGGCCGCACTGGAGGGCGTCCGCGACGAGCTGCCGCACTCCCTGGCGGTCGTGGTCGAGGAGATGATCCCCCGCGAGGGCCGCCCCGCGGACCGCCCACTGCTGGACATCCACGCGAACGTCTACATCGAGCGGCAGAGCCAGAAGGCCATCGTCATCGGCACCCGCGGCGCCCGCCTCAAGGCGGTCGGCACCGCCGCCCGCAAGCAGATCGAAGCCCTGCTCGGCACGCCGGTCTTCCTCGACCTGCACGTGAAGGTCGCGAAGGACTGGCAGCGCGACCCGAAGCAGCTCAGGAAGCTGGGCTTCTGAGCGGCAGTTGCACTCACCTCAGGGGCGCGGGGCTCTGCTGACCTGCGGCTCCGCCGCCTGTGCGCGAGCAACCACCCGGTGCGGATGGCCTTGCGCGGCCCCGGACCGTTCGCTCGTCAGCGGCTTGTCAACTGCTCTCCCGCACCGCAATCCGCGCGCTGCCCAGCGCGTGGGTCTCCGGCGGGGTGTCCGGTTCGCGGATGAGGCGGTCGATGAGGTCCGCCAGCGCGAGCCCCTTGGGCAGGGAGACGTGGACCGACGTCAGGCGGGGCCGCAGAACGCGGGCCAGCATGAGGTCGTCCGCGCCGACGAGGGCCGCGTCCGACGGGACGGAGACGCCCGCGTCCTGGAACGCGGCCAGGACCAGGGCCGCGTACTCGTCGTTGTAGCAGAACAGCGCCGTCAGCCCGAGTGAGGGCCAGCGCGCGGCCAGGGCCGCCGCCGACTCCTCGGTGTAGTCGAGGTCCAGCGGCTCGACGCGGACGTCCGCGCGGTCCGCGGCCTCCCGCAGCCCGGCGAGCCGGGGGCCGCTGAAGCGGCGCAGCGTGGCGTCGGTCGGCATGAGGACGCCGATCGCGCGGTGGCCTCGGGCCACCAGGTGCTCGCCGGCCGTCGCGCCGACGCCGCTCTGGTCGAGGATGAGCGAGTGCGCACCCGGGACGGGGCGCTCGGTGAGGGCGAGGACGGCGCGGGTGCCCGAGCGCTTGAGGATCTCCACGCCCTCGGGCGTCAGGTCGTCGGTGACGCCGGTGATGACCGCCGTCGGGCGCAGTTCGGCCCAGGCGCGGGCGATCTCGCGGCCGGAGAGGTCGCCGCGGGTGCCGTAGAGGACCGCAGTGTAGCCGTGGTCGCGCAGGCCCGCGCGCAGATCGGTGAAGAACTCGTTGAAGAGCGGCCCGAAGGTGATCTCCGGGGCGGCCATCAGCACCAGGCCGGTGTGACCGGCGCGCAGGGAGCGCGCGGCCGCGTGGGGGACGTAGCCCAGCTGGTCGGCCGCGGCGCGCACGCGCAGCCGGGTCTTCTCGCTGACCCGCCCGCCCGCCGTGTCGTTCAGCACGTAGGAGACGGTGGCCCGGGAGACGCCCGCGAGGCGGGCGACGTCCGCGCTTGTGGGCGCGGTTGATGACGTTTCGCTCATGGCGGTCCACATCTTTGCAGACTCGTCGGGTCCAGGGGCTGGTCTTGGGTCAAAACCAATGCTAGACATGTGCTTACACGAGTCAGGTGACACGTGTAAGCAAGCGCCTCACAAGGAGCGGCGCGGGGTTGCGAGACCCCAGCCGCGGCGGACCCCCTCGACCGACCGCGGCATCCCCACCCACCAGCTCCTAGTCAGGAACCAGGAGGGCGACGTGGCCCTTTCCGAACCGACCCCCACCCCGGCGCCGGCAGCCGTGACCGCACCCCACGACGCTGCCGACGCGGACGACGCGAGACCCTCCAGAGGCCTGCTGCCGCTGCTCTTCGGCGGCAACACGGCGATGTACGCGCTCTATGTCGGCGTCGGCGGCATCCTGCTGCCGCTCCAGATCGAGAAGATCGCCCCGCACGACAAGGTCGCCATGCTGGGCCTGGTCGCCGGGGTGAGCGCGGTCTTCGCCACCGTCTTCAACCCGGTCGCGGGCGCGCTCTCGGACCGGTCCGGGCGCCGCAACCCGTGGATCCTCGGCGGCGGTCTGCTCGCCGTGCCGGCGATGATGTTGCTGGGCGCGGTGAACTCGATCCTGCTCGTCACCCTCGGCTGGTGCCTCGGGCAGGCCGTCATGAACGTCTACCAGGCGGCGATCACCTCGGTGATCCCGGACCGGGTGCCCGTCGCGCGCCGCGGCACCGCCTCGGCCGCCGTCGGGCTCGGCGTGCCGGTCGGCTCCATCCTTGGCGTGCTGGTCGGCGGCGGGTTCTCCGGCCACTTCGCCACCGGGTACCTCGTGCTCGGCCTGGTCGTCGCGGTCGCCGCCGTGCTCTTCACCTCCCTCGGCAAGGAGACGCCGCGTCCGCCCAAGGCGCCGGCCGGGTTCGGCGAGCAGGTCCACGCCTTCGCGGACAGCCTCAGGGCGCACGACTTCCGCTGGGCGTTCGTCGGCCGGGCGCTGCTCGTGCTCGGCTACTTCGCCGTCAGCGGCTACCAGCTCTACGTCCTGCAGGACCACATCCGCCTGCCGCACGGCATGAGCGCGACTGCGGCGGCCGCCGTGCTGACACCGGTCAACAGCGTCGCCATGGTCGTCTCGATCGCGGTCTGCGGACCGCTCTCGGACCGGCTCGACCGGCGCAAGCTCTTCGTCGGCATCTCGGCCGCGGCCTCCGGGCTGGCCGTGCTGATCCCCATCGGCAGTCCGACCTTCGCCGGGATGGTCGTCTTCTCCGTCGTCAACGGCCTCGCCTTCGGCTGCTTCTTCGCCGTCGACAACGCGCTGGTCACCCTCGTCCTGCCGAAGGCGGAGGACGCCGCCCGCGACATGGGCGTGCTGAACGTCGCCAACGCCGGACCGCAGATCGTGGCGCCGTTCGTCGCCTCGACGCTGGTCGGCCTCGGCGGTTACGACCTGCTCTTCGCCGCGGGCGGCGTGCTCGCCGTGCTCGGCGCCCTGGCCATCCGACCCATCCGCTCCGTCCGCTGAGATCCGGCGGACGCGCGATCCTGAAAGGCACACGCACCAGATGAAGCTCAACACCCGTGAGTGGGGCACCGGCGACCGCCTGGCCCTGCTCGTCCACGGCGTCATGTCCGACTCCCGTACCTGGCGTCTGGTCGCCCCGGCGCTCGCCGACCGCGGCTACCGCGTGATCGCGGTCGACCTGCGCGGACACGGCGCGTCCGAGCGCGGCGAGTACACCCCCGAACTGTTCGCGCAGGACCTGGTCGACACCCTGCCGGTCGGCGCCGACCTCGCGATCGGGCACTCCCTCGGCGGCCTCACCCTCTCCCTCGCCGTCGACCGGCTGCGGCCGAAGCGCGCGGTCTACTCCGACCCGGGCTGGAACATCCCGGCTGCGGGCGACGAGTTCGACCCGGCGATGTTCGTGCAGTTCGCCGAGCACGCCACGCGGGAGTCCGTCGCCGCGATGAACCCGCGCTGGGCTCCGGAGGACGTCGAGGTCGAGCTGGAGACGCTGGCCGTGTGGGACCGGGCCACGATCGGCATGCTCGGCGAGGCCGGCGGGCACTCGATGATGCCCACCGGGCCGGTCGTCCCCTCGCTCGTCCAGGTCGCGGACCCGAGCTTCCTGCTCTCCGCCGGGGACCAGGAGACGCTGCGCGAGCGCGGTTTCGAGGTCCGGGTGGTGAAGGGCGCCGGCCACACCGTCCACCGCGACGACTTCGACGGGTTCATGGCCTCGCTCGACGGCTGGATCTGACGGAGAGTTGAAGAGGCGGCAACCGGGGGAGTGAGAAAGGATGCATGAGAGATGACACCCGATCAGCAGCGTGAGACGGCCGTCGAGGCGGCGCTCGGCAAGCTGGACCTGACCGCCAAGGTCGCCCTGCTCGCCGGCGCGGACATGTGGTCGCTGCCGGCCGACGACGACATCGGCCTGGGCCGGCTGGTGATGTCCGACGGGCCGGCCGGCGTGCGCGGCGAGAACTGGACACCGGACGACCCGTCCGTCTCGGTGCCCTCGCCGACCGCGCTGGCGGCCGCGTGGAGCCCGGAACTGGCGCACCGCACGGGCCAGTTGCTGGCTCAGGAGGCACGCCGCAAGGGCGCGCACGTGGTGCTGGCGCCGACGGTCAACCTGCACCGCAGCCCGCGCGGCGGACGGCACTTCGAGGCGTACTCGGAGGATCCGCTGCTCACCGGAGAGCTGGGCGCGGCCTTCGTGTCCGGCGTCCAGTCCGGCGGCGTCGGCACCACGCCCAAGCACTTCGTGGCCAACGACTCCGAGACCGACCGCTTCACCGTCGACGTCCGCGTGGACGAGCGGACGCTGCGCGAGCTCTACCTCGCGCCGTTCGAGGCCATCGTGCGCAAGGCCTCGCCGTGGGGTCTGATGGCCGCGTACAACAAGGTCAACGGCGACTTCATGACCGAGCACCAGGAGCTGAACAACGACGTCCTGCGCGGCGAGTGGGGCTTCGACGGGATGCTCGTCTCGGACTGGACCGGCGCCCGCGACACCGTCCGCGACGCGCTGGCGGGCCTGGACGTCGCCATGCCGGGCCCCGGGACCGTCTACGGCGAGCATCTGGTCCGCGCGGTACGCGACGGACTGGTGCCCGAGGAGACCGTCGACGGGCTGGCCCGCCGCGTGCTGCGGCTGGCCGCCCGCGTCGGCCTGCTGGAGGGCGCGCCCGCCGCCGTCCCGGCCGAGGACCTGCCCGCGCCGATCGACGGCGAGGCCCTGGCCCGCGAGGTCGCCGCGGCGGGCATGGTGCTGCTGGCCAACGACGGCGTGCTGCCGCTCGGCGGCGGCAGCGACCAGGGCATCGGCACGATCGCGCTGATCGGCCAGGCCGCGCAGGAGGCGCGGATCGGCGGCGGCGGATCCGCGCAGGTCTTCCCGACGCACGTGGTCAGCCCGCTGGAGGGCCTGCGGTCCGCACTGCCGCAGGGCGCCGCGCTGGCCTACGCCGTCGGCGCGGACCCGAACGTCCACCTGCGCCCGCTCGCCGCTCGCACCGAGGCCCGGTTCCTCGGCCGCGACGGCGCGGAGCTCGGCACGGCCTCGCTGCCCGACGGCGCGGCGCGCTGGATCGGTCAGCTGCCCGCCGGCCTCTCCTTCGCGGACCTCGCGGCGGTCGAGCTCACCGGCACGCTCCGGCCCGGCCGGGCGGGCCTGCACCGGCTCGGCATCCGCGGCGTCGGCCGCTTCGTCCTGGAGGCGGACGGGGCGGTCCTCTTCGACGACGCGGTGCGGCCGGAGGGCGAGGACCCGGCAGCGGCCTTCCTCAACCCGCCGGAGCGCGTCTTCGACCTGGAGGTCGCCGACGCGGGCGCGCCGGTGACGCTGAGGCTGCGGCACGTGCTGCCCGAGAGCGGCGGCTTCGCCGGCTTCGGCCTGGTCTCCTTCACCCTCGGCCACGGCGAGCCCGTTGGCACCGCCGACGAGCTGCTGGAGGAGGCCGTCTCGACGGCGGCCGCCGCCGACGTGGCCGTGGTCGTCGTCGGCACGACCGAGGAGGTCGAGAGCGAGGGCGTCGACCGCGTGTCGCTGGCCCTGCCTGGCCGTCAGGACGAGCTCGTGGCCCGCATCGCGGAGGCCAACCCGCGCACGGTGGTCGTCGTCAACGCCGGCGCGCCGGTGCTGATGCCGTGGCGGGACCGGGTCGCGGCGGTGCTGCTGGCCTGGTTCCCGGGCCAGGAGGCGGGCGCGGCGCTGGCCGACGTCCTCACCGGCGCCCGCGAGCCGGGCGGCCGCCTGCCCACCACCTGGCCCGCCGACGAGGCCGACGTCCCGGTCGGCGACGTCGAGCCCGTCGAGGGACGGCTGGACTACGCGGAGGGCCTCTTCGTCGGCTACCGCGCCTGGCAGCGCCCGGGGAGCGCCGCCCCGGCCTACTGGTTCGGCCACGGCCTGGGCTACACGGAGTGGACCTACGAGGGCCTCGACGTGCGGGTGCTGCCCGCGCCGACGGGCGACGACCCGTACGCCGCGGCCGTGGAGGCGGTGGTCCGGCTGCGCAACACCGGCGCACGGGCCGGACGCGAGGTCGTCCAGCTCTACTTGTCCCCGGACGGCTCGGACGCGTCGCGGCCGCGGACCGCGCTTGCCGGCTTCGCGGCCGTGACCGCGGAGCCGGGGGAGCAGGCGGAAGCGCGCGTCCGGGTGCCGCTGCGTGCCTTCCAGACCTGGACGGACGGGACCTGGACCGCCCGCCCGAGCGTCTACCGGATCCAGGCCGGCCGCAGCGTGGCCGACCTGCCCCTGACCGTCACCGCGGAGGTGCCTCTCCGCGGCTGACGCAGCACACCGTCCCCGCGTCCCCCGGCCCGTGCCTGGGCCCCGGACGCGGGGACGGTGGCTTCCGTCCGCGGTCGCGCGGTCGTGCGCGGGGACGTCACTCGCGGAGGTCAGCTGCCGTTCAGTACCAGGGATATCAACGACCGCTGCGAGGACGTGAGTTGGGGGTCGGCACAGTAGCCGGTCGGGCGGCCGTCGACGGTGATGGCGTAGGCGAAGTGCGGGGCGTGCGGAAGGCCCAGGGAGGGGTTGCGACCGCAGGCGCCGAGGGCCTCGCGCACCAGGGCGTGGATGTGGGGAGCGTCAGGGCGACCCTCGGTGTCGAGCAGGGCCCAGTGCTCCGTCGTGGCGGACCCGCCGGTGCGGGTGACCATGATGCGCATAGTAATCAGTGTGCTCCGAGGAGCGACGAAAGAGGAGAGCTTTCTGCCCTTGACTCTTGACCGCGAGCAGTCCACCCAGGGGGGCAGTGGTCCAGACCTCCCGTCTCACCAAGCGGACTACCGGCGGGTTTCGCTTAGCTCTCCGTCGCGTCTGGGTTACTCTGGCAGACATCATGCGTAGCGGTCTGCTTCTTCTTAGCTGCCGCGG
The DNA here is from genome assembly GCF_000787835.1 of Streptacidiphilus melanogenes. Taxonomy (GTDB): domain Bacteria; phylum Actinomycetota; class Actinomycetes; order Streptomycetales; family Streptomycetaceae; genus Streptacidiphilus; species Streptacidiphilus melanogenes. The sequence goes on from NZ_BBPP01000034.1 coordinate 10,114, forward strand.
CGAGGGCCCGAGTTGATCGAGGCCGACTCCCTCGCCGCGGGGGTGGGTGCTGCGCGTTAGTTGATTTCCGCAGCCGTCGGCCGCCTCTCGGAGCGACGAGCATCAGGAGACTCACCCACCATGAGCCAGCAGCCCTTCAACGAGCGTCCCACCCCGATCACCGCAGCGACCGTTCGCCAGCAGCCGTCAGGGATGCCGTTCCAGCGCTACGTACCCTTCGGCACCGTCGACCTGCCGGACCGCACCTGGCCGAGCAAGGTCATCACCAAGGCCCCCCGCTGGCTGTCGACCGACCTGCGCGACGGCAACCAGGCCCTGATCGACCCGATGTCCCCGGCCCGCAAGCGCGCCATGTTCGACCTGCTGGTCAAGCTGGGCTACAAGGAGATCGAGGTCGGCTTCCCCGCCTCCGGCGCCACCGACTTCGACTTCGTCCGCTCGATCATCGAGGACGGCGCGATCCCCGAGGACGTGACCATCTCCGTCCTGACCCAGGCCCGCGAGGAGCTGATCGAGCGCACGGTCGAGTCGCTGCGCGGCGCCCCGCGCGCCACGGTCCACCTGTACAACGCGACCTCGCCCCTGTTCCGCCGGGTGGTCTTCCACGCCTCCAAGGACGAGATCAAGCAGATCGCCGTCGACGGCACCCGCCTGGTCATGGAGTACGGCGAGAAGATCCTGGGCGACGACACGATCTTCGGCTACCAGTACTCGCCGGAGATCTTCATCGACACCGAGCTGGACTTCGCCCTGGAGGTCTGCGAGGGCGTCATGGACGTCTGGCAGCTGGGCGAGGGCCGCGAGATCATCCTGAACCTGCCGACCACCGTCGAGCGCTCCACGCCGAACGTCTACGCCGACAAGATCGAGTGGATGTCGCGCAACCTGTCGCGCCGCGAGTTCGTCGCGCTGTCGACCCACCCCCACAACGACCGCGGCACCGGCGTCGCCTCGGCCGAGCTGGCCGTGATGGCCGGCGCCGACCGCGTCGAGGGCTGCCTGTTCGGCCAGGGCGAGCGAACCGGCAACCTGGACCTGGTCAACGTCGCGCTGAACCTGTTCTCGCAGGGCGTCGACCCCGAGGTGGACCTGTCCCAGATCGACGAGATCCGGCGCACCTGGGAGTACTGCAACCAGATGACGCTGGCCGAGCGCCACCCCTACGTCGGCGACCTGGTCTACACGTCCTTCTCCGGCTCGCACCAGGACGCGATCAAGAAGGGCTTCGACGCCCTGGAGGCGGACGCGGCCGCGGCGGGCGTGCCGGTCGGCACGTACACCTGGGGCGTCCCCTACCTGCCGATCGACCCGAAGGACGTGGGTCGCTCGTACGAGGCGGTCATCCGGGTCAACAGCCAGTCCGGCAAGGGCGGCGTCTCCTACGTCCTGAAGAACGACCACAACCTGGACCTGCCGCGCCGGATGCAGATCGAGTTCTCGAAGATCATCCAGGCCAAGACGGACGCGGAGGGCGGCGAGGTCACGCCGGCGCAGATCTGGGCCGTCTTCGAGGACGAGTACCTGCCCACCCCCGACGCGCCCTGGGGCCGCATCCAGCTGCGCTCGCACCAGGCCTCCTCGGCCGCGGACGGCACCGAGACCATCACGGTCGACGCGGTCGTCGACGGTGCGAACGTCACCCTGGAGGGCACCGGCAACGGCCCGGCCGACGCGTTCGTCCGCGCGCTGAGCCAGGTTGGCGTCGGCGTCGACGTCCGGGTCCTGGACTACGCCGAGCACACCCTGAGCCAGGGCTCGGGGGCCCAGGCCGCGGCGTACTGGGAGTGCGCGGTCGACGGCAAGGTCGTCTGGGGCGTCGGCATCGACACCTCGATCGTCCGCGCCTCGATCAAGGCGATCGTCTCCGCCGTCAACCGCGCGCAGCGCTAGTCACTCAAGGGGAAGTTTCGCCTTCCTCAGGGGCGCGAGGACTGCGCGACAAGCCACCCTGAGTGGTGAGTCGCCGCACGAGCAGGGCCATCCGCATGCCGGTGGTTGCTCGCGCTGTTCCTCGCGTCCCTTTCGGGCTCGTCGGGGGTGCTGACAGGGCGTCATCTGCGTGGCAGCATCATTGCTCAGTCGGGACGGCGACGGGGCGGTCTCGGCCGACGCAGGCAGGAGCCCAACGTGGCGCACGTGGTCGCTGTCTCAGCCCGGTGGCATACCGAGCTGCTCGGGGAGTTCTACTGCCTCGCCTGCGGCGGCGACCGCAACTACCGCAGACAGCGCGGCCGCAACTGGCTCCGGCTGGCGGGGATCCCGCTGCTGCCCCTGCGCCGCACCGCGGCGACGCTGCAGTGCACCTCCTGCCGGCACCGGTACGGGCTGGACGCGCTCGCCCACCCCACCTCCGGCCAGCTCCTGGCCCTGCTGCGCAACGCGCAGCACGCCGTGGCGCTCGCCGTGCTCGCCGCCTCCGGCGGGCCGGGGGCGGCACCCGCGGTGAAGGAGAGCGCGATCAGCGTGCTGCGTGAGGCCGGCTGGGCCGACCTCGACGAACCGGGACTGCTCGCGGACCTTGCCGCCTCGACCGAGGAGGAGGACCCGCTGGGAGAGGTCTGCGGCTGCGGCAGCGCCCTCGTCGTCGAGCTGCACACCGCGATCGAGCCGCTCGTGCCGCACCTGCTCGGGCCGGGGCTGACCCGGGTGCTGACCCAGGGCGCGCTGGTCGCGCTCGCGGACGGGCCCTACCGGCCCGCCGAGCGGTCGGTACTGCGGGCGATCGGGCAGTGCCTCGGCTTCAACCGCGAGGAGACCGACGCGACCCTCGCGGTCGCGGCACGCACCCTTCGCCCCTGAGAGTGGTCCCGAGCACCGGGGCCGACGCGTCAGAATGGACCCATGAGTCTGATCCGGGACGACGGGGTGGTGCTGCGCACCCAGAAGCTGGGCGAGGCGGACCGGATCATCACCATCCTGACCCGGCAGCACGGCCGGGTCCGCGCGGTGGCGCGCGGGGTGCGCAAGACGAAGTCGAAGTTCGGCGCCCGGCTCGAGCCCTGCTCGCATGTGGACGTGCAGTTCTTCTGCCGCGGGGACGAACTCGTCGGGCGCCATCTCGCGCTGTGCACCCAGGTCGAGACGATCTCCCCCTACGGGGGCCGGATAGCGGTCGACTACGACCGCTGGACCGCGGCCTCGGCGATGCTGGAGACCGCGGAGCGCTTCACCGAGAACGAGGGCGAGCCCGCCGTCCAGCAGTACCTGCTGCTCGTCGGCGCGCTGCGCACCCTCGCGAGCGGCGAGCACGAGCCGCACCTGGTCCTCGACGCGTTCCTGCTGCGCTCGCTCGCGGTCAACGGCTACGCGCCGTCCTTCGCGGCCTGCGCGGCCTGCGGGCTGCCGGGGCCGAACCGCTTCTTCTCCGTGCAGACCGGCGGAGCGCTGTGCTCCGACTGCCGGGTGCCGGGGAGTGTCGTACCCTCCCCTGAGACACTGGAGCTGCTGGGCGCGCTGCTGTCCGGCGACTGGGAGACCGCGGACGCCTGCGAGCCGCGGCACCGCCGCGAAGGCAGCGGGCTGGTCGCCGCCTACGTCCAGTGGCACCTGGAACGCGGGCTGCGTTCGCTCCGGTACGTGGCCCACTAAGGCATCCGTCGGCAATTCGTCGTAGCAGACGTAGCAGAGAAGAAGTAGGGCACATGGCTGTGGCACGGCGCGGACTCTTCGGCGGCAAGCGGACCCGGGAGTACCTCCCGCCCGCCCCGCACCCCAGCGGCGCGCAGCCGCCCAAGATCCCGGGTGAGCTGGTCCCCGAGCACGTCGCCATCGTCATGGACGGCAACGGCCGCTGGGCCAAGGAGCGCGGGCTGCCGCGCACGGAGGGGCACAAGGTCGGCGAGGCCGTCGTGCTCGACGTGCTCAAGGGCTGCCTGGAGCTGGGCGTCAAGAACCTCTCGCTCTACGCCTTCTCCACCGAGAACTGGAAGCGCTCGCCCGACGAGGTCCGCTTCCTGATGAACTTCAACCGCGACGTGATCCACCGCCGCCGCGACGAGATGAACGACATGGGCATCCGCATCCGCTGGGCGGGCCGCATGCCCAAGCTGTGGAAGTCCGTGGTCCAGGAGCTGCAGGTCGCCGAGGAGATGACCCGCGACAACGACGCCATGACGCTGTACATGTGCGTCAACTACGGCGGCCGCGCCGAGATCGCGGACGCGGCGGCGGCGCTGGCCAAGGACGTCGCGGAGGGCCGGCTCGACCCGTCCAAGGTCAACGAGAAGACCTTCGCGAAGTACATGTACCACCGTGACATGCCGGACGTGGACCTGTTCATCCGCCCGAGCGGCGAGCAGCGCACGTCCAACTTCCTGATCTGGCAGTCCGCCTACGCCGAGATGGTGTTCCAGGACGTGCTCTGGCCGGACTTCGACCGGCGCGACCTGTGGCGGGCGTGCGAGGAGTTCGCCATGCGCGACCGCCGCTACGGCGGGGCGCTGCCGAACGAGGTCCCGGCGCAGCCGGGCCCCGTCCGGACCTGAGGCCGGGCCGCAGGAGCCGTCAGCCCTCCGACGTGTCGGCGGACCGTGTCGCCCGGGCGGCGCAGTTCGCGCAGGTGCCGAAGATCTCCAGGGTGTGCGCGACGTCGACGTAGCCGTGCTCGCGCGCGACGCCCTCGGCCCAGCGCTCCACGGCCGGGCCCTCGACCTCGACGGTCCGGCCGCAGGAGCGGCAGACCAGGTGATGGTGGTGGCCGCTGCTGCACCGGCGGTAGACGGCCTCGCCCTCGTCGGTCCGCAGCACGTCGATCTCTCCGGCGTCGGCGAGCGACTGCAGGGTGCGGTAGACCGTGGTCAGGCCGACCGAGTCGCCCCGATGCTTGAGCAGGTCGTGCAGCTCCTGTGCACTGCGGAAGTCGTCGATCTCCGCGAGCAGGGAGGCGACGGCGGTGCGCTGACGGGTCGACCTTGCTGGGGACGACGGGTTCGCGGGGGTCACCGGCTCTCCTGCGGCTTCTTGTCGGTTTGATGGCGGGGGACGCGAGTCCTCCCGGGCAATTGTGCCAGTCCGTGCTCGCACGGGAGCGTTTCGTACGACAGCATTCACATGAAAACGATTTTCAATCTACCACGGATTTGAAACGTTCCCCGCGCCGCCCGGTAGCCTGTGATAACCGCGTGCATGGAAATCCATCCTTGACCGCTTCGTCGTACCTGAAGAGAGCACTGTGGCCGCCGACAAGATCGACACCATCGTCAGCCTGAGCAAGCGCCGTGGCTTCGTCTACCCCTGCAGTGAGATCTACGGCGGTCAGCGCGCCGCCTGGGACTACGGACCGCTCGGTGTGGAGCTCAAGGAGAACATCAAGCGCCAGTGGTGGCGTGCGATGGTCACCGGCCGCGAGGACGTCGTCGGTCTTGACTCCTCGGTGATCCTCGCGCGCGAGGTGTGGGAGGCGTCCGGCCACGTCGCCACCTTCAACGACCCGCTGACCGAGTGCACCTCCTGCCACAAGCGCTACCGCGCGGACCACCTGGAGGAGGCGTACGAGGCCAAGCACGGCAAGCTCCCGGCCAACGGCCTCGCCGACGTCAACTGCCCGAACTGCGGCACCAAGGGCCAGTTCACCGAGCCCAAGCAGTTCTCCGGCATGCTCAAGACCCACCTGGGCGTGACCGAGGACGCCTCCGGCCTGGCGTACCTCCGCCCGGAGACCGCGCAGGGCATCTTCATCAACTTCGCCGCGGTGCAGACCACCTCGCGCAAGAAGCCGCCGTTCGGCATCGCCCAGACCGGCAAGAGCTTCCGCAACGAGATCACGCCGGGCAACTTCATCTTCCGCACCCGCGAGTTCGAGCAGATGGAGATGGAGTTCTTCGTCAAGCCGGGCGAGGACGAGAAGTGGCACGAGTACTGGCTGCAGGAGCGCTGGGACTGGTACACGGGCCTCGGCCTGCGCGAGGAGAACATCCGCTTCTTCGAGCACCCGAAGGAGAAGCTGTCCCACTACGCCAAGCGCACCGTGGACATCGAGTACCGCTTCAACTTCGGCGGCAACGAGTTCGGTGAGCTGGAGGGCATCGCCAACCGCACCGACTACGACCTCGCCTCCCACAGCGAGGCCTCGGGCGTGGACCTCAAGTACTTCGACCAGGAGTCCGGCGAGCGCTGGTACCCCTACGTCATCGAGCCGGCCGCCGGTGTCAACCGCGCGATGCTCGCCTTCATGCTCGACGCCTACCGCGAGGACGAGGCGCCGAACGCCAAGGGCGTCATGGAGAAGCGCGTCGTCATGCGGCTCGACCCGCGCCTCTCCCCGGTCAAGGTCGCGGTGCTGCCGCTGTCCCGCAACGCGGACCTCTCCCCGAAGGCCCGCGGCCTGGCCGCGGACCTGCGCAAGTTCTGGAACGTCGAGTTCGACGACGCCGGCGCGATCGGGCGGCGTTACCGCCGCCAGGACGAGATCGGCACGCCGTTCTGCATCACCGTCGACTTCGACACCCTCGAGGACAACGCGGTGACGATCCGCGACCGCGACACCATGGAGCAGACCCGCGTCTCCCTCGACCAGGTCCACCAGTTCCTCGCCCCGAAGCTCCTGGGCTGCTGATCCCGCGTTCCCGCAGGTAGTTGCACCTATGAGGGGCGCGGGGCTGTGCCCGATCTGCGGCTCCGCCGCGTGGGCGCGACTTCGGTCAGGAGTGCTCCTGCAGGTAGTTGCACCTATGAGGGGCGCGGGGAACTGCGCGACAAGCCACCCACGTGCGGATGGTCCTCATCGAACAGGGCCATCCGCACAGGGTGGTTGTTCGCGCAGTTCCCCGCGCCCCTGTTGCGGTTGTTCGCCCGCGCAAGTTCCCCGCGCCCCTGTTGTGGTTGCTCGCCGCGCACAGGCTCCGCACGCCCCGTTCGGTCGCTAGCGCGACCAGCCGGCGCGGACGCGGAGCTTTGTGGGGGTGCCGTCAGGGGCGTGGGCGATGACGCGGGCGGCGTCGCCCTCGGCGAGGGCGAGCCAGAAGCCGCCCGGGGTGGTGATCGCTCCGAGGAGCGTCGCGCCCGCACGGCCGAGCGTCAACGCGGGGGCCGTGCCGTCGGGACAGACGTGGCCCCAGGCCAGCACACTCGCGCGGCCCTCGCGCGACCCGCGCCTTGCGCCGCGCAGCAGTTGGGGGGAGAAGTCCGTCTCCACCATCACGTCCAGCAGCAGGCCGTTGTTGTAGACCTCCAGCGCCCGGCGGCCCCGCGTCGCGCGGGCGAAGCGCACCGACCAGGGGGAGTCCAGCAGCGGCAGACCGCGGAACTCCAGGTCCAGCGCGCTCGGTTCGCCGAGTTCGGTGTCGTTCACCGTTCCGCTCCCATCGGGTCGTTCTGGCCTACGGTGTCCAAGACTTCCGGATCCGGCGGCGAAGCGCGGTAGCGCTGGTCGCCGTTTCGAGGGTGGTGCCTGCTCCACCCTGAGACGGACTCAGGGTCCATGGCGACCGTGATCATCAGCCCCTAGCCTTGGGCGCATGCTCTTCCTCCTGACGGTCCGCCGACTCCTCGCGCCTTACGGGCGCCAGGGTCTGCGGGACGTCGCCTTCCTCGCCTCGGCGGTGCCGCCGGCGCTGATACCCGCGTGCGTGTGGCTGATCTGGCCGCGGGGAGAGGCGCTGATGGCCGTGCCCGTGGCGGTGCTCCTGCTGGTGCCGTGGCTGACGAGGATTCACCGCAGTCGTTTCCGTTCGCTCCTGGGGCTGGAGATCCCGGTCGTCCCGCCGGTGCGGCCGCGTCGGCGCGCGCTGACCGAGGAGACGACCTGGCGGCAGTTTCTCTACCACCTCCTGGTGAACACCGCGGTGGCCGCGTACGCGGCGGGTGTGCTGGTCGTCGCGACCGGCGGGTTCGTGCTCGTGAGCCTGCCGGCCTGGTACTGGGCCCTGCCGAGCGACACGTCGACGTCCGCGCCGACGCCGGGTCTGCTGCCCGGGCCGGTGAACCCGCACCAGAGCCTCACCTGGCTGATCGTGCTCGGCTCACTCGCGCTGGTGCTCGTGCCGTGGCTGGTGCTGCTGGGACGGGTGCTGGACACCCGCGCCGCTGCGGGCCTGCTCGGGCCCAGCCGCACCCGTGAACTCGCCCGCCGGGTCGAGGACCTGGCCGAGAGCCGCGCCGAGGTCGTTGACGCCGCGGACGCCGAACGCCGCCGGATCGAACGGGACCTGCACGACGGCGCGCAGCAGCGACTGGTCTCGCTGGCGATGAACCTCGGGCTGGCCAAGCGCATGCTGCGGAACCTCTCCGCCGAGGAGCAGGGGGCGCGGGCGATGGAGGTGATCGACGAGGCGCACCGTGAGGCGCAGGCCGCCATCGCCGAACTGCGCGACCTGGTCCGGGGCCTGCACCCGGTGGTGCTGGAGGACCGCGGCCTGGACGCCGCTCTCTCGGGGATCGCGGCCCGGGCGCCGCTGCCGGTCAGACTGGAGGTGCGGCTGGACCGCCGCGCCGCGCCGGCCGTCGAGGCGGTGGCCTACTTCGTGGTGTCGGAGGCGTTGGCCAACATCGCCAAGCACGCCCGTGCCTCGCGCGCGGAGGTGTCGGTCCGCGAGCAGGTGGCGCGGACCGGGTCGGTCCTGGTCATCACCGTGACCGACGACGGGGTGGGCGGAGCCGACCCGGGCAAGGGCAGCGGCCTCGTGGGCCTGCGCCAGCGAGCGGCGTCCGTGGACGGGACGCTGCGGATCACCAGCCCCCTCGGGGGACCGACGACTCTTCATGTGGAGCTGCCGTGCGCGCTGTAATCGCCGAGGACTCCGTCCTGCTGCGGGTGGGACTGGTCAAGGTTCTCGAGGCCGTCGGCTACACGGTCGTCGCGGCCGTGGACGACGCCGAGCAGCTGCTCGCGGCGGTCGAGGAGCACCGGCCGGACGTCGTCGTGACGGACGTGCGGATGCCGCCCGGCTTCACCGACGAGGGGGTGCGGGCCGCCCTGATGATCCGCCGTCAGTGGCCGACCGTCGCGGTCCTGCTGCTGTCCCAGTACGTGGAGGAGCGCTACGCGGCCGATCTGCTCACGGGCGACCACCGGGGCATCGGCTACCTGCTCAAGGAGCGGGTGGCCAACGTCGACGACTTCCTCGACGCACTGGAGCGCGTCGCCGCGGGCGGCACGGCGCTGGACCCGGAGGTCGTCTCGCAGCTGCTGCTGCGCCGCCAGAGCGGGCCGCTGGACCAGCTCACCCCGCGCGAGCGGGAGGTCCTGGGCCGGATGGCCGAGGGCCGTTCCAACGCCGCGATCGCGCGTGAACTCGTGGTCAGCGAGAGCGCGGTGGCCAAGCACATCAACAGCATCTTCATGAAGCTGGACCTGCCCCCGACGGAGGGCGAGCACCGCCGGGTGATGGCCGTGCTGCGCTTCCTGGACGCATGAGGGAACAGAAACCGATGATCATCAGGCAGAGGGCGGTCTGGTGGGTGCTTTCCGCCGTCGTCGTCGCGGTGACCGCGACGCTGACGGCCGGAGCGATGGTGAGCTGGATGGTGCAGCGGACCAGCGCGCCCGCGACGAAGGTCTATCCGGCCGCGCAGATCAGGTCCGTACAGCTGAACACCGGCTCCGCGGACGTGCAGATCACCGCGGCGAAGGACGGCAGGGCGACCGTGAAGCAGAAGCTGCGCTGGGAGTTCACCCAGCCACAGGTGACCGAGCACCTCGATCCGACCAGCGGCACGCTGTTGGTCAACGCGAACTGCGGCGCGTTGAAGTTCCTCGGCGACAGCGGGTGCAGCGTGCAGCTGGACATCGCGGTGCCGTCGACCGTGGCGGTCAACGCCGAGATCGACTCCGGAAGCCTGCGCGTCACCGACGTCTCGGGCCCCGTCACGGCTGTGGCCGACTCCGGTGAGATCGACCTGCACCGCGTCAGCGGCGCCCTCGACGTCCGCGTCGGCTCCGGCCAGATCAGCGGCACGTCCCTGCGCAGCGGCAAGGTCGCGGCGCGGGCGGACTCGGGCCAGGTCGACCTCGACTTCGCCGCAGCGCCCACGTCCGTCACGGCGCACGCCACCTCCGGCGAGGTACAGGTGACCGTCCCCCACGGCACGACGTACCACGTCGACGCGACCGCCCCCAGCGGCGGCACCTCGGTGGACCCGGCCCTCGTCTCGCCCTCGGCGACCGGCACGATCACCGTCTCGGTCACCAGCGGCGAGGCGGACGTGCAGTACCGCCGGTAGCCGCTACTGCCCTGCGGCCAGCCGCTCGCGCGCCTCCATCAGGGCGAAGCCCAGCAGGTTGAGGCCGCGCCAGCGCTTCGGGTCGGTGGCCGCGTCGTTGGCCACGCCGAGGCCGATGCCCCAGACCCGGTCGAGCGGGCTGGCCTCGACCAGGACGCGTCGGCCGGTGCCGAGCAGGTACTGACGCAGCGCGGGGTCCTGGCCGAACTTGGCCACGTTGCCCCGGACCACCAGCTCGAACCGCTCGGCGGCCCAGCGCTCCTCGACGAAGCCGGAGACTTTGCGCCCCAGCACCTTGGCCTCGGCCGGCGTGCGGGCGGCGAGTATCAGCGGCACCGACGCCTCGTCACCGAAGAGCCGGGCCTTGGCCGCCATCATCCAGTGCTCGGCGCTGGTGTACCAGGCGCCGTCGACCGTGAACCGGCAGGGCCACCACTGACTCAGCGCCCCCTGGCCGACCGAACCGTCCCTCTGCGGCTGATGCCCCCAGAACATCAACCACTTGGGACGCGCGCCGGCCGCCACGAGGGCGGCCAGCTCCTCCCGGCTACGGGCTTGTTCCGGGTGTTCGTGGATGGTGATGTCGTTCCGCTTCATGCCCGCGATCCTGGCATTCGGCACTGACAAGCTGCCACGCGTTATCCACAGCCCGCACCGGGTCCATCGCCCTCACCCGACCGAGCGCGGCAGGCGCGTCGACAGGGCGACGACCAGGAAGGTCGCGGCGAACTGGAGGCCCAGCACGAGGGTCAGCGCGTCCCGCATGCCCATGGAGGGGGCCAGCGAGAGGAAGAGGGTGCCGAGGGTGGCGACGCCGAGGGCGAGGGAGGACTGCTGGGTGGTGGCGAGGATCCCGCCGCCGACTCCGGCGCGCTCGACCGGGATCTGGCTCAGCACCAGGCGGATGAGCGGCGGCATGACCAGACCCTGGCCGGTGCCCGCGATCACCATGCCGGGCAGCAGCACCCAGGGGCTGATGCCGGACCAGTCGTTCGCGACGGTCAGCGCGAGCACCCCGAGGCCGACGGCCTGGATGACGGCGCCGGTCACGATGACGCGGGAGCCGAAGCGGGCCAGCAGGCGCGGACCGGCCAGCGAGGCGGCGAAGAATCCGGCGGCCATCGGCACCATCGCGAAGCCGGAGGCGATCGGGCCCTCGTGCAGGCCGACCTGGAGCGCGACGGCCATCACCATCATGAAGCCGCCGAAGCCGGCGAAGAACGGCACGGCCATGGTCAGGCCGACCTTGAGCCCGCGCAGCCTGAGCAGCGAGATCGGGATCAGCGGCACATCGCCGCGCCGCTCACCACGGCGCTCGACGACCACGAAGGAGGTGAGCAGGACGGGGAAGAGCGCCAGCAGCACCCAGGTCCAGACGGGCCAGCCGAGCGAACGGCCCTCCATCAGCGGGACCAGCAGCGCCAGCAGCGAGGCGGCCAGCAACACGGTGCCGGGCACGTCGACGCGGGCCGGGTTGGCGGAGCGGGTCTCCGGGACGGTGCGCAGCGCGAGCACCACCGCGACCAGTGCGACCGGCACGTTGACCAGGAAGATGAACCGCCAGCCGGTGCCGAAGAGGTTCGCGGAGAGCAGCACGCCGCCCAGCACCTGGCCGATGACGACGGCGATGCCGCCGACCGCACCGTAGACGCCCATGGCCTTGGCCCGGCGCTCGCCCTCGGTGGCGGCCTGGATGGTGGCCAGCGCCTGCGGCAGCATCAGCGCGGCCGAGGCGCCCTGGGCGACCCGGGCGGCGACGAGCGCCAGTGCGGTCGGGGCGAAGCCGCAGGCCGCGGACGTGAGACCGAAGAGCAGCGCGCCGGCGACGAACAGCTTCTTGCGGCCGTACAGGTCGCCGAGTCTGCCGCCGAGCACGAGCAGCACCGCGTAGGCGATGCCGTAGCCGGCGACGAAGAGCTCCAGCGTCGCAGGGCCGGCCTTCAGGTCCCGGTCGATGGTGGGCAGGGCGACGTTGACGATGAAGAAGTCGAGCATCGGCAGGAACGCGCCGAGCAGGACGGTGACCAGGCCCAGGGTGCTGAGCCGGCCGGAACCGCTGGTTGCGGGGGCAGGGGCGGGGGCGCTGCCGCCGAGCCGGACGACCCGCGGGAGCACGGTGGCCCGGGTGGGTGTCGCGGCAGTCTGCTGAGGTGTGGTGTGGATCGTCACGACCACTACTGTCCGCCGTTCAGTACCCTGGTACCAGGGTCTGCTTATCCTGGTACTCGCAGTACCTGGCAACGGGATGAAATTGGTTGCATCCTGGAATACATGACCACCGCACCCGCGTCCAGCCTCGAACTCGTCCCGCCGCTCGGCAAGCCCGACGACCTGCGCCGCCGGGAGCTCGGCGCGTTCCTGCGGAGCCGCCGCGAGCGCATCTCACCCGAGCAGGTCGGCCTGCCCAGCATCGGCCGCCGCCGCACGCCGGGGCTGCGCCGCGAGGAGGTCGCGCAGCTCGCCGCCGTCGGCGTCACCTGGTACACGTGGCTGGAGCAGGCCCGCGACATCCAGGTCTCCCCGCAGGTGCTCGACGCGATCGCGCGGGGCCTGCTGCTGGACCAGGTCGAGCGGCAGCACCTGTTCGCGCTGGCCGGCGCCGCCGACCCGACGGGCGGGCCGAAGTCGTGCCCGGTGGTCACCCCGCCCGTCCGCGCGGTGCTCGACCAGCTCTCACCGATGCCCGCGGTGGTGCTCAACGCGCGCTTCGACATCATCGGCTTCAACGACGTCTACTCCCGGCTGCTCGGCGGCCTGGAGCGCTTCGACGCCGAGCACCGCAACATCATGTGGCTGGCCTTCACCGAGCCGAGCTGGCGTGAGCTGCTCGTCGACTGGGAGACGGCGGCGCGCGGCATGACGGCCAAGTTCCGCGTCGCGCTCGCCGAGCACGTGGCCGAGCCCAAGTACAAGTCGCTGCTCAAGCGTCTGCTGCTGGCCTCGCCCGAGTTCGCCGAGGCGTGGGAGCACCACGACGTCACCGCCACCTCCGAGGGCACCAAGCGGTTCCTCAACAGCAGGGTCGGCCTGCTGAACTTCGAGTACACCAACCTCTGGCTCGGACCGCGGCCCGGCTACCGGATGATCACCTACGTCCCGGCAGACCCGGAGACCAAGGCGCGCGTGGAGCAACTGGCGGCAATGGGACAATAGAGGTTCTGCCCGCTGCCGGACCGAGCGAAGGACCCTCGATGAGCACCGACGTCACCACCGCTGCGCCGCTGCGCCTCGGCTCTGCGCTCACGGTGTGGCCGCCCGTCGTGCTGGCGCCGATGGCGGGGATCACCAATGCGCCCTTCCGCACCCTGTGCCGGGAGCAGAGCGGCGGCAAGGGGCTGTTCGTCTCCGAGATGATCACCACTCGGGCGCTGGTCGAGCGCAACGCGAAGACCATGAACCTGATCCACTTCGACCCCAGCGAGCAGCCGCGCTCCATCCAGCTCTACGGGGTGGACCCGGAGACCGTCGGCCGCGCGGCGAAGATGATCGCCGAGGAGGATCTGGCCGACCACATCGACCTGAACTTCGGCTGCCCGGTCCCCAAGGTCACCCGCAAGGGCGGCGGCTCGGCCCTGCCCTACAAGCGCAACCTGCTGCGCGACATCCTGCGCCAGGCCGTCGGCAACGCAGGCGACCTGCCGGTGACCATGAAGATGCGCATCGGCATCGACGACGACCACATCACCTACCTCGACGCCGGCCGGATCGGCGCGGAGGAGGGCGTGGCGGCGATCGCCCTGCACGGGCGCACCGCCATCCAGCACTACAGCGGCGAGGCCGACTGGTCCGCCATCGCCCGCCTGCGCGAGGCCGTGCCGGACCACGTCCCGGTACTGGGCAACGGCGACATCTGGTCGGCGGACGACGCGGCCCGCATGGTCCGCGAGACCGGCTGCGACGGCGTGGTCGTCGGTCGTGGCTGCCTGGGCCGCCCGTGGCTGTTCAAGGAGCTGGTCTCCGTCTTCGAGGGCGAGATCGACTACGCCCGCCCCGACTTCGGCTACGTCGCGAAGACGATGATCCGCCACGCGGAGCTGCTGGGGGAGTGGATCGGGGACGAGAAGCGCGGCGTCATCGACTTCCGCAAGCACGTCGCCTGGTACACCAAGGGCTTCTCGGTGGGCTCGGAGCTGCGCAACGGCCTGGCCACCGCCTCCTCGCTGACCGAGCTGGAGGAGCTGCTCTCCCGGATCGACCCGGACCAGACGTGGCCCGACAGCGCCGACGGCCCGCGCGGCCGCACCTCGGGCGCGCACCGGGTGGTCCTCCCCGAGGGCTGGCTCGACGATCCGTACGACTGTGCCGTCCCCTCCGCCGACGCGGAGCTCGACACCTCCGGGGGCTGAGCGCCGTTCGCCGCCACGGAAGGTGGACGGTTGGCGACGCATAGTGAGACGGGATACGTACGAGGGGTGAGACGCGGCCCCTTCTGCGGCGTGACCCCGGCCACATTTGTCGTCACTTTGCGTCAGATGGACATAAAACCGCAGGTGGGGCGGGGTGTGAAACGCTTCCCGAACGAGGCCGAACACGGCGACCGGGCCTTGCCTCCAAAGGATCAATCCAAGGAAACCTGATCGTCGCCGTCCGTGGCCGCCCGCTTGCGCTCGTGTGAGATCGGCGTTTCCCTGAGTTCAACAGATGAAGGCGAGCTAGCGTCAGGGCGACGATTTTACTTTCGCAGGCAAAGCCCGTTTGCAGGCATGCGATCTCGCGGGTTACCGGTCAGTTCCGGCCTCTGACGGCCCATCTGGGGCAGCCAAGTGCCTTCGATCTGGGTATGTTCTCCGGCATCAGGGCAACCGTGCGGCAGGAGAGGCTCGTGGCCACTCAGGAAAAGTTCGTCTTCGACTTCACTGAAGGCAACAAGGACCTCAAGGACCTTCTCGGCGGCAAGGGCGCGAACCTCGCCGAGATGACCAACCTCGGGCTCCCCGTCCCTCCGGGGTTCACCATCACCACCGAGGCCTGCAAGGTCTACCTGGAGACCGGCAACGAGCCGGCCTCCCTGCGCGACGAGGTGAGTGCGCACCTCGTCGCCCTCGAGACCCACATGGCCAAGAAGCTCGGCGACGCCGCCGACCCGCTGCTGGTCTCGGTCCGCTCCGGCGCCAAGTTCTCCATGCCCGGCATGATGGACACGGTCCTCAACATCGGTCTGTCCGACGCCTCGGTCAAGGGTCTCGCCAAGCAGGCCGGCAACGAGCGCTTCGCCTGGGACTCCTACCGCCGCCTGGTCCAGATGTTCGGCAAGACCGTCCTGGGCGTCGAGGGCGAGCTCTTCGAGGAGGCCCTGGACGAGGCCAAGCGCGCCAAGGGCACGGTCAACGACCTCGACCTGGACGCCGCCGACCTCAAGGGCCTGGTCAAGACGTTCAAGAAGATCGTCAAGGACCACGCCGGCCGTGATTTCCCGCAGGACCCGCGCGAGCAGCTGGACCTGGCCGTCCACGCCGTCTTCGACTCCTGGAACAGCGACCGCGCCAAGCTGTACCGCCGGCAGGAGCGCATCCCGCACGACCTGGCCACCGCGGTCAACGTCTGCTCCATGGTCTTCGGCAACCTCGGCGAGGACTCCGGCACCGGCGTCGCCTTCACCCGTGACCCCGCCTCCGGCCACCAGGGCGTCTACGGCGACTACCTGTCCAACGCCCAGGGCGAGGACGTCGTCGCCGGCATCCGCAACACCGTGCCGCTGGCCGAGCTCGAGCAGCTGGACAAGAAGTCCTACGACGAGCTCATGACCATCATGCAGACCCTGGAGAACCACTACCGGGACCTGTGCGACATCGAGTTCACCATCGAGCGCGGCAAGCTGTGGATGCTGCAGACCCGCGTCGGCAAGCGCACCGCGGCCGCTGCCTTCCGCATCGCCGTCCAGCTGGTGGACCAGGGCCTGATCGACCTCGACGAGGCGCTGCACCGCGTCAACGGCGGCCAGCTCGCGCAGCTGATGTTCCCCCGCTTCGACGAGAACGCGAAGGCGGAGAAGATCGGCCGGGGCATCGCCGCCTCGCCGGGCGCAGCGGTCGGCAAGGCCGTCTTCGACTCTTACACCGCCGTCAAGTGGTCCCGCTCCGGCGAGAAGGTCATCCTGGTCCGCCGCGAGACCAACCCGGACGACCTCGACGGCATGATCGCCGCCCAGGGCATCCTCACCTCACGCGGCGGCAAGACCTCGCACGCCGCCGTCGTCGCCCGCGGCATGGGCAAGACCTGTGTCTGCGGTGCCGAGGAGCTCGAGGTCGACACCAAGAAGCGCCGGTTCACCACCGCCGACGGCCGGGTCATCGAGGAGGGCGACCTCATCTCGATCGACGGCTCCACCGGCAAGGTGTACCTCGGTGAGGTACCGGTCGTACCGAGCCCCGTCGTCGAGTACTTCGAGGGCACCCTGCACGCCGGCGCCGACGAGGAGGGCGGCCTGGTCAAGGCGGTCCACCGGATCATCTCCCACGCCGACTCGGTCCGCCGTCTGCGGGTCCGCGCCAACGCCGACAACGCCGAGGACGCGAGCCGCGCCCGCCGCTACGGTGCCCAGGGCATCGGCCTGTGCCGCACGGAGCACATGTTCCTCGGCGAGGAGCGCCGCAAGGAGGTCGAGCGGCTGATCCTGGCCGACAACGACGCCGACCGCGAGGCCGCGCTCTCCATCCTGCTGCCGCTGCAGAAGAACGACTTCGTCGAGCTCTTCACGGCCATGGACGGCCTGCCGGTGACGGTCCGCCTGCTGGACCCGCCGCTGCACGAGTTCCTGCCGGACATCACCGAGCTGTCGGTGCGCGTCGCCCTGGCCGAGGCCCGCAAGGACCCGAACGAGAACGACCTGCGCCTGCTCCAGGCGGTCCACCGCCTGCACGAGCAGAACCCGATGCTGGGTCTGCGCGGCGTCCGTCTCGGCCTGGTCATCCCCGGCCTGTTCGCCATGCAGGTCCGGGCGATCGCCGAGGCTGCGGCCGAGCGCAAGCTGGCCGGCGCCGACCCGCGCGCCGAGATCATGATCCCGCTCGTCGGCACCGTCCAGGAGCTGGAGATCGTCCGCGACGAGGCCGAGAAGGTCCTGGCCGACGTCTCCGAGCGGACCGGCGTCGACCTGAAGATCGCGCTCGGCACCATGATCGAGCTGCCGCGCGCCGCGGTGACCGCCGGTCAGATCGCCGAGGCCGCCGAGTTCTTCTCCTTCGGCACCAACGACCTGACCCAGACGGTGTGGGGCTTCAGCCGCGACGACGTCGAGGCCAGCTTCTTCACCGCCTACCTGGAGAAGGGCATCTTCGGGGTGTCCCCGTTCGAGACCATCGACCGCGACGGCGTCGGCGCGCTGGTCAAGAACGCCGCCATCGAGGGCCGCAAGACCCGCCCGGACCTCAAGCTCGGCGTCTGCGGCGAGCACGGCGGCGACCCGGACTCGGTCCACTTCTTCCACGAGGTCGGTCTGGACTACGTGTCCTGCTCGCCCTTCCGGATCCCGGTGGCGCGCCTGGAGGCAGGCCGCGCCGCCATCGAGACGGCGGGCAGCGACTCGCGCTGACAAACCCTCACCCGGTCTTCACCTCACCGGGTGCCAGCGCGAGGCAAGCCCCTCCCATCGTCACACCGTCCCCGACCAAGGCGGAAGTTGATGCAAGGGGGAGGGGTCGCTGCCCGCACCTGCTCCGTCGCGGAGCTCGGCGCAGAGTAGCCGCGACGGAACCCGCCCGGGCGGGAACGGACAACGGCGTCCGTTCCCGCCCGGGCCTTTTTGTGCCCGGATCGCACCTCTTCTGCGTCCGCCGTGTTTCCGGAGTCTCAGAGTTCGCTCTCAGGCGGCTTACGCGGTATTGAACTACGCGCGACGCATCGCCTAACGTCTCGGAACGCAAGCGCACCACCCCTCGTGGTGACACCACGGTGCCGCCTGGCCAGCGGCGTTGCACAGCCCTCCCGTTCTTCCCCCTCTGTCGAGAAGGGCACCACCGTGCTTCGTTCCGCACTTGTCGCCGGCTGCGCCACCGCGTTGGCCGCCGCAGGTTTCGCCATGGCCGCCCCGGCCGGCGCGTCCGAGCTCGCTCCGCACCACATGAACGCCCACAAGGCGGCGGCCGCCGCCAGCAGCGCCGGCAACCTCCTGTACGGCGGTGGCAACGTCGTCACCAGCCCGACCGTCTACTACGTCTACTGGGGCAGCCAGTGGGGTACCTCCAGCGTCACCAACGACCCGTCCGGTGAGGTCGCGCTCCAGCAGAGCTTCTTCTCGCACGCCTACGGCAGCGGCGACACCTTCTTCACCTCGCAGACCCAGTACTGCCAGGGCGTCGCCACCGGCACCACCCAGTGCAACGGCGCGGGCACCGCGGTCGGCCACCCCGCCTCCAACCCGCTGGGCGGCACCTGGCTGGACAGCTCCGGCAAGGCCCCGAGCCGTCCGAGCGACGCGCAGATCGCCGCCGAGGCGGTCAAGGCGGCCTCGCACTTCGGCATCTCCGGCGACAACGTCCAGGTCATCGTGGACCTGCCGCACGGCGTGGTGCCCTCCGGCTTCAAGACGCAGTACTGCGCCTGGCACGACCACACCACCGCGAGCAACGGCGCGGACCTGCCCTACACCAACATGCCCTACATCACCGACGCCGGTTCCGGCTGCGGCGCGAACTTCGTCGCCACGGGCTCGTCGGGTGTGAACGGCACGGACGAGGGCATCACCATCGTCGGCGGCCACGAGTACGCCGAGACGCTCACGGACCCGGCGCCGAGCAGCGGCTGGGTGGACAGCACGGGCGCGGAGACCGGCGACAAGTGCGCCTGGATCTCCAGCGGCCAGGGCGCGTCGTCGATCATCAGCCTGAACGGCGCGAACTTCGCCGTGCAGTCGCTGTGGAGCAACAACTTCAACAACGGCGCGGGCGGTTGCGTGGTGTCCTACACCAGCGCGAGCAACCAGCACTGACATCGCGTCATCCGATGCCGTAGGCCGGGCCTGCCAGGGCTCGGCCTACGGCCGTCATCGAGGAGCCCTGTCGTGAACCGAGCCCTGCGTCTGCTTCCCCTGGCGGCCGTGGCCCTGCTGACGGCGTGCAGCAGCAGCGCCCCCACCCCGGCCGCGGCCCCGGCGCCGGATCCCTCCCCGACGGTGCTCCCCGCCTGCGCAAAGCTCCCGGAGCCGGTGCTGCCGCACTCCGCGGGAGAACTGACGCAGCAGCAGTCCGGCGCCTACTGCCTGCCGCGCGGGCAGCGCGTCGACATCTTCCTCACCGCGGCCGGCAGCGGTGACACCTGGCAGCCGGTCCAGGCGACGGGATCGATCCTCGCCCCGGCGAGCACCGGCGTCATGACCGCACCCCTCGGCGTCACCCCGGCCATGTTCGTCGGCACCACCGACGGCACCTCCGTGCTGTCGAGCGCGGCCCCGTCGGGCAAGACCTGGAAGGTCACCATCGTCGTCAAGGGCTGACGATCCGCTCCCGCCGGTGGTTGCAACCACCGAGGGGTGCGGGGAACTGCGCGACAAGCCACCTGTGGCGGACGGTCCTCATCGAGCAGGACCATCCGCCACAGGGCGGCTTCTTGCTCCGCTACGCGGAGATCAGTGGTCTCGCCGCCACGTGGTGGGTCGGGCCGATGGCGACGCGTTGTTCGAGGCCGGAGCGGACGTTGGGCCATTCCTCGTCGAGGATGGAGTAGAAGGCCGTGCTGCGGACGATGCCGTCCAGGCCGCGGGTGTGCATGCGGTGGACACCGTCCAGCACCGCGCCCAGGCGCTCGATCGCCGCGCGCGAGCGCACGTTGCGGGCGTCGGCGCGCATCGAGACCCTGCGGACGCCCCACGTCTCGAACGCGTGACGCAGCATCAGGAGCTTCGCCTCGGTGTTGATCCCGGTGCCCTGCGCCCGCGCGGAGAGCCACGTCGCGCCGATCTCCGTCGCGTCGGGGATCGCGGTCAGCGGATCGCCCACGGGGCCGCGGGGGGCCGGCGGCCAGATGACCGGACCCTGCCAGTAGTCCAGCTCCGTGAACCGGGTCGACCCCACCACCAGGCCGTCGCTCGTTCTGACCGTGGCGAAGGGGAGTGCGCGGCCCGCCGCCTGCGCGGCCAGCGCGTCGCTGACGTAACGTTCCGTCGCCTCGATGCCGTGCGGCACGGGCGTGAACGCATAGCTGCTTCGGTCCTCTGCCGCGGCCGCGGCAAGGGCCTCGATGTGTCGCTCGGTGAGCGGCTCCAGCCGCACGGTGCGGCCGCAGAGGAAGACGGGTACGGGCACTTGGCCTTATGTCCTTCGGCGGGTGGGGTCGGGAAAGGTGCGCCCCGACGGCCGTGGGTACGACGACGGATCGCGTTCGCCGTGAGGCGTGCGGGGAGCGAGGGGACAGTGTGTGTCCGAAAAATGGCCGAGGCGGGAACGAGAGCGCGAAGGACAGCGGGCGGCCAGGTGAAGGCAAGGTGCGATGCGGGGTTCTGCAAAAGGTGCTGCGAGAGGTTGTGCGGCGATCTCCACGCAGCCTACGCGGTGCCAGAGTGGAGTGCAGCGAGAGGACCATACCCGCCCGGAGGGGTTAAGTCACCCCAGCCGCGCCAAACCGTCGTGCACGGCGTGTCTCCGGGGCGCATGGCCGCGGTTCGCACTCCGAATTGGGGAATGAACCCTGGTTCCGGGATGCTGGAACCAGGGTAATGGATGCTGTTTCGACAGCCAGAGGACGGGAGTGGGATCCAGGTGCTGGAACCCGAGGGGCTGTACGCGTTCGAGCCGGACGCGGAGGAGCTGGCCGCGGACGCCTCCATCCTGCTGCACTTCTTCGACGGCTTCATGGACGCCGGTGAGACCGGCGAACAGATCGTCGCCGAACTACTCGAGGACCCCGAGCGCCGGCTGATCGCCCGTTTCGACGCCGACCGGCTCGTCGACTACCGCGCCCGTCGCCCCACGATGCTCTTCGACCGGGACCACTGGGCCACCTACGCGGCCCCGGCGCTGGACCTGTACCTCGTGCACGACGCCGTCGGAGCGCCCTTCCTGGTGCTGTCCGGCCCGGAGCCGGACGTGGAGTGGGAGCGGTTCGCCAAGGCCGTCATCCAGGTGGTGGAGCGGCTCGGGGTGCGGCTCTCGGTGACCTTCCACGGCGTGCCGATGGGCGTCCCGCACACCCGCCCGACGGGGATGACGCCGCACGGCAACCGCAAGGACCTGATCGGCGCGCACCCGCGCTGGTTCGAGCAGGTCCAGGTGCCGGGCAGCGCCGGCGGCATGCTCGAGTTCCGCCTCGACGAGGCCGGGCACGACGTCCTTGGCTTCGCCGCGCACGTCCCGCACTACCTGGCGCGCACGCCCTACCCGCACGCCGCCGTCGCGGTGCTGGAGGCGATCCAGTCGGCCACCGGCCTGGTCCTGCCCGGTACGGGCCTGCGCGCCCGGATGGACGAGGTGCGCGAGGACGTCGACCGCCAGATCGCCGAGGGCGACGCGGACCTGCGCACCGCGATCCAGGGCCTGGAACAGCAGTACGACGCGGTGGCGGGCGCCGCCGACCGCGAGAACCTGATGGCCGAACCGGTCGACCTGCCCTCCGCGGACGAGCTCGGCCGGGCCTTCGAGGAGTTCCTGGCGGAGCAGGGCGACACGGAGTAACCGACACGGAGTGCAGGGGGTACAGCGGAGGCGCCCGCCGTCGGCGGGCGCCTCCGCTGTGCGTGGTGGTGTCAGCTGTGCGCGTGCGTGGGGGTCGTCACCGGGCCGTTGAGGGCCAGCCCCGGAGCGGGCGGGGCGGACGGCTTCCCCGACGCCTTGCCCGACGGCTTCGCGGACGGCTTGGCGCCCGGCTTGCCCGGGTGCTGGGACCCCGAGGGGGACGGGAAGGGCGTGGGAGCCGCCGGCTGGACCAGCTGCGGGGCGTCCAGCTGCTGGCTGAGCCAGGGGAAGACGACGGGGAAGATCGACGCCCAGGTGCCCCAGTTGTGGCCGCCGTCCTTCAGCACGATCGGCGGCTCCACCGTGACCGGGAACTTCGCCGCCGCGCGCAGCGCCTGCGCGTTCTTGGGGGTGCTCCAGCGGTCGTGGGCCGAGGTGGCGATCAGGATGGAGACGTTCGCCTGGGGTCCGGCCTTCTTCATCAGCGCCAGCGGATTCTGCGCCGCCAGGATCGTCTTGTCGCGGACCACCGTGGGGTCGCCGCGGAAGTCGTCGGGACTGAGCGCGACCGCCGCGCCGAAGCGGTCGGGGTGCTGGAGGACCATCTTCGTCGCGCAGTAGCCGCCGGTCGAGTCGCCGACCAGCCCCCAGGCGCGGGCGTCGCCGAGGACCCGGAAGTCCTTCTTCACCAGGTTCGGCACGTCGACGTCGAGCCAGGTGCCGTTGCGGATGTTGCCGACGTCCGTGCAGTCGGTGTTGATCCCGTCGGGGTTGATCCGCGGGATGACGACGATCGCGGGCTTCATCTTGCCGCTGTTCATCATCTGCAGCAGCGGACCGGGCATGCCGCCGCCCTTGACCCATGTCTCCGGGGAGCCCGGATAGCCGTGCAGCAGCTCGATGACGGGGAAGGAGTAGTCGCGGTACTGGGTCTGCTGGTACTGCGGCGGGGTCCACACCAGGACCTCGCCCGTCATGCCGGAGGCGGCGCCCTCCAGAACGGTGCGCTGGAAGCCGTTGGGGCCGCCGGTGAAGGAGGCCGTCTGCGCGCTCGCGGCGTTGCCGGTCACGCCGACGCCGGCGTTGTCCTGCTGGCCGAAGAGGTCGCCCCAGGAGGAGTAGAGGCCGTTGGCGTTGTTGATCCACACGGCGACCACCGCGATCGCGGTGAGCTGGCAGAGGCCGATCAGGCTCAGCCGCACGAGCCCCCGGACGTACTTGGGACCACGAACGGCACCCCAGGCGACCATGGTCACCACGACGGCGACGATCGTCGCCGCGATCAGGGTGTAGAAGAAGGCGGCGCCGGTGAGGCTCACAGTCCCGTTCTCTCTTCACTGCTGGGCGGACATCGGGAGGTCCGAGCCCTTCAGCACCGTCCCACCGCCGTGAACGTTAGCCGGGCCGGGTGAGCGAAAGTCTCTTACCTGACCGTTCGGGGCGGTTCGTGACAGAACTGTCGCACTGGTGAGGCATCCTGTGACCTTGTGAGCAAGGGAAGGGACATCGGCGTGGACGACGGTGTGACCGACACGACACCCGAAGGCCCTGGCGCCCGCACCCTCGACAGCACCCGTGTCCGCCTGCCTATCATCGGCGAAATGACCAGAGCCCAGCTACGCAGCGCCACCCGCGCTTTCGGTCTGCTGGCCTTCGCCGTCTGCTTCGCGCTGGTACTCGTGAACGGGGCGTTCGGCTCCGGCTCGACCGACGAGGGCCCGGCGGGGCCGTCCTCCACCGAGGCGGGCCGGCGCGCCCTGCCGACG
>NZ_BBPP01000034.1:33847-89552 GCF_000787835.1 Streptacidiphilus melanogenes
GGCGGGGCGTCCCCCCCCCCGAGGCGGGCCGGGCGCGCCCTGCCGACGGGCTCGGCCGGCCCCGCCGCCAACGTGCCCGCCTCCCTCGCCGGGCCCAAGGCCAGTCCCGACGGGCACAGCACCCCGTTCGAGGGGCTGCCGGCCGTGGGTGCGCTCTTCTACCCCGACGACAACGGGGCCGACCACCACTTCTGCACCGCCAGCGTGGTGCACTCGCCGGGCGGCGACGTCGTCGCGACCGCCGCGCACTGCCTGAGCGATCCGGCCAACGGCTCCCCGAACCCGGCCTCGGTGGTCTTCGCGCCCGGCTTCCACGACGGGCAGCGGCCGTACGGGGTGTGGCGTGCGACCTCGGTCCTGATCGACCCGCACTGGGCCGCGAACAGCGACCAGGACTCCGACGTGGCGTTCCTCGTCGTCCACAAGGACGGTGACCCGAAGGCACGGATCGAGGACGCGGTCGGCGCCGAGAGGATCGCCTTCGGGTCCGACCGGCCTGCCACGGTCGGCGTGATCGGCTACCCGTCCAGCAGCGACCGGCCGATCTCCTGCCTCAACTCGCTGACCGCCTACAGTCCGACGCAGTCCCAGTTCGACTGCACCGGCTTCGCCGACGGCACCAGCGGCAGCCCGGTGCTCCAGGGCATCGACCCGAAGACCGGCCTCGGCACCCTGGTCGGCGTGATAGGCGGCTACCAGGAGGGTGGCGACAGCGACGACGTGTCCTACGCCGTCTACTTCGGTGACCGGATCCAGGCGCTCTTCGTCCAGGCGGCCACGGCCGGAAGCCCGTCCCCCTCCGCGTCCGCGTCCGCTTCGGCGTCCGCCGTCTCCCCCTCGGCCTCCTCCTCGACGAGTGGTTAGAGACCGCCTCGCGGCGGCCCGTTGGGCGTTACGCTGCCCCCGCGATCGTCGGAGGGGGAACCACGATGGAGAAGCAGCCGGGATCGGGGAAGCAGCCGGGATCGGGGAAGCACGGCGAGCCCTGGTACGCCACCGCGCTGCGCGCCGGGCTCGAACTCGTCGGCTGGATCGGGCTGCCGATCGCGCTGTGGCACCACTCGATCCCCGCCGCCGTCGGCGTCGACGTCCTGCTGATCGGGGTTCCCGCCGTCCTCCAGACGCCCGGTGACAAGCCGGGGACGACCATCGCGGTGCCCGGATGGGCGACGGTCCTCATGGTGCTCGCCGAGCTGTCCGGCGCCGTCGCCGCGGCCTGGCTGCTGTTCCGGCCGTGGGCCGCCGTGCTCGTCACCGTCCTCGCCCTGCTGACCTGCGTCACCGAGCAGCCGCGCTGGAAGCGCCTGCTCCGCCCGAGCCGGCCCGTGCGAGCCTGACCCCGCGCTGTCCCTCCCAGGGGTTACTGTGCTGGGGATGGACGAGATTGCGCAGGTCATCAGCTACAGCCCCGGCGCACAGGCGCGTTGGGTGGAGGAGCCGGACAAGCGCCCCGGGCGCACCGCGTTCCAGCGCGACCGTGCGCGGGTGCTGCACTCCGCCGCGCTGCGGCGGCTCGCGGGAACGACGCAGGTCGTCGCGCCCTTGGAGAGCGACTTCCCACGCACCCGGCTCACCCACTCGCTCGAGTGCGCGCAGGTCGGGCGTGAGCTCGGCGCCGCCTTCGGCTGCGACCCCGATCTCGTCGAGACCGCCTGCCTGGCCCACGACATCGGGCATCCGCCCTTCGGCCACAACGGCGAGGAGGCGCTCGACAAGGCCGCCGCGTCGTGCGGCGGCTTCGAGGGGAACGCCCAGTCGTTGCGGATCCTGACCCGCCTGGAGCCCAAGCGTTTCGTTCCGCACGCGGAGACCGACGGCCACCCGATCAGCGTCGGCCTGAACCTGACCCGGGCCGCCCTCGACGCGGCCACCAAGTACCCGTGGGCTCGCGGACAGCACCCGGAGCTGCCGCACAAGTTCGGCGTCTACGCCGACGACCTGCCGGTCTTCACCTGGATGCGGCAGGGCGCGCCCGGCCACAAGCGCTGCTTCGAGGCCCAGGTGATGGACTGGTCCGACGACGTCGCCTACTCCGTCCACGACGTCGAGGACGGCCTGCACGCCGGCCACATCCGCCCTGCCGCGCTGGGCGCGCCGAGCGAGCGTGCCGAGCTGTACCGGGTGGCCGCGCGTTACGCGCCCAACGCCGATCCCGAGGAGCTGGAGGAGGCCCTGGACCGGCTGCGCGCCCAGGAGTGGTGGCCGCACCACTACGACGGCTCCGCCCGGGACCGGGCCGGGCTCAAGGATGCCACCAGCCAGCTGATCGGCCGTTTCTGCACCTCCGCCGAGACGGCCACCCGCGCCGCCTTCGGCGACGGCCCGCTCACCCGCTACCGCGCCGACCTGATCGTCCCGCGCGAGGTCCGGCTCGAGTGCGCGGTCCTCAAGGCGGTCGCCGACCGGTACGTGATGCAGCGTGAGGACCAGGAGCAGCTGCGCCGCCGCCAGCGCGTCGTCATCAGCGAGCTCGCCGAGGCGCTGGTGCGCAGCGCGCCCGACGGCCTGGACCCGGTCTTCCGCACCCTGTACGAGGAGGCGTCCGACGACGCCGGGCGCCTGCGCGCGGTGATCGACCAGATCGCCACCCTGACCGACACCAGCGCACTGGCCCGCCACCGGACGCTCACCAAGTCACCATGAGACCTTGACGAACGATCAGTGACGCCCTCTTCACCTCCGGGTGTGCATACGGGAGGCTCACTGGGAAATCCATGCTGAGACATCCATGAAGAATCCACCGAGGTAATCCACGGAGGCAGACGGACATGGTGGGCGCGCACGCGACGATGGCGATCGTCGGGGCGGGACTGGCCGGGGCCAAGGCGGCGGAGACGCTGCGCGCGGAGGGCTTCACCGGCCGCGTGATACTGCTCGGCGAGGAGCGTGAGAAGCCCTACGAGCGCCCGCCGCTCTCCAAGGGCTACCTGACGGGCAGCAGTGAGCGCTCCGAGGTCTTCGTCCACGACTCCGCGTGGTACGCGGCGCACGACGTCGAGCTGCACCTGGGCCAGCCGGTCGTCTCGGTCGACCCCGCCACGCGCGAGCTGCGCCTGGGCGGGGACGGCGACGTCCTCGGCTACGACAAGCTGCTGCTGGCCACCGGCTCCGCGCCGCGCCCGCTGGACGTGCCCGGCGCGGACCTGGGCGGCGTGCACTACCTGCGCCGGCTCTCCGACTCCGAGCGGCTGCGCGCGACACTGCAGACGCTCGGCCGCGAGAACGGCACCCTGGTGATCGTCGGTGCGGGCTGGATCGGTCTGGAGGTCGCCTCCGCCGCCCGCGGCTACGGCGCGGAGGTGACCATCGTCGAGCCGCTGAGCACGCCGCTGCAGACGGCGCTCGGACCGGAGCTCGGCGAGTTCTTCGCCCGCCTGCACCAGGACCACGGCGTGAAGTTCCACTTCGGCGCGTCGGTCACGGAGATCGAGGGCCGCGACGGCATGGTCCTCGCCGTCCACACCAGCGACGGCCAGGAGCACCCCGCCCACGCGGTCCTGGTCGGCATCGGCGCGATCCCGCAGACGGCGCTCGCCGAGCAGGCGGGCCTGGAGCTCGCCCCCCGCGAGGAGGGCGGCGGCATCGCCGTGGACGCCGCGCTGCGGACGTCCGACGCGGACGTCTTCGCGGCGGGCGACGTCGCCGGCGCGTTCAACCCGCTGTTCGGCCGCCGCCTGCGGGTCGAGCACTGGGCCAACGCGCTGAACAGCGGCCCGGCGGCGGCGAAGTCGATGCTCGGGCAGGAGGTCGTCTACGACCGCGTCCCCTACTTCTTCTCCGACCAGTACGACCTCGGCATGGAGTACTCGGGCTTCGCCGCGCCCGGCGGCTACGAGCGCGTGGTCATCCGCGGCGACGCGGGCAAACGCGAGTTCATCGCTTTCTGGCAGAGCAGCGACGGCCGGGTCGTCGCGGGGATGAACGTGAACGTGTGGGACGTCACAGACCCGATCCAGGCCCTGGTCCGCTCCCGCACCCCGATCGACCCGGACCGCCTGGCGGACCCGAGCGTGCCGCTGGACTCCCTGCTCTAGTTGCAGCCACCTCGGGGGCGCGGGGAACCCGCGCCCCCGAGGTGGCCCCGTAGACTTCCTCTGTGGCGGGACGGATCAGGGATGAAGACGTGCAGGCGGTGAAAGCCGCCCTGCGGATCGACGCCGTCGTCGGGGACTACGTCCAGCTCGCCAACGGCGGCGGCGGGCAGCTCAAGGGGCTGTGCCCGTTCCACGACGAGAAGTCCGCCTCGTTCTACGTGAACCCCTCCAAGGGCGTCTACAACTGCTTCGGCTGCCAGGAGAGCGGCGACACCATCGGCTTCGTGATGAAGGTCGAGCACCTGTCCTTCGTCGAGGCGGTGGAGCGGCTCGCGCCGCAGGTCGGCATCACGCTGCGCTACGAGGGCGGCTCCTACGTGCCCGGCCGCCAGCAGGGCGAGCGGACGCGACTGCTGGAGATCAACCGGCTCGCCGCGGCGTGGTTCCAGGAGCAGCTCAACGGGCCGGAGGCCGAGATCGGGCGGCGGTTCCTGAAGGAGCGCGGGTTCGAGCGGGACGCCGCCGCGCACTTCGCCGTCGGCTACGCGCCGGCCGGGTTCGAGAACCTGACCCGGCTGCTGCGCGGCAAGGGCTACACGGACAAGGAACTGCTCACCTCCGGGATCTGCTCCGAGGGCCGCCGCGGTCCGATGGACCGGTTCCGGGCGCGGCTGATCTGGCCGATCCGGGACCTGACCGGCGAGGTCGTCGGCTTCGGCGCACGGCGTCTGCGCGAGGACGACAACGGGCCGAAGTACCTGAACACCCCCGAGACGCCGCTCTACAAGAAGTCGCACGTGCTCTACGGCGTGGAGCTGGCCAAGAAGGAGATCGCCCGCTCGGGGCGGGCGGTCGTCGTCGAGGGCTACACCGACGTGATGGCCTGTCACCTCGCGGGCATCAGCTCCGCCGTGGCGACCTGCGGCACCGCCTTCGGCGAGGACCACATCAAGATCTTGCGCCGCCTGCTGCTGGACACCGCAGGCAGCGAGGCCAAGGTCGTCTTCACCTTCGACGGTGACGCCGCCGGGCAGAAGGCCGCGCTGCGGGCCTTCGAGGACGACCAGAAGTTCGCCGCGCAGACGCTCATCGCGATCAGCCCCGGCGGCATGGACCCGTGCGAACTGCGGATCGCCGAGGGCGACGACTCCGTGCGCAACCTGATCGACCGCGCCTCGCCGCTGTTCGAGTTCGCGATCCGCTCCACCGTCGCCCGGCACAACCTCGACGCCGCCGAGGGCCGGGCCGCCGCCCTGGACGCGTGCGCGCCGATCGTCGCGCAGATCAAGGACGGCTCGATCCGGCACGAGTACGCCGTGCAGCTGGCCGGCATGCTCGGCATCCTCGACGAGCGCTTCGTCGTCCGCCGGGTGCAGCAGGTCGCGCAGTGGGCCGCGGAACGCCGCGGGAACGTGCGCGGGCAGCAGCGCCCGGGGCAGCAGCGCCCCGGGCAGGCCTCGCCGGAGCCCGCCGCGCCGGCCCGGCCGGCGTTCCGGCTGGACGCGCGCAACCCGCAGCAGTTCGTGGAGCGCGAGCTGCTGAAGCTGGCCGTGCAGTTCCCGGCCCTGGTCGCCCCGGTGCTGGACGCCTTCAGCCCGGAGGAGTTCGTGACGCCGCCCTACGCGGCCGTGCGCGAGGCCGTCGCCTCGGGCGGCGGCGTCACCGCGGGCGCGGAGGCGGCCGACATCTGGGTGGACGTGCTGCGCGAGGTCGCACCGGACGACGCCGTGCGCGGCCTGATCACCGAGCTGGCCGTCGAGCCGATCCGCACCCGCCGTGCGCCGGACGCCGTCTACGCGGGGGAGTTCCTGGTCAAGCTGCGGCTGCAGGCCGTGGCCCGCCGGGTGGCGGCCTGCCGCGTCCAGCTCCAGCGGCTGGGCCCCAAGGTGCCCGCCGAGCAGACGGAGGCGGTCCAGCGGGAGCTTTGGGGTCTTCAGCAGTACGAGGGGGAGCTGCGCTCCCGTGGGGCTGCGGCACTCTGACGGTGCGTCGAGCTCACCCTCGGTGACCGCTCCTGCACAGAAACTCCCCGCACGGGTCTCTGCCCGCACCCCCCGACTGCTCCACACTGGGAGTCGGTGCCTCAATCCTCTCAGTCGCGGCCTGCCGATCCCGGCGACGCCGCGCCCCAGGCTTCCCGGACGCGGGGCGACGAGAACCCTCCCCACGTTCCGATGCCGCGTGCCCCCGATTCCGCTCCCGAGCAGGCGTCGGCCCCGCCACCGGGGCGTCCTCCGGCGCCGGAAGGGATGGACGTGGAACTTGCCGCCACGGCCCTCCACCCGACCAACCTCGACGAACCCGCGCCTCTCTCGCTCGCCCCGGCTGCTGTGCCCGTGCCGCGCGCCGCCGCCGAGGACGACCCGGCGGCCGAACCGACAGCCGAACCGACGGCGGAGTCCCCGGCCACGGAACCCACCGCCCCGACGTCCGCCGAACCCACCCCCGACCAGCTCCGTTCCGTGCAGGAGGAGCCGCTCCCGTCGCTGGACGACAGCGGTGGCCCGGCCGCGGACCTCTTCCGTCAGTACCTGCGCGAGATCGGCCGCATCCCGCTGCTCACCGCCGCCGACGAGGTCGAGCTGGCCCGCAGCGTCGAGGCGGGGCTCTTCGCCGAGGAGTACCTGGCGCTGCATCACGAGACCGTCGCCGAAGGGCTCGCCGACGACCTGGACCAACTGATCGTGCACGGCCGTATCGCCAAGCGCCGCCTGGTCGAGGCCAACCTGCGCCTGGTCGTCTCGGTCGCCAAGCGCTATGTCGGCCGCGGGCTGACCATGCTCGACCTGGTGCAGGAGGGCAACCTCGGGCTGATCCGGGCCGTCGAGAAGTTCGACTACACCCGCGGCTACAAGTTCTCCACCTACGCCACCTGGTGGATCCGCCAGGCGATGAGCCGCGCGCTGGCCGACCAGGCCCGCACCATCCGGGTGCCGGTGCACGTCGTGGAGCTGATCAACCGCGTGGTCCGGGTCCAGCGCCAACTGCTCCAGGAGCGCGGCATGGAGCCGACGACGGCCGAGGTCGCCGCCGTGCTGGAGCTGCCCGAGGAACGCATCGGCGAGGTGCTGCGGCTGGCCCAGGAGCCCGTCTCGCTGCACGCCCCCGTCGGCGAGGAGGACGACGTGGCCCTCGGCGACCTGATCGAGGACGGCGACGCGGCCTCCCCGGTCGAGTCCGCCGCGTTCCTGCTGCTGCGCGAGCACCTGGAGGCGGTGCTCAGCACCCTGGGGGAGCGGGAACGCAAGGTCGTGCAGCTGCGCTACGGCCTGATCGACGGGCGCCCGCGCACGCTGGAGGAGATCGGCCGCCTCTTCGGGGTGACCCGCGAGCGCATACGGCAGATCGAGTCGAAGACGCTCAACAAGCTGCGCGATCACGCCTTCGCCGACCAACTGCGGGGTTATCTCGACTAGTTGCGACGAGCCGCAGCTCATGACGTGAGATTTGCGAAACGTCCGCGCAACACGAAACTTCACGGAAACATCGCTGTCCGACGACGGTAACGGAGGCGGGAAAAACTGCCGCATGCTCCTCGCCTCCCCCGCGTCCGGTCTCGACACCGGCGACACCGCCTGGCTGCTGGCCAGCACCGCGCTCGTGCTGCTGATGACGCCGGGCCTGGCCCTGTTCTACGGCGGCATGGTCCGCAGCAAGAGCGTGCTCAACATGATCATGATGAGCTTCGTCTCCATCGCGGTCGTCTCGGTGGTCTGGCTGACGGTCGGCTACCCGCTCGCCTTCGACCCCGACGCGGGGGCGGGACTGATCGGCGACCTGCGCCACCTCGGCATGTCCGGGATCACCCCGAGCAGTCTCACCGGTCATGTCCCCACCCTGCTCTTCGCGGCGTTCCAGCTCACCTTCGCCGTCATCACCGCCGCGCTGATCAGCGGGGCGATCGCGGACCGGGCGAAGTTCGGCGCCTGGGTGCTGTTCACGGTCGTGTGGACGGTGCTCGTCTACGCGCCCGTCGCGCACTGGGTGTTCGCGCCCGACGGCTGGATCGCCGCGCACCTGGGCGCGCTGGACTACGCGGGCGGCACCGTCGTCGAGGTGAACTGCGGCGCCAGCGGACTGGCGCTGGCACTGGTGCTGGGGCCGCGCGTCGGTTTCAAGAAGGAGGCCATGCGCCCGCACAACCTGCCGCTGGTGCTGCTCGGCGCGGGGCTGCTCTGGTTCGGCTGGTTCGGCTTCAACGCGGGCTCCGCGCTCGGTGCCAACGGCATCGCGGCGGCGGTCCTGCTCAACACCCAGATCGCGGGCTGCGCGGGCCTGCTCGGCTGGCTGGTGGTGGAGAAGCGCCGCGACGGCCACGCCACCACCCTGGGCGCCGCCTCCGGCGCGGTCGCCGGACTCGTCGCCATCACGCCGTCGTGCGGCAGCGTCGACCTGCTCGGCGCGCTGGTCATCGGCCTGGCGGCGGGCGTGGTCTGCTCGTTCGCGGTCAGCTGGAAGTTCCGCCTGCACGTCGACGACTCCCTCGACGTCGTCGGCGTCCACTTCGTCGCCGGCGTCATCGGCACCGTCCTGATCGGCGTCTTCGCCACCGCGACGATGACCGGCCACGTCAACGGCCTGCTCCACGGCGGCGGCCTCGCCCAGATCGGCAAGCAGGCGCTCGCGGTCGTGGTCGTCGCGCTCTACGCGTTCGCCGTCACCTGGCTCGTCGGCAAGGCCATCGACAGGACGATGGGCTTCCGTGCCTCCCGCGACCACGAGTTGACGGGACTGGACCTCGCCGTCCACGCGGAGACCGCGTACGATCACGGGGTCCTGAGCCACGGCGCGTCCGCGCACCACACCGCCGCGCTCCCGCACTCGTCCGACAAGGCGCCCGTCGCATGAAGCTGATCACCGCCGTCATCAAGCCGTTCCGCGTGGACGCGGTCCGCGAGGCGCTGGTCGGACTCGGCGTCCACGGCCTCACCGTGACCGAGGCCAGCGGCTACGGCCGCCAGCGCGGCCACACCGAGGTCTACCGCGGCGCGGAGTACCGCGTCGACCTCGTCCCCAAGGCCCGCCTGGAGGTCGTCGTCGAGGACGCCGACGCTGACGCGGTCATGGACGCGATCACCACGGCCGCCCGCACCGGCAAGATCGGCGACGGCAAGGTCTGGGCCGTCCCGGTCGACACGATCGTCCGCGTCCGCACCGGCGAGCGCGGCCCCGACGCGGTCTGAGCCGCCCGCGGTCCGAGCCCGCGTAGTCCGAGCCCCGGCCGTCTACCGACCGAGCTCCGGGTGCGCGCGCTTCAGCACCGCAGCGAACTGCGCGCGCACGGCTCCGCCCACCGCGGCCTCCTCGCCCGGCTCCAGCACCGTGTGCGGGGCCGGCGGCTCCCACACCGGCGGCTCCGGGGTGCCCGCCAGCGCCCACGCCGCCTGGCGCGCGGAGCCGATCGCGGCGTACTCCGCCTGCGCCGGCACCACGACCGGGACGCCGAAGATGGCCGGTGCGGACGCCTGCACGGCCGGGAGGCGTCCGGCGAGGCCGGTCAGGAAGACCCGCTCCACCGCCACGCCGTTCGCGCGCAGCACGTCCAGCGCCTCGGCGAGCCCGCACAGCATGCCCTCGACCGCCGCGCGCGCCAGGTGCTCGGGCTTCATCGACTCGACCCGCAGCCCTGCCAGCGTCCCCGCCGCGTGCGGCAGCGGCGGCGTGCGCTCGCCCTCCAGGAACGGCAGCAGCACCAGTCCGTACGCGCCCGGCGTCGACCGCAGCGCCAGCTCGCTCAGCCCCTGCAGGTCCGTGCCCAGCATCGCCGCCGTCGCGCGCAGCACGCGTGCCGCGTTGAGGGTGACGACCTGCGCCAGGTAGCGACCCGTCCCGTCCGCGTACGTCGAGATCGCAGGCTCGCTGAGCGCCTGGTCGTGCACGGCGTGGACGGTGCCCGAGCTGCCGACCGAGACCATCACGTCGCCGAGGCCGAGCCCGAGCCCGAGCGCGGTGGCCATCGTCGTGCCGGTCCCCGCCGCGATCAGCAGCCCCTCCGGGCTCTGTCCGGCGGCCTCGGACGGACCGAGGACGGTCGGCAGCTGCTGCAGCTCGTGCCCGAGGGCGAGCGCGGCCAGGTCCGGACGCCAGCGCTCCTCGACGGCGGACCAGTACCCCGTACCGGAGGCGTCACCGCGGTCGGTCGTCTTGCGGGCGGACTGTCCGAGCAGCTGCCACACCAGCCAGTCGTGCGGCAGCAGCACCTCCGCCACGCGCTTGGCGGACTGCGGCTCGCGGTCGGCCAGCCAGCGCAGCTTCGCGATCGTGGCGGAGGCGAGCGGCACCGCGCCGATCGCATGCGCCCAGGCGGCGGGCCCGCCGAGCTCCTCCACCAGCGCGACGGCGGCTGAGGCCGCCCGCGGATCGTTGCGCAGCATCGCCGGCCGGACCAGCACGCCTCCGGCGTCCAACGCGATCAGCCCCTGCTGCTGTGCGGACACCCCGATGGCGGCGATCCCCTCCAACAGCCCGCCCTCGGCGGCTGCGCCGAGCGAGTGCAGCCACGCCTGCGGATCGATCTCCGCCGGGGCGGTCCCGGCCGGGACACCGGGGTGCGGGGCACGGTTCTCCCGCAGCACGGCACCCGTTTCGGTGTCGCAGACGGCGATCTTCGTGAACTGTGCTGAGCAGTCGATGCCCGCGGCGATGGCCATGCCGAGATCATGCCTCATCCCGCCACCTCACCGCGGAGGATCGGCACCAACCCCCCTTCCCGGCGGGGCTGGTTCTGCCCTGCGGCCTCGCCGCTCGGACGCGACGGGTCGGCGAGGCCGCGGGGCAGGCGCAGACGTCACGGGCGCGGGGCTGTGCGCGATCTGCGGCTCCGCCGCTCGGGCGCGACAGGCCACCCACGCGGGTAGAGCCCCGATCGCGCAGGGCCATCCGCATGGCGGTGGTTGCTCGCGCGGTTCCCCGCGCCCCGGGGTGGCTGCAACTCGAGACGCGTCGAGTGGTTCAGCTGCGGGCGCTGTCCCAGTCGTCCAGAGTGGAGCCCTTGCCGTTGAGGTACGGGATGCGGGTGGCGACCGAGTTCGGGAGGCGGTCGCCG
Organism: Streptacidiphilus melanogenes; assembly: GCF_000787835.1. Lineage (GTDB taxonomy): Bacteria > Actinomycetota > Actinomycetes > Streptomycetales > Streptomycetaceae > Streptacidiphilus > Streptacidiphilus melanogenes. The sequence goes on from NZ_BBPP01000034.1 coordinate 44,927, forward strand.
ACCTTGCCCGCGACGGCCTGGCCGGCCTTGCTCGCCGCCGTGCCGGCCGCGGCCTTGGCGTTGCGGGTCGCCGACTGGACGGCCTGCGTCTGCGAGAGGTCCCGCGCCGTGCGGCGCAGCTGCTCGTAGCGCTCCCGCCCGGCTCGCGTGCCCAGCACGTAGCCGATGGCCAGGCCCGCCAGGAAAGTGAGCTTGCGCATACCCCTCCGCCCTTCTGCTTGCTGCTCTGCGGCCGCTTGCCGCTGTGCCGGGATGGAGCCTAGGCGCGGCGGCGCGGACCTGCCCGTTCGGCACGCCGCCGGGTGACGGCGAGAGCCCCGTCACAAGCGACTACCCCCCGCTCCGGTCCCCGAACCGCAACGGATTGGCGGAGCACCCCCCCACGTGCGCTAATGTATGACCCGCAGCAAGCGCCGCGCCGGTCTCCCGGAGCGACGCGGCCGCGACAAACGATCCCCCATAGCTCAATTGGCAGAGCAGCCGACTGTTAATCGGCAGGTTATTGGTTCGAGTCCAATTGGGGGAGCGCGGCACCGATGCGGTGCCCAAGTGCAGTCCCCCATAGCTCAATTGGCAGAGCAGCCGACTGTTAATCGGCAGGTTATTGGTTCGAGTCCAATTGGGGGAGCCTCTCCTCGGCGCGCGAGGCGCGCTGTTCCCTCCGATCCTGGTCCACATGGACCAGATGACGGAAACCCTTCCCGGCCCGTTGCAGCAGCTCGCCCGCAGCGCGTGGCAGGTGCTGCTGGTGCTCGGCGTCCTCACCATGCTGCTCGGCGTCGCGGCACTGGCCTGGCCCAAGGCGACACTGACCGTCGTCGGCGTGCTGTTCGGCCTCTACCTGGTCATCGCGGGTGTGCTCCAGCTCGTCGCGGCCTTCGGCACGCACGTGTCGACGGGTCTGCGGGTGATGGCCTTCATCAGCGGTGCGATCTCGATCCTGCTGGGCCTGTTCTGCTTCCGTGGCGCGCTGGAGTCGATCCTGCTGCTGGCGCTGTGGATCGGCATCGGCTGGCTGTTCCGCGGGATCACGCACCTGATGGCCGCGGCCTCCGACCCGTCCATGCCCGCCCGGGGCTGGCAGATCTTCGCGGGCGTGCTGACCGCGATCGGCGGCGTCATCGTCGTGGTCTGGCCTTTCCACTCGATCGTCGTGCTCACGGTCTTCACCGGGATCTGGTTGCTGGTCATGGGCTTGATCGAGATCGTCACCGCGTTCCAGGTGCATCACCGGGCGAAGTCGATCCCGCAGGGGATGTGACAGCAGGGGATATGACAGGGATGCGAGCCGGCCATCCCGGTATCCGGGTGGGCTCGGTACCAGGATGAAAACCCTCTGGTTCGGCCGGACGGCCGGACCTAGCCTCGAGGCATGACCGCTGAGAAGATCACCACCGACCGGATCGACATCCCGGTCGCCGACGGCACGTCCATGGGTGGGTACCTGGCCCGTCCTGCCGGGACGGGAGAGCACCCCGGCGTGGTCGTCGCCATGGAGCTGTTCGGCGTCGACGCGCACGTCCGCGGGATCTGCGAGGACCTTGCCCGGCGCGGCTTCGCCGCTCTGGCTCCCGACTTCTACCACCGCGTCCAGCCCGGCGCGGACCTTCCGCACGACGAGGCCGGGCGGGCCCGCGGCTTCGAGCTGCTGCCGCAGCTGACCCGCTCGGACGTGGTGGCCGACGCCGCCGCTGCCCTCGCCGCGCTGGAGTCGTTCGGCGCGGGCCCGGGCGGCATGCTCGGCCTGAGCGCCGGCGGGCACCTCACCTATCTGGCCGCGACCGCGCTCGACGTCCCGAACGCCGTCGTCTGCTACGGCGGCTGGCTGACGGGCAACCCGGACCTCCCGGTCACCGGGCCCGAGCCGACCCTCGCCCTGACGCCCAAGATCTCCGGTCGGCTGCTCTACCTGGTCGGCGCGGAGGATCACGTCATCGGTGCCGAGGAGCAGCGCGAGATCGCCGTCGCGCTGGAGGCGGCGGGGGAGCGGCACGCGTTCGTCGCCTACCCCGGCGCGGGCCACAGCTTCCTGCGCTCCGACTCCCCGGCCGTCGAGGACGCCTTCACCCGCATCGACGCCTGGCTGCGGGGCGAGTGAGCCCCACCAGCCCCACCGTCCTAGGCCGCGAGGGCGTGGAGCATTCCGTGCAGGCCCGGTAGGGCCTCGCGGTCGGCCCGCCAGACGGCGCGCAGGTGAAGGCGCGGCTCGGCGCCCGGCGCCGGAAGGCGGACCAGGGCGCCCGAGGCCAGCTGCTCCCGGACGGCGGACTCCGGGAGCAGTGCGATGCCGAGGCCGCGCTCGGCGCAGGCGCGGGCGACGGCGATGCCGCCGGTGGGAACCCGCTGGACCGTGCGGCCGAGCAGCCGCTCCCCGGCCAGGTGGAACGAGCAGGCCCGGGGGCCGACCAGCAGCTGCTGGTCGCGCAGGTCCTCCAGGGAAAGCGGGTCGTGGTCGTGCAGGGGGTGGCCGGGGGCGGCGACGAGCGCCAGCGGAAGGTTCGCCAGGTCCAGATGGTCCAGCTCTGCGGGCGGCAGGGCGAAGCCCAACCCGCCCAGCGGGCCGGGGGAGTCCAGGATCACCGCCGCGTCCAACGCTCCGGCCGCGACCGCGGCGAGCAGCCCGTCGCGGTCGGGGAGGGTGTGCAGGGCGACGTGGACCTCGGGCCGCCGCTCCGCGAGCCGGGTCAGCGTGCCCGGCCCGTCGGCGGCGGCGTCGGCCTCCAGCACGCCGAGGCGCAGCTCGGGCCGCTCGGTCACCGCGTCCTGCCGTGCCTCCTCGGCCGCGTCCAGCAGCCGCCGGGCCCATGGCAGGAGCCGCCTTCCGGCCGGTGTCAGCGTCATCCCGCGCGGTGTGCGGGCGAAGAGCGGGACGTCCAGCGACTGCTCCAGCTCCCGTATCCGCTCGGCGACCGAGGACGGTGCGAGCCGGAGTGCTTTCGCCGCGTTCGCGACGGTGCGGTGCGCGGCGACGGCCTCCAAGGCACGGAGTTGGCGCAGTTCCACGTCGGATCCCCGATCGTTCGGCTACCCGGCATGGTACGTGCGGCTGTCGGGGTCACTGCCGGACCCGGATCATGACAGTTCATCAAGTGCAGGAACCCCCCGGGGGAGCCGGGGCATCTGCCCGACCTGCACTCCAACAAGTAGACACAGGAGAGCGCTCTCCAACCTCTTGACGGTCTAGACCATACGGGAGTTGAATGCGGCGGCGTTCCAGTCCATCCGCCCCCACGCGAAGGGCTACGCCCATGCGGTCCATGCGGTCGAGAAGACTGCCCGCCCTGCTCGCCGGAGCGCTCGCCGCCTCCGGACTCCTGCTCGCCTCGCCCGCCGCCACCCCCAGCGCCCACGCGGCGGGCCCGACCGTGAACATCTGGCTGACCACGACCTCCGACTCCGGGGGACGGACCGTCACCAGGGGGCTGCAGCAGCAGACCCCGATCTCCTTCTCCTCCGGGTCCGGCAGCTCCGCCGCCACCGTCAGCGTCGACGAGAACACCCGCTACCAGCAGTTCACCGGCGCCGGGGCCTCGTTCACCGACACCGCCGCCTGGCTGATGAACAGCAGCGGCGCGCTCAGCACCGCCACCCGCAACGCCGTGATGACCAACCTGTTCGACCCGGTGAGCGGCATCGGCCTGGACTTCCTGCGCAACCCCATGGGCGCCTCGGACCTGGCCCGGTACAACTACACCTACGACGACATGCCGAGCGGCCAGACCGACCCCTCGCTCGCGGACTTCTCCGTCGCGCACGACCTCGCGGACGTGCTGCCGCTCACCAAGCAGGCCGAGCAGCTCAACCCGAGCCTGAAGGTGATGGGCACCCCGTGGACCGCGCCGCCGTGGATGAAGGACAGCGGCGCCTACAGCCAGGGCTGGCTCCAGTCGCAGTACTACGCCGCCTACGCGCAGTACTTCGTCAAGTACATCCAGGCCTACCAGGCCCAGGGCGTCCACATCGACTACGTCTCCCCGCAGAACGAGCCCACCTGCTGCAGCGGCTACCCCTCGATGCAGTGGAACGCGAGCGGGCTCGACTACTTCACCGGCACCGACCTGCTGCCGGCCTTCCACGCCGCGGGCCTGAGCACCAAGGTCCTGGCGCTGGACTGGAACTGGGACGACTACGACAGCTACGCCGCGCAGACCGTGAACGACGCGGCGGTTCTGGGCGACCCGCTCTTCGGCGGGATCGCCTGGCACGGCTACAGCGGCGACCCGACCGAGCAGACCACCGTCCACAACCAGCACCCGAACGTGGACGCCTTCGACACCGAGCACTCCGGCGGCACCTGGATCGCCAACCAGCAGCAGGAGGACATGCAGAACATCGTCGACTACACCCGCAACTGGGGGAAGTCGGTGGTGAAGTGGTCGCTGGCGGTGGACCAGAACATGGGGCCGCACAACGGCGGCTGCGGCACCTGCACCGGGCTGATCACCGTGCACAACGGCGACGCGCGCAGCGGCCAGGTGGACTACAACATCGAGTACTACGACCTCGGCCAGCTGACCAAGTTCGTCAAGCCGGGCGCCTACCGGATCGACTCGACCGCCAGCAGCGCCGTGCCGAACGTGGCCTGGCTCAACCCGGACGGCTCCAAGGCCGTGGTCGCGTACAACGCCACCGGGGGCTCCGAGCCGTTCACGGTCAACTGGGGAGGGCAGCACTTCACCTACACCCTGCCCGCGCAGACCAGCGCGACCTTCACCTGGACGGGGACGGCCGCGGGCGCGCCGACCGGGCAGATCACCGGTTACGGCGGCAAGTGCGTCGACGTCGCCGGCGGGAACAGTGCGAACGGCACCGCGGTGCAGCTCTACGACTGCAACGGCACGGCCGCGCAGGTGTGGACCGTGGCCGCCGACGGTTCGCTGCAGGCGCTCGGCAAGTGCATGGACGTCGCCGGCGGCGGCACGGCCAACGGGTCGCAGATCCAGCTCTACGACTGCAACGGCACCGGCGCGCAGCAGTGGCAGGCCCGGTCGGACGGCTCGGTGGTCAATCCGCAGTCGGGCCGCTGCCTGGACGCCACCGGCCCGAGCTCGGCCAACGGCACGAGGCTGCAGATCTGGGACTGCACCGGCGGGGCCAACCAGAAGTGGACCTTGCCCGGCTAGGCCGTTCAATCACCCGGGCACGAGCCCTTTCGAGTGAAAAACGCTCCGTGGTGCAGGCACCACGGAGCGTTTTCGCTAACGTACAGGCAGGTCTCATTCGCCTGCCCCTCCACCTGCGTGGAGTCGGAGGTGGAGTCGGAGTGGGGCCGGTGGGACTCGAACCCACGACCAAGGGATTATGAGTCCCCTGCTCTAACCGGCTGAGCTACAGCCCCTCGTTCCGTGCATCGCGCCGCGTGCACGTGTGTTGTGCGTGCGTTGCGGTCATCAGCACGAGCGGCCCTGCGAAGGGGCCGCTCGCCGCAGCATAGCTGGTGAGACGTTGTCCGTGCGCGCGGGGTTCCATCCTTCAGGAGCGAGATCAGTCCTGACGCCGCGCCTGGTCGAGCATTCGTTGCAGAAGATCGCGGAGCTGGAGCCGCTCGTCCTGGCTGAGCGCGGCCAGCGGTTCCCTGGCGAAGTTGAGCGAGGCGCGGAGCTCGGCCGTGGCCGCGCTGCCCGTCTCGGTGGCGGCCACGCGCTTGATCCGGCGGTCCTCGGGGTCCGCCTGCCGCTCGACGAGGCCGCGGGCCTCCAGGCGGTCGACGATGCCGGTGATGTTGGAGGGCTCGCAGCTGAGCGTCTGGGCGATCTGGCGCATGGGCAGCGGCCCGCGGCGCAGCAGGCCCAGCACCTTGGCCTGGGCGCCGGTCAGGGAGCGGGCGGCCGCGGCCTCCTCGTACTCCTTGTGGAAGACGCCCACCAGCGCGGCCATCAGGTCCACGACCTCGGGCGTGAGCGGATCGGGTTGCTCCTCTTGCATGCCTCCTAGGCTACCTGAATATTTGACAAGCTGAACCTTTCTCGTCCACCGTTACTTGAGTACCTCAAACTTCCACTCGAAAGTGATCACCTCATGGCCGAGCAGACCCTCCCCGCCGCCGCCCGCGAGTGGCAGCTGGCCGCCCGCCCGCAGGGCTGGCCGACGCCCGCCGACTTCGCGCTGGTCGAGAAGCCCGTCGCCGCCCCGGCCCCCGGCCACATCCTGGTCCGCAACGAGTTCCTCTCGGTCGACCCCTACATGCGCGGCCGGATGAACGACGTGAAGTCCTACGCCCCGCCGTACCAGCTCGGCGAGGCCATGCAGGGGGGCGCGGTCGGCCGTGTGGTGGCCTCCGCGGCCGAGGGCTTCGAGGTCGGCGACGCGGTGCTGCACGGCCTCGGCTGGCGCGAGTACGCCGACGTGCCGGCCGCCCACGCGGTCAAGGTCGACGCACAGGCCGCGCCGCTGCAGGCCTACCTCGGCGTGCTCGGCATGCCGGGCCTGACCGCCTACGCCGGGCTGCTGCGGGTCGGCGGGCTGAAGGAGGGCGACGCCGTCTTCGTCTCCGGCGCGGCCGGGGCTGTCGGCAGTGTGGTCGGCCAGATCGCCAAGCTGCGCGGCGCCTCGCTCGTGGTCGGCAGCGCCGGCTCGGACGAGAAGGTCGGCAAGCTGGTCGAGGAGTACGGCTTCGACGCCGCCTTCAACTACAAGAACGGCGACATCGCGGGCCAGCTCGGCAAGGCCGCGCCCGAGGGCATCGACGTCTACTTCGACAACGTCGGCGGTGAGCACCTCGAGGCCGCGATCGGCGCCCTGAACGTGCACGGCCGAGCGGTGCTGTGCGGGGCCATCGCCCAGTACAACGACACCAACCCGCCGGCCGCCCCGCGCAACCTGGTGCAGGTGATCGGCAAGCGGCTGACCCTGGCCGGCGTGCTGGTCGGCGACCACTACGACCTCCAGCCCGAGTTCGTCGCCGAGGTCGGCGGCTGGCTGCGCGAGGGCGGGCTGCGCTTCGAGGAGACGGTGGTGGACGGCTTCGAGAACGCCGTCGACGCCTTCCTCGGCATGCTGCGTGGCGCCAACACCGGCAAGATGCTGGTCCGGCTGGGCTGAGCGGGGCAAAAGTCTGACCATCGGTCATCCCATGCGACCACTCGGGCGGATCAGCGCGCCGTCCGGGTGGTTGTGCTGGACGAGGGCTCCGGCGGGGCCGCTGAGCGGTACCGTTTCTCCACACGGCCCCGGTCTCGACGACGGGTCAGGTCTCGCGCGGGTTTATCGCGGCCCGTGAAGGGTAGTCGTCAGCCCATAGCAGGAATTACCGCAACAAAACGGACACACCGTCACCAGGCTGGCGCGAGACCGCTGGGGAAGGCGCCCCTCGCACCACACTGGAGGTCCGGTGACGACTCGTGGAGTTCTCTACGTGCACTCCGCGCCGCGCGCGCTCTGCCCGCATGTGGAGTGGGCCGTGGCCGGCGTGCTCGGCCAGCGGGTGAGCCTGGACTGGATCCGCCAGCCGGCCGCATCCGGCGCCTGGCGCGCCGAGCTGTCCTGGCAGGGTGCGCCCGACACCGCCTCCCGCCTCGCCTCCGCCCTGCGCGGCTGGCAGCTGCTGCGGTTCGAGGTCACCGCAGAGCCGACCACGGGCACCGAGGGCGAGCGCTTCTCCAGCACCCCCGACCTCGGCATCTTCCACGCCGTCATCGGCGTCCACGGCGACATCATGATTCCCGAGGACCGGCTGCGGGCCGCGCTGCTGCGCGCGCGGCTCGGCGAGGGTGAGCTCGAGTCGGAGATCGTCCGGCTCCTGGGCAAGCCCTGGGACGACGAGTTGGAGCCCTTCCGGTACGCCGGTGAGGGCGCGCCGGTCCGCTGGCTGCACCAGGTGGTCTGACCGCGGCGGAACCGATCGCACGGCTGACACGTCGAACTGTTCAGAGACTTTCCAGATATTCCACCCGGTTGGGGGCCCCCGGTCGGGGGGAGTGCGCGCTGACGCGCGCCGCCCCCGTGCGCCGATGATCCAAGCCCGCTCATGGCGGATGACTTGCCCGGGTATGCCCTCGATGTCGCACGGCGGATGACCTGGGTCCGACCGATATGCGTGCCGTCGCGTTCATTTGGCGGACGGTCAGCTCGGTGCGTCCGGGAAGTGAAGACTGTATTCACTCCCGGTGGTGTCAGGGTGGAAAACAACCCCCAAGGGACCCTTGCGTTGCAAATCCGAGCCCGTGTAGACATCCCCAGGGGGCGTTCGAACAAACTCTGTCGCTCCCATTCCTCTGACGGACCTTCATCCTGGGAGTCGTCATCAGCACAAGCAGCAACTCCCGCGGCAGCCGCGCCCGCATAGCCACGATTGCCGCCGCTTCACTCGCGGTGGTCTCCGGCTCGCTGGTTCTCGCCGCTCCTTCGCAGGCCAGTGCGCCTGCCCCGGCGGCCAAGACGGTCACCGGCACCCACCCGACGTGGGCGACCCACGCCGCGGACCAGGGCACCGCGCCGAGCAGCGCCCGCTTCACCGGCACGGTCTACCTCGCCGCCCGCGACCAGGCCGGCCTCGCCGCCTACGCGCAGGCGGTCTCCGACCCGACCAGCGCCCAGTACGGCAAGTTCCGCAGCGCCGACTGGGTCCGCACCACCTACGGCCCGACCGACGCCTCCGTGGCCCAGGTCAAGAGCTGGCTCACCGGCTCCGGCCTGTCCATCGTCAGCAGCAGCTGGCACGCGATCACCGTCTCGGGCACCAGCGCCCAGATGGCGAAGGCCTTCGGTGCGCCGATCCACGACTACCGCGTCCAGGGCCAGGAGGCGCACGCCCCCGCCGCCAACGTGGTGATCCCGGCCTCCGTCGCGAACTACGTGTACGGCGTCGTCGGCCTGAACTCCGCCCTCGGCTCGCACGCCAAGCCCGACTCGGTCAAGGTGAACACCACCGCGGCCGGCGCCGGCAGCAAGGCCGGCGGCGGCCTGCCCACCACGGCGACCTGCTCGGACTACTGGGGCCAGAAGAAGGCCACCGGTGCCCCGGCGGGCTACGTCAAGGGCGCGGTCCCCTTCGACCAGTGCTCCTTCGTCCCGTCCCAGCTGCGCAAGGCCTACGGCATCACCGCCACGGGCCTCACCGGCAAGGGCGCGCGGGTTGCCATCGTCGACGCCTACGGCTCCCCGACGATGCAGGCCGACGCGAACACCTTCGCCACCGCCCACGGTGACAAGGCGTTCCGCAAGGGCCAGTACACCGAGGACGTCACCCCGGCGCAGTGGTCCAACCAGGACGCCTGCGGCGGCCCCGCCGGCTGGGCCGGCGAGGAGGCGCTCGACGTCGAGATGGTGCACGGGCTCGCGCCCGACGCCAACGTCGTCTACGTCGGCGCCAACTCCTGCGAGGACGCCGACCTGTCGGCCGCCCTCGCGAACATCGTCGACAACCACCTGGCCGATGTCGTCTCCAACTCCTGGAGCGAGATCATGCACACCACCGACCAGGGGGACATGACGAAGGCCCAGATCCAGGCCTACGAGCAGATCTTCGAGCAGGGCGCGATCGAGGGCATCGGCTTCGGGTTCTCCTCCGGTGACTGCGGCGACCAGTCGCCCACCGCCGCGGCGACCGGTGCCAACTGCCAGACCGACACCCCGCGTGCCCAGGTCGGCTACCCGTCCTCGGACCCGTGGGTCACCGACGTGGGCGGCACCGCGCTGGGTCTGGCCGACAAGGCCGGCAAGTACGGCTTCGAGACCTCCATGGGCACCCTGCGCTCGGCCCTGTCGGCCGACGGCAAGTCCTGGAGCCCGCTCCCCGGCACCTTCTACTTCGGTGGCGGCGGCGGTACCTCGGAGGACTTCGCTCAGCCCTTCTACCAGAAGGGCGTCGTGCCGAGCCGCCTGTCGCACACGCTGATGACCGGTCAGCACAGCGCGACCGCGCAGCGCGTCACCCCCGACGTCGCCATGAACGGCGACCTGTACACCTCCGTCCTGGTCGGCATGACCACCGACGGCACGTACAGCGAGGGCGGCTACGGCGGCACCAGCGTCGCCTCGCCGGAGTTCGCGGCGGTCCAGGCCGACGCGATCCAGGCGCAGCACGGCCGCGCGATCGGCTTCGCCAACCCGGAGATCTACCAGCGGTCGCTCCACGGTGACTTCCGCGACGTGATCAACCAGGCGGCGGCGCACCACCAGGCCCCGCTGAGCAACGTCGCCGACTTCGGCGTCATCAGCGGCTCGCTGCGCGTCCGTCTGGTCGCCTTCGGCGAGGACACCAGCCTGCAGGCGGTCCGTGGCTTCGACACCGCGACCGGCGTCGGCTCGCCCACCGCGTCCTACCTGCGGTCCTTCCTCTGGAAGAACTGGTCCTCGGGCCTCAGCCACTAAGCGCTGACCGTTCGAAGAACCATCACGGCCTGGGCCCGGTGCGGGAGTTCTCTCCCCGCCGGGCCCAGATCGCTGTCCCGGCGGCGATCAGCACGACACCCGCGGCGAGCCACGGCCACGGGCTCCACTCCTGGGTACAGCCGTTGCCGGAGCAGACGTTCCCGGGCCCCGAGCGGTTGAGCCACGCCACCGCGAGCGGCAGCACCCCCGCTCCCGCGATCAGGCCGGGCAGCCCGCCGTTCGAACGCGGCGTCCTGCCGAGCAGGACCACCGCGACGAGGGTCAGCACCGCGACGTAGGGCCCGATGGTCAGCACGGTCAGCAGCGCCGTCACACCGCCGGCGCCGACCGCCGCCCAGGCCAGGAACCAGATCCAACCGCGCCTCATGACCGCCTCCGGAGTGAGAAAAGGTCGAGCAGGGTGGCGAGCGAGCCGGCCCGGTCGAACAGGGCCGCGGCGGGTGCGGGATCGTCGTCGAGCACGGCCAGCAGCTCCAGCCCCAGGTACATCGCGACGACGCCGTGCGCGATTTCCTCGGGCGGACCGAGACGCGCGGCGGGGGTCCCCCGCAGCGCGTCCGCGGCGAAGCCGCGCCAAGGCCGCAGCCGTTCGGCCACCTCGGGTCGCAGGGCGGTGTTCGCCTGGGCGGCGGCGATCATCTCCACGAGGACGGCCGTGTGCCCGAGCTCCAGATCCTCCTCGAAGACGGTCCGCGCGGCGGCGACCAGCTCCTTGAGGTTCCGGCTCCCGTCGACCAGCGCCTGGTACCGCTCCCGCCGCAGCTCCGCGACCCGGTCCAGGGCGGCGAGCAACAGCCGCTCCACGGAACCGAAGTGGTAGAAGATCAGCGCCTGGTTGCACCCCGCCCGCCCCGCGATCTCGCGGGCGCTGGCGTGCGCGTGCCCCTTCTCCCGCAACGTCGCCATCGCTCCGGCGACCAACGCCTCCCGCGTCTCCGCCGTGGCCATGCGCGCTCCCGCCCCTCACCGGTTTTGAGCACTCGCTCAAAACCAACGCTAGACCTCTGCCCGACAAGGGACAAGTGGTTCGGGCAGCCGTGCAACCCGGACCGAGGAACGCCCGAGGGCGCGGAGCCGGTGGCTCCGCGCCCTCGGGCGTTGTGGCGTCAGACCGTGCGGAAGGCCAGGACGACGTTGTGGCCGCCGAAGCCGAAGGAGTTGTTCAGCGCGGTGATGCTGCCCTCGGCGGGGAGGGCGCGGGGCTCGCCGACGACGATGTCGGCGTCGACCTCGGGGTCGAGGTCGTCGACGTTGATGGTCGGCGGGGCCGTGCGGTGGTGCAGGGCGAGGACGGTGGCGACGGTCTCGATGCCGCCGGCGCCGCCGAGCAGGTGGCCCGTCATGGACTTGGTCGCGGAGATCGCGATGTGGTCCAGGTGGTCGCCGAGCACCCGGCGCAGCGCCTTGATCTCCGCGGTGTCGCCCTGCGGGGTGGACGTGGCGTGCGCGTTGACGTGCACGACCTCGGCCGGGTTCACGTCCGTGGACTCCAGCAGCTGCTCGATCGCGCGGGCCACACCCGCGCCCGTCGGCTCCGGCTGGGCGATGTGGTGGGCGTCGGAGGAGAGGCCCTGGCCGACCGCCTCGCAGTAGACGCGGGCCCCGCGCGCGGCGGCGTGCTCCGCGGACTCCAGGACCACGACGCCCGCGCCCTCGCCGAGGACGAAGCCGTCACGGGCCTTGTCGTAGGGGCGCGAAGCCTGCTGCGGGTGCTCGTTGTTCTTGGACATCGCCATCATGTTGGCGAACGCCGCGATCGGCAGCGGGTGGACCGCCGCCTCGGTGCCGCCGGCGACGACGACGTCGGCGCGGCCGGTGCGGATCATCTCGATCGCGTAGCCGATGGCCTCCGCGCCGGAGGCGCAGGCGGAGACGGGGGTGTGCACGCCGGCCCGCGCACCGACCTCCAGGCCGACGTTGGCCGCCGGGGAGTTGGGCATCAGCATCGGCACGGTGTGCGGGGAGACGCGGCGGACGCCCTTCTCCTTCAGCACGTCGTACTGGTCGAGCAGGGTGGTCACGCCGCCGATGCCGGAGGCGACGACCGCGCCCAGGCGCTCGGGGGCGATCGGGGAGCCGTCCTCGGTCGCCGGGGTGGTGAAACCGGCGTCGGCCCACGCTTCGCGCGCGGCGATCAGCGCGAACTGCGCCGAGCGGTCGAGCTTGCGGGCGAGCGGACGGGGCAGCACCTCGGCCGGGTCGACGGCGGTACGTGCGGCGATGCGGACCGGGAGGTCCGCGGCCCACTCGTCCTCGAGGGGCGAGACGCCGGAGCGGCCCGCCACCAGGCCCTCCCAGGTGGACGCGGCGTCGGCGCCGAGCGGCGTGAAGGCGCCGATCCCGGTGACGACCACGGTGCGGTTGTCGCTGGTCACTGCTGTGTCTCCTGGCAGGGAAGTCCGGGTGGTCCGAGAGGAAGTCCGGGGTGGTTCATTGGGGGCGGGGGACGCCGCCGACCGGCGGCGCCCCCCGGGAAGCGTGTGAACGCTCAGGAGTTGGCGACGATGTAGTTCACGGCGTCGCCGACGGTCTTCAGGTTCTTGACCTCGTCGTCCGGGATCTTGACGTCGAAGCGCTCCTCGGCCGCGACGACGACCTCGACCATGGAGAGCGAGTCGACGTCCAGGTCGTCGGTGAAGGACTTGTCGAGCTGAACGTCCTCGGCAGGGATCCCGGCGATCTCGTTGACGATCTCCGCGAGACCTTCGAGGATCTCTTCCTGGGTGGCCATTGAAGGCTCCTTCTCGTGATGAACGGTGTTTCCTACGGGAGGGTAACGACTGCGGCTGCGTAGACGAGACCCGCCCCGAAGCCGATGATGAGGGCGAGATCGCCGCTCTTCGCCTCGCCGGACTGGAGCATGCGCTCCATCGCCAGCGGGATCGACGCCGCCGAGGTGTTCCCGGTCTCCGCGATGTCGCGGGCCACCGGGACCGACTCGGGCAGCTTGAGCGCCTTGATCATCGCGTCGATGATCCGCATGTTGGCCTGGTGCGGGATGAACGCGCCGAGCTGGTCGGCGGTGATCCCGGCGGCGTCCAGCGCCTGCTGGGCGGCTTTCGCCATGTCCCAGACCGCCCAGCGGAAGACCGTCTGGCCCTCCATGCGCAGGGCCGGCCACTTGGTCTCCTCGCCCGCGCCGTTGACGGCGTCGGGCTTGGCGAACGCGGTGTCCCACGCGGCGGTCTGGCTGATGACGTCGGCCTGCGAGCCGTCGGAACCCCAGACGACCTTGCCGATGCCGGGGGTCTCGGACGGACCCACCACGGCCGCGCCGGCGCCGTCACCGAAGATGAAGGCGGTCGAGCGGTCGTGGATGTCGGTGAGGTCGGACAGGCGCTCCACGCCGATCACGACCACGTACTCGGCGCTGCCGCCGCGCACCATGCCGTCGGCCAGCGACAGGCCGTAGCCGAAGCCGGCGCAGGCGGCGGAGATGTCGAAGGCGGGCGCGGTGCCGCAGCCGAGGCGCTGGGCGATCTCGGTCGCGATGGCGGGCGTCTGCTTCAGGTGCGAGACGGTCGCCACGATGACGCCGCCGACCTGCTCGGGCGCGATCCCGGCCATGGCGATCGCCTTGCTGGCGGCCTGGACCGACATCTCGGCGACGGTCTCCTCGGGGCCGGCCCAGCGGCGCTCGGTGATGCCGCTGCGGGTGCGGATCCACTCGTCCGAGGACTCGATCCAGTTCAGAACCTCGGAGTTGGGGATGACCCGGACCGGGCGGTAGCCGCCGACGCCGTGGATGCGCGAGAACTGCGCCCCCGTGCTGGGCTTGATGGTGGGCTGGGCTGTCATGCGTTCTGCTCCCCGGCTCCGTGCTCGGCCACGAGCGCGAGGGCCTTGTCGAGATCGGCCGGTGTTTTCAGGGCCAGCGTCGCGACACCCTTGACGTTGCGCTTGACCAGGTTGGTGAGGGTCCCCGCGGGAGAGAGCTCGATCATCGCGGTCATGCCCAGTCCGGCCAGGGTCTCCATGCACAGGTCCCAGCGGACCGGGTTGGACACCTGCGAGACCAGGCGCGCCAGCACCTCGGCACCCGAGGTGACGACCTGACCGTCCTTGTTCGAGACGTAGGGGACCGTCGGGTCCGCAGTCGTGAGCGTGGGCGCCAGCTTCTCCAGCCGGACCTGGCCCGGGGCCATGTGCTCGGTGTGGAAGGCGCCCGCCACCTTGAGCGGGATCATCCGGGCACCGGCCGGAGGATCGGCCTTGAGCGCGGCCAGCTGCTCCAGCGTGCCGGCCGCCACGATCTGGCCGCCGCCGTTGTCGTTGGCCGGGGTGACGCCGTGGGCGGCCAGCTTGGCGGCCACCTCCTCCGGGTCCCCGCCGAGCACGGCGACCATGCCGGTGGCGGTCGCGGCGGCGGCCTCGGCCATGCCCAGGCTGCGCTCGCGGACGAACGCCAGCCCGTCCTCGGCGCTCAGCACGTCGGAGGCGACGGCGACGGTGATCTCACCGACGCTGTGACCGGCGACGGCGCCGACCTGCCGGGAGAGGTTCGCGTGGTCCCCGAAGAGCGCCGACGCGGTCACCAGGCCCGCGGCGACCAGCAGCGGCTGGGCGACGGCGGTGTCCTTGATCTCGTCCTCGGTGGCCTCGGTTCCGGCGTGCACCAGGTCCAGGCCGGCCACGTCGGACCAGAGGCGGAGACGGTCGGCGACGCCGGGCACCTCCAGCCACGGGGCGAGGAATCCTGGCGTCTGGGCGCCTTGTCCGGGAGCAACGAGTACGAGCACGTCATCAACCTTCTCTTGTCGGGCCGGTCCGGCGCGGGTGAGGACCGCGACGAAGAACCACGAGTGGAGTTGTGGATTCCCTACAGCGGTGCATCAGCGCAGCTCATCCCTATTGAAGTCGTCCCAGGGCCAGGGCGATGCGGAGGGTGAACGCCGATCGCACGTCCGACGGAGCGTAGCCGGTGATGTCGGTCACACGGCGCAGGCGATAGCGGACGGTGTTGGGGTGCACGAACAGCATCCGGGCGGCCCCCTCCAGCGAGGAGGCCTGCTCCAGATAGACCGAGAGCGTGTCCAGCAGCGCGGATCCGGCCTCGTCGAGCGGTGTGTAGATCTCCTCGACCAGCTGGCTGCGCGCCTGCACGTCGCCGGCGAGCGCGCGCTCGGGCAGCAGGTCGTCCGCGAGCACCGGACGCGGCGCGTCCGGCCACGCCGAGCAGGCCCGCAGACCCGCCGCGGCCGCCTGCGCGGACCGGGTCGCGGACAGCAGGTCCGAGACGGTCGGGCCGATCACCACCGGGCCGGGCGCGAACTGACCGATGAGCGCGCGGGCGGCGACCACGGGATCCCACAGCCGCTCGCCGCTGCGCGGCTTCTTCTCGCCGACGACCACGACCAGCCGGGAGCCGAGCACGCCGGTGAGCACGTGCAGCTTGGCGTGCCGGGCGGCCCGCCGGATCGCCTCGACGACCAGCTCGCTGTCCCCGGCGGGCGCGCTGCCCATCACGACCATGACCCGGTCCGGCGACCCCCAGCCGAGCGCGGCGGCGCGCGACAGCACGCCCTCGTCCGCGTCACCGGACAGCAGCGAGTTGACGACCAGCGCCTCCAGGCGGGCGTCCCAGGCGCCGCGGGCCTCCGCGGCCTGGGCGTAGACCTGCGCGGTGGCGAACGCGATCTCGCGGGCGTAGACCAGCACCGCCTCGCGCAGCGCCTCCTCCGCGCCCGGCGCGGCCACCTCCTCGATCGCCTCCTCGACGACCTCGATGGTGGTCCGGATCATCTCCACGGTCTGGCGCAGGGTGACCGCGCGGGTCAGCTCGCGCGGCGCGGTGCCGAACACGTCCGTGCTGATCGCCTGCGGCGCGTCCGGGTGGCGGAACCACTCGGTGAACGCGGCGATACCGGCCTGCGCCACCAGCCCGATCCAGGAGCGGTGCTCCGGCGGCATGTTGCGGTACCAGGCGAGGTTGTCGTCCATCCGGGCGATGGCGGCGGTGGCCATCTTCCCGGCGGCGCGTTCCAGGTTCTTCAGCGTCTGCGCGTGCTGCTCGGCCGTGGCCATCACGGTTTTGCGCTCGAATGCCGTCCCGCGCCGCGAGCCGCGCCGCACCGAGGTGCGCTCCGCGGTCTCGGCGGTCTGTCCGAGGGCTGCCTCGGCCGGCTGGTTCGCGGGGTTCTGGGCGACTGGGTCTGGCACAGACTAAGCGTGCACCATCGCCGCGCCGATCCGTGCACGGGGACCCACCCGGCGCGGGAGACGCCGGTCACAACTGCCTAGTGTGGCGGTATGCCGCTCAGTATCCGCCGCGCCGGACACCGCTACCGCTCCGAGCCGGAGCCCGGCGTCCGGACCGCGCACGCGTTCTCCTTCTCCGCGCACTACGACCCCGCCAACGTCTCCTTCGGCGCGCTCCTGGCCTGCAACGAGGAACTCCTCGCTGCGGGAGCGGGCTTCGCCGCGCACCGCCACCGCGACACCGAGATCCTCACCTGGGTCCTCGAGGGCGCGTTGGCGCACCGCGACGACCACGGCCACGAGGCCGTGGTGCGCCCCGGACAGCTCCAGTACCTGAGCGCGGGGTCCGGCGTCAGCCACAGCGAGGTCAACGGGGCGACGGACGAACCCGTGCGGTTCCTGCAGTTCTGGCTCCAGCCAGGGGAGTTCGGCACCGAGCCGTCCTACGCGCTGCGCGAGGAGGGCGGCGAGGCGGGCTCGGTGCTGCTGACCCCTCCTGGCATGCTGCGCCGCGAGGACGCCGCCCTGCACCTGCTGCGGGCGGGCGCGTACCTGCCCGTCCCGGAGCTGCCGCAGGCGCCCTACCTCTACCTGCACGTCGCCCGCGGCGGCCTCGGCTTCCGCGAGTCGGGCGGCCCGAAGGGACGGGGCCGCGAGCTGGCCGCGGGCGACGCCGTGCGGATCACCGAGGGGGACGCCCTCGTCGACCCCACGGCCGGTCCGGACGGCGTCGAGCTGCTGGTGTGGGCGATGGACTCACCCGTCAGCTACGGGTGAGTCGAGGGCCGGCTACTGCTTCAGCTCGGCGAGGACCGCGTCGGTGAAGGGCGTCCACAGCTCTGCCGCCCAGGTGCCGAAGTCGCGGTCGGTCAGGACGACGCACGCCGCGCCCGCCGCCGGGTCGACCCACAGGAAGGTGCCCGACTGGCCGAAGTGGCCGAAGGTCGCGGGGGAGCTGGTGAGGCCGGTCCAGTGCGGGGACTTGTGGTCGCGGATGTCGAAGCCGAGGCCCCAGTCGTTCGGCTTCTGGTGGCCGTAGCCCGGCAGGACGCCGTTCAGGCCGGGGAAGGCGACGCGAGCGGCCTCGGCGACGGTCTCGGGGTGGAGCACCCGCGGTGCCTGCAGCTCCGCGGCGAAGCGGGCCAGGTCCTCGGCGGTGGAGACGCCGCCCGCGCCGGCGGGGCTCTTGCTCGCGGCGTCGAGCCGGCTGCCGCTCATGCCGAGCGGGGCGAAGACCGCCTCCGCCGCGTACTGCGGGAACGGCATGCCCGTCGCCTTGGCGACCGTCTCGGCCAGCACGTCGAAGCCCGCGTTCGAGTACAGGCGGCGGGTGCCGGGCGCGGCCATCGCGCGGTGCTCGTCGAAGGCGAGGCCGGAGGTGTGCGCCAGCAGGTGCCTGACCGTCGATCCCTCCGGGCCCGCCGGGTCGTCCAGCTCCAGCGCGCCCTCCTCGACGGCGACCAGGGTGGCGTACGCCGTCAGCGGCTTGGTCACCGAAGCGAGCTTGAAAGGGTGCCGCTGCGGGCCGTGGCTGCCGGCCACGCTGCCGTCGCGGCGGACGACGACGGCCGCCGCGGTGGTGACGGGCCACTGTTCGATCAGGCGCAGGCTCTCCATGGGGGCGAGTCTAGGGAGTGTTCCTTGCTTAGAGTGCACTCGAAGTCAGTAGCGTCGGTGGGGACACGATCGGAAGGGGGCCGCAGATGTCGCAGGCAGCCGTAGTGGGAAGCGAGTTCGAGGCGCGCTACACGATCGGCGAGGTGGCCGAGCGCACCGGGCTCAGCGCGCACACGCTGCGCTGGTACGAGCGGATCGGCCTGCTGGACCACCCGGCCCGCTCGCACCACGGGCAACGCCGCTTCAGCGAGGCGGACCTGGGCTGGCTGGCCTTCCTCGGCAACCTGCGGGCGACCGGCATGCCGGTCGCGGCGATGCTGCGCTACACCGAGCTGGTCCGCGCCGGCGACGGGACGCGGGCCGAGCGGCGCGAGCTGCTGATCGCGCACCGCGAGGAGGTGCTGGCGCGGATCCGCGACCTGCAGGCGAACCTTCTGGTCCTGGATTACAAGATCGACTTGTACGGCCAAGATTGTCAGTAAGGCGAGAGGCAGGACTGAGTCACATGAGCAAGATCCCGACCACCACGCTGGGCGCGAACGGCCCCGTCGTCGGCGTCCAGGGCCTCGGCTGCATGGGCATGAGCGAGTTCTACAGCGACCAGTTCGGCGACACCGGCGAGAGCGAGTCCCGCGCCACGCTCGAGCGGGCCCTCGAGTTGGGCGTCACGCTCTTCGACACGGCCGACATGTACGGCTTCGGCCGCAACGAGGAGCTCGTCGGCCCGTTCGTGCAGGCCCACCGCGACGAGGTGGTGCTCGCGACGAAGTTCGCCATCGAGCGCCGCGAGGACGACCCGGCCTATCGCGCGGTCCGCAACGACGCGGCCTACGTCCGTCAGGCCGTCGACGCGAGCCTGCGACGCCTGGGCGTCGACCACATCGACCTGTACTACATGCACCGCCGCAACCCCGAGGTCCCGCTGGCCGAGTCGGTCGGCGCGATGGCGGAGCTGGTCGCCGCGGGCAAGGTGCGCCACCTCGGCCTGTCCGAGGTCAACGGCGACGAGCTGCGGGAGGCGCACGCGATCCACCCGATCACCGCGCTGCAGTCGGAGTGGTCGCTCTTCTCCCGTGACGTCGAGCGGAGCGCGGTGCCCGCGGCGGCGGAGCTGGGCGTCGCGTTCGTGCCGTACTCCCCGCTCGGCCGCGGCTTCCTGACGGGGTCCTTCAGCAACGCGGGCGAGCTGGCGGCGAGCGACTTCCGCAACTACCAGCCGCGCTTCACCGGCGACAACGCCGCGCACAACGCGGCGCTGCTCGCCCCGGTCCACAAGATCGCCGCAGAGCGCGGCGCGACGGTGGGCCAGGTGGCCCTCGCCTGGGTCCACCAGCGCGCCCAGGTCCACCACCTGTCCGTCGTCCCGATCCCGGGCACCCGCAAGCGCACCCGCCTGGAGGAGAACACCGCGGCGACCTCGCTGATCCTCACCGACGCGGAGCTCGCCACCCTGGAACCCATCGCCGCCCAGGTCGCCGGTGACCGCTACGCGGACATGAGCAGCATCTCGAAGTGAGGTGGCTGTACAGGGGTGCGGGGAACTGCGCGACAAGCCACCGGCGTGCGATGGTCCTCACGGAACAGGCCATCCGCACAGGGTGGTTGCTCGCGCAGTTCCCCGCACCCCTGGAGTCCTACGAGGTCACGTCGCCGTACTGGCCCAGCGCGATGTCCGCGTAGTTGCGGAGGCTGGCCGTGCCCGGGGTGTAGTAGCCGTTGTGGCCGGCGGCGCCGGTGGAGGCGACGAGGTGGGAGCCGAAGCCGGCGCTGGTGGGGTCCTGGCCGTGGCCGAGGCCGGCGAACTCGAGGTAGGGGACGTTGCCGATCCAGTCGGTGGCGTTGCGCACCGTCGCCCAGAGGCGGACGCCCGCGCCGAGGGCGGAGGCGTCGTCGATGTCCATGCCGGGGCTGCCCAGCACGACCATGTCGGTGACCGTGCCGGTCGCGTGCAGGGTGGGGGCGGCCACGCCGCAGACGACCGAGCCGTAGGAGTGGCAGAAGAGAGACGGCGGCGTGCCGGGGTGCGCGGTGACCGCGAGGCCCGCGAGGAAGCGGGTGAGGCGGGGGGCGGCCGCGTCCGCGAGGCGGGACGTCGCGGCGTCGGCGCCGAGGCCCACGGGGGTGACGTAGTCGGCCCAGGCTATGGCGGCGGTGGTGGTGCCGGGGGAGACCTGCTGCTCCTCGGCGCGCAGCGCCTGCGCCTCGCCCTGGACGCGGTCGAAGTGGGCGAGGTCGATGTCCGAGCCGGGGACGAGGACGGAGACCTTCTCCGCGGTGGCGAGGTCGCCGAAGACCTCCGCGACCAGGCCGCGGCTGCGCGGGTCGAAGGCGATGACCTGGTGGCCGGGCTGGGTGAGCTGCGTCAGCATCGCGATCTGCGCGGTCGACTGCGGGTCGTGCTTCTTCAGGCGGTCCAGCTCGGCCTGCATGGCGAGGTGGTTGGCCTGGTAGCGCAGCGCCGGGGGCGCGCCGTCGAGGTTGCCGACGACGAGGGGGTAGTTCGCGACGAGCTGCTGCTGCTGGGCGTGGGTGAGCCCGGCGAAGAACGCGGCGACCTCGGTCGCGCTCGCCGACGCGGGGTCCGGCATGGTGACGCCGAGGCTGCGGTCGTGCAGCCAGGCCGCGCTGCCCGCGGGCGGGGTGGTGACGGCGATCTGCTCGGTGGAGACGGCCGCTCCGGCGGCCGCGGCACCCGTGCCGGCGAGACAGGTGAAGGAGACCAACGCTGCCACCAGGGTGCGCTTGAACCGCATGCAGGTGTCTCCTCGGGGTTGCCGGCGACCGTCGTGCGGGCGCGAACAGCCCGGTGGTCTCGCGGGTGCGGGGCGTCACGGCGTGCGGCGACATGCCCGCCATGCGAGACGCTTTGCGCAAGCGTAAGGGCATCGTCCGGGTGCGTACGCTGTACGAGCCGGGCACAAACTGCGACAACCATCACAATGGCCGTCAATCGACGGAGCTTCGTGCGGGATTCTTACGAGCCGTTCACACAGCGACGGTGGGCGACGCCGTGAGGCGTCACCCACCGTCGTCAGCCTGTGAACAACCCGCTGTCAGCTGTGCTTGAAGGTCACCGAGAAGTTCTCGCCGCCCGAGAGCGAGGAGGTGGTCGCCTTCGTCGTGGAGCCGGAGACCATGTTGATCTGGTCGGCGCTGTAGTTGCCCAGCGGCTGGCCGTTGGCAAGGGAGTTGGTGAAGTTGACCGTGCCGAAGTTCGTCAGCGGCAGCACGCCCGTGGAGCTGGACGGCGCCTCGGCGATCACCTCGACCGAGTAGCGCTGCGCCGGCGAGTAGGTCTTGCTGACCGAGCGGCTCCACCCCTGGGTGGTGTCACTCAGCTTCATGGTGAACTTGCCGGAGCCGTTGAAGGTCACCGAACCCGTGAAGTGGTCGCCCGGCCTGACGGTGTTCGAGAAGTTCACCGGGTACGCCGGGTACATCTCGTACCAGGAGTAGTACTGCGGCGAGCCGCCCGAGCAGTCGACCTCCGAGCCGGTCTGCTCGACGCTGTTGCTGCCGTCGCCGTCGATGCCGACCCAGAAGCTGGAGTAGCTCGTGGCGCTGGTGCACTTGCCGGTCGGCTGCACCCAGCTCGCGGAGATGCTGGTGAAGCCGCCGCCGGTGGCGGCGAAGCCGGCCCAGTTGGAGCTGGAGCTGTTGCGCAGGTGGATGTGCAGGTTGTGCACGGTGCCGTTGGCGATCGCGGGGGCGGCGGTCGCGAAGGCGGGCGCGGCAGTCCCGAGGACGGCCAGCAGGGCGGCGGACAGAGCGGTGGTGCGACGGGTCGTACGCATGGAGCTCCTCTCGCACGAAATGCCGAATCTGTTGTCGGCGTGCGGCCAAGGTAGAGGAGTGTCACCACGCGGGGGAGTGGTTCGTCCGAATCCACAGAAAAATGCCACAGCAAACCAAGAGGCTCGGTGACGGTTGGTCACCGAGCCTCTGGCGCTTGTGGATTAAGCGATCACGCGTCGCCGCCGGCGTTGCCGGGGTGGGCGGCCGCGACGTCCAGCAGCTGGTAGCGGTCGATGGCCGCCTTCAGCGCCGTGCGGTCGACCTTGCCCTGCTTGGCCAGCTCGGTCAGCACGCCCAGCACGATCGACTGCGCGTCGATGTGGAAGTAGCGGCGCGCCGCGCCACGGGTGTCGGCGAAGCCGAAGCCGTCGGCGCCCAGCGACTGGTACTGGCCCGGCACCCAGCGCGAGATCTGGTCCGGCACCGCGCGCATCCAGTCGGAGACGGCCACGAACGGGCCCTCGCTGCCTGCCAGCTTGCGCTGCACGAACGGGACGCGCTGCTCCTCGTCCGGGTTGAGCAGGTTGAACTCCTCGGTCTCCACCGCGTCGCGGCGCAGCTCGTTCCAGGAGGTCACCGACCAGACGTCGGCCCTGACGTTCCACTCCGCGGCGAGGATGCGCTGGGCCTCCAGCGCCCACGGCACGGCCACGCCGGAGGCGAGGATCTGTGCCGGGACCTGGCCCTCCTGACCCTCCGCCAGCTTGTGGACGCCCTTGAGGATGCCCTCGACGTCCACGTTCTCGGGCTCGGCCGGCATCTGGATCGGCTCGTTGTAGACCGTGAGGTAGTAGAAGACGTCCTCGCCGTGCGGGTGCTCGGGGCTGCTGCCGTACATGCGGCGCAGACCGTCCTGCACGATGTGGGCGATCTCGTAGCCGTAGGCCGGGTCGTAGCTGACGGCCGCCGGGTTGGTCGAGGCCAGCAGCTGGCTGTGGCCGTCGGCGTGCTGCAGGCCCTCACCGGTCAGCGTGGTGCGGCCGGCCGTCGCGCCGAGCACGAAGCCGCGCGCCAGCTGGTCGGCCATCTGCCAGAACTGGTCACCCGTGCGCTGGAACCCGAACATCGAGTAGAAGACGTAGACCGGGATCAGCGGCTCGCCGTGAGTAGCGTAGGACGAACCCGCGGCGATCAGCGAGGCGGTGGAGCCGGCCTCGGTGATGCCGTCCTGGATCATCTGGCCCTGCGGCGAGGTCTTGTACGCGAGCAGCAGGTCGCGGTCGACCGACTCGTACTGCTGACCCATCGGGTCGTAGATCTTCGCGGACGGGAAGAGCGAGTCCATGCCGAAGGTGCGGTACTCGTCTGGCGCGATCGTCACGAAGCGCTTGCCGATGTTCTTGTCCCGCATCAGGTCCTTGAGCAGGCGGACGAAGGCCATGGTGGTGGCGATCGACTGCTGGCCGGAGCCCTTCTTGAGGACCTTGTAGGCGTCGTCGCCGGGGAGCTCCAGCTTGCGCGGCCGCACCTTGCGGGTCGGCATGTAACCGCCGAGCTCCGCACGGCGGTCGTGCATGTACTGGATCTCCTCCGAGTCCTTGCCCGGGTGGTAGTAGGGCGGGTAGCCCTCGTCCAGCTGCTTGTCGGTGATCGGCAGGTGCAGCCGGTCACGGAAGCGCTTGAGGTCCTCGACCGTCAGCTTCTTCATCTGGTGGGTCGCGTTGCGGCCCTCGAAGTTCGGGCCGAGCGTCCAGCCCTTGACGGTCTGGGCCAGGATGACGGTCGGCTGGCCCTTGTGCTCGGTCGCGGCCTTGAACGCGGCGTAGACCTTCTTGTGGTCGTGGCCGCCGCGGCCCAGGTGCTGGATCTGCTCGTCGCTCAGGTTCTCGACCATGGCGCGCAGGCGCAGGTCGCCGCCGAAGAAGTGCTCGCGGATGTACGCGCCGGACTCGGTGGCGTAGGTCTGGAACTGGCCGTCGGGCGTGGTGTTCATCTTGTTGACCAGGGCGCCGTCGCGGTCCTGGGCCAGCAGCGGGTCCCAGGTGCGGTCCCAGATGAGCTTGATCACGTTCCAGCCGTTGCCGCGGAAGATCGACTCCAGCTCCTGGATGATCTTGCCGTTGCCGCGAACCGGCCCGTCGAGACGCTGCAGGTTGCAGTTGACCACGAAGGTCAGGTTGTCCAGGCCCTCGCGCGCGGCGATGGACAGCTGGCCGAGCGACTCGACCTCGTCCATCTCGCCGTCGCCGAGGAAGGCCCACACGCGCGAGTCGGAGGTGTCCTTGATGCCGTGGTTCAGCAGGTAGCGGTTCATCCGCGCCTGGTAGATCGCGCCCAGCGGGCCCAGGCCCATGGACACGGTCGGGAACTCCCAGAAGTCCGGCATGTTGCGCGGGTGCGGGTAGCTGGACAGGCCGTACGGCGCGCGCGAGTGCTCCTGGCGGAAGCTGTCGAGCTGCTGCTCGGAGAGGCGGTCCAGCAGGTAGGCGCGGGCGTAGATGCCCGGCGAGGCGTGACCCTGGAAGTAGATCTGGTCGCCGGAGGCGCCCTCGGCGTCCTTGCCCTTGAAGAAGTAGTTGAAGCCCACGTCGTACAGCGACGCCGAGGAGGCGAAGGTCGCGATGTGGCCGCCCACGCCGATCCCCGGACGCTGCGCGCGGGAGACCATCACCGCGGCGTTCCAGCGGGTGGCGTTCAGGACCTTGCGCTCGATCTCCTCGTTGCCGGGGAAGAAGGGCTCGTCCTTGGTGGCGATGGTGTTGACGTAGTCCGTGCTGCGCATCTCCGGCACGGCGACGCGCCGCTCGCGGGCGCGCTCGATCAGCCGCAGCATGAGGTAGCGGGCGCGCTCACGGCCGCGCTCGTCGACGGCGGCGTCGAGGGAGTCCAGCCATTCGCTGGTCTCCTCGGGATCGAAGTCAGGGACCTGGCTGGGCAGGCCGCCAATGATGATCGGGTTGCGATCGGATCCGGAAGCCACGCTGTTCCTTCACTTGTCGGTCGTTGCGGAGGGTGTGTCGCGCCGCCTCCATCGTGGACCGCAGGGGGAGAAACGTCATCTCTACCCATGAGTAACCGATTCGTGCCCCGACGGGAGTAATCCCTTAGGGGCAATCGAGCCGGTTCTCGCCAGGTGCGCGGTGTCGCACGACGAGGTGGCCCGACCCGTCCCCACAACGTTGTGGAGTGGGCAGGCTGGGGAGGGCCAACAGGAGACTCTACGCCTGGTCAAGGACTACTCGGTCACATGGTCGAGTGCTGAGACGTGCCGGGCGGCGCTCCGTGCTGCGATCCCTACGAGGAGTGAGCGACGCCTACAGCGGGTAAGGGGAAGGTCGATCCGCTGCGCGGAACGCCGTTTGCTGGTGATACTGGGGCAAATGGGAGTGATCCCGGTCACTCCCGACGGCGTGTCGCACCGCGACTCACCGTAGCCAGGGGCTGATCGGAGGCCGGGTACTTGCGCTCCGCGCCCCGCCCGTGTGGACTACCGGCACAGCCCTGGTACCAGAAGACAGGGTCGGATATAGGAGGCAATTCCCGTGAGCGCGACCGCGGACCCCGCGGAGGACAAGACCAGCCAGGCACGTCGGCTGGGCCTTGAGCCCGGACAGGTGGTCCAGGAGCTCGGTTACGACGAGGACGTCGACCAGGTCCTGCGTGAGTCCATCGAGGAACTCACCGGCACCGAGCTCGTCGACGAGGACTACGACGACGTCGCCGACGTCGTGCTGATGTGGTTCCGCGAGGACAGCGAAGACGGAGATCTGACCGACTCCCTCGTCGATGCCCAGGAGTACCTGGTGGAGGGCGGCCTGGTCTGGCTGCTGACGCCGAAGACCGGGCGCGAGGGCCATGTCGAGGCCAGCGACATCGCCGACGCCGCACAGACGGCCGGGCTGTCGCAGACCAGCACGGCGGCGGTGAGCAAGGAGTGGTCGGCGGTCCGCCTGGCCACCCCGAAGGCCGCCAAGGCCGGCAAGCGCTGAGGCGCTCCCCGAGCATCCCGAGCTGACGAGCGGGGCCCGGACGGATTCCCGTCCGGGCCCCGTTTCGCATGTGCCGAGCCGGGCACGAAAGCCCCGAAATGCCGGTCTTGCGGCGTCGGCGGCAGAATGGCGGCATGGCAGAAGATCACCAACCGGTCCTGCACGGGCCGCGCGGCGTCGCCGACGAGCCGCCGGAGAGCCTGCGGGCGCGCGTCCTCGGCGGCTGGGACGCGGTGCTCGCCGCCGCGGCCGGCCCGTCCGACGCGGGGGAGGAGCCGTGGGATCTGCGGCCGCTGGCCGCGCTGGGCTCCTGGCCCGGCCGACCGGTCCTCGGCGGCGTCATGGCCGCGGCCCACGGCCTGCCGGTCCCCGAGCGCCGCCCCAAGCCCTTCGACCCCTCGCCCGAGGAAGTCAGGGCCGCACTGGCGGAGGCCAGGGAGCGGGTCGTCACGGCGCTGGACGAGGTCCTGGCCGCGCCGGAGCTCGGCCGCCGCATCGTGGACTCCCCGCTCGGTCCGCTGCCGGTGCTGACGCAGATCCACGCCATGGGCCACGAGGCCGCACAGGCCGTCCACGACGCCACCGGCTCCGTCCCCCCGCCGCTCGCCGACGCGGGTCTGGCCGCGATGGTCGACGTGGTCGGCGCGCTGGCCTGGCGGGCCAGGATCCCCTCCGCGGCGGGCCTGTGGGAGCCCGACGGCGGTCTGGGCTGGGTCTTCACCGCCGACGCGGACGGCTGGCGGGTTCGCCGCCACGAATCGGCGGACGACCTCCCCGGTGTCGAGGGCGCGGCCCGTCACCTCCTGGTCTCCACGGGCTCCGTCCCGGCGATGCTCGCCCGCGGCGAGATCCGCATGCGCCGCGTCGGCGGCCTCCTCGCCCTGGCCCCCCTCGTCGAACAGGTCCCCAACCTCCCGGGCGGCCCCCTGCTGCGCAGGGCGGTGGGCGCGGTGTCCTTGCTCGGCAAGCTGCCGGGCTTCCGCTGAGACGTTGCGTCGCAGCGCCTCAGGGGCGCGGGCAACCACGCTGTGCGGACGGCCCCCTGCGCGCCCGTGGCTGCTTGCGGCCTCGGGCAGGAGCGACATCCCGACGTGGCAGGATGGCCCCGGCACGGCCTACGACGATGAGGGGTTTTCGCATGGCTATCGAGGTCGGTTCTCCGGCTCCCGAGTTCTCGCTCAAGAACCAGCACGGCGAGGTCGTCTCGCTCGCGGACTTCCGTGGCGAGAAGAACGTTGTGCTGGTCTTCTACCCGTTCGCCTTCACCGGTGTCTGCACCGGCGAGCTCTGCAGCCTCGAGCGCGAGCTGCCGTCGTTCCAGAACGACGACGTGCAGATCCTGGCCGTCTCCAACGACTCGCCGTTCACGCTGCGGGTCTTCGCCGAGCAGGAGGGCCTGGAGTACCCGCTGCTCTCTGACTTCTGGCCGCACGGCGAGGTGTCCCGTGCCTACGGCGTGTTCGACGAGGAGAAGGGCTGCGCCGTCCGCGGCACCTTCGTCATCGACAAGCAGGGCGTCGTCCGCTGGACCGTCGTCAACGGCCTGCCGGACGCGCGTGACCAGCAGGAGTACCTGAAGGCGCTGCAGGCCCTCTGAGCCTGATCCGCCGAGCCGACGAAAGGGCCCGTGGGAACCGGTTCGCCGGGGCCCGCGGGCCCTGTGCCGAAGTGCTGATGCCCCGTTACGATCGAGGCCGGCAACGCGAGATCGGCGCGGCAGAGGGGCAGGAACTTAAGCCATGGGCGTCACGCTGGCCAAGGGCGGAAACGTCTCACTCTCCAAGGCGGCCCCGCACCTGACGACGGTGCGGATCGGGCTCGGCTGGCATGCGCGGTCGGCGACCGGCGCGCCGTTCGACCTCGACGCCAGCGCCCTGCTCTGCTCCGGCGGGCGCGTGCTGGGCGACGAGTACTTCATCTTCTACAACCACCTCAAGAGCCCCGAGGGCTCGGTCGAGCACCACGGCGACGACGTCCGCGGCGGTGACGGCGCGGACGACGACGAGGCGATCACCGTCCAGCTCGCCCTGGTGCCCACCCAGGTCGACAAGATCGTGTTTCCGGTCTCGATCTACGACGCCGAGATCCGCAGGCAGAGTTTCGGCCAGGTTCGCGGCGCCTTCATCCGGGTGGTCAACGAGCAGGACGGAACCGAGCTCGCCCGCTACGACCTGTCCGAAGAGGCGTCCGACCAGACAGCGATGATCTTCGGTGAGCTCTACCGCTACGACGGGGAGTGGAAGTTCCGAGCCGTCGGTCAGGGGTATGCGACCGGATTGCGAGGCATCGCCCTAGACTTTGGGGTGAACGTTTCGTAAGAATCCGTCATGAGATGCTGGGGGCATCTCCCGGCCGACGGCGGCCGGGTGAGCGTCGACCGACGGCGGGAGCGAGAGGGGTGGGCGCGCGGTGTTTCTCCGCACCTTCGGATGGTCCTTCGGGGTCACCTTGCTGGGGCTGGCCGCGGCCGGCTACCTGTGGGGGGCGGACGGCTTCGGTGTCGTCCTGATCCTGGCGATCCTGGAGATCTCGCTCTCCTTCGACAACGCCGTCATCAACGCCACCGTGCTGCGCCGGATGAGCCCGTTCTGGCAGCGGATCTTCCTGACCGTCGGCGTGCTCGTCGCGGTCTTCGGCATGCGGCTGGTCTTCCCGCTCCTCGTCGTCGGCCTCACCGCGCACATCGCGCCGCTCACGGTGCTCCAGCTGGCGCTGGACTCCTCGCGGACGTACCACGGCCTCAGCTACGCCGAGCACCTCGACGCCGCGCATCCGGCGATCGCCGCCTTCGGGGCGGCGTTCCTGCTGATGATCTTCCTGGAGTTCCTCGCCGGCGAGAAGGAGCTGCGCTGGTTCGGCCCGGTGGAGCGGGTGATGGAACGTTTCGGCCGGATCGAACGCCTCCCGGTGATCCTCACCCTCGGGGCCCTGCTGCTCGCCTCCCGCGTCTTCGCCGGGGGGCGCGCCGAGACCGTCCTCCTCGCCGGCGTCGCGGGCGTGGTCACCTACCTGCTCGCGACCGGCCTGTCGGACCGCTTCGAGGCCGTCGGCGTCCCGGACGGGCACAGCGAGGACGGCGACGCCGACCGGGCGCCCGCGTCCCGGCCGAAGCGCTCGGCCGTGCACGTGGTCGGCAAGGCGGCCTTCGTGCTCTTCGTCTACCTGGAGATCCTCGACGCCTCGTTCTCCTTCGACGGTGTCGTCGGGGCGTTCGCGGTCAGCCAGAACATCTTCGAGATCGCGCTCGGGCTCGGGATCGGCGCGTTCTACATCCGCTCGCTCACCGTCCACCTGGTCCGCCGCGGGACGCTGGACGACTACGTCTACCTCGAACACGGCGCGCACTACGCCATCGGCGCGCTGGCCCTGATCCTGATGGCCTCGATCAGGTACGAGATCCCTGAGGTCGTCACCGGCCTGATCGGCGTCGCCTTCATCGCGCTGGCCCTGTACGGCTCGGTGCTCCGCAACCGCCGCGCGGACGCGATGGCCGACGCCGAGGACTCCGACGCCGAGGACTCCGAGGGCGCGGACGACGGCGAGAACGGCCAGGACGGCCAGGACGGTCCGGGAGGCGGCGTCGGGGGAAATCCCGTTGTCTCCCGATCGATCGGGCTCTAACGTTCCCGGGTGGACTTCACCCCTGACGACTCGGTCGCGCTCTACGACGAGATGTACCGGTGGGACGGCGCGGCCAACGCGTCGGACCGTTTCTACGACCTGCTGGTGATGGCCGCCGAATCGGTCCTGGACATCGGCTGCGGCACGGGCATGATGCTTCATCAGGCCCGCGAGCAGGGCCACACCGGCCGCCTCGTGGGGCTGGAACCCGACCTCCCCTCCCTTCGGCGCGCGCGTCGGCGCACGGACGTCGAGTGGGTCGAGGGCGCCGCTTCGGACGCCTCGCGCTGGCACGGCGAGTTCGACCTGGCCACCATGGCGAGCAACGCCTTCCAGTGCCTGGTCACCGACAAGGAGCTGCGGGCCTCGCTCGCCGCGGTCCACGGCGCGCTGCGCCCCGGCGGCCGGTTCGCCTTCGAGACCCGCAACCCGGCCGCGCGGGCGTGGGAGAGCTGGAACCCCGCCGTGGTCCACACGATCGCGGGAAACGGCTGGGACCTGCGCCAGTGGCACGAAGTGCGCTCCGTGACCGAGGACCTCGTCACCTTCACCGAGACCACCGCGACCCCGGACGGCATGGTCCTCTCCGTCGACGCCACGACGCTTCGCTTCCTCGACGAGGCCCGGCTGGACGCCTTCCTGGCGGAGGCGGGCTTCGCGATCGAGCGCCGCGAGGGGGACTGGCAGGGCGGCCCGGTGACGGACGCCAGCCGCAGCCTCGTCACCGTCGCCCGGCGCGCATAGGGCCTCTCTCGCGGACCGGGCCCGCCCGCCTCACGGGCGGCGGTGGCCCGCGGTGAAGCGTGCCGCGAGGATCTGCTCCAGCGCCTCCCGGGTCGCCACCGCGATCGCTCCGGTGAGGACCGCGGCCTCGCCCAGCGCGGAGACCTCCACGCGCGGCGGGTAGGGGACCCGGGCGGCGAGGCGCTCCGTGACTCGGTCGAGCAGCAGGTCGGCGTTGAGGCCGATGCCGCCGCCCAGGACGGTGAGTTCGACGTCGACCACCGCCGCCACCGGGGCGAGGTAGCCGGCGATGCGGCGGGCCTCCTCGTCGACCGCGGCGAGCGCGGCCGGGTTCCCCTCACGGGCCAGCGCGAACAGGTCCTCCGTCGAGGCGGGCGCCGAGCCGGCCGGGAAGAGCTCTGCCACGCCCCGCAGCAGCGCCTCCGCGCAGGGGTCCTTGCGCTCGATCTCGTCCTCGCCGAAGACGTTGTCCAACTCGCCCGCCGCGCCCGCGAAACCACGGTGCAGCTCGCCACGCAGGACCAGGCCCGCGCCCACGCCCGTGCCGACGGACAGGAAGCAGAAGCTCGTCGCGTCCCGGCCCCGTCCGGCCCGCTGCTCGCCGAGGGCGGCCAGGTGGATGTCGTTCTCGAGGGTCACCGGGCAGCCGAGCGCCGCCTCGAACTGCTCGTGGGCCGGGAAGCCGTCCAGGGCGGGGATGTTGAGCGCCTGCCAGATGCGGCCTTCGCGCCTGTCCACCACACCGGGCACGCCGATCGCGGCGTGCTGGATCCGGTCGGGCGCGATCTTCGCGCCCTCGCGGAGCCGCTGGGCGAGCGCCGCCGCGGCCTCGACGATGTGCGGCGCGTCGAGACCCGCCACGTCGACGTCCTCGCGGGCGAGTTGGCGGCCCTCCAGGTCGGCGACCGCGCCGCGTAGGCGGCGCGCGCCGACGTCGAGCGCCAGCACGTGCGCCGCCTCGGGGCGCGGGGCGAAGAAGAGTGCGCCGTAGGTGGGGCCGTTCTGTTCGTCGCGCTCCGTCTCGTTGACCAGGCCCAGGTCCAACAGGTCCTGGAGCAGTGCGGAGACCGTGGGCTTGGAGATGCCGGTCTGCCGGGCCACCTCGGCGCGGGAGATGGGGGCCTGCGCGCGGATGATGTCGAAAACCGTGCGGAGATTGATCTCCCGTAGGGTCGCGGAGGTCGCCGGCTTGGACGGTCCGGTCGGCGCGGCGGGCCCCGAAGGGCCGGACGGGGTGGCGAGCATGGTCAACACTGTACGGTCTGGTCAGGCACGATGGCCGGGGAGCCCGAGACCTGCACAGATACATCAAAGCCGGGCCCGGGCGAACCGGGCGCAATCGCCCCAGTCCGACCCCGGACCCGGCTCCGGATCCCGTCGACGTGCCACCGAGTGCCCCGTCGACGCGCCACCGGGCGCCCGGCGCCGGACGCCCGGCGCCGGGACGGCGGCTCAGCCGAACTGCTGCTCGAGGTCCTTCAGCTTGCGGTCCAGCGAGTCGAGCCGCGACATGGTCGAGTCCTCGTCCTCCTCGCGGCCGTCGGCCGCCTGCGCGGCGCCCGTCAGCGCGCTCGCGCTGCGGCGGCGCGGCAGGACGCCGCGGGGCGCGGCCGGCTCCAGCGCTGCGGCGCCGGCGCCCTCGGCGGTGGCCGAGGCGTCCAGCGTCGTCAGCTCCTTGACGGGCGCAGAGCGCGCGATCGCCTTCAGCTCCGCCCGCTCGCGCCGGTCCGCACTGCGCTGGGCGGCGGCCGCCGCCTCACGCTGGCGCTTGTCCTCGCGCACCTCGTCGACCGCCTCGTCCAGGCTGCGCACGTTCTCCAGCAGCATCAGCGACCAGGCCTTGTAGGTCTCGACGGGCGCGCGCAGCCAGCGAACCATGCGGATCTGCGGCAGCGGACGCGGAACCAGGCCCTGCTCGCGCAGCGCGGCGCGGCGGGTCTGCTTCAGCGCGCGGTCGAAGAGGACGGCGGCGGAGAGGGACATGCCCGCGAAGAACTGCGGGGCGCCGTTGTGGTCGCCGCCGCGCGGCGCGTGCACGAAGTTGAACCAGGCCGAGGCGCCGGCGAAGAGCCACACCAGCAGGCGCGAGCCGGTCGCGGCGTCACCGTGGCTGGCCTCGCGCACCGCGAGGACGGAGCAGAACATGGCCGCGCCGTCCAGGCCGAACGGCACCAGGTACTCCCAACCACCGCTCAGGCCCAGGTTCTGACGGCCGAAGCCGACCAGGCCGTGGAAGGAGAGCGCGGCGGCCACGGCGGCGCAGACGAACAGCAGCACGTAGGAGGCGGCCCCGTAGACGGCCTCCTTGCGGCGCCGGCGCTCCTCGCTGCGCTCCCAGGAGTCCTCGGTGGCGGCGTGCTTGGGCTTCTTCGTGCGCAGCAGGCTCATGATGACGAGGACGACGAGCGCTACAGCGCACCCGACGACGAGCCAGACCAGTTGTATGGAGGAGAGGTTCATACGGGGACGCCTCGGCTTGGGTGTGTGGCAGGAGACTCCGTATCGTACGCGTGAGCAAGGTGTGTTATCGACCGGGTCTTGTCAAGGCCCGTCAGTTCCCCGCAGGCTCGCCACCTATGCCCCGCATGCGGCTCGGCCCTGCGGGTATACCCGCAGGTGAACCGGGTGGAATGAGGGGGCGGTTGGAATGGCCGGACTGCTGGACCTGCTGCGCAGGGCCGACCGTGGCCTGGATGTCGGCATCGAGCGGATCACTCTGGACCGCAAGCGCCGCACCTACTCGCTGACGGAACAAGGCGCGCTTTCCGGCACGATGCAGGTCAATCTGCACTGGACCGCCCGCGAGTTCGAGGCGCCGCGCCGGAGCGCCCGCGAGCAGATGCGGGCCCTGCTGAACCCGAACCCCTTCCGACCGGTGACGCTCGGTCAGTCCGGGTCCGAACCGCTGGCCGTCGACCTCGACCTGGGCTGCCTGTACGAGATGAAGGACGGCAGCAAGGGCGTGATCCAGCCGCTCGGCCCCTACATGGGCGACCTGCAGCACGCCCCGTTCATCCGGCTCAGCCGCGACGACCGCTCGGGCGCTCCGACGGGCGAGATGATGTACATCGACATGGACAAGCGCGAGCAGTTCAAGCGGCTGCTCATCTTCGTCTACATCTACGACGACACCCCCGCCTTCGACCGCACCCACGCGGTGGTGACGCTCTTCCCGACATCCGGCCCGCGCATCGAGGTCCGGCTGGACGAGCGGGAGGCGCAGGCGCGCTCGTGCGCGGTGCTGCTGATGGAGAACAAGGGCGGCGGGGAGTTCCTGATCACCCGTGAGGTCCGCTACGTCTACGGCTTCCAGGCGGAGCTGGACCGGCTCTACGGGTGGGGCCTCCAGTGGCAGCGAGGCTTCAAGCCGGCGGGCGCCTGAGCCGTCACACGCGCAGGAACTGCGGCCCCTGCGGGGGCAGCCGGAACCCGTCCGGCTCCGGCAGCAGCTGCTCCACCTGCGGCACCGGGGAACCCTGCGGGACCGGGGAACCCGACGCGATCGGCGGGCCCTGCGGGGCCGGCGGGAGGGACGGCTCCGCGGCGGCCTCCTCTTCCTCCTCCTCGACGGTGACGCCGAAGTCCTGGGCCAGGCCGCCCAGCCCTGACGGATAGCCGTGCCCGATGGCGCGGAACTTCCACGCGCCCGAGCGCCGGTAGAGCTCACCGCAGAGCAGCGCGGCGCAGCCGCGCGCGTCGAAGAGGTCGAACCGGGTCAGCGCGGCTGCGCCGGGCCCGCCGGCGATGTCGAAGAGCAGCAGCTGCAGGCCCCCGACGGCGGCGAAGTCCTGGCCGTCGCCGACGCTCGCGCCCAGCACGACGCGGTCCACCCAGCCGGGCAGCCGGTCCAGGTCCACGTCGAGGGTGTCGCTCGCCTCGCCCGGCCGCCGCGCCTTGGCCCGGTGCCGGACCAGCCCGCTGGGGTGCCGCGGCTGGTTGTAGAAGACGAAGTCGGCGTCCTCGCGCACGCGGCCCTGGGCGGTCAGCAGCAGCGCCGACACGTCCACGTCCGGGGTGCCGGGCAGCAACTGCCAGCGCAGCACCACCCGGACCGCCGCCACGTCGGCGGGGAGCTGCGCGTTGGAGCCCTTGGGCATGACCTCCGTCATGCCCGACATCCTGCCGTACGCGCGCCTGACGGCGGAACCGGGCGAGGGCCTTCGGGCGAGCCGGGCGACCCGTCAGCCGTGCGGCAGGGCGCGCGGCGGCAGCGGGTTGGCCTTGGCGGCCTCGGGGTGTCTGTTCCGCCAGTAGGGGTTGTCCTGTGGCAGGTGCAGCGTCACCCGGCCGTACATGCCGAAGAGCAGCAGGGCCAGGCCGACCGCGAAGCTGAAGATGACGTTCCGCATGCGGAAGTTGAGAATGTTGTGCGGCCCCGCGATCAGCCCCAGGTTCACCCACCCGCTGATCAGGAAGAGAATGCCGACGCAGATGTTGAGGGTCGACGCGAAGTTCCCGCCGACGGCCGCGCCGCCCACCAGCAGGGCGCCGAACAGCACCGACAGCAGGCTCAGGGCGCCGTTGCTGGTCATGCCCGCGACGTGGTCGCCCGTCGTGGAGAAGAAGCCGACGTTGTTGGTGAAGCCGAGGATGCCGAAGACGATCAGGAACAGGCCGATGGCCCCGGCGCTGTACCGGTAGACCTGGCCCAGCCGGTGGTCCGCCGACAGGTGATCCTGGAGTTTCATGGCCGCCTCCCTGGGGTGCGTGGGCGGTGACGGCATTCCGGTTTCCATCGTCCGACCGGTCCCGACCCGTTGCAACAGCCCCGGGAGGCGCCGATGGGGCGCCCGTCGGCCCGTTCCCCGCGGCGGCTACCCCCGCTCAGCCGCAGCAACCGCCGCCGCAGCAACCGCCGCCGCCACCGGCCTGCGGCGCGGCCCCGCCGGCCCCCGCGGTGCCGGTCACGGCGACCATCGACATCAGCTTCACGACGTCGTCGTGCCCGGTCGGGCACACCGTCGGCGCGTTGGCCTGCGACATCGGCCGGTTCAGCTCGAACGTGGCGCCGCAGGTGCGGCAGCGGTAGTCATAACGAGGCATGCCGCACATCCTCTCACCCGGTTCGCACCACCGGTACCGTGCCAGGCCGGCCGCGGTGCTGTTCCCACTCGTGCGCGAGGATCGCCATGTCGTGGTCGTCGATCCAGGCGTCGCCGAGGCGCAGCACCTCGCGCCGAGTGCCCTCGTGGACGAAGCCGACCTTCTCGTAGGCGCGTCGGCCGCGCGGGTTGTGGCCGTAGACGGTCAGCGAGACGCGGTGCAGCCCGAGCCGCTCGAAGCCGTAGCCGACGATCAGGCGGGTGGCCTCGCTGCCCAGCCCGCGGTCCCGCCCGGCCGTCCCGAGCAGGATGCGGAAGTTGCAGCTCTGGTTCCCCGGCTGCCACTCGTTCAGCACCGCCTCGCCGACACAGCGCCCGGTGGCACGGTCGACCACGGCCAGATCCAGCCGGTCGGGCTGGGCGTTGCGGGTGGTGTACCAGTCGAGCATCCACCGTTCCTGGTTCTCGTCCCACGCCGACCGCTCGGTCTGCGCGCTGCCGTCGGTGTAGCGGAGCACCTCCGGGTCGGTGAGGAAGTCCCGGATCACCTCGACGTCCTCCTCGACCCGGAACGGCCGCAGGACCACCAGCTCCCCGGTCAGCGTCGGCTTGTGACGGAAGTCGGCACGCTCGTCTTCGCTCATGACGGCGATTGTGCGCGGGAGCGGACGCGTGGCGGTACTCGATTTCGTGGGCGCCCGGTGACCCGGGTACTCGATCCGAGCAGGGCGAAGCCCCTGGTTGGTGGGGCGGACTACCTCCGGACAGCGGTACTCCACCCCGCGTTCGACTCGGCAGGATGAGCCCCGATCACTCGACGTGAGCGAGCGATGCGAGGGTCCCGGCCGTGGGGGGACGGTCGGGGCCCTCATTCCTTTGTTCAGGCGGTGCGCTTTTGGCTCAGGCGGCGCGGCCGCCCCGGATCCCTTCCCGCTGCGGGGTGCCGCTTTCGGATGGCGTCCCGCGGGCGGAGTCGAGGCGCGCGGCGAGTGCCCGGCTCAGCTCGTCCCAGCTGGCCTCGAACTTCGCGACCCCCTCTTCCTCCAGCACCCGCACCACCTCGTCGTACGGGACCCCGGCGGCGGTGAGGTCGCGCAGGACCTTGTGGGCTTCGTCGTAGCCCCGGCGCAGGTCGGAGACCGGAACGGTGCCGTGGTCGTCGACCGCCTCGAGGGTCGTCTCCGGCATGGTGTTCACCACGTCAGGCGCGACCAGGCCGGTGACGTAGCGGGTGTCGTCGTAGCGCGGGTCCTTGACCCCGGTGGACGCCCACAGGAGCCGCTGCGGACGGGCTCCGTCGTCCTTCAGCGACTGCCAGCGGCCGGTCGCGAAGGCGTGCTCGTAGTGCTCGTACGCGATCCGCGCGTTGGCGATCCCCGCCCAGCCGCGCAGTGCCTCCGCGCGCTCGCCGCCGATCCGGTCGAGACGACGGTCGACCTCGGTGTCCACCCGGGACACGAAGAACGAGGCGACCGAGGAGATCCGGGTCAGGTCGTGGCCCGCCTCGCGGGCGGCCTCCATGCCGGTCAGGAACGCCTCGACGACCTGGTCGTACCGGTCGAGCGAGAACAGCAGCGTGACGTTCACGCTGATGCCCTGGCCGAGGCAGGCGCTGATCGCCTCCAGTCCCGCGGTGGCGGCCGGGATCTTCACGAACAGGTTCGGCCGGTCCACCAGCCACCACAGCGCCCGCGCCTCGGCGATCGTGCGGTCCGTGTCGTGGGCCAGGCGCGGATCGACCTCGATCGACACCCGGCCGTCCAGCCCGCCGGTCTCCGAGTGCACCTTGTGGAGCACGTCGCAGGCCCAGCGCACGTCGAAGACGGTGAGCTCGCGCAGCGCCTCGTCCACGGTGACACCACGCAGGGCCAGATCGGCGATCTGCGCGTCGTAGAGGTCGCTGCCCTGGATCGCCTTCGCGAAGATCGTCGGGTTGGTCGTCACCCCGACCACGTGCCGGTCGCGCACCAGCGCGGCCAGGCTGCCGTCGGTCAGCCGCGTGCGGCTCAGATCGTCCAGCCAGACCGACACTCCGGCCTGGGACAGCTGGTCGAGTCCGTCGTGGTGCATACGCTGTTCCGTCCTCTCGCGCTCTGCCGGCTTCGCCCTGGCGCTGCTCGGCTTCGCTGGCATTGCCTGGCATTGCCTGGCTTCACTTGGCTTCGTGTGGCTTCGCCTGGCATTGCTCGGCTCTGCCCAGCTTTGCCGCTGTTCGCCGTTCGTGCTCACCAGTCGCAGGTGATCATCTTCAGGAGGCCCGGCATACCGTGGTCCTCGAAGGCCGTGCGCTGCCGTTCGGCCGGCGTGCCGATCCGCAGCAGCCGCTCGACGCCACGCTCGACCGTGGTGCGGTCGCCGGTGGCGGCGAGGACGGGGGAGACCTGCTCGACGAGCTCGTCCACGACGGCCCCGGCCTCCCGCTGCCGCCCGCTCCCCGGGTCGCACAGCGAGCCCGTCAGCCCGTACCGGGCCGCCCACCAGGTGTTCGCCTCCAGCAGTTCGGGGGCGTCCGCAGGCGGTGGCACGCCGTCGCGCTCCTCCTGCACGGCCCGGACGACGAGCGCGCGGATCAACCCCACGTACAGCACCGCGTCGCACGGACTGGGCTGCACGTCGAGGACCCGGACCTCGACCGTCGGATAGCGCTCGGACGGCCGCGCGTGCCAGTAGACCTGTCGCCGGTCGGCCATGACGCCCGCGCGCAGCAGGTCCTGGACCCGCCGTTCGTAGTCCGCGGCGTCCGCGAAGGCGGGCGGTGGCCCGCTCACCGGCCAGCGGCCGAACAGCAAGGTGCGCCAACTGGCGTAGCCGGTGTCCCGGCCGTCCCACAGCGGAGAGTTCGCGCCCATCGCCGCCAGAACCGGCAGCCAGGGCCGCAGCCGTGTCACGGCGGCCACCGCGGAGCCACGGTCCGGCACCCCGACGTGCACGTGCATGCCGGTGATCAGCTGCTCGTCGACGAGCACCTGGGCTTGGGAACGCATCTCGGCATAGCGAACGCCGTCCGACACCGGGGTGACCGCGGCGCTCCGCGCCGGCGCGGCGCCGGTCGCCGCGACCTCGCACCCCACCGTCCGGGCCGCCGCCCGCACCGCCGCCCGCAGCCGGCACAGCTCCGAGCCGACCTCGTCGACGGCGTGGCAGACGGGCGTGGAGATCTCGATCTGGGCCTTCAGCAGCTCCGGCCCGACCTCCCCGTCGGCCACGCCGGGCAGCGCGGCCGCG
The DNA here is from genome assembly GCF_000787835.1 of Streptacidiphilus melanogenes. Classification (GTDB taxonomy): domain Bacteria; phylum Actinomycetota; class Actinomycetes; order Streptomycetales; family Streptomycetaceae; genus Streptacidiphilus; species Streptacidiphilus melanogenes. The sequence goes on from NZ_BBPP01000034.1 coordinate 83,430, forward strand.
ACGCCCCGCACGCGCGGACACTCCGCCGTCGGCAGGCCGGTCAGGGAATCGAGCAGCAGGTACTCCTCCTCGACACCGATGGTCTCCGCGATGGTCTCCGCGACACCGATGGTCACCATATGCGTCGTCTACCCACGGGTTTCCGGTGAAACCGATGCGAATTCGCCCGAAGCCCCCGCAACGGGGCGAGTGTGCTGCGTCCGGCGCGTCCGGCCGCCGGTTTGCCCGCGCCCTGTCCGGTTATGCGCACGGCGGGGCCGATCGGAGAGCGGTGAGCGCGATGACCACGCGGCCAGGAGGTCGGAACGAGAGCGTCGAGGAGTCGGCGGACCGTCGCTGGACGGACCTCGTCCAGGAGGTCAGGATCGCCCAGACCGGCGCCCAGATCATGTTCGGGTTCCTGCTGTCCGTCGCCTTCACGGACCGCTTCGCCCGGCTGCACGGCTTCGACCGCTCCCTCTACGACACGGTCGTGATCCTCGGCGCGGTCGCCACCGGCACCCTGATCGCCCCGGTCACCTACCACCGCATCCTCGCCGGGCAACACGTCAAACCCCGGATGGTCCACGCCGTCAGCCGCCTCGTGGGCCTGGGCGTGACCCTGCTCGCCCTCGCCATCGGCTGCGCGCTGCTGCTGCTCATGCGGGTGGCCGGACTCGGGTGGGGCGCCTGGCTCGTCGCCGGCCTGGTGCTGGCGTGGTTCGCCTCGTGCTGGGTGGCGCTGCCACTCTTCGTGCGCCGCCACCGGGACACCCGTTCGGACGATCGCTCGACGCCCGCGCCCTCCGAGGGCCCCGCGCCCTCAGAGGTCCCTGCGCCGTCCGAGGACGGGGAGCCGCGCCCTTCCCGGGATCGCGTGGGCCGGGGAGGCCGCGTCCGGTAGCTCGTCGAACCCGGCCGCCTGCCCGTCGAGCGGGCCCAGCGGGCGCAGCGGGACCAGGACGTGCCGGCCATGTGCGCCGGTGGTGAGCGTGAGCCGGTGGTCATCGCCTGGGTGGGCAGAAATCCGTGGGGGTCAGCAGGCGGCGTCAGCAGGCCTCCGGGTGGAGCTGAGCGAGGGTGTGGCCGCTCAGCGCCGACCGGGCCCGTCGGGGGTTCGCAGGCTGCTCGCGCGTGGAGCTGCACGACGAACGCCGGTTCGTCCGCACCGGGGGCGCTGCACGCGCCGCGCGGCTCCGGGGTCTGCCCGAAGTTGCGCCGTCTGCGGTAGCGGGCGAGGTCGCGAGCGCCCCTAGGCGCGGTCATGGCGTGAGCCGGTCGGTCTGCGCGTCCGTGCGAAGTAGGTGGCGGCCCGGGCGCGGTAGTTCTCGACAGCCTCCGGGCTGTCCGCCCGATACGCCGGTCCGCGCTTCAGACGGCGCCGGTCGCAGGTCACGCGCACGCTGCCGGCCTCGTGGTCGACGTCGGAGACGAGGCCCGCCGGGACGGCCAGCAAACGCCCGAAGATCCAGGGACCCGTGTTCACCACGAGCAGGCCGTACTCGGGGTGGTCCACGGTGCGCAGGACGGTGCCGAGCCTGCGCCCGTCCGAGTCGCGGACCGTGTGTCCCACCAGACTGCCCAGTCCCGGGTCCTCCAGGTCGGTGTGCCACAGCCATTCCGTGGCGGCCGTGTCGGACATGCCAACCTCCCGGTCATGATGGAAAGGGCCGAGGCGTCGGCGCCGTCGGCGTTCTGCGACGCGTCTGCCATCGGATGTGCCGACCACACGTGGTCTCGCCGCCGCGGGTGGGCCGTCGTCGCCGGCCCGGGCGTGTTTGCGCAGCTGGAAACCGGTGAAGCGTAAGCCGAGAGGCTGCTGCCGCACTCGCACTCGCACTCGTACTCGAAGCCGGAGGCCCTACCCGTGTCGCCCACTGTCGTCCGCCACGCCCACCCGGTGCGGGCGTGGCGACTGCGCATGGCCGACCACCGCTCGCACGCGGCGGCACGGCGTTGGCGACACAGCGGCGAGGAAGCCCGCTGGGCGCGCAGCGACCTTCCCGCTCGCCGCCTTCTCGCCAGCGTCTTCGCCGTCCTCTTCGTCGCGGGTGCGGCCCTCTTCGGCTTCCTCGCCACGGTGAATCCGGCCGCGGACGTCGGGTTCGACATCGTCACGGCCGTCGTCTGCGCCGTGTTCGCCGTCGTGGCGGTCGTGGATCTGCTCGTCATCCGGCGCAGGGTGAACGAACAGCGCCGCTGGGGACGCGAACCCTGACATCCTCGTGGCGGCCTCAGGCCGCCCGCGCCGCACGGCGGCGTCGCAGCAGGTGGGCGCGTTCCTCCTCGGTGAGACCGCCCCACACCCCGTACGGCTCGCGCACGGCCAGCGCGTACGCCCGGCACGGTTCGAGCACCGGGCACGTGGCGCACACCTGCTTCGCGGCCAGCTCCCGGGCTCGGGAGCCCTCGCCGCGTTCCCCGGTCGGGTGGAAGAACAATCGCGGGTCGAAGCGGGCGCACGCCGCCAACTCCTGCCACGACCACGCCCAGCTCACGGAGCCCGGAAGCTTCGGTTTCGGGTGTCCCATCGACACCACCCCTCCCTCCACGGCGGCCATCCGCGGGTGCGACCGGACCGCTCCCCGCCCGCCGCCGTCAGAAATCGGACGCTGGCGCGTCTAACCCGCGAACCGCGGCCGCAAACCGTCCCGCCCCCGCCGACACGCTGCGCCCCGCGAGGCCCGCCGACACACCGCGCTCCACGCGGAGGCGGCTCAGTCGGGCGTCTCCTCGGGGTTCGGCGCGCTGGGCTCGGGAGTCGACGGCGGCGACGGATCGGACCGGCCCGGAGGCTGGTCCGGCACCGGGGAGTCAGGCGCGCCGGGGGGCATCGGCGGGTCCGGCGTGGTCGGCTGCTCGGGAGCCGACGGCGGACCGGGCTCGGTCGGTCTGGGCGGCAACGTCGCCTCGTCAGGGCCGGATGTCTGTGTCATCGCGAGCTCCTCACGTGAGTGGGTGATGGCCGTCGCCCGTCACGCCTCGGGGCGATGCGTTCCGGGTGAGCGGGCAGCGCCTGCCCGCTTCCGCGCCCGGCACACCCGGGTCGCGTTCCCGCAGGGTGCGCGCGTGCCACCGTGCGCGTGTCGCCCAGCGCGGGTGTTGTGGCGGACGCGTGAACCGTGGCGCGCTCCGTCGTGTGCGACCGGCCGTTCGGGCACGATGTCGCTCGGAGGTCCGCGCTCCACGCTGTCCGCGCGGGTCTGCCCGGGCCCCGCCTGTTCGACCCGCCTCTTCTCGGCGGGGCCCGATCTCTCTCCCCCCGATCCCTCCCCCAACCTCGATCAGGCCCCTGACCACACCCCTGACCACGCCTCCGGACGGGTCGTCAGTGGGATGGTCCGCGGGATCCGTCCCTGCATGCGGGGCATACGTAGGGGGTGTCCGGCATCCCGAGTGCGCTGAGCCGAGCCCGTCGCGATCCCGTCGTCGTCCAGACGGTGCGGGCCACCGTTGCGGCGACGCTCTCCTACGCGGTGGCAGAGCAGCTGAGCAACCAGCCGGCGCCGCTCACCGCACCGCTCACCACACTCCTCGTCGTCCAGGTGACCCTGTACTCGACGCTGACGACGAGCGTCCGGCGCGTCGTCTCGGTGGTCGCCGGGGTGGTGCTGGCCATCGGGTTCAGCTCGGTCGTGGGGCTGTCCTGGTGGAGCCTCGGCCTCATCATCCTGGCCGCGCTGACGTTGGGCCAGTTCATCCGGGTGGGCGAGTTCGTCCAGGAAGTCGCGATCAGCGCGATGCTGGTGCTCGGGGTCACCCAGCTCACCTCACAGGCCTGGGACCGGGTGCTGGAGACCCTGATCGGCGCCGGCATCGGAATGGCCTTCAACCTGTTGCTGGCGCCGCCCGTCTGGGTGGAGAGCGCGGGGGAGTCGATCGAGGACCTCGCCCGCCGGGTCCGTCAGCTGCTGCTCCGGCTGGGGGAGGAGCTGGACCGTCCCATCTCCGTCTCGCGGGCGGCCGAGCGGCTGCACGAGGCGCGGCGCCTGGACCACTACATCGCCGAGGTCGACGCCGCCCTTCGCCAGGCGGAGGACAGCCTTCGCCTCAACCCACGCGTCAGCGAGCCGCTGCTCTCCCGCGTGGTGCTCCGCACCGGGCTCGACACCCTGGAGATCTGCGTCGTGGTGGTGCGGGTCATCGCCCGCTCGCTGACGGACCTCGCCAAACGGCGCGGCTCCGACGAACCCCTCTTCGACGCCGAGATCGCCGCCGGTCTCCGCGACGTGCTGGGACACCTCGGTGGCGCGCTCGTCAGCTTCGGCGTCCTGGTGACCACTCAGGTGAGCCGCGACGCGGAGGGCGCGGAGGAGCGCCTCGCCTCCGAACTCCACGCCGCCTGGGCCAGTCGCGACCACGTGGCCGCGCTGCTCCTGCGCCAGGTCCAGGACCACCCGCTCGCCTGGCAACTCCACGGCGCGCTCCTGGCCGAGATCGACCGCATCCTCGACGAGCTCGACCTCGAACACCGCACCAGCCGCCTGATGGAGGGGCTGGACCGCGGCAGCACCCTCCGCCACCGCGGGGCCACCGCCCGCGCCCGCCTCCGCCGCCTCGCCCGCGGCGAACCCTTCCGCTCCCGCAACTGACCGGCGGACTCGCGCAGCCCGCCCACCAACATCCGGCGTGGCATTCCTTGCTGCAGCCCCTGCCGACTGAAAGCGTTGCCGGGGCAGGAGGACACTCCCCGGGAGGCGTGCCGCATGGCTGATGACTCTGACGTGCCCCGGAAACCCGGTGATCAGCCGAACGACCGGAAGCCCGGTCGGCGCACCACCCTCACCCGCCTCCGCGGCGGCATGGCTGGCCGTTTTCTGCGAGGGATCAGCGAGCTGGACCTGATGAGACGGTCCATGATCTTCGCCGCTCAGGGGCTGGTCACGCTCCTCCCGCTGCTGCTCGTGGTCGCCGCCGTCGACCCCTTCCGGGAGCGCGGCTTCTCCGACTGGCTCGTCGACGGCATGGACCTGAGCACCAAGAGCGCGACGCCCCTGGAGGAGTTGTTCGCGGGCCAGCACCAGGTGGCGAGCGCGACCGGAGCCTTGGGCCTGGCTCTCCTCGCGCTCTTCGGCGTCGCCTTCGCCGCCGAGGTCCAGGCGGTCTACGAGAAGGTCTGGCGACTCGGACCCTCCACCTGGCGCAAGATCTGGCGTCAGTCCACCTGGCTGGTCGTGCTCAGCCTCTATCTCGCCGCCGAGGTCGAAAGCGGCGTCTGGCTCCGCGACGGCGACGTGGAAGCCGTCGAACGCGTGGCCCTCCTGGCGGCCTCCGGTCTCCTCTTCTTCTGGTGGGGCCAGCGCTTCCTCCTCGCCGGACGCGTCAGCTGGCGCGCCCTCCTCCCCGGCACGCTCGCCACCCTCGTGGGCCTGGGCGGTCTACGAATCTTCTCGGCCCTGGTCTTCGACCCGATGATCGTCACCAACGCGGAGTCCTACGGCGGCGTCGGCATCGTCCTGGTCGTGGAGACCTGGCTCATCGGCGTCGGCTTCGTCTTCTACGCCGGCGCCCTGTTCGGCCGTCAGTTCCACGAGCGCCGCCCCAGAGCCGTCCCCTCGGCCTGACCCGCGCACCACAAGTGCCACCACCACGACCACGCCAAGCCCTACACGTGCCGAGGCAAGCAGAGACCGAGAGGGCCCAAGAGCCCGAAGGGCGACCCGGGATTTCAGAGCCCCGTCGGCCCGACCAGCGCCACCGGTCCGGCCGGTGATGCCGGGCCTCAGGGTCCAGCAGTGACGGCCGCGCGCCCAGGACTCGTGCATGAACGGCTCGTCCTTACACTGCAGCTCGAGTCCTAGGGGAGGCTGCGGCGTGTTGATTCAGGCGTGAATCCAGGAGCAGATGCGTCCCGACCACCAATGCCAGCGGATTTCATTGATCGAGAGAGATGCGCCAAACTCGGTTGGGCACGTAGGTGGCACGCGGAGCCTCACGCCGATCATGGTGTGGGGCTCTGTTACTGGTCGGAGCTGGTGGGCACAGACGGATTCGAACCGCCGACATCTGCTTTGTAAGAGCAGCGCTCTACCGCTGAGCTATGCGCCCTCGGGGCGTGCCCGGGGGTCCCGGGTGGGGTCGGGACAAGGGCTAAGAGTACCTGGTCCGGGCGGGGGTTCGCTGCGGGTGGTGAGGGGCGGTTGG
>NZ_BBPP01000034.1:89899-91529 GCF_000787835.1 Streptacidiphilus melanogenes
GCGTCAAGGAGGCGTCAGGGTTGTCGGGGTGGGCGACAAGGGGGTGTCAGGGCGGTGCAGGTGGCGTGCGGGGGCCGGGTAGCTTGATCGTCGCGGGGGCCGGCCCGGGGTTCTGTGGGGAGCTGAGGGGGCCGGATGCACCGTCTGGTCGGAGGCGGGCCTTTGGCGGGGTCCGGGTTCGGCTGGGACGGCGAGCAGGTCAGGGGCGCGCGGCTTGAGAGTGCGGCGCGCCCCTGTTGCCGTTGCCCGGCGTACGGCTGGATCCAGATCACCCGTCCGGCCGGTGGCTGTTGTCGCAGGTCGCGGCGTTAGGACTGCTGCCGAAGTCCCCAGCGGTTCGCAGTGGTCCGGACCCAGCAGCACAGGAGCCCCGTCGTGCGTCATCTCGCCTACGCCGTCGTCGCCGCCCTCACCCTCGCCGGGGGTGCCGTGGCGGCGCCCGGAGTGCAGCGGGAGATGCTGCCGCAGCAGAGCGTGTACCTGCACGCCACCTCTGGTGACGGCTCTGCGGACGGGGTCTCCGACCTGGTCGTCACCAGGGAGAACGGGGGCTACCGGCTGCGCGGTTACGTGGAGTCGGTGAAGGGTTGCTCCGAGCTCAAGGCCGTCAACATGCACTTCGGCACGTACCTCGGCGGTGACGCGGTCGCCAGGGTCTGTGGGGACGACGTGCAGACCGGCGTCGACGCCTGGACGCACCACAGCGACGTCGTGCTGACCGCGCTGGTGCCGCACGGCATGGGCTGGGACTCGAAGATCACGACCTTGACCGGGCGTCCTTAGAAAATCTTTATTTCGGGCGTGCTTGAGACCGATGTCGGGGTGACGATAGGGGTGTACGTCGATCGGCACGAAGCCATCAGGTGGTGGAGAGAATGCTCCCGAACCATGCCGGCCAGCTGCGGCACCCCGTGCTCGTCACCGGGGCTGTGGCAGGTCTGATGCTTGTCGCGGCCGCCTGCAGCAGTTCGAGTTCGAGTTCGAACCCGAGCCCGACGGCGACCAGCCCCGCCGTCACCGCGAGCCCCACCCCTGGCGGCACCGGGGCCGTCGCGCAGGGGTGTGAGACGGGGGTCGCGCCGACCGTGAGCGGATCCGGGCCGAGCGATACCGCCGCGGCGGGCAAGAGCGTCGCCGAGAACTTCACCAAGTTCTTCAGCCCCTCGACGCCGGGCACGGAGAAGGTCACGCTGCTGCAGAACGGCCAGCACCTGACGGCCGTCCTGCAGGGCTTCGCCGGGAACCCGCTGGCGTCCAAGGCGAGCGTCACCGTGACCGCCGTGGAGTTCACCAGCCCGACCATGGCCACGGTGACCTACAACCTGTGCCAGAGCGGCACCCCCGCGCTGCCCAACGCGAAGGGCACCGCCGTGCTGGAGAACGGCACCTGGAAGGTCTCGGACACCACCCTGTGCTCACTGGTGACGCTGAGCAACAACGGTAAGCCCGTTGCCGGTTGCTCCTGACGGGACAGTGCGAAGGGGACGCCGGGCCGCGGCCTCGGGTAGCCTGCCGCAAATGACCTACCGGATGGTGATCTTCGACAACGACGGCACGCTGGTGGACAGCGAGACCAAGGCGCACGGCGTGCTGTCCGGCTATCTGACCGAGCTGGGTTAACCCCAATGCC
>NZ_BBPP01000033.1:0-51517 GCF_000787835.1 Streptacidiphilus melanogenes
GGGCGCCGCCGCCACCGCGACCGTCGCCACCGAGGCCGCCCAGGCGTCCGCCAGCGCCGCCCCGGCCCAGTCGCAGCAGGCGGAGAAGACCGAGAAGGCCGAGAAGGCCACCGCCGAGAAGCCCGCCGTCGAGGCGCAGGCCGGCACCGAGACCCGCGAGCGTGCCGACCGCGGGGACCGCGGCGACGGTCGCGAGAGCCGTCGCGAGCGCCGCAACCGCCGTGACCGCCGTGACGGGGGCCAGGACGGCGGCCAGGGCCAGCAGGGCCAGGGCGGCCGCCAGCAGGACGGCGGCGGCCAGGGCGGCCGTCAGGGTCGTCAGCAGCAGGGCCAGAGCCAGGGCCAGCAGGGCGGCGGCGACTTCGAGGACGACGAGTTCGGCGGCCGTCGCCGCGGCCGTTACCGCGACCGCAACCGCCGTCGCGGTGACCGCTTCGACGGTGTGGCCGAGCCGCAGGTCGGCGAGGACGACGTCCTGATCCCGGTCGCGGGCATCCTGGACATCCTGGACAACTACGCCTTCGTCCGCACCTCGGGTTACCTGGCCGGGCCGAACGACGTCTACGTCTCGCTGGCCCAGGTTCGCAAGAACGGCCTGCGCAAGGGCGACGCCATCACCGGCGCGGTCAAGCAGCCGAAGGAGGGCGAGCGCCGCGAGAAGTTCAACGCGCTGGTCCGCCTCGACTCGGTCAACGGCACGGACGCCGAGGGCGCCCGCAACCGTCCCGAGTTCACCAAGCTCACGCCGCTGTACCCGCAGGAGCGGCTGCGCCTGGAGACCGACCCGGGCGTGCTGACCACCCGCATCATCGACCTGGTCGCCCCGATCGGTAAGGGCCAGCGTGGTCTGATCGTCGCCCCGCCGAAGACCGGCAAGACGATGATCATGCAGGCCATCGCCAACGCGATCACCCACAACAACCCCGAGACCCACCTGATGGTCGTCCTCGTCGACGAGCGTCCGGAGGAGGTCACGGACATGCAGCGCTCGGTCAAGGGCGAGGTCATCTCCTCGACCTTCGACCGCCCCGCCGAGGACCACACCACCGTCGCCGAGCTCGCCATCGAGCGCGCCAAGCGCCTGGTGGAGCTGGGCCACGACGTGGTCGTGCTGCTGGACTCGATCACCCGCCTGGGCCGCGCCTACAACCTGGCGGCGCCGGCCTCCGGCCGCATCCTGTCCGGTGGTGTCGACTCGACCGCGCTCTACCCGCCGAAGAAGTTCTTCGGCGCCGCGCGCAACATCGAGAACGGCGGCTCCCTGACGATCCTCGCCACCGCGCTCGTCGAGACCGGCTCGCGCATGGACGAGGTGATCTTCGAGGAGTTCAAGGGCACCGGCAACATGGAGCTCAAGCTCGACCGGAAGCTCGCCGACAAGCGCATCTTCCCCGCGGTGGACGTCGACCCGTCCGGCACCCGCAAGGAAGAGATCCTCATGTCCCCCGAGGAGCTCAAGATCGTCTGGAAGCTGCGCCGGGTGCTGCACGCGCTCGACTCGCAGCAGGCGATCGAGCTGCTGCTGGACAAGATGAAGCAGACGAAGAGCAACGCCGAGTTCCTGATGCAGATCGCCAAGACCACTCCCGGTCAGGACGACTGATCTCACCTTTTTCGGTGAATGAACGTGAGGCCCCGGGCTTTCTGCCCGGGGTTTCACGTTTTTCTGAGAAGGGTTTTAAGGCGCATCACGTACCTTCGAGGACATGTCCGACAAGTGGGCGAAGCTGCGCGGAGCGCGTTCGCGCCGTGCCATGCGCTTCCTGGCGTTGTGCACGGCCGTGGTGGTCCTGCTCTGCGGGGCCGGTGCGGGCTGGGTGTACTGGAAGCTCAGCCACAATCTCAAGACGGTCGACCTGAGCGGTGAGCTGACCCCGCCCGCGCAGGACGCCTCCGGCGCGATGAACATCCTCGTCCTGGGCTCCGACTCCCGTGCGGGGGCGAACGGGCAGCTGGCGGGCGGGACCACCGACGGCACGGCCCGCTCGGACACGGCCATGGTGGTGCACGTCAACGAGGCGCACACGGCCGCCACGGTGGTCTCCGTCCCCCGCGACACCCTGGTGGACCGCCCGGCCTGCGGGGCGGTCCCGGCGGCGTCCGGCGTCATGTTCAACACCGCCTTCGAGGTCGGCGGCGCGAGCTGCGCGGTCAGGACCGTCGAGGCGATGACCGGCCTGCAGATGAACCACTACCTCGAGGTCGACTTCTCCGGCTTCGCCAAGCTGATCGACGCGCTCGGCGGCGTGGACGTCACCACGACGATTCCCATCGACGACGTCCAGAGCGGCCTCCACCTCCCTGCGGGAACCCACCACCTGGGCGGCGACCAGGCCCTGGCCTTCGTGCGCACCCGGCACGGCGTGGGGGACGGCAGCGATCTCGGCCGCATACAGCTTCAGCAGGAGATGGTGAAGTCGGTGCTGAAGCAGGTGGAGAACCTGGACCTGTTCAGCAGCCCGACGAAGCTGTTCTCGATCGCGGACTCCGCGACCGGCTCGGTGACCACGGACTCCACACTCGGCTCGGTCCACTCCCTGCTCGGCTTCGCCGAGGGTCTGCAGCACGTCAAGTCCACCGACATCACCGGCGTGACGATGCCGACCACGACGGCGCCGGGCGATCCCAACCGTCTGGTGACCCTCCGGCCGCAGGCGGACGAGCTCTGGTCGGCGCTCAAGGCCGACCGGCCGGTGCCGGCCTCGGTGATGGAGCTCCAGCCGAAGAACCCGGCCGACAGCTGACGTCGGCACGGCCTGGAATATCCGCCCGCGCAAGGTCGTTTTGGTCCGTGGCGCCAGTGCTGGCAGACTGGTACGTCGGTCCCGGTTCACGGACAGCGTCCGCTCCTCCGACCCGGAACCCTCCCGCAAACCTAGGAGCATCCCTTGAAGCGCGACATCCACCCGACCTACGTGGTCACCCAGGTCACCTGCACCTGTGGCAACGAGTTCACCACCCGCAGCACCGAGAACTCCGGCGTCATCCGCGCCGAGGTGTGCTCGGCCTGCCACCCCTTCTACACCGGCAAGCAGAAGATCATGGACACCGGTGGCCGCGTGGCCCGCTTCGAGGCCCGCTTCGGCAAGAAGCACGCCAAGGCCTAACCGCCTTGCGGCGCCGGCCGGGCGTACCCGTGGTTCCCGCGGGTGCGTTCCGGTCGGCGCCGTTCGCGTTGGCCCCCTTGCCTATTCCGGTCATCTCGGTCATCCCGGTCATCTCGGTTCGAAAGAAGGCTCAGCTCCCATGTTCGAGGCAGTCGAGGAGCTCCTGAACGAGCACGCGACGCTGGAGGAGCGTCTCGCCGACCCGGCGGTGCACGCCGACCCGGCGACGGCGCGGCAGCTGTCCAAGCGGTACGCCGAGCTGACGCCGATCACCCGGGCCTACCGCGACTGGCGCCAGGCCGGTGAGGACATCGAGACGGCCCGCGAGCTCGCCGCGGACGACCCGGACTTCTACGCCGAGATCAAGTCGCTGGAGGCCCAGCGCGAGGAGCTGACCGAGCGGCTGCGGCTGCTGCTGGTCCCGCGCGACCCGAGCGACGACAAGGACGTGCTGCTGGAGGTCAAGGCGGGCGAGGGCGGCGAGGAGTCCGCGCTGTTCGCCGGCGACCTGCTGCGCATGTACCTGCGGTACGCCGAGAAGATGGGCTGGAAGACCGAGATCATCGACTCCAACGAGTCCGACCTCGGCGGCTACAAGGACGTCCAGGTCGCGGTGAAGTACCGCGGCGGCAACCCGGAGCCCGGTCAGGGCGTCTGGGCGCGGCTGAAGTACGAGGGCGGCGTGCACCGTGTGCAGCGTGTGCCGGCGACGGAGTCGCAGGGCCGCATCCACACCTCCGCGGCGGGCGTGCTGGTGACGCCGGAGGCCGAGGAGGTCGAGGTCGAGATCAACGCGAACGACCTGCGCATCGACGTCTACCGCTCCTCCGGCCCGGGCGGGCAGTCGGTCAACACCACCGACTCCGCCGTCCGCATCACGCACCTGCCGACCGGCATCGTCGCGTCCTGCCAGAACGAGAAGAGCCAGCTCCAGAACAAGGAGCAGGCCATGCGCATCCTCCGCTCCCGCATTCTCGCGGCCCTGCAGGAGGAGGCCGACGCTGCAGCCAGCGACGCGCGCCGCAGCCAGGTGCGCAGCGTGGACCGCTCCGAGCGGATCCGCACCTACAACTTCCCGGAGAACCGGATCTCCGACCACCGCACCGGCTACAAGGCGTACAACCTGGACCAGGTGCTCGGCGGCGAGCTCGACGCGGTGATCCAGTCCGCAGTCGACCAGGACGCGGCCGCCCGCCTCGCCGAGGCCACCTGATCCACCCGTCGGGGCCGGAAGGCCCCGTCGGACCGCTCAAGTCCGCTAAGAGAGGCGCGACGTGAACCTCCTTCTCGCCGAGGTGGCCCGAGCCACCCAGCGGTTGGCCGATGCCGGTGTGCCCTCGCCGCGGTTCGACGCGGAGGAGCTCGCGGCGTACGTCCACGACGTCAAGCGCGGCGAGCTGCACGGCGTCAGGGACGCCGACTTCGACGCCCGCTACTGGGAGGTCATCTCCCGGCGCGAGGCGCGCGAGCCGCTGCAGCACATCACCGGGCGGGCCTTCTTCCGCTACCTGGAGCTCCAGGTCGGCCCGGGCGTCTTCGTGCCCCGTCCGGAGACGGAGTCGGTGGTCGGCTGGGCGATAGACGCGCTGCGCGACATGGACGTCGCAGAGCCGACGGTGGTCGACCTGTGCACCGGTTCCGGCGCGATCGCGCTGGCGCTGGCGCAGGAGGTGCCGCGCAGCCGCGTGCACGCCGTGGAGCTCTCCGACGAGGCCTACGCCTGGGCCCGCCGCAACGTCGACGCCAGCCCGGACGCCGCGCGGATCGAGCTGATCCAGGGTGACGCCACCCGCGCCTTCGAGGACCGCCCGGAGCTGAGCGGCCAGTTCGACCTGGTCATCAGCAACCCGCCGTACATCCCGCTGACCGAGTGGGAATACGTCGCTCCTGAGGCTCGCGACCACGACCCGGAGATGGCACTCTTCTCCGGCGAGGACGGACTCCACACCATCCGCGGCATCGAGCGCGTCGCCGCGCGCCTGCTGCGGCCCGGGGGAGTGGTCGTCGTCGAGCACGCGGACACCCAGGGCGGGGTCGTCCCCTGGATCTTCCGCGAGGAGGACGGCTGGACCGACGCCGCCGACCACCGCGACCTGAACAACCGCCCCCGCTTCGCCACCGCGCGCCGCGCCGTCCTGTAGGGAAGGGATCCACCGATGAGTCGTCGCTACGACTGCTCCGACGCGACCGAGCGCGCCGCCGGTCTGCGTGAGGCCGCCTCCGCGATCCGCCGGGGCGAGCTGGTGGTCATCCCCACCGACACCGTCTACGGTCTGGCCGCCGACGCCTTCTCCGCCGAGGCCGTCGCCGAGCTGCTCGCGGCCAAGGGCCGCGGCCGCAACATGCCCACCCCGGTGCTGGTCGGCTCGCCGACCACGCTGCACGGTCTGGTCACCGACTTCTCCGAGTCCGCGTGGGAGCTCGTCGACGCGTTCTGGCCGGGCGGGCTGACCCTGGTCACCCGTCACCAGCCCTCGCTGCGGTGGGACCTGGGCGACACCCGCGGCACCGTCGCCGTCCGCATGCCGCTGCACCCGGTCGCGATCGAGCTGCTGAACACCACCGGCCCGCTCGCCGTCTCCAGCGCCAACCTGACCGGCGGCCCGTCCCCGGCCACCTGCGACGAGGCCGAGGAGCAGCTCGGCCAGTCCGTCTCCGTCTACCTCGACGGCGGCCGTGCCGACCACGCCGTGCCGTCCACGATCGTCGACGTCACCGGCAAGATCCCCGTCCTGCGTCGTGCCGGCGCGGTCTCACTGGAGCAGCTCCGCGAGGTCGTACCAGACGTGGAGGCCGGCAGTTGACCGGGCGCCATCGCCTCCGGCCGCCGATACGTCCCCTCCCGCGTCTGCACCACGAGGTCGTGGGCCATCGTTTCGGCGCGTTCCGGATCCTTTACGTCTGCACCGGCGGCGTCTGCCGCTCGCCCATGGCCGAGCGGCTGACCCGTCATGAGCTGACGCTCCGTCTCGGGGAGGGCGCGGAGACCGAGATATCGGTCGAGAGCGCCGGCACCTGGGGCCACGAGGGCGCCCCGATGGAGTCCCACGCCGCGGAGATCCTCGCCGAGTTCGGCGCGGACTCCACCGGCTTCGTCGGCCGCGAGCTGCTCGACGACCACGTCATCGAGGCGGACCTGGTGCTGACGGCCACCCGCGACCACCGGGCCCAGGTGATCTCCATGGGCCACGACGCCGGTCTGCGGACCTTCACCCTGAAGGAGTTCACCCGCCTGGTCCGTGCCATCGACCCGGCGACGCTGCCGGACTCCGTCGGGGAGGGCGCCCTGGCCGAGCGCGCCCGCGTCCTGGTGCGCGCCGCCGCGGCGCTGCGCGGCTGGCTCCTGGCGGCTTCCCCGGAGGCGGACGAGGTCGACGACCCGTACGGAGCACCGCTCGGGATGTTCCGCAACTGCGGCGAGGAGATCTTCGACGCCCTGGATCCGATCGTCACCGCGTTGACGGGCGTCAGCCGGGTGCGCGTCTGAGCCGTTGCTGGCGTGCTGCAACCTCCGGCTCGGCGTACCGTGACCACCGGAGGTGCATGCGGCCATGGCGACCCTTGCGACCAGTGACGAGTCCACGCAGGCGGCGCTCGCCGATGTGCCCGACGACGCGCTTGCGGCGCTGCTGGCACGCGAGGACGACCGCCGTCGCCGGCAGGTGAACCTTCTCGCCGGGGAGAACCTGGAGTCGCCCGGCGTGCTCGCGCTGCTGGGGAGCGCGTTCGCGGACAAGTACGCCGAGGGGTACCCCGAGCGGCGGCACCACACCGGGTGCGGTCCGGCCGACGACGTGGAGACCCTGGCCGTGGCCCGCGCCAAGAAGCTGTTCGGGGCCGACCACGCGAACGTGCAGCCCTACTCCGGCTCCATCGCCGTCCTGGCCGCCGCCGCGGCGCTGCTGCGGCCGGGGGACGCCGTGCTGGCCATGTCCCTGGCGCACGGCGGCCACCTGACCCACGGGTCCTCGGCGAACTTCTCCGGCCGCTGGTTCGCCGTCTCCGCCTACGGGGTCCGCGAGAGCGACGGCCTGATCGACCTCGACCAGGTGCGGGACCTGGCGCGGGCGCGCCGGCCCAAGGTGATCGTCGCGGGGGCGATCTCCTACCCGCGCGTGATCGACTGGGAGGGCTTCCGGGCCGTCGCGGACGAGGTGGGCGCGTACCTCGTCGCGGGCGCCGCCCAGACGCTCGGTCTCTCCGCCGCCGGGGTGATCCCGTCGCCCGTGCCGTATGCGGACGTCGTCTGCGGAGTCACCCACAAGGTGCTGGGCGGGCCGCGCGGCGGGCTGATCCTGTGCACGCGGGAGCTGGCCGAGCGGGTGGACCGGGCGGTGTTCCCCTTCATCCAGGGCGGGCCGATGGTCAACCAGCTCGCCGCCAAGGCGTACGTGCTCGGCCGGGCGGCCACGCCCGCCTTCCGCGGGTACGCGCAGCGGACCGTCGTGAACGCGCAGCGCCTCGCCGCCGCGCTGGACGGCCACGGGCTGCGCCCGCTCACCGGGGGGACGGATACCCACCTGGTCACCGTGGACGCCAGGGGCCTCGGCCTGACCGGCCGCGAGGTCGAGCGCCGGTGCGAGCGTGCGGGGCTGCTGCTGGGCCACTGCGCGGTGCCCTACGAGGACGTGCCGCCGGCGTCCGCCTCCGGGCTGCGGATGGGGACGCTGAGCGCGACCACCGTGGGCATGGCGGAGCAGGAGATGACCGAGGTCGCCGAGCTGGTCCACGCGGCGGCCACCGGGAAAGCCGATGATTCCGTCACGCAGCGTGTGGAATCCCTTGCCCAGCGTTTTCCCAGTCTGTCGACAAAACCGCAATGCGGGAACTCGACGTCCTCATGAATAGGGTGTGCACGTGACGCACCTCCATTCCCGAGCGCACAGCCATCTCGCGCCCAAGGCAAGGCGGCTATGCTCTGCCGTTGTCACGGGGGTGTCCAGCGCAGCACAGGAGGACTCTGGTGCGTGAGTTCCTGCTGACGCTCTGCGTGACCGCGGCGGTGACCTACCTGCTGACCGGTCCGGCACGGAAGTTCGCCATCATCGCGGGCGCCATGCCGGCGGTCCGCGACCGCGACGTGCACAAGGAGCCGACGCCACGACTCGGCGGCATCGCCATGTTCGGCGGTCTGTGCGCCGGTCTGCTCACCGCTGACCACCTGTCGGCCCTGCACGCCGTCTTCCAGAACTCCAGCGATGTGCCGGCCCTGCTGTCCGGCGCGACCATCATGTGGGTGCTGGGCGTGCTGGACGACAAGTGGGGCGTGGACGCGCTGGTGAAGCTCGGCGGGCAGATGGTCGCCGCGGGCGTGATGGTCTACCAGGGCCTCACCGTGCTGTGGCTGCCGATTCCCGGCGTCGGGACCGTCGCCGTGACGGACACCTGGGGCTCCTTCATCACCGTCGCGCTGGTGGTCATAAGCGTGAACGCGGTGAACTTCATCGACGGCCTGGACGGTCTGGCGGCCGGCATGGTCTGCATCGCGGCCGGGGCCTTCTTCGTCTACGCCTACCGGCTCTGGTACGGCTTCTCGGTGCCGGACGCGGCGCCGGCCGCGCTGTTCAGCGTGATCCTGGTCGGCATGGTGCTGGGCTTCCTGCCGCACAACTTCCATCCCGCGCGGATCTTCATGGGGGACTCGGGCGCGCTGCTGCTCGGTCTCGTCCTCTCGGTCTGCATGATCTCGGTGACGGGCCGGGTCGACCCGGACGTGATCACCGCGCAGAGCGGTGGCAGCCAGACCACCACGGTGCACGCGATGGTGCCGATCTACATCGTGCTGCTGCTTCCGCTGACCGTGATCGCCATTCCGCTCGCGGATCTCATTCTCGCGGTGGTGCGCCGCACTTGGGCGGGAAAGTCCCCATTCGCCGCGGACAAGCAGCATCTGCACCACCGACTGCTGCAACTCGGCCATTCCCACAGTCGCGCAGTACTGATCATGTATTTCTGGGCCGCGCTGCTCGCCTTCGGCACCGTCGCCTTCTCGGTCGACCGCACCGAGCGCCTCGCGCTCAACGTGCTGCTCGGCCTGCTGGTTCTCGGCATCCTGATGCTGCTCTTCCCGCGGTTCCGGCCGCATGCGCCGCGCATGGTGGAGCGCTTCGTTCCGCCCCGGTATCGCCGGACCGTAAAGGTAAGGGATGTTCTTACCGAAGAGACGGTAAAGGAGATCGCGGACGACTCCATTCCGGCAGGTGCGGCTGTCTCCGTCGCAGATGGGGACCTGTTGGACAAGATCGGAACTGGCTCGCACGCGGTGCGTCGCCATTCGGGCACATCGGGACGATCCGGCAGTGGTGCAGAGCGTGTGTCAAGGAGCACACCAAGAAAGTAAAGACTGCACCAAATAGCTTGTGATATCGTTCACGACATCAGGAGAGCTGCCGAAGGACCTTATGGGAGAAGGTCGTTCGGGCCCCGTCTCCTCCTGATCGTCCGCACGACCCCCACCCCCCCGGAGCTTTGACGATGCTGTCCAGCGACGCCCGGATCCTGCGCGGCTGCGCCCTCGTGGCGACGCCGGTGGGCATCCTCGCCGTGGTGCTCAGCACCGTGCTGGCCGGCTCCAAGGGACTGATCGGCGCCTTGGTGGCGCTCGCCGTGGTCGCGGTGGTGTTCGCGGGCGGGTTCGCGGCGCTGATGAGGCTCAGCCGGGACCGGCCGCAGCTGGTCCTGACCGGCGGTCTGCTGGTCTATGCGGTGCAGATGCTGATCGCGGGCGTCTTCATCGTGGTGTTCAAGCACGCTTCGTTCTTCAACGGCAAGGCCTTCGGCTTCTCCCTGCTGGCGACTCTGCTGGCCTGGGTCGGCGGTCAGGTCTGGTTCACGGTGAAGAGCAAGACCCTCTACGTCGATCCTTCGGCCGGTCCCAAGCC
Source organism: Streptacidiphilus melanogenes (assembly GCF_000787835.1). Lineage (GTDB taxonomy): Bacteria > Actinomycetota > Actinomycetes > Streptomycetales > Streptomycetaceae > Streptacidiphilus > Streptacidiphilus melanogenes. The sequence continues at coordinate 9,989 of NZ_BBPP01000033.1, forward strand.
CGACGGCAGGGACTGAACGTAAGGCCCGCGTAAAGGTAGTACCAAGACATCTGCTATCGTCCGGATTCCGGAGCCCCCTGCGCGACCACGAGCGTCAAGCGGCCTGTGTGGCTCCGGTCAACCCGATCACGGTGCCAACGCGGCGGCCCCGTCGCGCCGACACACAAGGTTGCAGTTCTGATGCTTCACGACGAAGGAGTCAAGGGTGAGTAACCCCTCCACGCTGCTCGCGAGCGGGTGTCACATCACACCCTCTGGTTGTGGTTTCCCGGCGCCCGGGCTGAACTCCTTCAACTTCAAGCCGATCTTCAGTATCGGAAGCTTCCACTTCACGAAGCCGATGCTGCTGGCGCTCATCTGCATGGTGCTGGTGGTCGGCTTCTTCTGGGCGGCGTTCCGCAAGCCGAAGCTGGTTCCGGGCAAGCTGCAGCTGGTCGGCGAGATCGGCTACAACTTCATCGCGCGGAGCATCGCGCGTGAGGTCATCGGCAAGAAGGGCGACAAGTTCGTCCCGTTCCTGACGTCGATCTTCTTCTTCGTCTGGCTGATGAACATCATGTCCATCATCCCGTTCGCCCAGTTCCCGGTGGCCTCGCGCTTCGCGTACCCGGTGGCTCTGGCGCTGCTGGTGTGGATCACCTACATGTACCTCACCTTCAAGACGCACGGCTTCGTCGGCGGCTGGAAGCACCTGACGTACATGCAGGGCCTGCCGAAGCCCCTGGTGCCGCTGATCGTCTTCCTGGAGTTCCTCCAGAACGTCATCACGCGTCCGTTCACCCTTGCGGTGCGACTCTGGGCCAACATGTTCGCCGGCCACATGCTGATCGTGATGTTCAGCGTCGCGACCTGGTACCTGCTGACCCCGTCGTTCTACGCGGTCTTCTCCGGCGCGTCCTTCACCCTCTCGATCGGCATGACCGCCTTCGAGGTCCTGATCCAGTTCCTGCAGGCGTACATCTTCACGCTGCTCGCCTCGCTTTACATCAGCGGAGCGCTCGAAGAGGGCCACTGAGGCTCCCGCCCGCCTGAAGAACCCATCCAGACTTCCGCCGGGAAGCCCCCCTGCGGATCGCATCACAAGAAGGAAGACAACATGTCGACCCTCCACAACGCCATCCAGCTCGCCGCCTCCAACGGCGTCTCGGGCAACCTGGGTGCCGTCGCGTACGGTCTCGCCGCCATCGGCCCGGGTGTCGGTATCGGTCTGGTCTTCGGCCACTCCATCGAGGCCATGGCTCGCCAGCCCGAGGCCATGCCGATCATCCGCCAGAACATGTTCCTCGGCTTCGCCCTCTGTGAGGTTCTGGCGCTCCTCGGTCTGGTCGTCCCCTTCATCTTCTCCTGAGTCGACCGACCAGTAGCCACGCTCGACGAAAGGTAGAGACATGCTGAGCCAGTTTTTGGCTGAGGAGGCGCCGCAGAACCCGCTGCTGCCCTCCACGCCGGAACTCATCATCGGCCTGATCGCCTTCTTCATCGTCTTCGGCGTCCTCGGCAAGAAGCTCCTGCCCAACATCCAGAAGACTCTGGAGGAGCGGCGCGACGCGATCGAGGGTGGCCTGGAGCGGGCGGCTGAGGCGCAGGCCGAGGCCACCCGGACGCTGGAGGAGTACAAGGCCCAGCTCGCGGAGGCCCGTCACGAGGCCGCTCGGATCACCGAGCACGCCCGTGAGCAGGGTTCCATGATCATCGCCGAGGCCCGCGAGGAGGCGCAGCGTCAGGCTGCCGTCACCGTCGCCCACGCCCAGGCGGAGATCGAGCGCACCCGTGGTCAGGTGACCACCGCGCTGCGGCACGACATCGGCCGCATCTCGCTCGAACTGGCCGGCAAGGTCGTCGGCGAGTCCCTCGAGGACTCCGCCCGCCAGAGCCGCACCATCGACCGCTTCCTTGACGAGCTCGAAGCCAAGGCAGCGGAGTCGGCGGGTGCCAAGTGAGCGGCTCCACCCGGCAGTCCACCACGGCCGCCCGTGAGCGTCTCGAGGCGCTGACGGACAACACGTCCGTCGACCTCGCCGCGCTGTCGAGCGACCTGCTGGACGTGACCCGGGTGCTCGACCGCGAGGTCACGCTGCGCCGCATCCTGACGGACCCGGCCGCCCCCGGTCAGGCCAAGGCCGATCTGGTCGCGAGCCTGCTCCAGGGCAAGGTCGGGGCCGAGACGGTCGACCTGCTCTCGGGCATGGTCCGCTCCCGCTGGAGCGCCGGCCGCGACCTGTCGGACGCGACCGAGCAGCTGGCCGCCCTGGCGCTGATCATCAGCGCCGACAAGGCGGGCGAGCTGGACGACGTCGAGGACGAGCTGTTCCGCTTCGGCCGCGTGGTCGCGGGCAACGTGGAGCTCCGCTCCGCGCTGACCGACAGCGCCGCCGCCTCCTCCGCCAAGGCGGAGCTGGTCGCGAACCTGCTCGGCGGCAAGGCCAAGGCCGTGACCGTCGCGCTGGTCACCGCCCTGGTGACGCAGCCGCGTGGTCGTAGCCTGGAGAGTGGCCTGGACGAGTACGCCCGTCTGGCCGCCGGCCGTCGTGGTCGCGTGGTCGCCCTGGTGACCACCGCGGTGCCGATGTCGGACGCGCAGAAGGACCGCCTCGCCGCCTCCCTGGCGACCCTCGTGGGCCGCCCGGTGCACCTGAACCTCGACGTGGACCCTGAGGTCCTCGGCGGAGTCCGGGTCCAGGTCGGCGACGAGATCATCGAGGGCACCATCGCGGGTCGTCTCGACTCCGCGAACCGGAGCCTGGCCGGCTGAGAAAGCCGCATCCCGACCCTCGGTCGGTACACAACAGAGGACGGTCAGAGCCTCGTTCGCGGGACCTGACCGAGAGTCGAATACTTGCGGCCCTCCACGGGCGGGCCGAGGACGCAACTAGGAGAGCAGGGAACCCAGATGGCGGAGCTCACGATCCGGCCGGAGGAGATCCGGAACGCGCTGGACAACTTCGTCCAGTCGTACCAGCCGGATGCCGCCTCGCGTGAAGAGGTCGGCACCGTCACCTTCACCGCTGACGGCATCGCCAAGGTCGAGGGTCTTCCCTCGGTCATGGCCAACGAGCTGCTGAAGTTCGAGGACGGCACCCTCGGCCTCGCGCTCAACCTCGACACCCGCGAGATCGGTGTCGTCGTCCTCGGCGAGTTCGGTGCGATCGAGGAGGGCCAGACGGTCCGCCGCACCGGCGAGGTGCTGTCCGTTCCGGTCGGCGAGGGCTACCTCGGCCGCGTGGTGGACCCCCTCGGCAACCCGATCGACGGTCTCGGCGAGATCGAGACCCACGGCCGCCGCGCGCTGGAGCTGCAGGCTCCGGGCGTCATGGTCCGCAAGTCGGTGCACGAGCCGATGCAGACCGGCATCAAGGCCATCGACGCGATGACCCCGATCGGCCGTGGCCAGCGTCAGCTGATCATCGGCGACCGCCAGACCGGCAAGACCGCGGTGGCGATCGACACCATCATCAACCAGCGTGACAACTGGCGCTCGGGCGACCCGAAGAAGCAGGTCCGCTGCATCTACGTCGCCGTCGGCCAGAAGGGCTCCACCATCGCCTCCGTTCGCGGTGCGCTGGAGGAGGCCGGTGCGCTCGAGTACACCACCATCGTCGCCGCCCCGGCGTCGGACCCGGCGGGCTTCAAGTACCTGGCCCCCTACACCGGCTCCGCCATCGGCCAGGAGTGGATGTACGACGGCAAGCACGTCCTCATCATCTTCGACGACCTGTCGAAGCAGGCCGAGGCCTACCGCGCCGTTTCGCTGCTGCTGCGCCGTCCGCCGGGCCGCGAGGCCTACCCGGGTGACGTCTTCTACCTGCACTCCCGCCTGCTGGAGCGCTGCGCGAAGCTCTCCGACGAGCTGGGCGCCGGCTCGATGACCGGTCTGCCGATCATCGAGACCAAGGCCAACGACGTCTCGGCGTACATCCCGACCAACGTCATCTCCATCACCGACGGCCAGTGCTTCCTGGAGTCCGACCTGTTCAACGCCGGCATCCGCCCGGCCGTGAACGTCGGTATCTCGGTCTCCCGCGTCGGTGGCTCCGCCCAGATCAAGGCCATGAAGTCGGTGGCCGGCCGTCTGCGTCTGGACCTGGCCCAGTACCGCGAGCTGGAGGCCTTCGCCGCCTTCTCCTCCGACCTGGACTCGGCCTCCAAGGCCCAGCTGGAGCGTGGCGCCCGTCTGGTCGAGCTGCTGAAGCAGGGCCAGTACGCGCCGTTCCCGGTCGAGGAGCAGGTCGTCTCGATCTGGGCCGGCACCACCGGTCGCCTGGACGACGTCCCGGTCGCGGACATCCGCAAGTTCGAGCGTGAGTTCCTGGACTACCTGCGCCGCGAGCACAAGGGCGTCCTGACCACCATCGTCGAGACGCAGAAGCTCGAGGACGGCACGATCGAGTCCCTCACCGAGGCGATCAACGCCTTCAAGCGCGAGTTCACCACCCACACCGGTGCGCTGCTCGGCGAAGACGCCTGACGAGACGGAAAGGACGTAGCGACCCATGGGAGCACAGCTTCGGGTCTACAAGCGCCGGATCCGCTCTGTCACCGCGACGAAGAAGATCACCAAGGCGATGGAGATGATCTCCGCGTCGCGCATCATGAAGGCGCAGCGCGCGGTGGCCGCCTCCACCCCGTACGCGACTGAGCTCACCCGCGCGGTGACCGCTGTCGCGACGCGGTCGAACGCCAAGCACCCGCTGACCACCGAGCCCGTCGGCGCCACCCGCGCCGCGGTGCTCGTGGTCACCGCGGACCGCGGCCTGGCCGGTGGTTACTCCAGCAACGCCATCAAGGCGGCGCAGGAGCTGACCAAGCGGCTCAAGGGCGAGGGCAAGGACGTCGACAGCTACATCATCGGCCGTAAGGGCGTCAGCTACTACGGGTTCCGCAACCTCCCGGTCGCGGGCTCGTGGGTCGGGTTCTCCGACAAGCCGACGTACCAGGACGCCAAGGAGGCGTCCGCGGCCCTGATCGATGCCTTCGTGACGGAGACGTCGGCGGGCGGCGTGGACGAGCTGCACATCGTCTCCACGGAGTTCGTCTCGATGCTCACCCAGAACCCGGTGGAGGCCCGCCTCCTGCCGCTGTCGCTGGCTGAGACCGAGGCCAACGCCGAGGAGCAGGGACCGTTCCCGCTCTACGACTTCGAGCCGTCGGCCGAGGGCGTCCTGGACGCCCTGCTGCCGCGGTACGTGGAGAGCAGGATCTACAACGCGCTGCTGCAGTCGGCTGCTTCCGAGCACGCCGCCCGCCGCCGCGCGATGAAGAGCGCGACCGACAACGCCGGCGAGCTCATCAAGACGCTCACGCGTCTGGCCAACACGGCCCGACAGGCCGACATCACCCAGGAAATCAGCGAGATCGTCGGTGGCGCGAGCGCCCTGGCCGACGCGACCGCGGGGAGTGACTGATCACATGACTGCCACTGTAGAGACGGCCACGGCGACGGGCCGCGTCGCGCGGGTCATCGGCCCGGTCGTCGACGTGGAGTTCCCCGTCGACGCCATGCCGGACATGTTCAACGCGCTGCACGTCGAGGTCGACGCGCCCGACGGCACCGGCAAGAAGACGCTGACCCTCGAGGTCGCGCAGCACCTGGGCGACGGGATGGTCAAGGCCATCTCGATGCAGCCCACCGACGGCCTGACCCGTGGCGCCGCTGTCTCCGACACCGGTTCCGCGATCTCGGTGCCGGTCGGCGACATCACCAAGGGCAAGGTCTTCAACGCCCTGGGCGAGGTGCTCAACGTCGACCGTGAGGCGTTCAACGCCGAGGTCACCGAGCGCTGGCCGATCCACCGCAAGGCCCCGAACTTCGACCAGCTCGAGTCCAAGACCGAGATGTTCGAGACCGGTATCAAGGTCATCGACCTGCTCACCCCGTACGTCCAGGGTGGCAAGATCGGTCTGTTCGGTGGTGCCGGTGTCGGCAAGACCGTTCTGATCCAGGAGATGATCTACCGCGTCGCCGAGAACTTCGGTGGTGTGTCGGTCTTCGCCGGTGTCGGTGAGCGCACCCGTGAGGGTAACGACCTCATCCACGAGATGGTCGACTCGGGCGTTCTGGACAAGACCGCGCTGGTCTTCGGCCAGATGGACGAGCCGCCGGGCACCCGTCTGCGCGTCGCCCTGTCGGCGCTGACCATGGCGGAGTACTTCCGCGATGTCCAGCAGCAGGACGTGCTCCTCTTCATCGACAACATCTTCCGGTTCACCCAGGCCGGTTCCGAGGTGTCGACCCTGCTCGGCCGTATGCCCTCCGCGGTGGGTTACCAGCCGAACCTGGCCGACGAGATGGGCCAGCTCCAGGAGCGCATCACCTCGACCCGCGGTCACTCGATCACCTCGATGCAGGCGATCTACGTCCCCGCGGACGACCTGACCGACCCGGCCCCGGCCACCACCTTCGCCCACCTCGACGCGACGACGGTTCTCTCCCGTCCGATCTCGGAGAAGGGCATCTACCCGGCCGTGGACCCGCTGGACTCCTCGTCCCGCATCCTCGACCCGCGGTACATCTCGGCCAACCACTACGAGACCGCCGTGCGTGTCAAGGGGATCCTGCAGAAGTACAAGGACCTCCAGGACATCATCGCGATCCTCGGTATGGACGAGCTGTCCGAGGAGGACAAGGTCACCGTCAACCGGGCGCGCCGCATCGAGCGCTTCCTGTCGCAGAACACCTACGTCGCCAAGCAGTTCACCGGCGTCGACGGCTCCACCGTGCCGCTGTCCGAGACCATCGACGCGTTCAACGCGATCGCGGACGGCAAGTACGACTCGGTGCCGGAGCAGGCGTTCTTCATGTGCGGTGGCATCGACGACCTCGAGCGCAACGCCGCCGAGCTCGCCAAGAAGTAATCGTGAGGTAGAGGGGCGGTCCGACCGCTGGTTGGGTCCGCCCCTTTCCCACCCGTTATTCTTTCCCCACCCCCGCTTTGCGGCGGGGGGTCGAGACCGAGGAGCCCACTGTGGCTGAGCTGCACGTCGAGCTGGTCGCGGCCGACCGAAAGGTCTGGTCGGGCGAGGCCACGATCGTCCTTGCCCGTACCAAGTCCGGTGACATCGGCATCCAGCCGAACCACACCCCGGTCCTGGGGGCCATGGACCCCCAGCCGGTGACCATCCGCCAGGCGGATGGCACCACGGTGGTCGCGGCGGTGCACGGCGGCTTCCTGTCCTTCGCGGACAACAAGCTGTCGATCCTGGCCGAGGTCGCGGAGCTGGCCGACGAGATCGACGTCGACCGCGCCGAGCGGGCGCTGGCCGGCGCCAAGGCCGACTCCGAGGCCGTGGCCCAGCGCCGCGCCGAGGTTCGGCTCCTCGCGGCGACCGGCCGCTGACGCGCGAGGCACCCGCCGAGCGCTGAAGCGACACGAGCTTCACCGGCAGTCCCGGGGCACCTACGGGTGACCCCGGGACTGCTGTATCAGTTGAGCAGACTGCCACGTCCGTCGGGCGTGCGGGCAGGACGTCGGCTCGGGGGCCGACGAGGAGGGAGCCGGGCATGGTGCTCGCGGTGGTACTCGTCATCGCGGTGCTGCTGGTCTGCCTGCTCGGGCTGGGGGCCTTCGCGGTACGGCGGCGTCTGATCCAGAGACCCGGTGGCACCTTCGACTGTTCGGCGCGCCTGGACGTGCCGCCGCCCCCCGCGCCGGGGGAGCCCGCCGGCGAGGCCGCCGGAAAGGGCTGGATCTTCGGGATCGCCCGCTACAACAACGACTCCGTGGAGTGGTTCCGCGTCTTCAGCTGGGCTCCGCGCCCTCGCCGGGTGCTGGAGCGCTCGCAGATCGAGGTGATCGAGCGGCGCACGCCCGAGGGGCAGGAGGAGCTGGCGCTGCTGTCCGGCGCGGTGGTCCTGGTCTGCACGCACGCGGGCGAGCCGCTGGAGCTCGCGATGAGCGAGGACGCGCTCACCGGCTTCCTGGCCTGGCTGGAGGCCGCGCCTCCCGGCCAGCGCGTGAACGTGGCCTGAGGGTCCGCGCATGGACGAGCTCGTCGAGCACGAGGGCGTGGTCCTCTGGGGCCTGATGGGCAACGTGTACCGGCTGATCAACGACCGGCTGCGGCACGACATCGCCGACGCCACCGGCCTGGACGGCTCCGAGTTCGAGTTCCTGCTGCGCCTGGCCCGTTTCCCCGGCGCCCACGGCATGGCCACCCGGGTCGGCGAGACCATGGGCTTCACCTCCGCCGGCACCACGAAGCTCGTCGCCCGGCTGGAACGCAAGGGCCTGATCGAGCGCACCCGCGACCCCGAGGACGGCCGCGCCTACCTGGTCGGGATGACCGCGAAGGGGGCCCGGGCGCTGCAGCTGGGCCTGGAGGCCCACGTCCCGCGCCTGGAGGAGGAGGTCCTCGGCCACCTCAGCGCGGCCGAGCGCGCCTCCCTGCGCAGGCTGCTGACCCGCCTGGACCCCACCCTGAGGGACTAGTCGGCGGCGTTAGGCTGCGGGCATGGTCAACCTCACCCGTATCTACACCCGGACCGGCGACGACGGCAGCACCGCGCTGGGCGACATGAGCCGCACCCGCAAGACGGACACCCGCCTGGCCGCCTACGCCGACTCCAACGAGGCCAACGCCGCCCTGGGCGTCGCCCTGGCCTGCGGCGCGCTCGACGAGGAGATCGCGGCGGTGCTGACCCGCGTTCAGAACGACCTCTTCGATGTCGGCGCGGACCTGGCCACGCCGATCGTCCCGGACCCCAAGTACCCGCCGCTGCGCGTCGAGCAGTCCTACATCGACCGGCTGGAGGCGGACTGCGACCGCTTCAACGCTGAGCTGGAGAAGCTGCGCAGCTTCATCCTGCCCGGCGGCACGCCGGGCGCGGCCCACCTGCACGTGGCCTGCACGGTGGTCCGCCGCGCCGAGCGCAGCACCTGGGCCGCGATCGAGGAGTACGGCGAAGGCATCAACCCGCTGACCGCGAAGTACCTGAACCGCCTCTCGGACCTGCTGTTCATCCTGGCTCGGACGGCGAACAAGTCGGTCGGCGACGTGCTGTGGGTGCCGGGGGAGAACCGCTAGGGCCTAGCGGGGCGGCTCGGCCGCGCCCAGCTCGACGTCGTCGAAGAGCTCCAGCAGGCGGCCCAGCACGCGCACGGTCGTGGCCACGTCGGCGTCGGTGAGATCGCCGCGGGTGCGGCGCAGCACCGCGTGCTCGCGGGCCACGATCGCGGTGATGGCCGCCTCGCCGGCGTCGGTGAGGCGGATCAGCGAGGAGCGCGCGTGGGCCGGGTTGGGAACGGCCTCCACCAGCCCGGCGGCCGCGCCCTCGTTGACCATCCGCTGGACGAACTGCCGGCTGAGCGACTGGGCGCGGCCCATCTGCGGCACGGTCAGCGGCCCGTTCTCGCGCAGCAGGTCCAGCACGGCGCGGACGCCGACGGAGACGCCCTGCTCGGCGTCCAGGTCGATCCGGCGCTGGACGCGGCGGTAGAGCGGGCCGACGAGCGCGAAGACCTCCATCAGGCGTTCCGGCAGCTCGTCGGGGGAGAGTGGGGTGTCCGTCACCGGTTCACTATCTCACGTCGAATGACAACCCAGTTGCCATTCTCGGACAGTTATGACACCTTGGTTGTCATGACTGAGTTCGCGTTCTTCGCATCCCAGGACGGATCCCTCGCCTACCGTGACGTCGGCCCGCGCGACGGCGCGGTGCTGGTCCTGCTGCACAGCGGCTTCGTCGACAGCACCCAGTTCGACAACCTCGTCCCGCGCCTGGTCGAGCTCGGCTGTCGCGTCGTCGCCCCCGACGCCCGCGGGCACGGCCGGTCGGACAACGCGTCCCGCCCCTTCCGGCAGACCGACGACCTCGCCGACCTGCTGCGCCATCTGGGTCTGCGTCAGGTCGTGCTGGTCGGCGTGTCGATGGGCGCGATGATCGCCGTCGACACCGCGCTGGAACACCCCGAACTGGTCCGGGCGCTCGTCATCAGCGGGCGCGGCATCGGCGACACCGACCGCACCGACCCCTGGGCCGCCGAGGTCGGCACGGCGATGTGGGGCGCCCTCGCCTCCGGGGACCTGGACGGCTGGCTCGACGGCTTCCTGAAGTGGATCCCCGGCCCGGACCGCTCCCTGGCCGACATCGACCCCGAACTGGTCGGGCAGGTGCGGGAGATGGGCCTGCGCACGATGCTCAAGCACACCGCGGACGAGCCGGACCACTCCGTCCCCGTCGGCGACGTGGAGACGCGTGTGAAGGACCTCACCCTCCCGATCCTCGCCGTCGACGGCGCCGCGGACGTGCCCGGCCATCTCGCCACCGTCACCGCCCTCCTCGACGCCGTCCCGAACGGCCGCCGGGTCCTCCTCGACGGCGTCGGCCACTACACCTCCATGGAGGCCCCCGCCGAGTTCACCCGCGTCCTCGACGCCTTCGTCCGCGAGCTCGACCAGGCCTGAGTCCGATGCCTGAGGTCCGAGGCCTGAGGCCGCCGATGTGACGGGACTCACTCGGTCGGCCCAGCTCCCGGCGGGCGCCACGTACGATGCCTGACCATGGAACGGTTCCGGGTGATCGGCGGGGCGCGGCTCGCGGGGCGGGTGCGGGTGCCCGGCGCGAAGAACAGCGCGCTCAAGCTGATGGCGGCGACGCTGCTGGCAGAAGGCGAGTTCAGGATCGGCAACCTGCCGCGCATCCTGGACGTCGAGATCATGGCGGAGCTGCTGCGCCGGATGGGGTGCGAGGTCCGGCTGGAGTGGACCGACGAGTCCGCCGGAACGGCCTTCGTCACCGTTCCGGGTGAGATCGGCCACGAGGCCGACTACGACCTGGTGCGAAGGTTCCGTGCCTCCATCGCCGTCCTCGGCCCGCTGCTCGCCCGCTGCGGGCGGGTGCGCGTCGCCCGGCCCGGCGGCGACGCGATCGGCTCGCGCGGGCTGGACATGCACATCGACGGTCTGACCCGGCTCGGCGCGCGCATCACCACCGAGCACGGCTTCCTGGTCGCCGAGGCCCGTTCCGGCGGCCTCGTCGGCGCGGCGGTGGAGCTGGAGTTCCCGAGCGTCGGCGCCACGGAGAACATCCTGATGGCCTCGGTCCTGGCCAAGGGCGAGACCGCCATCGACAACGCGGCCCGCGAGCCCGAGATCGTCGACCTGTGCGAGATGCTGGTCGCGATGGGCGCGAAGATCGACGGCGCGGGCACGTCGACCATCGCGATCCAGGGCGTCGACCGGCTCCTGCCGGTCGCCTACGACACCGTCCCCGACCGGATCGTGGCCGGGACGTTCGGCGTGGCCGCGGCGATGACCATGGGCGACGTGCGCGTGGACCACGCGCGCGCCGAACACCTGCGCATCGCCCTCGACAAGCTCGTCGCCGCCGGCGCCCAGGTCAGCGCCGACCCCGAGGGCTTCCGCGTGGTGATGGAGCGTCGCCCGCGCGCGGTGGACGTCGTGACGTTGCCCTACCCCGGCTTCGCGACGGACCTCCAGCCCCAGTTCGCCGCGATGAACGCGGTCGCGGAGGGCACCGCGATGATCACCGAGAACATCTTCGAGGCCCGTTTCGTCTTCCTGCAGGAGCTCGCCCGCCTGGGTGCGGACGTCCGCACCGACGGCCACCACGCGGTGCTGCGCGGCGTCCCGCGCCTGTCCGGCGCACCGGTCGTCTCCTCCGACGTCCGCGCCGGCGCGGGCCTCGTCCTGGCCGGCCTCGTCGCCGACGGCACGACCCTGGTCTCGGAGATCCACCACATCGACCGGGGCTACGCCGGCTTCGAACAGCAACTCCGTGCGCTCGGCGCCCAGATCACCCGCGAGAACGAGTTGCAGTAGCCCTCAGGGGCGCGAGGAACTGCGCGAGAGACCGACCAGCGGATGACCCTGCGCATTCGGCGCTCGACCCGCGTGGTGGCCTGTCGCGCAGTTCCTCGCGCCCTTAAGGGCGCAGCAGCGCCCTCGCGCGTTCCGCGTCGTCGGCGAAGACCATGACGCGTGGTCCCGCCTTCGTCCCGGCAAGGGTGTAGCGGATGCCCGCCTCGTCCAGCCGGGCGCCGATCGCCAGCGCCGCGGCGTCGTCGGGCGGGGCGGCCACCGGGACCAGCAGGCCGTAGTCACCCGGCGCCCCCGGCGCCGGATTGCGCTGGACGACCGAATGGCCTTTGCTCCACGTCCAGCGCAGGAGCAGGACGAGGACCCCCACCACCAGAAACGGTGCCAGCACCCGCAGGGTGAGCGCGATCACGCCCCCATTCTGCTTCGGACGGCCGCGAAGTGTGTAGATTCCTCGCAGGCACGACGCCGTGCGCGGGTGATCCTCGTCGTGCGGCGGGCCACCGGGCCACACCACACGACACGACACGGAGGACACCACCGTGACCAGCAGCATCGCCGTCGTCGGAGCCGGCCTCATGGGTTCCGGCATCGCCCAGGTCTCGGCCGCAGCCGGCCACGACGTGGTGCTGCGCGACGTGACCGACGCCGCCCTGACCCGCGGTCTGAACGGCATCCGCGACAGCTACGCCCGGTTCGTCTCCAAGGGGAAGATGACCCAGGACGAGATGGACGCCGCCCTCGCGCGGATCACGACCACCACCGACCTGGGCGCTGCTTCCGGCGCCGACATCATCGTCGAGGCCGTGTTCGAGCAGCTGGAGATCAAGGAAGGCGTCTTCCGCGAGCTCGACAAGATCGCCAAGCCGGGCGCCGTGCTGGCGACCAACACCTCCGCGATCCCGATCACCCGCATCGCCGCCGTGACGGAGCGTCCGGAGGACGTCGTCGGCGTGCACTTCTTCTCGCCGGTGCCGATGATGCAGCTGGTCGAGCTGGTCCGCGGCTACAAGACCAGCGACGCCGCCCTCGCCACCGCCCGCGCCTTCGCCGAGAGCGTCGGCAAGACCTGTGTCGTCGTCAACCGCGACGTCGCCGGCTTCGTGACGACCCGCCTGATCACCGCGCTGGTCGTCGAGGCCGTCAAGCTGTACGAGTCGGGCGTCGCCAGCGCCGAGGACATCGACACCGCCTGCCGCCTCGGCTTCGGCCACGCGATGGGCCCGCTGGCCACCACCGACCTGACCGGCGTCGACATCCTGCTGCACGCCGCGCACAACATCTACGAAGAGACCCAGGACACCAAGTTCGCCGCGCCGGAGATCATGGCCCGGATGGTGACCGCCGGGGATCTCGGCCGCAAGAGCGGCCAGGGCTTCTACAGCTACGAGAAGTAGCACCGAATGTGACGTGGCCCCCAGGTGAGTTGGCTCACCTAGGGGCCCACGTGCCATCCGGAGTCCTCGATAATCAAACGAACATCCGCACGGCCACCGGCAAAACGATTCTTCCTTCACCTGGACGGGTGATTTCCTTTCAGATCTCGCCGTGGCCAGCAACGTACCCGCCTGTCGTTGCGTCAGATGAGAGAAGTAACGCGAGCGAGGGGAGCCCGCATGTTCATTCGCGGTGACCACCGTCACCTCGCCGTGGAGGGCGAACTCGACGTCCGCTCCGCGGCGGACGCGCGCACCGCGCTGCACCGGGCCGTCGACGACGGCGTCGGTGACCTCGTGCTGGAACTGAGCGGCCTCTCCTCCTGGGACGCGACCGGCCTCGGCGTCATCATGGGTACGCACCGGCGCGCCGGGCGGGCCGGACGGCGCCTCGTGCTGCGCGGCGTCCCGCTGCAGCTGCAGCGGCTGCTCGTGGCCACCAAGCTGCACCGCATCCTGGCGATCGAGAGCTACTACCCCGAGGCCGACCCCATGCCGGTCTCCATCCCGTAACGGTCGGCTCCCGCCGTAACGGTCTGGTCTCGACCACTCCCCACCAGTAACTTCCGTGCCGCAGAATGACCCCCGCATCGTGCCCTTCCGAGGCACGGTCGTACGGGCCGGAAGACGGGCTGGAAGAAGACGTGGGCGACGCCACAGGCCACCACTCCGCTCACACACCCAGTGGCGGCGAGCTGGTACTCAGGAACAACACGAGCGGAGCGGTCGTCAGTACCGTTCCCGAACCGAACCATGCCCAGGCGGCCGGCGGCGACCGCCGTGCCGACGGCAGCGCCCGTACCGGCGAGCTCGTCGTCGGCCACCTGCTGCTGACCGTCAACGGCCCCGAGGGTTCCACCCCGGACCCGCTGCCGGAGGAGCGTCGCCCCGCCGCGCCGGCCGCGCCGGCCGCGCCGGCCGCCCCGACGAGCAGCGCCCGGTACGTCCTATCCGGCCTGCTCGAGCGCGAGGAGCAGTGCGCGCGGCTGCGCGAGCTGCTCGGCCAGGGCCGCTCGGTGCGGCTCACCGGCCCGCACGGCTCCGGCCGCACCGCCGTCCTGGACGCCGTGGCCGCCTCCTGCGCCGCGCTGACGCCGGGCGGCGTCGTCCGGCTGAGCGCCCACCACAAGCCCCTCGGAGACGTGCTCCAGGCCCTCTACGAGGGACTCGGCGGCGCACCCGGCCACCGGCCCTCCCGGCGTGAGCTGCCCGCCCTGCTCGCGGGCGTGCAGGCCATCGTCATCGTCGACGACGTCGACTTCGGCGGCGAGGCCCTCGACGACCTGCTCGGCGCCGCACCCGACTGCGCCTATCTGATCGCCGCCACGCCGGAGACGCAGGCGCCCTCCGTCGGCGCGCCGATCGAGGAGTCGCGCCTAGGCGGGATGACCCGGGCCGGCAGCCTCGCGCTGCTCGCCAAGCTGGCCGGACGCTCGCTCGACGAGAGCGAGCGCGCCTGGGCCGTGGACCTGTGGTTCGAGTCCGAGGGCCTGCCGCTGCGCTTCGTCCAGGCCGCGGCGCTGCTGCGCCACCGCGAGGTGGCGATCGACGCCCTCGCCGGCGGACTGGTCGAGCCGGACGAGGACCCGGTGCCGCTGCCGACCGTCGCCGAGAGCGCGGCCCCGGCCGTCCGCATCGCCCGCGGGCTCGGCGAGCCCGCGCGGCGCGTCCTGGAGCTCGCCTCGGCGCTCGGCGGAGAGATCCCCACCCCGCCGCACCTGCCCGCGCTCGTCGACGTCGGCCACGGGGAGGCCGCACTGGAGGAGCTGGTCGAGGCGGGCCTCGCCGAGCCGACCCCCGGGAGCACGCACCGCCTCGTCGAGGGCACCGCGCCGCTGCTCGCGGAGGACTGGCCGGCCGTCGGCCTCGCCGACGCCGCACAGCACTTCACCTGGTGGACCGGCCACGCCTCGGTGACGGAGGCCCAGATCGCCGCCGAGGCCGAGGTTCTGCTGGCGGTCCTGCGGACCGACCAGGAAGCCGGCCGGCACGAGCAGGTCGTCCTCCTCGCCCGCGCCTGCGCACCCTCGTTCGCGCTCGCCCAGCGCTGGGGCGCGTGGGAGCGCGCCCTGCGGTACGGCCTGGAGTCCGCGCGGGCGACCGAGTCGGTCGCGCAGGAGGCGTGGTTCCACCACGAGCTCGGGGTGCTCACCTTCTGCGCCGGAGCGTACGACCGCTCGCGCGCCGAGCTGGAGGCGTCCGTGGCGCTGCGGGGCGCCCTCGCGGACACGCGCGGCACCGCCAACGGCCGACACGTGCTCGAACTGCTGGACCAGGCGCTGGTCCTCTCCGGTGCGACCGCGCTCACCGCGGCCCGCGGGCGCGAGGAGCGCCTGCGGCGTTTCGCGCCGTTCACGACGCTGCGCAACGCCTCCCGCTCTGCCGTCGCGTCCGCGCGCCCGAGCCCGCGTCCGATGGGCCGGCACGCGCTCGACATCCAGAACCAGCCCGCCACGCGGCGCCAACTGGCGCTGGCCGCAGGCGCGGTGGTCCTGATGGGCATTCTCGGCGCGGGCGTCGCGGTGGCCGTCACCTCCTTCGGTGACTCCACCCCGCCGTCCGGCACCCCCGTCGTCCCCGCCGACACGCCGGCCACGACGGCTCCGGCCTTCCCGTCCACGGCGGACTCCCCGACGGACTCCACCTCCCCGTCCGCCTCGGCCTCCGCCACCGGCAGCGCGTCGGCCTCGCCGTCCGCCTCCGGTGCACCGTCGGCCAACGACGGTCACACCGGCGGACAGCCGAATCCCGGCACCTCCTCGACGCCCCCGACGCCGACTCCCTCGCGGCCGGGCCGAACGAGCACCCCGACGAGCACCCCGAGCTCGCCGACGAAGTCACCTACGTCCACTCCGTCCAGCACGCCCACGGTCACGCCGACCCCGACGCCGACGGACACCGCGACCGCCCCGGCGACCACCCAGGACACGACCGGTCCGATGGGCTGATCGCGCCCCCGGCAGGCGGCAACGAGCCCTTGGCTAGAACAGCTTGAGCTTGTCGTCCTCGATGCCGCGAAGGCCGTCGTAGTCGAGAACCACGCAGTCGATGCCGCGGTCCGCAGCCAGGACCCGGGCCTGGGGCTTGATCTGCTGGGCGGCGAAGACGCCCTTCACCGGTGCCAGCAGGGGGTCGCGGTTCAGCAGTTCCAGGTACCTGGTCAGCTGTTCGACGCCGTCGATCTCGCCGCGGCGCTTGATCTCGACCGCGACCGTCGCGCCCTCCGCGTTGCGGCAGAGGATGTCGACGGGGCCGATGGCCGTCATGTACTCGCGGCGGATCAGGCTCCAGCCCTCGCCGAGGACCTCCATGCGATCCGCCAGCAGTTCCTGGAGATGCGCCTCGACGCCGTCCTTGATCAAACCGGGGTCGACACCGAGTTCGTGGGTGGAGTCGAGCATCACTTCTTCGAGCGTAATGATCAACTTCTCGCCAGCCTTGTTCTCCACTGTCCAGCGTCCGTCCTCCTCTTTCAGGGAGCACGGCGGTGACATCCAGTTGAGCGGCTTGTAGGCGCGGTCGTCGGAGTGCACGGCGACACTCCCGTCCGACTTCACCAGGATGAGCCGAGGGGCGGACGGCAGGTGGGCGGTGAGCCGGCCTGCGTAGTCGACAGAACAGCGGGCAATGACGAGACGCACGGCCGACCACGCTAGCCCACGGAGGCCATTCGAAGCGATTCCACAGGAAGACGGGCTTTCCGGTGGTAAGCGGAAACCGGATGCCGCACGGTGGCGTTGTCACTCACAGGAACCGCCGACCACTCAGCGCAGTGGAATGGTGACTGTCAGATCATCTTCGACTCTGGCTTGATCCATTCGTTGCGCTCTGGTGCCACTGCTTATGGAGGCTTACGGTGTGTCACGGCCACTCAGGGTAGGGAGATTGCCACATTCCGCTCCCTGTCCGGCCGTTCCCTGGGACGCTGGTAGCGGTGCCACCGTTCCGCTCTGCACCACCCCCTGGGGGAGCCGCCCCGGGGGCCCTGCGAGAGGAGAACCCATGTCGCTCGACGTCTCACCGGCCCTGCTTGAGAAGGCCGAACGAGGCGAGGTCGACGAGCGGGAATTCGTCGACTGCGTCCGCACCTCCCTGCCCTATGCCTGGGACCTGATCAGCTCGCTGGCGCTCCAGCGGGAGGTCGACGGCGGTGAGTTCGCCGACAACCAGGTCCCCCCGCCGTCCGAGAAGGAGCGCGGACAACTGCTGCGCGCCCTGGCGAGCGACGCCATCAGGGGTTCTCTGGAACGGCACTTCGGGGTGCGGCTCGCTTTCCAGAACTGCCATCGGGTCGCGGTCTTCTCCCCGGGGCCCGAGTCCGAGGCCCGCTATGCCGCGTTCACGTCCGTGCGGGCTCAGCTGCTCAACCAGTCACCCGAGTTCCGCGACTGCTGACCGGCTCGAATCCGGCACGATCCTGACTCGAACGCGGCTCGAACCCGGCTCGATCCCGCGCACGGTCTGCGCTCAATCCTGCGGCAGCTGGGGGAGGACTTCCGCACCCAGTCGAGCGATGTTGGCCACCGTCTCGGCCCGGTCGCCGGAGCCCTCCACCAGCAGGGCGAAGCGGCGGATGCCCGTGCGCTCGTGCGTGGCGAGCAGCCGGTCGGCACAGAGCCTGGGGGTGCCCACGGCGTGCAGGTCGCAGAGCAACTCGGTGTACTGCTCCGGATCGCGCATCCGGCGCTCGCGTCCGTCCACCGTGCGGTGTGCGCCGAGGCCGAACCGCAGGAAGTCCGGCATGGCCCGCAACAGACGGGAGCGCGCGTCGGCCGTCCGGTCGGCGACCTGGGCCACGCCGGCGGCGACATGTTCCGCCTCGATCCGGGCCACCTGGTCCGGCGTGCGGCCGGCCTCCAGTGCGGCGGCACGGTAGGCGGCCACCATCTCGGCCTTGTCCTCGTCGCCCGAGTGCATGCCGAGCAGCATCGGCAGGCCCTGCTGCGCGGCCAGGCGCACGGTGCCGAGCGACGTGCAGGCGACCACCACGGGCGGCCCCCCGGCCGTCCGTGCGCCGCTCAGGACCGCAGTCGGGGACGGTGCGGAGGCCTCCGCGAAGGCGTGCTGGGCCGGGCCCGACTGACGGTCCGTCCGCGTCGCCCCTCCCGTCTGGCGGCCGGTGCGATGCGTCGGGAAGGGCTGCTCCGTCGCCCGCGGCACGACGGCGACCTCGGGAAAGTCGTAGCGGGGGCCGGACGCCCCCACCCGGGAGGACCGCAGCCAGCGCAGCAGCAGATCCAGTGACTCGGGGAAGCCCTGCTCGTACGCCTCCGCGCCACCCCCGAAGACGGCGAGATCCACCCACGGGCCGCCGCGCCCCACGCCCAGCGTGAACCGCCCGCCCGAGGTGAGGTGCAGCAGCGCGGCCTGCTCGCCGAGGCGCACCGGATGGTGCGTCGGCAGCACGCTCACCGCCGTGCCGATGCGCACCCGGCGGGTGCGGCCGAGCAGCAGCCCCGCCAGCGTCGCCGCGTCGGGGCAGACGCCGTAGGGCACGAAGTGGTGCTCGGCCAGCCAGACGCTGTCCAGGCCCGCCTGCTCGGCGGCCACGGCGGCGGAGACGGTGCGCTCCAGCGCCTCGGCGTGGCCCTGCCCGGGGAACTGGGCGGAGAGCAGGAAGACTCCGGTGCTGAGCCCGCCCGGAACCCGCCGCGCGCTGCGCTGCCGGGGCAGCTTGTACGGCGCGAGGGTGGGCGCGGTGCTGGCGTGCACGGCGGACATGGAATCAACTCCTTGGCCCCGCGGGGAACTTCGATCCCGCGACTACCACAGGAGTAACGCACGTCATGTGCCAACGGCACAGCGGAATCCCGGCTTCGACGTGATAACGGGTGGAATTGCCCTTCAGCCCTGGCAGGATCCGGGCCGCTGTGGTAAAAGCCACCCCCGGCGCGTTCGGAAGCCCGCACAACCCACTCCACTACCCTTGAGAGACCAGCATGCCGCCCACCTAGGGGGAATGATGTCTCCTCGCCGAAGTCGCCCCCATGGGGACGAACCGAAGAACGCCCGTACGGTTACCGGCGGCACCTGGCTGGAGCGGACCGAGACCTACGGCGACGAGGAGTGGAAGGTCCGCGCGGTCTCCGGCGACGGCGGCAAGTCCTACCGCTGCCCCGGCTGCGACCAGGAGATCCCGCGCGGCGTCGGCCACATCGTCGCCTGGCCCGCGCTCTCCATGGGATCGGCCGGCGGGGTCGACGACCGCCGCCACTGGCACCGCGCCTGCTGGTCGAACCGCGAACGCCGCGGCCCCAACGTGCTGCGGGGACGCGGCGCTCCGAGGTACTGAGACGCGTCAGGCGTCCCGGCGCGCGAAGAGCAGGTAGCCGATCACCACGCAGCCGAGGGACCAGGCGAGGACGATGAAGAAGCCCGCCGTCGGCCCGTAGGGGACGTCCGTACTCCCCTGCACCGAGTACAGCTGCCGGCCGGCCACGTCCGGGAAGAAGTGCGCGACGTTCTTCACCTTCGGGACCGCGTTGAGGATCGGCGAGATCAGGAAGAAGAACGGCATCAGGATCGCCAGCGCCGGGATCGGGCGGCGCACCATGAAGGCGACGCCCACGGAGAGCAGCGCCAGCAGAGTCATGTAGATCGCCATGCCGAAGACCGCGCGGGTCACCCCGGGGTCCGTGATGGACGTCCGGTGGCTGCCGAGCAGGGCCTGACCCAGGAAGAAGCTGATGAAGGCGGTCAGCACCGAGACGACCCCGACCAGGCCCAGTACGGTCAGGACCTTGGCGAGCATCAGCGTCATGCGCTGCGGCACGGCGCCGAGCGTCGCGCGGATCATGCCGGTGCTGTACTCGCTGGTCACGACGAGCACCGCGAAGACGATCAGGGCGAGCTGGCCCAGGGCGATGCCGCTGAAGCTGACCCCCGTCGCGTCGAAGTTGGCGCGCTCGGTCGGGGTCTGGTTGTTCCAGGTCGAGGCGACCACGGCACTCACGACCGCACCCAGGCCCACCGTGACCACGAACGTGAGCAGCAGCGTGACGAAGGTGGACCGGACCGTCCTGACCTTGATCCACTCGGAGAGCAGTACCGGGACCATCGTCAGCTCTCCTTCTTCCAGCCCGCGCCCCAGGCGGCCGCGGGCTCTGGCTTCTGCTCCTGCTCCTGCTCCGGCGGGAGCGCCGGCGCGCCGGTCTGGTACTCGACGGCCTCCGCCGTCATCCGCATGAACGCCTCCTCCAGGGACGCGCGCTGCGGGCTCAGCTCGTGGAGCGTCACGCGGTGCTCGGCCGCGAGGTCGCCGATGCGGGCGAGGTCGCCGTTCTCCACCTCCCACGTGCCGTCGGCGCCCTGGAGGGCGGCGATGCCGCCCTGGGAGAGCGCGTCCAGCAACTGCTCCGGCTGCGGGGTCCGCAGCCGGACGAAGGAGCGGGAGTTGCGGTCGATGAACTCGTTCATCGGCATGTCGGCCAGGAGCCGGCCCAGGCCGATCACGACCAGGTGGTCCGCGGTCAGCGCCATCTCGCTCATCAGGTGCGAGGAGACGAAGACGGTGCGGCCCTCCGCGGCCAGCGACTTCATCAGGTTGCGGACCCAGATGATGCCCTCCGGGTCCAGTCCGTTGACCGGCTCGTCGAACATCAGGATCTTCGGGTCGCCCAGCAGCGCTGCCGCGATCCCGAGCCGCTGGCCCATGCCGAGCGAGAACCCGCCCGAGCGCTTCTTGGCGACGGCGGTCAGCCCGACCAGGGCGAGCACCTCGTCCACCCGCCGGGTCGGGATGCGGTTGCTGGCCGCGAGCCACAACAGGTGGTTGTAGGCGGTGCGCCCCGGGTGCACGGCCTTCGCCTCCAGCAGGGCGCCGATGTACTTCAGCGGTTCGCGGAGCTGGCCGTAGTGCTTGCCGTCGATCCGGACCGAACCCGAGGTCGGCCGGTCCAGGTCGAGCATCATGCGCATGGTCGTCGACTTGCCGGCGCCGTTCGGGCCGAGGAAGCCCGTCACCACGCCCTGCGGGATGGTGAAACTGAGATGGTCGACGGCGAGTTTGTCGCCGTACCGCTTGGTCAGCTCGTTGACCTCGATCATGAGTTCACCCTAGGGCAGGATCGCCGTGGATGGGGGGTTCGGAGCACCGATCGGTGCATACGCTGTCCCCATGACCGAACGACTCTCCGTGCGCGAGGCGGGCTCCGGCACGCCCCTGGTCCTGCTGCACGCGTTCCCGCTCTCCGCACGGATGTGGGAGTCCCAGCTCGACGAGCTCCCCGGCCCCGACGGCACCGACGCCCGCGTCCTCGCCGTCGACCTCCGCGGCTTCGGCGGCACCGAGCTCGGGGCCGACGCCCCCTCGCTGGACGTCCTCGCCGACGACGTCGCCCTGCTGCTCGACGCCGCGGGCATCGACCGGGCGGTCCTCGGCGGCCTCTCCATGGGCGGCTACGTCGCGATGGCCTTCGCCCGACGCCACCCGGGCCGCCTCTCCGGCCTCCTGCTCGCCGACACCAAGGGCACCGCGGACACCGAGACGGCCCGCACCAACCGCGAACGCATCGCGAAGGCGGTCCTCGCCCGTGACAGCGTCCGCCTCCTCGTGGACGAGCAACTCCCCGCGCCCCTGCTCGGCGGCACGACGGCGAAGCGCTGCCCCAAGCTCGTCGACTACGTCGCGGAACTGATCGGCGAGGCCTCCCCGGCCTCGGTCGCCTGGGCCCAGCGCGCGATGGCAGCCCGCCCGGACTCCCTGGACTCCCTCCGCGCCGTCGACGTCCCCGCCCTCGTCATCGTCGGCGACGAGGACGCGCTCACCCCGGTCCCGGACGCCGAAGCCCTGGCCGCGGCCTTGCCCCAAGCCGAACTGACGATCCTTCCGGGCGCGGGCCACCTCTCGTCCCTGGAGGTCCCCGAGGCCTTCAACACCGCGGTCCGCGGTCTGCTCGCGCGGATCGACTAGCGTCACGCGGAAATCCGGACGGGACGATCCGCTGGTTCAACTGATGCCGGGCCCAATCGGAGACGCCGCTCAGCCGGGCTGCGGCTCTGGCGGGGTCACCGGTTCGCGTGGGCTGGTCCACCTCGAAGTCGTAGCCGGTCAGGCCGCTCTCGGCCTCGGCGATGCGAGCCATGCGACAGGCCGGCTCCATCACGTCCAGTGCCGCCGGGCGGACCAACGGTCTCAAGCGTGAGGCTGTACAGGTACGCGGCAACGGGATCGGCCGGCGTTGAGGCGGTCGAGCGTCTCCTGAGGCGTCAGCCCCGGCACCGACCGAAACAGCTCAGGGGCGCGGGGAACTGCGCGAGCAACCACCATGTGCGGATGGTCCTGCTCGCTGAGCGACTCACCACTCGGGTGGCTTGTCGCGCAGTTCCTCGCGCCCCTGAGCAACTACCGGGCGGCGACCAAAGGAGCGTCAGCGGCTCTGCTGGGCGGGGACGCCGCGGCCGATGACGTCGTCGTCGGGGGCGGCGGCAGCCGCGACTGCCGCGCCCGTGAGGGTGGCGAGCATCTCGCGGACGTTGGTGAGCTGGGCGTTGATGCTGTCGCGACGGTTCGTCAGCGCCGCGAGCTCGCGCTCGCTCTCGCTGCGGACACGGTCCGCCTTCGCGTTCGCGTCGGCGACGATGTCCTCGGCCTGGCGCTGGGCGGTCTCGACCGTCTGGCGCGCGCGACGCTCGGCGTCGGTGCGGAGCTTCTCCGCCTCCAGACGGAGCTGCTCGGCGCGGTGCTCGATCTCGGCGAGGCGCTTCTCGGCCTTGGCCTGACGCGCAGCCAGGTCACGCTCGGACTGCTCGCGGCGCTTGGCCAGGTTGGTCTCGAAGTCGGCCGCGGCCTGGGCGGCCTTGGCGCGGGTCTCCTCGAAGAGGGCGTCCGCCTCCTCGCGCTTGTTCTGCGCGTCCTTCGCGGCCTCGGCCCGCAGCTGCGCGGAGTCGCTCTTCGCCTTCTCGACGATACGAGCGCCCTCCTCCTCGGACTTGGCCTTGCGGTCCTTGGCGAAGCCGTCGGCCTCACTGCGGACCTGCTGGGCCGCGGCCTCGGCGAGCTCACGGTGCTGCTCGGCGGCCCGACGGGCCTCCTCGCGCAGGTCCTTGGCCTCCTCCTCGGCCAGGCGCAGGATCTTCTCGACCCGGGCGCCCAGGCCCGCGTAGGACGGCTCGGAGTCCGTGATCTGTGCCTGTGCGGTCTGCGTCTCGAGGTGCAGCTCCTCGATGCGCTTCTCCAGCGCGCCGATCCGGTTGAGGGCGCCGTCGCGGTCCGTGACCAGCTTGCTGATGCGCTCGTCGACCTGAGCCCGCTCGTACCCGCGGCGCACAACGTCGAAGCCGTGCGGAGAGTGTGTGTCGCTCATAGGGGTGGAGTTCCTGTCGTATGCCCGGAGAGTCGGATGGTTGAGGTGAGGTGATAGGGCGAATCCTGACACGGATTCGGTGTGTCATCGGCGGAAAGCCGATGAAGAGTGGAGAATGTCCGCTCAATCGGGTGGTTGCGTGCCGGCACGTTTGCCACCCGGACGGGTTGCCCCCGCTCCCACGCCCGCCGGGGCGCTTCCGCGGCCGCCGCCCGATCTGTTGGTGCTGTCCCCGTTGGCCCTGCTCGCCCCTGGGGCGGCGCCGTTTCCTGCGCCGCCCGATCCCCCGCTGGGCTTGCCCGCGGACGAGGGCGCCTCGAAGGCCTCGAGGGCCTGGAGGACGTCCTGAACGCGGGCGATCTCGGTGTTGATGTCCTTGCGCCGGCCCACCAGTTCGTCGAGCTCCCGGCGCCCCTCGTCGGTGATCCGCTTGGCCTCGGACCTCGCCTCCTCGACGGTCTGCTCGGCCTCGGCCCGTGCACGGGCCAGCTCCGTCTCGCCCGCCTCGACGGCGTCCTGACGAGTCTTCTCGGCGGCCTCGGCCGCCTCCGCACGCCGACGGTCGGCCTCCTCGCGGGCGGCTTCGAGCGCCGCGTCGGCGTCGGCCTTGCGGGCCTCCGCCTCCTTGAGCAGGCTCTCGGCCTTCCTGACCGCCTGGATGCGCACCTTGCTGGCCTCGGCGGACGCCTCGGCCTGCAGTTCGGCGGCCTTCTCCTTGGCCACGGCGAGCTCGCGCTCGGCCTCGGCCCGGGTGGCGTCGAGCTGCTCGCCGGTGTCGGCGATCAGCTTGTCCACCCGCTCGCCGGCCGCGCGCAGCGCCTCCGCGGACTCCTTGCGGGCCCGCTCGTGCAGCGCCTCGATGTCGGCGTGGGTGCGCTCGCGCAGCTCCTCGGCGCGCTCGCGGATCTGCGTGGCGTCGCCGCGGGCCTCGACCAGCATCTGGTCGGCGTCCCGGCGGGCCTGCTCGACGACCGCGCTGCCCTCGGCGGCGCCCTCGGCGGTGATCCGCTCGGCCTCCTTGCGGGCGGCCGACACCATGGCGTCGGCCTGCTCCTCCGCGGCGGCCGTGGTGGCCAGCGCGGCGGTCTCTGCGTCGGCGGTGACCGACTCGGCCAGCTCCTGCGCCTCGGCGAGGGCCCGGGTGGAGTCCTCGGCGGCGCGGGCGCGCAGCTCCTCGGCCTCGGCGCGCAGACGCTGGGACTCCTGCTCGGCCTGCTCGCGGATCTGCTCGGCCTCGGCGCGCAGCCGGGCGGCCTCGGTCGTGGCCAGCTCCCGGATCTGCGCGGCTTCGCGTTCGGCGTCGGCGCGGGTCTGCGTGGTCTGCGCCTCGGCCTGCTCGTAGAGGCCGGCGACGGACTGGCGGACCGCCGCGGCCTCGTCCTCGGCCGCGGCGATGCGGGTCGCGGCGTCGCGCTCGCTCTGCTCGCGCTCGGCCTCGATCCTGGCCCGCTCCTCGGTGAAGGCCTCGGCGGCCTCCGTGCGCAGCGCGGCCAGCTCGGTGGTGACCCGCTCGCGGTCGTCCGCGGCCTCGGCGCGCAGCCGGGCGGCCTCGGTCGTGGCCAGCTGCCGCACCTGCGCGGCCTCGCGCTCGGCGGCGTCCCGGGTCTCGCCGGCCACCAGTTCGGCGGCGGTGCGCTGCTCGGCGAGCTCGGCGTCGAAGAGCGCGCGGTCGGCCGCGGCCTTGGCCTCGGCGTCGGCGAGGACCTTGGCGCGTCCTCGCGCAGTTCGGCGACGGCGGTCTCGGTGTCGGTGAGTGCCTTGGCCGCGGTCTCGCGGGAGTTCTTTGGCGTCGGCGAGGTCCACCGCGGCGGCCTCGCGGGCCTCGGCGCGGACGCGGTCGGCCTCGGCGTGCGCCTCGGCCATCACCGCGTCACGGCGGTCGGCCAGCTCGTGCTCGGTCTCCGCGCGCAGCGCGGCCAGGTCGGCGGCGTGCTGGGCGGCGTCCTGCTCGGCCTGGGCGATGATCTCCGCGGTGCGGGCGTCGGCGGCGGTGCGCTGCTCCATCATCGCCGCGCGCTCGGCCTCGATCGCGGCGTCCGCCTCGGCGCGGATCCGGGCCAGCTCGACGCCGGCCTCGTCGTAGTCGCGGCGGGCCCGGGCGTGGATCTCGTCGGCGGCGGCCTGAGCGGCCTCGCGGATGCCGGTGGCGGCGCGGTCGGCCTCGGCGCGCAGCTCGGCGAACTCCGCCTCCAGCGCCTCGCGGTCGGCGGCGACCTTGGCCTCGGCGTCGGCGAGGACCTTGGCGCGTCCTCGCGCAGTTCGGCGACGGCGGTCTCGGTGTCGGTGAGTGCCTTGGCCGCGGTCTCGCGGGAGTTCTTTGGCGTCGGCGAGGTCGGTGGCGGCGGCCTCGCGAGCCTCGGCGCGGACACGGTCGGCCTCGGCGTGCGCCTCGGCGAGGACCGTCTCGCGCCGCTCGGCGTGCTCGCGCTCGGCCTTGGCCCGCAGGTCGGCGAGGTCGGCGGCGTGCTGGACGCGCGCCTGCTCGGTCTGCTCCACGGTGGCCCGGGCCTCGGCGTGCAGGGCCTCGCGCCGGGCGGTGGCGTCCGCCTCGTGCTGGTCCATCGTCAGCCGCAGCTGCTCGGCGGCTCCCTGGGCCTCGGCGGTGAGCCGCTCGGCCTCCACCTGCGCGGCGACGAGCAGGGCCTCGCGCTGCTGGGCGTCCTCGGCGAGCTGCTGGGCGCGCTCCTGCTCGGCCTGCTCGGCGGCCTCCTGGGAGCGACCGCGGATCATGTCCGCGTCGGCCTTGGCGGTGGCCAGCATGGTGACGCGGCGCTCGGCGAGCTCGTTCGCCTGCTTCTCGGCGGCCTGGCGGGCCTCCTCGGCCAGACGTGCGGCCTCCGCCTCGGCCGCCTCCCGGCGGCTGACCAGGTCGGCCTCCAGGTCGCGGGCGGCCTCGCGGATCCGTTCGGCGTCGGCCTCGGCTTCGGCGATCGACGCGGCGGCCTGCTCGCGCAGCGTCCTGGCGTCCTCGATGTCCTGGGCGGCGGCCTCGTGGGCCCGGGCCCGGATCTGCTCGGCGTCGCCTTCGGCGGAGTCGGTCGTGGCCTTGGCGGCGGCCAGATCCCGGTCGACGGTCTCCTGCGCCTCGGCGCGCAGCCGCTCGATCTCGGAGTCGAGATCGGCGCGCATCCGGGCGAGCTCGTTCTCGGCCTGGGCGCGGGACTCGGCGACCTCGGCGGCGGTGCGCTCGCGCAGCTCGGCGGCGGCGCGGGCGTCCTCGGCGGCCTGGTCGGCGTCGGCGGCCGCCTGCTGGGCACGCTCGCCGGCCAGCTGCTCGGTGGCGGCCAGGATCTCGTCGCGCTCCTGCCGCGCCTCGGCGCGGACGCGCTCGGCCTCGGCGGCGGCCTGGACCCGCAACTCGTCGGCGGCGGCCGCGGCGGACTGGTGGGAGTCCTGGGCGGCGGCCTGGGCGGCGGCGCGGATCTCCTCGGCCTTGGCGGCGCCCTTGGCGGCCTCGGTGTCGCGGACACCCTCGGCCTCGCTGCGGATGCGGTCGCCCTCGGCCTTGGCGCGGGTCAGCACCTGCTCGGCGCGGGCCTGCATCTCGCGGGCCTCCTCGGCGGCGCGCGCCTTGGCGGCGGCGACCTCCTCGGCGGCTCCGCCGCGCAGCTCGTCGGCGTCGGCCTTCGCCTTGACCAGGAGCTCCTCGGCCGACCTGGCCGACTCCTCGATCTGCGCTATGGCCTGACGACGGGCTTCGCCGAGGGTCCGTTCGACCTCGACGGCGGTCTCGGCGCGCAGCTGCTCGGCCTCGGCCCGCAGCTGGGCGGCGGCGTCCTGGTGGGCGGCGATCTCGTCCAGCGCCATGCCCTGGGCCTGCTCGGCGGCGGATCTGGCCTGCTCGCGCAGGAGCTGCACCTCGGACTTGGCCTCGGCGCGCAGCCGCTCCGCCTCCTCGGCGGCGTTCTGCCGGACCGTCTCCGCGTCGGCGGTGGCGCGGGCGACGACGTCCTCGGCGGTGCGGGCGGCCTTGGCGAGGTGGACGGTGGCGGTGGCGGCGCCCTCGGTGCGGGCGGATTCGAGGGCCTCGGCCTTGAGCCGCTCGATCTCGGCGCGGGCCTCCTCCAGCAGGCGCTGGGCCTCGGCCCTGACCTCGTCGGCCTCCTTGGTCGCGCTCGCGACCATGCGGGCGACCTCGGCCTTGGCGGTGTCGGCGCGCTGCTGACCGGCGGCCTCGGCGGTGGCCAGGCGGGCCTCGGCCTCGTGGCTGAGCTGCTCGGCCTCGCCGCGCAGGGCGGCGGCTTCATCGCGCAGCCGCTGGATCTCGGCCTGGGCCCCGGCCAGACGCTCGTCGGCCTCGACCCCGGCGTCGGCGCGGACGCGCTCGGCCCGCTCGGTGGCGTCCTGGGCCTGCGCCGCGGCGGCGTTCAGCAGCCGCTCCGCCTCGGTCCGGGCGCGGTGCAGCACCGAGTCGGCCTCGGCGCGGGTGGACTCGACGTCGGCGGCGACCTGGGAGGTGGCGACCTCGGAGACGGCCATGGCCTCGGCGCGGGCGACACTGAGCATGCGCTCGGCCTCGGCCCGTGCCTCGTCCATGATCTGCCGGGCCTGCGCCTCGGTCCCGGCGCGGGCCTGTTCGGCCCAGGAGACGTTCTCGTTGACGTGCTGCTCGGCGTTGCGGCGCAGCTCGGCGAGCTCGGCCTCCAGATGGCGGCGCCGGGCCTCGGCCTCGGCCTGCCACTCGGCCTGGAGCCGGGCCGACCGCTCCGCGGCCTCCTGCATCAGCCGGGCGGTGGCGTTCTGCGCCTCCATCCGGGTGCGCTCGGCCTCCTGCCGCAGCTGCTCGGCCTGGGCCTCGGCGTTGCGCAGGATCTGCTCGGCCTGCCCGGCCACGGAGTCGAAAGCGCGCGGCTGGGCGAGCTGCCGACGTGCCTCGTGCAGCTTGGCGCGGAGGACTTCGACCTGGTAGGCGAGGTCCTCGGCGTGTGTGACGGCCTTCTCGCGCTCCTTGCGAAGCCGCTCCATGTCGGCCTCGAACTTGGCGAGGTGATCGTCAACCTCGTAGCCGTCGTTGCCCCGCACTCCGCGGTCCCATCCGTCTCCATGATCGCGTCGCCGCACCGTGCGCGGATCGGGTGTATCCCGCTCCGCCGTCCGGGTGAGCTCCTTGGTGAACCCTATGCCTTACGGAGAATGGTGGCAGATCGTTGGGAAGGGTGGGCCACTCGGTGTCCTGTTCACCCCACCCGCACCCCCGACAACCGGGTCCGTGGCACCGGCGCATTTTCTCACGTCATCGGGGGTGCGCGCAGGGGGGTGGGCCGGATTTTCTGGTTGTGCGTGCCCAGATGTTCGTTACTGGTGGGTTTCCTGAGCGGCGGAGGTCACCAGCTCGGTGAGGACTCCGTGGCAGTCCTTGGGGTGGAGGAACGTGATCCGGGAGCCCATGGAGCCGATACGCGGCTCGTCGTAGAGGACCCGGACGCCCTTGCCGCGGATGTCCGCCGCGTCGCCGTCCACGTCCGCGGTGCCGAAGGCGATGTGGTGCACGCCCTCGCCGTTCTTGGCCAGCCACTTGCCCACGGCGGAGTCCTCGCGGGTGGGCTCCAGCAGCTGCAGGTAGCTGGCGCCGCCGTCGGAGGTCTCGTTGATCTTCAGCATGGCCTCGCGGACGCCCTGCTCCTCGTTGACCTCGGTGTGGAAGACCTCGAAGCCGTAGGTCGCGCGGTAGAACTCGACCGTCTTGTCGAGGTCGAAGCAGGCGATGCCGATGTGGTCGATGCGCGTCAGCACGGGGAGGTCCTCCTGAGGGCTGTGCTGTCCAAAGGGAATGGGAAGCGACCTGGGATCGCTTCTTCAAATAGAGCGCAACTCGCGTTCCGGCGAAACCCGCGCCGACCGTGCCCGTGATCACACCGTGTGCCGGGTGACGGTGTCACGGCTCCTCGATACATTGGCGGAAAACCCTCAACTGGCACTCGGTGCCGTGGCACACCGCCTCCTGCCAGTTCCCGTCGCAGCAAAGGGGCTCGACCACCATGAGCAACACGGCAAGCCGCGCCACCACGTCCGTGATCGTCGCGGGCGCCCGCACTCCCATGGGCCGCCTGCTCGGCTCGCTCAAGGGGTTCTCCGGCGCCGACCTCGGCGGCGTCGCGATCAAGGCCGCGCTGGAGCGCGCGGGTGTCACCGGGGACCAGGTCCAGTACGTGATCATGGGCCAGGTGCTGCAGGCCGGCGCCGGCCAGATCCCCGCCCGCCAGGCCGCGGTCAAGGCCGGCATCCCGATGAACGTCCCGGCGCTGACCATCAACAAGGTCTGCCTCTCCGGTCTGGACGCCATCGCCCTGGCCGACCAACTGATCCGCGCGGGTGAGTTCGACATCGTCGTGGCCGGCGGCCAGGAGTCGATGACCAACGCCCCGCACCTGCTGCCCAAGTCCCGCGAGGGCTTCAAGTACGGCGCGATCGAGATGCTCGACGCGATGGCCCACGACGGCCTGACCGACGCGTTCGACGGCATTCCGATGGGCGAGTCCACCGAGATCCACAACACCCGCCTCGGCATCGCCCGCCCCGAGCAGGACGAGATCGCCGCCCGTTCGCACCAGCTGGCCGCGGCGGCGCAGAAGAACGGCGTCTTCGAGGCCGAGATCGTCCCCGTGGAGATCCCGCAGCGCAAGGGCGAGCCGGTGCTGTTCTCCGTGGACGAGGGCGTCCGCGCCGACACCACGGTCGAGTCGCTCGGCAAGCTGCGTCCGGCCTTCACCAAGGACGGCACCATCACCGCCGGTTCCGCCTCCCAGATCTCCGACGGCGCCGCCGCGGTGGTCGTGATGAGCAAGGCCAAGGCCGAGGAGCTGGGCCTGACCTGGATCGCCGAGATCGGTGCGCACGGCAACGTGGCCGGTCCGGACAACTCGCTGCAGTCGCAGCCGTCCAACGCGATCAAGCACGCCCTGGACAAGGAGGGCATCGGCGTCGAGGAGCTCGACCTGGTCGAGATCAACGAGGCCTTCGCGGCCGTCGCCGTGCAGTCCGTGAAGGACCTGGGGATTTCCCTCGACAAGGTGAACGTCAACGGCGGCGCGATCGCGCTGGGTCACCCGATCGGGATGTCCGGCGCCCGCCTCGTGCTGTCGCTGGCGCTGGAGCTGCAGCGCCGCGGCGGCGGCGTCGGCGCGGCCGCGCTGTGCGGCGGCGGCGGCCAGGGCGACGCGCTGATCGTGCGCGTGCCGAAGGCGTAGGCCTTCGGGGGCGCGGGGAACTGCGCGAGCAACCACCCGCGTGCGGATGGCCCTGCTCGATCGCCGAGTCACCACACAGGGTGGCTGGTCGCGCAGTCTCCCGCGCCCCTTGCGTAGTGCAGCCGGCCCGATCGATCCCTACCTGGAGCTCCGCACGATGATCGACGTTCCCACCCTCGTCGCACAGGCCCGAGAAGGGCGACCGCGTGCGGTCGCGCGGCTGATCTCCCTGGTGGAGGGCGCCTCCCCGCAGCTGCGGGAGGTGATGGCCGCGCTGGCCCCGCTCACGGGCCACGCGTATGTCGTGGGCCTCACCGGTTCCCCCGGGGTGGGCAAGTCGACCTCGACGTCCGCGCTGGTGACGGCCTACCGACGGCTGGGCAAGCGGGTCGGCGTGCTGGCGGTCGACCCGTCCTCGCCGTTCTCCGGCGGCGCGTTGCTGGGCGACCGGGTGCGGATGCAGGAGCACGCGACGGATCCGGAGGTCTTCATCCGCTCCATGGCCACCCGTGGCCACCTCGGCGGGCTGGCCTGGTCCGCGCCGCAGGCGATCCGCGTGCTGGACGCGGCGGGCTGTGACGTGATCCTGGTGGAGACGGTCGGCGTCGGTCAGTCCGAGGTGGAGATCGCCGCCCAGGCGGACACCACGGTCGTGCTGCTCGCCCCGGGCATGGGCGACGGGATCCAGGCCGCGAAGGCGGGCATCCTGGAGATCGGCGACGTGTACGTCGTCAACAAGGCCGACCGCGACGGCGCGGACGCCACCGCCCGCGAGCTCAACCACATGCTCGGCCTCGGCGAGGCCCGCGGCGCGGGGGACTGGCGGCCGCCGATCGTGAAGACGGTCGCGGCGAAGCACG
The DNA here is from genome assembly GCF_000787835.1 of Streptacidiphilus melanogenes. Lineage (GTDB taxonomy): Bacteria > Actinomycetota > Actinomycetes > Streptomycetales > Streptomycetaceae > Streptacidiphilus > Streptacidiphilus melanogenes. The sequence continues at coordinate 41,551 of NZ_BBPP01000033.1, forward strand.
AGGGCGTCGGCGAGGTCGTCGAGGCCCTGGAGAAGCACTACGCCTGGATGTCCAACAACGGCGAACTCGCCGCCCGGAGGCTGCGCCGCGCCGCCCAGGAGATCGAGGCCATCGCCCTGACGGCCCTGCGCGAGCGCTTCGGCAGTCTGCACGGCGACCGCCACCTCGACGCCCTGGCCGAGAAGGTGGCGCAGGGCGAGCTGGACTCGTACGCCGCGGCGGACGACCTGATCGCCTCCGTGACCGGCTGACCTTCCGCTGTACCGCCCTTCGTGGGGGTGCAGCTCCGGGAAGAAGCCAAAGAAAGCGTTGACATCCCGAAAAGCCAAAGTACTCTTTGGGGCATGGAGCTCACCGATCCCAAAGCGATCCGGGCCCTGGCCCACCCGCTCCGGCTCGACCTGCTGGAGCTGCTGACGGCGACCGGCCCGGCCACCGCCGCGCACTGCGGCCGGGTCCTCGGTCAGACGCAGGCCAGCTGTTCGTTCCACCTGCGGCAGCTCGCGAAGTACGGATTCGTCGAGGACGCGGGTCCTGGCCGGGACCGGCGGGAGCGGAAGTGGCAGGTGCCGGAGCCCCGCCCGACGCTGCGGATCCGGGGCGCGGGCAAGGAGCTCGAACGCCTCGTCGTCGAGCGGGAGGCCGCGGCGATCCTCGACTGGCTGGAGCGGAAGCCCCAGGAGACCGGTGCGTGGCGGGACCGGTCCGACATCGTCAGCGCCCTCGCGGTGCTCACCGTCGAGGAGGCCGCCGGGCTCAAGGCGCGGATGCACGAGCTGATCGAGCCCTACCTGCTCCGTTCCGGGGACGACGCCCGGCTGCTCCACCCGGACCGCCGCGCGGTCCGCTACTTCATGGCCGCCACACCGATGCCGTTGCTCGAAACAGGGGGTACAGAAGATGGGCAAACCGATGACTGACGGATCGCTCGACGTCGCGTGGATCCACGGCGAGCCCGGCGAGCCCGCGATCCAGGTGCACCGCTACGACGCCGGGACCGTGATCCTGCGTCAGAGCAAGCGGCTCAACTACGAGGCGCCGTTCATGTTCCTGCTCTTCGGCGCGGACCGCGCCCTGCTGCTGGACACCGGGGCCACCGAGGATCCTGCGACGTTCCCGCTGCGGGAGACCGTCGACGGCCTGGTCGCCGAGTGGCTGGAGCAGCACCCCCGTGAGGGCTACGAGCTGGTCGTCGCGCACACCCACGGTCACGGCGACCACGTGGCCGGCGACGTCCAGTTCGCCGACCGCCCGCACACGACCGTCGTGGCGCGCGAGGCCGAGGCGGTGCGGGACTTCTTCGGCTTCGGCGCGGACTGGCCCACCGGCAGCGTCCGTTTCGACCTGGGCGGCCGGGAGTTGACGCTGATCGGCTCGCCGGGGCACCACGCCGCGTCGGTCACCGTCCACGACCCGGAGACCGGTTTCCTGCTCACCGGCGACACCGTGCTGCCGGGTCGGCTGTACGCCTTCGACTTCCCGGCGTTCGTCGCGACCCTGGACCGCCTGGTCGCCTTCACGGCGGAGCACCGGGTGACGCATGTCATCGGGTGTCACGTCGAGATGAGCGGCAAGCCGGGGCACGACTACCCGATCGGCGCGCAGTTCCAGCCGGACGAGCGGGCGCCGCAGATGACGCCCGCCCAGCTGGCCGCCGTCCGCGACGCGGCCGCGGCCGTCGCCGACCGGCGCGGGGTGCACCGGTTCGACGACTTCGTCGTCTACAACGAGCCGCGCAAGCGGGACATGCTCCGCCTGATGGCGCGGGGCCTGGCCAACAAGGCGCTCGCCCGGCTCAGGCCGCCTGCGGCGGCTGGACGGTGAGCTAGTGGTCCGCGCGGGATCCGGTCCTCCCGGGTGAGCAGCAGGAAGGCCCGCGCCGGCGCGTGAGGACGCGCCGGCGCCCCGGATCCCCGGGGTCTAGGCCCGGCCGCGCAGCTCGCGGAGGTGTTCCGCAACGGGGGCCAGCGCCTCGTACATGGAGGCGATCTGGTCCTCGTCGAATCGGTCTATGAAGTGCTCGCGGACCTTGCGGACGTGGTGCGGGGCCACGTGGCGCATGGTGTCCCACCCCTGCTCGGTGAGGACCGCGAACAGGCCGCGCCGGTCACCGGGGCAGGTGTCGCGGGCGACCAGGCCCGCGGCCTCCATGCGGGTGATCTGGTGGGAGAGGCGGCTCTTCGACTGAAGCGTGGCGACAGCGAGATCCGTCATCCGCATCCGCCGTTGCGGTGCCTCGGAGAGTTCCACCAAGATGGTGTAGTCGTTGATCGAGAGCCCGTACGGCTGCAGCTCGCGCTCCAGTTGGTACATCAGGAGCCGGCTGACCTCCAGATGGGCGCGCCACAGACGCTGCTCCTCCGCGGTGAGCCAAGGGGCTTCCTCGTCGGCGGCCTTGTGGGACTCGTCGGGGAGGACGGCCGGGGCTGTGGTGGTGTCCATGGTCCCGATGATACGTCGTTTAGTTGAAAAGTGTACTATTCAACGATTGTCGAAGGCCCGCCCACGGCCTCGTCCGGCTGCGGTGCCACCCGATCGAGTGGCACCGTCCGGTGGACGCCCGCCAGCGCCTCGGCCACGTTGGCCTCCCGGGCCCTGAGCGAGGCCTGCTGCGCCGCGGCCTCGACCTCCAGCAGCGAGGCTCCGTGCCGCTCCGCCTCGAAGGCCTTCGCCCCGCCGCGCAGGCCGAAGAGGCGCTTGGCGAGCAGGATGTAGAGGACGGCCAGCACGTTCAGCGCCAGAGTGCCGATCTTGAACCCGCTGACCTTGTGCGTCAGCTCCATGATCTCCAGCGGCAGGAACGCCGCCGTCGCGACGACCGTCAGGTACTCCGCCCAGCGCTTGGCCGCCCAGAGGCCGAAGGCCTCGACGATCTCGATCAGCGCGTAGGCGAGCAGCGCCACCGCGGTGATCAGCAGCGTGCTGTGCTTGTACTGGAAGGTCTTCTGGATCGTGTCGACGATCGGGGAGTGGTCGATGTCGTAGTGGAAGTGCTGGGCGATCGGGCGGAAGAGCGTCAGGTTGTCGTTGAACAGCTGCTGCACCGAGGTCTGGCTGTTGCTGAACTTCCAGACCGCCCAGGCCACCAGGACGATGAAGACGCCGCGGACCAGCCGCTCCACGGCCAGGAAGCGCAGGATGAAGAGGTCGCGCAGCGCCTTGCCGCGCGGGACGTAGGGGGCGTCGGCGGCGGCGCCCGTGCCGTGCGGGGCGCCGACGGAGAAGTCCCCGCAGCGCAGGCAGCGCCAGGCCTCGCCGACCGCCGTCGCGACGTGAAGCCGGTCACGCAGTTCCGGCTCGGTCGGCGCGTAGGTGATGTGGCCCTTGCGGGCGCAGTGTCGGCGGTCCCAGTCCCTCGTCATGGCTCGGGACAATAGCCGGATTCGGGTGGGAAATACCGGTCGGTCATACTGAACCGGCGCCCTTGGCGCGAGATTGCGACATTCCCGAGAGGTTCGAAGTGAAGACCACCGCCGTCCACCGCCTGCGTCTGGTGTCCATGCCGGAGGGCGTCTCGTTCGTGCTCCTGCTCGTCTGCACCTACCTGAAGTACAACTCCGGCTTCAATGCGGTCCCGGTGCTCGGCCCGCTGCACGGCTGCCTCTTCATCGCCTACGTGATCTTCGCGATGCTGGCCTGGCGCGAGCAGGGCTGGAGCTTCGGCCGTTTCGTCTGGATCACCGCGCTGTCGGTCATCCCCTTCGGCGGCCTCTACGCCGAGCGTCTGCTGGCCCGCGAGGAGCGGGAGACCGCGCCCTCCGCGGTCTGACCTCCACGCTGACCTCGGCGGTCCGGCGGCGGGCGTGAGACGGCCGGTCACCGTTCGTCGACCAAGCGGTACGGTGTCAGCGTGCCGAAGCCGCTGAGCCTGAACTTCGACCCCATCGAGCGCGCCGACGAACTGTGGGCGCGGCGCTGGGGCGCGGTCCCGTCCATGGCGGCGATCACCTCGGTGATGCGGGCACACCAGATCCTGCTGGCGCAGGTCGACGCGGTGGTCAAGCCGTACAAGCTCACCTTCGCCCGCTACGAGGCGCTGGTGCTGCTCACCTTCAGCAAGGCCGGCGAGCTGCCGCTGTCCAAGATCGGCCAGCGGCTGATGGTCCACCCGACCAGCGTCACCAACACCGTGGACCGCCTGGAGGCGGCCGGGCTGGTCACCCGCCGCCCGAACCCGCTGGACGGCCGCGGCATCCTCGCGGCGATCACGCCCAAGGGCCGGGACGTCGTCGAGGCGGCCACCCGGGACCTGATGGCCATGGACTTCGGCCTGACCGGCTACGACGCCGAGGGATGCAAGGAGCTCTTCGAGATGCTGCGGCCGCTGCGGATAGCCGCCGGGGACTTCGAGGACGCGGAGCTCGCGGTCGACCCCGAGGCCAACGCCGGGGCGGTGTGAGAGATCGACTTTTGTCGGTCTACTCTCGATGACTATGAACAAGTCCCCCGCCTCTCTGCTCACGGCCTACCGTGCACTGGCGTACGTGACCGGCGTGGGCCTGGTCCTGCTGTGCGTCGCCTGCATCGCCCACTACGGCTTCGGTGCCTCGGCCACGCCCGTGATGATCGTCGGCACCCTGCACGGCTGGTTGTACATGGCCTATGTCGTGGTCGCCTTCGTGCTCGGCATGAAGCTCGAATGGCCCATGGGCAAGATCGTCTGGACGGTCCTCGCCGGGACCATCCCCACCGCCGTCTTCTTCGTCGAGCGCCGCGTCGTGCGTGAGATGAAGGCCCAGCTCGCCGCCCAGGAGCAGGAGCAGCTCGTCGGCGCCTGACCTTCGCGACATCTGCCCGCGCCCCACGGTTCACCGGACCGTGGGGCGTTGTGCGTCATGTCTCAATCGACAGGTAGTAGGACGTCCGAGTAAATTGAGGTAGTAGGACGTCCGAATATCTTCTGTATTCGCAGATTCTGCCGAAGGGCCAGGGCCACCACCGATGGACGCACAGCAGACCGACGCCGCCCGGGAGCGGTGGCAGCAGCGCTACGACCGCGCGCGCAAGCGCGACGCGGACTTCACCACGCTCTCCGGCGACGAGGTCGAGCCCGCGTACGGCCCGCCCGAGGGCACGACGTACCCCGGCTTCGAGCGGATCGGCTGGCCCGGTGAGTTCCCCTTCACCCGCGGCCTCTACCCGACCGGCTACCGCGGCCGCACCTGGACCATCCGCCAGTTCGCCGGCTTCGGCAACGCCGAGCAGACCAACGAGCGCTACCGGATGATCCTGGACGCGGGCGGCGGCGGCCTCTCGGTCGCCTTCGACATGCCGACGCTGATGGGCCGCGACTCCGTCGACCCGCGCTCGCTCGGCGAGGTCGGCCACTGCGGCGTCGCCATCGACTCCGCGGCCGACATGGAGGTGCTCTTCCGCGGCCTGCCGCTGGCCGACGTCACCACCTCGATGACGATCTCCGGCCCGGCCGTCCCCGTCTTCTGCATGTACCTCGTCGCCGCCGAGCGCCAGGGCGTCGACCCGGGCGTGCTCAACGGCACCCTGCAGACGGACATCTTCAAGGAGTACATCGCGCAGAAGGAGTGGCTCTTCGCCCCCGAGCCGCACCTGCGCCTGATCGGCGACCTGATGGAGTACTGCGCCGCCAACATCCCGGCGTACAAGCCGCTCTCGGTCTCCGGCTACCACATCCGCGAGGCGGGCGCGACGGCCGCGCAGGAGCTGGCCTTCACCCTCGCCGACGGCTTCGCCTACGTCGAGCTGGGCCTCTCGCGCGGGCTGGACGTCGACGTCTTCGCGCCGGGCCTCTCCTTCTTCTTCGACGCGCACCTGGACTTCTTCGAGGAGATCGCCAAGTTCCGTGCCGCGCGCCGGATCTGGGCCAAGCGCCTGCGGGACGTCTACGGCGCCAAGACCGAGAAGGCGCAGTGGCTGCGCTTCCACACCCAGACGGCCGGCGTCTCGCTGACCGCACAGCAGCCGTACAACAACGTGGTGCGCACCGCGGTGGAGGCCCTCTCGGCGGTGCTGGGCGGCACCAACTCCCTGCACACCAACGCCCTGGACGAGACCCTCGCGCTGCCGAGCGAGCAGGCGGCGGAGATCGCGCTGCGCACCCAGCAGGTGCTGATGGAGGAGACCGGCGTCGCCAACGTCGCCGACCCGCTCGGCGGCTCCTGGTACGTCGAGGCGCTGACCGACCGGATCGAGGCCCAGGCCGAGGCGATCTTCAGCAAGATCCTGGACATGGGCGAGGCCGCGGTGGGTGCGGGCAAGCAGCACCCGATCGGCCCGATGACCTCCGGCATCCTGCGCGGCATCGAGAACGGCTGGTTCACCGGCGAGACCGCGGAGGCGGCCTTCCAGTACCAGACCGCGCTGGAGAAGGACGAGAAGCGCGTCGTCGGCGTCAACTGCCACACCGGCTCGGTGACGCCGCCGCTGGAGATCCTCCGGGTCAGCCACGAGGTCGAGCGCGAGCAGGTCCGCGTCCTCGCCGACCGCAAGGCGGCCCGCGACGAGGCCGCGGTCAAGGCCGGCCTCGACGCGATGCTCGCCGCGGCGCGCGCGGGCGAGAACATGGTCCCCCCGATGCTCGACGCCGTCCGCGCGGAGGCCACCCTCGGCGAGATCTGCGACGCGCTCCGCGCCGAGTGGGGCGTCTACGTGGAGCCGGCCGGCTTCTGACCCTCCGGATTACCGGCTTCCGGGCCGACGGCGTCGATCACGTACGCCGTCGGCCCGCTCTCGTCCTCCGGGTCGACGGCGTACGTGATCGACGCCCGGCGGACGCCACACACCCTGACGCCACGGACTGATCCGACCTGGTCCGCAAGACGGGCTCCTAGCCCGCGGCGATCTCCGTCAGCGGGGCCAGCAGCAGGGTGGTGAAGGCGCTGATCCACTCCGCCGTGGCGGGTTCGCCGCTGACCAGCATGCGGTGGACGACCGTGCCGGCGACGGTGTCGAAGATGATGTCGACCGCCGCCGAGGCCATCTCCTCGCAGGAGTCCATGGGCAGCTCGCCGCGGGCCTGCGCGGCCGCGCGGCCGGCGATGACGAGACGTTTCTGCGGCTCGATGATGGACTCGCGGACGCGCCTGCGCAGCAGGGGGTCGCGGGTGGCCTCGGCGAAGAGGGCGAGCAGGGCGGCCTGGGTCTCCGGCGCGGACAGGAGCGCGGCGAACTGCGCGACCACGGCCTCTATGTCGGCGCGGAGGCTGCCGAGGTCCGCCATCTCGAGCTCGTCCAGCTGCTCCGCGACGGCGGCGACGACGAGCTCGTTCTTCGAGGGCCAGCGCCGGTACAGCGTCGTCTTGGCCACGCCCGCGCGCGCGGCGACGTCGCCCATGGTGAGCCCGCCCCAACCCAGCTCCGCCAGCGCCTCGCGGGTGGCCGCGAGGATCGCGCCGTCCGCGTCGGCGTTGCGCGGGCGGCCCTTGCGGGGGCCGGACGGTGGGGTCACGTCGGCTCCTTGTGTGACGACTGGGTTAACGAAGGCTACTCGTCGGTACTCCGGTCGCCGAGAGGCCGTCGGCAAGAGTGGCGCAGCTCACCCGAAACCTGCTGCGCGCCGTCCCGGGCTCGATATACGCTACGACTCGTAGCGAAAGAGCGACAACCACGCTGTCGCGCGGATGGGGATCCGCGCTCGCTGACCAGTACGACAAGCGGTACCACCTTGTCACACGCATCACAGCCCCCGTGGTCCTGCATCCGGCAGCACAGCGGGGGTATTGGTGCGAACGGACCGGCCGACGGGGGAGGATAGGCCCATGCAGCCACGGAACAACATGTCCCTGCGCGGCGCGGTCGACCTCGCCGCGGTCAAGGCGGCCGCCGACGCCGCCGCCAAGGCGGAGCAGATGCGCGCCGAGCGCGCCAGAAAGGCCGAGGCGAACGGGGTGGACGCCGCGGCCGAGCCTCTGGTCTTCGCCGTCAACGAGGCCGACTTCGAGGCCCAGGTGGTCCCGCTTTCCGCCGAGGTCCCGGTGCTGCTGCTGTTCTGGGCCGAGGGCTACGGCCCGGCCGAGCAGCAGGTCCCGGTGATGGAGGCGCTCGCCGAGGAGTACGACGGCCGCTTCGTGCTGGCCGAGGTGGACGTCCGCGAGAACCAGCGCCTGGCCCAGCAGCTCCAGCTGCGCGACCTGCCCACGGTGCTGGTCGTCGTCGCGGGTCAGCTGATCCCGCTCTTCGAGGGTCCGGCCCTGGCGGAGGAGATCCGCCCGCTGCTGGACCAGCTGATCAAGGAGGCGGCCGAGCGCTTCGGCATCGCCGGCGAGCCCGGCGCCCGCAGTGGCAAGGGTGAGGCCGTCGTCGCCGAGGGTGTCGAGCCCCCGCAGGACCCGGCGCTCGCCCTGGCCCATGACGCTCTCGACGCCGGTGACCTCGGCGGCGCCGTTCAGGCCTACCGCAACGTCCTCGCCGAACAGCCCGGCAACGAGGAGGCGAAGCTGGGCCTGGCTCAGGCGGAGCTGCTGCAGCGGGTGCAGGGCCTGGACCCGGCCGCCGTGCGGGCCGCGGCCGCGGAGAAGCCGAAGGACGCCGAGGCCCAGATCGCCGCGGCCGACCTCGATCTGGTGGGCGGTCATGTGGACGACGCCTTCGGGCGCCTGGTCGACACCGTGGGCGTCACCTTCGGCGAGGAGCGCGACAAGGTCCGCCTCCACCTGCTCTCACTGTTCGAGGTGATCGGCGCCGAGGACCCGCGCGTTGTGAAGGCCCGGGGAGCATTGGCACGCAAGCTCTTCTGACGGGTGTCACCTTTGTGAGCGTGTTGCGGGGATGTGTCGACACGGTGATTACGTTTATCAAATCTTGACATAGCGGCGAGGCGGTCACTCATCGTGGCCGCCTTCGTCTGTTCTGCCCGCCTTTCCTGCAGCTTGACCCTGAGTGCCATCAGTGGCCGCTCACGGAGCGTCATATCGGGCCCACTGAGGCGTGGGGCCTGGTTCACGTGTTCCTTACTCATCGGTAATGAACCACTTGTGCAGAGGCTCTGCATGGACCACGATCAGCACGCTCGGTCCATCACCTATTTCCCGGCAGCCGGTCGGGAGCGGGAGACGGAATCCCCACCGGGCGGGGTGTCGGTTCGCCGGCACCTGAGTTGAGGACAGGGGGGTCTCCGTCCACCGGATGGAGCCTGTACTCGCAACGGGCGTGCCTTAAGGCACGCACGAGTGGTTGTCGCTCGGGGGTGCTCTCACCTCCCGAGGACGTAGCTCTTCTCCCCATCTCCGGCCGGGATCCCACACCTGGTCGGGAGATGTACGTCCGAGAAGGAGGATCTCGACTCATGTCCCAGACCTTCGGCAAGACCCGCTGGAAGCGGTTCGCAGTCGTCATGGTCCCGACGCTGGCCGCGACCGCCGCCGTCGGTGTCAGCATTGCCCAGGGCGCGCTCGCTGCGTCCTTCGCGCTCTCCGGCGCGTCGTTCAAGGTCGAGGCCGGTTCGCTGCACGGCGACGGCTTCTCGCAGTACGGCACCGTCGACGCGGTGGTGGACAGCAAGGGTGCCAAGACCAACCTGCCGGTTGCCGTCTCGGGCTTCAACAGCGCGAGCATCACCAACCTGTGCCAGTCGGTCGACGTGCCGATGCCGTGGGGCGACTACACCCTGCGCATCACCGCCGGTGACGCGGGCACGCCCGTCGCGGCGTCGAAGCTCTTCATCGACATGACGGACCTGAAGGCCGACACTGCGACCTTCAACAACATCAACATCGGTGTCGCCGGCGGCGCCATCAGCAAGGGCCCGGTGGACTCCACCTCCGCCGGCCAGCCGGGCTTCGCCGGCAGCTTCGGCCAGGAGGCGGACTCCGCCGACCTGACCAACGTCAAGCAGACGGCGTGGGCCACCTCGGCCGGCACCTTCGCGCTGGCGAACATGCACCTCAACCTCTCGTCCGGCAGCAACCCCTGCTTCTGACGTAACAGAGGTACCTGAGGTCTTTCGGCGGGGAGGGCCTGTCCCCTCCCCGCCACACCCCTTGAGCCTTTCGAA
>NZ_BBPP01000033.1:51909-66566 GCF_000787835.1 Streptacidiphilus melanogenes
CTGGGGTTTTGGGGGGGGGGGCCTCCCCCCCCCCCGCCACACCCTTTGAGCCTTCCGAACCCTCGAGTTCGAGCCATCGAGTTCCACCCCCAACGAGCTACACCCTTGGGAGCTGCCACGTGACCAGCGCGACGACGACGGCGCAGCCCGATCCGATCAGTGGGTTCTCCAAGGCCCGCCGAGCCTTCCGCGACTGGCGCCGGACCCGCCCGTTCTGGGGCGGACTGCTTGTCCTGCTCGCCGCGGGGCCGATCCTCTACTTCCCGTACGCCACGCTCAACGTGGGCGCGCTGCGCATCCAGATGGCCACCACGGCCGGCGCGGGCTCGGCCGTCATCGGCCTGCTGCTGATCGCGCTCGGCATCTCGTGCTGGTTCCAGCCGATGATCCGCGTCTTCGCCGGCATCGCGTCGATCGTGCTCAGCATCATCTCGCTGCCGGTCTCCAACTTCGGCGGCTTCGGCATGGGACTGCTGCTCGGCATCCTCGGCGGTGCGCTGGCGTGCTCGTGGGCGCCGCTGAAGGCGACGCCGGTGGCGGCCCACGCGGTCACCGGGGAGTCGGCGGTCGCTGAGCGGACGGCCGAGGCGGACACCCAGGTGGTTCTTCCGACCCAGCAGGCGGGCGAGGCCGACGTGGCCGAGCTGCCGACGGCGATGCCGCAGGCGCAGCAGCCGCAGGAGGAGAGCAAGAGTGTCGAGTGAGAACGAGCAGCAGCCGGCTCGCACCGCCGGGCGTCACGCTGCTCCCCGGCCCACCGTGCGCGGGCGCATCCAGCGCCCCGTCGGTCGCGCCATCGCCCTGACCGCGATGCCGACGGCCCTGCTGATGGGCACGCTGGCGCCGAAGCTGGCCTTCGCCGCCGACGCCGGTCCGAGAGTTGCGCCGAAGGCGGTGCCCGCCTCCGCCCCGGAGACGGCCGGCTCCGCCTGCACCAAGGGCGCCCCCGGCACGGACACCGGCGCGACGACCTCGGCCACGCCGAGCGCGCACGCGGCGAAGACCGCCGGGACGACGGCCAAGTCCACCAAGAACGGCACCTCGTCCGTGCCCACCCAGCGCAGCGGTTCCGGCGGCACGTCGAGCACCGGCGGCAGCGGTGGTACCGGCGGCACCGGCGGTACGTCGGGCACCGGCGGCTCGGGCGGCACGGCCACGGGCGGTACGGGTACCGGCGGTGGCACGGGTGCCGGTGGCACCAGCGGGGGCGGCGGAACGACGCCCACTCCCTCGCCCAGCCCCTCGCAGGGCGGCTCGTCCTCCGGAGGGCTGCTCGGCGGCCTCCTGGGCGGCCTGCTGGGCGGTCTCACCGCCCACACGGCGCCGGCCCCCTCCGTCTCGCCTTCGGCGACGCCCTCCGCGTCGGCTGCTGCGGCCTCCGTGGCCCACACCGCCGCGGTGCGCAGCGCCGCGAAGCCGACCGCCGCGGCCACCACGCCGTCGGCCACCCCCTCGGCCACGCCGAGCAGCACGCCGACGACGTCACCGACCACCTCGCCGACCGCGTCGCCGACCCGCACCCCGGCGCCCACGGCCTCCGCGACGCCCAGCGCGTCCGCGAGCAGCGACCCGACCAAGCAGTGCGACGTCAGTCACCTGGCCGCGCCGCTGGACACCTCGGTCAGCTCGCAGCTGGCGGCCGGCACCATGCCGGTGGAGAAGTGGACGCTGCACTCCTCGGACCTGAAGCTGATCAACACCGAGTTCCACGGCGTCGTCACCATCCCGCTGGCGGACGGCAGCACGGAGCGCGTGCTGAAGTTCACCGCCGAGGAGGTCAACATCGGCGACCTGGACATGTCCGCGAACCAGCGCGGCCAGGAGGTCCACGTCCAGGGCTCGCCCGGCTCCACGTCGACGATGCGCGGCGGCACGGTGACGATGTACGTCACCGAGCTGAAGGGCACCATCCTCGCGGCCGAGGGCATCCCGCTGGGGCTGCTGAACATCGGCATCGACCTGACGCCGGACACCCTGCCGCAGTGGCTCTACAACCTGATCGGCGCCGTCCCGATCCCGCTCACCCTGGAGCTGGGCAACGTGACGGCGATTCAGCAGGGCCAGTTCGGCGGGAACCTGACCATCCCGGGCATGCACCTGTACTACACGCCGCTCGGTCAGTGAGCCGCCGCCCGCGCGGCCGCTCACACTGAGAACCCCCTCCGGTCCGTCCGGTGGGGGTTTCCTCATGCGCGTTGCGTCGTTGAACCGGGCGTGAGCGACGACGCGATATCCCGCCTCCTGGTCCCCGCGTACTTCCACCCGAGCGACGACCCGGCGTCATGGGCCGTGCTGCGAGCTGCGGCGCCGCAGCTCGCCGCGGTCGTCGTGAACCCCGCCAGCGGTCCGGGCCCGGGTCCTGACCCGGCGTACGCGCAGGTGCGCGCGGGGCTCGTCGGGACGCGTGTGCTGGGGTACGTCGACACGGACTACGGCCGCCGCCCGCACGCCGAGGTGGTCGCCGAAATCGCCGCCTACCGGGACTGGTACGACGTCGACGGCGTCTTCCTGGACCAGACCCCGGACGGCTCCGAGGCCCTCCCGCACTACGCCCGTCTCACCGTCGCGGCACGCTCCCTGGGCGCGGCCTACGTCGCCCTCAACCCGGGCCTGCCGCCCCACCCGGCCTACCTCGACCTCGCCGACCTCGTGGTCACCTTCGAGGGTCCCTGGTCCGCCTACGGGGACCGCGCCCCGGACCCGGGCGCCCACCTCGTCTACGCGGCCCCACCGGACGCCCCCGCCCACGGCTACGCGACGCCCGGCGACCTCCCCAACCCCTGGGCGGTCCTCGGCGCGCTCACCCGCGCGCCGGCCCGGTGAACGCGACGGCCCCCCGGCGCCGTGGCGCCGAGGGGCCGTGCGAGGGTCCCGGACGGGTCAGTCGCCGGTGGCCAGGTGGTGGACGCGGACCATGTTGGTCGTGCCGACGATGCCCGGAGGGGAGCCGGCGGTGACGATGATGGTGTCGCCCTTGCCGTACTTGCCCTGGGCCATCATCGCCTCGTCGACCTGGTCGACCATGGCGTCGGTGTTGGGGGCCTGCGGGAGCACGAAGGTGTCCACGCCCCAGCTGAGGGCCAGCTGGTTGCGCGTGGAGGTCTCCGGGGTGAACGCCATGATCGGGATGGGGGAGCGGTAGCGCGAGAGGCGGCGGGCGGTGTCACCGGACTTGGTGAAGGCCACCAGCGCCTTGGCGTTGAGGAAGTCGCCGAGCTCGCAGGCCGCGCGGGCGATGGAACCGCCCTGGGTGCGGGGCTTGCGGCCGGGGTTGAGCGGCTGGAGACCCTGCGAGAGCAGCTCCTCCTCCGCCGCCTCGATGATCCGGCCCATGGTCTGCACGGTCTCGATCGGGAACTTGCCGACCGAGGACTCCGCGGAGAGCATGACCGCGTCCGTGCCGTCCAGGATGGCGTTGGCCACGTCGGAGGCCTCGGCGCGGGTCGGACGGGACTGGGTGATCATCGACTCCATCATCTGGGTGGCGACGATGACCGGCTTGGCGTTGCGGCGGCAGAGCGTGATCAGCCGCTTCTGCACCAGCGGCACCTTCTCCAGCGGGTACTCGACCGCGAGGTCGCCGCGGGCGACCATCACCGCGTCGAAGGCCAGGACGATCTCCTCCATGGCGTCCACGGCCTGCGGCTTCTCGACCTTGGCGATGACCGGGACGCGGCGCCCCTCCTCGTCCATGACCTTGTGGACGTCCTCGATGTCCGCGGCGTTGCGGACGAAGGAGAGGGCGACCATGTCGACGCCGAGGCGGAGGGCGAACCGGAGGTCGTCCTTGTCCTTCTCGGAGAGCGCGGGGACGTTGACCGCCGCGCCGGGCAGGTTGATGCCCTTGTTGTTCGAGAGCACGCCGCCCTCGACCACTCGGGTCACCACGCGGGGGCCGTCGACGCTGACGACCTCCAGGGCGACCACGCCGTCGTTGATGAGGACCGGGTCGCCGGGCTTCACATCGCCGGGCAGACCCTTGTAGGTCGTGCCGCAGATGTGCTGGTCGCCGGGACAGTCCTCGGTGGTGATGGTGAAGGTGTCGCCGTTCTCCACGGTCACCGGACCGTTGGCGAAGGTGGCGAGACGGATCTTGGGGCCCTGCAGGTCGGCGAGCACGCCCACGGCGCGGCCGGCCGCTTCGGCGGCCGCGCGGACGTTGTTGTAGCGGTTCTCGTGCTCGGCGTGGCTGCCGTGGCTCATATTCAGTCGGGCGACGTTCATTCCGGCTTCGATCAGCGACTTCAGCTGTTCGAATCCGTCGGTCGCGGGACCCAGAGTGCAAACGATCTTGGCTCGGCGCATATGGCTCATCCTATCGGCTTAGCTTTCGAGCGCATTCCGCGCATTCAACGCATTTCTGAACCCGGGTCCGCACTCCGGCGCACGACCGCGAAGGTCTGCTGGGCGATCTCCAGTTCCTCGTCCGTCGGAACCACCGCCACCCGCACCCGGGAGGAGTCCGTCGAGATCAGGCGGGGAGAGCTGCCGCGCACCGCGTTGCGCACCGAATCGAGCTCGATGCCCAGCGGCTCCATGCCCGCGAGCGCCGCCTCGCGCACCGCCGCGGAGTTCTCACCCACCCCCGCGGTGAACGCGATGGCGTCCACCCGGCCCATTACCGCGTAGTAACTCCCGATGTATTTCCGCAAACGGTGGATGTAGATGTCGAAGGCCAGTCGCGCGTCCGGGTCTCCCTCGCCCATTCGGCGTCCGATTTCCCGCATGTCGTTGTCCCCGCACAGGCCCAGCAGGCCGCTGCGGCGGTTCAGCAGGGCGTCGATCGCGTCGATCGTCAGGCCGCCGACGCGGTGCAGGTGGAAGACCACGGCCGGGTCGATGTCGCCGGAGCGGGTGCCCATGACCAGGCCCTCCAGCGGGGTCAGGCCCATCGAGGTGTCCACGCAGCGTCCGCCCGCCACGGCCGAGGCGCTGGCGCCGTTGCCCAGATGCAGCACGATCACGTTGACCGCCTCGGGCGAGGCGTCCAGCAGCTGCGCGGTGCGACGCGAGACGTACTGGTGGGAGGTGCCGTGGAAGCCGTAGCGGCGCACCTGGTGGGCGTCGGCCGTCGCCTTGTCGATCGCGTAGCGGGCCGCGTGCTCCGGCATGGCGGCGTGGAAGGCGGTGTCGAAGACGGCCACCTGCGGCAGGTCGGGACGGAGCTTGCGGGCCACCTCGATGCCGGTGATGTTGGCCGGATTGTGCAGCGGCGCCAGCGGGATCAGCTCGCGCAGCTCCTCGACCACCTCGTCGGTGATCAGCGTCGGCTCGGTGAAGCGGGTGCCGCCGTGGACGGTGCGATGGCCGATGGCGGCCAGACGCGGGGAGTCCAGCCCCAGACCGTCGGCGGCCAGCTCTTCGGCGACGGCGCTCAGTGCGGCGGCGTGGTCCGGGAAGGCCTGGTAGCGCTCACGCGGCAGGTGTCCGGCGGGCTCGTGCTTGATCCGCCCCTGGCCCTCGCCGATCCGCTCGACGATGCCCAGCGCGAGCCGGTCGCCGTCCGCCATGTCGATGAGCTGGTACTTCACCGACGAGGAGCCGGAGTTGAGTACCAGCACCCGGGTCGCCTGGCTCACTTGGACTCCTCGGTCTGCTGCGCCGCCACCTGCTGGGCCGCCGCCTGCTGGGCCTGGACGGCCGTGATGGCCACGGTGTTGACGATGTCCTGCACGAGCGCGCCGCGCGACAGGTCGTTGACGGGCTTGCGCAGCCCCTGGAGGACCGGTCCGACCGCGATCGCCCCGGCCGAGCGCTGCACGGCCTTGTAGGTGTTGTTGCCGGTGTTCAGGTCCGGGAAGATCAGCACGCTCGCCTGCCCCGCCACGGCCGAACCCGGCAGCTTGGTCATGGCCACGGACGGGTCCACCGCCGCGTCGTACTGGATCGGGCCCTCCACCGCGATGTCCGGACGCTGTCCGCGCACCAGCTCGGTCGCCTTGCGCACCTTGTCCACGTCCGCACCCGAGCCCGAGGTGCCGGTCGAGTAGGAGAGCATCGCCACCCGCGGACTGACGCCGAAACGGGCGGCCGTCGCCGTCGACTGGATCGCGATGTCCGCCAGCTGCTCGGCGTCCGGATCCGGGTTGACCGCGCAGTCGCCGTAGACCAGGACCTTGTCGGCCAGGCACATGAAGAAGACCGAGGAGACGATCTTCGCCTCCGGTGAGGTCTTGATGATCTCGAAGGCCGGGCGGATGGTCGCGGCCGTCGAGTGCACCGCGCCGCTGACCATGCCGTCGGCCAGGCCCTCCTGGACCATCAGCGTGCCGAAGTAGCTGACCTCGGTGACGACGTCGAGGGCCTGCTCGACCGTCATGCCCTTGTGCCGGCGCAGCTCGGCGTAGACCTCGGCGAAGCGGTCGCGCAGCGGCGAGGTGACCGGGTCGATGATCCGCGCGCGGGCCCGCGCGCCGTCCGCGTCGTCGGCGGGGTCGGCCGCGTCGAAGGTGATGTTCAGCCCGAGCTCGGCGACCTTGCGGCGGACCGCGTCCTCGGAGCCGAGCAGCGTCAGGTGGCAGACGTTGCGCCGCAGCAGCACCTCCGCCGCACGCAGCACCCGGTCCTCGACGCCCTCGGGCAGCACGATCTCGCGCAGCGCGGCACCGCGGGCGCGCTCCAGCAGCTCGTGCTCGAACATCATCGGGGTGACCCGCTCGGTGCGCGTCAGCTCGATCCGGTCCGTCAGCTCGGCGGTGTCGACGTGCAGTTCGAACAGGCCCAGCGCGGTCTCCGCCTTGCGAGGGCTGGCCGCGGTCAGCTTGCCCTCCAGCGTGGACAGGTCCATCGCGGTCGGGTAGCTGCCCTCCTGGACCGCCAGGACGGGCGTGCCGGGGGCCAGGCGCGAGGCCAGGTTCATCACGATCGGACCGGGCGTCTCGCCCAGCGTCAGCAGCACCCCCGCGATCGGCGGCGCGCCCGCCGCGTGCGCGGCGAGGGAGCCGATCAGCAGGTCCGCGCGGTCGCCCGGGGTGATCACCAGGCAGCCGTCGGAGAGCGCGTCGAGGAACTTGGGCAGCATCGCGCCGCCGAACACGAACCGCCGCACGTCGCGGGCGAGGCCCGCGGGATCGCCGAGCAGCACCTCGGCGCGCGTGGCCTCGGCCACCTGGGTGACGGTCGGCGCGGAGAGCGCCGGGTCGTCCGGGATCACGTAGCAGGGCACGTCCGGCCGGTTCGCCAGCCGCCTGGCCACGGCCTGCTTGTCGCTCGGCGCGACGCGGTTGGCGATCATCGCCAGGATGGAACAGCCCAGGTCGGTGTAGGAGCGGTGCGCGTTGCGGACCTCGTTGACGACCGTCTCGGCGCTCTCGCGGTGCCCGCCGATGACCGGCAGCACGCCGGCGCCGAACTCGTTCGCGAGCCGCGCGTTGAGCGCGAGCTCGTCCGGGATGTTGGTGGACGCGAAGTCCGTCCCGAGGACGAGCACGGCCTCGCACGCCCGCTCGACCGCGTGGAAGCGGTCCACCAGCAGCCCGACCAGTTCGTCCTGCCCGCGCTCGGCCTGGATCGCCGCGGCCTCGTCGTAGCTGAGCCCGTACATGGCCTCCGGCGGGAGATCCACCCGGTACCGCCCGCGCAGCAGCTCGACGACGTGGTCGGCGGAGGCGTGCACGAGCGGCCGGAACAGGCCGACCCGGTCGACGTGCCGGGTCAGCAGTTCCATGACCCCCAGCTCGACGGCCTGCCGGCCGTCCCCCCTCCCGATACCGGTCACGTAGACACTGCGGGCCACCGAGGTACTCCGTTCCGAGTCACTGTTCGAGCGGCTTCGAGACTACCTTCACATTTCGGACAGCATGCCCACACCTCCGAAACCGTGACCAAGATCGCCAGGGACGTGGCACGCACCTGAGGTGTGCGGGGAACTGCGCGAACCACTGATGAGCGGATGGCCCTGCGCGTTCGGGGCTCTGCCTGCGTGGGGAGGGGGCACCTCCCGGCCGAAGGCTGGGGGAGTGTCGCGCCCACGCGGTGGAGCCGCACTTCGGCACAGCCCCGCGCCCCTGAGGTGGTGCGACGACAGGCGGGAGCGGAGCGTGCTAGCCGCCGAGTTGGCCGCGCCAGTGGTCGAAGAGGGCGGTGGGGTCGCCGCAGTAGGACCAGGGGATGCGGGTGGGGCGGTCGCCCAGCAGCGCGCTGATCTCCTTGGCCTCCTGCAGCATGCCCGCGAAGACCAGGCCGTGGAGGAGGAGGTTGAGGTCGGCCGGGTCCTGCGCGTGCTCCGTGGGGCCGCGGTGGGCGATCCAGGTGCGGAGCGTGCCGTGGAGGGCCTGGACGGCGACCTCGTGGGTCCAGTGGTAGGTGAGGCCCACGGCCGCCTCGCCCTCCGTCTCGACGCGGTGGCGGAAGTGCTCCGCCCGCGCGGCCTGGGTGAGGGCGGCCAGTGGCGAGCCCGGCGGCGCGAACGCCGCGCTGTCGCGGGCGAAGTTGTACATCTCGCCGTAGCTGCCGTGCCAGCGCGCGGACAGGTGGCGCAGCACCTGGTGGTGGCCCTCGCGGTTGAACTGGTCGCGGGCCTGGAGTTCGCGCCACCACTGCCAGACGTGCGGGTGCCCGCCGGCGTAGAGGCGGGCGAGGGTCATCAGGGAGACCCACGGGACGGGGTCGGTGGGGTGCCGCTCCGCGGCCTGGAGGCAGATGCGGGCGGTGCGGTCGAGTTCGCGCCGGTCCAACGCGTCCTGGCCCGGTGGCGGCGTGCCGCTGCTCTGGGCGACGGAGGCGACGGCGAGGAAGAGGCGCTGCACCTCCGTCTCGGCGCGCAGCGCCAGCGCGTCGGGGTTGGTCGGCTCGGCGACCTGCCAGGTCTCGACGGTGCGGGTCGCGGCCGCCGCGTCCGCGAGCATCCGCATCCTGTGGGTACGGCGGTCCCAGTCGCGGCCGGTGGCGCGCAACAGGTCGCGGGCTCCCTGCCAGCGTCCGACGACGAGGTCCCGACGGGCGGTGGCGAGTTCGGCGTCGCCGAGCGTCGGGTCGAACGGTGGTGCGGTGGTGCGGCGTCGTGAGGCGCGGGCCATGGTGGCTCCCCCTGCATGAGTACCGGAACGCGGAACGCGGAAATGCGGAAAAGCCGACAACCGGCAGTCGTCGTTGACTGCCGGTTGCGGCTGGAACTGCTGATGGAACGTCATAGATCGGTGGCGACCCCGCCGCCGTGCGAGGCGGTGGTCGTCAGCGACGAGCTGCCGAACTCGGCGTCGACCGCGTCGGCGAGCGCGGCGTCCAGGCGGGCGCCGGGGTTGGTGTAGAACTCGCTGCCCTTGGCCCAGTAGATCGCCAGCGGGATGACGCCGACGGCCAGCGCGCCGAGGCCGATCAGGATCTGGACGAGCGGCAGGTTCATGCAGTTCTCGACGAAGAGGAAGCCCATGAAGATCGCGCCCGCGCCCGGCCAGACGGCCACGAAGATGGTGTTGCGCAGCGACTTGAACGCCACCTTGCGGTAGGCGACGACCACCGCGATGCCGGCCAGCGCGTAGTAGACGCAGATCTGCAGGCCGATCGCGGCGACCGCGTCGTTGAGGATCTTGGTCACGGAGCCCAGGGCACTGGAGGCGACGAAGAGGCCCAGCGAGATGACCACGATGACGGCCAGCGCCATGTAGGGGGTCTGCCAGCGGGCGTGGGTCTTGCCGAAGACGGCCGGCAGGGTCTTGTCGCGGCCCATGGCGAAGAGCGAACGACTGATCTGGATCAGCGTCGTCTCCAGCGTGGCGATGGTGGAGAGCACCACGGCCAGCACCATGATCTTGCCGCCGGCGCCGGGCCAGACCGCCTCGCCCAGGGTGTTGAGGAAGGGCGCGCCGCCCGCGATGTCCTTCTGGCTGACCATCATGTTGACCGCGATGGTGACGATCTCGAAGAGGGCGAAGACCGCGGCGACGCCGAGCAGGCCGCCCATGCCGGAGTTCTTCTGCGAGTCGGTGGTCTCCTCGCTCAGGTTGGCGGTGACGTCCCAGCCCCAGAAGTAGAAGGCCGCGACCAGCGCCGCCCCGGCGAAGCCGCTCATGCCGCCGAAGTGGCCGAAGCCCCACAGCCAGGACCACTGGAAGTGCGCCGCGCTGCCGCCGTGGATGAGCGCCGCGATGCCGAAGCCCGCGAGGATCAGCACCTCGATGCCGGTCATGATCCACTGCGCGTGCGCGGTGATCCGCGCGCCGAGCAGCACCAGCAGCGCCATCACCAGGAAGACGAAGGCGCCGACGCCCACGCAGGCCCAGGTGTTGTTGGGCAGCGTGTCGGAGAAGAGGGAGAGGGTGTACTGACCGGCCGGAAGCGAGCCCGCGACCATGAAGATCAGCGCCGAGACGACCAGCGACCAGCCCGCGGCGAAGCCCAGCGCCGGGTGCAGCGCGCGGCCCACCCAGGAGTAGCTGGCGCCCGCGTTGACGTCGAGACGGCCCAGGTAGTTGAAGGCCCAGGCGATGCCGAGCATCGGGATCGCGCACCACAGCAGCGCGGCGGGGCTGAAGAGGCCGGCCGCGGCCAGCAGGGCGACGGTGCTGGCGGCCAGCGAGTAGGCGGGGGCGCTGCCGGCGATGGCCATGACGATCGTGTCGAAGGTGCCGAGGACGTTGGCCCGCAGGCCTCCTCTTCCTTCGGTCGGGGTGAACTCGCTCAACGGAGGAACCTCTCCTGCGGCGGTCGAGGTGTGGGGAGGGGGCCTCGGATGCCGGCTGGTGGGGACGGGGCGCGCACGGCAGGTACATGGGGGCATGCCGAACGCACTCAAGCAGGTGTGATCGCGAGCTGGGCAACAGCCTTGTGTCGCCGGTGTTTCCGGAAGCGGGATCGCCGCTCGTACACCTCTGGCTCCAGCGCGTGCCACATGCTGCCGCTAGCGGACCGAGCCTGGCAATGGTTTGGCGGAATTCGTTTACAAGGCTTCCTGGAATGCGGATTCAGTGGCGCTCCAGGGCCTGTCGAGCGGAAACCGTTGCCGTCCCACCTGGTGGACACCTGAACTCGCGGCGGCGAGCCGGGTGTACCGAGGGGCCCGAGTGGGCCTCAGACGCCCCACTCGGCGCGCAGCGCGGCGAGGGCGTCGTGGAAGCCGGGGAAGGTCTTCTTCACGCAGCCCGGGTCGTCCAGGGTGACGCCGGGCGTGCGCAGGCCGGTGATCGAGAAGGACATCGCGATCCGGTGGTCGCCGTGGCAGGCGATCTCGACCGGCCCGGCCGGCCGCGCGGGCCGGATCTCGATCCAGTCGCGGCCCGTGGTCACCGGGACGCCCAGGGCGGCTAGGTTCTGCTCGCAGGCGGCGAGGCGGTCGCACTCCTTGATGCGGGTGTTGTAGACGTCCTCGATGCGGACCGGGCCGTCCGCGAACGGGGCGATCGCGGCCAGGGTCGGGACGGTGTCGGAGATGTCCCGCATGTTGACGGTGACACCGCGCAGCCGGCCGGTGCCGGTGACCGTCGTGCCCTCGGAGCTGATCGAGACGTCCGCGCCCATCTCCCGCAGCACCTCGGCGAAGCGCAGGTCGCCCTGGAGCGAACCGGTGCCCAGGCCCGGGACGGTGACGGTGTTGCCGGTCAGCGCGGCGGCGGCGAAGACGTAGCTGGCCGTCGAGGCGTCCGGCTCGATCAGGTAGTCCGTCGCGGTGTAGGGGACCGGCGGGACGACGAAGGTGTCCCCTTCGCGGCGGGCCGGGTTGCCGAAGCGGTTCATCATCGCGAGCGTGATCTCCACGTACGGCACGGAGACCAGGTCGGTGACGGTGATCTCAAGACCCTGCTCGGTCAGCGGACCCGTCAGCAGCAGCGCGGTGAGGAACTGCGAGGACAGGCCCGCGTCCAGGGTGAGTGCGCCGCCCTTGATGCCGTCCGCCTCGATCCGCAGCGGGTGGTGGCCCTCGGCCTGCTCGTGCACCAGGTCCACGCCCAGCTCGCGCAGCGCCTGCGTGAGCGGGCCGAGCGGGCGGCGGCGCATCTGCGCGGACGCGTCGAAGCGGAACGAGCCGTGCCCGGCGGCGGCGAGCGCCGGCAGGAAGCGGGCGGTCGTCGCGCCGTCGCGGCAGTACACGTCGGCGGAGGCGACGCCCGGACCGGCCGGGCGGCCCTCGATCGTCCAAACCCCCTGCTGCCGCTCCACCCGGTAGCCGAGCGAGATCAGGCCCTCGGCGAAGCCCTCCGAGTCGTCGGAGAGCAGCGGCTGACGCAGCGTGGTGGTGCCCTCGGCCGCGGCCGCCAGGTACAGCGCGCGGGCGGTGACGGACTTGGAACCGGGGATCTGGACGACGGTCATGCGGCCCACCCTACGGGCCGCGCCCCGGCTACGCGGGGCTCAACCAGATGGTGGAAAGGGGCGGCAGCGTCAGCTCGGCGCTGGTGTCCCGGCCGTTCCACCCGACCTGCTCGGCCTTGACCGGATCGGGGTTGCCGACCCCGCTGCCGCCGTAGACCTCGGTGTCGGTGTTGAGGACCTCGAGCCAGCGCGCGTCCCGCACGTCGGCCCTGACCGTCGGCAGCCCGACCCGGAAGCCGTGCCGGACCACGGGCGACATGTTGCTGACGCAGACCAGCGGCCGCCCCTGGGCGTCGTAGCGGACGAAGGAGAAGACGTTGTCCTCCGCCGCGCCCCCGTCCAGCCAGGAGAAGCCGGCCGGGGCGGAGTCCAGCTGCCACAGCGCCGGGGTGTCCAGGTAGAGCCGGTTCAGGTCGCGGACCAGTTCGCGCACGCCCTCGTGCTCGGCGTGCGCCGGCCAGTCCTCGCCCAGCACCCACCACTGCGGGCCCTCCTTGTGGTCCCACTCCGCGCCCTGGGCGAACTCGCTGCCCATGAACAGCAGCTGCTTGCCCGGGTGGGCCCACATGAAGCCCAGGTAGGCGCGGTGGTTGGCGCGCTGCTGCCACCAGTCGCCGGGCATCTTGGAGACCAGCGCCCGCTTGCCGTGGACCACCTCGTCGTGCGAGATCGGCAGGACGTAGTTCTCGCTGTACGCGTACACCATCGAGAAGGTCATCTCGTTGTGGTGGTACTTGCGGTGCACCGGCTCCTTGCTCATGTAGACGAGCGAGTCGTGCATCCAGCCCATGTTCCACTTCAGGCCGAAGCCGAGGCCGCCGTGCTCCGTCGGCGCGGTCACCCCCGGCCAGGCGGTGGACTCCTCGGCGACGGTCACGATGCCCGGGCAGCGCCGGTAGACCGTCGCGTTCATCTCCTGCAGGAACCTGACGGCGTCCCAGTTCTCACGCCCGCCGTGCTCGTTCGGCGCCCACTCGCCGTGCTCACGGGAGTAGTCCAGGTAGAGCATGGACGCCACCGCGTCCACCCGCAGGCCGTCGACGTGGAACTCCTCGCCCCAGTAGACGGCGTTGGCGACCAGGAAGTTGCGGACCTCGGCGCGGCCGTAGTCGAACTCCAGCGTCCCCCAGTCCGGGTGCTCGGCGCGACGCGGGTCGGCCGGCTCGTACAGCGGCTCGCCGTCGAAGCGGGCGAGGGCGAAGTCGTCCTTCGGGAAGTGCGCGGGCACCCAGTCGACGATCACGCCGATCCCGGCCTGGTGCAGCTTGTCGACCAGGTAGCGGAAGTCGTCGGGGGAGCCCAGGCGTGCGGCCGGCGCGAAGTAGCCGGAGACCTGGTAGCCCCACGAGCCGTCGAAGGGGTGCTGCATCACCGGCATCAGCTCGACGTGGGTGAAGCCCAGGTCGCGGACGTAGCCGGGCAGCTCCTCGGCCAGTTGGCGGTAGGTGGTGCCCGGCCGCCAGGAGCCGGGGTGGATCTCGTAGACGCTCATCGGCGCCTCGTGGTGCGGCAGCCGACCCCGGGTGGCCATCCACTCGGCGTCGTGCCACTCGTGCCGCGCGATGGTGACGATCGAGGCGGTCGACGGCGGGCACTCGGCGCGGCGGGCGAAAGGGTCGGCCTTCTGCAGCATCCGGCCGTCGCGGGTGGCGATCTCGAACTTGTACGTCGCACCCTCGCCGATGCCCGGCACGAACAGCTCCCACACGCCGCTCGCCCCGAGCGAGCGCATCGGGTGCGAGGCGCCGTTCCACCCGTTGAAGTCGCCGATGACGCGCACGCCGGAGGCGTTGGGCGCCCAGACGGCGAAGGCGGTGCCGGTGACGCCCTCGACCAGCCGCGGATGCGAGCCGAGCGCCAGCCACAGCTGCTCGTGGCGGCCCTCGGAGATCAGGTGCAGGTCGGTCTCGCCGAGGGTGGGCAGGAAGCGGTAGCCGTCCTCCTGTTCGTGCTCGACGCCGGCGTAGGTGACCTGGAGCAGGTAGCCCTCGCTGACGCAGCCCTTCGGCAGCAGGCCGGTGAAGAGGCCGTCCTGCTGGTGCGTCAGCTCGAACCTGGCGGTGCCGCTGCTGACGACGACGCGCTCGGCCAGCGGGCGCAGCACGCGCACGGCGGTGCCGTACACCGTGTCGTGCGCGCCGAGCAGCCCGTGCGGGTCGTGGTGCCAGCCACCGACCAGCCGCTCCACCTCCCCGGGTGCCAGCGGCGCCTCCGGCACCGGACGCACCGCCCCGGAGGCGAGGACCGCCTCCGGCGCGGAACCCGCGCCGTGCCGCGCGGTCTCGGCCGCGAGCCCGACGTGTCCGCCCGATCCGCCGCCGGACGCCCCCGCGCGGCGCCGTACCCGTCCGTTGGAGCCGTCCGTGCCGGCTGCCGTGCCGCCGAGCGGCCCGCCCGCCGCAGCGGCCGCC